>CAYUWY010000003.1:0-387800 GCA_964448575.1 uncultured Pirellulaceae bacterium
GCCCAGAAAGAGAAACGCCAAGACGCAAGGACGCTAAGACGCAAAGCTCAGAATCTTAATCTTTGCGTCTTCGCGTCTTTGCGTTCAAAAAATGGTCCGCCAAACTTAGTGAAGTTAGCCTACAGCCAACGGCAGTTCTACTGTCGAGATTTCCCAGGACAATGCCCCTGGCTGCGATGATAAAAGGCCATTGGCCAAATCGCGTTTGAGTTGCTTGATAAGTTAAGCTTTTTGCACACGTAAATTGTGGTCCAAGGGGCGCGACTCAATGTCCCATTTCTCCAGCGGCCCAGAAAGAGAAACGCAAAGACGCAAGGACGCCAAGACGCAAAGGTCAGAATCAAAATCTTTGCGTCTCTGCGTCTTCGCGTCTTTGCGTTCAAAAAATGGTCTGCCAAACTTAGTGAAGTTAGCCTACAACCAACAGCAGTTTACTGCCGAGATTTCCCAGGACGATGTCCCTGGCTACGATGATAAAAGGCGGCCAGTTTAATGGCCGACCTAGAAAGGTCGATGCCGCAGAAGTTAGCCGCTCGATTTGGGAAAAGATACGAGTCCTGATCGTCTCGCAAACTATCGCGAGTTCAGTTTACTAATCAGCTCGTCGACACCACCTTTGGCAATCGTGTTTTCGGCATCGGAAAGAACGAAGTCAAAAATCATCTCAGACTCGAAAGCCATTTCTGATCCGGACTTCAAAGAAGAATCCTTGGTCGGCTGAGAGAGCAAAATGCCCCTGCCCTTTCCGTCGTCGAAGCTGCTAACTTCCACCCACACGATTTCCTTTTGTGGAAGATTGATCGCCACCTTTAGCCGCCTTGGAGCAGACCATTGGGTCTTGTCCTGCAATATCGCAGTTGCCTGTATTCGTGCGGCTTTAATAGCTGCTTCTACAGTACCGATGTCGATGTTTTCGGAAATTCGTCTAGTTTTTTCGAAGATAGTCAACAAAAACTTTTCCTGTTCCTGCCAGAGCTCTTCGCCAGGTTCGCTTTCAAAAACAACGCCAAGCAGCTTTTGGGGGTCGCCTCCTTGTGGCTTGATTGCGGCAAGCTTCACGTCGACGCCGGTAAAACCCTGCCGCAAAAGCGATTCAAACTTTTTCCTTTGGAGTTCATTGTCGAACTTCTGTGGTTCAAGACTCAAGTCTCCTGGCTCGACTTTGGTATCGGATTCAATCACCGCCTGAATCAGGATACCATTGAACGAATCAATTACGCCCATGTGGTGTTCAGCGAAGTTTGCAACGGCCAGATTCGTTTGGCCGAACTTTTCCAAGCCCATCGTTACGGATCGAATGCCCTGGTCAACTCGATAGGCGCGAACTCCAAACTGATTGGAACTCAACTGCCCCTTTTTGATTTCGGCAACACGAATGCCATCGAAGGCTTCTTTGGTAAAAGTCAGTGAATCAGCCACATCAAACACAAACGCACCCGTTTCGTTTGCCATCTTGCCGATAGTCAACGTCAGGTTCTTCAGCAAGTCATGTTTGGGATCAAACGGCCCGAGCCCGACGATCGAAATCGCTGATTTACTTTTGACAAACTCTTTTGCGATTTCGGCGTTGAAACCGCGACTGAAATGTTGCAGTGCCTTCATGGGCGGTAGTGGGCGTTCTTTGATGGTCTCCCTACTTAACAGCACGCCATGAGAATCTGCGCCCTGATCCGGAGATTCAAGTAGTTTCAGCTTTCCCTGGTTGTGCTTGTCAAACAACACCTGGGCGTCGACTTCAGCATCAAGATACAAAACATAATGGATGAAGATGTCAGGCGCTGGCTTTTCCTGTTGATCGGATTCTTGCGGTGTCTCGCGGGCCATACAAAGAGTTTCCAGTGCCATCAACGTGATAAGGAGAGCGGCGATCCGTAATTTCGAAATTAAAATCAAGCTTGTGGTTCCTTAACAAGACTCTCGTGAAAAGATGGATTGTAGATGATTACCAAGCCTGTTTTCCAGCATGTTAATAAAAGGCGGTGTTTTGCGGCGGATTGACGCAAGTCGCCGGCGTCTGAATGACCGCGACACTGTAACAAACACTTGATCCAATCCCGTTGGGATTGTTTGCGTTGCATTTCATTTTCCCAAGGTTCAGGATGAATTCGATCTGGTTGTGATCGATGAAGCTCAGCCTTTGGCCAAAATCGCGCTCGAGTTGCCCTTGATATGTGAGCTTTTTTGCACACGTAAATTGCGGTCTACGGGGCGCGATTCAAGGTCTCATTTCTCCAGCGGCCCAGAAAGAGAAACGCCAAGACGCAAGGACGCTAAGACGCAAAGCTCAGAATCTTAATCTTTGCGTCTCTGCGTCTTCGCGTCTTTGCGTTCAAAAAATGGTCAGCCAAACTTAGTGAAGTTGCCTTACTATTGCTTGATTACTGCCGGCGGTGTTTCGCCGGTTGGGTAGAACTTCATCGAGATTGAGTTGACGCAGTGGCGAGTGTTTTTCTCGGTGTATCCTTCGCCTTCGAAAACGTGTCCCAAGTGACCTTTGCAGTTGTCGCAAACGATTTCAATACGGTACCCATCTGCGTCCAACACGCGGTGCACGGCTCCTTCGATTTCGCCGTCAAAGCTTGGCCAGCCACAATCGGATTCAAACTTATCTGTTGAGTTATAAAGTTTCGCGTTGCATTGTCGGCAAACGTAAATGCCAGCTGATTTGTTCTTGGTGTACTCGCCGGTTCCAGGTCGTTCAGTTCCTTTGCGAAGAATGACATAAGCTTCTTGTTCGGTCAGTTTGTTGTACTCTTTGCTCACGGATTCCTCGGAAGATTTCATGTGTTGGTTGTTGTTATCGTTTTCCAATTTGTTTTGAGTGAGAGAACTTTCAAATTGGTTTTCGTTGTCATCGTCCAGGGAGGAATCATCGCCCTGTGCTGCATTTTGGTTTTCCGCCACAACCTGTTCAGTCAGGTCTGACGTTTTCGCGTTTTCTTCCTCTGCAGCTTTTTGCGATGAGTAATAGATGATACCGGCTGCGGTAATCAGAAATACCACGGGGAAGATTAGACGACTCATTATTTTAATCCCTCTACAATTTTATTCATTCGTTTTCGGTTGGCACCCAAGTCCGAATGCCCTACACGAGAAGCCGATCGAAAGTGAACAACCGACTTTTCATCATCGACCATAAACTCAACATCGTCAATGAAACGAAAGATTAGGCTTTTGAACTCGTACCGCAAATAGACATTTGATTCTTTCACAATCGTAGCCCGAGAAAACTCGGAATCGATGACTGTCTTGATCTTTTTAAGCAACTCTGTTGAGCTTCCCACATATTGAATGGGCTCCATGGCTTGGGATTCCAGCTCGGATTGAGTTGAGACGCAATTTGGCGTTGGAGGACATTTGGCTAGCTTGCCGTCAACGACTCCCAGATTGTCAGGTTGGGCAGCGGTGAAGCTGAGCAAATACAGTCCGGCGATTACGATAAATGGAAACAGAGCAAGTCGTCTTGCGACCCGATTCAAATAGTTTGGTCGGTTTGAAGTTCCGGTTGATTTTGAGCTGTTTGAATTCGGATCGTTTGAGTTGGTTTCGACAGAATTGGTTTCGAGGGAATTGGTTTCATTACTCTGAGACATATTTGAAATTGACAGTGTTTAATTCGTGATGGTTGTTTGTTGGCTGCGATTTTGATTGGTCGCGGTAATTCTATACATGTTTTCCCTCAACGTCTGTATTGAACGACTGCTAGGGAAGCCGCCAGTGTTCAACCGTTATCTGCGTCTTTGGGTAACAAAATTCGATCTATGAATTGGTTCGGTTTGATCACTGACCGCGGCTTGTTTTCTGAAGGGATAAACATTCCAATCTTTGCATTGCAGTAGAATGGATTTGCTGCACAAGCAAACGGGCAAGACCAAGGAAACTTATCGATGGGCAATCTGACTTTTTCAGTCGCGTTAATTCGAAAAACGCAAAACCAAACGCTTCGCTGGTTGGCGCGGCTTAACCCTTCTACTCTTCAGTTGGATTTCGTTGTCGGCCAACGGTTGGAAGATGAGTCTTACCGCGAAGCAGCCACCCGAGAAGTTGCTTGGCAATTGGGTTTGGATCGAAGTCGTGATTTTCTTGTTTCCAATATGGCTCAAATGAATCTTGAGTTCGTTGACCTGCTTCCTGGCCAATATGAAGAGTCGCTCAATCAAGTTGCTTTTTACAACGTCGAGATCTATCGCTCGAAAGTCATCGAAATGCTTGACGAAGACTCAGCAAATATCTGGGTGAATTCGGAAGAGATTTGTAACGGCGTCACCGATTGCGGACGTCGACTTAATCCCGTAATTCCGTACCTGATCAATCGCTCAAGCGTTATTCAGTCCTGGGATTCGTTTACCGGAAACTGATTTGGAACTGCCGGCTCAACGTTAGCTGTTGGCTCAACGTTAGCTGTTGAAGTGTTCCTTTAAGAGCTTTTCCATTTCTGGATGCGCCTCCAGCGGAATCCAGTCGGGATTGGCGATTGCGCCGGCTTTTAAAAGCGCCCTCGCGGTGCCAACGTGATCGGTGTTTTGCATCCAACTATGGACCGCGCCGTGGACGCAAGCTCCCAGCGGCGTCCCACCGTAACTGTTTTTGAATTCAAGCGGTGGATTGGGATCCTTTTCCAGCAATAGTTCTACGACTTCGCGGAAGCCATGAAACGAAGCCCGGTCAAGCGGCGTTGAATTTTCGTCGCCCGGCAAATGTGGGTCGAATCCGAATTCCAGCATCACACGCACGGAATCCAGTTTGCCATGCCAAGCCGCTCGCGCAAGTTCCTTTTTCTCAATTTCATTTAACGTTTCGATAACGTTTGGATTCGAGTCGATCACAGATTTGGCTCTCGCTCGATTGCCGTCCCAACATGCGGCCAAAAATTGTTTTGCTGCGGGACTTCGCTGATAAATCGCTTCATGCAAATGCGAATGGTTGAACTCCCGGGCAACATCCAGTGGGGTGGCTGCCGACAGGAGCTTCCAGAAATAAATGTGATTGTGCGAACGGTGGTCGATGGGCCGAGTGTGCGGGCAACTTCCAACACGCGACGAAATCGCTTCCGGATCTTCTGCCAGAATCTTCTCAAGCATTTCTCGATCGCCAATCGCACAGGCCATGAAAATATCGGGCGTTGAACCACGCATTACCAGATGGCGGCATTTTTGCGGATCCGAAACGGCGTACTGTGCCGCAGTTGCGGAGTGATCAAGACAACGAATCGATGGATCGGCACCGTGGTCGAGCAGAATGTTAATGATCTCGATCGTGGAGGCGGTGTGAAGCGGCGTTTGTCCGTCACCTCCACGGGCGTTTGCCAAATCCTCATCAGCGTCCAGAAAGTCGGTGACTAATTCTGTTTTGCCTTGCTCGGCTGCCGAATGGATGTCCAGTTTAGCGCCACGCTCAATGAGAAACTGAGCTATCTCAGGACTCGCGCCATCCAACACGCCGAACGAGCCGGCCCACCACTGCGATCTGCAGTTGATGTCGGCGCCATGTTTCAAGAGGACTTTCAACGTCGCTTCGCTGTCTTTGCATGAAACGACTGCGGGTGAGTCAAACGAAAACCAAGGCTCATTGATGTTAGCCCGCAACGACTCGTTTTGAGTAAGCAGTCTGTCAACGGTTTCGGCCTGTCGAGATTTGACGGCATCGACGAATGAAAGTGACAATTCATCGGGTGGCGATGTTTTGCAAAATGGTTCCGGCATGATTTGATTTAACCCGAAGTATCCTGGGCCCATTTTTCCATGTCAGTCATTTCTCGTTGCAGGATCTTCAATAGCGTTTGCAAGAACGCGACGATCATGGGGCCGATCAAAATTCCAATAGGACCCAACGCAGCAACTCCGCCGATGACGCTTAACAATGCGAATAGCGGGTGAAGGTTCGATTGCCCCTGCAAAATGTATGGCTTGATCAAGTTGTCGGCCATCGAAATAACGGCCACTCCGTAGATGGCCAGCCCAATCGCGGCGGGCAGGTTGTGATCGAAAAAATACAAATACAAAGCGCATGGAATCCAAACCGCGGCGGCTCCAACAAACGGAACCATCGCTAACACGGCTGACAAAACTGTCAGCAGAATAATGGATTCCAATCCGCAAACGTAAAAACCGATGCCGGCCAAAATGCCTTGGACCAACGCGGACAGCAGCGTTGCGACAACGACCGCACGACTGACTTTTGAAAACTCGCTAACCAATTCCTGTTCGTGTTCGTCGTCGATCGGCGAGAGGCCTTTGAATGACTCGATCATTTTGGGACCGTCAAGCAGGAAAAAGTAGAAAGCGATAATCATGATCGCGATTCCTACCAGGAGGCTTCCCATATAAGCGATTCCTGCTCCACCAATGGAAGGCAATTTGTCTTTTAGAATGGCGACGAATTGATTGGCGTATTCGCTCATTCGGTCGTTTGAAGGGTTGGCCAACTCAATCCAGCGTGCTTTGTTTTTTCCTCCGAGTAGATCTATTTTGAATTTCTCAAAATCTTCCGCCGTTTTGTTTACTTGAACTTGATAAATGTGCGATTGTTCGACACGTTTGTCTTGGGCCGCTTTGTCTCCGTCGTCAGGGAATGCAAGTTTGCCGTGTAGATTCCTCGCCAAATAAAGGCTGCCAACAAATTCTTCCCAAGCTGATTTGGGTGGCTCGACTTCGCTTGCTGGATCTGAATTCTCGGAATCATTGTCGACGTTCTGTTGGTTCTCTTCATCCTCTTCGCTTGGATCGTCATCCGACTCAACTGGTTTTTCGGGCCAATCCAATTCTTGCTCTTGGGCTAACGATTTCGCGTAAAGCTCGATTTCATAGAGTATCGTGCGGTGCTCTTCATTTTTGAAGTTCGTTGATGCGGGTTCGTCTTGAATTTTTGCAAGCTCGGTCCCAATCAGCCTGAGGTTTACTTGCGACGGCATGTCCAATTTCAAGTTCGTGCGAATCTCTTTGACGCCCTCGGTAACTTTGGTCGCATTGAATTGGCGAAAGATCGCGTGCCCTTCAGCGCCGGCGATTGCGAACAAGCCGGCGATAGGAATCAAAACGGCTAACAGAACACCGACTGTTGTGACCAATGCAGCGGACTTTTCGCGGCCCCCCATTTTGATCAACAGCCAGCGGTGAACGGGTCGAAATACAACGACCAAAATCGCAGCCATGAAAAGCGGAACCAGGAATTTGGCCATCACCTCATAAAAGAGGATCGTGAACAAAACGATAATGCCCAGCAGCAACGCGAACGAAACGTAGCGAGATATTTTTGATTGTCGCGGCGGTCGACTCTCCCCTGTTTGGAGTCCGCCGGACGTGTTGTTGGGTGGGGTGTTTGCGGGAGTAATCTGGCTGACGGCGCTTGCTGGGCTCGCGGCGCTTTCAGATTTTTCAGGTGAAGCCACAGAGACCTTTTCAGGTTTGGATCCGTCCATTTGTGAACCAACTGTTTTCTTGGGTGGTGCGGTTTGTTTTCTCTTCTTCTTTTTTTGCTTTTTATTCATACAGCCAAATTAATTTACTGTCGCGAACCAGGGGTGATTTTAAATTCCTTACGCTTGCCATCTCTTAACACTGTGATCGTCGTTTCGTCACCGATTTTGATCCCGTCGAGGATCGCAGTGTAATCGTAGATGTTTTCGATTTCCTTGCCGCCCAATGAAACGATGATGTCTCCACCTTGAACCCCTGCTACCTCGGCGGGCGCACCGACCGTGACATCTGACAACTTCACACCCGTAGTATCGTCACCGTATGACGGCACGGTTCCGAGATAGGCACGTTGGCCGCGAGAAGCGACTTTGGGTTTGGAATCCTGTTTGATGTAATCAGGGACGCTTTCGTTAGTCGCCAACGATCGTGTGATCAAACCCATCAATCGCGCAATCCGCGCGGTGTCGGGGTAATTCAATTTTTCAGGCGTGTCTCGCGGCGTGTGGTAGTCGGTGTGTGAACCGGTGAACGCCGAAAGAATCGGAATGCCCGCTCGGTAGAACGAACTGGCATCAGTTGGCAAATCAACATCGCTGTCCAAGGCGACGGGAAGTCCGACAACTACATTTTTTGACTCAACCACGCCGGCCCAGTACGAACTGCTGCTGACGCCCTGCAGAATAACTTTGTCCTTCATGCGTCCAACCATATCCATGTTCAACGCAGCGACGATTCCGGTTTCGTATTGCATCTTCGCAGTGACCTCTTTTAGTTCAGTACGCTTGATCGTTTTGATGCCTTGTTCTTTGACGAACTCAGTCAGCTCAGTGACTTTGTCAGCTGGCGAATCAGGGCCAGTCGCAATCTCGATCTCAAAAGTCGGGTAGCTCGTGGCGATAAATTTCAACGAGCCTTTAAGTTCGCTTAATTTCGAAGGTTTCCCGTTTAGCAAAATGCCGCCGTCTTTTGTTATTCCCAAAACAAAGTCATGGGATGTGTCACGTTTCGGGTCTTCTTCTTCGACCGTGACTTCTTTCTTGATCGAATCGACGTAGTGCTGTGAGCCGTGAAGCCCAAGCTCTTCGCCTGACCAGCCCGCAAAAATAATATCGCGTTTGAGTTTGAGCTTACCTTTTTTACGCTGACTCGCGATGTATTCAGCAATCTCTAAAGTCGCAGCGATTCCCGAAGCATTATCATCGGCACCAAAGTGAATATTGCCTTGCTCTTCGTTCCTCGCGAGGCTGTTGTTGGAACCACCGGCACCGAGGTGGTCGATGTGTGCCCCAACAATGATGGCGTCGTCGCTCGGTTTGTCACCAGCCATCAAACGTCCGATCGCGTTACGGCCTTTGCCTGTGATTTTCTTGACGCTGGTTTTTCCACTGACCTGAAATCCTTTGAGGTCAAACCCCATCACGGGGGATCCGTCTTCAAGTTTGTCCTGAAGTTCTTTTAGATCTTTGCCTGCCGCTTTGAGCATCTCACTGGCAACATTGTCAGTGATGCTGATCGCTGCGATGCTGGAGCCGCTAGGAGAAAAGTCATTTTGCATCGGCACGAGTTGTTTTCTCACGCTTGAATTTGGACCGCTAACGACGATCAATCCTTTCGCTCCATGGTCGCGTGCGAAAAAGGCTTTCTTGCGAAGCTCGCCGTAGAATTGGAAGTGCCGTCGTTGTTCAGGCGTGACATTCTCAGGGACGAATCGAAAAACCATTACCCATTTGTCTTTAACATCGAGGTGGACATAAGAGTCGTACTCATCAAAGCCATTTTTTTCCGGGCTCACGATTCCATAGCCGGCATAAACGACTTCCGACAAATCAATATCGACGTTGCCTGAAAATGTGAGTGGTCGCCAATCTTTATTGATTTTGAGCGTTTTCAATTCGTCGCCAAAATCAACGTCCAGCCGATTTTCGGGACCAAGTTCCGTGCCGGCGGGAAAGTCAAATTCCTGAAACCAAGTTCCATTGTCGCCAGCTGGCACCAAACCTAAATGGTCCATGTAAGCCGCCATATAGGCCGTGGCTTTTCGTTCACCAGCCGAGCCCGTCATGCGTCCACCAAGTTCTTTGCGGCACAAGTAATCAACATGCCGCATGATGTCGCGTTGGTCGAAGTCCACGTTGGCTTGTTTGGCCGATTCGGTTCCCGTTTCAAACGCTTCGGATTCCTCAGCAGTCGACTTGGTGCCTGCGATGACTTTTTCTCTTGCGACAGCGTGATTCCAATTAGCCAAATAGATCTGAGATTCTTTTTTTGCATTTCGATTGGAAGTCCATGTCAGTTGATCGCCATCGGGCGTAAAACTGGCGAGTCCATCAAAGCCATCGGTGTCGGTGATGCGAACGGGTTCCGATTTTCCGTCAGCCGCAACGATGTAAAGTTCGAAGTTTGAAAATCCATGTTTGTTGGTTGTGAAAATCAAGTACTCACCAGTCGGGTGGTAGAATGGTGCCCAACTCATTGCATTCATTTTGGTGATTTGTTTTTGGTCTGTCCCGTCGATATTCATTGTCATGATTTCGGCCAGCAAACCGTTTTCTGAAAATCGCCTCCAGCAAATTTTCTTTCCGTCAGGTGAAAAGAACGGGCCGCCATCGTAGCCGGGCACGTCAGTCAACTGCTTTACGTTTTTGCCATCCGCATCCATGATGAAAATATCCATCATGTAAGCCGGGTCAGTCTCGAACATCTTTTTTTGTTTGTCGTCGAGCGGTTTTGAGTATCCGTTTCGATTGGAAGCAAACGCGATCAGTTTGCCGTCGGGTGAATAGGAAGCTTCCGCGTCATAGCCTTTGGCATCGGTTAGTTGGTTGTACTTTTTGGTAGAGCGATCAAAAGCGTACAGCTCATAGGTTTCGTCATAGTCCCACGAGTAGCGTCTGGCTTTTCCCGACTCGCGAAATTCGATTTCTGCTTTTTGTTTTGCTTTGGCCTCCGGATCGTTTTGAGTCGAAGAGTAGAGGACGAGGTTGTTGTCAGGGTGAATCCATGAGCAAGTTGTTTTCCCGTGCCCAGGTGAGATCGATTCTGAGTCGCCCGTTTCAAGGTCAAGCAAATAGATTTGGAAGAACGGATTGTCGGCGCGACGTTCACTTTGAAAAACAAGCAACGAACCGTCGCCGCTAAAATAACCTTCGCCCGCACGCTTGCCTTCAAAAGTCAATTGACGCGTATTGGATAAAAATTTCGACTCGATCGAATCCTTATTCGCTTTGTCAGTTTGGGCATTCGCACTGCCCGCAATCATCGCAATGCTTGAAAGGATGGCTACCGCCAGTGTTGCAAGCATAAGTTTGCGTGCTTGATCCATTGGTCGTCCGAAAGAAAAAATGACTGCTGAAAAATTCATATGTTGATTCCGTCAAATTGGCGTTTTCGATTCGAAAATGAAAACGTTCAGATTGATTGGCTGGTTTAGTGTTGGGTCGTTTAAATACTGATTTTCTTTGAATCGCAGCAATCAATCTAGGTCCTGCGTCATATTTGGACTTAATTGCTATTCGTTCGCCGAAGATGAATCTCGCAGGAACTCCCCCAAAACGGTGCGGAAACTCGCAGTTTAAGGGGCAAAAGCGGATTCGTTTGCCAGATCCGCTGATTTGAAAGCAGATTGCGTTAAAAGACAACCATTTTTGCGGTTTCAATGGAATCCAAATAGGCCAAAATGCCGTAATGAATTGAACGCGGTTAATTGGTTTGAAGCCAATTAAGATAGACGGACGATTCAATTTGAACGGGCCATTCGGATCAGCCTGAAACATTCAGCCAACCAAATCAGCTTGAGCCGGATCAAAAATAACTGAAGCTCAACCTGACTAATCACACATTTGTCGTTCGAGCCGTCGCTCACGACCAAATTTTTGGGATACATAACGATGATTGCAAACCGAAGTTACGACTGTATTGTTATCGGAGCCGGTCCTGGCGGATGTGCCACGGCAGCTCTTGTTGCTGAGCAAGGCCACTCGACGTTGTTGGTTGAACGCGACAAGATGCCACGATTTCATGTTGGCGAATCTTTAATGCCAGAGACCTATTGGCTGTTTGAGCGACTGGGGATTACACACGAACTTGAAAAGGTTGGATTCACACGAAAGAACGGTGTGCAGTTTGTCAGTTCCGGCGACAAAGAATCGTTGCCGTTCATCTTTTCGGAACACGATGAAGGTCCGTCTTCGATGTCCTACCATGTAAAGCGTTCGGAATTCGACCAGCTGCTTTACGAAACAGCGTTCAACCGTGGTGCGACTTGTTCGGATCAGACGCGTGTATTGGATATCGAAATTCGTAAGCAGTCGCCTCATCGCGTGACGATCCAAACCGCCGAAGGCAAAGAGCAAGAGATTATGGCCAAGGTTGTCGTTGATGCTTCTGGGCAGTCATCGTTGTTGGCTAATCGACTTGAGCTAAAAGAGTACTACTCCGATTTGCGCAAGGCCGCGATCTGGGGTTACTTTGACAATGCCGTTCGCGCGGGCGGTAGTAATCCAGAAGTGACTTGTATTCTTCACACTGAATCCAAAGACGCATGGTTCTGGTACATTCCGCTTGGCGATGGCACGGTAAGTGTTGGCTTGGTCGGAGACAATGATTTCTTGCTTAAGCGTGGTGGTTCGCCACAACAGACGTTCGAAGCAGAAATCAAAAACTGCCCTGGCGTTAAACGTCGTTTGCTCGATGCAAGTTTGAATGGCAAGTTCCATGTCGCCAAAGAATTTTCTTACACCACCAAAGAGCAAGCCGGAGACGGATGGGTGTTGGTCGGCGACGCAGGTGGATTCATTGATCCGATCTACTCATCTGGCGTTTTCCTGGCGCTTAAATCAGGCGTCATGGCCGGCGAAGCGATCGCTGAAGGTCTGCACGCAGGCGACGTTTCGAAAAATCAAATCGGTCGTTGGACCAAAGAATACGAAGGCGGCGTGGATTGGATTCGTAAGCTGGTCCGCGTTTTCTACACCAAGGAATTTAGCTTTGGTACGTTCATGAAGCAGCATCCCCAACACGGCAAAAATTTGACTGATCTTTTGGTCGGCCGTGTGTTCGAAGGCAAGCCTGGCCGGATTTTTGATGACTTGGATCCTTGGATCGAGAAAGTCAAAAACGGCGAGGATGTCGAAATGGCTTCGAAGTAGTCGGGTAGCGGGAAGTCGCGCCATATCCGATAGAACTCAGTAACATCTAACGACCGCAAACTATTTTTCCAGATCGATCCAAGTCATTCGATGCTCGGTGGCTTTGACGAGATCGGCGCCAGGTTGACCGGGCTTGGGCCAAAAGATCCCGGATTTCTGGATCGTCAGTGTTTTTGACGGCAAGCAGTAATCGATGCGCATGTTGCCCGAAGTTCGATCATTAAAATCACTTGTGTCGAAAGCGGGATTACCTTTGTGTTCGGCATTAACCCCGCCCTGCTCTTTCGCGAAATAGGCGCCGCCTTCGCTGCTGGGTGTCATCTCATGGTTGATCAACGGATGCTCGGTCAGTAGTTCGGCTGCATTGTCGGCACTGTCACCGTCGGCTTCGTCTGCGTTCATGTCGCCTGCGATGACAAAGTGCGTACCTTCGGCCAATCCGCCTTTTTTCCCTTTGTCGTCGTAAATGTAATCCGCTTGGCCCGGCGTGACATAGTCGGCAAATAACCGAATCTCGTCATGGTTTCGCTTGCCGTTTCGATCTTCTGCTTCGTCGAAAACGGGTGGCGTCGGGTGGGCGACAAGGAAATGAATTGTTTTTTCGCCGACCAAAATCGGAACGTCCCAATGGCTTTTTGATGAAAGCCGGAAAATCATTTTGATGTCGTCGTTGTAATATGGCTGCTTGGTTTCAGGGTTGATCGGCCACTGATGGTCTGGCATGTCTTTCCAAAGAAATTTTTGAAACGTCCGCACGTTGTCGGCGTCGATTTTGTGTTTCGACAAAACCACCATGCCGTACTGTCCCGGGAAAACACCAAATCCGAAAGCGTCGCTACCCGTTTTCAATTTTCCATCGCTGTTTAAATCCAAGCCGGTATCGACGCCTGTGTTTACGGCATTGTGGTAAACGAATTCGTACTTGATCGGCGATTGTCCGTTTTGCGAGACGTTCAGAAATTTTTCTGCAAAATGTTTGATGCCTTCTCCTTCGGCATCGTAATCAAACTCGTTAAGCAACAGCACGTCGGGACGGACGCGTTGAATGGTCTCAGCAATGCGTTTTGGATTGAGCATTTTCCCAGCAGCAAGGTCTTTCTTGAGTTTGCCCTCCGTCTTTCGATAAAACGAAATGTTGAACGTCGCGAACCGAACGCTCGAATCTTTTTTTCTTAGTTCGACAGCGTCTTGCGCGACGGTTGACGTAGAAAACAACCCGCAACTAGCAAAGTAACCTGCGAGGCAAAGTAACGTAGCGATTGAGAATCTAGGAGTCATTTGTATTCCAAGCGGAACGGGTTGACCGTGTTTTCGATCAACCGAACTTTTTAATGATTTGAAGGCAACCGGTCAGGTAGCTGGAGCCAAACAAATTTACGTGATTGAGTAGATGGTAAAGCTTATAGATTGCAACTCGATCCTGCCAACCATCTTTCATCGGCCACTGTTCATTGTAGGCGTCATAGAATTGGGGATCGAACCCGCCAAACAATGTCGAGATCCCAAACTCGGATTCTCGACAAGCATAATAAACCGCAGGGTCGATTAAGATTGGTTGGCCAGATGATGAAACCATAAAGTTTCCGGACCAAAGATCGCCATGAATCAAAGAAGGCGGCTCGCTTGACGATCCGATCAGCCGTTCAAGCGTGCGGTTTACCCGTTCGCATCCGGCAATTAGTTCTTTTGAAGCGAATCCTTTCTTGCTGGCCAAATCTAGCTGAAACTCAATTCGATTGACCGTCCAAAACTCAAACCAGTCGACATGCTGACGGTTAATCTGCTGCGTTTGGCCGATGTGGTTGTTTGAGTCAAACCCAAATTTTTCGGCGCAACCGATTCGATGCATTTCGGCAAGTGAACGGCCAAAGTCTTCATAGAAATTGCTGCCTGTCGTGCCTGTTTCAATTTGTTCGAGAACGAGAAAGCCAATTCCTGATTCGGTGGTTCCATGACCGATCGTTTGCGGGACGCGGATTGTGTTGGTCTGGGCAATCGCCGCCAATCCAATTGATTCGGATTCAAATAGATCGGGCGTGGTCGCATTTGATTTTACAAAAAACGATCGACCATCCGTGAGTGTCAGGATTTCAGTTTGGTTGATGCAGCCACCAGAAGTTGGCCGTGTCGATAAAACCACCACCTCTTGCCCAGTTGTCTGAGCGATCAAATCAGCGACAGAGGAATGTAAGTCGTTGGGCATTGGATATTGGGCTAGGCAAACGTGAATCAACCAGTGAGTTCGCGGCGTCAAAAATGGTCTATCAGTTCGCCAGAAGCTCTTCAAGGATCTTTGGGCAAGCGGCTTCGATCATATCGAGAACATACTCAAAACCTTCGTCACCGCCGTAGTACGGATCGGGGACATCGGTCGGCCATTCATCTCCAAGGAAGCTGCTGAGTAGCTTGATTGATGCTGTTGGGTCTGGGTGGATTGAAAGGATGTCGGAATAGTTATCCCGATCCATCGCGATCACGAGATCGAATTTCTCCAGGTCGCCATAAACGATTTTGCGCGACTTGCTTGAGAGGTCGTAGCCTCGTTTACGAGCGGCGGCTTGCATCCTGGCATCAGCCCCTTTGCCTTTGTGATAGCCGATGGTGCCGGCCGAATCGATCATGATTTGATCGGTGAGATTTTGCTCATCGAGCAGATGTTGCATGACGCCTTCGCCAGTTGGAGAACGGCAGATGTTGCCAAGGCATACAAACAAAACTGACTGCGAATTAGAGGTCGGTTTTTCAGAACTCAACGAACGTTACCCTGCGAAAGAAGTTTCTCGCATTGTAACATTTTGGGCGTTGGAATGAATATTACGGCAAGTTGCTAATTGTGTTGGCCGTGTCAAACCAAAGAACTTTTTGGAAGTCACCTGTTGCGAAAATTGCTGACACGCAGAACGCAGCAATAGTTGCTATGAGAACGGCATACTCAACTGATGTTGGGCCATCTTCTGAGCGGATAAATTTCGTGATTTTTGAGTAGGCGTTATACATTTTTCTTTGGTGGTTTACGGTTTGCCGAAGCAGCAGCAGTTGCCTTTCTATAAACCTAGGTCACAAACGCGGCTGGGGTAGCGTTGATTTGCTTTAATTTCTGGCGCAATAGCGATAGATCGGATTGTGTCGGTTGTATGGCTAATTGGCCACGTATTTCCACCCGGATTGACCGTGGTTTCTGTTCGCCAACAAAAGGAGGGTTTCCACTTTGTGATAAGGCGCCACAAACTCTTGACGAATTCTCGGCTGATGGCGCGACAGCAATCTCTCTCGGGTCGAGTCCGATATTCTATCTACCGGGTACTGTGGCGATTCCAGTTAAGCTTTTGACGGATCTCGTCTTTGAGGTGGCTGACGACGGAGTCTTTATCTGTAGTCGCAAGTATTTCTTTGACGACCGATTTTGGCGAAGTGCTTCCCCATGAACCGCCTTGCTCGAAATATCGTTTGGCTGATTTACCGATAATATAAGAGGCGTATCCAACCGCCGCGCCTTGGGGGATCAGAGTTAAGGCCGTGCCAAGCGTTCCGGTGATCAATTTAAACGCACTTGCTCCATAGTTCGCCAATTCACCCAGTGCGTAAATCCCGCCTGCAGCACTAATTGATTTTGCCAACCCTCTGGCCTGCGTCATTGAAAACGTAAGCCCGTAGACTTTCGCCAGCGTTACGATCATCAAAGCGTCAACGGCCAAGCCACCGACAATGTCAAAAAATGGGACCGGGTTTGCAGCGACAACGACTGCTTTGGTCGCCGCCATCGTCCAGATTACTTGGTCCGCCTGCTTGTTACGCATTTCCACACGAAGGGCTGAGATTCGATCGCTTTTATCCGCCGCATACATCGCTGCGTTGAGCGCGATCAGCCCAAGCCCTTCTTTTTCCAGTGTTTCGAGGATGATCGATTTAAGCTCACCCACATCTGGCTCGGGCTTTCTCCATTCTGATTTGGATGACCCATCAGGTTGCTCGATGACGTATTCAATCTCGCGTGGATCGGCAGCGGTCAAAACAAAATGATCTGGTGGCACTAATCCTTCAAGTCGCTGTTTCACCATCTCGACGAGTTTGGCTTTTTCTTCCTCTTGATAAAGGTCAGTTTTGTTGAACACACAAATCATGGGCTTTTGAACGGCAGCCAATTCAACCAGAGCAGCATACTCGGTGTCATTCAAATCGGAGTCGGTCACGAACAGGATCAAATCGGCTTTTCGCGCGGTGACTTCAGCCAGCTCGGCTCGATCTTCGCCCCCAACTTCGTTGATCCCTGGTGTATCAACGATGACGACTTCGGAACTTTCCAATCCCGGCAAGCGGTGCCCTGCCCCTTCCCAAGCGGTCCCCCAAACTTCTTTTGTCCAGCCGCCTTGCACGTCGACTTCTGCTACATCACGACCGATCAACGCATTGATCAACGCCGACTTGCCAGTGCTGATCTCGCCAAAGATCACGATCTCAACGCGACCATTGGTGACTTTTTCGTACATCTCATTTAGTTGCGAGATGTCTTTTTTAAGTTGTTCGCGTTCGGAATCGGGACAGCCGCGAAGGTCGGCAAGCGTTTTCTCAACGGCTTTGACGGCTTCGAGGTAGTTCGGATCTTGAGCGGAAGTTGTTTCGGACATGTGATGTTTTGTGATAAGAAATTAATCGCCAAGTTTTTCGCGAGCGGTTTGAACTAGTTTACGAAGCTCATCCACACTCGTGACGACTTCCCATTTGCGTCTGGCCAGTCCCGCCAAACCGCCTTCTGGAGTTTGCATTTCATTGCGAAAGTATTCAATGAAAACGGCGCCGATCCATTTGGTGATCACGGCCTGTGCGGTGCCTTGTAAAACACCGCCTGCAACGGTTCCGGCAAACGGAATCGATTTGACCAATGATCCAACGACGGCACTGACGGCGACGGTTGCGCCTTGGGCACCCAAAACGCCGACCAGGTTTTTGCCCATTTCGCTCAGCCATTTGGAAGCCATTTCCAAATCGACTTTTTGTTGATAGACCTCTGCCAGGTCGAGAATCATTTTGGTTGAAATGGCAGAACCAGCGATCAAGTCAACAACTGGGAAGGGGCTGATTGCCGCGACACCGCCCGCACCCCACATATATTTGTCAACAACGTTCCAGCCTTTGCGGTCGATCGATTCTTTGACTCGGTCTTTGGCTTTTTCAACCATGCCACGAGACTGCAATAACAAATTGGCCATCAAAAGGTCTTTGCCATCTCGATTAACAATTTGCATCATCCGATCGGCAAGCGGCGCGATACTCGGATCGATCGTGACCGTTTCGTCGACCTCGGTTCCATCAGCGAGGACTTTGCGACGGATCCGATGGCCGGCTTGGGCTTGGATGCAAACGATGTCTTCTTTGCGAACAAAGTCACCGGTCTGGCGAAAAATTTGTCCGGTAAGTTTGTCGCGATCCGTTTGCGAGTACCAATCGGACTTGTTCAAGCAGATGATGACTCGTTTTTCCATCTGACCCAATCGCTCAAGCAAATCATGTTCGCTTTCTCGTAGCGCTCCATCGACGACGACCAACACCATGTCCGCGTCTTTGGCTGATTCACTTGCAATGTTGACATGCTTGGCACCATCAATTTCTCCGATTCCGGGCGTATCAACCAATGTGACTGAATCGATTCCTGGCCATGGAATTTCGTTTCGGTTGACGGTCGTTCCGCCTCTGGCGTCGGTGACGAAAACATCGCGTCCGGCAAGCAGGTTGAGGACGGAAGATTTTCCGCTGGAGATGGTTCCAAAAGCCACGATCTCCAGTGACTGGGCCTCGCGTTTGGCTTCAAGCTCACGCAGAAGAGGATCAAGTTCGCCTTTGAGTCGTGTGTCTTCCTCGGCGTCCGATGCGAGTCGTTCGATCTCCTCGATGTTTTCATCGATTTCACTTTCGCGTTGGCCGATCGAAAGCTCGCTTGGGTTTTTGTTTCGCCGCGTGCGTTTTCGTTTTTTAGCAAGCGATGCGCCGAACAACTTCCACAGCGTCCAGACAGCGCTGCCCAAAATCAGAACCGCCCCTAAACCAACCACGGCCAGGTAGACGGTGCCCCAAACATTGCCCAACAGCAGAGCACGTTCGTAATTCTGCATCAACATCATCGGGAGGTACATCAGCGCAATGCCAAGACACGCAGCGAGTACGACTAAGAATATCCCTGAAAATGTTCTGCCAAGTTTCATTGGTTACTAAAGAGGTTTGTGGCGAGTTTCGATTACCCATGTCTTAGCATCGGCTTGAGATGCCATTATTCACGGGGCAATTGCGATATTGACGATTTTAACTGCGGACAAGGAACGGTATTCGGGTTCACGCCGTTTTTATTGCGAACTGAATTCAAATTTTGCAAAACACGGTGTTTACAGTGCGAAAGTCAATTTGATTTTGACCGATTGAACTTGGGCGAGCCGATTTTCGTAGTGGACAATTAGAATCTTTCGATTGACGTCAGATTCCGAGGGTTGCTGACGCACCTCTTTTTTGACGACTGGCTTTACGCGTGGCGTGGAGCTAATCGGATTTGTATTTATAATTAACATTCGTCATCGCCTCATTCGATTAACTCGTTCGGATCAAAGTATTCGAATCATTGTCAGGCAAAATAAAATGAAAAACGTGCTGGGCACTTTTGCAATGCTGGTCGTATTCGGAGTCATTGGATACTTCGGCTGGAATTTCTATCAATCCTGGAAACCGGGACCAAAACCACTGGCTGGTGAAGGAATTCTGGCGGTTGAAAAACAGGAAATCATCTGGGACGCCGAACACGTCACATTCGAGGTTGAGCATCGATTAGGAAAAGCTTTTCTTAAAGCCTGGCAAGAGCAAGACGTCGACAAATTAAAGTCACTTTTGCATTCGGATTTTCAGGCAACGCTGCCACAAACCGACGAGTGGACTGTCATCAATAAGCCACCGCTTGAAGAGAAGATCCGGATCACTTTGACTGGCGACGAAAAACTTCCAACGTCCAATGACACGACTGCGTTTCTTACTGCTTTGATCGATCCGATTCGCGACGTCAAAATCAAAAAGAAAAAGCTGCGGGTGTTGAAGATCGCCGACATGGGCAATGACCTATGGCGTTGTCGTTTTCTGCTTGCCGGAAGTGGTGTGGATAAAGACTCAATTCAGCGGCACGTTCAATCTGAGCATGAAGTCTTATTGACGATTCCCGATGAGAAGCAATTGGGCAAGGCGGCTTCGATCAAGAAATGGGACTTTTGGTCTGAAACGGTTCGGCGCTGTGATAAACCGATCATGGAAGAAGTCACGGATGAACTCGAGTTGGACAAATCTGGATTGGCTGACAATTGGAATCTGGAAGTCGACAAAACATCCCAACATAACTTTCAAATCGCAGTCGAAGATTTCGATCTCGATGGCGACCTTGATATCTCGGTGATGTCGGTCAGTAGTGCACGCGCCGTATTCGCTTTCGAGGACGGCAAATACAAAAACGTGACCAAAGAATTGGGAATTCCCGAAGCCGACCCAGATCCGCGCGCGATGGACATTTTTTCTACCGCTTGGATCGACATTGACAACGATGGTTATCCGGAACTGATTTCTGGTGCTCGTGTTTTCAAAAACCATGACGGAAAAAAATTCTCGCTTCTCCCGTCAACCAACCTTGGGTTCGACGCGGAAGTGATGGGGCTCAATGTGGTCGACTACAACAATGATGGCTGGCTCGATTTGTATGTGATCTACCAACGACCATTTGGTTTGGCTGCCAATACAGACGAGGGCCAGGAAGCTGTCAACCGTAAGTCCAAGTGGATCGATGAGGAGGCTTCTGGTAAAGAAAATCAGCTTTTCAGGAACAACGGCGATGGAACATTTGCGTATCAAACGACGATGATGGGCGTTGGCGGTGGAAAACGACATTCCCAATCCGCTGTTTGGTTCCACTACGATGACGATATTTATCCCGATCTTTATATCGCCAATGATTTCGCTCGTAACCTGTTATTGAAAAATGGTGGTCCAAACAATCCGTTTGAAGACATCTCACAAGCCTCAGGCTCTGATGGATTCGCCACAAGTATGGGCGTTGTCGCTGGAGATGTGGATAACGACGGAAAGTCAGACATCTACGTTTCGAACATGTTTTCCAAAATGGGTCGACGGATCATTGAGATGGTTTCCGAAGAGGATTACACGTCGTCTGTCTACTCTCAGATCGTCGGTTCCTGTGCAGGCAATCGGCTTTATCGGCGAAGTGGACCCGATAACCGGTATGAGGATACAAGCGTTGACGCTGGCGTAAACGAAGTCGGATGGGCTTGGGGACCAACGATGGCGGACCTCGATAGTGATGGTTGGCTGGATCTGTATGCGACTTCAGGTTTTATGAGCTTTGACCGGAAGAAGCCTGATGGCTGAACGTGTCTTTGGAGGGCTGTCGTGACACAGCCAGAAGACCGAGAGGCTCAGCTACCTGTAATCGGAGAAGTGGATGAAGAAGAAGGAGAATTCTGGGTTGCCAACCCATTGGACTTGCCATCACTTGGCGAAAACTTAAGCGCCTACGAGCGTAACAAACTTTTCTTTAACGTGAATGGATCACGTTTTGTTGATGCTTCGTTTGCTTCATCAGTAGACATCGATTCGGATTCAAGATCAGTTATCGCTGCGGATTTCGATCGTGACGGATCCGTTGATTTGCTGGTCGCGTCTGCCGGCGGCGGTTCGCTAAGACTGTTCTCCAACAAAATCGAACAAGGCAACCGGCTTGAGATTCGTCTCAAAGGCGTGAAGTCAAATCGCCAAGGCATCGGTGCTCGCATCATTGCCGAGTTCGGTGGACAAAAAATCACACGCGACCTGTTTCCCAATAACGGTTTCATGGGTATCGGTCCTGCGGAAGTTTGGTTGGGCATCGGTGAAGCTCCCAAGATTGACAAACTTACGATTCGCTGGCCATCAGGTGATGTGCAGGAATTCCAGGACGTTGAAGTCAATCGCGGTGTTCAGATCGAAGAAGGAAACGCGGAGATCAAAACTTCAAGGAAGTTTGAATAAATCTGTTTCAGCTCCTGAAGCAGAACCGCCATTAGCGCGCGTAGGTCAAGCTGTGCCTGACGTGGGTCGTTTGAAATCACGACCTATTAATCTCGCCGGCAACTGGAGCGGTAGCCATAAAAAAAACCAGCACCGAGAGGCGTCGGTGCTGGCCAAGTACCGAGAAGTAGACATTACTTATGATTAGTACGTCTGTCAAAAACGATTGGTAAGATCGTTTTTGTGAGGCAAAACTTCTCGGCATTTCCGTGGAGTGGTTCGCCTTGCGAGCCGTCGGAAATATCAAATTGAATTGTTACTTTTGTTTATCTTTCGCTTCGTCGTTGGGTGCTTTCTTCTTTTCCTGATTTTCGTCTTCAGATTTCTTAGCCTTTTTCTTCTTGGCTTGGCGGGCTTTTTGACGCGTCTGCCGCAAACGCTCGGCTTGTTGACTAATCTTTTTCAGCTCTCGAGTTGCTACTTCATTTTCGTCACCACCGATTTGCTCAAGTTGTGAATTGACTCGCTCAAGCTGAGCAGTCAATCGAGCGGCATTTGCTTCCAAATCCACCTTGCGAATTTGAAGTCGTTTACGAATCAACACGTCGAGTTCCTGCTCGATCTTCGTTTGCGCTTTTTTGGATCTCTTTGTCGCCAATTGAGCCGACAAAAGTAAAATTTTTGACTTGATGGTCCAAAACTCCAGTGCTCTGTCGTAACGCTCAGGATTTTTCGCCTTCACGTTTTGCAGTGATCTGACTTCTCGATCAAGCGTTCGCATGGTCGACTGATATTTCATTGGCCGACTTTTCTGAAGCAGCTTCAAGAGCGGTCGAATCTCCGGGTGATTTAGATTCACAAAATCCATTAACTCGGCTCGGCGCTCTGCAGAGACCACAACAGGTTTGTTGGCGGTTTTGGGTTTGGTTGGTTGGGCCGTTTTCTTTTTGGCTTGATTCGATTTTTGCGCTTTTGCATCAAAGGCACTACCCGCCGTCATTTGAGAGTTGGCGTTGGTTTGAGCGGCAATCATCATGCTCGAAGTGCAAATGCAAAATGTCAGCGCGAACAGGCAAGTGGTGCCAATGCGGATACTGGAATAGAGAGGCAGAAGTGATTTCATTATTCGAATTCTCCTATCGAATTTTCCATCTCTGTCAAAGCGACAAACATCCAGTCTTCAGAGTCAGCATCAATTGATGTGTCGGTCGCGGCAAGCTCTGTGTCTTCGAGTATCAGGCTCTCTGCGGAATTAAAATCTTGTGAACGCGCAACCAAAGTATCACCCCAGACGTCAGCCAAGTTTTCGCTGTCGTTGGCAATCGGTGCTGACGTTTGAATATTCATCCACGCCCAACCTCCGACCATCAAAATTAAGGCCGCAGCAGTGGCAAACAAAACGCTGGCTCGTCTGAAGTTTGATCCAGTCGATTCCTGGTCAACCGATTTTTTGGCCGGAGAAACAATTGTGGCGTGTTCGTGCGAATTTCCAGTCGTGGCCGGTGAGGATTCGATCGCTGCAAAAATCAACTGGCCTTGCTCGACAGCATTGACGACGGCATCACGGGCAGCCTGATCGCTTTCAAGTCTTAACTCAAATTCAGCAGCCTCTATGTCAGACAACTCATTGGCGACATAGCAAAACGCCAGCCACTCAAGGTCGTTTGACTCGTTTTTGTTTTCTTCGGGATACCGACTCATTCGATTTGTTCGTCTTTAAAATATGGCTTCAGTTTTTTTAAACCGGCTTGCATGCGAGCTAAAACAGTACCCAGCGGAACATCCAGTTCATCAGCAATCTCGCGAAATTTCAGACCGTCGTATATTCTTTTTTTCACAACCTCGCGTTGGGCTTGCGGAAGTTTTTCCAACGCATCGCGAACTTGTTGAATGTTTTCTTGTTGTATGGCGTGATGGACTGATTGGCTAAGACGTTCGTCTGTGCCTTTGTCTGCACCACTTTGCATCTTGGATTTCCAAGCCACGCCTTGAGCATGTTTTTTTCTCACCGAATCTCGGCGTCGAATCAACATCGCTTCGTTGAACGCAACTCGAAACAACCAGGATTTAAGAGAATCTTGCTGTTGGATCAGGTGGCCCTTTTCCATCAATCGAATAAACGTCGTTTGCAAAGCGTCCGCTGTGGTCGCTTCGTCACGAAGGATACCCAACAAAAATCTCTCAAGTGCGACCGCATGTTTCTCGTAAACCAATCTGACTTTCGTCTGGTCGAATGGAGAAGTTGGTTTTGAGGAATCTGTATTCAATTTTCACCAAAACCGGCGCACACCGCTGCACTGGAAGATAAGACGTCTGAAACATTCAATTTATTGACTATTCGACTGTTTTTAGAATCATTTTGTTAAAAATGTCCAAGCTGGGGACAATTGTCCATTTTTGCCGGGAATCAGCGGGATTTATGGGTGAACCGGGCAATCCGATAAACCACAGCGGATCCATTTTGACTCAGAATTCCGGAATATGGAGTTTTCACAGGCAATCCAACTGACCAAGTGAGACCAAATGGCGACTCGAATTTTGGTGAGGTGGTCGACCGCCACAGACGTTTTCAGCCTTCGCGAGGATTAGGCATCACTCCAAGATTGAATTAACAAGGAACCTAATTCCCACCGTTTGCGTAGGATCAAGAATGAAAGCGATTTTGCGCTGAGGTTGCGTACTCCGAATTTTATTTTCTCGGGTTATAATCTCGATTTAAATTCTCAAAGTTGTCGGAGTATTTCTCAGTTGTTAGTCGGTCCAGTATTTTCACGTGAAGCGGCCGTTGCGCCCCGTCGTGCACGCCACTACATCATGCGGACCGTTTACGCGATCGCACTTTTGGTGCTGATGTGTACCGCTTGGATGACTCTGCTTGGAACTCAAAGCATCCGAAACGTTGGCGACATGGCACGATTTGGAACCGTGTTGTTCCAGATTCTTGCTCCCATTCAACTTGCGATGATCGTATTTCTTTCTGCGATCCAGGCGGCGAGCAATATCGCGATCGAAAAAGACCGTCAGACTCTGATTTTGCTTTTAATGAGCCGGCTGACCAACAGCGAATTGGTATTGGGAAAGCTATTTGCAAGTTTGCTAAGCATCGGCGTGATGCTGATCACGAGTTTGCCGATTTTTATGCTGATCGTTCTTTTCGGTGGAACATCGTTTGAGCAAGTCGGTTGGACGTTCGCCGTGACAGCTGCAACCGCGCTGGCTGCGGGAAGCCTCGGTGCGACCGTAGCGCTGTGGCGTGAGAAAACATTTCAGACGTTGGCTCTCGTCGCGATGGTCATCGTGTTTTGGATCGGTTTGTTCGAAGGCATTCGGCTGGCCGGTTTTGAGTTATTCGGATTCTCCGCCGATCAAATTTCCGGCGCGGCGAGTCCGATTCAGGCAATCCTTGCCGCCAGCCATCCAACGGTTTCAAACACTTGGCAGGTTGCCGTTGCTCCTTACTTGGTCGTGTCTCTGTTGATTGCAGTCTGTCTTTGCAGTTTGGCAATCTTGAAAGTGCGACGATGGAACCCAAGCCGCGATGTTCGCCAAGGCCAGCAAGAGTCTGAGGAAAGCGCTCAAGTCAACTTGTTCACAGGTGAAGTCGTTCTCGATGGTCAGAACGCCGATGTTGAAAAGCAATCGGATGCGGCAGTGGCCCGGCAAGTCGTTGAGCAATCAGAAGGTTTGCGAAGCGGGCATGTTGATGATCGAGCGCGGTCGGCCAGCAAAAAAAGCCGCCGAGTTTGGGACAATCCCGTGCTGTGGCGCGAAATGAGAACGTGGGCCTATGGCAAAAAGATCTTGTTCATCCGCGCGTCGTACTGGTTGTTGGCCGCGTTCGTGTTCTTCGCGATTTATTTGCTCGTCAGCTCTGGCGAAGCAACACGTGTCACCGCGGATGAAGGTGTAACGATCCCCGCCGTCGCGAAACCATTGGCTCCATTTTTATTGGTCAGTATCGTCATGATCAACGCATTGGCCGTAACGTCGGTGACAACCGAACGAGATGGACGGGCGCTCGACTTACTGATGGTGACCGATATTTCACCCAAAGAATTTCTATTCGGGAAGCTGTTTGGCGTGATGTACGTCGTTTTGGACATGATATTGCTGCCGCTCTTAATATGCGGATTCCTGTGGTACAACGGGGCGATCAGCGTAGAAAATCTGGTTTACGTTTTCATCGGTTTCCTGGTGCTCGTGGTATTCGTTGCAATGTTGGGTATTCATTGCGGGATGTCTTATTCCGCCAGTCGACAATCGATTGCCGTCAGCCTCGGCACGGTGTTCTTCTTGTTTCTTGGCGTGGTGACAGCCATGTTCATGATGGTTTCGTTTACTGGAAACCCGGAAGCTCAATTGACGCCGTTCCTCGCCTGTATCGTGGGTGGCGCGATCGGGTTGTATGTGGCACTTGGCTGGAACACTCCGTCTGCAGCACTGGTCATGGCATCGGGTTTGCTTCCGATTGCGATGTTCTATTCGATTACCAGTTTGCTGCTGGGAAAATACTTTTCCGTTTTGTTGGTGGTTTGCTTTACCTACGGATTCGCAACAACTGCGATGGTCATTCCACGCTTAAGTGAATTCCTCGTTTCAACTGGACGTTCAAAATCGGCTGAGAATGGATAGCTTGATGCAGTTATTGCCATGGTTGATTGCCATGGCGGTTCTTATGGCTTGCTCAGGATTTTTTTCCGCAAGCGAAGCGGCATTGTTTTATCTTCAAGCACGCGATCGACGTGAAATGAAATCGGGCAGTCGTGCCGAGCAAGCCGCAGCGATTCTGCTTAAAGATCCCGATCGACTTTTGTCGGCGGTTTTGTTTTGGAATCTCGTCATCAACATTGTCTATTTTGCGATCTCTTCCAAGTGCGCAATTCGCTTGGAACAAGACGCTTCAATGGGCCAAACCGCAGCCGTAACGTTCGCGGTCGTTTCACTGTTGGCGATTATTTTCCTCAGCGAAATGTTGCCTAAAAGCTTTGCCGTACTTAAACCGCGAAGCCTCTCTGCGCTCGTTGGTTTGCCTCTTTCGTGGGCCGTCCGCGTTGTCGATCCGCTCATGCCAATGTTGCGTTCAGTCAACCTGATTTCTCGCCGCCTGATTTGGCCTGGGTTTAAACCAGAGCCATTTATGGACGTGACTGATCTCGAACGAGCGATCGAACATTCGGGAAAAGACGCCGCATTGATCAAGCAAGAGCAAGCCGTTTTGCAAAACATTGTTCAGCTTTCCACGATCCGAGTCGAAGAATGGATGCGCCCACGAACTCAATTTGAATCATTTCGTCCGCCCGTCAAACTATCCGATCTCAATGGAGTCGTTCCTCCCAGCGGTTATTTGCTGGTGACTGAATCGGATAGCGAGGAAATCGAAAAAGCCATTCGGTTGGACAATCAGTATCAACTTGAAGAAGACAACCTCGAACGATTTGCCGAATCGGTTTTGTATCTGCCTTGGTGTGCCACCGTTGCTGATGCACTTGAGAAAATGTCGCATCGCGAACGAGAGGTCACCGTTGTCGTCAATGAGTTTGGCGACACGATTGGGATTTTGACGATCGAAGATATTCTTGAAACCGTGTTTGTCTACTCGCCCAGTCGTAGCGAACGTTTGCTAGACATGCCGCCGTTGGTAAAGGTCAGCGACGACAAATGGCAGGTCGCGGGAATCATGAGCCTGCGCCAGTTGGCAAAACGTCTGGAAGTCGAAATCCCGGAAACCGTTAGCGTCACCGTTGGTGGCGTCATCCAGGAGTCTGTTCAACGTTTGGCAGAAGTCGGCGACCGGTGCGAGTGGGGGCCACTTCAATTTTTGGTTATCGAAGCCGCACAACGCGGGAGCATGTTGGTTGAAGTTCAAATCATCGAACCAACGGAGGACGCGTCGTGATTGTGTTCTCCTTTTTACTGCTTGTCATTGGCATCTTTCTAAGTGCATTTTTTAGTGGAAGCGAAACCGGGTTCTACCGCGCAAGTCGTGTTCGTGTGGTCATCGCTGGACTCGATGGAGACCGTGTGTCGCGGTATTTGATCAAACTGATCAACAATCCAACTTTGTTTGTCGCCACGACATTGATTGGAAACAACGTCGCAAATTACTTGACGAGTTTGGCCATCGTGTTGCTAACTCGGCAAGCAACCGATTCAAGCGCGGCCGAAATGTTGGCGCCGATCATGATGGCTCCATTGCTTTTCGTTTACGGTGAATTGCTTCCAAAAAATTTGTTCTACCAAGCCCCCAATTTTCTGCTGCGATTGGCCGCACCACTGTTCCTGTTGTTCACCTGCATTTTTGCGCCGGTTGCCGCCGTGTTATGGGGCATGGGGCGATTGCTTGAACGGTTACTTGGACAGTCACCTGAAAAAGTCCGTTTGACGCTGGCTAGAAACGAATTGCAGCAAGTTCTCGAAGACGGATTAGAAGCCGGAATCCTTCACCCCACTCAGCGTCATCTGGGGCAAAACTTTTTCCTGGTCGCGGCCAAACCGATTGGCGAATTTGTGACTCCCATCGGACGCGTGCAAGCAATTAAGCTCGAGTCCACCAAAGAAGCCGCGTTAAAATTCGCCCGTCAAAAACGCATTGCCGAGATCCCCGTTTTCAGCCGCGCAAAATCGAACGTCGTCGGCTTCGTTCGTACGGTCGATTTGATGGTCAACCATGATGTAAAGCGATGCGAGGAAATCGTCAGGCCGTTGAGAGATGTTGCTTGGAGTGAGCTTTTCGGGGAAACGATTTTGCAAATGCAATCATCGCGTGAAAATATCGTTCGAGTGGTTGGCCCAAGGGGAAAACCGATCGGTTTGATTGGGATGGATCAACTTACCGATCCATTGCTTAAGGGGCCGCTGGGTGCGCTTAAACGTTAGAGAGTTTGGGAGCCCGTGAGGAAAGCGGCGCACCGACGTACGCCTAAATTCCGAATTTATATCTGGATCACTACCAATGTTCTGTAGTGAGTTTTCCATCCTCGATCTCTCCTTCGCCGGATTCAAGTCGATCTGCCAGGCCTGCCAGCCATTCCACCAAAGATGGAAAGTCTGGCCCGCTTAAACCACCCATTCCATGATTGTGCGAGTAGATCGTGTTGGTTTTTGAATCAATACATACGCAATCACTATCGGCACCCGCGATCGGAATGCATCGTTTATGCCACCATAACTCGGACAATTCAATGTTATCGGGAGGTGCAGGTCCCTCGTCTACTTCACAATTGCAAGACCATTGCTCCTCAATCTCGGAGGCGGAAAAGAATGGCTTCCCGACAATGAGTTGATCGGAGTAGTCTTTGCATCCATTTTGACATCTCAGAAACGCACTGAGTGAATGCGGGAGTGACATTCCCAGTTTTGACTCCAAGGTAGAGATTTGTTCGTCGGATGCGGGAGGATTGAAGGCATTGGAGGCTCCACGCTCAGCGATGCTGGTGACAATTCGAATCCATGCCTCTTTAATATTTTGTTCAGTGAGTTCGTTGTTCATTTAGATTGAGCGGTCCACTTAGGCTGGTCGATATTCGTTACTCGAAACACGCAAAAGTGTAGCTTGAGTGTATTGACAATCAACAAACAGCGTAAGAAGTGAATGGCTGGGCATACTGAGCCATCATTGGGCACATGAGTCGATGGTTAAACCATGAGCCGTTTTGGCGATAGCCACGGTTTGCGTCTCAACGTCGCATCAACCGCTTGCCGGGCTTACTTTTGGTAGCCGAGTCCTTTGATGATCGCAAGCATTTCTTCGTAGGTGATGTAGCGTCGGCGGTTAATCAATTTGTATTGATCGATCGCGGTACCAAGCTCTGCGGCTTCATCTGAAAGATCGCTGTGTCCGTCCGAAAACTGACGTCGCTCCAAGCCTGGGGCTGATTTTGCAGAGGACATTCGCCGATCTACAAATGCAGCTTGCTCATTGGGGGAGCCGGATGTTCCAAAAGTTCGATTTTCAGTCGCCATGTTTTGTCTCTGCAAAAACACATCAGGAAGAAAAGAGTTCCAATAAAGAACATATGATTAATCGGCTTTTTGGAGCGACAAAAGTCAGAATCGAAGGCGTGAATCCGTTGTCTTGGTTTGCCGGAGATTGCTTGGTATCAATTGGTACGATTATGAGGGTTCAGCGCTGGCTGACTTGGCAAATAATGACTTTGAAAGCCCAAACATAGCCCGTAAAGTTTTGCCAGCTACCGCAACAGGGACCCTTCAACTGCTGCCACATCTTGCTTGGCAGATTGAAGTTGGTTGGCTAGCTGGTCAAACACGATCATGTGAGGGTATTTTTGCTTGCCAATGTTAAGGGTTAACCTTGCCTGCGACACTTGACCGGCCAGCAATTGGGCTTGGCCAAGTCGAACGAACACCTCGCTGGAGGGTTGCTCTTTGCGGCTGGCCGTTTCAAGAAGATCAATCGCAGGTCCCAATTGTTTGAGACGCATCAACGCAACACTTTTTGCAAGGACGGCTTGTTCGGGTTGGTTGTCGACGGGGTACTTGCTTAAGACATGCTCAACAGCCGAAAGGGAACGAAGAGGCTGGCCCATTTTTTCGTAAGTATCAACGATCAACATTTGAACGTCTTCGAGTTCCGGATCGTACCCAAGCGCCTTTTGGAAATCCGCCAAGGCCTGCTCATAGTTTCCTTTGGCTTTCTCCGTTTTACCACTCAACGCCCACGCCGGAGCAAAGCGATTGTTCGACTCAAGCGCCAATTGGACTTGGCGTCGGGCCGGCAACCACTGTCCAGCCTCAAGATACATTTCGCCAAGCTCTAATTGTAGTTTTGGATCGCCATTGGAAAGATCAACAGCCTGCTGCATATGCAAAATGGCTTCCTGGCGATCACCACTTTGGTGGATCGTTCGTGCCAAATTGGCGCGGACTCGAAAGTCGTTTGGATCTTGTTCAGCGGCACGAGAGAATAATCGTTTGGCGTTTGAAAGCTTGCCATTGTGAAAAGCTTCCAATCCTCCGCTGGCCCATCGCCGTGCAGACGCTAATCGGCCATACGTTTTTTCCGCGAATGGATGAAACGATTGGCAACCGGATACTAAAATACAAAACAGACCCGCCAAGCATATAAGCTGGGGCCGATAGGTCCGTTTGTGTTTTTGGGTACTGAAAATCTGCAACGTTGTAGCTTCCTTGCCACGGTTTCGCGAAGCCAAAAAACATGGCGGCGCACGGCGACTCTATCAACGTCGCACGTTAGTTACCATATCGGAAGATCTTTGGCGGCAGGATTATTCGTTTCGACGCGTAATGTCAAACAAATTGGAATTGTTTATAAACAACGGTCGGCGATACAAGCTAATTAGCTTGCGTCGGCTGCTAGCGAATTTGAATCTCTGCACGTAAAAACGAATAATCGCCCGATCATTGGGCAACGAACACATAAAAGGCATCAGTATGACGGCAGTTTACGACAAACTTGGATTGAACTTTCTCTATCCGGAGAATTGGAAACTGATTGACGAATCGGAATCTGAATCGCCACATTCGATTACGCTTGAAACGCCGGATGGAAGTGGACTTTGGACGGTGCACGTTTACCCGGCTGATACCGTTGAAGCCGAAGTTTTGAAGGAGATTTTGGACACACTTCAGGAGACCTATCAGGATCTCGAGATTACTCCTTATGAAAGCGAGCTTGGTTCTTATAAGACATCCGGCGTCGAAGCGTTGTTTTATTGCCTCGATTTCCTCGTCAAAGCACAGCTGCAATTTGTTCGAACCGACGAGCGGTTTATTTTGTTTTGGACACAGGCCGAAGATCGTGAGTTTGAAAAGCAAGCGATCGTGTTCAACGCGATTTCAGTTGGCTTGCTTCAAGGGCGGGCGGAAGAGAACCAAAGTAACAACTCCGTGTAAGACTTACACGTTGTTACCATTTCAATGGTGCTGGCATTCCAAGACCAACTGTGCATTGTTGGTTATTTGTGATGCAAACCAACGCAAAGCATCGGTTGTAAAGCGATTTTCCAAACTCGCGCCGGAAAATATCTTGCTTCCGTCGAACATTGGCACACCAAGTGCGTAAAGTCCTTGCGTAAGGAAACGCCGTGCTAACCGATTGGGAATCAACTGTGAATCTAAGGCAACATCATCAATGTACGATGAACCAAAACGCTAACTAAGTACGTAGCATCAGCCAGCTTTTCGCAGACAAAAGCCTGTCCATTACCATTTGGACGGGCTTTTTTTTTTTGAAGTAAGCGAGACCAGCGAACGGCCGCCACGCGCGAAACGGTTTGGCAAATGGGTTTTTTAATCAAGTCGTGCAACCAGAACCGAATCGTGCACGCCGGGGAGCACTTCGGTGTCGGTAACAATCACGATTGAATCACCCTTTTCCAGATCGGTTTTGTCTTTGGCCCATGTGTTAATGAAATTTTGGAGGCGGACGTCAGAGATTTCATCCGGGCAAAGCACAGGTGTGACTCCCCAAAACAGAGCCATTTGGTTATACGATTTTGGGTGATCGGTGATGCATACTGTTGGAATATGATCGCGCTGTTTGGACTTAAGCAACGCTGTTTGAGATTCTCGACTGGCGATGACCACCATTTTTGCCGAGATTCTTTTTGCGATTTGAGCTGACCCAAAAATAACCGCGTCGGAAACTGGCCAGCCACACGGCTCGTCGAACGCAGTCATTTTCGAACTCGAATCACTCAGTGATTTTTCCGTTTCGGCCATGATTTTGTTCATCATCGTGACGGCTTCGACGGGGTAGCTGCCAATTGCAGTTTCTCCGGAAAGCATACAGGCGTCCGCACCATCAAGGATCGCATTGGCGACATCGGTGACTTCGGCGCGAGTCGGTTGTTTCGAGGAGTGCATGCTTTCAAGCATTTGTGTCGCGACGATGACGGGCTTTCGATGCTTCAGGCAAGCTTTGATAATCTTTTTTTGTGCACCGGGCGTTTTCTCGATATCAATTTCCACACCAAGATCACCGCGCGCGACCATGACGCCGCCTGTTGCTGCGACGATGGAATCCAATTCCTCAAGCGCCTCTCGTTTTTCAATTTTTGAAATCACAAGTGCCTGGCTTCTGTTTTCAGCCAAAATGGATTTGAGTTCTTCGACTTCTTTCGCATTGCGAACAAAGCTGATGCTGACAAAATCGACGCCTTGTTCGGCTGCCCAAACGGCATTGTCTTTATCGACGTCGCCCAATGCCGGAATGCTTAGGTTGGTCCCTGGGAGATTGACGCCTTGGCGTGAACGGATGCTACCGCCATCAGCGACTGTGCAAACCAAGTGGTCGCTTCCTTTTTCGGTGACTGACAATCTTGCCAATCCATCGGCGAGAACGATTGCGTCTCCAACTGAAACTTCATCGATCAACGGCTCGTAATTGCAGGTCAATTCGTCATCGGCATTGGACTCGGTGCCGCGAACGAAACGCACGACCTGGTCGTTATGAATGACAAGCGGATTTTGAGTGAGTTGTCCCAAACGAATTTTTGGTCCGGCAAGGTCAACCAATATGCCCGCTGGAAGACCGGTCTCTTTGGATGCCGCTCGAATGTTGGCGACGGCTTGGGTATGTGACTCGCGCGAACCGTGAGCCATATTGATCCGAAAAACATCAGCCCCGGCATGCATAAGTTTTTTCAGCATTTCAGGAGAACCGCTGGCTGGGCCTACGGTGGCAACCGTTTTTGTTTTCGAATCGGATAGAGGATTTTGAGTCGACAAAGTTGCAGCCTTATTTTTGATTAGTTCCTGGAAAGTATATTGAAAAACGACCAGCTTTTGAGTGATCGGCGATTTTAACGCCTAAAAATCAAATATATGGTGAGAAAATTCTTTACAGTGCTTAACGGAGTGCTATTGTTTATCAAAATGGGTCATCCTGCTTTGATTTACACCCCCTTTATTTGAAAGGGCGTGAAGATTTAACATTATTACTGATCTGACCCACCGTTTTATTCTCTCAAAACGTTGCCTCAATTCGTTGAGGAATTCTCTGCACAAACCACAAGAGTGAGTTATGAAATTAATTCCAGTTGGACTAGCGTTCATCGTGATCTTGGCAATAACAAGTTCGGCAAACGCAGACGTGTTTTTCACCGAAACTTTTGATGATTCATCTGGCTTTACGACCAGCACGCCATTCTTTTCTGATGACGATGTCAGCACCGGAGACGATTTTTTTGGTTTGGGCGGGACTGCTGACGATTGGGGTGGGGATTCAACTCCCTCTGGCCTGAAGGCGTATACCGGTTTTGTTGGTGGCATTCTCACTGGGATGGATTTGGACGGTGAAGGCGCGTCACTGCCAGTAACAGTAGATTGGACAGGAATTGATATCACTGGCCGAACTGGCCTCGAGTTTGCTGGTGATTTTGCAGAATTTTTTGACGCCCCCGGTGACATTGATGCAACTGATCAACTGTTTGTTGAAGCCCAAATTGATGGTGGCGGGTACGTGACTATTCTCGAGTTTACGCCAGGTGCTTTTACGAGTGGCGACAGTGTCAATGGTTTCTTCTTTAACGATGGAGTGCAATTAGGCAACGCGGCTCAAAATTTCACTGGGGCGATTGCCGGGACTGGTACAACACTTGACTTGCGGTTGACAATCAACCTCAATGCCGGCGACGAAGATTTTGGCGCCGACAACTTTACATTGCGTAGCGACGCTGTGCCAGAGCCAGGTAGCATGGTTGTCCTTGGCTTGGTTGGATTGACTGGGCTACTCAGTCGTCGCCGTCGTTAAACGATTGCGGACAAGACAAAATTTTAAAAGCGGTAACTTTTTGGTTGCCGCTTTTTTTATGCGCAAATCCGGGGTCGGTTGTTGAGCGAAAAGCAGTAGAATGTCGATTGCACATTCGCTTTTTTTTTTGAAAACCATGAACCAAGTATGAAACCAGAGTATCGACTCAACGAGTGCCGTTGTCTGATCGACGGTTACAATCTTGTGTTCCAGTGTGGCTTGGAAGGGCGATCTCGAGATTCACTTTCGCTTGAACGTGCGCGGGCACGACTCATTGCTGCGATCGCTACGCGGTATTCGAAATCGGAGTGTGCCACGGTGACGGTTGTTTTTGATGCTCGCACCCTGCCGATCAAAGAGGATCATTCGATCTCGAAAAAGTCCGGCATCACTGTTGTGTTTGCTGTCGAATATGAAGACGCGGATTCGTTGATCGAAGAGTTGATTCAAAAGAACTCTACGCCCAAAAATTTGACTGTCGTTTCAAGTGACCATCGTCTTCACCGGGCGGCACTGCGTCGAAAAGCCACTCCGATCGACAGTGATGTTTGGTTTGATGAACTTGAGCAACTGCCTCCTCGGGTGGATGGGGCGGATGGCGGATTGGATTCCTCGGATTCGAATGTGGAAGAAAAAGACGTTCCGGATTCGCTCAAAAATGTTGATTGGGCCGAGGAGTTTGGTTTCAGCGATGATGAATTATCGGGATAGTAGCTCGATTCTCCGAATCGAAAATCGAAGTGAGTTGAAGTGAGTTACGACTCGGAGAGTCGAGCTACTATCGTTCCGAAATGTTGGGGTTTTGTAAGAATCTCAGAAAGTAGCTCGATTCTCCGAATCGAAACCCAGGCAAAAAACGATTCGGAGAATCGTGCTACTATCGGTGAATAATGCTAATGCCCGCCTTTTTGATGTTTCCGCCCTGATCAAAATTTTTTTCTCAATCTTTCAAATTCAAAGCCAATATCCGGTCAATGCAAGCGAACAATGCACAATAGCTTCATATTAATTACGGAGTAAGTTGTGAAAAAAGTCTCATTTCTGGTGGCATTCCTTGCCTTCCTCCAAATCACTTCGGGCATGCAACTCAAAGCCCAGGAGCGATTGTCGGAAAGAAATCGACGAACGATCGAAGAAGCACTCGATCTGGCTGGCGAAGACATTGGTGCGGAAGTCGAAGCGTTGCTACGGCAGCTTGAATCGTCCGCCGAAAAGTTTAGTCGGACTTTCGAGCGTTGGGCGGAAGAAAATTCTGAAGAGCTTGACGCGTGGTCGGAAAAATATTCTGACGACTGGGAAAGCTGGAGCAAGAGTTTTGGTCGCTCGGTAGAACGTCTCGCCGAAGAGCAGGAAGACATCTGGGGCCAGTGGGCCCAACGTTACGAAGGCGACCTCCAAAGGTTTGCTGATCGTCTTGAACGCGATGGTATCCAATCTGACAATGTTGGCGAGTTGGTTGAGCGCAATCTTAAGATGCTCAGCAAAATGCCGCTTGGTCAGTTGGTCGACCGCGCAATGGAAGAAGGGTTGGGAGAACTCAGCGAAGCACCTTGGGAAAGTCTTGGTGAACTCGGTGACCTCGCCCAAAACGCTTTTGAAAAACCACTCGGTGAAGTCATCGAGGTGCTTGAAGAAGACAGTGACGAACGTCGAACGATTGAGCGAACAGCTCGTGAACTCAGTCGAGCCCTTGGGCAATTCAAAGAAGATGTTGGTCGGAATATTTCCGATGATCCCCAGCGGCGCCGAGATGCCCGCCGGAGAGATTCGAAATCCGATCCTCGAATTGAAGCCCTTCAGCGGCTGCTGAAAAATGACAAAACGACGCCTGCTCAACGTGAGCGGATTGAAGAAGTCATTAGAACGATTCGCGATGCACGTTTGTTGCAATCCAAAGATCGACCAGCTTCCCGTTCACGCGCCGATGTTCCCAGTCGCGATCAGATTCTTGAAAAAATCGAACGTGAAAAAACTCGGCATGAAGAATCGCTTCGCCAGTTTAACGAAGACCTGCGACGCTCAAGCGAGGAATCGCGAGCGATCAAAGGCGATTTCAACAAGGACGTGGAAAGGACGCGTCGACGCGATAGCCGTTCGCCCAAACGAATTGATGGAAAGAACCTGGACCTCAATTCACCTCAAAGTGCCAAATCAAAACAGGACTCATTGAGGTGGCAACGCAAAGACGGTCGGTCGAATCGCAGTTCACAAGAAAGCACTGGACGCACAAAAGGCCAGAAATCAAATTCGAACGAAAAGAAATCAGATTGGATGATTGATTTAGTCGAAGCGGCAGAAAAATCAGACAAGAGAAAGTCTCGAACGAAAAAGTCAGAAATGACAGAAGTCGAAATTCTGCGTGCCGAAATGGAAAAGCTACGTCAAGAAATTCGCGAAATGAAAAAAGACCGGTCAGACAAATGATGTCCAAGGTTTAAAGCCTGATCAGAGCAAGCAATGTCTTTCTTTGGCGGCAAATGAAAAACAAAAGGCGACCGATAAATTTCGGTCGCCTTTTTTGTTTCGTCTTTTTGGTTTTCTGGATTCGTCTATTCAGCGAGTCAACTAAACCATCGTGATCGCTTTGTCGGAGATGTCTTTGCGACACCAGGCACCTTCCCAGCGGATACATTTGACGGCTTTGTAAGCTTGAAGTTTTGCGGTTGCAACTGAATCGCCCATGGCTGTCACGCCGAGAACGCGGCCGCCGTTGGTGATGGCTTTTCCATCAGCATCCAACTTTGTGCCGGCGTGAAAGACCTTTACGTCTTCGATCAAAGCGGCTTCTTCGAGTCCCCGGATGACTTTTCCTTTTTCGTATTTTGCGGGATAGCCATCAGAAGCCATCACAACACAAACGGAAGGACGATCGTCCCATTCCAATGGCCCGATTTCTGAAAGTTTGCGATCGACGGTGGCTTCAAGCAAATCAACCAGGTCGGTTTTCAATCGCATTAAAACGGGCTGGCATTCAGGGTCGCCGAAACGGACGTTGTACTCGAGAACTTTTGGGCCTTGTGGCGTTAACATCATGCCGGCATAAAGAATGCCGCGAAATGGATTTCGTTTTCGCTTCATCATATGTACCGTTGGAACGAGTACGCTTTCCTCGACCCAGCGCAATGTTTTTTCATCAATCGATGGCGTTGGGCAATAGGCTCCCATGCCGCCTGTGTTGGGGCCGGCGTCTCCATCGTGTGCGCGTTTGTGATCTTCGGCGGGAGGGAGTGTCAGGATCGTGCGACCGTCGGTGATCGCAAGGATGCTCGCTTCGACGCCTTGTAATCGGTCTTCGATAATCATTCGATCGCCAGCGGCCCCAAATTGGCGCTGACGCAAGATGATGTCGATCGCTTCTAACGCTTCGTCTCGCGTGCCGCAAACGATCGCGCCTTTGCCGGCCGCCAGTCCGTCGGCTTTGACAACCAATGGAACATCGTTTGGCGTTTCGCTGTAACGCTCGTTGATAAATCGCTCGGCCGATTCAGCGGTGCGGAATTCATGAAAGTCTGCGGTTGGCACGTCTGCGGAGCGCAACACGTTTTTGCAGAAAACTTTGCTGGCTTCGAGTTGAGCGGCGTCTTTTGAAGGCCCGAAGATTTTGAGTTTTTCGTCATCAAACGCATTTACGATTCCATCACAAAGCGGAACCTCAGGGCCAACGACAGTCAGCCCGATTTTGTTTTCTTTTGCGAAAGTGACCAGTGCGGGAATGTCGTCGGCCGCAATATCTACGTTTTCGGCATCAGTTGCCGTGCCAGCATTTCCGGGCGCCACGAATACGCGTTCGACTCGTGAGCTTTGAGCTATTTTCCAAGCGATGGCATGCTCGCGTCCACCACCACCCACTACCAAAACTTTCATAGAACTATTGCCGACCGTATATGCGAAATTGAAGTGAATTGAAGCCAAGTTGGAGAATGCATGCTGAGCTTTTCCAAGCGTTACCGCGTTTTGTGCGGGGGTTTGCTCCGCGTTTAATGCGATAATCTGAGTAATACTCGATTAGGAGCGTTAGTGATTTTACGCGTTTAAGGGACAAATCACAGGGGCAGCGTTGAGCGTTTTTGGCCCTTAAAACGGAGCGATTCAAAAGCGATTTTGCTCGAAAATTGATCAATTACTGGACTAAATACAATAGTCATGTAACCTTAAACATCTAACCAATAGATGAGACCAGTTTAGTAATTAGCACACGACGATTATTAATGGTCACCCTCAAAACAAAATCAATCTTGGAAGAATTAATGAAGCGTGCACTTTTTGTTCTGGCTATTTCAACTGCCGTTATTAGTTTCGGATTTGCAAATACAGGCGTTGCTCAAGATGCCGAGTGGGGAAATCTGACTGGCCAATTCGTCGTCGAGGGAAAGGCTCCCGAGAATCCAGTCGAGCCTGCCAAAGGTTCCGCTGACGAAGCCGCTTGCTTGGTCGATGGCGAAATCCCGAAAGACGATGGGATTTTGGTCAGCGATAAAAACGAACTAAAAAACGTTTTTATCTACATGTACCTTGGTCGTGGAAGCAAAGACGCTCCAACGAAATTCCATTCGCAGTACGACGCTGCCAAGGATGTCAAATTGACTTTGGACAACGTGAAATGCCGTTTCACTCCCAAAGCAGCTTTCGTTCGCACGGGGTCAACGTTGATTCTAAAAAACAGCGACGCTGTGGGGCATAACTGCCACATCACTTTGACGTCCGGCGAAGAGCATAATATCAGTCTGCCGGCAAACAAGTCGGTAGACCTAAAGCTTGATGCGGAAGCCGACGACGATCGTTTTCCTGGTAAGGTCGTTTGCGACATCCACAAGTGGATGGACTCGATCTTGTTCGTCCGCGACAACCCATACGTCGCCATCAGTGGTGCTGACGGGAAATTTACAATGGAAAATATCCCGCCGGGAACGTATTCGTTCCAGCTTTGGCACAAAAAGACTGGCTTTTTGAATATGGCGAAACTTGATGGATACACGCCAGATAAGCGACGTGGATATTTTGACGTCGAAATCAAAAAAGGCGAAGTCGTTGACTTGGGCGTGATCACTGTGCCAGCCGAAGCTTTGGAAGGTGACGACTAACCAAAGTTTCGACTCAACGCGAGCCATCTTTCGGTGCTGAGTTTTTTCGATCGGTATGCGCTATTCGCGTTTGCGATTCAAACAAACAGTGTTGCCATCGCGACGTTTCATAATTCAATCGAAAGCGATCAGTTCGACCATCTACATACGCAGCTTGTGCTTTCGTACCGCGGCGTTGACGTTTTCGTGAGAATCCGATGACACCACCGAAACTGGCTGCGATTTGGATGTCAAAGACCATTTGATCGCGAAGACGTTTTTGATGTGGCTAATCGTATTGAACGTGCCAGCCGATACGTGCGTCGTCTAATAAAGCGGTCTCCTGCCCAGCCGAATGATGCCACCAATTGAATACCAAGAGGATCGATCCCATGGCAAAACAACGTCGATTTGAGTATCGGGATGCAACGTCCGAAAAGTTCTGGTGTATTGAATTAAATGGCAGCAACCATACCGTGGTGTATGGTCGGATTGGTTCCAAAGGGCAGACGAAGACAAAGGAATTCCCAAGCCCGGAAAAAGCAAAAACCGCTTGCCAAAAATTGATCGATCAGAAAACCGGGAAAGGCTACAAAGAAGTCGGCTCGTCGAGCAAAAAGAAGCCGACCCGCAAGCCGATTGCAAAAAAGAGCGTTGCGAAAAAACCAACCAAAAAAACGAAAACCAAAACAGCCGCGAAGCAACCCAAGTCCGCAAAGCGAACAAGCAAGAAGGTTTCCAGAAAACAAACTGCAAAAAAATCAAAGCAGTTTCTTGTCGAAGTCAAAGCCGAACTTCCGATCTTCAATTTTAAAAATAAACGAACGAAAGATCCCGTAGACTTGAAACTGCTGGACGGTTTTATGCACACGGATGACAGCCTGCTCGAATATGCCGACGATTTTGGGCTGACTTTGTCGGGTGGGTTCGTTCGCTGTGAATTGGACAAGCAAACCAAAAAGCTCTTTATCATCACCGACTACGACTCTCCAGTCGAAATTTCCAAATCTGATTTGAAGCGAATCAAGGACGATACCGTCGGGCAATGGAGTGATGGTGTTGGCGAGGGATGCTTTGATGACTTTTGTGAGACGTCAGGTTTTGGCGTTGAGACTTGCCTTTCGAAAGTCATAGTCAGTCAGACAAAGGGACTTGCCAAAACGCCATCGACTTGGAAACCCGATCAGAAAAAGTTGGTCGGGGGTTGGAAAAAGGCGATGGTCAAAAATCAGCCAAAAGGTTCCAAAAAGGAATTCAAGGATTTGTTGCTTGCCATTTACAACAACAAGATACGAAAGGTCGAGTCTCTGTTGGGGAAAGTCAATCTGAACCATTGGCAAAATTTGTCCGGCGGTGACAGCTATTTGGTCGAAGGCCAAACTCCATTGACGTGCGCCGTAGAACAGGGACATTCAAAATTGGCTTGTCTTCTGCTTGACCATGGCGCGGAACCGGAATTCCCTCGCGAAGATGAAGATGCCCCCATTCATTGCTGCAAAAACAAAGAATGCGTCAAACTGATTCTGGATTCAGGCGTCTCTGCCAGCGCAAAAAGCAAAAAGTATGATTCGGGCCTTCCGCTACACCGAGAGTGCATTCTCAACGACAAAGAATCTGTGAAACTCCTGATTAAGCATGGCGCCAATCCTAATGCCAAAAATGATTTTAAAAAGACGCCATTGGAGCTTGCCGCCGGTCATTCGTTTGCTGGCTCCGTCAAGGTCCTCCTTGATGCTGGTGCAAAATTGACCGAAGAAGTGTTCTGCCAAGCCGCGTCGTCAGTAGCCTATGATGAATACGAAGAAAAAGAAGTTGTCAAATTGATCAAGCTGCTCCTCAAATCCGGAGCCAAAGTCACCAAGAAAGTCATCTTTGGAGCAATGGACTTTACGAGCGCTGAACGACTCAAGGCGTTGCTTTCTACAGGCTTCGATGCCAATCATGCACCTTGGGCGTTCTACAGCAACAGTGACAAAAAACGGCTCTTGGAATTGGCAGCCGAGAATGGAACTGAACAAGGTTTGGTCGCCATCCTTTTGAAGCACGGAGCCGATCCCAACCTGTGTCCGGGTGTCTTGGACTTAGCAATTGACAACGAAGACGAAAAAATGGTTCGCCAATTGCTCAAGGCGGGTGCAAGGGCGAACCGAAAGCAAGTCGATGCAGCGAAAGACAAATTGCCTAAACTGGCAAAGTTGATGGAAAGGTCGCTGAAGTAAGCGGCTCGCACACCGTCGCATCAAGTCTCTATTGATCATGGAGCTCTATTGATTCTATTTCCAGCTCCGCAGCAGGAATAATTAACCAAATTCTGGCGAAGTAAAATCTCGCTTCAGACAAATTAATTAAACTTGAACATTTCCTTGAGTTAGAATACTGACCCAAGGTTTTTTTGTAGCCAATCCTCTAAGTCCCAAAAATGCTTGCCCCTCAAATCAAATTTTGCTCAATCGCATGTTGCCATCTTAAAACGGTCTGTCTTCTTGTGGCCGTAAGTTTGTCCGTCGTAGTGTCTGGATGCTACCAGCGGCCAATGGCACCGGAGGCGACTTACAGTCAGGCTGAAGTCGATGTGTTGAAAGAAGAGATGAAAAAGTTTGAGTGGGAATAGAATGAAGTCTGCCGTTGAGCAACAACCTGAGTTTATCCAGTTTCGAATCCTTCATCTGTTTCTGATCACGTTTTCGTTCGCTGTTTCATTTGGCGCCTACAATCTCGAAGAAAGTTTGGGAGAACCTTTGATTGTTTGCTGTTTGGGAATATGGAGCGGATGGGGGATGATTTTGATGTCGAATGTTTTTGGTACTGGTAAACAGAGTTTAAAAAAGTTCTTGTCGGCGGTGGTTTATTCAGTCGGCATGCTGATGGTTTGCTTTTTCGGAACCGTCGGAGGCTGCGTTGCTGGCATTGCGCTGGTTGTCGGGCTTGTTTTTCTTGCTGGCGTATAGCTTTGCCGCCTAGAACGCGTTACCCGCAGGCACTGATACGACGATCATCGTCTCGCCGAAAGGGAAATTCTTTACCCCTTGGAGCAAAAACTCGGTGCCCATAGCCCTGTGAAAAACGGTGCTCGCCGACCCGTGTTTTCTACTCAATTTGAACAGTGTTAAGCCAGCCAACCTAAAGCGGTTATTAGGTAAGGATTTGCCATGTTTATTGCGACAATTTGTCCGCTCGACAAAAAGTCAATTTCAGCGAGAATATAGGGCAGATATTGGCTTTCAAAAGTGGCTTTTTTTCAGTCACGTTCACCATCTACGGACCAACCTTCGGTTGGCGGTTCCTTGCGACAGGTTTTTCAGTTTATCGTGCTACCGGCGTGCCGTTTGACGGCGCTGTTGGCGATCGTATTGATCACGTCGTCCGGATGTGAAAAATCAGCGCCTCCGGAATTTCGTCTTAACTCCGTGAAAATGCTCAGCCAGGAAAAACGTGCAGGCGAGCCGTTCGAGGATGGCTACGGCGCCGAGATCGGCACGATCCTCAAAACAACATTTGGAACGCCAGACGAGCCAGAGTTTCCTTTCTTCCTCGGCGACGAAGATCCTGGTCACAAAATCATCAGTATCGAAAACCTCGCCAATTCGGCCGGGCCAGTTCAAAGCGACCGCAGCGGAACGCATGGCGGACTTTATCGCGAGCACTGTGCTCACTGCCACGGCATCACGGGCGATGGAGCCGGACCAACCGCTTCCATTTTGAATCCTTATCCGCGTGATTTTCGTTTGGGCTATTTCAAATACAAATCAACGCCGCTTCGCCAGCCGCCTACCGACCATGACTTGACCAAAATTCTGAAGAACGGAATTCCTGGTACGGCGATGCCATCCTTTCGAACGTTGCCCGATGACGAACTGCAATCGCTTGTAGAGTACGTCAAATATTTGACGATCCGCGGACAGTTTGAACACTTTTTGATCGAGCAACTTGCGAGCTTGGATGGTGGCTCGCTAATTGATTACAGTTTGATCTCGAAATCAAAAGAAGGCGAAGAACCGTCCGAGGACGACCTCGAAGAATTTGACGACCAGATCTACACGATTCTCGACGAAGGACTTCGGCAAAGTATTGTAAAGCGATGGCTTAAACCGAAAAAGAAAGTCACCAAAATTCCAGATGCTCCCGCCGCGTTCAATCCGCAGCATGCCAATCACGATCAGTTTGTTTCGCAAGGCAAAGACGTTTTCTTTTCCACTGGTAACTGTATGCAGTGCCATGGCGAAACGGCTTATGGTGATGGGCAAGTCGATTTTGATGTTTGGACTAAGGACTGGACGGCTCACGTCGATCCGTTTGATGCCAGTACGTATCAAGATTTTCTAAAACTTGGTGCCCTGCCCCCTCGTCCGATTCGGCCACGTAATTTGCATTTGGGAGTTTATCGCGGTGGATCACTGCCAAACGATATCTATTTGCGAATCGCAAATGGAATCGAAGGCACGCCGATGCCTGCCGCGTCGGCGTTGAGTTCGGAAGAAATCTGGTCGGTCGTGGCGTATCTTCGCTCGCTTCCTTACACGGGCGCAAACGCGGATCGTGAATCTCGCCCCGTCAACGACAAACAAATCGCCAGGTGATCATGAGTCGTTTTTGGAGCATCCTGTTTTTCCTCGTCCCCGTTCTGGGCGTCGTTACGTTCCTGATGGCGATGTGGGAAGTGACTCCGTTTGGATCAGCGTGGCTTCCGAAATCGTTAAGCGAATCTGGCGATACGATCGACCAGTTGTTTAACGGAATTCACTTGTTGTCGGCTTTCATTTTGCTTGGCACCGGATTGACGATTGCTTGGGCGTTGTGGAAGTTCGACGACAAACATTCTGATGGCCGCAAAGCACTTTACATTCACCACAACACGAAACTTGAAATCATCTGGACGATCATTCCAGCTTTGATTCTGGTTTTTCTGGCCTTCTTTCAAATGAAGTCCTGGACGGAAAATAAAATGGTCCGCCCTGTGATGACCGTTAACGGTGAGACGGTTGAACGCCCGCCAATGGTGATGGTTAAAGCAAAACGGTTTGGTTGGGAGTTCTATTACGCAGGAGCCGATGGGATCGTGGAAACGCAAGACGATGTTTATATCGAAAACTTGCTGTGCCTGCCTGCTGGCGAAGACATTGTGTTGCAGCTTGAAAGCCGCGACGTGATTCATAGTTTTTACGTTCCTGAGCTGCGGCTTAAGCAAGACATCGTTCCCGGTATGACGCAGTTCGTCTGGTTCAACTCCAAGGAAAATGCCGACATCGAAATCATTTGTACTGAGCTTTGCGGTTGGGGGCACTACAAAATGAAAGCTGATCTCCGCTTTGTCAGCCGACCTGAATTCAATACTTGGTTGGCTGAGCAAACCGATCAGTATTCGCCCAAGTACAAAACTGACTCGCCGCCTGAAGTGGCTGCTTCGGTGCCAGTTACTTTGTCCGCTTCAAATTTGCCAGCGCCCGCCCACCTATTGAATGAAGACAATTAATGTCAGACGTCGTTGACAATTCGGTTGGACCCACGCATGTGAAAGGGAATGTGATTTCCCGTTTCATTTGGACTTACGTGTTCGCAACGGATCACAAGATCATTGGGCTGCAGTTTTTGTTCTCGTCTTTGATCTGGTTTTTCGTAGGTGGCTTGTTGGCGCTTGGTGTTCGCTGGCAGTTGGCTTGGCCGTGGACCGACATGCCAATTTTTGGGCCAATGTTGTTTGCCGAGACAGGTGGGCAGATCTCGCCCGAGTTTTACACGATGCTGTTCACGATGCACGCGACGATCATGATCTTTTTCGTGATCATTCCTGTGCTTGCTGGTGCGTTTGGGAATTACTTGATTCCGCTCATGATCGGCGCCGAAGATATGGCGTTTCCGCGGTTGAACATGCTCAGTTATTGGTTCATGTGGCCCGCGTTCGCGTGCATCATCGCCAGTTTCTTTATGCCTGGTTACGGTGCGTCGGCCGGTTGGACTTCGTATCCGCCGCTGAGCGTTTTCAATGGCGACCCGCAAACGATGTGGTTGTTGGCGATGGTGTTTGTTGGCATCTCGTCGATGATGGGATCGATCAACTACCTGACAACGATCATTCAAATGCGTGCTCCCGGCATGTCAATGTTCCGAATGCCGATGACGATTTGGGGAATGTTCATCACGGCGATTATGCAAGCGTTTGCTTTGCCCGTTTTGACCGCCGCGTTGTTGATGCAACTTTCGGATCGTTTGCTCCATACTGGATTCTTTTTGCCTGAAAACTTGATAGTCGACAACGGCGTCGCTGCCAGTGGCGGCGGCCAAGTTCTTTTGTGGCAGCACTTGTTCTGGTTTTATTCACACCCTGCCGTTTACATCATGATTCTCCCGGCCATGGGAATGGTCTCTGACATGATCGCGTGTTTCTCGCGTAAACCATTGTTCGGTTACAAGCCAATGGTCTATTCGATCACGGCAATCGCTGGACTGGGATTCATCGTTTGGGGCCACCACATGTTCATCTCCGGCATGAACCATACGTTGGCCATGAGCTTTATGGTTTCAACGATGTTGATCGCACTTCCAAGCGGCATTAAAGTCTTCAACTGGATTGGAACACTTTGGGGCGGACGTTTGCAATTGACGACTCCAATGTTGTTCAGCGTTGGCTTTGTTTCCATGTTCGTGATCGGCGGATTGTCAGGCATCGTGATGTCGGCCCCGCCTGTCGATATCGTCATCCACGACACTTACTATATCGTCGCCCACCTGCATTACGTTTTGTTCGCAAGCAGTGTGTTGGGCGTGTTTGGTGCGATCTATTTTTGGTATCCAAAAATGTTCGGTCGGATGATGAGCGACAAATTGGGCAAGCTCCACTTTGTGCTGACGTTCATTTTTCTCAATGGCACGTTTTTCCCAATGCATTTCCTTAGTCGAATGCCTCGACGAGTGGCCGACCCGTACGTTTACGATGGGGTCAAAGAACTTTTGCCGCTGAATCAATTCATGACAGTTTGTGCGTTTGCCATGGGAGCCGTTCAGATCATTTTCATTCTGAATTTTTTCGGAAGCATGCTGCTTGGAAAAAAAGCAACAAGAAACCCGTGGAATTCAAATACACTTGAGTGGGCCGCCCCAAGCCCACCGCCGCATGGAAACTTTGACGTCCAACCGATCGTTCGCCGTGGTCCGTATGAATACAGTCACCCCGATCGCGAAGAGGATTTCTTTCCTCAAACACAAGTCGTCAAAAAATAAGAGTCAGAATTAGAAGAACGAAATAGACGCGAATAGACAAATCGAATTTAGACAAAACAATTAGGCACAAGACTAAGTGAAACCTGCACTCGACATCTCGAACAACGCTGCCACCGGAGCTGATGCGCTTCCGAGTCGTTTGCCCCATCGCGTTGGCGCGGTGTTGGCGATGATCGTGTTCCCGTTGATTTGGGTTGGTGGGTTGGTGACGACGTACGATGCCGGGATGGCAGTTCCGGATTGGCCGGGGACTTATGGATACAACATGTTTTTGTATCCAATCGAAACCTGGTTGTTCGGGCCGTTTGATTTACTGGTCGAGCATGGGCATCGCTTGCTTGGTTCGCTTGCCGGATTGGTCGCGATCGTTTTGCTGGTCGTTACGATTCGCAAAGAACCACGAGTTTGGGTGCGGTGGTTTGCAGCCGGGCTTTTGGTTCTGGTCATTTGTCAGGGATTGCTTGGCGGGATGCGAGTTTTGCTTGCCGCTAGAACGCTCGCCAAGATTCATGGTTGCGTTGGGCCAGCTTTTTTCGCTTGCGTTGTCGCTTTCTGCGTTGTGACATCACGTTGGTGGTGGGAGCAAGGCAAACGTAAATCGGTATCAATGCAAGGTTTGGCTTCGACTAAAAAAGGATCCGGCCTTTCTCGCTTGGCAACTTTTCTGTTGCTTGCCAGTTTTGGTCAGCTGGTTGTGGGGGCTTTTCTGCGACACATTTCAGTTAGCTCTCCGCCGAACATTTACCGAGGCCTGGTCGTCATGCACATTGCGACAGCCGTTTTGTTGTTACTGGGAACGGTAACTCAATGGACCGTCACGCGGTTTGGGAGATTCAAAGGCTCCGGGATCCGCGGATCGGCAAGTGTGCTGTTGGCGTTGGTCGTGGTTCAAATTGGCCTTGGGTTTGGCACTTGGGTTGTCAAATTTGGCTGGCCCGTTTGGTTCGCCGACGCTGGTTTTGCGGCCAATTTCATAGTTGGAGAAAAAACTTTCCTTCAAATGAATTTGATCACTGCTCATGTCGCCGTTGGCTCGCTAATATTGGCTTTTTGGACAATTCAAGTTTTCCGCTGCCGCCGGTTGTTTTTTGCTTCAACCGCTGATTCAAATTTGCAGCCTCGATCGAAAAATGGAATCCAGCCGATTTCGAAAAATTACGATTCAGAGCAAGATGATTTTGCTCCAAACAAAGACAACAACAAAACGGCTCAAAGCGACTCCGCAAAGAAAGACGCAGAGCCTTCACCAATCACACAACACCTTCCCTCGAGTTAATCGAATGTCAGCTTTGACTACCGACAAATCAATCGCAAAATCAGAACATCCAACTCGCGTTCAAGCGTACATGGCGCTGACGAAGATGCGTATCTCGGTCATGGTTTTGTTCACGTTTGCTGTTGCAGCAATCTTGGCAGCCGTAACCACCGGCACGCCACTGAGTTTGGGTATGTTGTTCAGTGCGTTGATCGGCATGCTGATGGTGGCGGCAAGCGGTAATGCGATGAACATGTACATCGAACGTTACTCGGATTGCCTGATGCCTCGCACGGCAAAACGTCCCCTCCCTGCCCAGCAGCTCTCGACTCCCGAAGTCGCCATGTTCGGCGCGATTACCTTTGGTGTCGGACTGGCGTTTTTGTTCGCTGCAGTCAACTGGCAAACTGCGGTTTGTGGAATCGCAAACTGGATTCTTTATGTCTTTATCTACACGCCGTTAAAACGAAAGACGCCATTGAATACCGAAATCGGCGCGATTGCTGGAGCCATGCCAATCATCATGGGATCGCTTGCGGCAACCGCTACCGTTGGCCTGATCAACTGGTCATTTTTCGGTGTCCTGTTTCTCTGGCAATTTCCGCACTTCATGGCGATCGCCTGGATGTATCGCGAGCAATACGAAGCCGGTGGTTTGAAAATGTTGACTGTGACCGAGCCAACGGGCATCGCAGCGGGACGCAAAGCCATCGTTACCGGCGTGCTGCTGATCGGTGTTAGCCTGCTGCCGGCATTGGCGTTGCGAACACAAGTGCACAGCTGGTTGTTCGCCGTTGTAGCCATTGTGCTGGGCGTTTATTACCTCAAAGCAGCCATTAGGTTTTATCGGTCTCGCACAGATGCGATTGCCCGACGGTTGTTGCGAGTTTCGCTGCTTTACTTGCCGCTTTATATGATCGCATTGATTGTCGCTTGCCTTACTTAAAGATATTTAAGCAACTAAGCAACGTTTGAAAATGCGTTAGCCGCTTTTGATCTGATTTAGTCAGTTGATTACACACTCACGGACCACCAACATTTTCCATGAATTCTTCGGCCAGCAAAACTGAACCAGCCAGCCATCATGATGGCGAGCAAGCGCATGGCCACATTCAACTTGTGTATCAACCTGCCGTTCCAGTATCCAAAGGCAAGCTTGCAATCTGGCTGTTTCTGTCCACCGAGATCATGTTCTTCACGGCGTTAATTGGAACTTACATCGTGTTGCGATTTGGAGTTCCCCAAGGAAGCTGGCCCACGCCACATGATGTTCGAATTGTTGAGTGGTTGGGAGCTTTAAACACGTTTGTGCTGATTTGTTCCAGCGTCACAATTGTGTTCGCCATGGAAGCCGCCAAACATGACCTGGCCGACAATGCAAAAAAGTGGTTGTTTGCCACGTTTGCGTTGGGCTGTGTTTTTCTCGGCATCAAAGCGTACGAGTACAATTCAAAATTCAGCCACGGCATCCATCCGGGCGGACCACGAAGCTTGCTCTACGATCGAGCGGACTTGCATTATCTTGCTGCGATGAAGCAAAGTTGTGACGAACAGCTTGCCGTTTTGGAAAAAGAAAAAACAGCGGCAAACCAAGCGGTATCGGCGGCTCCCAATTCCGAGCAAAAGTCGGATTCGGAAACAGACGCACATTCAGCTGGTTCTCATTCTCATGATAGCGAAAAATTGAAGAATCTGGTTTTGATTCGTGACGGGATGGTCATGTGGACGCAGAAGATTGTCGGCCGAGACGACAATCCAAGGATGCGAGAAATTGCATTGGAAAGCTTGGCCCATCAAATCAATCCTCGCGGCGAAAACGAACGAGTCGATACGCATTTGGCTAGTGAACTTGAGCAAGTCAAAACGTCTCTGGCTGAGTTGGAAAGTGAATTGGGCGACGCTGACAAAAATGTGGCAGAACTGCAAAAAGCAATTGATGCACTCAACGCCGGTGAGGCGACAGAGGAATCAAAAAAACAACTTGAAGAAAAAACGGCTCTCGCAACCGATGCCGCTGCGGAATCAAGCCGTATTGGCAACTTGATCGCTCCACTCAAGGCACGTGTTGCAGCCATGGAAATGTACGCGTCCGCCAAAGAAGAAGGCATCAATGAAACGTTTCACCTGAAGCTGCCAATGGTGATCCCAAGCGGAAACACTTGGGCCAATACTTACTTTTTGTTAACTGGATTCCATGCTCTCCATGTCTTGGGCGGCCTGGTCGCGTTTTTAGTTCTGATGCTAAAACGTCTGGGGGCTGAGCGGGCGGGTGTGCTGGAGAATGTCGGATTGTATTGGCACTTTGTTGATATTGTTTGGATCTTCCTGTTCCCGCTGCTCTACTTGTTTTAGTTTTTCAGATACGCATTTAGCTGCACGAATCGAACACGACATAAAAGAACTCACTTAGTCTTAATCAAAAGAATCCGCTCTCGGCAATGAACGAAACTTCTCAAGATCAGAACCACACAAAAAGCCATCGCGGCGTATTCATTGCGGTGTTCGTGATGCTGTGTGCGTTGACTGGATTGTCGTTTTGGATTGCGAATTCTCACTTGATGGAAAATCGGATGGTGGGCTGGGGCGCGATGATGGCTGTTTCAGTGGCCAAGGCCCTGCTTGTGATTCTGTTTTTCATGCACCTTTGGTGGGAGCGTGCTTGGAAATACGTGCTAACGATTCCCGCGCTGATCATGGGAGTCCTGTTGGTCATGCTTCTCGTTCCTGATGTTGGTTTTCGAACCGAGACCTATTCCAAAGAACGATGGTCGCACGCTCCGATTCCTGGCGCGGATGCAGTTGATCCAACAGCCAAGCATATTGCACTGCCCAATAAGTAATCGTTTGTTGAGTAATAACTGACGCAGCAGATTAAAAAGCGTTCACGCATCTTTGGCGTAGATGTAAACCTGATTGAAGATGGACACAAAAGAAAATGCGACACGCAATTCCTGTAATCTTATGGTTGATGGTCATCGTTGGAGCGGGCGTGATGTGGTCTCGCTCAAATTCGGCACCGCCGCCTGATCCAAAAAATGCTGCCGACGAGCACGGCACCGTTAAGGTCGATGTTCCGTGGCAGCATCTTCCAGATGTGAATCGATTTAAGCTGATTGATCAAAACGGAAACGAATTTGACTCTGCTGATCTCACTGGCAAGCCGTATGTCGTAAGTTTCTTTTTCGCGAGTTGTCCTTCGTTTTGTCGCGATTTGAACAATGAAATTTTCCGAGTCAACAAAGAGCTGAAAGACACCGACATTCAGTTTTTAACGCTCACGGTACAACCTGAAAAAGACACTCCAGAAGTTCTTGCAAGATATGCTGCCGACTACGAAGCCACTCCCGATCGCTGGGCCTTTCTGACCGGTCAGTTGTTTCAGCTGCAAGCGATTGGCGAACGTGATTTTAATGTTCCTGTCGATCCCGCCACGCACACCGACAATATTATGTTGGTGGACAAATGGGGCCGATTCCGCGACCGATTTAAATGGGACCAACCGCTGGATATGAAGCGGTTTGTAGATGTGGCCAAAGAAGTTGCTGACGAAACCGAACCGCCAATTGGCAAAATTATCAACACACGAAATGCGATGGCAGGTTTTGAGCAAACCGACCTCTCTCAGATTGATTGGATTCGTGAATTTTACTTGACCGAACGGAGCGGTGATCAATTTTTCAGTCGCGATATGGTTGGCGAAGTTTGGATCGCAAATTTCTTTTTCAGTAAGTGCCCTGGTATTTGCAAAGAGCAAAACGAATATCTTCGTGACTTGCAAAAAAGAATCGGTGAAAAATGTCCGCGAGTGGTCAGTATCACGACTGACCCCACGTTTGACACGCCAGAAAAATTACGCGAAGTCGCCAAATCGCTTGGGGCAGATGAAACGAAATGGCTTTTCTGTACTGGCCCGGCAGGATTGATCCCACGAATTGGCAGTGAGTTTTTTAACGCACATGCCAAAGACGGCCACCATTCGTCGCAACTGTTTATCGTTGATCGCTGGGGTAAAGTCCGGGGCGATTTCGATTGGAAAGATCCAAAGCAAGAAATAGAAATGCTTGAATTGATCGAACAATTGAAATTGGAAACGCGTCCACAGCGGCCTGTTGATCCAGCCAAACCCAATATCAATCAAGAAGACGGACGAATTGGAAAATCCATCAATCGTAGCCGGTCAGACGATACAGTTCGTGATCACGAACTAGCGAGGCTCAGCAATGGAGCGTGAGCTTTATACTAAACAAGAACCAAACCTTGCGCTGGGTAAGAAACTCAAGATCGGTGTTTGGGTTCTGACCGTCGTTGTTTGGCTTTTGGTTGGCGCGATGCGCCGTCCTGAGAAATTTCCACTGCCCGATGGCGTTAGCCTCAGTTTCTTGCCCGCGGTTCATGCGGTCTTGAACACGTTGGTTGCAGTCTTTTTGATTGTGGCCGTGGTGATGATCAAGCGACAGAATGTACGGCTGCACAAACTGGCGGTTTCGGCGGCGATGATTTGCTCAGCTACTTTTTTGACTTGCTACGTCGCCTATCATTTTACAACCGCTGAAACTCGTTTTGGTGGCGAGGGAACGATCAAGTACGTTTACTTTGCGCTTTTGATTTCACATATCGTTTTGGCTGCTGGAAGTTTGCCATTTATTTTGTTGACATGGGTTTATGGATTCACGAATCAGTTTCAAAAACACCGAACAATGGCTAAATGGGTGTTTCCGGTTTGGTTGTATGTCGCGGTAACTGGCCCGATTTGCTATTTATTGTTGCGTCCTTATTATGGATGATCTGATCGGGAAGCACGGTCGCCTTCCGGCTCGTCGTAAACAAGTTACGGTCGCCTGTCGGCTCGTCGTTAAACTATTGCTAATGAATAACTTTACGAAAATCACAATCGCAATTCTGGCCGTCTGCGTTATGCAGTGGGTGATGCCGGAACTTGCGAGTGCGTGCCCGACTTGCAAAGACGGATTGCACGACGACGGAACGGCATTCGCTTACGCGTTTAGCATTCTCTTCATGATGGGAATGCCTTTTGTGATCTTGTCTTTTTGGGTGACTACGATTTGGCGGCTGCGAGCCAAAGCTTTTGAAAACGTTGATCAAACAGACTTTGTCGATGTGTTGAGCGACGTAGGCTAAAACAACGCCGCAGGCAAAACGCCCGACTCCAGGTTGCCGTTCAAACCAACTTGTTTGGCAAGAACCGTCTAAGCTATCTCATCTCAATTCAATCAGTGAGCCAGCGCGTCATCACGTCGCTGACCATTTCAAACTTTGAAGTGTAGAAATGATCCGCTTCTTCGATTTCTTCAATCGTAAGCGAATTCCATCCGTCACGAAGTTCAACCAATTCGCTACGAACGCCATCAAAGGCCGGATCGTTGTCCAGCTCTTTTTGTCCGAACACTAACAGCGTTGGGATTTCGACTTGGTTGACGAACCGAATCCAGTTAAACGATTCAGCCGGTCCATACTTTTCGATGTAACACTTGGGCGTCATCCAAGTCGGATATGGGAATGGAACATGGATCGGAGTTTCGCCAAGTTGCTCATCAATCAACTCTGTGCATTTTTGAATCGTTTCGCGAAACAGCTGCCCGCGTGGCGAGTCGATGAGCTTGGAGTAGCTCAGTCGTGTTGGAGAAAGCCCGATGATCGAACGAACTTTGGCGTGCGGCTGATGGGCTTGGGCGTGCAACGATTTGATCGCGCCAAGCGAATGACCGAAAACCAAAATGTCGGTGTGGCCTTTGTCCAATAAGAACTCAGTCCAGCCTTCGATGTCGAATTTTGCGTCAGCCACATTCTCGAGTGCGGCTCCATTGGAACGCGATCTTCCGCCCCAGGTCGAGGTGTTGATCATGTCATGGCCGCGTGTGTTGGCGATGACCACGCTGATGCCCAACTTCATAAGTGTGTCGCTGAAATGATTGAGCAATCGGGACGAGTAAAAATTGCCGCCCAGCCCATGGAGCATCACCGCGGCATCCACTGACCCACAGGTTGTGGAAGTCATTAATCGAGATTCCGACCGCCGATAGAAACCATGAAGCCGAAGGTGGTCCGAGCTCATGGTGGAGACAATTTCGCCGTTCATGTTGCTTTCAAAACGCTGATTTTAGAGGGCTGATTTCGAGGACTGTTCGAATTGGCGCTGGAATTGGGCTAAAAAAAAGCCTCGGAGGATCCGAGGCTTGTATATCTTTCGAGCTGAGCGATTTTGCACCGCCCAGTTCACTATTTGGTCAACTAGTTGCTGTTGTTGGGCGTGATTGGATTGGCACTTAGCTGAGAAAGCAACTGAAGTACGCCATTCAAGTGAGCCAATCGTGGGCCGTAACGGTCAACGAATTCGTTAAGCACAAAATCGCTGTCCAGCATGTCTTCGTGACTGTCGTTTACGTCGACGGTCATCTTCTGGAGGAACTCAGTTTGGACTTGAGAAAGTGCTTCCGCTGCTGCGCGACACCTACGTGCGAGAAGTGGATTGGCGTCTTTCCATTGGTTCAATTCGCCAGCTCGTTGACGTTGCGAAGCGCCCATTTGCTCGACCAAATCTTCCAAAAGTTCGTTTTGTTTGTCTTGTCCGATTACCAACTGATGTAGTAAGGCCGCCATTTCGCTTTGGACTTCAGCAGGTTTATTAAGCGATGGCTCGCTAGCACTTTGTGCAACATCAATGCGAAAGACGGGAGAGATATCTTGAGAATCATGGGCCATGTTGGGAGCACTCCGAATGTTTTTTATGAGAACACTCTTAGTATAAACCGCGCCTAGTCTAGTGTCGAGCGATTGATGGAGTATTCAGAAAATTGACAAAAACGTTTAAGAGAAAAATACGATCGACCGCTAAAGCTTTCCAAGAAATGTTGAACCTATGCACTTGTACCGCTAATACCGTTTGAAACGAAGCCGTTGCCGGACACCCTAGCGTCTCATGTAAGAAACATCCCGTTCCGATGTCACAAAAGTCGGTGTGTCCTAACGAAAAGGATGCAAAAAACGTGTTTTGAAAAACAGCATTTTAATCGTTGACAAAACACATGCTTCTAATTGGGGATCGCGGTCGCCGCCGCACGTTTCGATGGCCGTCAGTTTGGTCATTCGAGCAGGTTTACCCTATGAGCAAAATATGTGGCGTTAAAAACGAGGACCCAACTTAGTGACGCAAATGTTTTCTGAATCCGACTCTCAGCACGACGGCCGTGTTCCCCAGCGATTGTCTGATGGTCCAACCACTTTTGGCTTCATAACCGTGGTCGAAGTTCCATCGCTTGGTCATTGTGGCGGTCTGTTGATCGTTTCAAAAATTGGCCGCCCGATCGAATTTCACTGCACGGCGCCGGTGGCATCCAACCGCGCTGAAGAAATCATGTACGGAAAGACTTATCAAGGGTTTTTGTACTCGGACCAAATCGGAATGGCGTTGGTCGACAAAGCAAAGCAAAAGCCGACTTTGTTTGTCATTGATTGCCCAGACATGCTGCCGATCGCCGAGTTGATCGACCAGCCACTAATATTACCCGAGCCGCTGATCGCAAAAGCGAAACCAGACACCGAAACAACCGTCCAAAATCAGCCGTTTGATCCGCGTGGCTTAAAGCACTTCAGTGTCGCAAAAAGTACCGTTTACTGCGTTAACACGAAACCGGAACTAATAAGCAGTGTCCAAGTCGAGACGGAGCGGTTTGTAAAATCACTTCCACTCGATGAGCCATTTGAGCGGATCCGGCAGGCGATTGATGAGGCCCACGCCGTGGTTCGAGCTGCATAGAGGTGGAAATGCAAAGTAGCGTTTTCAAGTTTGCTGATTGATCGACAAATCCAGCCGACCAAGCCTTACCAATTAAGCTTTAACGACCAAGTCAGTAGCTCCCAATTAATCGCCGTTACCCAGCGACGAACAATACAACTTATGGCATCGAAGGATCGATGCCACTGGAAAAAACTTGATGGATCAAGATATTCACTTTTCCAAATTGGATTCTTTCCAATCGATTGATTGGCAGAGCGCAATCACGGGCTCCGTTCCGGACGTGATGAACTCCTGGATGCGTCAATCTCCCGACCATCCTCCGGTTGTTTCTGCGCGGTTCAAGAAACGCAAAATCAAAACGTGTAGTTTTTTCTTTTCTCCTGACGGTCAAAAAGCCAAGGACGATTCAAGCGGTTCAAAAAAATCGAACCTGTTCGACCCTTACGCCGAGGCAGAGTCCGAATCGCAAACAGATGCTGATCAAAAAGATCAAAGCGATTCCGATCAACCAAACTCCGACGCCAGCAAGCCCAAGCAACGAACTCGACTTCAGCCGCCGAGTGACGTGATCCGTTTGGAAGATCGTTTGTTCTATCTGCTCCAGCCGCCATTGGAGAACTTGCTCGGCGGCAAGAGCCTGGAGTTTCCGTTTGAGCCGTTTACATTTCAATATGCCGGAATCGCTTTTTTGTTTCCGCGACACAGTGCGATCCTGGCCGATGAAATGGGGCTCGGCAAAACGATGCAGGCGATTACGACGGTACGGATGTTGTTGCGTGCGGGGTACATCAGAAACGTTTTGCTGATCTGCCCTAAACCGCTTGTCACCAACTGGCAACGAGAGTTTAAAACCTGGGCACCAGAAGTAACTGTGGCTGCCGTTCAAGGAAACCAAAACCAGCGTGCGTGGCATTGGAAAACGCCGACCGCGATGGTGAAGCTGGCCAATTACGAACTGCTGACGCGAGACGAAGCACTCGTCACCGCGCCCAGTAACGTTTATGACTTGGTGATTCTTGACGAAGCCCAACGGATCAAAAACAAATCCAACTCGACCAGCCAAGTCGTCCACAAGATCAATCGCAAACGCAGCTGGGCGTTGACGGGAACGCCGATTGAAAATGGAATTGAAGACTTGGTTGGGATTTGCGAGTTCGCGGCCAAAGGGGCTGTGACCAGTGGAATGACTCCGCGAGAAGTACGGGTGAACGTAAAGGATTTGATCCTGCGAAGAACCAAAGACCTTGTGATGAAAGACATGCCACCGCGGTTGATGCGGGACGCGGAGTTAGCGCTTTCGCCAGAGCAGCAGCTGACTTATGAAGGGGCCGAGAACGATGGGGTGCTTCGCTTGAACGATATGGGCGATGAGCTCACGATCAAACATGTGTTCGAGCTGGTTTTACGTCTTAAGCAGATTTGTAACTTTGACCCCTCAACAGGTGCCAGCAGCAAGATTGAGCGACTTAAGGCGGACATGGAAGAAGTCGCGGCCAGTGGGCAGAAAGCGATCGTTTTCAGCCAATGGGTGGACGCGTTGCAGGTTGTTGGAAAGCAGCTGACCGAACACAATCCACTTGAGTATCATGGTCGTATTCCTTCAAAGCAGCGTGACCCGATTTTGGAGGAGTTCAAAACCAATCCGAAACGCAATGTGCTTTTGATGAGTTACGGTGCGGGAGCGGTTGGTTTAAATTTGCAGTTCTGCCGTTACGTGTTTTTGTTTGATCGTTGGTGGAATCCAGCGATTGAAGATCAAGCCATCAATCGCGCCCACCGAATCGGAGCCGCGGGTAGCGTGACCATCACGCGGATGATTATGGCGGGAACGATTGAACAACGGATCCACGAAATTTTGGAAGCGAAACGCGAACTGTTTCGAGAGATTTTATCCGATGGCGACCAGCCATCTCGACGAGGTCTGAGCAAGGATGAGATTTTTGGCTTGTTCGATTTGAGTACTCCCAAGGGAACGATTGTCGCAACGCCGGATGAGTCAAAAAAAGTGGCTTGATCAAAACGCTTTTTATAAAACCGATCAAATCCAAAACTTTATGTCGGACGCAAACGAAACAACTCAACAACCAGCCGAATCGCCGAACCAGAAACCATCATCTTCCAAACCCAAGCCCAACTGGTATCCGCCTTGGGCACCCCGGTTTTGGAATGGAATGCGGATGGGCGATTACTTTCGGCTGCTGCGCGAAAATCGTTTTCAGATTCATCTTTCCCGTTACCCTATGACTGTCATGGTCGGTGGCTGCGCCGTAATGAATTCGGTTTTGTCCGGGGCGCAGTTCTTGACGCATGGTCGTAAGATCGCAGCGGCAAATATTGAACGACCGCCGATTTTTATTGTCGGCCATTGGCGATCGGGCACGACGTTGATGCATGAGTTGATGGCGATGGATTCCCGATTAAGTTTCCCCTCAAACTTTGACGCCTTTATCCCCAATCACTTTCTCGTTTCACGTTTTGTGTTTTATCCGATCGTCAAAATATTGATGCCGGCTCGCAGACCGATGGACAATATGGCAATGGGTGTTGCGTCACCTCAGGAAGACGATTTTGCGCTTTGTGCTTACGGAGCCCCTACGCCCTATCGCCGAATCGCATTTCCAAATCGGCTTAATCGAGAGCATCTGGCGTTGAATTTGGAAAGTGCTTCTGCAGCGGTCAAAAATGAGTTGCGCAGTTCGATGGAACACTTTGTCAAATCGTTAACTGTGCGTTACAAGTCTCAACTGGTGTTGAAGTCTCCCCCGCACACCGGCCGCTTGCGTCAACTGGCTGAGTGGTTTCCGGGTGCAAAATTTGTTCACATGGCACGGCACCCTTACAAACTGGTTCCATCCACGATGAGGTTGTGGAAGTTGCTCGACCAGTTACAGGGGTTTCAAGTCCCTAAATACGACGACACTGCATTGAAGAATTACATTTTCGAGTGCAAAGACCTGATGTACTCGGCTTATCTTGAGCAACGATCCGAGCTGCCAGAGAATCAGTTGGCAGAAGTCAAATTCGAAGAGCTTTTAGCAAACCCAATGGGCGAGATGCAGCGCGTTTATCAGCAACTCGAACTTGGCGGATTCGACGAAGCCCAGCCTGCCATCGAAAACTATTTCGAAAGCCGTAAGGACCACAAAACGAATCCATTTTCGATTGACGAAACGTTGCGAATGGACATCGACAACAACTGGCACCAGTACATGGACGAGTTCGGCTATCAAAACTCGATCACGTAAGTTTTCGTGCCTTGCAGAGTAGTCTCTGATCTAAGCTGATCTCAAAGCAAAAAAAGGCCACCGAAATTTCTCGGTGGCCATCCTGTTTAGGTTTGTGTACCAGATTAATTCGACGATGCGAACGTAGTTGGCAAAGCGAATACCCAAACTGCGGTTGGGTGCTGGGAGTTGAAGTCATTGTCCGATGTGACGAAAAGCGTCTTGCGCCCATCGGCTAGATTCGGTCCAAACGCCAATCCCTCGATTTTTTCGGGCATCTTTTCACCAGCAAGTTTCCACTGCGGATCCAGCAGGTCAATCAAGACCGTTTTCTTGACTGGTACAATTTCAGTGGGCAACGAATCAGCAGGCAATTTGGTATCGCCTGAAATCTGCGAAGCGTTTTTGGTGGAAACCAACATTAGTTTCTTAAATTTCGCTTCGGCCCCAATCGCACCATCACGTTCGATCGTGATGAATGAATGATCGTCGACTCTTAGTATTTCGTTGAGTTTGTTAGCAACATCATCAAGTTGGTAAACGTGTTCGGTTGTGCTGTTGTCATCTGCCGAAAGCGTCAACAGTCGGCAATTCAAACCCATTGGGCGGTCCGTAATATTCGCGCGAAACGAATCCTGCAATAGTGGGCTTTGCATTAATCCAAAAATCGTTTTTGAGTCTGGCGACATGGCCAGACCCTCCATGCCGCGATTGCACTGACGACCGGATTCGTTCTTGGGATTCTCATCAGCCTTGGTCAATCCAGGGTTGGAAATCAAGTAGTGCGCAGGGGGCGTTAACTCGCGGACTAGTTTTCCCTCAGGTGTGAATTCTATGATTCGCGGACCATATTCATCCGAGACCCAGACGTTACCATTGGTTGCGATACGAACACCTTCAGGGTCGAGACGCAATCGGTGACGAGTGTCGAGTTTGTCCGTTTTGACGAACGTAGCTGCCGTTTGGTTTGCTGTAGTTGACTGTTTTCCAGCTGATTTTTGGTCAGCCGACGTTTGGTCAGCTGATCCGACTTTGGCGTTTTGTTGGGCTGGAACATAACCGGGAAACGCGGATGCCAATCCGGTCATGCCGTGTCCGTTTTTATCTTTGAGAAGAACGGTGTTCAGCAATTCGAAAGTGACGGGCTGGGTTTTGCCTGGGGTAAGCTTCAACCGAACTTCTTGAAAACGACAGGTCCAATCGACTGCGCCGTCGTCTGGGCCACGATCGGCAAGCATCAAGAAAATGTCTTCTTTACCGGAATAAGTGATCGCGGAGATCCCGCCAAACATATCGTTTGAAGTAGAGCTAAGGCCGGTTGGATTATTGAATTTCTGAGTAAGTCCCGATTTGTCTTTAAGTTGGCCTGGGATTTCCAAGGTGCCAATCATTTCAATGTCTTTGGTCGCAAGTTGGGCAGAGTTGCAAACAGAGTTGCTGCTGACGCATACGATCAAGCTAAGCATCACCGCAGCGGCTATTTGAGTTTTCATGTTGATCCAGTTAAGTGCAGTTGAATGTAGAGCATTCGAAAACCCAGTCCCAGTTGAACGTTTGCCAACGGGATTGGGAGCAAAAAGAGAGCTTGGGCGAAGAAATGCCTGACAAGCGCATTCGATTCACCCAAGCTAAAATTCGTCCTGGTTTACAGGTCGTTGACGCCGACGACTTCTCCGCCAGATCGGGTGCACATTGCTACGAATGGAGTAGGATCAACATTTTCCGATACAAAGTGAACAGACCCATCGGCCATCGCGAAGCTTGCGCCTTGGGCGTGGAAGCTGAACACTTCACTAACGTTGATTTTATTGACCATGTAAGGTCCGTGCTTATCAAGTCCCGTTGCTGTCGCACCGTTGATGCTGAAACCAGCATCTGGGTCAGCCCACCCAGTACCATCTTCAGGCACCAACTGACCGTTGAAATTGATGACTTTATCATCGGAGTAGTTCGCAAAATCGTCCATTGTCATTCGGCCATTTGCAATAAACACATCTGGTTGGCCAGCACATTCGGCGACAAAAAATGTGTTGCTGGTTCCGTCGGTGCAAGCGGCGATGGGATTCTCTTGAAACCTACCCAGTAATCCAAGGCGCTCTGCCTCAGATGGTTCAGGAATGTTCAGGACCTCTGTGTAAACCTTCTTTTTAACTTCGTTGATCGAACCGTAGTCTCCAGCGGCTGCGTTAACTACGTGGAATGGGTCGCGACCGTTTTTCGTTGGTGAAGACGGGCATTTGAATAGTGCCAGTTGGTAGGCAATTGCCGTATAGTTGTCCGAGTTTACATTGTCGAACCAAGGCTGACGGTAGTCGTAGGTGTCGGCCAAGTTGCCTTGCTCAATAAACGGAAGGATTAGCGTTGTCCAACTTTGAAATGCAGTATCTGCACCGCTGTTGGAAATGTCACTTGGCAAATCATTATCATCTGGAACCAGTCGACTTGGCGGGAATGCCTTGTGTGCACTTTCGTAGTTGTGCAGTGAAAGTCCTAGTTGTCGCATGTTATTGAGACATTCAGTGCGTCTGGCTGCTTCGCGAACCATTTGAACTGCTGGAAGCAACATGCCAATCAAAATTCCGATGATTGCAATGACAACCAAAAGCTCTACAAGCGTAAATCCATCTCTAGTTCTGTTTTTCATAATTCCATTCTCGACAATAGTTAAACCTCACCTTTGTGAGGTTGACGCAAAACACCTGCGCCGTTGAAGCGAGAACCTTATGGTTCCAATGCTAAGAAACCGTGAATATGGCATTAAGAATTGATTAAGAATTCTTGAAAAACGACGCTGATAAATGTGAAGAGCTGTTCACATTTGAAAGAGGAATGTTGCAGAGCATTGGCGGAGAAAAACTGCGTTATTTTTCAACGTTGTTTCTTTTAGCTTTGCTGAGTTCTGCGCTGTCGAGCACGAACTTGCGGATCGCCTGTCTGCATTCGCAGTTCATCCCGCAGCTGCTGGTCCGACATTCTGATTCTGCGTTGATGACCAAGATGCTTCAGCCAATAGTCGGCAACTGATGCGATCAACAGACCAAGCGCCACGTGAAAGGTGACTGTCATGATGAGCGAAAACATTTTTGAGACCATCATGTCGAACGGGTAGTTTGGGAGCACAAAGAAATGGTTGCGATGAAACCAAACACTGATGCCCAGGATGACGAAGGCAATGATCGTTTTGGGAAGTCCAACCACCAGGTGCGCCCAAGTCGCAATCGAAAAGAACTGCCTGCGCCAATTGCCCATTCCCAGTCGCGTCACGTCGGGACTGACTTTTTTTGGAAGAAAGACCGGACCTGTTTGCAGCCAGTGAGATCCGATTCCAAATATCAGCAACATCAGGAAGATCGGGGCAAGCACCGAAAACATGCTGTTGGAAAGCCCTTGTAGTTGTGCCGTAAAATCATCAGCGCTAACGGACAGGTTGCTTCCTGCGTTAGACCATGTTTCGGTCGTGAAAGACTGGAGCCAGGTACCAAGTTGCCCAAATAAAACGTACGCAACAATCAGGGCCCCAATCATTTGAACCGCGCTTGCTAATTCAAAGCTCTTGGGGATATCGCCTTCTTCGCGAGCTTGTTGGATTCGCGCTGGTGTGGCGAGATGAATTTGGTCTTCAATGTCTTCGCTCATTTTCTCACCGAGTATTGGGCACTGACATTTGAAACGACGAATCAGCGGCTGTTGGAGTAGGCAAACTTGAGCCACCAATCAAAGCGATAAACTGGTCCAAGTCATCCACAAACAACCATACGCAGCCGCCTAGCGTAAATGAAATTGCCAAAAACATCACGACAATATTGGAACTTAGGCCGAGTCCCAATAAATTCATTTGTGGATACGTGCGGCTGATTAATCCGATTACCAGCGTCGATATCATTAGCGCCGCGACGGCAGGTGCGACCCCGCGCAAGGTCAGGATGAAACTTTGCTGAAGCAATTCCGTGAGTAGATTCAAAACACTGGATGTATCGAGGCTTGTTCCCAACGGCAAGTGGATGAACGTATCCAGCAGTGCTGATATGACTAATTCAGGTCCACCGATCAGTGCAAACGCCGCCAGTGAAAGCATGCCGAACATTTGGCTAACGGGCGATGCCATCGAGCCGGTTTGTGGATCGAAACTGTCGGCAATTTGAATACCGGCCATTTGACTGATCACTGTGCCAGCGGCTTGCGCGGCGGCAAACATGATCATCACGCCCAGGCCAAGGATGGCACCAATGATGATTTCAGATAGGACAGCAGAAACAATTTGGTTTGGGTTTGTCGCAACCGACGGTCCGTTGATCAACGGAATTGCCGTAAACGTTAGTAGGATTGCGAGCCCGACACGAATCTTCATCGGGACCGATCGGCTTCCGAGAATGGGCGCGGTAAGTACCAACGCTGTGACGCGGGCAAAACTGAGCAATAAAACAATGCCTGCTTCCATCGCACCTATCCGTTAATGTCGGTTTGAGGAGGCGAAAAATTTGGGCGTTGCCGGTACTGCGGAAGAAGAAATGGCGATCCAGTTTTAGGCGTTCTGTTCAATGGATTGACCGCATTGGGCATCGTTGGAATCGTTGTTTCAGGTTGGACCGAGTTGGGAATCGAATTCTCTTGATCCAATGGTGGGCGGATTCCAATTGTGTTTGTCGGTGCAGAAATTGCGGGAGTAGGGTTTGTCCAATTTGTCTGCGGCGCGTTGTCTGAACCATACGACGCGTTCATCATGGGAGGTGATGGACGGCTGGCAATGGAAGCGGATTTTTGGCTAAGAGGCAGTTGCTGGTTCGTGGCAAGTTTGTCCGAAGTCGCAAATGTAGTTTGTCGCTCGCCAGACCAATGCGTCATCGGTTTCTCAAACGAGTATTTGGCAAAATCAAGCATGTGGTCGGTTAGCCACGGCAGGCAAAGCCCGATCGCGACAATCAAAAGCAGGATTTTTGGAACGAACGAAACCGTTTGGTCTTGTACCTGAGTCATTGCCTGGAACACGCCAACGAGTAAGCCGATCAACAGACTGGCGGCAAGGATCGGGCCACCGACCATCAGGCAGGTCTTGATCGCTTCACGGCTTAAGTCGACGGCGTCTTGCGGGTTCATTTTGGTTTCGATTCAAAGAGTGGTGAAATTGTGGTCGCGTTTCGAGAGAGCTTATTTGCCCTGGTTTAAATCAACGGCAGGCTATTTCGATTGATCAGGTGAATGGAGCGAAGCTTTGCAACAACATTCCAACGACCAGGTTCCAACCGTCAACCAACACAAACAAAATCAGCTTGAGCGGGAAACTCACCATCGTGGGTGGCAACATCAGCATCCCGGTCGATACCGTGACCGAAGAAACCACCAAATCGAGAACGAGAAACGGCAGGTAAATTTGAAAGCCCAGCAGGAATGCGACTTTTAGTTCACTGACCACAAACGCAGGAAGCAGCACGTTGATGGGAACTTCTTGGACGTGTGTCGGCAGGACTGAAGGTTGGTCGGGAAGGTATTTGTAGAACAGCGCGATTGATTCGCCGTTATTGGCAACTTCGATTTGCTTGCCCATGAAACGTTTGACCGGCACGATGCCGCGCTCCCAAGCTTCGTCCCAGGAGATCCCGTTTTCGGCTTGGGTGTATGGATCAATGGCTTCCGTTTTGACTTCGTTCCAGACTGGCGTCATCACCAGCAACGTGATGAACAGTGAAAGTGCCGTGATCACTTGTGTTGGTGGCAGCTGCTGAGCACCGAACGCTTGTTTGAGCAAGGTGAGCACGACAACAACGCGGATGTAACATGTCGTCATCAAAATAATCGCCGGTGCCAAACTCAAAGTCGCCAGCAGCATTGCGACTTTGATGGACGATCCCAGTCCTTCAGGCGAGGTAAGCTGTTCAGTTTGTGACGCGAATAGATCTGAAACCGCGGATTCAATATTTTGTGGTTTCGTTGGTTGGTTGTTTGCCGGGACGTTCGCTTGCCCGCTCACATCTGCGGTGTAGTACGTGTCGCGCGTGTCGATCGGAGTAACTGGAGCGGCGCTTCGGTTGTTTTGTTGGTTGATGGGTTCTTCGTAAGCCGCAAAACCGATTTGTGTACGAAATTCTTCTGCCAAACCAGAACCGCGGGCAGATTGCGATGGCTGTGGCAAGAGTCTTGCCGGCGGTGGGTTCAGGTCGAAGTCTGGTTTGATCGGAGGTGGCGTTGTTGAATATGTGCTGTTGCTTGTATCGCTTGACCAGCCATTGGGATCAGGCTGTTGAGCTTGTGTATTGCCAGCAAAAATTAAAACAACTGCCAGGGCCAGCCATGTCGTGCAATGAATGTGCGAAGCAAAGCGTTGAAACTTTTTCGAGGCAAACAATCGTTGTGTTGGCGGCACGGTTTTCGAATTGTCAAACGGCTGTGGCATAAGAATGATTAGGGATTGCTTGGATGAAGTCGTATAAAGGCATGTCTTTTAAAGCGGCGTGTGAATTAAGCTTCAAAAACAGTGCCACCCTTTGCCGCACGCTCAAGCGCTCGCAGCACATCGTTGACGCTTGCTCCGTTGCCGGTGTTGGCTGAAGAAGTTTGTTGGATTCTCCGATTCGATGAAACAACGTTACTTGCTATGTCCGAATCGTTTGATCGTGATCCAGTGAGTCGTTTTGCCGCTTGCTCAATCGCAGCGACTGCGGTGATGCTCGTTTTCTTTTTGCCGGGACACAACGACGCGAGATATTCGACTTCTTCGGGATCGGTGATTTCGCCAATCGGCTGAGTGCCTTCTGGGCTGTTCATAAGCAAAAGCAATTTGCTGCCAAGGCGAACTAATTGCAAATCTCGCCGCGGGCCAAATGGAAGCTGACCAAGAACTTCAATGACTTCTGAAGGCAAACCACGATTGCCGCCGGGGTTAATTTTTCGCATTACCCAAACGAATGAAAAATAGAGTCCGAGGACCAGTGCCAGGCTGCCGAGCATGCGACTGATGTCGGACGAACCCAACATCGAACCGAGGTTGCTCATCAAACCGTTCTCTTTGATGGAACCGAAAAACCCGGAGAATTTTTCGCTGGTTGAGTCTTTGAAATTTGAAAACATTTCCGCTGCGCTGTTCAACGATGACTCAAGAGATTGGTCGGTTGCGTCAGTTGTCGTGCCAGTTGGAAAAGGAGCGGGTGATTCAGGGAACGTTAACGGTTTGAGTTTTTCATCTGAGAAACCGGGAAGCATGTTCACTGGTTCAGCATGCGAGGCTTGGCGGACCGGCGATGAGCTGACTGGCGGAACCCAATTTCCGTAGGGCGAAACTGGTTGCAATCGCTGAGCATCTGGCGGAATGAATGTTTGCTGCGGAGGTGCGGGCGCAAACTGTTGCGAGCCGAAATTGTTTTGGGCACAACACAGTGGCGCGTAAGCGCACCCGATTGTTGTGACGAGGCAAACTGCGATCAAAAAATATTTTTTTTGATTCATCTCAAACGCCTTCCTTGACGATACTGATGATGATCCGATATGCAAACGCCCGATCCATGGGCGCTTCTTCGTTTACCGCCCTGCTCCGCAATTCGGCAAACTTCAACCGGTATTTTTCGCCTAATGGACTTTTCAAAGCAAGTCCAAAGCTCCTGCGCCAGCGTTCGAGGCTCTGCTAGCGTCACTCTGATACGCTTACATCTCGCCGAATACAAGCGAGCAAATTAAGAACACCTGATCGTTGTTTCGAAACGGAAGTTGGCGTGAAGCGTAAGCATGCTCATACTGCGCGTGAGCATGGCACCCAGAACTTTGGGACAAGACTGTTCGTTTCAGCTTTGAAGAACCACTAGCTCGTGATCGCCAGTTAAAGCAATAGGATGACTGCCAACGGTGCGGCGCCATCCATTTCGCCAAACTGATTAGGCCGCGTCGCGAATCCAAGCTTCGATTACCTTGGCCGCCGCGTCGGGATCTTTCTCGATCAGTTTCGTAAGTCGAACTTCTGGATTGGCGTTTTCTGGCGAGGCTGCGTTGTTTCCAAAGTTGCCTTCTACCTCTGGCAATCCGTCAGAGCTAAGTGAAACGTAGTCTTGTGATTCTACCTCGTGTTCACTCACGCTCGGTAGAGTTTCTGGTTTACGCGTGACGATTGTTAGCAGCATCAATCCAATGGCCAGCACTGCGGCAGAAGGCCAGTTTTGAGCGGCAAACTTTTTGACGCTTTCCATCCAATTCGATTTGGCTGCGATCGGTTGACGAATCATATTGACCGAGATTGGGAACAAGCTGCGGTCTTCAAAGGTCGATTCGGGAAGAACCTGGCGTACTTTGTAAACGATTTCGGATTGCAATTGCGCGAATTTCGATTGCGTTTCCTGCATCGGATTTGCGTTGTAAGACGTGTGCCTCACGGTCGAAGCAGTGGCTACCGGTGAACCAAATAGATCATGAACCAGTTTTTGCGGAACGTCGATGGAAACTGAGATTCTCTTTTTCAATGCGGTGTTGGATGATTCCGAAGAATTGAATGCGGTCTGTATCACAGGAGGCACAAATGGAGCCTGTGGAGTTGTGGTTTCCGCTACTGGTTCTTCCATTTGAGCAATCGAAGCGAATCCGTTGGCGCCGGCTTGAGGAAGCGTTTCAATTCGATTGGCTGTGTTTTGTGCGGCAGCAATTTGATCTCGAGCCATTTGTTCGTACATTTCTCGTTGCTGAGCAATCAGTTTGTTTTGTTCGGCATTTTCTGAAACATCAACATGAACGCGGACAGTGACACCGGGGTAGTCTTTAAGAATGTCCTGGATTCGGTTTTCGTAAAACCGTTGTTGTTCAAAAGCGATACGTTGAAATCGAACTTGCTGAGTGGTCGACGGATCAATGAGATCCTGATGTGCGAATCCTGCGCTCAAGTCGATAACTACGATTCCCTCAGGATCTAGCCCTGCGATCGCACCGCTGATCATTCGTTGTACCGTGTCAACTTGCTGCTCATTGAGTGCGACGCGTTGAGCGGTGCGGATAGAAACGACCGCTGATTGTTTTGATTTTTCGAAAGCTGAATGCGAACTCGATTGGTCCATTTCAAACCAGGCTTGATCTACAAAAGGCAGCCGTACGACCATTTCGCGGATCTGCCGCTTTTTCTCTGAACGTTCCAGTGCGATTTGTTGTGAACGAGAAAGAAATGGGTTTACGTTTGGTGTTTTTTCATGGTCTTCTTGAAGGTCATGCGGGACTGCGTCATGTTCGGCGACAGCTTGTAGGTAGCTTGAATGCTGTGCTGAAGGCACCAAAAGGCGGTCGTTTTCGATTTTGAATTCCGATAGCCCAGATTGGCTGAGTGCGATTTGCATCCTCTGAATCTCGCCACTGGCAAGTTTACAGTTGGCGAACAGGTCGCACATCGGTTTGTTTTTGTTGAGGTTGCTGACTTGGAGCACTGTCACCACAGCCAGGATTAGTGCACCAATCGTAAAGCCTCGAAAACGACGGTCGGCAAGAAGTTCCCTAATTCGAGCGGGAAAAAATTTCAGTGAATCCATTTTGATTCTCCCAAACGCATTCGAGCGTTGGCTTTGACTGTTGATTGTGAGTGGTTGGTTTGAACGTGTTAAGTTTGATGTTGGCAAACGAAGCTAGGCGACTTGATTCTCAAACGAATTGGAGTCTTTGGATCCTGATCGTCTTCGCGGAATCACGAGTACGTTTGCCGTTCCGCCTTGAGGGCAATCCCAAGTTTGAATGTGGCCGCCATGGGCCAATGCCAAGTGATGTGCCGTTTGCAATTGTTCGGTCAGAGGAAACGGAATGATCGTCGGAAGGTCGAGTTCATTGTCCGGTTGCGACTGATTCGCACGTTGGTTTCGCTCAGCCAGTTCTTCAAAGGATTGAATGCCTGTGCCGTCTGCGACTTCGAGTTCCCACTGATATTTTCCGTCGATCAGTGTGACGGAAATTTCTCCGCCTTCCTGAAGTGTCAGAGCTGCGTTTTTCAAAAGCGATTTGACAGCTGATTCAACGAGCCTTTTATCAACGATTGCCGAAAACGATTCTAAATCTGTTTCGACGGTAATGTTTTGAGTTGATAATTCGTCGCGCGTTTCATCAAGAACGTTGCGTATGATCGTGTCGATCGTACCGTTGTAGTTTGGGCAAAACGTTGATTTGGAAAACAACCTTTTAGATTGTTTTTGCGAATTAAACTTTTGAGAGTTCACTGCATCGATATCCAGAGGGTGATACTGATTGGACAGTGCTTTTAGCGGAATTTCGAAAGAGGTGTCAATGCAGACTTTGAAATACGTCAAGCGAAGGGAATTTGATGGAGCTCTTGTGGCTAATGCAGGCGCGCAAAGCAGTTACTTTTAGAATTCAAAGCTTCTGAGATGCGTAAGCCGGAGTGTAGGCAATGTGGAAAATGGCTGATTCCCTCGCTAACGCGTCGGGTTTCCACTTCCTCGCTGCGCGAGCGGATTCCACTTTCTCGCTGCGCGAGCGGGTTCCAATATTGCTCGCTGTGCGATGTGCGTCGGTAACGCACCGCGAGCGGCTTCCACTGTTCCTCGCTTACGCGTCGGGTTTCCAGCTGGCTTATTGGTTGTCGTGAACGGCTGAATCGATCATTTCCATGATCCACTTGTTCATATCGGACAATGTTTTCGTTCCAAAACAGCTATCGGATGGGTATTGGCGAAGCGTTACGCCAAAACCGGCGATGTGTAACAGGCGAAGTTGCTCGCACAATTGCTTCTGGCAAAAATCCTTTGATTTTCGGTTGTGAGCCCAAAAAACCGGAATTTCACGGCAGCGAGACCAAAGACCAAGCGGTTTTTCGTCGCTTGGCATTGGACCATCGATCGAGATAACGCCAGCAAAAATTTCGGGGCGTTCCAAAGCGATTCTGAACGCCATCGTCCCGCCGGCGCCTTGTCCTGCGATAAAAATTCGATGAGACGCGATGTTGAATCGCATCGAAGCGTGATCAACCGCGGCCATGATTGAATCATGAGCCATATCGATTGTGTCTGGTTCTTGTTCCCAAAAATATCCGGCTTCGAAATTGCCAACCGGGCCTTGGGGGGCGATGCCAACGTAGTTTCGAATGCTGACTTGCGGAACGACCTGGTTGACTTGATCGGATTTCTCACCATCCGCGTGCAACCAAACGATCAACGGGTACGCGTAATTCTTTTCGTAGTGCATTGGCACAAACAAAGAGAATTCATCGCTGCCGTGGTTGGCAAGTTTATCAAAATGCTTGAGAGGATTTTCGGTCGCCAACTGTGTGGAAGTGGTTGACGATGCGGTAGCCAAAGGGCTGATTTTTATTCTATTCATTCGCCTGTCGGGTCGGGGACTGACGTCTTTAATTTTTAACTCTGGCGAAGTTTTTAAATCAGTTAATTGCCAAAGTCAACTCCACAAATGATTTTGTTTTTGATGTGATAGTGAAAGAACATTGTTTGCTTGTCGCTAGCAAGAAGAAAAGATTTCCCCTTGCAGCCAACTCAATTTAGGCATTGCACAACTGCCCGTTTAAATCAATTTTCAAAACCGTATTTTGAACGGGAAACGGCGCGAAATTCTTGGAGCAGTTTTTTGAATCTGAATGTTTGTGGCTAATGACAATGCCCAAGGATGTGCCCGTAAAGTTTATCTAAACTGGTTGCCTTGTTTTTGTTCGCTTGTTTGTTGTGACGAAATGAACAGCGACTGATTGCCTGCTGGGAGGCTGTTTCGCAGTTTACTTCGCGCGCCAGTCGACACAGAAACGCAAAAGCCCGTCGGCGAGGTCTTTATTGGCGTTGGCCCAGCAATCATCAAACAACCACCACTGATGGTGAAGCACTTTGGCGATTTTTTGAAATTCAAAATTTGCATAGAACAAGCATGCTTGAGCCAAATGTTCACTCACCGCGATGTGCGATTTTTCAGGCCCCCTCGAAGGTGATTTTTTGACCAGTTCTTCGGCTTCCTTTTCTGGTTCTGGCCAAGCTGTTTGTCCAAACTCCAGGGCAAAACTGTGATCAGGCGAAATTTGACGGATGCCTTCGAATGCACGACGCAAAAAAGTCACGTGAAGCGGTGGTCTTTGATGTTCCTGAAGCCAATCGGAATACACATGCCAGTGATCTGGATTGGCCGGATCATCGTGAATCAAATCAACAAACGGGCGTTCAGTTTCGCTTAGGTTCTCTCTCCCAAAAAACATCATACTGCGAATTAGTTTGACGTCCGGTGGCCAACTTGTATCTGGTGTTTTTGCAAAAAGCAGCCGCGGAAAATCTGGCAAACGCAATCCGGAAAAAACGACTGGCTTGATCGGATCCAAATTCGCACTATCAATGCAAACGGATGTGGCAAAGTAAACTCTCCCTTGTTTATCGTCCGATTTTGCAAACGGTTTGGCCCGTTCGGTTTTGATGTTCCTTTTGTGTTTAAAAATTGTATTCGCAGGTTGGATATCGGTAGGTTCGGTGAATTCAGTCGGTAATTCCCAATCATCATGCATCAAGAATGCCATTGAAGACGAGTTGGTTTTCAGAAAATGATCGTCGAAGATGAAGTAGCAAAGTTCTATTTCATCATCATTCGTGTAAACCTGAAGAAAATGCGGACGATATTCTGCAGTCGATTCAGTGTAAAGATGCTTTGCCACGTACTCCTTTAGTGTGCGATCATTTTTCGGACTGGCGAGATTTTGTTCTCCTGCACTTTGAAAAATTGATCCCAATCCGTAAACGCTAAATCCAAATTCCTCAGTCAAAAGATCGTAACTGCATGTGCCGTTGGTTTCTGCTTCGGCGAGTCGTTGCCAGCGATTTTGAAACCAGGCTAAAACGGTTTCGTCGTCTTCGAATTTAACGAGTGCTTTTTCAGATGGGTTGTTGTAATGGCAGCGATGGACAAGGTAAGTCGCCATGGATTTTCTCGTTGGAAGTAGGTTGATCTCAATTGCAGGTTTTCAACAAAAAAAGCCGGAAAGCAATTTGCAATTCCGGCTTGTTCGTTTTGTCAAAGCAAAAGCTCGCTTGAGCCCTGCCCTGCCCTTTGCGACTACAGAAGGTCTTTGACTTCGTCGCGCTCTTCTTGCAGTTCCGTCATCGTCGCGTCCATTTTTCCGCGGCTGAATTCGTCGATCTCCAAGCCTTGAACGATTTTGTACTCGCCGTTTTCACAAGTGCATGGGAATGAGTAAATCAAACCTTCTTCGATTCCGTAGCTTCCGTCACTTGGAATCGCCATGCTGACCCAATCGCCTTCGTCGGTTCCCATTTCCCAAGTGCGGATGTGGTCGATCGCGGCGTTGGCTGCCGATGCAGCACTTGACGCACCACGAGCTTCGATGATTGCGGCACCCCGTTTTTGAACGCAGGGGATGAACGTCTCTTTGTACCAAGCGTCATCGATCGAACCAGCCGCAGGTTTTCCATCGATCATCAGATCGCTGATGTCAGGGTACTGTGTCGAAGAGTGGTTGCCCCAGATCGTCATCTTTTTGATGTTGCCTGAGTGCGATCCTGTCTTTGCAGCCAATTGGCTGAGGGCTCGGTTGTGATCCAAGCGTGTCATCGCGGTGATGTTTCCGTGCTTGATGCTCGGCGCGTTGGCCATCGTGATCAAGGCATTGGTGTTGGCTGGATTTCCAACGACCAGGACTTTGATGTCTTTCTTTGCGTGGTCGTTGATGGCTTTTCCTTGAACGGAAAAGATTTTTGAGTTGGCGGTGAGGAGGTCTTTTCGCTCCATGCCTTTGCGACGCGGCATCGCGCCAACGAGCAAAGCATAGTCTGAATCCTTAAAGCCAACGTTTGGATCGTCAGTGGCGACAATTCCATGCAGAAGCGGAAATGCGCAGTCTTCCAATTCCATTACGACGCCTTGGAGTGCGTTCATCGCTGGTGGAATTTCAAGTAGTTGAAGGATGACGGGCTGGTCAGGGCCTAGCATGTTTCCCGCTGCGATGCGAAACAGCAACCCATAACTAATTTGACCCGCCGCACCGGTGACGGTAACTCGAACCGGACTTTTCATCGAAATTCCTCGCGCTTTTTCTTAAATTGAACAAATAGATTACGCTCGAATATCTCGCAGACGGGACGGCTCCGCAAGTGGGTTTGGTTCGGCGCCGCGTTGGTATCCGTGTTGTGGTCAAGCGGTTGTTCAAATTGGTCGGCGATATGACGGATGTGGCGGTTTTGGAGGCTTGGGAGGAAATGCGAAGTGGAGCTTTACGGCGTTGGTTGTTGCTCAAGCCGTTTGCTTCCGTGTGCGTTAAGTGATCAGCTGCGAAATAAGGGGGCGGAAATGAGCTGCTCCCTCGCTTACGCGTCGGGTTTCCATTTTTGTAAGTCTTGAGCGTGGTGCTGATCTCTCGCGCCGACATTTTGCACCGACATCTCGCCCCCGACATTTTGTTATCGCTACTCGGGGACGTAGGGAATATCGATTTGTTCGGGAAGCTCGTTGAGGATCGAGTCTTTGGCTTGTTTGTGTTTTCGATCAGCATACCGGTAGCAAAAAATGATCGTGGCGAGTCCGGCAAGCACAATCGCAGCAAAGCCCAATATGACTTGGTTCAACAAACCTTGTTCGGTTGTAACTAGAAGTGTTGGCGTTTGGCCGATGATCAATGGGCTAATCTGTCCAGCAATATTTGCGGAGTCCGTCTTGTCAGCTTTGTATTTCCAAAACCGAAAAAAGAATCCTTCGACTTCAAACTCTTTTCGCTCAAGATCACTTGGCATCATGCCGTTGGGCAGTTTCGGTATACAAACTGTGATTGGAAAGCGCCGGTAAACGAGGTTTTCGCCATCAGCGTTATTCAAAGTGATTGTTCTTCCGTCCATGTTGGGAAACACAATGAGTTGGTAATAAGTCGATAGTCCCAACCGGTTGCGAATGTCTGGGTCGGTTACATGAACTTTTGAGCAAGTCCGGACAACGCCTTGGACGCGAACGCGGTTACCAAAATTGGAATTGCTTTTTCCCATCAACTGGCGAAAGCCCAACGTCTCGTCGGATTCCAGCAACGGTTGGTCGTTTGAACTAACGGCAGCGATCGTTTGATAAAATGCTTCGGCGTCTCGTTTGGACAGACCACGTTTGTTGTTGGTTGGAACGTAATCGTACTCGCCAATATCAACACCCAGTTTGCTCAATTGAATTTGCGAGGGCGACGCGAGTTCGGAAGTTGCATCTGGAAACCATCCCAAACGATCGACGACAAAAACCGGTTTGATAAAATCTTCGTTTGAAACGCGGTTGAAAAGAAACCCTGTGACGCGGACCTGTTCAGGCGCCGTTTGTTTGAACAGTCGTTTGGGAACTGAGCGGGCGATTGCGATAAACGGAATCTCTTTTCCCGTTTCGGGGTCGTCATGAACGCAATGGCAAACAAAAAAGCCACTGATTTCTTCGTCGGAACTGGCGTCTGCAAAACTGTGCTTTTGAATTTTCGTCAGCCGTGCCGCGCGATCGAAAACCCACATTCGATAGTCTGGAGTTTCTTGCAGGATTTGTTCCCAGGTAACGCTTTGAGAAAATTCCGCATACTCGTGTCGGCTTTTGTGTGACGTTTTCTTGACGCGATAAAGCATTTGCTTCAACGTTCGAGAATTTGGAGCCAGCAGTTGGTCGTCGGGAATCTCAAAGGCTTCGCTAAACGAATAGCCTGAAAGCTGCATCGGAGTTTCGTCATGACTCTGAGCCGAAACGAACGTCGACGTGAAGCAACCAAGCATCGCCATGCCTAAAATCACGAGTCCGGTTCGTTTAAGCATCTTTGGTGTCCATTTCAGTTTCATAAAGCGACATGATTTTTTCGCTGTCCGTTTGGACGGTTGGGTCCGTCGCAAGTGCGCTAAGTGTCTTGTTGATCACCTGCTGTCGTTGCTTTCCGGGAACATATTGTTTTGTTCGTGAGGAAAAGTACACCCAACACGCGATCGCCGTAGCGAGAATTGGGATCGAGATTAAAAACATAGACAGCGTGGTTCTACTCGGTTGCCAACTATTGGCCGCAGCAAATTCAACAGGTGCGATCGACTCAAACGAAGAAGCCAAAACGACGGGGCAACCACGAACGGTGGTGTCTGCGGCAACGTAAGTTCGGACTTTGAAAAAGTGGCCTTCGATCGTCACGTTTTCATTCGCGTCAACAAAGTTTGTTTGATCGTGCTGGTCATTTTTCCCATTGGCGTTAAACGTTTCCTGCAGCAGCTTCGAGCCTTTGGGCAACGTGGCTGAGTAAACGCAATAGGTTCCCAGTTTTGATTCTTTGGGACGAACCCACATTTCGTAATAATGGTTCAGCCCTAGTTGACTGTCGGCAGGGACTGACTTGCGGCGTATCGAACGAATCCAACCTTTGATCTGAACGGGTTTTCCGCGATAAAATTCTGGTTGGCTCATCAACGCAATTCGATCGACCGGTTCGCTTTTCGATGATTGCCCTTCGGCTTGCTCAAGCGTTTTTTCCCAAATCCGTTTCCAGGCTTCCGAATCGCCAGTCCAGCCAATTGAAGTCTGATCGGAAACTTGCGAAAAAACCAAAGGGTCGATCGCGGTTTGAAGTCGCTTGATCGCTTGTTGCTGGGAAATCGTAAAATCCTGACCAATGGCCGCAGCGGACATGGCTGGCAAAATTGTGTTGTCCCAAAGCTCTGTCGACTCGTAAAGTTCTTCCGATTTTCTCTTTTTGCCCGGCGCGTCTTCAGGCGTTAACGTTACGCGGTCAAATAGCTCTTGGTGAAATTTTTCTCTTTGAGACGCGATCACCATGACCAGCTTTGAATACGAACTGGTTTCACTGGCGTCCAGTTTTTGCCCCGTTCGCATTGATTTGAGAAGCAACAAAAACTTCTTTTGCTGATTGGAGCTAAGTTCTTGAAAAAGCGATTCCCAAAAACGAACTGCCGCAGCCGGATAGTCTCCTGTCGGTTGGGGCGAACTCAAAGCAAATGTTGCCGAATCATCTAAAGTGTCTTGTGAAACGACATCACTGGCTTCCAAGTCCTGTTCGGCGGAATCGTCGGCTGCTTTATTGATCACAACGGGAAGGGCGTCAGAGTGATCCACGCCATTTGAAGCGTCTCCCGAATTGGAACCATTTTCACTGACCGATTCCGGATCGGGAAAATTCATCCACTCCCAATTCTTGGGCTTGCCGGCTTCTTTCATGGCAAAAACGACCATCAGCAAACAACCGCAGAGCATCATTACTCGGTATCGAATCGCACGCGAATTGGACGCCATCGGTTGGAGGATGGATTTTGGCTTAATGGGGAGATCGTCGTCTTCGTTGGGATCCGCTCCAAAGCCACCAGATTCTTGATTGAGTTTCATAACTACATTCTAGTGTTTTTCGACGACCTAAAAAACAAAATTGCTTCAATATGTTTGTAGAAGTCTAGTTGATGTGGCGTTTTGGTTTTACGGGTTACACTTAAATTTCCAGCCTGACGATCTAAACGTAGCGTATTTTTCAAAATCTTCATGAGCGAAGCAACCAAATTTCTGGCCCGCGTAGTTGGTTTTTACTAAGATGGAATAACCTCCCCGCTTCCACCAACGCTTTCTTGCTGATACCGACCTATTTTCATCTGGCGATTGCCGTGATTGGTTTCGTAGATAAAAATGGGTCGATATCCGTTGTTATTGCAAAATCACTGCAGATTTTCTTCTTCAATTCTTGGGCGCCGTATGGGTGGTTGTTCATTTTGATTGGGAATTCTGTCCAATTGTTAAGGGATTGCGCGCTGTGAAGAGACTTGTGTTATTGGTTGCGTTGATTGGATCCGTCCCCTGCGTCCTGCCTGGTCCAACCTTGAGTCAGGAACCGGCTCAGGAATTTTTGGAAGCATTGCGCGCTCAGAATTATCATGACCTCGCAATTGACTATCTCGCGAGTATTGAATCGACGGACATGCTGACGAGTGAGTTTCGAAGCGTGTTGCCATTCGAAAAAGCCCAGTCGTTGATCGACAGCACGGCAGGGCTTCGTGATATCGACAAAGTTGAAGCGCGTTTGGACCAAGCACAAAAACTGCTGACCAAATACGCATCCGAAAACCAATCTCTCGAAGTCAGTGCCCGCACATTTCGTTACCAGGGAAACTTGCTTTTCCGGCGATCGACCATCTATCTGAACCGATCCAAATCCGATCGGGCAACTGAGTCCGAAAAGCAGGAAGCGTTCGGCAAAGCCCGAAAAGTTCTGGCCGAGTCGTTGGCTAGTTACGAGAAAGCCCGTGACCAGATCAGACGCCTGATCGATTCCAACAGTCCAGACGCAATTCAAATTGACCCCGATGATCCGTCAACAGGTAAACGACGTAGCTTGTTCCAAAATCGGTTTACGTTAGTGCGGCTTCAACTGCCGAGGGTTACCGAGCAATTGGCGGACACTTATCCAGAGGGTAACAGTGAACGGACAAAGCTGCTTCAAAAGGCGGCGGTCGATTTTGATGATGTGTGGACTGACTACAACCGGTACTTTGCAGGGTTTCAGGCCTGCGTATTTTCGGCACGGTGTTACCAGAAACTTGGCGACCACCAAAAAACGATTGACTTGCTGGCCAACATTTTTGAACTTGGCAACAACAGCATCTTAAAACCGATCAAACTCGAAGCGTATTCATTGGCCAGCAAAAGTTGGTCTCAGATGGATCCTTATCCTTACAACGAAGTCGTTCAACGGCTTGGGCCTGCGGTTAAAGTATTGAACCGCGTCGAAGCAAGAAATCCTGAGTGGCTGCGAGTCAAAATGGAATTGGCGATCGCCAGTCACAAAATGGCCGCTGATGTCAAAGCAGCAGGTGGTCCCAAGGCATCGAGGGATTCAAAAGCGATGATTCGAAGTGCGGCAAAAATGTTGCGTGATGTTTCGCGTGTTCCCAGTCCCTATCGTGACAAGGCCAAAGAGATTCTTTCTGGTTGGGATGTGAAACTTGCCGTCAAAGAAGAAGAGGTCGCAGGGTTGCCTCAAACGTTTGGTGATGGCAAACAAAAAGCCCAGGATCTCGTTTCTGAATTGGAATTAATGTTGGGCGAAATCAACTCGCTTCGCGTTCAGAAATCCCGTACCAAAGACGAAGCAACAATAACCCAGCTTGATTCACAATTGAAACCGCTTACCGAGCAGTTGAATTCGCAATCAGATTCTGCAATCGCGATGCTCAACCACACCATGAGCCTGGCGGACGATTCAACCATTCGCGCCGACATCAATAACCTGCGATTCCTGCAAAGCTATTGTTACTTTGCGACTCAGAAGTATTTTGAGTCCGCTTTGATTGGCGATTTTCTATTGCAAAAATATCCGACCGTTCAAGGCACCGAGCAGGCGATGAAGCTGCTGATCAAAAGCTATTCGATCTTGCTTGATCGCGCCAAAGACGATAACAGCTTTGAGAGAAAGCGACTGGCTGATACTTGTCTCAATGTCGTCAAACGTTGGCCCAATAGCGATGTGGCCGCATCGGCTTCGAGCACGATGACCAAGTTGATGATGAAAGAAAAGAACCTGCCAGAAGCCGAAAAACACTTCAATGAAACGCCGGCTTCTTCGGCCTACAAAATGCCTCTTTCATGTACTCTCGGACGTATGATGTGGAGAGATTACCGAACAAAGTTGCGTGGCGGTAGCGCGGGAGCCGACGTACTTGCTGAACAGTTAACTCGAACGCAAAAATATCTGAATGATGCAGTCGAAGACGTTCCAATCAGTTCGATAACGCTCGACATTGCACGTGGTGCTCAAGCCTTGGTCGAAGTCAATCTGGCTTTGAACAACGTTGACGGAGCCATCAAGATTCTCGAAACCAATTCGATCGCACCGTTGGATCTTGTCAAAGATAAACATCCTCTGGTCAATGCCTCGAAAGTCTATCGCCGTGAAACTTATCGAATTGCGATTCGAACTTATCTGGCATCAATGAAACGAGACTCGGGCGCCCAGTTAAAATCCTGGATCGACAAATCCCGTGGCGTCATCAATTCGATGCGGCAGCAAGCGGAAATTTCCAAAGACCCGGAAGACCTGAAACGGATCACGGCGTCCTACCAATTGATCGCTCAGGCGCTCAACGAAAAATTTGCAATGTTGAGTTCGGCGGACGAGAAGAAAGGCTTTGCCCGAACATTGTCGTCTTTCTTTGGGGCTATCGAAAAGGATTCGACAGATGCTGGAACCGTTCTCTGGGCCGGATCGACATTGCTGTCCGTTGCCAACTCGCTAACGGAATCTGGATTTAAAACCGAAGCAACACCAATCTTTGCTCAAGCCGTTTCGGCAATTGATCGCGCCGAGAAAATGGGGTTCAAAGGAAACCCTAAAGACGCCAGAAATCTCAAACGCCAGCGTGCGTTGGCTCAGCGTGGAAGCGGAAACTTTGAGCCAGCGATTCAGCAATTCGTCGAAATCCTCACCGAGGACTCAAAGGATTGGGTGATGCAAATGGACGCGGCAGAGACATTGCAAATGGCCGCCAAAGCCGCCAACCGCCCGGCCGGTTATGTAGAAGCCATCAAGGGACGTCAAGTCAAAGACCCAGTAACCAAGAAAAGCAAAAAGCTGATCTGGGGTTGGAAGGCGATCGTCACCGCGACACAGAAAAGCCAAACGCAGAAAGAGGTTTATTACCGTGCACTTTACAATTTTGTTGTGTGCAAAACCGAAGTCGCAATTATTCAGAAAAATCAAAAGTACTTGAGGGATTCGGTCAGAGAAATTACCAAAGCCCGTACTAAGTCGCCGACTTTCTCAAACAAGCCTGAATGGAAGGCGAAGTTTGATGCGTTGGAGGCGAGAATCAAATCGCACCTTTAATCCCAGGCTGCCGTTTGCCCATTTGCTTTGGCCAAACGCTAATTGGCCAAACGCTTTCTGAGCAACGCCTTAATTGAAAAAATAAGAAGCAAAAAACGAAGTTAAACCCAACGTTCAAGATTATGGAATCCCAGTCAAAATTTATGTGTCACATTAAATTCCCAAGTTTTGTTTTAACGCTCACCGCCATTCTGGTTTTCGGATTTTTGGTCCCTCCGGTCAGCGTTGCCCAGGATTCAGTTTTCACATTTCGTAAAACTGGTGGCTCAAAAGTCAGTGGCCGCATCACCGGGATGTCGCCAGACGGTATTACGATCGGTGATACAACGGTTCCTGCTGACGACGTGCGAAGAGTTTCGTATTCCAAGGAGCCGAAAGAAATTTCACGTGCTCGTGGTCAAGTGGAAGCCGGGCGTTTTGCCGACTCGCTCGAAGAAATTGGCAAAGTCAAGCCAACTGGCAATCCAATGATCGATCAGGAAATCGACTTTATCAAAGCCTATGCGACGGCGCGACTTTCGCTCCGAGCCGGAACCGTAACGGCTCAGGTGGCGGGTAAAGCAATTCGTGAATTCATCAACACGCACCCTCAGAGCTATCACATATATCCTGCAACGGAGCAATATGGCCACTTGCTTTTTGCTTTTGGGAAACCAGATTTGGCCGCGAAGCAGTTCGAGGCGCTGACGCTATCCAAATGGCTTGAGTACAGGCTCAAAGGCCATTTCCTGCACGGGGAAATGATGATGGAACTAGGTAAGTTTGCCGACGCTCAAAAAAGCTACGAAGCATTACTTGCAAACGAAGAGAACGACGACCTTTCGCAATCCTATCGCTTGCTGGGAAAATGTCTTCAGGCGAAAGCCATTGGAATGCAAGGGGATCCCAAGGCCGCGATCGTGACGCTGCAAGGTATTGTCCGCGATGAGAACCCAGACAACAAAAAGTTGTTTGCCTATTTATATAACTCGCTTGGTTTGCTTCAGGAAAAATCTGGAAACCACAAAGAAGCGGCTTTGGCCTACTTGCATACCCAGCTACTGTTCGCCACCGAAGCAGAGGCCCATTCAGAGGCGCTTTATCGATTGGCTTTGACTTGGCGAAAACTTGAAGAGACGGATCGGGCTAACGAATCGGCAGACAATTTAAAATCGGCTTACCGAAACTCTTATTGGGCCGGCAAGTTATAGACGTTATCACGACGGTACCGTTTTCGCGGATTTTTCTCGCGCGAAAGTACCTCCCACCGGTTGCCTTCACGGGTTTCCCAGGTTTAGCCGGTGATTACAATAAATTTATACAAAGCAACAAACATTTGGAGACGGGTCGCTATGCAGTTTTCTTCACGGTCAAATCAATTGAGCATTGCGCCGCCGATTGCCTTGAAACCCGTTGCACGGTTAAAACCTGCTGCACGATTTTTGGTGCAGCTGTTGATTTGCTCGGTCGCATTTGCGTGTGTCGCTTTTCCCAATCCAGTAATTGATTCGACCTCGGCTGTTTATGCTCAGGACGACGATGCTGCACCAGCAGCTGCTCAAGATGCCGACGCACCAACTGCAAAAAAGAAAGAAACGCTCTTGGGCTGGCTGGTCAAGTCGCTTGGCTGGATCTACATCCTCGTCTTTCTTTCGCTTTCCTTCATTCTGGTTGCCCTGTTCATCATGAACCTGCTCTCAGCGCGGCGTGAATACGTGTGCCCGCAACTGCTGGTTGATGGGTTCGAAGCCCATCTCGACGACAAACAATATCAAGAAGCCTACGAGCTGGCCAAAACGGACGAGTCATTTCTTGGCAACGTTTTGTCAGCAGGATTGGCGCGTCTTTCAAGCAGCTATCAGCACGCCGTGGCAGCGATGCAGGAAGTTGGCGCCGAAGAAAACATGAAACTCGACCACCGACTAAGCTACCTGGCTTTGATTGGTACCATCAGCCCGATGATCGGCTTGTTTGGAACGGTTCACGGAATGATTAACTCGTTCTATACCATCGCCAACGGTGGCGGCACACCTGACCCCAACAAACTGGCTGAAGGTATTTCAACTGCGTTGTTGACCACGTTGATTGGTTTGGCGATCGCGATTCCAGCGATTTCTGCCTACAACATTTTGCGAAACCGAGTTCAGCGATTGGTTCTTGAGGTTGGTATTACCAGCGAAAACCTAATGGGACGATTTGAAAAAGTCGGAAAGAAAAAAGAGTAAGCGTTTAATTTTTTCACGCTACGTATCTTTTCCGTTTTGCTAAAGAGTTGTAATGAAGTTTTCAAAAAAGCGAAAAACCGAAATCCTCGAAGGCGATTTGACGCCGATGATCGACATGACGTTTCAGTTGATCGCGTTCTTCATGTTGTTGATTAATTTTTCTGAAGTCGACCGCGCGGAAGAGATTACGTTGCCCAGTTCAGTGCTCGCAGTGCCTCCAGACGTCCGGCCCGACTACCAAATCATTCTCAATCTTGAGCCGGGCGGAAAAATCAAATTCGAAGGTCAGGAAGTTCCGGAAATTGATTTCATGGGGCCAGTCCTGAAACAGCAAGTCGCTGCGGCGTCTCGAGAAGGAGTCAGCGAACCTGACATCGCCGTCATCATCCGTTCACACCAAGACACACCCACCGGATTGGTTCAAGAGTTGATTTCGAAATGTCAGGAGTCGGAACTTCAAACTTTCAGTTTGCGGGTAAAAGAAAAACTGCGTTAATAAATAAGTGAGTTCGTAATCGTAGTCCGAGACGTTTGTTACGCCTTGGGTTGAAGTCGACGTCAAAGGGTTTTTGTTAGTCAAACAGGTCAGTCATGCGTTTAGAAGTCTCCGAACCGGAAGAAATCAAGCTGAACATGACAGCGATGATCGACATCGTTTTTCAGTTGCTTGTGTTTTTTATCATGACGTTCAAGGTCGTCACGATGGAAGGCGACTTTACCGTAAAAATGCCGATGGCTTCTCAGAACGCCAGCGCAGAACTTGATGTTTTACCGGATATCATAACCGTCGCTTTGCGGGCTGGCGAAAATGGAAAAATCAACAGCATCATCGTTGACGGTGACGAAACGTTTGCCGAAGCCGATATGTACCAGAAGCTCACTTCATTGATCGCTCTTCGTTTGGGCGCCGAAGCTGATCCGGAAAATGAAACAGAAACCGAAGTCGAGTTCGATATCGACTACGGTCTCAAGTATTCCTACACCGTCAAAGCCATCGAAGCTGTCTCCGGCAAAATCGAAAATGGCGTTGTCCAAAAATTGATCAAAAAAGTCAAATTCAAAGACAGCAAACGAGGTGGCTAGTCGCCGGTTTTACTGGTTGGCTTTGATCAATTAGTTCCTTCTCTAGTGATAATTCTTCGCTGGGCCGTCAGTAGTCCATCGCAAAAACGATTCACTCCCATTGCTAATACTCAGGCTGGTAATTGCACCTAAGTCGGTTACCGATTCGCGTTGCAGATCTTCTTGCAAAAACTGTAACGAATAAAGCGGTTACCCAATTCTCGTTGCCACAACAACGCCGCAGAACTGGCAAATTCTTGATTCTCCGTTTGCTGTCCTTGTTATCGCGTCGAAAGATTAAATAGGGCTTGGGTTCACAAGCTTTTTCGAACGTAATCGCGTCGGTGCCAATGAAGAAGAAAAGCAAACTTCGACGACTCAAGCCCAAGCCACTCAATAGCGAAAATAGTACGCGCCGTTGGGCGGAAGCGTTTACAGATTACCTCCGTACCGAATGTCACCTGGCCGAAAACACGGTCATGGCGTACGGGCGGGACATGAAGCGGTTTACCAAGTGGCTTGGCAAACGCAGCATCCCCGCACTCACGATCGGCGAACTCTCAGACTTCGTTGGATTCCTGAACGACCAGAAACTCGCTCCTTCGTCGATCGCACGGCATGTGGTCGCAGTCAAAATGTTTTTCCGCTACCTTCAGCTTGAAGGCATATTGGTTGAAAACAAAGTCGAGTTGCTTGGTAGCCAGAAACTTTGGCAACGCGTCCCCTCAGTCATGTCGCCTCGAGAAGTCGAGCGGTTCCTCAACGCCCCGCGACGGATCGAGATTTATCATCTTCGCGATCGTGCCATGTTGGAAATGCTTTACGCCACTGGCTGCCGTGCGTCGGAAATTTCAAACCTGAGAATTCGCGACGTTCATTTGAACGAACGTTACTGCAAGTGTCATGGAAAAGGCAGCAAGCAGCGTATGGTGCCGCTTGGCGACGGCGCGATTGATGCCGTCAACGCTTACCTTGAGCGGCAGCGGCCAGCCCAGGAGGCGGCTCGCCCCAATGAACGGGACTGGCTTTTTCTCAGTCGCAGTGGGCGGCGGATGCGACGCGAGGCCATTTGGGAGTTGGTAAAAAAGTATGCACTGATCGCAGACGTATCCGTTTCGATCAGCCCACACACGTTACGGCATAGCTTTGCCACTCATTTGCTCGCCGGCGGCGCCGACCTGCGCCAAGTCCAGGAAATGCTTGGCCACTCCAGCATCGCGACCACTCAAATCTACACGCACGTCGACCAATCGCGACTCAAAAAAGTCCACAACCAGTTCCATCCTCGGGCCTAATTCGGGTAGGCACAAACGGTAGGCATACGTGTGCGGATATAAAAGCCTCACGCGAGTCCAGGTCGACTTGTCCTAGCCCATCATTTTGGCCACGACTACTCGTTGGAGGTCGCCAAAGTCTTTTACGACTTCGACGCTTTCAAATGCGGCATTGGCTTTGACCAATTTCACGCAAAGGTCCATCACGATTGGGCTGGTTTCGAAAATGAGATACCCACCAGGAAGCAAATAGCTGGGGGCTTGTTCAACCAGCCGCTCAATAATCTCAGTTCCTTTGTCGCCGCCAAATAAAGCAATCGACGGCTCGTGTGCTTTGACCTGATCGTCAATCGTGTCGATTTCACTTTTGCCGATATAGGGCGGATTGCTCACGATCATGTTGACGGGGTTACTGCCAGCCGGCAAAGCATCCAATAAATCGCCTTGGCAAAATCGAATGCGGTCGGCAACTTCGTGCGTTTCGGCGTTTTGTTTTGCAATCGCCAAAGCCCCTTCGGAAACGTCCGTGGCGGCGATTTTGCAGTTCTTCAATTGTTTGGCCAGCGTCACCGCGATACACCCGCTTCCGGTTCCCACATCGATGATTCGCAGCGGTTCTGTCTCGCCCATTTCTTTGGCTGCTTCAAGTGCGGCAACTACAACGTGTTCTGTTTCGGCGCGAGGAATCAAAACATTCGAGTCCACTGCAAACCGGAGCGAATAAAATTCACGGTGCCCAACCAAATAGGCCACTGGCTCCCCTGCACCGCGCCGCTTGACCCACGCACGGAAATTGGCAAGCGGTTCTGCGTTAGGGATTTCGTCGAACCGAGTGTACAACTGGATTCGCTCGCAACCGAGTGCTTCGGCCAGCAAAACCTCGGCTTCCAGACGGGCGTTTCCCGTAGCTGATTTGGAGAAAAAATCGGTGGTCCATTCCAGTAACTTCTGGATGGTCCATTGGTCTTCGGCGGTATTTGACATGGTGGCGATTCGAAAAATGCGGCGACAGGAATCGGTGCGAAAATGGTGCCTGTTTGATTTGAGGGTCGGTCAAATCAAATGTTAATCAGTTAATCTAAAGCACCCATTGAACTACGTAGCGTCTGGCGGTCATGATCGATTAATTTGTCGGTCAAAATCTGAACATTACCGGCAATGATTTGATCAAGTTTATAAACGGTCAAATTGATGCGATGGTCTGACACGCGGTTTTCTGGAAAGTTATAAGTTCGAATCCGCTGACTACGGTCTCCAGATCCAACCAGACTCTTGCGTTGATCGGAACGTTGCTGATTTTCCAACTGTTGAAAGTGATCATAAAGTTTCGATTTGAGAATCCTCATTCCCTTGGCGAGATTCTTGTGCTGGGAACGCTCTTCGAAACACTTAACGACCACGCCTGTTTCGTGATGGGTGATTCGAATTGCCGAAGCCGTTTTGTTGACGTGCTGACCACCGGGGCCTGAACTGGCTGCGTATCGCTCAACGGTGTATTCATCGGGCTTCAAATCGATCTCGACATCTTCTGGCTCGGGCAATACCGCGACCGTGGCGGCCGACGTGTGAACACGCCCTTTTGTTTCGGTGTCGGGAACTCGCTGGACGCGGTGACCACCACTTTCGTATTGAAGTTCGCGGTAACAGCCTTCGCCTTCAATCGAAACGGTAACTTCTTTGAAACCGCCCAGCTCGGTAATGCTTGACTCAAGCGCCGAGAATTTCCACTTCTTGGTTTCACAATGCTTCTTGTACATTTCATACAGGTTGTGTGCAAACAAAGCGGCCTCATCGCCACCTGTACCAGCGCGAATCTCCATCACACAGCGAGAACGGTTTGAGTCTTCACCACCGACAGTCATGTCAAGCAGTTCATCCCAAAGCGTTTCGCGAACGACAAGCAAACTCTCGATCTCTTCCTCGGCCATCTCGCGTTCTTCGGAGTCGCCTGACTGAGCCATCTCGCGCAGTTCTTCCAATTCAGAAATCGTGTTGGAGAACTTGCGATACTTGGTTGCCAGTTTTGCCAACGAGCCATGCTCGCGCGCCACGGCCGCCATCTTTTTTGAGTTGGCTTGAACCTCAGGGTCGCTAAGTGATACCTCAAGCTCTTCAAATCGCTTGAGTTTTTCGTCGAGCATTTCTCGCATGATTGCCTACGTTGGGTTTGGCTTGTTGGTTGCTTTGTTGCAAAGCAAAAAATGGGCGGTCAGGGTTGATCGGGATTGGCAGTTCGTGGCCAAAGAAATCGGCCGTTTTAAACCGAAATTTTACCAGCCATATTTCAAAATAGCTGGTGAATCACACAGAAGACAAAGATGGCTAAGAATCGAAAAATGATTCGGCAACATCCGAGCGAAAGCTAAATTGGATCAGTGAAATTGATCGGGACATTTGTCTGCGTTTCTAAGAAATTGTTACCCCAAAACTATATCAATCGGCAAATATTCAAACAAGCCGACTCAGTCGTTTGCCACAAGTTTGATGTCACTGAATCCAGAATTGAAGGAATTTGGTCTCACATTGGTTTCCCGGTGAGCCTTCGTTTGTTCGACAAATAAGTAAGTTGGACATTCCTGTCCGACAATCGTGAATTTGAACAGACGGACAGGAATGTCCATCCTGCAGGACAGTCGTGAACCGCTCGTTACGGAGTAGGCTCGACATCTGGCTCGCCTTCCCGAATCCGCTCTGCGAAATACGCATCCACAATCAGCTGCAATGAGTGATACATCACGATCGGAACGATGCTCATTCCAAGATTGATTGCAGTCGAAAGCCCAATCATCAGCGTTTTTTGGCTTCCCGAAAAACCGACCGCAATTTGTTCTTGGCGAGAGATTCCCAATCGCTTGGCCGACAGAATTCCGATCCAAAACACAGCTGTGTGCACGGACAAAAGAATTCCAGCAGCGGTCAGCAATTGCCAAACCGAAAATCCCGATGCGCCTTCGTAGTCAGCAGAAAACCTCAATCCCATTTTGATTGCGCCTACCAACACGATGGAGAGGATGCCGATCAAAGCCATCAAACTCAAACGAGGTTTTGATTTCGTCGCCCATGTTGCCGACGGGCGATGAAGTCGAGTCAGCTGAGCGATGGCGATGGGCAACACGACGAACAGCAAAAGCTTATAAATGGTGCCGACCAGTTTGCTAGATCCGATTTCGTTTCCCGTTTGCACATAGATCCAAAATGGCATCACGAGAAAACAAGTCGCGTTGGTCAGAATCGTGACCATGATCGAAATACTGTCGTCACCCCCTGCCCTTCGCGTTAAAACTGCAGCCGAAGCCAATGTCGAAGGCGTCGCGGCGGCGATCATCATTCCCGGTCCAAGTTCCGCTCCCGCCAACGCAGCCAATGGCCAGATAATCAATGGAATCAAAACCAGATTTAACACGCAAGCCAATCCGGGAGCCAAGGGGCGCGAAACGGCTCGCTGCAAACGTCCGAATTCCAACGGCCAAGCCATCAGGAACATCGTCACGGTGACGATCGCCCATTTCAGCCATTCCAAATCTGCAATCCAGGCAAGCGGTTGGGCAAGCATGAATCCAATCAGCATCAACCCAATCAGCGTAATAAGAAACCACTGTTTGCGAATTTGAGCTGGCATCTGTTTCACAACTGTGGACCGAATTTTAAAATTGAGAATACAACGAAGGTTAAATGGACCGGAATCAACAATCATTCGAACGGCTGTTCGCCCTCGTGCCAACCGTACTTGCTTCGTTTAGAATGTGACCGCTGGTTAAAACGAGCTTCAACGCTTGCTTGGTATGGAAACCAACCCCGAACGCATTGCGATCCCACTTTTTCAAAACTCAACCCAAACAAAAATAAATGCTTCGATATTGGACCGCAGGTGAATCGCACGGAAAATGCTTACTTGCTTTGATCGATGGATTTCCGGCTGGATTTGAAATCGACACCGACAAGATCGATAAACTACTTGTCATGCGACAAGGCGGATATGGCCGCGGCCAACGCCAGAGACTTGAGCAGGATCACGTCGACATTTTGACCGGCGTTTGGAAGAACACCACGCTCGGCGGCCCAGTGACGTTGAAGGTCCCCAACAACGATTACAAATTGGAAAGACTTAAGGAACTCCCCCGCCCGCGCCCTGGCCATGGTGACTTAAGCGGTTCCATCAAATACCTCAGTTCAATGCGAGGCATTCTCGAACGAGCAAGTGCACGTGAAACTTGCGTTCGAGTAGCCGCAGGTGCCCTTTGCCAACAATTGCTTGAATCGTTTGGCATTCGAACATTGGGGTATGTCGTTCAGCTTGGCCCAAAAGAGATCGCGCCTCGCGAAGGTTCATTTGAACAACGACTTGAGTGGCGCAACTCCAGTGAGCTTTATACGCTTGATCCGTCTGAGGATGAGGCTTGTAAGAAACTGGTTGACGAAACAAAAGCCGCCGGCGACACGCTAGGTGGAATCATCGAAGTCGTCGTCGAAGGGGTGCCGTTTGGGCTTGGCACACACACACAATGGGACCGGAAACTGGATGGTAAATTAGCACAAGCCGTTATGGCGGTTCAGGCCATCAAAGGCGTCGAGATTGGATTGGGATTCAAAGCAGCAACGCTTCCGGGGAGCCAGGTCCATGATGGAATCCAGTACGATCGCGACCAAAAATCGACGGCAAATCTTGGCTACACGCGCCCGACCAACAACGCTGGTGGACTCGAAGCCGGGATGACCAACGGCCAACCGTTAGTGATTCGGGCCGCAAAAAAACCGATTAGCACTTTGCAAAAACCGCTTGAATCCATTGCGATGGACACCAAAGAACCAAGCACCGCCAGCTACGAACGTAGCGATGTTTGTGCTTTGTCTGCCGCCAGCATTATCATCGAAGCCGTCGTCGCCATTGAGATTGCAGTGGCTATGGTGGACAAATTCGGTGGTGATAGCATTCAGGAAATGCACGCCAGATGGGATCTTTTTCAGAAAATGGCAGGTGAAAAGTAGCCAATCGTTATTGGTGATTTCGCCAAATCTGTTCAAAATTGACTTCGAGTTCTGAGGTGCGAAAATCCAGTAGGTTCGTACTGCGAATTCAGTGGAAGGGATTTGGGCTGACCTTAAAATTCTGACCCGAATACTCTGACAATAAACTCTGACAAGGAAGTCAGCGATGAGCGACAATCAGCGGCGAGCCTTTTGCCGAATCATATTTATTTGCATCTGCATATTGCCTACGACTGTCGTCGGTTACTGGATTTGCCATCCGCAAACCGCTTCCGGTTGGGAGTTGGCAATCAAAGCCCAGCTAGGCGTCAACGCAACTATCGATAAAGTCGAAACGCCAGGCCCGTACGTTACGATTCTTCGCAATGTTGAACTCTCCGACCCGACGTTTGGTCGACTCTTTAAAGCCAGCGAAGTCAAGGTTTCGTTTTTCGAAAATGAAAATGTGGTCGAGGTTCCACATAAAATCCAAGGCGTCACCAACCACGGTCTGACTCACTTAATTGACAACGTAAACGAGCAGTTACTCCGTTCACATGGCGCTGAAAAACTTTGGCGGATTGTTTTTGCGAAAGAGTTGATCGTCGAAGAAGCCCGCGCTGCGGAGCTTTGGAAAAACGATCCGACTCAATTCCCTCCACATGTCACGTTGGCAAACCTCGAAGTCCACGTTCGACCTGCAGGCGAATATGTCAAAGGTCCCGGCAACTACGCCAAGGCATTGTTCAATGTGATTGGCTCCAATGATGAAAATCAGTTTGTTGAATTTGAAATTTCGCAAACTCAACAATACGGACATCGCGTTTTCGTAAACACTAAAACTGTAAAGCTGCCGTGCTGGTTGGTCGAAGCTTCACTGCCAATGATTCCGCAAAGTTTTGGTCTGCACTCAACATTCGCGGGTGAGGCTGGAGTGACACCGGGCCTATTGCCGACCGTCGAAGTCGTCGGCACGTTCGAAAAAGTCGCGTTGCAACCTGACTATGTCGAGCAGACCGGGGACTATCCAAGCGTCAATCTCGACTGTGCGTTTGTCAACGGAGACAAAATCAAATGGGACGCGACCTTTCGTCCGTCGCAGTATTCGGCAGCAATCCCTGTCGCGTTTGAAGACATGAAGGAATCGCGAACGGGGTTGAATCCGAAGGGGGCTGTTATCAGTGCGGTTCTGAAATCGCGAGGCCGACAAGCTCGACTCGAACCAAGCAATCGAGAACGTAAATAGCCAGTTTGCCCATTAACTTTAGAGCGTTAATGGTCATGTTTGGTAGCGGGAGACTTCTTTTTTTGAGTGTGCCCTACGGCGCTTGAGACGGCTTTCGAGTGCAATGTTTCACCGTGTGTAAAATACATACCGTTGACCAGCCGTTAGGTCTAAATTGTTTTGGACGTTTTTCAGGCAACATTGCTTTCATTGACTACAAATAAAATTGCTCCAAACTCGCAAGCAAAAAGATGATAAACTGTAATGAAGGCCGCTTCCAATCGCCAATATTACAACGTCAAAATATTTCAAAGAGACATCAATGAAAAACGGCTTGTTTCAATCCGTAATTCTCATTCTCCTGATCGCCGTTGGAATTCAAAACGGATTTGCGCAGGATTTGAGTTTTAATTTGCCCGACATCGACGGCGAAAAAGTTCTACTTGAAAAACAGACCGAGCCGAACCTGACGGTAGTTTGTTTTCTTGGGACTGAATGCCCGTTGGCGAAACTATACGTATCGCGACTCAATGAGTTGTCGGAGAAATTTTCGAAAACAAACTTCATCGCCGTTTGTAGTAATAGCCAGGATTCCGCTGACGATCTAAAAAAGTATGCGACCAGTCATCAATTGGCTTTCCCGATCGTCAAAGACCGCAACAACGTGGTCGCCGACCAATTCGGAGCACAACGAACACCAGAAGTTTTCGTGCTCGACGAAAATTTGAAAGTCCAGTATCAGGGGCGTATCGATGATCAGTACCATCCCGGCGTCGCACGGTCTGCCCCGACTCGAAACGATCTTGAACTGGCACTCGAGCAACTCAAGAACGGCAAACCGGTTGAGGTCGCAAAAACGGAACCGATGGGGTGCTTGATCGGACGTGTAAAAAAAGAGACGGATTCAAAGAACACGGTCACGTATTCGAATCAAATCGCTCGCATCATGCAGAACCACTGTTCCGAGTGTCATCGTGCTGGTGAAATCGGACCAATGGAATTAAAAGACTACGATGAAGTCGTCGGCTGGGCGGATATGATTCTCGAAGTCGTCGCGGACAACCGTATGCCGCCATGGCACGCCGATCCGGCTCACGGCGAGTTTCTCAATGAACGCCGAATGTCGGTTGCCGAAAAACAAATGCTCAAAGATTGGGTTGCAGCGGGCACACCCAAAGGCGACGAATCACTTTTGCCCAAACCACTTGAGTATGTGAAATCAACCAAGTGGCGTTTGCCAAAGGAACCGGATGTCGTCGTAGATATGCGCTCAACCGTATTCAATGTTCCTGCTGAAGGAACCGTTGAGTATCAGTACTTTGTTGTGGATCCAAAATTCGAGACGGACAGATGGATCACTGCTGCAGAAATTATTCCGGGTGATCGCAGTGTGCTTCATCACAGTATCGTTTTTGTGCGTCCGCCTGACGGCAGCGGGATGCGTGGAATCGGTTGGTTGGCGGCTTACGTTCCAGGCCAAGGAACTCCGACTTTCAATCCAAAAATGGGGCGACGAATTCCTGCCGGGTCAAAACTCGTTTTCCAACAACACTATACGCCCGTTGGAAAAGCGGCGACTGACATGACGCGGATTGGATTGGTGTTTGGCGATGAGAGTAAAATTGAAAAAGAAGTATTTACTTTGGTTGCCGTGGATCAAGAGTTTTTGATTCCGCCCGGAGCCGACAATCACAAAGTTTCCGCTCAGTTTGAGTGGCTTCCGAAAAACAGCGAGATCCTGGCGTTTTCTCCGCACATGCATTATCGCGGAAAGTCGTTCAAGATGACGGCTGAAATTCAGGGCAAGGAACAGACGCTTTTGAATGTGCCAAAATACGATTTCAATTGGCAACACGTTTATCAATTGAAAGAGCCGATTCAAACTTCAGAGCTCAAATCGCTTCAATTTACCGCCGCGTTTGATAACTCATCCAACAATCCCGCCAACCCGGATCCGAAGCAGCACGTAAGCTGGGGCGATCAAACCTGGGAAGAGATGGCAGTCGCGTTTGTGGCCGTTGCCCAACCACGCAACGCTGATTCGGCTCCCGTTGTTGAGTTGACCGAAGAAGAAAAAATCGAGCTGGCGAAAAAAGAAAAAATGCTTGATGAAAAAGCTGAACGATTCGTTGATGATTATTTCCAGCGATTTGATACCAACAAAGATGGTTTCATCACTCGATCTGAACTGCCTCGTTCTGTACGCCGGTTTGGGATTTGGGGAATCGATACCATTCGCGACGGAAAGATCACACGCGAAGAAGTCAAAAAAGCAGCCGAATGGCGATTTCGCCAAAAGTAGGCTGCAGCTGGGCTAAGAGGAATCCTGCCCCATCTCTTCTTGTAGGTCAGGACAGTTACACTCATTCTTTCGACATAAATTCTTGACGACATAAGGCAACCGTTTTGACTGGCAATTTCTCGCGCGCAACAAGCTGGATCGTAAATCGACGTTGGCTTACTGTGTTGGTTCTGTTGATCGCAAGCGGCATTTCGATCGGTGGCTATATGGCTCCTGATGATCTTGTCCAATGGTTCAAGTCGTTCGTCGAACGAGTCGAAGCCAAACCCGATAATACAGCTGCTACTCAACGTGTTTGGGAAGAGGATGACTACGAGCCACCGCCAGTAGTAGAGCCGATTCAGCTAAGTGGCTTTGATGCCATGATGGTTGTGGAGACCGACTCGTTGTTCACATCCGAAGGAGTGACTGCGATTCGCTATGTGGTCGATCATTTAAAAACGCTTGACTACGTAAACGACATTCTCTGGGTCGACGAAGTTCCTACGCTAAACATTTTTGGTTTGAACGAACCGTTGCTTCCCAAAAAAGAAGCCGCGCCCGAACTTTTTGACAATGCGCGAAAAAAGGTCCGCCGGCATCCGTTGGTCAATGGTCAATTGCTGTCCGAGGACGGTAAGACGCTTCTTTTGATGCTGAATATCGACTATTTGTTTGTCGAAAACGATCAAGTCTTTCTCGGCGAGATACGCGAAGCCGCCGAATTTGCTGCGGCAAAACATGAAGTCAAAATGGATTTCTGGGTCACTGGAAACGTTCCGGTCTATCTTTCGATCATGCACTCACATGAATCCAATCAACTGAAGTACCAGGCCATCGCGTATGGACTGATCGTGATTCTCAGCATGGTTCTGTTTCGTGGCGCGACGGCTGTTGGAGTTGTCGTGTTGGCTCCCGTGTTTGGCGTATTCTGGACGATGGGGTTTATTCGGTATTTTGAATTTCAGATGAATCCGTTCAACGATGTGGTGTTGCCGATTCTTGTCGCGCTCGTTGGGTTTACTGATGGTGTTCACTTGATGGTTCAAATCCGCCGTGAACGAGTAGCTGGACTGGGCCCTTTCGAAGCAGCCAAGGAAGGGCTGCGCAAGGTCGGATTGGCTTGCTTTTTGACTTCGCTGACTACAGCCGTTGGGTTTGGTTCGCTTGCACTTGCCCATCACGAATTGGTTCGCGAGTTTGGATATTGCTGCACCATTGGGGTCATGCTCAGTTTCCTGGCCGTGATATTGACCATTCCACTCGCCTGTTCGACTTGGCTGGGCCAGCGGATTCATGTTGGGCACGGCAAAGGATTTATCGATCAGAATATTAGCAAAATTGGCGGAATCGTAGACTTTGTTATCAAGCACAAGTCATGGGTGAGCGTTACTGGAATCGTGGTTTCACTAACTTGCTTTTTCATTTCGCTGACTTTGGGGCCTGATGAAAAACAAGCCGACGTGTTGCCCCGAAAAAGTGAACCGGCAGTCGCATTGTTGAAACTGGATTCGGCGCTCGGCGGCTTGGAACAGGCGAGCGTCAGAATCACCTGGGATAAAAGCGTTGAAAAAGGTGGCGGAGCTGAGCTGCTTTCTTTCCTTGGCAAAATTGACGAATTGCTGGCCAAAGAAGAATTGATTGGCCATCCAATATCGGTTTACAACCTTCTCGCTGCATTGCCTGGCGACGGTGCGGTGGAAGGCCGTGCCTCAATGTTGGATCTATTGCCACCTCCATTGAAACGAAGCTATTACACACCTGAGGACCGGCAAGCGTCTGTTGAGTTTCGAGTACAGGATTTGGGCATCGCACGTTACGCCCCTGTGTTCGAGCGAATTGAAAAAGGGATAGAGAAGATCAAGGAAGCCCACCCCGGTTTTCATTTTCGACTTTCCGGCGAACCAATTTTTCGCTGGCATAATATTTACCAGATCGTGATGGATCTCGTCACGAGTCTTGGCACCGCTGCGATCATCATCTTTTTGATTTTGTCGATCGTTTATCGCAGCTTGCGTATTGGAATCATTTCGATTTTGCCCAACCTGTTTCCGCTGTGCGTGGCGGGAACCTATCTGGCACTAACAGACCAGGCTTTGGAAATCGTGACGGTGTGTGCGTTTACGTGTTGTCTTGGAATTGCAGTCGATGACACGATTCACTTTTTGACTCGCTATGTGGAGGAGAAAAGGGAGACATCTGATGAGGAGGAAGCCATTGGTCGAGCGTTCACAGCGGTCGGAACTGCGTTGATCATGACGACGCTTGTTTTGGTTTCCGGTTTTCTCACGGTCCTGTTAAGCGAAACACGCGAGCACCGAATTTTTGCATCGATGAGCGCGATCACCGTTGCCTCTGCACTTTTTGGCGATCTGGTTTTCTTGCCCGCGATCTTGGCGAGGTTTGCAAAGAAGAAATCTTGACCCATGGATATTGATCTACAAACATGAGCCGTTTTGGCGATAGCCACGGTTATTGCGCGTTGGATCCAACCAAGGTTGGTGTTTGTGTTTTTAACCGCGAATGGACGCGAATAAACGCGAATGCATGTTCGTTTTCATTGGCGTCCATTAAGACAGTCCTTGGGAACCACCTCTTTTCAATACCGAATCCGTTTTCAGAAAGAACCGCGGATGAACGCTGATGGACGCGGATAAAAAAACAGAATTTGAATCCGCGTTTATCTGCGTCCATCCGCGGTTTAAAAAAGAAGACCAGCAAGTAAAGATACTGGCAAAATCTGATTTAAAACAAAACCCATGAGCCGTTTTGGCGCTAGCCACGGTTGATGCGCGGTTAAACCGAGGCTATCGCCTAAACGGCAGAATGGAACACCGGAGCGAAAGTCGGCAACACGTCTACACCGCTTAAGCAACACGATTCGTTTCGTTTTTCCAATAGCTCATCCAGTACTTCTCCGGGATGAACACCAAACACGCGACTAATCCATGCAATCCGGCAATTAGTACCAGCGTGAGAATTGTGTTGTCTTCGGTCCCGGCGTAGGCATGCAAGCCAACGCCCATCGCGTTAACGCCTTTCCATGACCACAACACAACGATGTTGCCCAGCACGGCCAACGCTGCCAAGCCACGTTCACGAACCATGCCGCCCCAACGAGCGTGAAGCACGACAGCGTTCCAAAGCACGATCATCAACGCGCCATTCTCTTTTGGGTCCCAGCCCCAGAACCGCCCCCAGGAATCATCGCCCCAAAGTCCGCCAAGAACGGTGCCAAAGAAACTGCAAAGCAAACCAAAGCAAACCACGCCATAAATGACATTGATAAAATCACGCCGATTTTCTTTAACTGCAAACGCTGGCGAAAGCAGCGAAGCGATAATGTATGCGAAACCCAACAGCCCCGCACCAAACGTTGCGCTGTAACCGGCAGAAATGATCACGACGTGGGTCGCGAGCCAGAACTGGGTATCCAAAACCGCAACCATCACAGTAAACGTATCACCGTCGATGACCGTCATTGTCCAAGCCCACAGTAGCGCCAGAAATGCACCGCAGCCGGCCATCATCGTGCAAATGCCTTGTTTGGAAATACGCTCAACGACCAACATCAGAACCACCATCACAGCGGAAACAAACAACACCGACGAATAAAGGTTGGTGACTGGCGGGCGACCCGAAATCAGAACTCGAGCGACCAATCCGTAGATATGAATGCCCAGCCCAAGAATCAACAGTCCGTAGGCCGCGCGATTCCAGCCATCTCGCATTCCAATCCAGCCAACCAAGACCGAGAAAAAAGCTACGAGGTAAATGATGGACGAAATATAGAACGGCGAAAATGAATTGTAAAAACGCTCTGCACCAAGCCGAAACGGACTCATCTCCGTTGGCGGATCCCCGTTTACTTTGGCGAGGTAAGTCTCCAAAGTCGAGTTAAATGTCTCGGCGTCATTATCAAGATAGGCCGGTTGAAGTTTTGCAAGCAACGCGACGTACTCATTTTCCGTGCGTTTAATTTTTCCTTTGGAGCCATTGATGCTGACGAGTTTTTCTTCCATGCCAGCTTCGAAGTTTGGCACTTCCCGGGCGATCATCGACTCAACCAACGGTTTCACAACGGGCGTGTAATCTTTTTCGAATTTTTCCTTCAAAGAGGCTGGCATGCCGTCCCAGTTCTTCTCCAACGTCGCCGCCAGTTCACGCGGCGGCGTATCACTTTGCTCCAACTGCTCAACAAATTCAGGACTGTTTACCAACATCTCAATCGTTTGTCTTCTGATCAAATCACGCGTCAGTGGCACAAGAATCTCTTTGGCCACGATCGCTTTGGCAAGCGACTCAGTTGTGTCACAGTCGAATTGATTGGCGATCTCGGCAAGCATTGAACGTGTTTGCGCCGTCGCGAATGATACGAACGGTTTGTCTTTGTCATCTGATGGGATGATCAGCGGGATCAATGGCGAATTCAACCTCATTTCATCGGCTGCTTCTAATCGCGTTAGCACGTCTTCTTCAGGAAAGATCGGGCCGCTAAGAGTTCGTTTGAGGCCGTAGATCTTTTGTAGCTTTGCCGCAACTTTCTGGGCTCTTGATTCAAACTCCGACCAAGTCTTTGGATCTTTGACGTCTGGATCAGGAATCAGTTTCAGCAGTTCCTTTTCTCTCTTTAGAATTTCAGCCATCGTATAGTTGAATCGCTTGCGAGATTTGACTTGGGCGATCGGAAGTTCCAAAGCACCGATGACGTTGAGATCTTCGATTCGGATTGCGCGATACTTCTGATAATTTTTGGCGTCGAACAAAGTATCGGCCAGCCAGCGAATTGCCGGTTGTGGCTTCTCATCGCTATCGGCAACCCGTTCACGTTTCACCAAAGTACGAGCTGTGTTTCTGGCGAAAGAATCAAGTGGTTGGAAACGCCCGTTTTTCGTGATAGGAATTTGCCCCAGTAAATCCAGTCGCATTTCTTCGTTTTTGACTTTGCCGACATACGATCTAGCAGCTGTTGACGCACCCCATAAACCAAAGAATCCGACCAGAATGATTGTCGGCAGCCATTGAAGTTTCGACGTCGCTGCATTTTCCAATCGTTGCAGTTTACGATGCGCTTGATTGCGAGATTTTTCCAGAAACGAGCGGAGAGACGTGCCGAATTGTGCGGCCAATCCGACGACTGTAAACATGCAGCACACATACGGAATCATCCAGCCTTTGTTGCGCACGATTTGCAAAACGGTATACGTCTTGCCATTGGGAAGTGTGTCCATGCCCGATTGATAAAACGTTTCGTCCGAATACCTCAGCGGATTGTTCATCCAAACGCGTTGAGCGCTTTCGATCCCCTTGGCGTGATCATCCAGAACAATATCGGACGAATACCATTTCGGCGTTTCCGTTCCGGTATAATATTCACGCTGGGCGTCCGTTAAAGTCACCGAGTAAGGTTTGTAGTTGGTCCTAAATCGCAGTGCGATTCGATAGGACTTGTCTCCCACCGTGATTGTATCGGCGCTGGTGTTCTTCAGTTGTTGGCCGACCAGAAAAGTCCCAATCGTAGAGCCGTCTTTCTTGCTTAATTCCACGTACGCGGCAGCAAAATCGACCGACGAATCCGCGTCGGTTCCCACGGCACGTTGAACCGGCTTCGCTGCGACCCGCATCCCAACTCCGGTGGTCGCTGGATTTTTGAAATCCCGAGTCAGGTCACCGATATCCGAACTGGGCATGTAGCTAACACATTTTACGTTGAACGGCAGTTCGTCATCGGAAATGAGTTTTTCGCTTTGCAACAATCGGCCGGGAACCGAAATCACTTCGTCGTATTCTTTGTCGGAAGTATCAATGATGGCCAATTCAGTTTCGCGAATGTCGACGGCTTCGCTAACCGTTTCGCCTTCAAAAATCGTCATCCGTTGCTCGTCATTAGTCACCGTGACGTAAATTTCATTGAGCATCAATCCGGCAACGCCCAAGTGTAAAAGCACAATTCCCGCTTTGCGTTTAAACAGTAGAACGCAAGAGAAATATCCGATGATCGCAGCGAAGGTTGCTTGGGCGAGTTGCCATAAAATTCGCATCGCCGATTCGCCAATGAAAGCGTCTTCGCCCAGATAAATCGTCCAGGCAAGAATCAAGGCGAAGGTAAGCGAAGCGATTCCCAACAGTATGCGTTCGCTTTCTTGCTCTTTCTTGAGTATGAACCATCCGGCGGCCGCACCGATGGCTAGCGCAAGGGTTCCGATTTGCATGGCCACCCACATTTGTTTGTACGAAAGCGGCGGCTGGGCGCGGAAGCCCTCTGGCGTCTGCCCCAGAAAGATTACCGCCCACGTTATCACAGCCGCGAGGACACCAACCAATAGGCCGGCCACCAATTTCATTCCTTTGGCTTGGAGGCGAAAACGAAGAATATGTGCGGCGGTCAGGTTCAGCATCATCAGAACAAGAACCGTCAATCCGCTGGGCATATAGAATCGCCCAGGAATGTTTTGAAAACTGGGAGCCCAACGTGGGACGAAGAAAGTATGATACGGCACCTCGACGAACACGCTCCTGAAGTGTTTCATTTTGACTTGGTAAACATCGGCGCGAGTTTGGTCGAGGGTGGCGATCAAAGTCACAAAGACGCCCAACACAAGCAGAAACACTGTGAGTTTAAGCGAAGCCAGTGGTGCAAGAATGGCTTGTACGATATCGACCGGCTCGATGGAATTCGATTGAGTCACGGCGGGATTGAGTTTTTTTGGAACCGTTGCCATTATCGGTAAACGTCGAATGCAAAATAAGTTGCACTCGCCTTTCAATTAATCTGCTTGAAGAAAGTTGACTGTAGGCTGAGACTACTTTTTAAAACTACTTTGAAAAACGAATTGATTTAACAAACTTGTCAAAGTCGTCTCGGCTTTGGTCGACCAAATTTTTGTCGCCCATTATTTTTACGAACCACGCGGAGTCCTGGTTCTTAACCATGATCGCGAGGATTCCTAACTCTAAATCTGAATCAAGTTCAATGAAGTCCGCCAATTTTCCGTCGATGCCGTCGACTTTGACGTCGCTTGAACGCTTGTTGATTTCTTCTACTGGAAGATCCGAAGGCAATCCGACTTGGCCGCCCCATCGCTGAGCATTGGGGATCCATTCGTTCGCACTGGCCGGCATTTCGACGACCGAAATCAGAACTTGTTTGTCGTCAGCTTTTTTCTCCAGCTTGATTCGCGTGATCGAAGAAGAAGCCAGCTTGGTCCAGCCGTCTGGCGTGTCGGCCGTGACGTCAGCAGAAGCCGCTGACCCCATCGAATTTCCAATGCTGCCAGCAAAAGGAGCACCGCCTGCGAAGGGGGCGTTCCCAGCTCCACCGGCGAATGGTGCGCCGCCAGCGAACGGTGGACGCATTTGCCCGGAGCCCATTCCGGTTTGGTCAAACAACAGGTATTCACCCGACGAAGCCGAGATCTTTTTCAGTTGGGCATCCAGGTCCTCTTTGGTTGCTGGAGCCAGTCCAATTTGCCCGCGCCACCGATTCACGTTAAGCAAAAGGTCTTGCCCTGCACTGAGGCTCGAGACGGCCAGTTCAAGTGGCGGCACCGAGTCGTTGATCAGCAGCGTTGCGAATCGCATTGTTCGCGGGCCTGAGGTGGACCATGACTCTGGCAATTTCCATTTCGGCTCCCCGTTTTCAAATGTGACGTCACCGACAAATTTTGTCCAAGCTTCTTCTGTCGCGTCAACTTGATCGACCGGGCCGGAGACTTTGAAGAACCAAGTCGCATCTGGTTTTTCAAAGATCGCGACTGCCATCCGAGTTTCGACTTGCTTCGCTGGCGGCATTTGGTGCCCAGCCATTGGGGCGAGGCGAAATTCCTCAAGGCCCGAACGCTCTTTTGGCACGCGGTGGCGAACGATTTCAGGTTTGCCTTCGCAACCGAGGGTTGAGGCAATGAACGCTGCAGCGAATAAAAGTAAAAGAAGTCTCAAGGTATTCAATTTGTTGTTTGCGTTAATGGTTCAAGTGTGTGGTGCAATTGGTTTGGTGTGAAAGTCACGGTTCAATTTTTTGAATGGGAGCGATTGGCGCACCGATGTCCATGACTGCCAAAGTCCAGTGAGTGCCAAGGTCCGTATTTCCCAGAATTATTCCCAGTAGATTATTATATGAAACCACGTTGTGATGGCCTATATCATCGCCGATTTACCTCACAATTGTCGGGATATTTCGGGGCAAATTGTCGCACCAAGATAAAGCCAACGGCAAACGTTTCTCGACGTTTCAAGCTATACGATTTGTAGCCGAAAATTTCTTCATAATTTTTGAAGAAATCGAAGCCTGGCAAGCGTCTTATTCAAAACGTCAATCGCACGGAATTCGATGATTGAAACTTTGGAAAACCTTTATCGCGCGCATCGCCAAGGGCTGTACACGTTCGCACTTTCGATCACTTGTTGTTCGACGCTGGCAGAAGACGCGATTCAGGTGGCTTTTACCAGGCTTGTGCAAAAGAAATTGGACGTCAGCTGTGAGGAAGAGTTGGTCGCTTATGTGTTTAAGGCCGTGCGAAACTCCGCGATTGATTTGTGCCGAACCAATCAGCGACAACAACGGCTGAGTGTAGCCTTGTTTGAGCAATCCCGTGCACCAAGCCGTTTAGAAACGCCGGACGATCAATTGTTGGTCAAAGAGCGTGATGAAATTTTAAAGAACGCGATAGACGAATTGTCGCCTGTTGATCGAGAAGCAATCGTATTGAAGTTTTTCGCTGGACTGACGTTTGATCAAGCAGGAAAAGTGACGGAGACGTCGCCAAAAACCATCGCCACGAGATACAGACGCGCGTTAGGGAAGCTGGAAAACCATTTGAAAGATCAGTTTTGAGAGCCAATTATGAAACGAACTAAATCAACTGACTTGGGCGAATCTAATTTGGATGAATCTGAATTTGGGAAATCTCGCCTAGATTCATCAGCTAATTCCATTGTTGCCGACAGTGAGCAAGTAGAAGCCATGCTCGGACAACTGCCACTGCAAGCTCCAACAATCGGTTTAGATTATCGCATCGATGAAATTCTCGATTGCGCCAATGTGACTGTTGACCAGGAGTCTTTCGAGTCCTGCGACCGAGTTGGATTTGCAGAACAAGTGGCCAGCCAGCGTTTTGGTTGGTCGTATCTGATTGCGACGGCAATGGCTGCTTCTTTATTCGGGTTTCTGATTGGGAGAACGAATTTGGATTCTCCAGTCGATTCCGTGGTGACTGCGCAGCAAGTCAATTCGCAGATCCCGGACAAAGCGTCAAACATCAAGCCAGTCAAATTCAACGTGGCTGCGTTTGAGATGCTTCACGGGCATTCAACGCAAGAAGAGTTTAAAGATTGCCAATCATGTCATGTGGCGGAAAAAAAAGACGAATCAGCTAAGGATTTGTTTTACGGCGACAGCTTTTTTATCCTGCAGCATGCGGCTTTTGAAAAAGATGCAAAGTGTTCCAAGTGCCATGTCGGAACCGAAAAACTGGAAAAGGAAGATATCTTTTACCACGACAGTATATTCAATGGCGTCGGGAAGTGTTCCAAGTGCCATGTCGGAACCGAAAAACTAGAAAAGAAAGACATCTTTTACCACGGCAGTATGCTCAACGGCGTCGAGAAGTGTTCCAAGTGCCATGTCGGAACCGATAAACTAGAAATGGAAGACATCTTTTACCACGGTAATGTTCAACGGGGGCGGAAAGTGCTCCAAGTGCCAAAATAGTTGACCTTGGTTAGGCCCGCTCTTTTTCAAAGCGTTGTGTTCGTGACTCTCGAAGCTTGACGATAACTTCGCTTCGATTCAGTTTTGAGCCGTTAAACGTGGGCAAGAAAATTTGACAGGATGAACAAGATGGACATGATTGTGAATAACATCATGTTCATCATGTAAGTAAATCCTGTCAAAAACTTCTCCGAGCAATCCATCTGATCGCGCGGCCTTAAACGGTTGTGTATTTAGGTGCGTGCAGGCAGGATTTTACCGGCGCATGTTCCGAAACCAATTCGCCGGTGGGTTTCGCTTTGGCAATAACCTTTGATGATCACCTCGTCGCCATCGGCAAGGAACTTTCGTTCTTCGCCTGTTGGCAAAACGATCGGTGTTCGTTGTGATCCTGGGACAGGATTGGTTTGGTCGCCATCCCAAGTCAACTCCAGCAAACAGCCACGCGAATCGCGTTCCAATCCGCTAACCGTGCCACTGCCTAACATGTCGCCCGAACGGAGGTTGCAGCCGTTGCTGGAATGGTGAGTCAGCATTTGGGCGATTGTCCAATAGAGATTGGTGAAACTGCCGCTAGTGAGTCGCATCGGCTCGATGCCTTCTTGCTCCATTTTTTCCGAAACCAGATAGACTTCTAGTTGAAGGTCAACGCCGCCAGCTGCGGTGTTTGATTCGCTGGTCAAATAATCAAGTGGCGTTGGGTCTCCTGGTGGGCGATTAAATGCGGCACAACGGAATGGCGCGAGGGCTTCCATTGTCACTACCCACGGCGAAATTGAAGTGGCAAATGATTTCGCGAGAAAGGGGCCAAGCGGTTGGTATTCCCACTTTTGAATATCGCGGGCAGACCAGTCATTAAGTAACGTCAGTCCGAACAAATGTTGCTCGGCGTCGTTGATGGAAATCGTATCGCCCAATTCGTTTCCTTGAGCGACCAATACGCCGACTTCCAGTTCGTAGTCGAGTAGCTTACACGCAGCTCGGGTCGGACTACCACCTTCTTCGGCGGGTGAAAGTTGCCCGACAGGCCGACGAACTTCTGTTCCGCTGACAATGACACTTGACGCGCGACCATGGTAGCCGATGGGGATGTGTTTGTAGTTGGGCAAGATCGGATTGTTTGGCCGAAACATGCTGCCCACGTTGGTGGCGTGATAAATCGAAGCATAGAAATCGGTGTAGTCGCCGATTGTGCAGGGAAGCAAGTAACGAACGTCTGATTGGAACAACATGGCTTTGGCGATCACGTCTCGCTCAGCCGTCGTGTCCGCCGATAGTAGTCCACTGATCACTCCTCGCAACTCGTGACGAGCGGCCGGCGAAGTTCCCATGATCGCGTTGAGTGTCGATTGCGAAACGGCATCTATGAATTGATCGCCCAGCAGTCCAAGCTCTCCCGCCACGCGCAGGTTCAAAATTTGGTCGCCAATTCCAACACCGATGGATGGCGCTTCGTTTGATTTTTGAAAAACGCAAAATGGAAGGTTTTGGATCGGGAAATCGGTATTCGGATCGTTCGCCGTTTCAATCCAGGATTTCAAATTGACGTCGTGTGTTGAATTCAGATTTTGCATTTTATGTTTGATAAAAAGTTGTTGTTGGAATTAGTTCTTGGTCGCGATTGAAGTTGCTTGTTTGGGCCGATGAGTAATAAGTAGGTAGGACATTCCTGCCCGACAGTCGCCAAGGTAAATGACGGACAAGAATGTCCATCCTACAAAAATTAACGCAACTTCGTCGTTGGTTGGAGGTAGTAAATAAGAATTAGTATTTCAACTCTGCCAGTTCAGTCGATGGTTCAACGAATGAGCAAGAGCCAAACGAAACGATACCGCTTTGGCGAATCTCATTGACCCGAGTTGCCGAAACTTCCATCTCATTCCACTTGATGTGATCGTCAGTAAAAACAAATTTTTCAGGCGACTCGTTGGATAGGATTTCGGCAAGCGTTTCTTCCGAGGCGTTGTGTTCAAACGCGATCATGGACGCAATAAATACGTTCAAAAATCCATGCATTGTGGCTCGGGGTGAATCAGGTTGATACGTCAGATTCTGCTGGGCTCGGACGGGGTGATGGAGACCAGCGGTTGCCTTGAATCCGACTTTGTTTCTGGCACATGCGTGAATGAATTGAGCGACCTGTTTTGCCGAGGGAATCAAATCGGGAGTCACGCCGCCAGTGCGAACTTTCGCAAAAACATTTGGTTTGTTCACGTCGCGGACTTGGGCGATCAAGTCATCGACATTGGCTTGGGTATTGTTTAGCAAACCGATTTCGAAAAAGCCATTGATGTTGTCGGGCAACAGGTCGGCGGTCGCATGAACCGCTTTTGCGCTGGGCGTTTTGACTTCGATTGCATCAACAAGTGCAAGGTTAGCGCCATCCGTTTGTGCTTGGTTGAATTGTTGGATCAATTCAAATCCACCTGAAAGCGCCGTTGTGTCATCGCCATCGCAAGGTGGAATCAAAGCACTGATTCGCCAAGCCGGATTGATGTCCGTTGGAAGTTCAAGCGTCGATAGTTTCGCCGCTGGAATAATCAAACGGCCAAGCATCTGACGGTCGGCGGACTGAATGTACGTGGCGTAATTCTTGATGACTTCTTCCATCGGAAGTCCGGCTGGCGGGAATAGGCCGGCGTAGTCAACTGTGTTTTGAATCAGACTGGAAAGTGCTGTTTGAGTCATGAGTTTTGTGGTCCAAGAATCGGGCAATCAATTGATTGTGTGTTGCAACGAAGTTGTTGGGAACCCTTGTTGAGTCAATTTCCACAAACGAATGACTCGACGATCGTTGACAGAAAACAATAACGAAAAAACCCCAGCCGAATTCGTGAGAATGCGACTGGGGTTATTATTTTGAGGCGTTTCGTTAACGCGTGTGCGCTATGCCATCATATGGAAACGGTTTGGTTAGTTGTTCATCCTCGTCAGGTTCAGGAAGAAGTTCAAGACGCTGCTTTGGATGACTTGGTCTTCAGGCATCCACATGTTTTGTGCCAAGTTGTAGGCGATCATTCCGCCGACCGTCAGTAGCGTGGCGACGAAGCCAAGGCTGAGAACCTGGAAGATAGAGTAAGGAGCTTCAGGCAATCCGCCGGCGCCCATTGCTGCTGCGCCAGGTACCATCATTGCACCGGCTGCCATCGCAGGGTCTTGATAAGCTCCCAGTCCTTCTGGGCTTGCAAACGCGTCTGAGTCATCAAGCATTGCAGGCTGAGCAAAATCGCCACTTTCGCCAAGGATCGTGTTGGCTGAATCGTCTGCGTAAATTTCTGAATCTTCGAGAGCGATGACTTGAGATCCACTTGAATCGTCGTCTTCCATTGATGCTTCTAATGGAGTCAGATTGAAATCGTCTTCCTGCATCATGGTTGCGGCGTCGGCATCAGCGGCGTCTTCGAGGACAATCATGTCGTTGTCTTCAGGAAGCTCAAGTGCGTCGATGTCTGAGCCGCCCAGCTCAAGTGGTTCGTCTGCGAGCGAAATGCCGCTTTCATTTGCACTGAGGTTGATTCCGCTGGCGTTGGCTTCAAGCATGATTTCTGAGCTTGAATCGCTGTCGTCGAGAATTAAATCGCTGTCTTCAAAATCACTGCTGAGCTCTGCACTGTCTTCAAACGAAGCACTGTCCGACAAAGCCAAATCGTCGCTGAACAAATCGTCTTCGGAAAGTAACAAATCGTCATCGGCTGCATCACCGAGCATTTTGCCTGTATCGGACGGGCTATCAGTTTTTTCTGGTTCGTCATCAAGAATGTTGACGCTTTCTTCAAGTTTCTTGCTGCTCTCGGAGGCGAGGCTAAGGCTGCTGCTGCCAAACGAAAGCTCTTCGTCGCCATCGAGTACGTTGCCGTCATCTAACGACAACATATCGTCGCTGTCTTCAAGACGGAGTGCACTGTCTTTTTCTTTTGCGATTTCAGGAAGCGCCTTCGACGTTCCTTCTTTAAGCAAGCCACTATCGGCCAGGCTGATTTCATCACCATCGTCATCGAGGCTGATTGAATCGCCCGAGTCAGAGATGCTTAATGAGTCGCCAGAAAGTGGTTGCTGAAAAAGCTCAACTGATGAGTCTTCGATGTATTCAGCAGAATCAAGGTCTTCGATCAAACCACCTGAAGACGAATCGTTATCGTCCATGATCAGGTCTGGTGATGAGTCACTAAGATCGAATCCAAAACTCTCGCTTATGTCGTCTGCAACTTTTGCTGCGTCGGACAGATTCAGTTTGATATCCAGTTCGCCCGCGACCCGCTCGAGCTCAGTCATTTTGAACTTCCAATTGGAGCCGTCGCGGTACCCAAAAATTTCGTTGTTCGAACGCAACTCGGTCAATTGCTCGACCGTCATTCCAAGAATGTTTGCGGCTTCGTCCATCGGAATTAGTTTTGACATCTTTTTCGGCTCCATGGGGCTTGGCGTAATCGCCAAACAAGTTTCGGGTCAATCTCTAAGCTGCGGCGCAAATGCTGGTTATTCCCTCAAATACACGCCTTTTTAGTATAACTCCCAACTGGGGAAAGTCAGAATTACATCATCACAATCTCAAGAAAACCAAAAATTGCTGGTTTCTTGATTTTAAAAGCCCAGAATCGGGATTCAAGACTCAAAACGCGTACTCTTTGAAGTTCGGCAATTGGGCGTCGAAGATTAAAAAATGCAAGCATCAGCCTTCCAGTCGGACACCAGCCCGCACGTGTATTCCGAATAATCAACAAAAGCTGAATTCGCGCAAGTCGAGGCCGGAACAATCGTTGAAATCCTGTTCAAAGGAGGCAGGCTTTGCCCCCGGCGATTCGGGGGCATGAGTTGGCCATCATCGGAAAAGTTTGCCAAGTAGTCGTTCCAACGGCTTGCCCGTCTCGGGCCAAAGGCCAATGGCGGATCTTTCCAGTCGAAACCTCAATCGTTAAAGAAACTTTTACTCAGCTACTCGCGCTTCGGTAGCTAAGCAACGCCCGTCGAAAAACCCAACGGCTGGCGATCAGGCTCCAGACGGCCGCGAAAACTGCGAATGCTGCCAAGCCCCATTCCCAAGCCTTCCACGGCGAGCCAAGTGGTTGGGCTAACAACCTCGCTGGAACATTGGACACTACCAAAATCGGCACCACAAAAGTAAACGTGCACCACAAAGCCATGCCGATTCCGTTTCGCTGGTAAATTTCCATCGGGTAACGATAGAAGTTCGTGATGTAAAACCAAAAACTATAAAGATTCTGATTTCGCCCAAACCAAATACTTGTCGACGAAAGTATGATCATCACGCTGTACATTACCACCGCGCCGCACAGTACGAAAAACAAATACACCGGGATCGTGCCCACTAATCCCATCACCGAAAAATAGCCTTCTTTGTCCGAGTCCAACATCAAGTTGCGCACAGAATAAATAATCAGCACTACACCCAAAATGCCATTGGGGATCTGCGACCAGTTGATCCGCACAAACGAGATCAGGAACTGGGTATCGATTGGCTTAAGCAAAGCAAAGTCCAAATTCCCGGTGCGGATCAGCTCGCTAAATTCTTCCGCGTTAGCCATGAAGAACGTCTGGATCAAACAATTGATAATCCAAACCGTACCCAGGAAAATAAAGAACTCGTCTTCATGCCAGCCCGTCCCGCGCCCAATTTCGCCGGTGTGCCGATAGATGATTTTGAAAAGCCCCCAATTCATCGCCGCCCACGACATCGTTGAAACGCACTGCAAGATAAAGTTCACTCGAAACGACATGTCACGAATCAACGAGTTTCTCGCAAACGTCAGAAAAACTTTTAAGTATGAAGGACGCATCATTAACCCCCGTATCCGCTGTAACGTTTAACGCCACGCCACCAGAGAATTCTGGAGAGGATCATGAAAAAGCTAACCCAGCCAATGAGGACCCAGAGACCTTGATACATTTCGGGGCCTTCGATTTTGCCAAGGAAAACCGCAGCCGGGTAATAGGCCAAATACTTGAATGGCAAGAAATCGACCATGGCTCGAATGTCGATCGGGGCAGAAGGAAGTAAATCAAGCGGGAACATGTGGCCGGACAACAGAAATGTCATCAGCGTGAAAATGAAACCCAGCGATGTGACTTCCAGAAACCAGAATCCAATCAATCCGATGCAGCTCTCAAGGAAAAAGCCAAGCAGGAATCCAAGGATCAAAGACAGGAAGTACACGGCCAATACATCCGCCGGTGGCCATCCGTTTATGAAAAAGTTACCACAGAGATAGAACACCAGTGCGAACGGCAGCGTCGCGATCAAGTAGTAAACCAGTTTGTGAGCAATCCGCTGCATCAGCAAACAGCCTTGCATGTCGACCGGCTGGATTAGGAACTTCTTAATTTCGCCATTGCGAATTTGTATCGCGATGTTTTTCGTAAGGCCCGGCATACTGGAAAACGCACGGCTCACAATCACCAACAAGTAATACGCGACCATGTCACCGTATTTGTAACCCGCGATTGATCCGTCTGGTCCGTCCGGCGAGTCTGCGGTTCCAGTAGTCGAAATAACATCGTAAATCGCCCACCACAAAAAGATCTGCGTCAACGTGGGAAGAAAACGCATCAGCGTTCCAAGCATGAAATCGCCACGATAAATCAAGCGCTCGTGAATCGAGATCTTGAAGAACGTCCACCACGTCAAGGCGCGTGAAAACATTGATTGCAACGAGTTGGATTGAGATGTCATTGAACTTGAATTGTTGCGATTGATGTTTCGTTAAGTGGTTGCCAATGAGTGGTTGTCGTTGAGCGGCCGATGGATGAAGCGATCTTGCTTAAACACTTTTTGCTTGAGCACTTTTGTTTAAGCGAGTTGCGAACGCTACCCGGCAACGGCTTCAGTTTTGGGTGCGTTCTTTTCGGCTTCTGAAAACACGTTTGAGATCACTTCTTCCAGTGGTGGATCTTCAACCACGATGTCATCAACACGATGGCTGCTCAGGATTTGGCTGAGCACTTTTCCGACTTCGTCTCGTTCGACACGGAATTTGATTTTTGGAGCTTCGATTTCCATTACGTTTGGAAGGCTGCTCAGTCCGTCCAGCGAACGATCGTCTGATAAATGAAGCGTCACAATTTTGTCACCGCTAAACTGATCGACTATGTCTTCGAGTGATCCGTCGTGATAGATCGAGCCGTTGGCGATGATGACGACGCGTCTGCAAAGGGCTTCGATGTCTTTCATGTAATGACTGGTTAACAGGATCGTGTTTTTTTGTTCCTGTTGGTAGTCCTTGAGAAATCGTTGGATCTTATGTTGGGCCACGACGTCGAGGCCGATCGTTGGCTCGTCAAGAAAAAGGACTTCTGGTTTGTGAAGTAACGCAGCAATCAACTCCATCTTCATCCGCTCACCAAGCGATAGTTCGCGGACCGGTCGGCCGAGCAAGCGAGTGACGTCCAGCATTTCGCAAAGTTCATCTCGCGTGTTTTCAAATTCCTGTTTTGGAACTTGGTAAATGTGCTGATTCAGGCGAAATGATTCCAGCGCCGGCAAATCCCACCACAGCTGATTTTTCTGGCCCATCACCAACGCGAATTTTCGGCGGTACTCGTTTTCTCGTTCCCACGGCACATGGCCAAGCACGCTCACCGAACCCTGATCAGGATTGATCACACCGGAAAGCAATTTGAGGGTCGTTGTTTTTCCGGCTCCGTTGGGACCAAGGAACGCGACGAATTCTCCTTCTTCGACGGTCAAATTAATATCGTTGACGGCGTGGACTTCACGGTACTCACGGTGAAAAAGACCTTTGATGGACGCGAGCATCCCTTCCTGTTTTTGGTAAACACGATAGGTCTTGGATAAGTTTTTGATCTCGATGGTTGGCATTTCGAGATTATAAATTGGAGAGTGGTGATCTAACAGGACACTGTTTGCCAGAATCGCAGTTAGTTGTAAGGCGGTCAGGCCACGGCCAATTCACTCTCAGATTTGCTGGGCAGACATTGTGGCTGATTGAGCTTTCAGTTGAACTCAGATGGGGGTACGATTTGCGTAGTCAGCAGGCAAAATCGTTTGTTAAAAGTTGACTTATTACCGCAACCTTTAACGTGAATTCCGGCAACGTGAATCCAGCAACATTTAGAATCGGAATCGGGCACGATACCCATCGGCTAAAACCTGGCGGCCCTTTGCGGCTGGGTGGGCTTGATATTGAGCACGACCAATCGCTGGATGGGCATAGTGACGCCGATGTTTTGCTGCACGCGATCACCGATGCGATTTTGGGTGCTGCTGCAATGGGCGATATTGGCGAGCTGTTCCCGGATACCGCTGCTGAAAACAAAGGGCGTGATTCAGCGGACATGCTGAAGTTGGCTTACGAAAAAGTGGCCCATGAAGGCTATGCGATCGCCAATCTCGACTGCATCGTGTTCGCTCAGCAGCCAAAGCTCTCGCCACACAAACGTAACATTGCTTCAAAAGTCGCCGAGATCCTTTCGCTTGAGCCAGAGCAAGTCGGCGTGAAAGCGAAAACCGGCGAAGGAGTCGGCCCTGTTGGCAAGAGCGAAATCATGATGGCTCAATGCGTCGCGCTGCTTTATCGTCCTGATTGATGAAACGCAAATTTGAATCCCACTCTTATATCTGAATCTTATTTTTCGAACTCATTTTGCTGACCGATTTTCTTGTGGCTGAACCAGACGAAATCAAAGTCCTTGGCATTGATCCCGGATTAAACATCACGGGCTATGGAGTTATTTCGGTAAAGGGTTCCAAGATCAGTGTTGTTGAGGCGGGCGTTGTGCGAAGTAAGCGGAAAGACGATTTGGGGCAGCGGCTTCAAAGCATCCACGATGGGATTGTGGACGTCATTGATTCGCTGGCTCCTGATCACGTCGGGTTGGAACAACTTTATAGTCACTACGAGCGACCGCAAACCGCGATCATCATGGGGCACGCGCGAGGTGTGATTTGTTTGGCGGTTAGTCAAAAGAAACTTCCGCTTCATAGTTACGCTGCCACGCAAGTAAAAAAAGTTCTGACAGGAAGCGGTAGGGCTCCCAAAAGTCAGGTCCAGTTGGGGGTGACTCGCCATTTGAATCTTGGCGAAGTTCCCGAGCCGCCAGATGTAGCGGATGCTTTGGCGATTGCACTATGCCATTATTATTTGACGCTCCGCCCTACCTCGCTGACTTAGGCGTCTGTCTGGTTGTGACGACTTGCGCTTCGCCCGCTTGAATTAGAGAGGCTTGGGCTCAGTTGTTTGCCGCGGCTGGCTTTTACCGAGCTTCTTCCGGCTTTTTTGCCTCGCCATCGCCCGCTTCAATGACGTCCGCTCGATTGATAAACTGTGGGCGACTCACAACCACATTTCAACGCAATGAGCCTACCTTGATCACCAAACTATCGGGCAAACTTCTCGACCTCCAAGACAATTCAGCCACGATCGGCGTCGCTCCGTTCGAGTATGAAGTTTACATTCCCGACTTCACGCGTCGCGGCTTGCAAATGAAGGTCGGTGAAGTTGTTGACTTGCACACGATTCATTACATCGACGGTAACCCACAAAAAGGCGGCCGCATGTCGCCTCGTTTGATCGGGTTCAACAGTGTGATTGAGCGGCAGTTTTTCGAATTGTTTTGTTCAGTTCCAAAACTGGGAGTAAAAACTGCACTTCGCGCGATGGTCCGTCCGGTCAGTGACATCGCACGCAGCATCGAGCAACAAGACATCAAAGCCCTCACGACGTTGCCCGGAATCGGTGCGGCGACGGCGGAGAATGTTGTGGCCCAATTGCGGCGCAAAATGGCCAAGTTTGCGTTGCTTGTCCAACAAGACCAAGGCGACGAACAAGCGAATATTGAGCGAAGCATTGTGGACGAGACGTATCAGATTCTTGTTGCACTTGGGCACAGCGAATCGGACGCGAGAAAGTTGCTTGATGAGCCAATCGCCAGTAAAAAGAAATACAAAGACGTCGAAGCGCTGCTGCAGGCCGTTTACGATCAAACAAGCGATGGGTAGAAGCCTGGGCAATTGAGTGTCCCTTTTACCCCAAGGGGGTTTTACTCCAAAGCCCAGTGTCGCGAAGCGCACGCTGGGAAAGTAAACGGCACGCAAAACGAACCCCGAACGGGGTTCAACAGATCGCTGTGAAACCCCGATTGGGGTTTGGGTTGTGAGCGGCGCAAATACCCAGCGTGCGCTGCGCGACGCTGGGCTATGGAGTTCAACGCCGTTGGCGTAGTTGGCTTGGAAGTTCCTAAACGCAGGTTCAAACGGCTGATGGACACGTTGCCTATACCTGCATCCCCTCTGAGCTAAAAGCGTTTTTGGGCATCGGGTTCTTAAGCTAGATAAACTTTGCGGGCAGAATTTATCTTGCTGGCACACTTGTACTGATAATGTCGAACAATCCTTTAATGCCACTTATGGCTTGTGCCGATCTTACAACGGACCAAGACCCATCTTTGGCCAGCCACCGATTCCTGATTGGAATGTGCGGCGAATGTTTTAGTCAAAGTAACAAGCCAATTAGCCGTGGCGCGAAATTTTCGCTCTGCATGAGGAGGAACTCTCCATGATTCGTCGTCTATTTATGGTTGCGATTTGCGTCTGTGCTTTCGCCGCCTTCAGTCAATCAGAAGCACAAGCCCAGCAGAATGCCTACGGCGCCCAATGGGGCCAACAGAGCTCACGCAATTTGGATCGCTTCTATCACTATCCGTATGTGACTTACCCTCAAAACTATTGGGGCAATGAGTACTACCGAAGTAAAGACAGCCTGTATCATCGCTACCCAGCCGAAATGCGAGTCCCAGTTTACAACCGTCAGTGGCACAACTATTACCCAACGCCACGTCGTTACCACTGGGGACATCAGTTCCTGACTGACATTTTCTAAACCGAAAATCGGTCATTGAAAAATTCAAAAGCCACCAGGGTTCTGGTGGCTTTTTTTCGTTTCAATTTGGAAATGCGAAAGTCGTGTAAGCTTTTAGTTTTTCCTTAGAACGCTTAGCCGGGCATTTTTCCTGCCGCGATCTCTTCTTCGAATTCGTCCATCATTGGCCAATCGATCGCGCAAGTCCCAAAATCGGCCATGTGAAGGTAGCCCTCAACTCGCTTGATCGCAGAATCCAAAAGCGCGTTGTCTTTGCGGAAAATCGGACCGTGGCTCGGTAACAGCCATTCAACGTCACTATCTCGGATGCGCTTTAGCGACTCGACAAACGCAACCAAATCGCTGCCGTGATGGGCGTCGATCGCTCCAATGCAGCCGTCACGGTAAATGTTGTCGCCGCTGAAAAGGTACTTGCCCAAGCGAAATGAAAGCTGACTGTCGGTGTGGCCGGGCGTTAACCAGACTTCCATTTCAATGTTTCCAACCTTGATCGTGTCGCCTTCGTTGATCAACGTTTCGACTTCGACTGGCGGCATCGTCATGTCGATACCTTGGGCTTCGATCAACGCGAATGTCTTAATCCGATCGCCCGTTTGTAATGGCTCGGCGGCTAGCGGATGAGCTGCCACCTTCGTACGTAAAATCTGTTTGGCTTTGGCGAGCCCTTGAATGTGATCGACGTCAGCGTGCGTTGCGATGAGCGCTTGGCAGCCGGAGAATGGCAAGTCGATTTCGCGAATCATGTTGATCACTTCGTCAACGACCTCTTCGTAGCCGATGTCGATCATCACCCATTTGTCACCATCGAAAATCACATACACATTGCAACCGAGAACCTGCCCGAGTTGATGGTTGACTTCGATGATGTTTGGGAAAATTGGCTTGCGTTGAAGCATACTGGAATCCGAATGCGAACTACTTGAATAGGTTTAGTTTATGGATTTCAGACGTTTGGTTCAACAAGACGCATTTGCGGCCGGAGCTATTTGAGGATTTCAAAAGTAAGGGTGCACACTCGATGGCCACTTGAAAACCTGACGCAGTGAAAGCAACGACGCCCGTCAAGCGGAGTCCAATGCTTGGGCCAAACCGGCACGATAGTTCGGGAATTGCAACGTGATCGAAAAGTGCTCAAGCAACTTTTTATTGCCAATTCGTTTGTTGCTTCCTGATCGCGAACTGCCTGAATGGCCGTCAACTTGTTCCCAAGGAATGGGATCGACCCCAAAATGGTTGGCGACGAATTCGTAGTAGTCACGCCGTAGCGCTGGGTTTCCGTCGCTAACCAAAAATGTTTCTCCGGCTGGGTTTGCGTTTGCGACGGTTTCCACAATCGCGGCACCATCGTCCACGTGAATCAGATTCAGGTAGCCAGCTGAAGAGAGTTTCTCCCACTGACGGGTTTGAATGAGTTTGCCAGTGGGAACGCGGCCTTCACCGTAGATGCCGGCAAATCTTAAAATGGTGGAGCGGGATTGGAATCGGCTTGCTCGAATTACATTTTCGGCTTCCAAGCACGCTTGACCGCCTTCGCGTTCTGGATGATTCGCGGAGTTTTCATCCACCCAATCGCCGCCGAAATCTCCGTAGACTCCCGTTGAGCTCACGTAGATAAATTGCCCCGTTTCGTCGGAAAGCGATTTTGAAAGCGCGTCAATTGCGTGCTTCAATCCGTCGACGTATACCAAACGGATATCGGAGTACTTTGAGCGATCCATTCCAACAGCGAACAGGACCGTATCGACTATTGGAAGCTCGGTAAGAGAATTCGCATTCGTGATATCGGCCACGATTGGGCTCAAACCAAGACGCTCAAATTCGGGGACGCGATCTGGATTTCGTGTTACCGCGAACACCGTATCGCCAGACTCAACCCATCGTTTTGCCACACGAAGTCCAAGGTAACCGCATCCAAAAATTAGCCGTTTCACAAGTTTCCACCAATCGTTTTTAGCGATGTTCCTAACACATATGCTGAATATAGGGAGTCGGAATAGCGGAAATCACGATTTTTCTAGCCTCAAACGGCATTTTGAAACGTATTTTAATACGGGTTGGATTCCCTTTTATGTTTCGTAACATGACAATGGTACAATGTTAAGGGGAATCTAAAATGGATTATTCGCTTTTATAATAAACGACATTTCAAATCATTATTTGAGACACAACAAGGTTTAGGATCAACAAATATGCCCAAAGTAATTCGCTTTATAGCTTGCATGGTTTTCTTACTCACGTGCGGGCTGTTGAACCAGACCAGCAACGCTCAAATAGATGAAATTTTGTTTTCGGGCGAAGCTCCCACTGACGTGGATGAACTTCTCCTTCTCGAAAAGCACTTTGCTGAGTTGGCAGAGAAAGTTAAACCGGCTACGGTCAACATTCAAATGGGTGGCTCACAAGGCTCAGGTGTTGTCGTTTCAAGCGATGGCTATATCTTGACTGCGGCTCACGTGATCGGCCCACCAAACCGCGAAGCAATCATTACCTTCCCAAATGGCGACAGAGTCAGAGCGAAAACGCTGGGCGTCAGCAATTCGGTTGATTCGGGAATGTTAAAAATCAAAGAAGACCAAGGTGAGAGTTTTCCTTACCTCGACTTGGGTTTGTCCAGCGATCTTAAGCTAGGCCAGTGGGTTATGGCGGTCGGTCACCCTGGTGGAAAAGATCAAGCTCGCGGGTTGGTCGTAAGAGTTGGGCGAATTATCACGAAACAAAATCGCGTCTTGAAAACCGACTGCACATTGGTGGGCGGCGACTCAGGTGGACCGCTTCTTGATATGAGAGGCGACGTGATTGGAATTCACAGTCGTATTGGTCAGGATCTCACCGAGAACCTTCATGTGCCAGTGGATCAGTATTCTGAGAACTGGGATCGCATGGCCAAGGCTGTTATTCTTGACGGTCGCCCGGGCAAGCTTGGAATCGACATTGTTGATGAAACCAACGAAGTCAAAGGCGTCACAGAGAAAAGTGCAGCTGAGAAAGCTGGAATTAAAAAAGGCGACGTGATCATTAAATTCGGCGGCAAGAAAATTGAAGACAAAGAAGACATTTCTTCTACTGTCAAATCACTTGATTTGCGTCCCAACGAGAAAATCACAATCGTTGTCTTGCGAGATGGCGAAGAGGAAAAAATACAACTCACCGTCGCAAACGGTGGTTCAACTCGCCGTAGACGATAATCCAGTCGACGTCTCAATTTATTTTTCAATCAAATTCGTTCCCTTAGTTGAAGTCAAAGAATGAACCACTTCAAAATAAACTTAAGCTTGATCCTCGCCATTTGCCTGGCATTCTGTTTTCCGTTGACTTCAGTGACGACGTCAGTCATCGCGCAAGAAGCGCCTGCTAAATCCAAAAAGCAGGAAAAAGAATCCGATGATGATCAAGAGTCCGAAGACAAGAAATCTGAAAAGAAGAAGTCGACCAAGAAAAAATCTTCCAAGAAGAAATCGACTAAAGACTCATCTGATGACGACAAAGAAAAATCAGATGACAAAGAGAAGAAAGACGACAAAAAGAAGTCAGACGACAAAAAGTCCAATGACAAAAAGAAGTCGGATAAGGATGACAAGGACAAAGAAGACGAGAAGGATAAAGCTGGAAATCGAGGGAATTCCAGGCTTTTTAATTCCAGACTCTTTGGCAGAAACAACAACAGTAGGCGGATCAGTAGTTATTCCAAGAAGTCCAAGAACTTTGTTTCCGTTTTTGATGAAGTCGTTGCCTCTGTAAAAGATTCGACCATCACCATTTACGGTGACAGAAAACAGGTCGCATTGGGCACAATCATCGATGCCGACGGTTTGATCTTGACCAAAGCCAGCCAGCTGGACGGAAATTTGACTTGTAAACTTGCCAATGGTGAACGAATCAAGGCCAAAGTCATCGGCATTGATCCGGAGACTGATCTGGCCCTTTTGAAAATTGACGCCGAGGATTTAACCCCTGTTATCTGGAGTGAGGAAGATGCTCCCGTTACTGGTCGTTGGGTTGCGTCTCCCAAAGCCGAAAGGAAAAACACTGCGGTCGGTGTTGTGAGTGTTGATGCACGAGCTATCCCGCCGTCCAGGCCCTTCATTGGGATCCGAATGATTACCGTGTTTGAAAAGAACGATGATGGTGAAGATACCAATGTTTCGATTGGTGTTCGCATTACTACCATCGAAGACAAGTCTCCAGCGGATACCGCGGACTTGTGGGTCAACGATACAATCATTCAGCTTGACGATACGCCAATTAAGAACATACGTGAGCTGTTAAAAGCCATTGGTCAATATGATGTTCATGATCGAATTACCCTCAAGGTGCTTCGTGGCGAAAAGGAAATGGACATCAAGCTAACACTTGCTTCGCGTGAACAAACCAGTTCAGACAATCGGCGTACCAACATGCAGAACAGTATGGGAAGTGAGCCGAGTCGACGTCGCAAAAATTTCCCAGAGTGTTTTCAGCATGATTCAATGCTAACAGCAACCACCTGTGGCGGGCCGATTGTGGACCTTAGCGGAAAAGTGGTTGGAATCAACATTGCTCGAGGTGGCCGTGTCTCAAGTTTGTCATTGCCAACTGCGATCGTTTTGCCAGTCATCACCAAAATGAAAAAAGGCGATATGGCTCCTGAGATTGTTAACAAGGATCGAATCAAAGCCATCGATTTAGAGCTTTCTGAAATCCAAAAATTGCTCGGCGATTTGCCAAACAGAAAAATTGTCTTGGAGCGAAAGTACAATGTTGAACGGGCGCGAGCTCAAGAATTGAATCGGACCATGTCTGACTTGAAAAGACGGATTGCTGCCATTGAAGAGAAGTCCAAAAAGTACAAGCTCGACTTGGACATTGCTAGAAAGCAGTTGAACAGCAAAAGCAAAATTCGTGAGCAACTTGAATCTGACCGAAGAAAATTGATCAACGGAAGTCGGTAATTCTCGGATGACTCAAAATGGATCGGCGTCGCTGGAAAAAAGCAAGGATTCCGCGACGTCGAAGCCCAGTTCGGTAAAACGAGGTTTTGCCTGGAACCGCTGGTCGAGAAAACTTCATCGCTGGGGAGCAATCATTACGCTTGCTCCCCTTTTTCTGGTGATCGTTTCTGGATTGTTGCTGCAAATCAAAAAACAAGTCACTTGGGTTCAGCCGGCCACCGTCAAAGGCATCGGCGATACGCCAGAGGTTGACTTTCAAAGCATTCTTGAGGCGGCTTCATCCGTCCCTCAATCCGACGTTAGCAGCTGGGAAGATATTGATCGGATTGACGTTCGGCCGGGCAAGGGAATGGCCAAAGTCCAGTGTGCCAACTGCTGGGAAATCCAAGTCGACTTAAAAACCGGCGACGTGCTTGCCGCCAATTACCGCCGCAGCGATTTCATTGAGAGCCTTCACGATGGCTCATTCTTTTCCGACGCTGCAAAGCTCTGGGTCTTCCTTCCCAACGGCCTGATCTTGCTAGGCCTTTGGTGTTCCGGTTTATACCTATGGTGGTTGCCGATTGGTGCAAAACGGAAGAAACGCAAGAAACAACAAATGGGAACCCGACGCGTAAGCGAGGGCGCAGAAGATCAACTCTAAAGCGATTCGAGTTGCTTTAGCCGAGCGATCGCATTTTTGTAATTCGCAGTTTGATCAGTCTTTTCATAATACGTCGCGATGTTCGCCAGACACTGTGAAGCCTGCTCGAAGTTCTTTTGCTTCACGAATCCTGCATGGACTTGATTCAGCATGTTGATCCCCTGCTCTTCTCGGCCACGCATCAGATAAGCCAGTCCATAGTCTGCTTGAGCTCGCAAACGCTCGGCTACCGGCCAACGATTGGATGATTTGATTGCCGATTGAAGAAGGTTCATGCCTTGGGCCAAGCTTCCATTCTGAAGCTTTAATGCTGCAAGGATCGCTTTCGCGCGGTCGGCCAACAACGATTCCTTTGAGCCTAGTCTCGTTAAAATTGCGGACGCGGGAGCTTGTTGACCACTGTCGATCATTGCCAACGCTTGCTGCATTTGCAGTTCCTGTTTAAGCAATGAACTGTTGACCAACGCTTCCGATTTCTTGAAAGCCAGGATTGAATTTTGCGATTCGTGTCGTTTCAAACTTTGCAGTCCGATCGTCGCCCAAATGACGGCTTCGTTATCAGACGTGTTATCGGAACTGAATTCCAGGTTTTGTCGACCAAGAGAATTTTCCAAACGGCGAATCACAGCACTTGGCCATTTGTTTGAAACCGGGCGAAGAAAGGCAGCTTTTTTCCAAAACGACGGATCGCTTAGGCCGCGCTCGGCCAGCCAACGGCTTTGTAAATCAATTGCCGTTTCCCAACTTGATTTCCATTGATCCAATTTGCCCGCGTGGCGCTGAGCTTCGCCCATTAGCAAAGCGATTTGGCTCGCTTGATAGGGGTGGCTTGTTTTGATCAAACTAATTGCTTCGCCAAAATGTTTGATGCTTCGGTCGTCGTTCTCCAGCATCAAATTTGCAATGCCTTCTAAACGATGTCCTTCGACGATCGCTAATTTGGTAAGCGATGTATCTTTTTGCCAATTTCGAGCAAGCTGTAAAGCGATTACTTTTTCAGGTTGATTGATCTCCAACAGCTTGAGGGCTTTTTTTCTTGAGATGACAAAATCCGGATGACGCCGAATCGAGGGAATAAAATCTTGCCAGCGATCTTTACCGCTTCCGCCCCACTGCTCGTCGAACAGCTGTGCAATCTCAGTCAGTCGATCCCAACTAACTGTTTGTCCGTCGGCACCGATCAGGATCTTTGTGATCAGATCCGGATAAAGTGAAATGAGGCTGCGCGTCGAGGCGAATTTTTTTTCTTCCAGCAGCTCGTCCAAAACACTCGCCAGGTTGGCAGGTGTAAACGCTAAATTGTCTGTGTCGCCCAGTAGTAAACCACCCGCCAGCCGAACATCCTGTTTATCGACGCTTGAATCAAGAACGGAGCCGCTGCCTGCAGCCGTTTGATTGGCTTCTGACTTGCGCGAGAACGTTTGTTTAAGGATATCCGGATTTGGGTTAGTCGCATCGGTTTTGAAAAGCGAACAGCCTGTAACGGCGATCGTCAAAATAAAGCAAAGGCATAACATCGCGCGTAGGCTCTTGGAACGGATCCAATTTTGGTCCGTTACCAATTGACTTTCATCAATTCCACTTGTGTCGATGTTGGGCATCAATAATTCCGTGGGACGACGTTATGAAATTTGAACGCATGGTGAAGCCCGCAACTGTCTAGATCGGTTTGCAATACCTCATGCGGACCGAAGGTTGACAAGGTTGGGTTGCCGGACAAGATCGTAGGGTGAACGCTTAGTTGTTGAAGCAATTCCTCACTGATGGATGCCGATTCCGATGGCGTGTTGAAAACGTATGGGCGAACCATGACGACCAATTCACGGCGAAGTCGGCCAGTGTTTTGCTTTCTGAAAAAGAACCCAAGAACAGGCAATTTTCCAAGTCCTGGAACTGATTGGCGATCATCAGAAATTTCGTCTTCGATCAATCCTCCCAGTGCGACAGCCAGTCCGTCTTTAGCGACAACGGTTCCGCTGATCGTGCTTCGGTTAACTGTGTCGACTTCCTGATTCACGATTACACCATTGGTGTTTAGGACCGGAATGCGTCCGCCGTTAAGTACCCGGCGTGCGTTTTCTTGAACGACTCGCAGTGTGACTGTTCGATCCGCGTTGATGCTTGGCGTGATCAACAGCGACTGGCCAACGTCACGAAGTTCTGTGATTGGCGTGCCAGCGATGGTTGTGTTGTTGTTCCCACCGGAGATGACTTGAGGTGAATTGAATCCGACGGTGAACGGAATTGTGTCGCCGATGAAAATTCGGCTGACTTCGTTATTTGCGGTCAGCAGAAGCGGCGTGTTCAAAACCGTGACGCGATTGTCGTCTTCGAGCATCTGCAATCGCGCGCGAAAACTATTGTTGACGAACTGAAACGTAAAGTCGCCTTGATTGAGCAATGAACCGCCAGGTGTCAACGAAGCCAAACGTCTGGCTGCTCCCGACAAAGTATCCGAACTGGGCGGCAAAATGTCACCCGTTGTAAAACCACCAGCGGTCGTCGAGCCATCGGAGAATTGGTAATCGAAAATGCTGCGAAAATCATCATCCAAAAGCACGGACATGACTTTGACTTCCAACAACACCAACGGCGTTGGCACATCGAGGCTGGTGACCAAAGTTTCAATTTGTTTCATTGTCGTGTCATCTGCCGTTCGCACGATGACTTGATTGTTTCGGCGAACCACCGTCACATAAATCGTTGCCTGACGTTCTTTTAAGAGCTTTGAAATTGGATCGCTTGACCCACCCGCATCAGGTGACTCAGGACCCTTATTTCGTTTGTTGATGGCGTCGATGAGTTGTTGGATTTGTTCTGATGATAAATCAGAAAGCGGTTGGCTCTCGTTGTTTGAGCGATTTTGGTTGTTGCCCTGATTCCCCTGGTTGTTGGTGAATCCGCCAAGCCCATTGAGTCGACTAAATTGCCGGCCACCGTACGCGTAATTGCCTTGATAGGCACCAAGCCCCAAACTGCGGCTGTCGACTAAGTCAAAACGATTCAGTCGGTAGATGATATCGAGAATCGAATCCTGATCGCCCACGCCGAAACTTAGTTCGACTCGGTCGCCAAATAGATCGCGAATCGCAACTGCGGCGTCAACAGGATTGGGGTAAAGCAAAGTAAACACGCGAGTTTGTTCTTCGCGGAAACTCGCCAGATTTTCTTCGTACTCTTCAGTTGTGTAGATTCGAATGACGCCGGATTCTTCGTCCGTACGAAAATAAAGGTCATGCGTTTTTGTCAAGTTCTCCAGAACATCCATTGGACGAACGTCGCGGAGATAAAGATTGACTTTCATCGCATTAGCGTCGGTCGATGGCACGATATTGATTCCCGATTGCTCGGAAAACAGACGCATTGCTTGACCCAGGTTTTGGTCACGAAAGTCAACCAGCTCAATTTTCTGTTCCGGGACTGCAAAACTGGAGTAGCTGGAAGTCAGAAGTGGATCGTTGGCATCAATCAATGGCTCAAGCGTCGATGGATCGATGATAACTGTGTTCGGCTGAGCTTGCTCAGGTTCAAGCTGCGGACGAATCGGCGTCGGCGCATTGGGAGTGTTCGTGTCCTGTGCGGTTGATTGATTGACAATCAAGAGCGCGAACACGATCGCTGCAGACGCAAGCAGAGCGCGCTGGGTGATCGTAAAATGCAGTGACATCCATGTCATGTTGTTGCCGGTGCCAAACTATCAAAGCGCATATCGCGATTGAAGAAGAGTGGCTTGAACGAAGTGGGGGGCTAATCGTACAAATAAACTGTACGTTCCAGTTCAGGAAAGTGCAGCTCTATCATCTCTTTAGAGATTTTCTTGACCTGCATCAAGACCCAAACCCCATCGGCAACTGGCACTGACATCTCAGTGTTGGCACGAATTCGTATTACTTTGTCTTTTGACTTGAGAAGTGCCATGCTTCGTACGCCCCCCAAGATCTTGGATTGGACCTGAAACGTCGGCATTTGAAGCAATTCTTTGCGAAGCTTAGCCGTTTGCTGGGCCAAGTCTTGGGTTAGCTTGGCAATCTGCTTCTTGATGCTAGCTACCTCGCCTTTCAGCTTTCTATTTTCTGCTTGGAGGGCTTTGTTCTGTTCGAGGAAGGCATCGAGCCGTTCGACGTCGCGAATTTTGGAGATCGTTTTTTGGATCATGTCCGACGGTGCGGTCGGGTCTTGTTTGGCTTTTTGAGCCGGTTGAGCATATCCGTTCGAAGCCGATGTAAGGCAACCACAGATTGCCATCGTGAAAAAGACAAGAAGCTTTGAAACGTTTAGTTTTGATTTTAAATTCATTTCAAATTCCTGTGAGCACCGCCGCTCAAAAAGCCACACTGTGTTTTTGGCAACAACACGACGCCACTATATCACGCACTAACTTAACTTCCTGCCGCCAACAAAGCGACAAAAAATGCGATATAGACATAGCCAACAATTGCCCCGACTCCGATCGTTAAAGCCGGAGTAAGGAAAGCGTTGAGTCGTCGGATCGCCGATTGAAATTGGTCTTCGTGAAAATCAGCGACTTCTTCCAATACCGCACCAAGATCACCCGACTGTTGTCCCACCGCGATCATCTTTCTCAACATCGGCGAGAAAGCGTTGCCCTCATCGATGGCATCTGCGAAATTTCCGCCTTGGATAATTTTTGAGCGTGTGGTGTTAACTGTTTTGGCGGTAAACCGATTGTACAGCAGTTTCTCAACCGTTCCCAATCCGTCGATCAGCGTAATACCGCTTCCCAGCATAACGCTCAGACTTCGGGCAAACGTTGAAGTTTCACAAAGCTTGAACAGGCTGCCGACAAACGGAATGCGAAGAGCCATACGATCAATCCACATTCGACCTTCTTTGGATCGGTAGGCGACCAAGGCAAACACGAATACGCCGCAGGCAACGATTCCCGACACCGCGTAGTATTGTCTCAGCCACCCTGATGCATTGACCAAATTTTGTGTCATCGCCGGCATGTTCTTGCCGAGGCTTTGCAAATAGATTTCCAGACGTGGGATCAGGTAAACGACCATGTACGCCGTGACGCAAACAGCAATCACAACGACCAGCAGCGGATAAACCAAAGCCGATGCCACCTCTTGTGTTCCTTTTCGACGGCTGCGCATCGTGGTCACGGCGCGTCCAAGAACGGGAGGCAGTTCGCCCGTTCGTTCACCAACACGAACCAGTTGGACTACGAAATCAGGGAAGCAACTATGTTTGGTCATCGCACTGGAAAGACTATCGCCTGTTTGAATATCTTTGACGGTCTTCTGCCAAATATTGCCCAGCGATTTTCTTGGAGCCTGATCCACGAGTGCGATTAAAGCCGTCAACAGTGGCATGCCGCCTCGAACCATCATCGACAATTGCTGGAGGCTTAACTCAATGTCAACGGCGCGTGGCCGAAGCCATTTTGAATAGTCGAACCCTGACCGAGCCGATGTTGTATTGGTGATTGGATGAACGCCAGTCACGATCAAGCCACGGCTGCGAAGCTGAGACGCGGCTGCAGATCGGCTGGTGGCATCGACGACTCCCGAACGGGCGCCGCCGGAGGCATCTCTCGCTTTGTAACGAAACTCGGCCATCGAATCGTTTTACTAAATCCAAATTAATAAGGGCTGATGACGTTTGCGATTTGCGATACAGTCGTTTCCCCGCGAAGCAACTTGTCAACGCTGTCATCCAACAAGTACTTTGATTTTCGCTGATTCAAAAGTTGTTGAATATGCGTTTCGTCTGGACGACTGGCAACCATGCGCGCGATTTCTTCGTCAAACTTAATGAACTCGAACAAACCAATTCGTCCCATGAATCCTGTGCCCGCACAATAGCGGCATCCGCCAGGTTGGTAAATCGTTTTGCCCAACAGATCGTCGCGAGAAAGTATCGTTGCTTCTGCTTGCGTTATTTCAGCAGGGACTTTGCATTTTTGGCATAGCTTTCGAACTAACCGTTGGGCGGCAAACAATCTTGATACGGCTCCGATCAAGAACGGTTTGATTCGCATGTCGGCCAATCGTGTGATCGCGCCGACCGCCGAATTCGCGTGGATGGTGGTAAACACCAAGTGCCCCGTCAACGCGGCGCGAATCGCGGTTTCAGCCGTTTCTTCATCGCGAATCTCACCGATCATCAACACGTCAGGATCGTGACGAAGCGAACTGCGAAGTGCCTTGTGAAAACTGACTTTGTCGTTGGCGTCGACCTCGACCTGTGACACGCCGTCGATCACGTACTCCACGGGGTCTTCGATCGTAATCACGTTCAGCGACTTTCGATCAATCAAGTTTCGGATCGCGGCGTAGAGTGTGGTGCTTTTGCCGCAACCGGTTGGCCCTGTCATCAGTATCAAACCGTTCGGGCGATTGATCACGTGCTCGAACGTATCAAGATCTTCTTTGGACATGCCCAATCGCAGCAGCGTCAGGTCTTGCGTTTGAGTCGCCAGTAATCGCAGTGTCATCCGTTCGCCATGCTTGGTCGGAATCGTCGCGGTGCGAATGTCAATTTCGTTGCTGTGTTCTGAACTAAGTGTAAATCGTCCATCCTGCGGAGCTCGGCGTTCGGCGATATCCATTCCCGACATGACTTTCAGACGAGACAGCAACGGGTTGTGAACGGCAAATGGGAAACGGCGATAGTCGTCGAGAACGCCGTCAACACGCAGGCGAATTCCGACGTCAGTGGACGTCGGTTCAATGTGAATATCAGTCGCCTGACGAATCAACGCTGCGTGAAAAATCTCATCGCCCAACGCAACGATGTTGTCCGAATCGGGATCGACTTTGGTTCCAGTAAACTGAATTCGAACCGGTTCTGCCTGATTACCATTCCAGCGAACGGTGTCTTGGAAAATTCGTTGGATCGCTCGAAAAAGCGTCGTCGGTTCAGCCGCAACGACTTGGACTTTTTCAGAGATGTAGCGGCGAACGGCTTGGATGCTTTGATCGTCGTCAGGGTCTTTGCAGGCGATCAACACCGCGCCGTCTTGCTGCGTGAACGGAAGGACTTGCCTCCGAGTGGCGAGGTTTGCCGGAATGCGCAGCGCCCAAGCCGGATCAATTTTGACCTGATCCATGTCAAGCAAATTGGTGCTGTCGTCGACGGTGGTTGATTCGGGCATGGACCAATTGATCGTGGTTAACAATTGAAAAAGGTTACGTCGTTGGCTCGATAGTTTATCAAACGCGACGGGATATTTGGGCGAGGGTTTCGGGATGCCGAGCAAGTCCACGGGCAGTTTTCTCGGAAATCAAACGAGCACGCCAGAGTTTGGCCAGACTATCGTCAAGCGTCCACATTCCTTCGTCGCCGCTGGTTTGAATGATGGAAGCAAACTGATTCAAGTTCGAGGTCGCAATTAGATTCGAAATTGCCGAATTGACATGCATGACTTCGCTGGCCAGAACGCGGCGTGTTGACTGAGGCTCGTCCAAGTTTGGATTTTGATGACGAGGAAGTAAGTGTTGCACGATGACGGTTCGCAAAACGGTGGCGACCAAGCGTTGGGCCAGGTTTTGTTCTTCGGCAGAAAAAGCGCCCACCAAACGCTCAATGGACGTCTTGCAATCGCCTGCGTGAACCGACGCAAAAACCAAATGGCCCGTTTCAGCAGCGGTAATGGCGGTGCGAATCGTTTCGAGATCGCGAAGTTCGCCAACGAGGATCACATCGGGATCTTGCCGCATGGCTCCTTTGAGTGCCAGATTGAAATTTTCGACATCGGAGCCGATTTCTCTTTGATTGACAAGCGACTGATCGGAGCGGTGGATGAACTCGACTGGGTCTTCGATCGTGATGATGTGCGAAGAACGCGTTTGGTTAATTCGGTTGATCAACGCCGCGATGGTGGTGCTTTTTCCTGAACCCGTTGGCCCTGCGACAAGAACCAAGCCATCGGTCAACGAGCAAAGATCGTAAAGTTTTTCATCCAAACCCAACTCGTCCAGTCCAGGAATCGTGTTGGCCAATCTGCGAAATGCAAAACAGGTTTCACCGCTTCGTTTAAACGCGTTAAATCGAAAGCGGTTTTGCTGGTCGAGAGAAATCGCACCATCGGCCGATCCGTTTTCTTGAAGATGCCGCGCCAAAGTGGGTGATAAGATCGCTTCGGAGATTTCCTGACTGGCTTCATTGGTGAATAGATTGTCAGGAAGCTCAGCAAAGAACTCTTGCGTTAGCGATCCGTCAATTCGGAAGTGAAGGGGCTCGCCTGGTGCTGCGTGAATGTCAGAAGCGTCCAACGAAACGGCTTTCAGCAGGATCTTGTTCAGGAGTTCACTTTGTTGTTCGGGCATCATCGACTCCTAGTTACAGGACTTTCTAAATTACGAAAACGATCGTCCAGGTTTTTTGAGTGCTGCCTTCTGACTCGGGCTTCATCGTAATGGTGACCGGGATGATGCTTTTAGCCAGTGTATTGACGTCGGTTAGAAAAACGAGAACATCGGCGTAGGCTCCTTTGACTTCGACAGGCCAAAACTCAACCGGTTCCTGAGCTGCCTGTTCATCCATCATACGAAACAGGTCTTGGAGATAGGAAGAGACCACAACGCTGTCTTTACCTCCTTGTGACACAATGGAGAGGTTGTAGTCACGCATCAGTTCGGTGATCTTTTCAAGCGTTTCCAGTCGGCCTTTGCGGCTTCTCCAGCCCTGGCTCAATTCGCGAATTTGTTGCTTTGAGTTGGAAACGCGATTGCGAAGCCGTTCGAGACTTTCTCGCGCGTTGGAGAGATTTTCTTTTGAGATTTCGGCGGTCGCTACAGAAACTGACGACTGGCTTTGGAGAACGTATTCGGCTTCGACCTTGGCTTTTACACTGCGTGCTGGGACAGCGAAAAGGACAGAATAGATCGCAAGAATCAGCGCAGCAGGAAACAACATAAGCAAAAACTGCTCGCGTTTTGAGTTGTCCTTAATTGTTTCGAGTTTCATTGCGTTCATCGTGCAAACTTTTAATTTGATTTGCGAGTGATTAAATCGTGAGCGAGCGGATTTGCGATGGTTAAGGTTTTGTACTGACTGACATTTTCTTTCGTGGCTGAACGGCTGATTCAAAAGGGCCTGTGTCGGTCAGCAGAATTTCGTAATCCCATGGTCCGCCGGTGGTCAGTTTTTGTTGGCCTTCCTGTCGCGCCGGATTGACGGCCCACCCGAGTGGAACTGCTTTTTCACGCAAGCGTTTTGCGAGGGCCTGAGCCGATTCGCCGTTGAGTGACAAACCGGAAATCAAAACACCTTCTTCGGTACCACCAATTTCCTGGATCACCAACTCGGGCGTTCGTAAGTCGATCAAAAGATGCAGCAGTTTTTCGAGTCGGTTGCTTTGGTTATCGAGAAAAAATTGGACTCTTTTCAAGTCATCGCCCAACGCGGTGTCTTCGAGTTCGACTTCGGCGCGTTTTTCGACGATCGAGATTAACTGCGAATCGTATTTCTTTTTGTCCAATGCAGGTTGCTTGATCAAATCGGTTTGTTTCACAATTTTGTCATTGTGGGCTTGAAGGTAGCTCCAATGCCAAAAACAAAATCCCAACACGGCAACTGCGATCAAACCGGAAATCAAATGGCGAGTTGGCGTGCCACCAACTTTTTTGGAGCGGCGAATGAGTGGGGCCGGAAGGTCATCAAGTCGATTCAAGCAATTGGAAGCAACCCGCCCTGTCCACTGACCAATGACGTTGGGATCGGAAAGATTTCGGGTCTCAATTGATTCACCAAAATCAATTTCTGCCGTCGTGCCCATCAAGACCGATGTCTTGGCCTGAATTTGGTCGCGTATAAATTGTTCGTTGTTTGCCTGTTTGACTTTGACCAGCCGGTGGCCTTGGTTGGAAAGCAGGTAGGCGAGCTCGCTCCAGATTTCGACCGCATCGATACTGTCATCGGTTTTGCGACGATTTTTTTGGGCTATCAATTCACCTGTTCCGGCTAATCCTGCCGGGTGAGAGATCGAAATCTCGCGACAGCCTGCCGATTCGAGGACTGCGTTTACTTCGTCGAGGTCGGTCTTTCGAATCGCGCTAACCCAGTATTGCTGGTATTCGTCATTGCGACCCAAAGGTGAACTGGCCAATGAGATTTCATCGATGTCGATACCAGACAACGTTTCCGCTTCGAACTTCAGTGCTTCTTCGAGTTCCTCAGCTGCGATGCCGGTGACGCTAAGTTTTGGCAAAGAAACAATTTGCGACCAGACTTCCGTTGAAGCGACAATCGTTTGCGTTGCCAGCGGCGGTTGTCCGTTTACGACTTGGTCAACGACGTCTGTAAAAGTCGATTCAACGTCGACTTTTTCCTGGATTCGAAAAACTGGTTGGTCAAAATCGTTGCCAAAATCTGCGCGGATTACTTCTCGGTTGTAGAGCAGGATGACCGAGATTTGAGGGCGACGCGGCATGTTACGAAAACGTGTTCATTCAGTGATGATGAAAAAGGTTTCAGCTCATTTCTTATGGATTGTCGTCTTGTTGTCTTACCTGAAAATCGAAGCAAACCGTTACACCGCCGTGAGGGACCTGGATGTATTTGACCTGCCGTTTCCCGTCGACTTCGGCCACGATCGCTCGCAGACCAACGGGGATGCTTCTGAAAAGAAACGAGTCCAACTGTTCATCTTCATCGTCAACCACCGCCAGCGTCGTCAAGGACGATTCGGGGTCTGGGGTCAACAATGCGACGGTGACCTGCGCGTTCTCTGGATTGTCGACCAGGACTTTGCCGGTTACTTGAACCTTGCCGGTTGTAAGTTCGGTTGTCAGGATCGTTGGTTCGGTTGCGTCGTTGGTGAGCGGAACGGTAATTGAAACCGCTTGCGTTTGTCCGCCGTCTTCTTCAAGCGTTTCTGGAGGGCGGCCCCAAGGGTCAGTCAGCGTTCTAATTCCCATCGGAAGTTGCAGGTAAGGCCCTTGCCAACCGCACGGTAATCGAATCGTTGAGTAGTCAACAGGTTGTGTCGGACCGGGGCGAAACTGATACGGAAAATTTGCAGCCAAGTCTGATTCCGTATCCCACAACTCGCCAAGTATTGCGGATTGGGATTGGTCAACATTGAATCCAGAGGATTCGGCCAGCGGGAACCGACCAACGTCGCTCAAGAATCCGCTTATCAAAGGCGTGCCGTCGACCTGGTATTTTTTGACTGGGCCAAGGGTTGCTGATTTGATTTCGCTCAGCAAACGTGTTGCCGATTGAAAACGTTGGTTGTCGACTTGTGGTTGAAGCGACTGAATCGCGACCGTGGCGACGATCGCGAGAATTACAAGCACGACCATCAGCTCAAGCAGCGTCAGTCCAGCGCGAACGTGCAAACGCACACGTGAACATGACATCCGAAAACTAAGTCGAGACGCAATATTGGTCATTCTTAAACTCCGAACAATAGGTGGCGTCCGCAACGTCGCTGACGATCAGCTCGCAATCCTATTGTAGGTTGAGCGATGACTATTTGCGGTTATCGGGGAACCGTAAAAAGAGCACCATGTCGTCGCCACACTCAGAAAGCGTAAGCTCGTTGGCTTCATTTTCGCCTGGCTTCATGTTGGCAACATCAGCTGGCGTTTCAATTTCGCCATTGGGACCGGCTGAGACGACACGGATGTATTTTGATTCGGTTTGGTCGATCGTGCCATTCTCGTCAAAATCGACTTGTAGTTGAAGCTCATTTCCCCAGCCATCAACGATCGTAGGTTCGCCCGATTCGCTGCGACCGGTTGGGTGAACGTAAGGGCCGTGCCAGCCGACTTTGTTGACCGGGTCGTAGACTTGTAATTCAGGTGCCGCTTCAAGCATGTGCTCTGGGGCTTCTTCCTGAACAAGATCATTGATTCTTCGTGGCAAGGCGTTTGATTTGTGCGAAAGCGTTTCAATCACGCCGTCTTCACCAGCGATGGCATCACGAACCGTGTTGAGGGTTGCTTGGGTGGCAATGTGAGTCGGGTTTTCTGCATTTCCAGATGGCGTCACGATTTCTATGTTGTCGAAACTTGGGACTAGGATCAGCGCCATCGCGATCACGATCAGCATGACAACCATCAACTCCAATAACGTAAGACCTTGGCGTCGCTGGGACGAAGGTTTCGGTTTTATATATTTTAAGTTTTTACGGTTCATAGAGTTTTATTCACAGAGGAAGAGAGGTGGGAGAACTAGCTCCTGAAAACTAATTCTGTTGGGTGTAGTGGTTTTCCAATTCCCTTGAAACGCTGTGGATTCCATTCCGGTCTGGAATCGCTGCACCGACATAACGGGCAACTGATTCGGATTCATTGATGGGTCTTAACTCGACCAGTAAAAGGTATCGAGAGTACATCTCTTCTGGACTTTGATTTCGGTCGTCAGAAAAATGTACGGGTGTTTCTGAAAAAGCAGCTCTGGGGCCGGCTCCAACGAGCGAACATTGTTCACCCAGTCCAAGCAATACATATTTGGCACCATCGACGGCATCAAAATTCCAATCTTCGCGAAGCAATGTTTGAGCAACCTCGGAGCCAAGGGTGCAAACTTTTGTATCTGAGCCGACACTCACTGGAAGTTGATCGTGCGAACTAAAAGTCGCGTTTTCAGTTTGGGCTTCGGCCGGAACCAACTCAGTGATTCCAATCAAGCGAAGTGCTTCGACTTCTGGTGGTGAAAGGCTGGTCGTTTCAAGAATGTCCGAGCCACCGACGTACGGTGGGATGCTTCCGTCCAACGATCCTGCGCCAGAGACCAATGAGTCAAATCGGTTTCCGATTTCGCCTTGGGATAACACAGCGTTGCGACGAATCGTACTGTCGATCTCCGGCACATTGGCTGCAGCGGTGGCGACTTGGGTTCGCTTAAGCATGCCAGGCAATGTTGAAACAACGATTCCGCCAAGTGCGATCAAGATGGTTAGCACAACCAAAAGCTCAAGCAGCGACAGACCGCGATTTTGGAGATTCGATCCCCGACAATTTTTTGCACGGCAATTCGTTGAAAGCCCGTCGCTCGTCCATCGCTTATTTATTGGTGTGCAAAAGCGGACCAATTGGCGCGTGGATGCTCCAAGGACTTTTCGGTCATCGAATTTTCGATTTTGGAAGTGGATTCCGGACATAACTCGTTCTACAAAATGCGTTTAAATTGATTTTGTGTGGAATGAGACTGGAGCCTATATCATATCGACACGGTTGGAATCGATATCAACTTTTCTCTTTTTTACCTAAATTACCATGCTAAAGGCGTTTGCTGGATCGACCGTTAGATGCCTGTTTGATCGTAAATAACGCTTGTTAAACTCTATCGTTTGCCCAGAATTTGCCAAAAAGGCGAGAAGATCGACAGCAAATTTATTCCCAGCCGTGCAGCTGGTCACTTTGGGGCCGGCAATTCCCTAAAAAGCGTGAGGTTAAACACTTAGTTGCTGAGAGCGAATTTCCTACATGGCTTGAGCGAGTAGGCGAAATGGGGCGTAAAGTGTTCACGAAAACGCGAGAGTTCACGAAATCGACCCCTGACCTGTAGTGGGAGTCGCCAGACTTCGGTTTTTGCGTCCAACGATAACGGATGGACGACTGACTCTTTGGCTTAGCTGGCCTGAATTCTGGCGAATCCAGCTACGTCTGATCGACTTTTGAAAACTATGGACACCACAAAAGGAATTGGAGTGGTGTCTTCCTCTAAGTTCAGTTCGGTCGACTTTTGTTGAGCTACTTTGAAGGCTGCTGATTGCGTAGGTTTCTTGTCGCCAGCACTAAAGTTATCGTGATGAAGAACATAAACGGAATCATCTCTTCACACCAGTAACGATAAAAGTGACGGGTGCCAATCGTGGTCACCAAGACATGCTGGCCCCCATCTAGCGGTTTGTAGTTTGGCAAAGTGGAATCGTAGAACGACGGTTGTCGATCGCTAAACTTGGTGCCATTACTTAGCTCAACCGTGTCGAGCGTTTTGTCGCCCAGCCTTGCGTAGTCCTCATCGGAAATGATCGAGATGCGGTAACTGCTTGGTGGCAGTAAGCGGTTTTGTACATCGTAATGGACGAAACGCACAAAGATCCAGCTTACCAAGATTTGAATAAACAACATCAATAGCATTCCCCAAATCATAAGTGGCAGGTTGGAAAAAGTTTCTGCCAGTCGGGCAAGTTTAGTTTTCATTTAATTGCTCCTTGGTAAGAGGTTGGAATTCAAAGCCATTTCGATTGTCTGGTCGGAATACACAAGTTGGTTTTGACCATCAGGCAACTGCAACACCGCCGTTACTTGACGGTCAGCCGGCGGCTGGTGAGCAATCACTTTAGTAATATTGACGGCCACCAAAACGGACGCCGCGATTGCCAAAGCCATCGCCCAATTTGAAGATTGGGTTGGCCGCTGGTTTCGCTTGCCGGGGTTCGTCGCCGCAATGGCCAACGCATTGGCACGGCAACGTTCAATAAGTGTGTCGGACACAGGTGCTTGCTTCAGCCCTTCGGTGGCGTCGGCCAACACACCGTCAAGTTCGGGAATGTTCTGATCGGGTTGAGTCACAATCAGTTCTCCTGTGTTGTGTGAGGATTTTGCAACGCAGACTTCAATCGTTTGGTTGCTTTATGTAGTGCCATGCTGACTGCGTTTTCACTGATCTCGAGCGTCGCTGCGATTTCACCGCGCGAGAGGCTTTCGAAATAAGTAAACGTGAACACGTCGGCTTGGCGGTCAGACAGTTTGGTCAGCGCGTCACGAAGCAGATCCTCCTGAGCGTTGGTGTCCCGGATTTGATCTGCCGTGTCTGTATTGGAAGGCAATTGTTTGAGCTGGTCGCTGGACGCGGTTTCCTTGTTACGCGCTTTGCGGCGCAAGTGGTCGATCGCGCGGCGTTGTGACATGCGGCGAAGAAGCCCCGGCCAGTTTTCAACTTCGGTTCTCTGTGCTAACGAATACGCTTCAACAAACACTTCTTGAACGACGTCTTCTGCATCATGGTCATTGCCAACGATTCTTCGAACGCTTGGCACCAGCCATTGGATATGAGCGTCGACGATTTGTTGCCAGTGATTCACAGGAAGTGATCCAAAAGTAAGTGGAATTCGTTTGCCTTCAACCTAATGTCGAACGAACCCTGGTGCAGATTTCCAACCATCTTGGTTTTTTCGAAAAATAACCAATTCCGCGGTAAATGAAGGGTTTTGCGGGCTCAGTTCCAGGCAAAACGATAGATAGATAACAGGCTGGCTGTTCAATAAGAACGCACGGCCTTTCTTCGAAGGAACCCAGGCAGACATAGAAAAATCCTGCCTAACGTTTCGTTGGGCAGGATTCTATTGTCTAACAATTACGGAAAAGCACTTTGCGACCAGCATCAGCTGAGTGAGCCGCAAGGCAATTCGGGATGCCTTTAGAAATCAGATTCTTTTTCCTTAGCTGGCTTCTTCTTTTTGCCATTCTTGCGTTCATTTTCAAGCTTGGTGAGAAACGCTTTGAGATCGTTCAGTTGGCTGTTGCTGAGTTCTGATGTCGATTCTTTTTCTGTCAACTCAACAGCTTTCTTTTGAAGCTTAATCGCCCGATCGAGATCCTCATCAACGACATAAACGAGATGGGCAAGTGTATCGAGGATGTAGCCTTTTTCCGGTGCAAGTTTGACGGCTCGTTCGGCAGCTTTGAGGCATACCTTAAGCACGTCCATTTCGACGCCTAGTGCTTCGTGGAGTTCATACAACTCCCAAGACATATTGTTCAGCTTTTCTGAATCGTCATTGTTTTTCTTTGCAAATTCTTGCATCGCATCGGCGGCTCCTTCCATCTTGAACCGCGCGAGGAAACTAATGCGTAGTTTGCTTGCCTCAGCTACGACGTCATCGTTTTCAGATTCATCGATAATCTCATTAAGTTTTTCCAATGCTGATTCTTGATCACCGTCCTGAAGGAATTCACGAATGGACATACCGATTTTTTGTTCAATCACGCTGGATTTTATCGCGTTGAGATTCAGCAAGTATCTCTCTTCATCGTCTTTATATTTCTCGATATTTTTTTCGATGATATCGATTGCGCCGTCAAAGTCTTGTCGAACCAGCTTTTTCCCAATCTGATCACTAATACTTGCCATAGCTGTTTGGAAAGCAAAAGTTGGCTTATACGCTTCTCGGTCCCATTTCTCTTCGACAACTTGCTCAAGTGGTTTTTCCAATCCTGAAGGTTGACCGATCCATTCGATCCTGCCCGTCTTTCCAATGATAAAGGCGGTCGGTAACTGGACTTGGCCTGCAGCGGTAAAATAGTCTTTTGCGACCGAGCCATCTTGATCTGAGGTCACACAGTAAACTCCTGTCAACTCGCCAAATGTTCGCCCTTCGGCGTCGTTGGGAATTTCCCGTTTCATAAAGTTTTCAACGAAGCGGCGATTGTGAGCCCAGATCGAAATGATTTGAACGTCATCGTTTTCGTGCTTTCGTTGGAGTTTTTCGTTGATGCCCATTGAGAGTGCACCACGATTCAAGATCGAAGTGAATTCGATTACGTAAACCTTTCCTTCTTCGAATTCAGTGATATGTTCGAACAGGCCGTCATTGTCACTAATCCAATCTTCGATATCGATGGCCGGGGCTTTTGAGCCAATCTTCAGGGTGGGTTCTTTGTCTTCGTCATCCTCTTTTTTATCTGAGTCTTGGTCATCATCCTTATCCTGGTCTGCTTTTGTCTCAACTTTAGTCTCGTCCTTATCACCCTTTTTGTCGTCGTCTTGGGCGAGGTTCAAACCGGGAAAGATCAAGCAAAGGCAAATCGCAAGTGCGAAAAGATTCGATAATCGAAAGTTAGAAAGAAGTTCGTTCACGTTATGTCTCCAGTATTATTTCAGCGTCCAAGTAATGGGTGGGGCGTAGTTGAATTCGTATCAACTTTGCCGTGCACCTTTAACCTGTCGTAGGCTTTGATTTCTTAATGTTAATGGCTCTTTATAGAGCCGTTTGCCTCACTAATATCGTAATGGGATTGAATGGCTGAGAAAAGGAAGCTTTGCCGTGATTGCTTCTTTTTGTTTGATTCGTTTTTTACCCCCAAGTTTCTTCGAAAACTGATTCCATCTTTTGCATTTAGCCGGAATTGGATTGTGAGCCATCATTCAGTTCGCTCCGTCATTGGGCAAATTATACCGCTCAAATTTGCCATCGTTAATGTCAGCCTGTTTGAATCTCTGCTCCGAATCACATTGTTTTTGCCCCAGAATGAGAAAAACGCCTTATGTGGAACGCGAATCTTGCCTTCAAAATTTGGAGCGTGATCTTTGGCCAAAAAAGATCTATTGGAATCGACTTTATAGTCAGTTTGTTTTGTCAGGCCTTACTGAACCGTTTCGCATTTGCGTTTGAACATGCGTCTTGATTGGCAGTGATTGATTTTTGAATATCCAGTAAGTTACTAACGAAAATTCGATTCAATTTACGTTTGCATTCCACCTTCCAGCGCGGCTTCATGGCGACTGAACGAGAGATCAAAAGAATTAGAAACGCGTGTGGCCTGCTCTACTTGGCCACAAAATCGATTCGGATTCTCACCCACGTTTCCTGGCCCAATTCGGTGCGTGAAAAATTCTTTGCACAAAAAGCCAAGGAGCTTCCTCAGGTCGAGTATCCGAGTTTTGATCCGACAGAAGCCCTCGAGCGATTGGTTTTGGCACGCAGCTCGTTTCGGTTTACTCCGATGGTTAACGAGTGGCTGAACTTAACGGCTTACAATGTCGAGACCAGCGCAAAAATGTTGGCGGCCAGTGGCACGGTCGACTTTTTTAAATATTCCTCTGAACTCTATGGCGCACCAAAAGACACGCTTGCCGATGCCGAAAATACTTCGCTTGATCTGGCTGTGCAGTTCGATAACGCCTTTGATGAATTCAAAGGATTGGATTTGGGGATTCCTGCCGACGCAACCGTTTCCGCCCAGGCGCTTGCTCAAGAAATGCGCATAGAAGTCAAACGGCACTTTGGTGAGTTCGCCCCTGACGTTCAGGTTGTTGACGAGCTTTCAGCCAACGCGCTGGCCGGTCCGTCGAGAATTCGGATTCGCAACGGAGCCGTGTTTACCGATCGTGATGTGCGACAACTGATTAACCATGAAGCCCACATTCACGTCGGGACATCTTTGAACGGGCTTGCGCAAGAGAACTTGCGCGTGCTTGGGGCCAGTCATCCGGGGGCCACCAAGACCCAAGAAGGGCTGGCTGTTTTTGCTGAATTCATCACCGGTTCGATGGATCTCGATCGCTTTCGACGATTGGCCGACCGGGTGATCGCGATTCAAATGGCGGTCGATGGTGCTGATTTTTTGGAAGTCTATCATTACTTCCTTGAACGAATTGGCCGAGAAGAACAGGCTTTCGAAAATACTCGACGAGTTTTTCGCGGCGGACTGTTAACCGGTGGAGCGCCGTTTACCAAAGACATCGTTTATCTCGATGGCTTGATTCGGGTGCACAATTTTTTACGCACGATGGTTTCAGCTGGCCGAGCGGATTGTTTGCGGTTGTTGTTTTGCGGCAAGATGGATTTAGAAGACTTACCTGTGATCGGGCATTTCGCTGAAGAAGGAATTTGTGCGCCGCCTGTCTTTCTACCGTCTTGGGCGAACGATATCAGGTTCCTGCTTTGCTACTTAACCTACTCAAGTTTCTTGAACCAAATTGATTTGTCGCAAGTCAAAACGCATTACGCGCAAATGTTGGATCGTATCCCGCCCCAAACGATTTAAAAATCGTCCATTTTGCGGACCAAACTTGGTAGCAAAATATCCGAGCCAATTCAGTTCGCCTGAATCAGAATACAAAGACGTAATTTGGCCAATATCGGAAACGCCGCAAATATGTTCCAATCTATGTAGTGGATCACGTTTGGTTCTTAATCCAATCAATATTTTTGGTTGAGCGAATCAAGTGTCATTTTTCAAGCGAATCGCCAGCTGTTTGTGGTTTGCCTGTGAATTTGACCGCCGTTAAAGCTGGTCTACGATTAACATTCTTTAACGCAAAACTTTCTCCGCAATTCGCGGATGACATATCAAACTGGAGTCTCGATGACCACTCAAATTTTGAAAGCTCGCGCTGGCGAAATCACGCCTGAAATGGAATTTGTTGCCAAGCGTGAAAACCTTGAGGCGGAACTTATCCGTGAAGAAGTTGCCACCGGCCGAATGGTGATTCCTGCCAACATCAATCACCTCTCAAAGAAGCTTGAGCCGATGTGCATCGGAATTGCTTCGAAGTGCAAAATCAATTCGAACATTGGCAACAGTGCCGTAACCAGTGACATTGCTGGTGAGCTGGAAAAACTTCACACGTCCGTGCATCATGGTGCCGACACAGTGATGGATCTTTCAACGGGCAAAGACATCGACAACATCCGCGCCGCGATCATTGATGCGTCGCCTGTTCCCATCGGCACCGTTCCGATTTATCAAATGCTTGAAGAACTTGGTGGAAACATCGAAGACATGCGAGCCCAGCACTTTCTCGATATGGTCGAGCATCAGGCCAAGCAAGGCGTCGACTATATGACGATCCACTGCGGCGTGTTGATGGAGCATTTGCACTTAACGACTCAGCGCGTGACGGGCATCGTTTCTCGTGGTGGTTCGTTGATCGCGAAATGGATGATGGTTCACCGCAAGCAGAATCCGCTGTACGAAGCGTTTGATGATCTTTGTGACATCATGAAGCAATACGATGTGACGTGGAGTCTTGGCGATGGACTTCGCCCGGGAAGTATTGCCGACGCGAGTGATGAAGCACAATTTGCTGAGCTGGATGTTTTGGGCGAGCTTACCAAGCGCGGGCAAGACAATGGAACGCAGGTCATGGTCGAAGGGCCAGGTCACATTCCAATGCATCAGATTCAAATGAACATCGAGCGTCAAATCGAAATCTGTAACGGTGCTCCTTTTTACGTGCTTGGCCCATTGGTCACTGATGTTGCACCGGGCTACGACCACATTACTAGTGCGATTGGCGCAGCGATGGCGGGTTGGCATGGTGCTGCGATGTTGTGCTACGTAACGCCCAAAGAGCATCTTGGTTTGCCTAACAACGATGACGTCAAAGCGGGCGTTATTGCTTACAAAATTTCGGCTCATGCGGCCGATGTTGCACGCGGGCGTGCTGGTGCTCAAGATCGAGATGACGCACTTTCGAAAGCTCGTTTTGAGTTTGACTGGAACGAGCAATTCCGACTTTCGCTTGATCCAGATACTGCAAAAGCTTACCACGACGAAACGTTGCCACAGGATACGTTCAAGAGTGCACACTTCTGTAGCATGTGCGGTCCAAAATATTGCAGCATGAAAATCACTGAAGACATTCGCAAGATCGCGGCAGAAGAAGGCCCATTGGTTCCGCTTAAATCTGCTTCTGCTGAATCAGTTGAAACTGCACCCAGTGAAGGCTAAGCCAAAATCGTGAATCGTTTAAGCAAAGACTACATCTACAAGGTCGTAACCGCCCAACAATGGGCGGTTGCCCAGGAGCAAGGCGAATTTGTCGGTGCACCGATTGATCTTGAAGACGGCTACATTCATTTTTCCAATGCTGCCCAGGTCAAGGAGACGGTGAGCAAGCATTTTGCAGGGCAGCTTGATTTGTTGATCGTCACGGTCGACCCGGAAAAGCTTGGCGATTCATTGAAGTGGGAACCATCGCGCGGCGGTGATTTGTTTCCTCATCTTTATGCGCACTTGAGCATGGATCATGTTGAGGCCGTTGCCGATTTGCCAATCGGCAAGAACGGCGAACATCTATTCCCAAGCGACCTGTAGCGAGTTGCTTGAAAACAAAACAGGGTAGCACCGATTCTTGAATCGGTGCCGCGAAGCGGCAAGACGCATCGGAGTTGAGAGTCCATTTGCTCATTCAGTCGGAAGCAAGTTACCTCTTGCGTTAGCACCCAGATTCAAGAATCTGAGTTACCCTTTTCGCCCAACAGTTTTTTCATTTCGGGAGTCTTTGCGTAGTCCATGGCGGTCTTCCCGTGAGCGTCCACGGTATCGACATCCGCCCCGTGTGAAATAAGAGATTGGGCTACCTCCAACAATTCGTTATGCGAAGCCATCATTAGCGCCGTTGTTTGATGCCCATTGGTCTGGACATTGACGTCGGCACCTGAAGCAATCAGTTTCTTCGCAAGCTTTTGCAGGTGATAGGTGACCGACAGGATCAGCGCTGTAGTTCCGCGGGAATTCCGAGCATCCAAATTCACGCCGTATTCAATAATCTTCATCGCACACTCCTCAGAACAAAGTGTGGCTGCAATAAGCGGCGTAACGCCTAGATCGGTAGCGACATCAGCGTCTGCCCCTGCGTCCAAAAGCAATTCAAGTATCTCGAATTGGCCATGCAGTGCTGCAACATTGACAAGAGTCTTGCCGTTCCTGCTCCAGTTTACGTCCGCACCGGCAGCAACCGTCTTCCTGACCTCTTCTACATCCTGCAGCAATACTGCTTCTACTAAAGATTCTGTAAGTTGTTTTTTTGTTTCCGAATCGATACCACACCCGCAAAAGCAACAGAAAAATGAAAGAATCAAAACGCAAGAGATCTTGTCTGAACAACAACCCAAGAAGTAGAAAAAAACTGTGAAAAGATTCGCTCCGTGAGTCGTGTTCGCACACTTAATCGTTGACCACCATTGCACCACGCAGTTTAACATCTCGCAAAACAAGGCGCAAACAAAGTTCAGGTGCAAATTTCTTTGCGCCTTTTTGCATGAGGCTTTTTCTTTCTGAAGTTCCGGTTTCGTGGCCACCATTCGTCGCTTCCAATTGGATCTTGGCGAAAAAACGGAATGAATCTCTTTTTTATTCAGATTCCTCGAACCAATCTTGTTCCGCCATCGATTCTGGTTTTGGATTCTGTTCTCTAATTTGGAAAATGAAATTTGAAATCTCGGGTAAAACACCAATTCCGATTTTGATATTCAATTTTTCTCACGCTAGAATACGAGGACGAACTTTCTTGGATGGGAGAAGAGGAATGAGTTTTCGAAAAACGTTGCTGTCCGTTGTGCTGATCTGTTTCACTTCGTGCTGCTGGGCGATCGCTCAAGACGTCGACGACAAAACCAAACAAACCGACGAAAAGAAATCGGGAATCGTATCGGCGGAGGATGTTAAAAAAGCAGCTGCCGACGCGGACAAACCCAAATTGCGAAACGAAATTGAGCCGGGCGTTGTTGTCTACGGACGACCTCACCGTTTTGCAGAAGTTGGGGCCGCTAATTCATTCGACAGTTCGCCTGACGGACGCACACTTGTGTTCCCCGGAAGCAAAATCAAATTCTTCGATCTTGAAGACAATAAAGTCACCGACGAAATCGGCGAGGATGGTGAACACTACCAGTCAGTTGTCTACTCGCCAGATGGACGGTACGTCATGGCTAACACGCAAGGTCGAAAAGGGGCGATGGTGCGAGTCTTTGATGCGATTGATAAATCACCGGCGGGCGTCATTTCCTGTAAAAAGCCAGACGAAGAACGAACCAGTTTTTACCTCCAGGGAATTTCCGTGTCCCCTGACGCGACCTACGTTGCGATGTGGAGTCACAACCAAATGCAGGTAAGAGAAGTTGAAACAGGCGATCTGGTTCATGAATTTAAAGATCTTGGCTACATTCAAGGTGCTTCGTTTTCTGCCGACGAAGAACATCTCTACTTCCCAAAAAGTAATCAAGTTGTGGTGGTTGATTTAAAAACTGGAAAAGAGTTGACCAAAGCAGATTCGAAATTGGTCGGGCAGTTCGGGCAAGCAATTGCTGTTAACCTCGCTCGAAATTTGGTCGCAATCCCAGGGCAGTCAATTTCAATCTACGATGCTCAGGAAAACAAGTTGATTGCCAATATTCCTCTGCCAAGAATGGCATACGCGCAATCCGTTGCGTTTTCAGATGATGGTTCTCTTGTGGCTGCTGGTGCTTGGCTGCAAGAAAGAGGAGGTAATGCGATGCACGCATTCATCATAGATATTGATCGAAAAAAGGTGCTTCGCAAAGTCAGAATTGCTTCCCAAGCCCAATTGCAATGTCGATTTTCAGTCGACAATAGTCGCTTGTATGTCGCTGGCTATGGAATTTTTGGTGCACAGGAAATTCGACTGGATATTGAAGACGAATTGGTTGACTCAAAATATCCGGTTGGACCGGCGCAGCATGGCGCGATCCATCCAGATGGCAAAGCGTTTTTGACTTGTACCAGCGGCGGGGAAATTACTTGGATCGAAGCTGAATCTGGTGACGTGATTGAGAAAATACAAAGCGCTAATACTCATTCGGTTGGATTTGCAAAGGATGGTGGCGAAGTCACAGTTGTCGGGAAATGGGGGAGCGATGCGATTGGCCGCTACGATTTCGAAACGGGTAAACGAATAAAAGGCTACAACCCAAAAACGGTTGTCAAAAACGCGGGCCTGATCGGACAGTTTCGAAAGTTCATGTTAGGTAATGATGATGGCGGCAATGCGACTGTTCACCGTCAAGACTACGGCTTGGATGCGAAGTTTTCGAAGTCCGAGACGCAAATCAATGTACTCGGCTTGTCGATGGTTTATTCCTATGAAAGCAACGGTATAACTGGGGAGTATACTTCTGAGCAAAGTTATGAATTGATTGTCACTAAGTTGGATGCCGAATCGGGTAAGAAAATCGCTTCCGCAAAGTTCGATGGAAAAGATTTTGGTTTCAAGAAAAATGAGTGGATTCAAATGGTGTCCATCCATCCCGAGGGCAGTCAGTTTGCTGTGGCTCGCCAAAACAACTTGTATCTCGTTAACGCTGAGACGGGCGAGACATTTGCTGAGTTGCAATTGGGGAAATCTGGTCATATGAGCGCGGTCAGTTATTCGCCGTCGGGTAAGTTTCTAGTCGCGTCGAGTCACGAAGGGACTTGGATTTGGGATACCGAGTCAGGCGACGAAGTGCAGAAGATCGAGCGAAACAGAGGTACGCTGTTTTCTTTTTCGAAAGACGATCGGCGGTTGGCAATTGGACAAACAGGTCAATCAACGGAAATCGAAGTGCTGGATACAAAGTCTTGGAAGAAAGTTTTTGGCCGCGACAAAACGGAAGCTGGGCGCAGTAGCGTTTCGTTGTCCGATGACGGAAGCAAACTATTAATCGGTTTATCCGATTGTCGAATGGAGCTTTGGGATCTGGCCGCAATTAAGTGATGCTCTCCGTCCGCAAACGTCTAGCCTTCCGGGGCTAACATGCCTACCCGTTTCATGTCGAACCAGAAGTCGCGCTGCCAATCGGGCTCGGCCAAGTGATCGTTGATGGCACTGCTGTCCAGATAGATACGATGGTTGTTTCCAGCCTTGTCACAACCGATGAAAACACCGCGTTTGGAACTGCCCGTTTGTTTGGGCAAGGCAAATAATCTTAATTTGCATTCCCGTACTGATTTGAGATTTTGTTGCCGAAATCTAAAAGTCTGATCGATGGTTTCCCGAATCTTCCAGGGCGCTGACCGCCAAAGTTCTGTTTTCAGACGAGCTCCTGCTTGATTCAGAAAATCGCGATACCGCTCACCTCGGATCCAAGTAGGGTATTTCTTGGATTCTTTATTCGGTTTGGGGGGAAAGGGAGCGATTGGATTTTTCGGAATCAACGGCACTTGAGCACGCATGTTATCCAACTCAAGGTCATAGGCAATATCGTACAGCGCAAAAGCCTCTGAGAACTTTAGTTGATCCAGCAGGTGAATGGACAGTTGCCGGCGTTCGTGTTCGGCCAGCTTTTTCTTTGAACTGAGTTTCTCGCTCCGCGCCGCTGCTTGATCGAGTTGGACTTTGTCTATATCAGCAGGATCTGGAGGTGTGGAAACCTCACAATCCCAAAGCCATCTTGCGTTGGTCCAGTTTTGTGCGTGGTTGCGCAGAATTAAACTCTCGATCCGAACGTTTAATATAGGTTTGTCTCTTCGCCGTTGAGGCGTGGTGACAACCAGGCACCGTTGGCGAGACATCGACCACGGATTATTTCCATAAGCCGCTAAAATGGCACTGCGTTTAAGTGGCAGTCGCCCATCGAGTTGCCGGCGCAGATTCAACAGGACTTTTGATTCCGAAACACGTTCCATGTCGTCTTGGTATTTACTGACGACCCTATGTTTCTTGACTGCCTCTTCACCAGATAGTGAATGCTGAATCGATGTTCGGTATGCCTCAAAGTCCTCTGGCTGGAATGGAATGCGGTAAGCCAACTCTTTACGAATCGCTGCTGCGTCCTTCGATCTGAATTCTTCAAGCCAATCACAATAGACCAGCCATGAATCGACGTTACTGGGATCCGATTTGATTTCCTGAATAAGGCCTTCTTCATTCATGTCTTCAGGATCTGGTTTCGATCAGGCCAACGTTCAGGCCAAACGTTCATTGATGTTTAGAAAATGATTAAACAGAAAATCGTCAAAGTCAACATTTGCCTGCATCCTAACGTCAACAACTTGATGGAAAATATAAATCAACGATCGGTTATTGAGTCCAGTTTTTCAAGTGCGTTTTTTAAGTGCTTCGATTGCTTCTGGAAGCGGGAATTCCAAAATGGAAACCTCACCCAAGCTCTTGATTTCTTTCAATCGATGCCACCCGCGAGTTACTAATGATTCACGTTGCCGCACGTAATCGGCATCCAGGCAGTCTTTTGAAAAATCGTCATCAACTGTCACCGGTTCAAAATCATCGGCGACGATGAACTGTGCAAGTTCTGGGTTACAGCGAATATGGATTTCCGGTTGAGCGTGAAGCAGTTCCGGATCGACCAGACCGATAACATAGCGCAGGTAGAGATCGCTGTCGGTAATGTTTTCTACATCCCCACCGCAAACACCGCACAGATAACCTTCGTCACATTTTGCCATGCCAATTTATTTCGTTAGTTAAGACCGAGAACGTCGTACATGTTGAATAAACCCGGTTTTTGTTTCACGACAAACTTGGCAGCCTCCAAAGCACCTGCCGCGTAACAATCGCGATTGCTTGCGGCCACATTTAGCTCGATGGTTTCGCCCAGCATTCCGAACACAATCGTATGCTGACCTGGATTGTCACCCGTTCGAATTGCGTGATACCCAATCTCGTTTCGAGTTCGCTCGCCGATCATCCCTTCTCTGCCATGTTGATGAACCGTCTGCCCCATCGCGCCGGCGACGATCTCACCGAATTTAAGCGCCGTCCCGCTTGGCGCGTCGGCTTTGAATCGATGGTGCCTTTCGATGATCTCGACATCAACTCCCGTCGAGTGATCTTTCAGCGCGAGGCCGGCCGTTTCAACAAGCTTCATCGTCAGGTTCACCGCGAGGCTCATGCTGGGAGCCCAGACGATTGGGATTTGCTTTGCCGCTTTTTCAAGATTCGCGATTGCGGATTCTTCGAGGCCAGTTGTTGCCATGACCAATGGTCGAGAATTTTCTTGGCAATAGGCAATCGCTTTATCCGCTCCAGCTGGATGTGAAAAATCGATCACAACATCAACGAGTTCCGGATACTGATCTGAGTAGCTAATTCCCAATTCGGAAATACCAGACCCAGACCCGGCGTCGGTTCCGATTTTGGGATGGTCGGTTGCTTCGACTGCCGCGACGATTGTGAAATCCTCGTCTTGCGCCCCCAAATCGATCAGACGCGCCCCCATTCGCCCTGCCGCACCGCTGATTGCCAACTTTGTCATCAAAAACAATTCCTTCCAGAACTCGGCATTTCGAGCTGTTTTGTAAAAATCGTGATCCCATTTAAGAATCAGTTGAAACTATTTGCTCACAAAATTCGTAACAAGGGGGGACGCGACGCATGATGAGATGAATTTCGTTTTTAACTGGCCACTTTATCCGATTTCGGACGATTTGACCGCCCACGGTAAAAGTCTTAAGTGCATTGCAATAAAGGGTTTGAGTAGGCTGGTGTCGCAAAATAAGACGTTTCTGTTTGACTGATTGCAGCGCGATTCATAGAATGCCCTGCTCGATTCGGAGGTTGGTGCAAAACCGAACCGGAAAACAACTCGCCGGAACCAACGGATTTAACGGAGAAGAATGATGAAAATGAAGAAAGCCGAGGTAAAGCCATTTAAGGAAATGCTGCTTTCGCTGAGAGCTAGGCTTAGAGGAGACGTTTCGACGTTGGCCGATGCTGCATTGTCCGCTAACGGGACAAGCGGTGGAAGGTCCTCTGTGCCAAGCCATATGGCAGATATGGGAAGTGATACCTACGAACAAGACAATACGATTTTGCTCATGAATAATGAAGGCGAAACGTTAGTCCAAATCGAAGGTGCCCTTGAACGTATTGAGAACGGTGTTTATGGTTCGTGCATGGAATGTTCGGGAAAGATCCCGAAGATGAGATTGAAAGCGATTCCGTATACTCCTTATTGTGTCAAATGTGCCAGTGAGCTCGAAACTTCCCAGTACTGATTCGGAAGTAAGGTCTTCAGCTAATAACCAGGGCGTGCGATTTCCAGCAAATCGTTACGCCCTGTTTTTTTTGCCTTGCCTGATCGGCGTTGGTGTGGACCTTGCAACCAAGGCCTACATGTTCGCCCACTATTTCGAACCTGAAAAAGCCGATTCGAATTCTCCCTCTCACGCTCGCCAAGTTTGTCATTGGTGGATCGAAGGCATCTTTGGAATCGAGACGTCGACCAACCCAGGTGCCTTATTTGGAATGGGTAGTGGATACAGTTGGTTGTTCGCGATTTTCTCGATCGTTGCGTTGGTCGGAATCTTCATCTGGCTGTTTGTGTTTCGTGCAGCATTCGATCGTTGGCTCACATTCGCGCTGGGCATGATTTCGGGTGGAATATTAGGAAATTTGTACGACCGAGTTGGGCTGGGGCAGCTTCCCGGCTATCCCGATGAAATTGACAACAACGTACGCGACTGGATCTTGTTTCGACTAGAAGGCGTGCCGTTTTTTGATCCTTGGCCGAACTTCAATATCGCGGATGTTTTACTGGTCGCCGGTGCGATCATGTTGTTCATTCATGCTTTCTTGTATCAAGAACCTGATAAAGCGGATGATTCAAAAGAAGCATCCTCCGACGTTGATGCAAGTGCCGCTAACGCTGGTTAACGAACACTGGTAGCGAACACTGAGTAGCGAACGCCGGTTAACGAACGCTTGCTTGATTCTTGGCGTTATCTTTCTTTGCTTTCACGTAGACAAACTTATCGAAAACAAGATACCGGACGATCCAATGGAACAACGTTTACAGCTTGCCAAAGAAATCGCTAAATCCGCCGGTCAGGTAACGTTGAAGTATTTTCAAACGGACCAATTTGATGTGATGAAAAAGGGCGATGGTTCTCCTCTGACGATCGCCGATCAAGAGGCCGAAAAACATCTTCGGGCGAAAATCAAAGAAGCTTTTCCTGACGACTCAATCGTAGGAGAAGAGTTCGGCGAAACCACAGGAGAGTCAGAGTTCTGTTGGATTCTCGATCCCATCGATGGCACCAAATCATTTATCAGCGGAGTGCCGCTTTACGGAACGATGGTCGCCGTTGAAAAGAAGCAGCCAGCTGGCCAGCCCCGCCAGTCGGTAATTGGTTCGGTTTACTTTCCCGGTTTGGATTTGGGGATTTACGCTTCAAAAGGCCAAGGCGCCTGGGCGTTTGAAGGCAGCGGCACGCCAACCAAAGCACAGGTTTCCACCAAAAGCCAACTGAGCGATTCCGTTTTGGTGACTTCTGCGGTGGAATCATTTGGTAAACGAAACGCACACGCTGTTTATCAGGAGCTTGCCAAAAGCGTTTATTTTTGCCGAACATGGGGAGACGTTTACGGCTATTATCTGGTCGCGACTGGGCGAGTCGAAGTCATGGTCGATCCGATGCTCAACATCTGGGACGCCGCGGCGGTCCAGCCAATCATTGTTGAGGCGGGCGGGCGATTCACTGATTGGGCGGGCAACGACCTCATCGATGCTGGCGAATCTATCGGCTCTAATGGATTGGTGCACTCATCTGTTATTGAGCTAACCCGCAGCGTGGCTGGCCAAATTCCGAAAGGCGCCGCTTAAGTTTTACAAGCGTGGCCTTGCTGGAAGTCGACTACTGATTACCGGCTACATGTCCGTGCTTGCTTTCGCCCACACACCCGTAAGGGTCTGAGCCGACGCCGTAATAGCCGTTATCTTTTCGCTTGAAGCTGCTTAGCTTGAAAGTTGACAGTGGATCAAATATGTCGACAAGGCGTTTTTTCGGACATGGTGAATATCTCGCGGGCAATCGATCTGGATGTCGATCGTCAAGTCGTGCCGAAAAGGGGCGAGGCCAGTGAAGTGAAAAATCAGGATGGTGCGCTGGGTGTTTCTTTCCGCACTTACATCCACCCGGTTCCTCCTCGATGTACGGCTGGCCCTTGAACCCGGGAAGGTTGCATTTGCAATTCGGGCAATTGCCATACGGCCGAACACAACTGTTGCATGGTTTACGTGGATCGATTGGGAATTGGTTTGTGTCGCGGTAAATTGTGTAGTCGACACCGTAGTGGGGGGCGAGTTTTTCTTTCTTCTTGTCTTTCTTGGCGGTTTTTGGTTTGGCCTTCAGCGATTTGGGTGACTTGGTTTTGACTTTATTGTTTGGCTGGGTTGTTTTGGCTGGCTGATTTTGAATTGGCTGATTTTGAATTGGCTGATTTTGAATTGGCTGAACCTGTGCAGGCTGATTCTGGACCGGTGTGTCGTGCAGAGGATACGAAGGCGAGACGTACTGCTCCACTGGTCCATAGAGCGGAGCGTGATTGACAGGCCAATCTTGAGCCTTCAGGCCACACGTGATCGCAAGAACGATGGTGCACCCGACGGTGGCTTGCAAAGTTAGTTTGGCCGGCCAATTCATTATTGATTTCATCAGGTTCTCACGCGTCGAATAAAAGGCATGACTCATATAACCTGCAAATCGGTCACTTTTCGATTGATCAACATAAACGTCAACCTGCGTTCCGCTTGGTCTGAATGGTTCGACTGTTCGTTTTGTGCGGAATATGAGCGTTACGGTTTTTGCGGTGTTAAAAAATGCCGATTTTGCGGAATCTAAGGCCTTTGAATTGTACGGCTCATCAGCTTTACTAGACTGTGTGCATCAACTGAAAGAACCTTTGGTTTGCTTGCAGTGTTGTGAAAACTGAACGATTGAATTGGAAACTAGCGTAATGACCTCCCTTTTTCTTAGATCCTTTTTGTGCCTTTGTCTTGTGTCTGTTGTTGCTACCACCGGATGCAAACAAACCGACTATGAGGCGGTCAAGTTGAGAAAGAAAGTCAGGGATCTTGAAGCCGAAATTCATGCCCTCAAACAGCAGCTTACGATCAGTAGCGATGAAGAGAAGGCCATTCGTGATGAGCTTTCGAGCGTCTATTTTTTGATCGACGACAAAGGCTTTGCCTACGAAGCAGATTTGACTGAGTGTGGCGGCGCGAGCGAAGCCATTATTAAAATCGCTCAGTTCCCAAACCTCACACGTCTAATTTTGGATGGCACAAAAACGACTGATGAAACGTTTGATTCGATTGCCAAAATGACAAAGCTTGAACACCTGTCGATTGAGCGATGTAATGTTTCGGCCGAAGCATTGGGAAAACTCAAAGCCCTCAAAAACCTGAGCTTTTTTCAATTGTTCCGTGCCAACCTCAATCCAGAAAAGATGAAAGTCATTTCGGAGTATCCAAAGATTGAGCAGATTCGCTGTGGCCAAACGCGGGTCGGTGATGCGGAGCTCGCGACACTGGCAGGTTCGAAAACACTAAAAGCGATTGACTTGAGCGATTGTAATCGGGTCTCAAGCGAAGGCCTGCGATCATTGGCCCAGTGCCCAAAGTTGTCGTTCCTGAAAGTCTATGGCAAGAGTATCGATGACGCAGGAATGGAGGTCGTGGGCACTATGAAATCTTTGAAAGTCCTCGGGCTTAATGATTCACGCGTAACCGATGAAGGAATCGCGAAGCTTGCTGACCTTGATTTGCGCGAGTTGCACTTGTTTCGCACGCAAGTCGGCGATGCTGGGGCAAAAGTGATTTCCCAGATGCCCAATATGGTTACTTTAAATTTGCGTGACACAAAATTAAGCGACGAAGGGGTTGGCTATCTCGTTGAATTAGAAAAACTTAAAAAGCTTGACTTGAGTGAAACGAATTCACCGGGTGCGACAAGCGAGAGCGGCAAGCATTTTGCCAAAATGACGAATTTGACGAACCTGAATTTGTGGCACACTCCGTTTGATGATGAAGGTGTCAAAGAGATTACCGGAATGAGTAATCTTAGATGGCTTAATCTTGACGACACCAAAGTGACTGATGCGACTGCTGAGTTATTGGTGCAAATGCCCGAGTTGAATTGGTTGCATTTGGGTAAAACGCAAATTACTGATGATGCAGTCGAGTTTCTTTTGAAGTTGGAGAATTTAAAGTACTTAAACGTTTCCAATACAAAAATCTCGGACGATATGTACTACGAGTTGGATGATTTTTTCGAGCCCAAAGATTGCAATGTTGTTCAGCCTTAGGCAATAAGCGATTTGCAATAATCGCGATGATGTGGATTTGGCATCGCGGATGTCAAGATTTTAATAACCGCTCAACGTATTGCTTGAATCCACGCATGTCATCGGGTGGTTCTCCGGGCCCGATTACCAAAGGTCCGTTTTCCGGCTCAGGCCGCAATCCGTGACTTCCTTTGACAAGTGTTGCGTCCAGTGGAATGACATCCATCGAGTAGCGGAAGCCAAGTTTCTTTCTTAGTACTTTTCGCATTGCGCGGAACTTGGATGTGATAAATAACTCGCACGGGTCATAGCCAGGTTTACGATGAATATCGACCGTCGGTGCAAAATCGGGAGCCATGTCATCATCAAGCCAATAGTAATAGGCGAACCAGGAATCGGTTTCGGCCAATGCGATTAGTTCGCCGCTGCGTGGGTGGTCAAGTTCGATTTCGGCTGGATCAACAACGCTTGCGATGCCAGGAGTTGATTCCAGCAACGAGCGTATCTCCGAAATTCGCTCTTGGTTGCGCACGTAGACGTGAGCCAGTTGGTGGTCGGTGACGGCAAAGGCATCTGACTCGCCCGGGATGAGGACTTCGCCGAATGGCCCGCTGCGAATGTTGAGTAAATTCGCATTGCGCAAAACGCGATTGATGTAGACGGGGCGATTGACGGGTACCAATCCGTATTCAGACACCACGATGACTTGGGCGTTGATGTCTTGGGCGGCAGCAATGATTTTGGCCGCACAGTCGTCGACTTCTTTGACTCGCTGTGGATCATGATCCGGAAGTCGTTGAAAGTCGTAGTCCAAGTGCGGAAGATAGGCGAGTGTCAGCTGCGGATTTTTATCGCGCATTACGACCGCCGTTGCTTCAGCGATCCATTGGGAGCTCGGCAACCCAGCGTTGGGACCCCAGAAACTGAAAAACGGAAACGGGCCTAGTCTTTCGGTGAGTTTGCAGTCGGTGAAATCAAGAATGTCGAAGACTTTTGAGCCGTCACAGCCGTAGTGCGGTTTGGGAGTCGCACTGTAGTTAACGCCAGACGATTGATTGAACCACCAAAACATCTTGGCCGTGTCGACGCCTTCGTAGAATTTTTTGCCTTGGACTAGCGAGTTGGCTTGTTGCCAGAAACGGATCTCTTGGGTGTCTCGGAAGAACCAGCCATTTCCGACCACGCCATGATCTTTGGGCGCCAGTCCCGTCAGCATCGTGGCTTGTGATGTGCAAGTCACGGCCGGGAAAGGGCTTTTCCAGGGGACGGATTGGCCTGCGATTGAACTAATGTTTGGCGCATGCTTCAACAGGGCGGGGGTAAGTCCAACGACATTGATGATACAGAGACGCGACATGTTGGTTGAGAGTTAAATGGAAAGTCGAAAGCTGAAGCGTGTTGAAATTGGTGTGAACGAATCTGAACTGAATCTGAATTGAATCAAATGTTATCCAGCAGAACGTCGCTGATGATGGGGGCGAGAAAGTCGTATGATTTTTTGACGATCTCAGCAGCGTTATGACTATGGCGACTAAGTTCGATATGGACGCCACGGGTGTAGCCAATGCTTTTCAAAGATTCGATGACAGGTGGAAAGTAAATTTGCCCTTCGCCAAACATCAAATGTTCGTGCACGCCGGCTTTCATGTCTTCGATGTGAATGTTGACCAAGCGATCGGCCCATTTTTCAATGTAAGTTGCAATCGGGATTTCGCTGAGACAAAACAAATGCCCAATGTCTAAAGTCATTTTCAGGCGTGGTGAATCCAGTAAATGAATCAGCCGCTCAAACCGCCCCGTGTTATCAATCAGCATGCCGGGCTCGGGTTCGAACCCAATATCCATTTCACGCTCTTCGGCGTATTTCAAAACGACGTCTAGATTGCTGATCAGTCGGTCCATCGCGAAATTGAATGAAACCTCAGGAGGTTTGATGCCCGACCAAATCGAAACACAATCGCTTTCAAGTTCGACCGCAACGTCGATGCAGTATTTCAAATAATCAATTCGTCGCTGAGCGGCTTCTTCGGTAGCAGCAAGTAACGTAGGTGCGTGTTTGGTTTGCGGGTCAAGCAGAAAACGTGCACCCGTTTCAATGACGCTATTTAATTCATGTGTTTTGAGAAAACCGCTGACTTGTTGAAGCTTCACATCCCTGTCCGCATCCCAAGGGCTTAACCAACCATGATCGATTGTGAGTGCGACGCTTTTGTATCCGGTGTTAACCAGCAAATTGAGGCCGTCCATGATGTTGTGATTGGACAGGCCGTTGGTGTTGTATCCGAGAATCATTCAGGGGCAGTCAAAAAAGTTCTGTCGTAAAATCAGTAGCGCTGGCTTGGAAGCGACGCCGTGGAGGCAGTGATATTCGTAAAGGCAGTGATTCTTGTGAAGTTTGAGAAAACAGAATTATCACGTGGCAAGTCTCCTTTATCATCGTCTCATATCTGCTTCGTGGCAAGAACGTTGGTTCACGAAACACGAACTATGGTAACCCGATGCGTAAGCGAGGAACCACACGTTGGTCGCCAGTGCTCCATTTACGCGTTTTGAAATTGCACTGTAGGATGGACATTCTTGTCCGTCTTTTTCAAATTCACGACCATCGGACAGGAATGTCCAACTTACTCATTGCTGGGCAAAACGACTCTGCCACTCTCAAAACTTACGCGCTCTGGGTTTTATTTTTTTGATTAAGTCGAACGGAAATAACGACCCATTAAAAAGCTGGGAACCAGAAGTGCCAACACGACCAGCGAATAAAGCGGTTGGTTGGGAGTCGCCAAAAAACAAAACATTGCGTCGAGAATGATCAGGCTTCTCAAAACGGCAACGACTCCCATTTGAATCTTTTGTGGTTTCGCCGTGTATGCGGCTTCAGCCACTCGGCGCAGAATTGACAATGAAAGCAAGCCAATGACTAGCGGAAAGATTTTCTTTTGCTGCGGTGAGACTTGAAACGAGCCGGTTGGATTGTCGGGGCAATAAACGACTGTCGCGATTCCAATGAGGCTGGCCACAATGATTCCAACCGCAATAAATAGCGGCGTTCGGTTTTGATTTTCAACGGCTTCTTTACGGCCAAGCAACGTGGCTCCGCTGATCAAGACTCCGATCGAAATCGCAACCCACCATACAACGGTCGGAAGACCAAGCAAGAACCCCTCGTCAGCTTTCAAAACGGCGGGCGCGAACGTGCTGGCTCCCAACAATATGTTAAGCGTCCGGCAAAGACCCATAATGAACGGGGCGGCAATCGTACGCTTCATCGGACCGTCGTACAGTACAACGCACACGGCAAGCGCAACGGCAATCAATCCCGTTCGCATCATCGGGCTCGTCAGCTTCAAGTCAAACCCGCCAGCTGCAATGACTCCAGCCAAGCAGGCGATCACGACTCCGCCAATCAACATTGCAAAACCAACCGTCGTCGCCGCTGGTTTGGAAATTCTTTGCGAAGGCAACGGTCGGTTGGGCCGCTGTTCCAAGTCGACTTCGAAATCAAAAACATCGTTGAGAACCATGCCGGCCAGGTACATGCAAGACGAAGCAACGATGAGCAAAATCAATTCAACGGTAAGCGACCAGGTTTGATGTACCAGCAAGAATCCCATCAGGATGTTCGCAACGGCAGAAGGCAAGTTTGCAATTCGAAAAAGTTGCAACCAAGCCATCAGGCGAGATTTTGGGTTTAGCATCGGATCAGAACTCGTGACTTACTTGGGCATCCAAGCAAAGCGAAACAAATCGCTAGCGGACTAAGTGATATCAACTCTTGTTTGTTCACTTAATGATATTGGAAGATGCAAGCAGCATAATTGAAGTCTGGGATTTGAACAGTTGCCTTGGCTCGGACGTAAATCGGACTTGCTATCCAAGTTGCCAAAGCCCGTGGGACAAAACGCTACGTCATTGCTTTTTCAGGTGTTTGCTTGGCAATAGCGCAAAAAAGAAACCCGGCTGACCATAGTCAGTACCGGGTTCCACCCCCCTGGGTATTCGCAAAACTGCGAACAGTTGTGTTGCTTTGAGTGTATCGTCTCAAAGATAGGCAAAGCTTTGGTTAAAACGGCGAAGTTTAACGGTTCCAGAAAGCTTGATAGTGAATTGGGTAAATCGGCTTATTTGGATCACATAAAGGTGTCCGATGTGGCGGTAACTTCCGATTAACTAAAAGTACGCACCTTGAAATAGGGGTGTGAGAGACTGCGCGATTCACCATTTTGGATCGCTGTTTGATACTGAAAACGATTTTGAACTAGGCAAGGAAGCCAAGTGAAACGATCAACAAGTTGGATCGCCGTTCTACCGTCGCTGGTTATACCAGTCTGCGTCGGTCTATCGATGTATCTAGGTTTGTCGTATCTGATCAAGGTAGGCACCATTTCAAACGAGATGACGTTGCGGTACCTGACTGGCCACCCAGTATCCGAAGTCACCGTTGCGATGTTCTTTATCGGTGTCGCTTCTTTGGGAATGATTGGCTGGAATGTTTTCAATCAGTTTTTTGCATCCAAAAAAATCACTATCAAACCAGGTGCAGGTCTAACCAGCGCCCAATCAGAGAACATTGAGTTAACTGAAGCCGCCGAAGACAGCAACGTTGGCGACCGAGCGCTAAGACTGGGCAAACGACTTTTGGATTTGCCGCGTTCGCTGCACGAGCACTATCTCTGGCAGCGTTTGGTCAATTCGCTTCATTCGATATACCGTACGAATTCGACTTCCGGCGCTGAAGAAGAATTGAAGTACCTTGCTGATGTTGATTTGGATCGTCAGGAGCAACGCTATTCGTTGGTTCGGATTTTGATTTGGGCCACTCCAATGCTTGGCTTTCTGGGAACCGTGTTAGGTATTTCCCAAGCGCTCGGTGGGATCAATGTTGGCCCTGATAACAACTTCCAAGACATGATGAATGGCTTGCGAAGTAGTCTCTATGTCGCGTTTGACACAACGGCCTTGGCATTGACGCTTTCGATGGTGTTGATGTTTTGCCAGTTTCTTGTGGACCGATTCGAGTCACAGCTTTTGCTTCACGTGCATCAAAGAGCAAGATCAGAGATCAGTTCGCAATTCGATATGACGGAAATGTCTGACAAACCGGCTTTCCAAAAAGTCGCCGACGAACTGCTGGCAGTAACGCGTGAATCGGTCGCGAAACAAACTGAGACTTGGCGGCAGACGATTCGAGCGGCAGAAGAAGCTTGGACGGCATCGCTCAGTCAGGTGAACGACCAAGTCCAAGTCAACCTCTCCGACGCTTTGGATGAGAACGTGTCCAACTTGGCTCACTATCTTGGTGAAGCGATTGAGAAAGCCGATTCGGCAATGTCGCATCGTTGGGAGCAGTGGCAAGTCACGCTTTCGAGCAACGCTCAATTGATGAGTCAGTATCAACGGGACTTGGCCGACCAGACCGTTTCGATCAAACAGTTGATGGAGCAGGCATCTGCCAACGAGCGTTATGAGTCGGCGATTGCGAGAAATCAGGATGCGATAGCCGAGACCGCCAAACTCCGAGCTTCACTTGATGCACTTGCCCTTTCGATGGAACCGCTTCAGCCGGTAGAAGTCGAAAAAGCTATTAGCAGAAAAAACGTTGCTACTCCTGTTGTGCTTGAAGGCGACGAATCCGATGTTGTATTCCAAAACCACATCCTCCGTTTTCGCTCGCGAGAAGAGCTTGCTGCCGAGCAAGCGAAAATGAAAGAATCGCAAACGCAGAAAAAGACGGTCGAGGCGAACGCACCGTCAAAGCAATCGTTCGAAAAAGCCCAAAAGCTGGTAGAGAAGAGAATTCAGGGCACGATTCGTCGCAATGTTGTCAAAGCCGATCAAGAAAAGGCACAAGCTGAGATTGAAAAAACTTCCGATGTGATTCTGCCAATTCGCAGTTTCAAAAGAGTACCCAAAACCGCGCTTAGAAAATCAGCATGAGACGCAAGCGAAAAAGGCGTAAACGGCTGAGCGTTTCTCTGTTTCCGTTTCTCGCTGTCTTGATTTGTACCCTGGGTGTTCTGATCATTATGTTGGTCATGGCGGTGAAGTCCGCAGATGACCAAGCGACTGCCGCTCAAACTGCCGAAGACGAACAGCATCAAGCGAAACTTGATGAACTCGAATCGGCAATGGAAGTTCGAAGCTTACAAATCGAAGGCCTAACGGCGGTTCGCCCCGATGTGCTGGAGCGAATGAGAATCTCGCGTGCGAATTTTAGCTATCTCAAAGACGAGATTCGAAAACTCAAAGAAAAATTCAAACGAGTCGGCGAAGAAATAGCCGAGTTGGAACAACCAATTGACGACGTCGCCCAACCCGTCGCTTCTTTTTCCGAGGACGAATCCACCGCTGAATTGGAATCGATTCGCTCGAAACTTTTGAACGCCCAAGCCGAGCTCAAATCCAAACGCGAAACGGCCAAGGAAACTGGTCCCACGAATTACGTTATCGTTCCACACAAAGGCGGCGGTGGAACGTTCCGCAGACCGATCTTTATTGAGTGTGTCAAAGACGAAATCATTTTGCAGCCTGCAGGCATTCGACTGCAGAAAAGCGATTTCGCACCACCACTTCAACCAGGCAACATGCTCGACGCAGCGCTGTTAGCAACACGCGAGTACTGGCAACGTTATGACATTGCTGGCGAAGAAGGAAATCCATATCCGTTGATCGTTGTCCGGCCTGATGGTGCTGAAACGTTTGTGTTAGCACGCCGGGCAATGAAAAGCTGGGATGATGAATTTGGCTATGAGCTGGTTGAATCTGACAAGCAACTTGATTTTGGCGAAAAGGATCCACAGCTTAAAACTGAACTCGAAGAGGCAATCCGAGTTGCCAAGCAACAACAGCAACAGCAACAACGTCGTGTCGCGCAAGAGATTGCCCGTCGGAAACAACTGGCAAGATTTGCCAGCAGAGGATCGAACGATCGTGACTCACGACCGGGGTTAACGGTTTCCGGCCCACGTGGTGGATTTGTCTCTAACGTTGGAACGTCATCGGGTGACTCGCAAGCGGGCGGTTTCGATGGGTCGGATGATTCGTTTGTGCAGTCGGCGTCTGGGCAATCCGAAGATGGAAACCGTGACAATGGGTTCCAATCTCAATCCGCAAATGAATCAAGCCAACAGCAGAATTCAGCTGTCGCCTCGGCGAATGGTTCTCAAAGCAATCAATCTTCAAAATCGGGCGAAGGTGGTGACGGGAAAATTCAGAATCCATATGCGGATCTCAGTGTCGCCAAACAGCGAGGTGCCGGCTGGGCGTTGCCTACTCGAACGCCTGGGGCCACTGGCTATCTCAGGCCCGTTGGGTTGATTTGCGGAGCGGACTTTTTGGAAGTCCACTCGTTCGATGGTGTAAAGAAACGAATTCCGATGAAGGGTGAAACTGCCGAAGCGATTGATCAACTGGTTGACGAGCTTTGGCGTCAGATCGAGTCATGGGGGATCTCTGGCGAGAACAGTTATTGGAAACCGCAGCTTCGCGTGCAAGTTCTTGACGGTGGTCAACAACGCTTTCTTCAACTCAAAGGATTGCTCTATCGTAGCGGACTGGCAATTGAAGGCTCCAGAGGGAGGAATCGTTAATGGGTATTAAAGAAATCACGACGGGACAGGATTCGTTTCTAGACATCGTTGCCAACCTGGTTGGGATTCTCATTATTCTTGTTGTCGTCGTTGGTGCTCAGGCAAGTGAATCCTGGGTGAAAACAGAACGAAACGAAGAAGTGCTCGCCAAAATAGAATCCGTTGAATCTGAACTTGCAAAAGCGGATGACGTTGTTGCAAAACTTCGGATCGACAACGAGCAGCAGGAAGAGATGATCGTCAAGCAAAATTCGTTGGCTGCAGAACTGACCGATCAACGGCATGAGATGCTAATGCTGTTGGAAATCGCAAAGCGGGAAATGGAGAAGAAACGTCAGGCACGAGAAAAGGCTCGGGCCGAGATCCTCCAACTCGTTGACGACCAGCAATCGGAAGCAGAAAGAAAACAAGCCGAATTTTTGGCTGAGAAAAAAGAGTTGGAGTCTGAGTTGGCCGCGACCATTCGCGAGGCAAACGCCGTTACCGCCAGTTCGCCGAAATCCAAAACGATCGATCATTATCCCAACCCGATTGCCAAAACAGTTTTCACCGAAGAAATCCATTTTCGCTTGGCCGGCGGAAAAATCTCTTACGTACCGATGGATGAGTTGATCGGGCGAATGAAGTCCGAGTGGAAACTGAAAGCGGAAAAACTCCAACAGGTCGACCGAACAGTCGAGACGATTGGGCCCATCGCAAATTTTCGTATGCAGTACGAGTTGTCCGCTGAAACAATCAATGAACAGACGCGAGTTGGGCCGGTTCAGCGGCGCACCGTAAAATTTCAGCAGTTTAATCTTCAACCAACTCGCCGGGATCTTGGAGAGCCAGTCGTGAATGCGATTTCTGACGGTTCTCAGTTCCGCAAGCTTCTAAGCAACCGAGAGCCACGTAAGACAACGGTATCGGTTTGGGTTTATCCAGGCAGTTTTAACGAGCACAATGAGCTTAAAAGCTGGCTTCATGAAAACGGGTTTCAAATGGCAAGCTGGCCATTGGATCATGGGCGACGAATCTCTGGCGGACCAAATGGGTTCAAGACGTCTGCACAGTAAAAGTCGCAAGAAACGTCTGTTCTTTTTCGCGAAATTCGCAGAGCGTTTGCGTATCGGCGCTTGTTGAACAAGTATTTTATTGATGCCAAACGATTGACCGTTGGACCAAACTTGGCCGAGTTTGGTATTCTGTTCTTTTCATGGCCAGAAAAAATCCAAAACGGAATATTTCGCGTATCGAACTTGTAGACGCCAATGGAAAAACCAATGGCGGTTGGGAAGTGCGGATGCAGCGGCGTGGTGTGCGCACCGAAAAGTTCTTTTCAGATTCTGGCCATGGTGGAAAACGTTCGGCGCTTCAATGGGCGAAGCAGTTTCGTGACGAGTTGGAAGCCGAGTCGCCCAAGTTCACGGTTGAAGAATTAGCCCAGCAACCGTCAATGCGGAATCGCTCAGGGATCGTTGGTGTGCGGCTTCATCATCAAAAAGATAGCCGCGGAGAATTTGATTACTACTATTGGTACTGGATCGCTCAGTGGACTGATGGTCACGGAAAACGAAAAACCAAATCGTTTTCGGTTCATCAGTACGGCGAAGACGAAGCATTTCGATTGGCTTGTGAAGCGCGAGAAAAAGGCGTTCGCTCGGCAAAACGTTGACCGAACTTCGTAGGTATGTCCTGTCCACCATGAAGTGAATAGTTCGTAGTGGCGAAGTATTGAGCGAATAAAAAGACCTACCAGAAAGCCCCCTCTCCTCGTGAATTCGGACGATTACGTTTTGCAATTAAATCAAACGTGACCCGAATTCACGAGGAGAGGGGGGTTGGGGGTGAGGAGTAACAACGCCAAATTTCCGACCGTGATCGTATCAATTGACTTACTCTGCTCGTGTACCATGCGTGTCTATTAAAGATGATAAAGTTTCAAAACCCCTCACCCCCAGCCCCTCTCCCCAAAAATTCGGAGTGAGTTTTATCTTGGTAAATAGTTTTTTCGTCCGAATTTTCGGGGAGAGGGGAGCTAGTGAGAAATGGGTGCGATGTTTACGCGAAGCTTAAGCATGCTCATGCCGCGCTTGAGCATGACACCCAGCACCCTGGGCAGACTATTCATTTCAGCTTTGAAGAACCACTAGTCAGCTCACTCTGACCACCAGCGTGAATGTGGCAGTCGGCCAGCTCAAGACAGACGGGATCAGGTGGAGGTAGCTACCAGCAAACCTCGACGGGAGCCTCTGGTTTGATGCCAAGCATTTCGCTCAAACTGATTCCCACAATTTCAATTTCGACAAATCCGCTTTCACCAAGACTGGCAACCATGGTGGCGGCCGGTTGGTCGTGCTTTGCGGGGAAAAGACCAATCGTTTCGTGTCCACCAAATTTGATGGTGACCGTGTCGTCATGGGGAATATCCGCGACTTGATCAACTGAAATATTGGTTACCAAATTTCCGGTTTCGCCGATCTTCTCGACTCGCCCTTCAATCCGATTTGACAACGTCGTACTCCCATATGAGGTCGCGAATTCTACACTTGAATTCTATCTATGGGTTCCAAGAATGAAAATGCGAGTATTTCGGGGGGGCCTAACCGGCCAAGAAATGCGAAGATTGTGCGAATTTCTTCCAGCTTTTCAAGAATTGAAGTTCGGAAAACCCGCGCCCTAACTCACTCACGAAGCGAGTCCAGATCTAGCCAATCGCCGGTTGCCAACAGCTTATTCGCCGATCATCTGGAGAATTGTTTTGCGAACCAAACCAGGATTTGCGTTGGCGTTAATTTTTCTTGCTTTACCAATCAAAGCCCCTACCGCTTTTGTGTTTCCTGATTTGACCTCGTGAACCACATCAGGATTTTCGTCGATCAATTGTTGGCAAAGGCTATCAATCTCGGAGCTATCGACTTTTTTGATTCCAAGTTTTTCAATCGCCGCGTCCAGCGTCAATGAACAACTTACCATCTCGTCCAAGACTTCTTTGGCGCGAGTTTGATCCAATTCGCTCGAAACAACAATCTTCAAAAGCTCCGTCATTGCGTCTGGCGAAACAGGATAAGCACTGATCTCTTCGCCGGACTCGTTTAGATGTCGAAGGACTTCTTGCGTCACCCAATTGCCAGCGATCCGATTGTTTCCACAGCCATTTGCGACTTGAACGAAATAATCGACCACTCCCCTGCCCTGACTCACAATCACTTCGGCGTCCGCAGGTTTCATTTCAAAGTCATTGATCAAAACTTCACGCCATTGAGCCGGTAGGCGATCAATCGTATTTTGAATCTGCGTGATTTCTTCGTCCGTTGTTGTCACGGCAATCAAATCGGGATCGGGGAAATATCGGTAGTCAGCCGATTCTTCTTTTTCGCGTTGTGGCGTGGTGACCTGCTGTGCATCATTCCAGCCACGCGTTTGCTTGGGCGCGTCGTCAATCGTTTTTCCGTTTTCTTTCCACAATTCCAATTGCCGAATGGATTCGTGTTCAAGCGCACGTTCGACTGCGCGAAAACTATTCATGTTTTTGATTTCGACAATTGGCGTCGCAATTGTTTTGCCTGCGAATTCAATATGCAAATTGATGTTGCCATCGCACCGCAAGTTGCCTTGCTGCATGTTGCAATCGGAAACCCCGATGTAAGTCAGTATCAGTTTAAGCTCAGTCAAAAACGCTTTCGCCTCTGCCGCCGATCGCATGTCAGGTTTAGTTACGATTTCAAGAAGTGGCGTGCCCGTTCGGTTCAAGTCAATTTTTGAATCGCCGCCTTGATTTGATTCGTCGTGAATACTCTTGCCGGCGTCTTCTTCAAGGTGAGCTCGCTCGATGTTGACTCGACGTGGTTCAAAAATGCCTTTGAGATCCGAAATGTCCAAGTAGCCAGGGCCGCAAATCGGTTTATCAAATTGGCTGACCTGATAACCCTTGGGCAGGTCCGGATAAAAGTAATTTTTACGATCCCATTTTGTATAGCGAGCGATTTTACAATTGAGCGCGAGGCCAGTTTTTATAGAAAGTGAAAGTGCCCGCTCATTGATCACTGGAAGCGCGCCAGGCATCCCAGTACAAACGACACACGTCTGGGTGTTGGGCGGCGCGCCGAATTCAGTTGAACAATTGCAAAACAATTTTGAATCGGTGTCCAACTGCACGTGGACTTCCAAGCCGATGATGATGGTGATTTGGTCGGATGTTACGGCGGCACGGGCTTGCGCGTTTGGTTCACTGGAACTCATCGTTGTGGCCTCCGTTGGTGCCAATCGGTAACGGTTTGGAATTGGTGTGCGGCTTGGAGCAAGGTCGACTCTTCGAATGAGCGGGCTTGAAGCTGCAAACCAATTGGCATGCCAGAATTGGAAAACCCACATGGAATCGAAATGGCGGGAATGCCAGCGAGGTTGGCGGAGACGGTATAAATATCAGCCAAGTACATTGCCATCGGGTCTTGCGAGTGTTGGCCAAGTTTAAACGCGGTCGAGGGCGTGGTCGGTCCAAGGATCAAGTCAACTTTTTCGAAAGCCTGATCGTAATCCGTTTTGATCATGCGTCGGACTTTCGAAGCTTTGAGATAAAACGCATCGTAGTAGCCAGAGCTCAACGCGTAAGTTCCCAGCATGATGCGTTTCTTGACTTCATCACCAAATCCTTCAGCCCGAGTTTGGTTGTACATTTCTTCCAGATTTTTTGCTGACGCTCGATGTGTAAATCTAACGCCGTCATAACGTGCCAAGTTACTGGAGGCTTCGCACGGCGCGACAACATAGTAGGTGGCAACGGCATACTGCGTGTGTGGCAAGTGAATTTCCGTTGTCGTAGCGCCGAGGCTTTCGAGAGTTTTTACTGCTTCGTCAACAGCGGATTTGACTTCGCTTTCGAGGCCTTCATCGAAATGCTCTTTGTAAATTCCAATTTTGATTCCGTTCAGCGGTTGGTCAATCGACGTGGAAAAATCACCGACATCATGTTTGGCTGAGGTCGAATCTTGTGAGTCATGTCCAGCGATGACAGAAAGGATCGTGGCACAGTCTTTCGCTGATCGTGTCATCGGGCCGATTTGATCAAGGCTACTTGCAAACGCGATCAACCCAAAACGGCTAACGCGCCCGTAAGTTGGTTTGAGGCCAGTGATTCCGCAAAACGAAGCCGGTTGTCGAATCGATCCGCCAGTATCCGAACCGATGGCCACAGGAGCAAGGTCTGCCGCAACGCAAGCGGCTGAGCCACCGCTTGATCCGCCAGGAACACAGTCATGCGACCAAGGGTTTTTGACTGGGCCGAAATGGGAATTCTCGTTTGAGGATCCCATCGCAAACTCGTCCATATTCGTTTTCGCAATCACGATCGCGCCCGCATCGACCAAACGTTGCACTGCAGTCGCGTTGTAGGGCGGCACAAAATTCTCAAGCATTTTTGAACCAGCGGTCGTCGTCTGGCCAGCTGTACAGATGCCGTCTTTGACTACAACGGGTAATCCGGCGAGTACTCCACTCGATTTACCTGCCGCCCGATCGGCGTCGATTGCGGCGGCTGTTTCAAGTGCCGAGTCCGAAACGCTGATGCATGCGTTGAGCGATGCGTTTTGCGATTTGATTCGGTCGAGAAAGTGTTGCGTGCATTGAACCGCGCTCAGTTCACCAGCCGAAAGTTGTTGAACGATTTCGCTGGCTGTAAGAGTTGAATGATCCATTGCGATTCCAAGTCTTTTGAGTTCCAAATTTGGATGGATTACAGAGGTTCGGGAATATTAAGCAGTCCAAACTTTCAAGTCCGCTGCTGGTTTCCACGTTGGCGGATTAAGCAAACTCGGTTGACGCTAAAAAACGGGAGGAACTGAATAGAATTCGTCGTCTGTGTTGGGCGCGTTTTTCAAAATCGTTTCGCGCTCGATGCTTGGTTGCGTTGAGTCTTCTCGAATTGCGTTGACAGATTCGATCGCTCCGAAAAATGGTTCAACGTCGTCGGGCAAAGAAACTGATTCCAACTGGCTGACATAATTCAAAACTTCGGCAAGCTGTTTTGAAGAGTCGTTTAGCTGGTCGTCGGTAAGATGGATTTTTGCCAACCGCGCGACCTGTTTTACGGTTTTGGAATCGATTGAATGTGACATGGCGATCTCGTATGAGAAGGATCAGTGAGTTGCTTGGGGGCGGTTAAAAATAGCGGCTGCAATTAATTGATGTGCCGCCGATTAGATACGAAAATTGGGCACAAAAAAACCGCCATGCGCATGAGTTCGATTTTCAATGAAACCGAAACCACGCGCATGGCGGTCAATTCGTTTTTGCGGAAACGCCGAGAGTTACAACTCAGGCTTGGCTACATCTAGGTAGGCAGCTTAAACGGCTTTTGCTTGACAGCTTTGCGGACGGCACCACTTCGGATGCAGGCAACGCAAACCTTCTTTGATTGAGTTCCGCCACCTGGCAATGCAGTGCGGATCTTTTGCAAGTTAGGACGAAATTGACGACGGGTTTTTCCGGTGATTTTTGTACCAACACCACCGAGATACTTGGCTTTACCGCGCGTCTCAATTCGATTGCCCATCTGAGGGCCTTTTCCGCATACTTCACAAACGCGAGCCATGACTTTATCCGTATCTAATTTCTATAATCTGTTTCCGAGAAGGCCATTTTGGGCTGGCCGACTGGTATTTTTCGTAAATCTAAGCCACGCAGTATACCAATTTGCCCAATCTCTTCAACGGCATAAACATTAGGGTTTGACCATTTTTTTCAGGGTTTAGGCCCAATTTTTACCAATTCGTCGTCAGAGTGATTCGCTGGCTGATTTACCCCATTTTGAAGAACTCCTTGTCGGTGAGTCAATCATGGATGGCGGACGACCGGTTACATAATCGATTGGTTCGATATTCCAATCGCCAGCGATGGGCCGTGAGAACGATTTTTTGATCGTTTGGCGTTGCTGGTAAACGACAATGTAAGAAAATTTCTTCGAATACGAGGGAACATTTTGGTTACAACGTTGTCAGGAATGTTGAGACGGATCTTTGACGATTCGCAGCGAGGCGAACGAGAAAACAACAATATGGGAGCCACTACCACGAACGACCAAAACGAAGCCCGAATTCTGACCACCAACAATATTCTGATTTTGCTTTCCAATCTGAAAGGTGAAAGATGCGTGGAAGAATTTTGTGGCACGGTAATCAAAGCCAACGAGTTTTCTGCAGACCTGCCGGACTTCTCTGGGAGAACCGTTTATCTTGCGGGAGACATTTCGAAGGTAGCCAACTTTCAAGTGGAACTAAAAGCCGCTCAAAGCGTGTTGGTGATCGAAGGACTCTCAAGCAACTTCGAAATTGAAAATAGTGATTGGCAGGTCGTCCATCAGGGCCGCGTCCCAATCCTGCTTCCTGGTGGTGGCGTTTTGTATCGGCGCTTTTTCGATCCAGACATCGACTACTTCAATCGAATTTGCGGCGAACATGAGTTTCAGTCGCTGACAGAATCTAATAAACCTGGCAGAGCCCATCGTACTGGGATCTATTTGACTCCAGTTGAGCGTCAAGGTGAGGAGTTGCATTTCCGCTTGTTGCGTTGCTCAACAAATTTCTCGGGTCCAACGGAGACTTTCCGCGAGAACGACTCTTATATTGTTGACGCTTTGAATCAAGAAGCCGATATCGTTTTCGAGAATCATGCTCCAATGAATCATGTTTTGGCGCAGGTTTATCACAACACGCCAGCCAGTGAACAGAAGAAGCAAACGAAAGCAAAAATTAGCGCCCACGCGGATAAGACAAAGGACATGCCCACCAATGGCATGATGGCCTTTTGCACTTTTTATGACCAGCTGAACAAACTGGAACCAATGGCCGAAGACCCTTTTGACTACGGTTTCAAAAAGAGTAGCGGGTTAACTCGTCTTGTGTTTCGTTTGAAGCCGCCCGTTGCGGAGGATTGCGAGTGTACGCTTCCAAGTCAGTTTAGCGTCACGCTGTATCCGGGTTCGGTTTTCTTTATGCCACTTTCGACCAACCGGTTTTACACCCATGAGATTCGTGCATCGACATTGGATGCTGAGAAATTGCCAACGCGACTTGGATATGTCGTTCGTTGCTCGTCCACCGAAGCGATTCACAAGGACGGCGCGACTTTTCTCAAAACCAATGGTGAATTGAAAAGACTTGAGCCTCCCACAGACGAAGGCATGGCTGAATTGCGTAAGCTGTACGCTCAAGAGAACAAGACTGCTGACTTCATTGATTACGCTAACAAGTTTATGTTCAGCATGAACGAAGGAGATTACCTTGCTCCAGAATGAAGCGAACGAGTTTGCCAAATACACCTTAGCAAACGCAGACAATCTTTTCGAAGCGTTGATGGCGTCAGTACAGTTCGAAGAATTGGGAAAAGGCAGGCAAGGCACGGTGCTGGTCAAACCGAATGAGCTTCGCGGCAATCCGATTGTGCGAACGACCAGCAAATATGTGTCCGCTGCCAATGCGTTTCGTCCGATCCACCTCAAGTTGGCAAAGCAGATTGAGGAGGTGGCGTCTCTCAAGTCAGGCTTTAACAACGCGTTGATTGAAAATTACACCAATGCGTATTTCAAAATGGGAGCCCACTCGGATCTCGCTTTGGATTTGGAAGACGATTCATTGATTGCCCTGTTCTCATGCTACGAAACTCCTGATCTCGACGCGCCGCTCAGGAGATTGGTGGTTGAGCCAAAAAGCACTGAGGAGGTGACTGGTGGAAATCAGCTCGAACCAGTTGAAATTGCCTTGGAACACAATAGCGTTGTCGTTTTTTCGGTCGCTGCTAATCGGCGGTTTAAGCACAAGATCGTACTCGATAAGTCTGCCAACCCGCCCGAAAACAAGTGGCTTGGAATTACGTTTCGAACGTCCAAAACCTTTGTTCGCATTGGCGACGGGAAAGCGTATTTTGAAGACGGCTCGCAACTGACCTTGGCTAGCGAAGATCAGCGCAGCGAATTTTTCTCGCTCCGTGGACAGGAAAACAGAGAAACGAATTTCTTTTACCCCGAGATTGCTTACACGATTAGCGAAAGCGATTTGCTCCCGTTACAAAACGTTTCGGAAGATACTTCTTGCTGAACACTACCATTTTTATCACTAGACTAGGTGCTGAATTTTCAACCGCGAATGGACGCTAATAAAGACAGTCCTCGGTGAACACCACCTCTTTTCAACACTGAATCTGTTTTCATCACGTGAAAAACTGATGAAGGAAGACTCACGGATGAACGCTGATGGACGCGGATAAAAACAGAACTTGAATCCGCGTTTATCTGCGTCCATCCGCGGTTTAAAAAAAACAGCAAGTAAAGATACTGGCAAAATCTCATGCTCAAAAATGGTGGCGTTCACCAAGAAGTCTCCTAGTAAACGCGAATTCAAATTCAAATTTACATTCGCGTCCATTGGCGTTTATTCGCGGTTCTTCTATTCGCCCTTTACAGTTTTGAAATCAAATTCGACGATTCAAAATGGTGGTATTCAGCCGCGTCTTATTCTTCTTCTTTGATCCACCAATATGCTAGAGCCTTCGCATGGGCCCAATTAGCAGATCGTTTCGCAGCGTTGAATAGCATCTGCGAAAGGGATCAGTGTCTTTTTGAGGGCGGGATATTTTCGAAACCACGCGATCATGATCAGCTGTAGATTCATCTCCATGATGTTGGTCGGAAGCATATCGGATTGCCGCTCTATCTCAGTCAGAAATTTGATCGCAGCAAGTGCTCGATCAGGTGACTTCGGCTCTGGAGCACTTCCAATTAACCGGCCTCCTTTGAGGACCAACCAAGCGATTCGATTTTTTCTGGCATTGATTGGGAACACGCCATTGAATGTTCGTTGGGCCGATCGCAGGGCTTTCATTCGTCGATTTAACCAGCCAAGATTTTTGGAATGGTCCCTGAGAATCGCCGCTTTTTCAAAAGACTGATTGGCTGCCGCTTTTTGCATTTCTTCGTCTAGCGTTTTCAAGATCGTAACATCGGTTCCGCGAATCAAATTTAGTGCACGATCAACATTGTTTTTGTAAAAGCTGCTACTGCAGTTTCCGGCGCATGGGCCGGGGCACGAACCAAGCTCGAACCGAATGCACTTTGCCGTTAGCGGATTGGCAAAAAGCTGTTGCTGGTTGTTGAATTCGAATTTGGTTTTGTCAGGGCAATCGCGAAGTTGAAAAACTTGATTGATACTATCGACCGCTGCGCGAAGCCGCCCTGTTCCGGCGACTGGCCCAAACGAGTGCACGGACTTGCTCGAAATTCTACGAGTAAAAAAAGCATTGGGTGCTGGCCCACCACTGATGCAAATAAAAGCAGGTTGGCGTTTGACCGGTTGGCCTTGAGTGTTGAATTCTGGTCGCCAACGGTAGATTAATTCTTGTTCGCGAATCAAAGCCAGTAGCTCTTCAGAGATTGGCTCCCATACTAATGTCTTGCTGTGTTGTCTGATGCGAAACGCTTTTTTGTCAGCGGGCGTTTTCGCAAAGTACGACAGCAGGCGTTTGCGAAGCGATTTTGATTTACCGACATAGCAAAGTTGGTCGTTATTATCGAGCCAACCGTAAACGCCTGGCGTCAGCGGGCACTGGTCGTGAAGCATTGCGCGGGCTTCAAGTCGATCTGTTGGGACGGCGTTAGTAGAAAGTCGTCCGCGAGTTTGTTGCGCAAGAATAGAAGGTCCGAATCCTTCGAACTTCAGTGGTCGGTTTTTCTGTAGAACCGTCACGACTCCCTCCCGTGTTTTCTTGCTCCGCAAGATTTCGCTGCGAATCCTTAATCGTTAAGCGATACGCGTTCTCGGCCAAAACGTTGTTTTTTGGGCTGTCTCAGGATATCGAAACTCAGTGCAATCCGAAACACCTGCTGCTTGCTCAAATCTCGTTTGTGACGCTTGGACGCGGGTTATTAAATGAGGTCACAATCGCAATAAATCAAAACTACTTTCCGCCAATAGTAGTAAAAAGCAGCAAAGAACGTTTCCCCTTGGCTGAATCTATTACCTTGTCCGCGTAATCGAAACTGAGGTTGTTAATTTGTTTTGGTTTTACCGTTTGGACGTGAATCTTAATTGAAAAAACTTATGGATTCTGATTTGACAAGTCGATATACGTTATAGATCAAACGCCGGGAGGGCGGGACACGGACTGTCCCGCATCAGGATAGAAGTCATGGCATGACGATGGAGCGACATGCCGTGGCTTTTTTTATGCGCTCTCAGCGGTAGAGTGGAATTCATTTTGTTGCTCAAACGAGATCTATTCTAGTAGCAGGCACTCGCCAATTGTTTGCGTTTGCGAGTTATGTTTGCAGTGATTGGCCAAAGAACAGGGAAACCTGTTGCCCATTTGTCCAGCTCGTAAATGCATGCATGCGAATCGAACGCAAATTCGCCCAGTAAAACGATTCGCCTTCATGGCACTGGCTTACTTATCCGTGTCAATCGGTTAAATTTTACGGACTCTTGGTTTGCAATTTCTTTGCTTTCCTGATTTGCAGACGCCGTTGTTCGCGTTCTGTTGCGATTCCCGTTTTGCTGAACCTTTTCTTTTCTGGTTCGATATGCGTTTGGATTCCAGTAACGAAAAGTTGACCGAAAAGTTAACCGATGACTTGGTCGACAATACGAAATCACGTTGGCCGACTTATCAGCCGATGGTGTTAGTCGTATTGGCGATGTGCGCCGGGATTTCTTTCGACCGCTGGGTGTCGCTTGACCGCTCGACTTCACTTTCCTGGATTTTGTATCTGGTCGTGGCCTGTGCGTGCGGCGCGATTTGGTTTTTGATTTGGCGTCGAGTCTCAAAGAACTCGCTCATGTTGTCTGGCCGAATCGAGTTGTTCGCTTCGACAATTTTGCTGATCGGGTTAGTTTTCATATCGGCATTTTGGCATCACAGCAGATGGAATTGGTTTGGTGCCAATGAGATTGGGAGGTTTGCCACCAATGTCGCGACTCCCTGTTGCGTTGAGGCAACTGTGATCTCTGAGCCACGTTTCATGGCGACATCGGAAGAAGATGAATCCGAATCCGGTGGCCTGCAACAAGAACTTCGCACAAAACTGACTGTGCGCGTCAAACAAATTCGAGATGGTGCCCAGTGGCGTCCGGCGACTGGGATCACTGACTTGATCATTCACGCTCCGACGAAACATGTTCGGACGGGAGATCGGATTCGAATTTTTGGGCGATTGGTTGCCAGTTCTCGCCCAACCAATCCGGGACAATTTGACTTTCGAGAATTCTATCGCGCACAATCCAAACTGGCGTTTCTCCATGCGTACAACGTCGAGTCGGTGAAAGTGATCAAGCCCGGAGGGTGGACTCAAGCACGCATTGTTTCCAAGCTCCGCCAGCGGTTGAACGAGTTGACTTGGAAATTCGTCAACAAAAGCGAAGCCCCGTTTGCGTCCGCGATTTTGTTGGGCAATCGCGAGCAGCTTTCGCGCTCTCGCAAAGACGCGTTTATGGAAACGGGAACCGTACACTTACTCGCCATCTCAGGCCTTCATGTTGGGATTTTGGCGGGTGCGTTTTTTCTTTTCTTTCGGTTTGGATTGTTGAGCCGTAAAAAGTGCTTGCTGGTGACGGTTTTGTTTGTGTTCTTTTACGCTTGTCTGGTCGAGTTCAGGCCGCCCGTTTCCCGAGCCGCGATTTTGATTACGCTTTTTTGCATTGGGCGGTGGAAGGGCGAAAGTCACTTCTCTTTTAACCTGCTGGCGATTGCTGGCATTATTGTGCTGATTCTCAATCCAAGCGATTTGTTTGGACTTGGCCCTCAACTTTCATTCTTAGCCGTTGGTTCGCTGACGTTTGGAAGCGATTGGGTATTCTGGCCGCCATCGACTGATCCAATCAAGCGTCTGATTGCCAGCACCAGGCCGTGGCATGTTCGCACATTCAACTGGATGGGCCGGCAATTACGAACGGCGATTTTAGTCAGCGGCCTGATCTGGGCCGTCGCAATGCCGCTGGTCGCGTTTCGATTTCACTTGGTCGCGCCCGTTGCGTTGCTCGTCAATCCGTTGTTGCTAGTTCCCATTGCGTGGGGGCTTTATGGTGGATTGGGTGTGTTGACGTTCGGTGCGTTTTTGTCGCCCATCGCGCGGTTTTTCGGTTGGGTGTGCGACCGTAATTTGGCTGCGATTGAATGGATGATTGGTGCGGCGCAAGGAATTCCCTACGGTCACTTTTGGACGGCTGGTCCGCCCGTTTGGTCGATATGCCTTTTCTATGCTGGTGTATTTCTCGTCGCTGTTTATCCATTGACCAAATTGCCGGGTCGCTGGATCGCAACGTTGGCGTGCACATGGTTGGTGTTTGGATGGCTGGTTCCAGATCAAGTCGAAAAGTACCGTGAAAGAAGCGGAGAGAATCCGCTTGTTTGCACTTTCATCGATGTCGGGCATGGATCAAGCGTTTTGATTCAACTGCCTAACGGAAAGAACATGTTGTACGATGCGGGAGCATTTGGCTCGTCGGGTTACGGTGCCAGGAATATCGCGGGCGTGTTGTGGTCGGAGCGAATTGAGCATCTTGATGCGGTCGTGCTTTCACACGGTGACGTCGATCACTTCAATGCCTTGCCACAGTTGACTGAGCAGTTTTCCATTAGTGTCGTTTACGTTTCGCCGCAAATGTTTAACAGCGATTCGCGCTCGGTGATTCGATTGCTGGAAGTGCTGGGTGAGCGTGGTATCGAAGTCCGAACTACGGTCGCTGGCGATCGGTTGATCAGTGATGGTTCAACGGAAATGAAAGTGCTTGGTCCACCGGTGCATGGGACCAACGACAATGACAATTCCGATAGTATCGTTTTGACGCTTGAACATGCTGGAGTGAAGGTCTTATTGCCTGGCGATTTGGAACGAATGGGGTTGGAGTTGTTGCTGGAAACTGAACCAAAGCATTTCGATTTGGTGATGGCTGCCCACCATGGAAGCAAAAACAGCCGCCCCGCCGAGTTTATGAAATGGGCGAGTCCAGATTTTGTTGTGATCAGCGGTGGCAATCAACGCGTGTCTGACAAAACCGCAAGTGTGTTTGAAGCAGCAGAAAGACAGGTCGCTCGTACTGACCGTGACGGAGCGATCCGTTTTACGGCTGATGAAACGGGTGCGTATTTAAAGAGGTGGAGTTCGGGAGATTGGGAATAAAGTTTGTTCTCACCTGCACAGCTGATTGGGAACCCGACGCGTTAGCGAGGGATGCAGCGGCAAGTGACGGTGAACTGACGGGGGATGCCCTCGCTTACGCGTCGGGTTTCCATTTTGAGGCGCGTTAGCTCTCTTCGGTGGTGATGAACTCGCGGCTTACGATTACCCAACCGGCGAGGCCCAACGCAACGGCGGCGATCAAGAACAGGAATCCAATATGCAACGCTACCGGAAGACCTTCACCGAATACCATACGGTAGTCTTTCAACGATGAAGGCGATGGGAAAAACCAACCCGCCCACCGGATCCCTAGCTCTTGCAAGTGAAAACGGACCGTGAATTGGTTGATCAACACGCCAGGAATGGATGCCAATACCATTTCGGAGCCAATGATGTACCCTGCCCCAACAACCATTGCACGCTTGATAAATAACGTTCCGATGAGCGAGAAAATAGCGGAGTAAGCCAAGCAGGCAAATAAATATACACCAGACATTGCAATCCAGAATTTCTCGGGATTAAGAATTCCCAGCATCCGATCGGCGATGATTACACACAATGAAAGTGCCAATAACGAAATGGCGAACGATACTACAAACGAAGCCAGGAACTTGCCTAGCAAAATCGAAATGCGAGCGCCGGGGCGACTTGCGATGAAGCCCCAACTCTTGCCTTCTAGTTCTGAATAAACGTTTGGTGTGGCCCAAAGCAATTGGGACAAAAGGCAAACCAAAGAAATCAGCAGGACCGAAATCAGTTTGGCAAAATCTTGAAATCCCGTTAGGTCACCGGAAACTCTCGTTCCCAACGACAATAGAAATAACATCGTCGGTGGGAAAAGTGCCAACATTAGCGAGACGGATGTACGTTGAAACGTAAATGAACGTTGGAGTTCGAATCGGCAGGTCGCAATTGCGCCGTTTAACCAAAGTTTCATGATGCGATCCCTCGATTCATTTCACCACGGTGGATTTTCATCAGCGTCGAGAAAAGTGTTTTCAATGAATCGTCCGTTGAACTCATTTCTGTGACCGAAATGTTATGCTCTTTCAACATCGCAGGCAGTTGGTTGAAGACTTGGGATGCCGTTCGTGTTGAAATCAAAAATGAATCGTTGTCGCTAAATTGGACTGACTCAATATCGCAAGATTCGATCAGCAAATTGGCCAACCGTTTTGGTGCAGAGGAGCGAATATTTAAAGTGTAAGGTGAATCCGCGAGTAGTGATCGCACTTCTTCAGGTGAACCGGATGCCAACAGCCTTCCGCCTGAAATCAGCAGAAACGAAGGGTTGACGGCTTCGACTTCATGCAAAATATGGCTCGCCAAAATCAAACTCTTGCCTTGGGTTGCCCATTCTCGAAGGAATTCCGACATCTCATAACGACCAACTGGATCAAGTCCGTTGAATGGCTCGTCGAGAATCAAAAGGTCTGGATCGTGAGCGATGGCTTGCGCGATTTTTGCGCGTTGCCTCATTCCCAGCGAGTAATCTCGCATCGGTCGATCCATTGCGTAAGTTAGTTTGACCACGTCGAGTGCTTCTTTGGCCCGTTTTTCTGCTTCGCCAAATCCGAATCCATGCAACTGGCACAAATAAGTGACCCAGTCGAGTCCGTTGACGCGTGGATAGGTAACCTCAACAGCGGGGCAAAGTCCCACACGACGGAGGAGTTCACTTTTTCGCCACGGGTCTACTCCAAACAAACGAACGGATCCAATGGTGGGTTGAAGTTGCCCCAGGATCAAGTTGATCAATGTGGTCTTGCCCGATCCATTAGGCCCAAGCAAACCGTACGTGCCTGACTCCAGGCTCAAGTTGATGTCGTTGACACCAATGACGGTCTTGTAAAGTTTCGTGATGTTGTTCAGTTCAATCATTGCGTTGCCTCAAACTTGAATCGGTGCCGAGACACGTCGGTACAATGTGAACAAAGAAAATAGGGTGACCCCGCCCAGAACTGCAAACGCTTTCCAAACATCGGGGAAACTTTGAAAGCCAAAAATAAACTCCTGTATGTCACCGAGGCAGTTGTAAAGCGAAACAAGCCGCCAGTTTTCAGTGGCTTCGATCACGTTCGGATCATCTGGAAGTTTCATCATTTGCGCTGATATCCCAGTCCGTATTGCCTGGAATGCTCCGTGACCGAGTGCCCAAACCGCGAACCAGGAGAAATTGGCGTAACGACTTTCTTGGGTCAATGAAGAAAGCATCAACGCAAGTGAAGCAGTTGGAATGACTAGCGATAACGATGCGATCACGATTCGTATTGGGATATCCCAAGTGTTCATTATGACCGTAACGTCTGGGGACATCATGATGGCAAAACAATAAAGCGCCAGCGCTGGCAATGTTGAAACAGCAATCATATACGCGGCGGGAATGCAGAGTTTGCCAAATATGTATTCCAGTTTTCCGATCGGTCGCGAAAAGTATACGAGGAATGCCCGCGAACGTAAGTCTCGTGAGATCAGCGAAGGGGCAACAGCACCGATGAGAAACAGAATGAGAAGTGCTTGGGGATATCGAAAGAAAACCATCAACAGCCAACGCCAAACATCGTTTCGAATACGTGCCGTATCGCCTGACTCAAATGCATCGGCCAGTTTGTCCGCGTGAGGAGCGCTCGCAAATTGATTGCGAAGTTGTTGTTGAATTGCAAGATGCGTTGGGTTGGCGTTGACTTGGACATCGAATGTTTCTTGCAATTCAGAAACCACTTCGTTGTCTGGAGCACTTGTGGCAATGGCTTTTTCAACAAAGAAAAACCCCAGTCCCCAGTAAAGAACTGGCAGCCATGCCACGAAAAGCATACGGCGGACCCATTTCGATTTCGCTGCCAAGCGGATTCCGCTGGTCGTAATGATCGTCCAGCGGGTCATGGGTGACGTTTTTTTACCATTCCAACCGCGATAGCCAACATCATGAATCGGCATTTTGACTATCCTTTGCTGATTCAACGGTTTCCATGAAAATCTCTTCCAGTGAATTTTTCGCCGGGGTCAAAGACTGAACAATGGTGCCGGTTTGATTTGCACATTGCCAGATAGTTTCGGCCAGTTCTGGATCGTTGCTTCCAACAGCGATTTCGCCATTGGGTGCGATCGTTGGCATTATTCCTTTGTCCTTCAAAGCATTAACAAGGTTGTCTGTGTCGCCCAAAACGCGAATTCTAAATGACGGCGCGTCGGTCTTGCTCAGATTGGCGATGCTGTCGCTGAGGCGGACTTGCCCTTTTGCCAAAATCAAAACGTTGTCACAGATCGCTTGGACGTCCGGCAAAATATGAGTCGAAATTAAGACTGATTTTCCTGACTGCGTCCAAAGTAACCGGATGCGTGCCAAAAGTCCTTCACGTTCCTCGGGGTCAAGTCCGGAGGTGGGTTCGTCAAGGATCAAAAATTCAGGGTCGTGAACAATGCTGGCCGCGAATTTGACTTTTTGTCGCATGCCCGTTGAGAACGTATCAATGATTCGATAACGCTCTTGCTTCATGCCGCAAAAATCCAAAATCTCATGGGCACGGCGAAGTGCTTCGGTTTGAGGAAGCCCCGAAAGGCAAGCCGCGAATTGGACAACCTCCACACCAGACATGCCTGGGATGTAGCAATCGTCTTCGGGCATGTAGCCAACCTTGTTGCGGATCTCTCGGCCGGCTTTGCCAAGTGGGTGTCCGAGAACTGTTCCGTTACCTGAAGAGAGTTTTACCAAATTGAGCAGGAGTTTGATCAACGTCGATTTGCCTGCACCGTTGGGCCCCAAGAGCCCAGTGACGCCCGGCTCGATATCGAGATTGACTCCGTCAAGAGCGCGCATCGTCTTGTAATTTTTGACGATGTTTTCAAGCGAGATCAGGTAGTTAGGCTTATTCAAGATTGCGGTCGAGTTGAGGCGGCAAAGTTTGAGGCAAAATTAGTTTTCGCCCGGCTTTGAAATTGCTTGGAATGTTTTTAGGAATTTACTTGTGTTTTTCGGTGCTGTTTTCAATGTCATTCGACGGTAGCCATTGGACAATAGCTACGTTTTACATGAGTGCAGCTTGAATTGCACGAATCGAAGCCAACCAGCGACAAACTTATAACAAAAAAATGGGCCACATTAAGTGACCCGCGATTGGTGTTGCTGATGTATGGGCGTTGAACGACGAAATTTGGGTGGAGTTGTGTTTTAAAAAGAACAAGTAAGTTGAGTTGTCACCAACCCATGACCATATTTGATTCGATGGCTTTACGGGCTTGTTCAAGATCGGTTCCGGTCTCGGACATATAAAGACGGATGGCGTGAACTTTGTCGCCGGCTGCTTTGGAAAGGCAATCGCGAGCGACACCGCAAGGATCTGACTCGGACGTGATCCCAAGCACCCCTTTGGAAATGACCCAACTATCGCGGGGCCGTTTGGTTAATCGGACAATGTTTTCACCTGGGTAAGAATCGTTCGCAACGGTTGTCGCGGTTCCCTCACTGTCGGCCCAGGTGATGATAATATGTGCGTCTGTTTCTACTTCAAAAAGCGGCATGGCTGATTCCCCTTAGGTTAAACCTGAATTTCAGAACCATTTCTATCCTATGAGTTTGACACTTGCGGCCAAAAATTTCCAGTAACGCAAGCGAGAATTCATAGGGATTCTGATATTAGATGCAGAACTCTCAACGATAGCGATTTTTGAAGCTCATTTTTTTCTCGCGGCTCCTCAAACGGGTTGGATTATTCCACTAAAAATTGCTTCTATGCCTTTACTGGTTTGAAGCAAAAGATTTCCCTCCGAGTTGATGCCTTGGCAAATCCCCAATCGTTCAGTTTGACCAGCTTGATTAATTCGGATTTCCTGACCACGAAAAGCCAATCTTTGGTTGTACGTTTCCACGATTTCGTTAATTGGATTGCCTTGACCGGTACGCAGTTGTCGCGTGTCGTGATTGAGCTGTTTGATGATCCCGATCAATAAGTCTTCAAGCGATGTGTTCTTTGAAATTTGCGCATGGATGCTCGTCGGGCGTCCAAACTCCGTTTTGGAATTTTCATCTCCGTTTTTTCGAGTCGCTGATTCCTGAAGTGAAAGCGTACGATCGCTTTGCGTCCGTTGATCTGCCAAACCACCCGTTTCGAGCTCGCTCTGGTTGTTATTGACATTGATTCCAATTCCAACGGCGTAGCAAACATTCGGATTCGATTGGGAGTCATGTGCACGGGGCTGGTTCGAGTTAGCTTGATTCGAGTCGGCTTGATCCGAGTCGGCTTGATCCGAGTCGGCTTTATTCCCTTGGCGGATCGACTCGATCAAGACTCCAGATAGCTTGCGATTTTCTACCAACAAATCATTTGGCCACTTGATTGCGATGTTGCGAAGTCCCGTCGTCGCTTCGATCGCCTTGCACGTGGCATTGGCAACGATGATGGGAAGCAGCGAACGAGAAGCGACTGCTCCCGGCGAATTGGCTGACTCAAAACAACTCAATTGTGAATCAGAAGTGATCCAAGTAAACGTCAGACTGCCATTGTTGGACCACCAAGTTCGCTCACGTTGCCCGCGGCCGGCCGTTTGGTTGTTGGTTAGCACTAACGCAGGAAGCGGAATGGCGTTCTGTTTGATCAGCTCAATCGCACGATCGTTGGTTGAGCCAATCTCTTCATGAAAGTCGATCTGAGCGACCGAAGTTTCCTGCTTGATTCGTTCCAAATCGAACATGTTAACAATAGATAGATTTGGAATTGCAGAGGTGGCCTAAGTGAACAACCGTTAATTGTACACGGTTCTCAAGAGGCAAGAAGCACGGTCCAAATTCTAATCGAATCGCAGCAATGCAGAACTTCAGTACTGGTCAGTGTTGCTAACTCTTGAGCCATTCGTTGAAACTATTTCGATTTCAACGCGTTCACACTGCCGGGAGCATAGGAGCCTGCACCACTCAATACCGACGCCGGGATGTCGATGTCAGAGACGTGGTTTTGAATGCGAGTAGCAGAACCTGTATTTCCACCGTTGGCGTAAAACGAATTTGAAGTCGGCTGTTTCGAGTTTTCGAAGTTCACTTGTGAAGCGGCTGCTGGCCTACTGTTTGAACCAAAATCGTTTGACGGTGCGCTAAATCCGCCTTGTCCAGTACTCGAATAGCCTGGGTTAAAGTTGTTGGTAGGTGTTGCAGGAGCCTGAGGGGCACGAAGCGAATCAGAAGAGCTACGCAAAACGTTGTTTGGCATGCTCGACGCCAAGCTAGAATTGGAAACCGACTGGTTGGAGAATCGAGGAACTTGCAGTTGCGCGGTGCGAGCGACCGGCTGGCTGTTGGTTTGTGGTTGGAATGTTTGCTGCTGTTGGAATGACTGCTGTTGCTGTTGGATTGGCTGTTGCTGTTGGATTGGCTGCTGCGTTTGGAACGTCTGTTGAGCCATTTGTGTTTGTGGTTGGAATGGTTGTTGGACTGTTTGTGTTTGCGGTTGGAATTGTTGTGGAGCGAACCCTTGGGCTGGCTGAGCGGCCATTTTTTGCGCTTGAGCGGCTTTGGCTTGAGCGACTTGTGCCTTAAGTTGCTCGATTTGCATTTTCGCTTCGGCTACCTGTGCCATTAGCTCTTGGCTTTGCCCCGGACTTGTCGTCGCGGCAGGTGTTCCGCCAAAGTTTGAAAGTGCTGGAGCAGTTGGTTTAGGTGTCAAAACAGTTAGAGGCGGAGGAGTCGTTTCCTTTGCCATCGGTGCACTTGCCCCAAAACTATTTGAGTTTGGAGTCGCAAAACTGTTTGCGCTGAATCCATTGTGAGCAAGTGCGTTGTTGGTCGTTCTTGAAAGTTCATTGGCTTCGGCGACAAATGAATCTTTGACTTTGCTTGCCGAGCTGGCCAATTTGCCATTGGCATCGTAAGTCGCGCTTTTTGCTTTGGACAATGCCTGATTGATGCTGTTGGCTGCTTCAGAAAGTCCAGTTGGAGTCTCGATATCTTTCCAGCCCTTAGTCAGATCCTTGCTTGCTTCCGCTGTTCTTGAAGCAAACGAATTGGTTGGGGCAAAATCATTGGAAGATCCAAAGTCATTTTTAGATCCACTCCCGCCCATGGCTGCTTTGAATTCTTTTTGAGCCGCGTTGAGTGAAGATTCTGCACCCGAACTGATGCCCTCAAGCTTTGATCGAACGCTGTTCTGGGCATCGGCGACACTGGACGAGTATGGTTTGCGAATAGGTGGTTTCAAACCGCCGGTGCCCATGCCTTTGATCGCTGACTCGACGTCGTTGCGAATGGAGTCCTTATTGCTTTCGTACATGTTGCGCGAGCCTGAACCGTCAACCTTGGCCATCTGGTCTTTGGCTTTTTCAACGCCAGCGGCAATCTGCTGCTGAGCGCCATCAATTGGAGAAGGATCAAAATGCCGAGCTGGAGGCGGAGGCGTACTGGTCGCCGAGCCTTCTGATTTTTTCCAGAAAGCGAGTTTGCCAAAATCTGGTTTGGCGAGACCGCCTGAACGACAACCTGAGAATGCAAAAGTTGAGACTGCAATAAGACAAACAGCCAAAGACATTGATTTGACGGTGGTTTTCTGATTGATTTTCATGAACCAAGCCCAACTTGAATTCCGCGGAAAGGGACGCTTAACCGGCTAAAACTATTTAGCCAGACGAGTCTACGTAATCAGGTAATCGGTATTACCATCACTGTTTCTTGCCAAAATCGTGGAAGAAATAGTTGGCTACGCATAATGGGTCGGGATGTTAGAGACGGTGACAGCTTGCGTCAACGTCGCAATCGCTTGCAGTTCATGTGCCAGATTCGATGCTTGTTTGGTGCTAGCGAGTTGCAGTTTTCGGTGCGTAGAAAGGCCATGAAAAAAGGCCAAGCGATATCGCTTGGCCTTTGGTTGTTTGCGGAGTTGATTCCGCTATCAATTTCGTGATGCAGTTCGTTGGTTGGCTACTCTTTGTGCTGGCATAAATGCTTTGTCAGATGCCCGCTAAAAGTTGCAATCAACGGCGACTATTTTGCAGCCGCGAAACGCTCGGCGACTGCACCCCAGTTGATCACGTTAAAGAATGCGCTGACATAGTCAGGGCGTCGGTTTTGATAATTCAAGTAGTAGGCGTGCTCCCAGACATCAAGTCCAAGGATAGGAGTGCGGCCTTCCATCAAAGGGTTGTCTTGGTTGGGTGTGCTTTCGACGACCAATTTTCCACCGTCTACGCTTAGCCAAGCCCAACCGCTTCCAAAGCGAGTACCGGCAGCGGCTGCGAATTTTTCTTTGAATCCATCAAAGCTTCCGAATGCAGCGTTGATTGCGTCGGCCAATTCGCCAGTCGGTTCGCCACCGCCATCCGGGCTCATGACTGACCAGAACAAAGAGTGATTTGCGTGTCCGCCACCGTTGTTGCGAACCGCACCGCGAATGTTTTCTGGAACTGCATTGAGATCTGAAACCAGGTCTTCGATTGATTTCGATCCAAGATCCGTTCCCTCAAGAGCGGCGTTGACTTTTGTGACATAGCCGTTGTGGTGTTTGCCGTGATGGATTTCCATTGTTTTTGCATCAACATGCGGCTCAAGAGCATTGTGCGCGTATGGAAGATCGGGAAGTGAATAGGCCATTTTAATCTCACAGTTTATGGTGAATGTTTGAATTGAAATTCTTATCGTTTCGCTCAAAAAGCGAGCCAATAGGATACCGAATCCAGATTCAACTGACAATTGGCAGCGGACAACAGTAAAATAATTACCAATAAAACGGAGGGCGATTCGAATGGGTGTTTGAGTTGAACCCTCCGCCAAAGATAGCAATCGTCAGCCCACGCCAATAGAAACTTATTGACGAGTAACCAGGCGATTACCCAAACAGAATAAGCCATCCATGAAATGTCCCAGCTGCACCACCGCTCTGAAGCGAATCAAATACGCTGGCGCAAACGTTCATGAGTGCCCCAACTGTTACGGACACTTGGTGGAGAAACGCAGCATCGCTCGAATCGAAAAACGAATCGATAAAGACATGGACGAGCTTAAAGATGAAGTGCTTGATTCAACTGGAGTCGACGTCGCAGAGAAAATTCGTTGCCCCCGTTGCCGTAACAAAATGCGCAAAGAAACCGTTCGCAAGCCAAAGTTTCAGATCGACGAGTGCGACAACTGCGATTTCGTTTGGTTTGACGGAGGGGAGTTAGCAAGATTGCAGCTTGCGTATGAGTCCAAGGAACAAACTCAAGAGTTGAATGGGATGCGAGATCGGCTTGAGTCGATGACCGCCGCACAGCGGAAAGCCTATGAAGATCGAATCGCAAACTTGGTCGATTTAGGGTCGCCGATGGAACAAGCGGTCCGAGAAGCGACTTTTGAATTGACGTTGGATTATTATGGAAATGCGTGGTTCTATATCGGCCGCCATAGTAATTAGTACGTTACTTGGTTGCCGAAATGGATCTAGCGTTCAATTGGCTTGGTAGCGGGAGCGATTTGTAGCTTGGAAGCATCATCGTTGATCATCAAGTAGCGACGGATTTCTTTGACTGCCTGCGGGGCTAGTTCAACCGCGTTTACTGCGAACCACTTCTTTTTTCCTTCGCGAACGGTCAGGCGAATGAACGTATTCTTGCGTTGTCCAAACGTTTCGCCTTCCATCGTTTTCTCTTTGAATTCGATGTCGACAATGAAGGTTCCTTTTTTGCTGAAATTCTCTTGGTCTTCGCATTCAACGTAGAGAGATACAAAATCGACGGAATCGGCTCGCCGAATCTCGGCTTCTGTTTCGATGATGTAACAACGGAGCTTTTCGACGATAATGGGCAAGGGAGTTGAAGTCCCGTACTCTTCCATGAAAAGTGGCCGCCCCTTGAGTTTTCTCCATCTGACTCCAGCAAGCGAAGTTTCTTCGGTGCTTTCGATGTCCGGAAAGTCACCAATCACATTCGCAGAGGCTTCAACAACCCGGTTGCGACCAAGCTCTTTGGCGCGAAGAAGCGCCGTGTCTGCTTGGACAAAAAAGTCGGTTTGGCTATCGCCTTTTTTATACTCGGAAACGCCAAAGCTGGCCGTAATGCATTTTCCATCAAGCATTTGCTGGGGCGTTTTGGTTAGTGCTACGCGAATCTCTTCGGCACGTTGAACGGCAGATTTCAAGTCGCAATCGGCACAGAGGATGACAAACTCTTCGCCACCGTAACGCGCGACCAGGTCGTTTGAACGAACAAATTTCTTCAGCAGCCCTGCGAAAGAAACGAGCGTTTGGTCGCCAATATGGTGATTGTAGTTGTCGTTGACTTGTTTGAAAAAATCGATGTCGCAAACGATCAAGCTGAATTTGAACTCGGAGTTGCAGGAGGCCCGGATGTATTCATCCATTACTCGCTCAAACTCAGCGCGGTTGGCGACTTGTGTAAGCGGATCAAGCATCGAGAACTTGTAGAGATCACGAAGCTGACGCTGCAAGTCAATTTGGATTGAAGAATCGTGAACGAAAATCACCGCACCCTGAAGTTCACCATCATCGGAAATCACCGGAGCGATTGTTATTTCGACTTTGACTTCCCGACCACTGCGGCCGATCAGACGATAGTTGCCGTTAATCTTTTTTCGCGATACAAAGCAAGCTGCAATTGGGTCTTGGTCGTCAGGAATAGCAATGCCATTATCATCCGTCAGGCCCAGCATCGTCGGGGTCAAACGTGCTCCCTCAACCTTGCTGTTACTCATTCCAGTCATGACCTCAATGGTTTGACTCCAAACCATGACGCGATGTTGTGAGTCAACAAATATGATTCCGTCACGCAAGTTATCCATCAAGCACTTGCGGAACAAATCCGGTAGGATCCGTTTTGGCGGAATGATGACTGGAATATCAGTTATCGTATCGTTGCTATTAATGGGTGTTGACATTGCGGTATGTGGATTTTGTAGGAATACAATTGATGAACGATTACTCATCCAATCAAAATATGTGACGCGATACTCTGTTGAAATGTACGGCGCAAAACGCCAACTGAGACCGATTGATCGGAATTCCAATCGGAACGAAAATTGATAAATCCGATAATTCCGATTTAGCGGATAATTCGCCGCTCAAGCCTGAATATTTAATTCGAATGTGGAGTTGCTTTGTGAAATTGATTTCAACTTGCCAAGACAGTCAAAACCGAATTGGAGTCCTTGGCGAAAACCAAGATTGCGTCATTCTGGATCCAGCCAATGATTGGCCAGACGAGATGAAACAATTGATCGCGTCGTTGGACAGTTCACCACAGTTATTTAATCGGTTAGCCGATGCTGCCAATTCAATTTCTGGTTCAGCGTGTCAATTATCTGCACCCATTTCACAAGCGGAAAAATTGGTATGCATTGGTACCAATTATGCGGATCATGCCCGGGAGATGGGCGGAGAGCCGCCCGAAATACCGGTCGTGTTTAACAAATTCCCATCTGTCATTGTGGGGCCAGAATCAGAGGTCCGTTTACCCGCAATCAGCCAAGCGGTCGACTTCGAAGCAGAGCTAGTCGTTGTGATCGGTAAACCTGGAAAAAATATCGCGCTTGATTGCGCGATGGATCATGTGTTCGGCTACTGTTGCGGTAACGACATCTCGGCGCGCGATTGGCAAAAAGGTCGGCCCGGTGGGCAATGGCTGTTAGGCAAAACGTTTGACACGTTCGCTCCTCTGGGACCAGCGATCGTCACCAAAGATGAAATTCCCGATCCGCAAAATCTCCACATCCAACTTCGGCTCAATGGTCAAACGATGCAGGACTCGTCCACCAGCCAACTGATCTTTCCGGTCGACTTTTTGATCAGTCATATTTCAAAATTCGTCACCCTTACATACGGCGATTTGATTTTTACTGGCACTCCCTCTGGAGTCGGAGCCGGTCGAAAACCGCCCGTGTTCCTCAAGCCGGGCGACAGCCTCGAGGTCGAAATCGAAAACTTGGGCGTGTTGAGAAACAAAGTAGTAGCAGACTAGCCAAGCAAAAATGTGTGAGACCGCTAGCATGCAATGCCTTCGTTTTCGCCCTGATAAAACGCATAAGTGTTGGGAGTCCAAAGCAATGCGGGCAACCCTCTAAAGAGCTCGCCCGGACTTGCAATTCGACGTTGGCGTAGAGGCCAGAAATTGCCGAATAAACAAGAAAGAATGGCTTTTTTGGTTTTCAGGCAACCTATTCAATGGTAGTTCGACGAAGCGACGCGCGACGGCGTCGATTGGTTATCGATCCAACAGTCCCTGCGGATGACGTTGCTGCTGACAATGCGCAGTCAACAACTTCCACAAAGCGCAGCAAGAAAAAGTCAACTGCCAAAAAGCCAGACGACGTCCGCGCTTATTCGTATGGTGCCGATCGACGCAACCAGCTCAAAACGACGGACTTGATTCCAAAACGAGTTTTGTCCTACTTGCTTGTCCTGATGGCGATGCTGTTGAGTATTGCCTTTATCAATTTTTGCTCTACTCATGCCAGCCAGTGGAGCGCTCAAGTCGGCGAAGCCGGAATGAGCACGTTGGCGATTCAGGGCCAAGGAAGTTTGGCCAGTTGGTACTCGTCGTTCTTGTTGATCATTTCCGGAATGGCCAGCATTCAGATTTACGCTCTGCGTCAGCATCGGTGTGATGATTACCGCGGAACCTATCGGCTGTGGATTTGGATGGCGATTTTGTTTCTTCTCGCCAGTGTCAATTGCGTGGTTGATTTGGGTGGATTGGCAACCAATCTTGTCCAAGCGTTTACGTCGCAGTCATTTTCCGATCGACCTTGGTTACCGATTGCGATAAAGCTCACAGCGCTTTCATTGTTGGTGGCCCGAGGTTTGTACGAAGTCCGCAAATCACGTGGTTCATTTGCATTGGTCGTCGTTGTTTGGGTGGCTTATTCAGTTGCCGCCGTGATGCAATTGCCGGCAGCCAAAGAATCGTTGGTGAGTCTTGGCTCTGAAAAAGTCATGGGGAACTGCATTTTGTTTGGAACCAGTGCCTTGCTGCTGGCCCATTTGACTTACGCCCGTTTCATTTTTCTGCGGGCTCACGGTTTGATTACGGTAAAAGTTAAAACGAAGCGTGCCAAGAAAAAGAAAACCAAGGTAGTCGCGAAAAAGAAGGCGACGACGAAAACTGCAGCGACCAAAACCGCGGCAACCAAAACAGCCAAAGCAAAATCTACTCGATCGAAATCTACTAAGTCGGCCGCAGCAAAAACGAAGGCCAAGCCAAAGACAACCGAGACTGAAACGGCTTCCCAAAAATCGAAAAGCACCAAAGTCGCTGCTTCGACGACAAAACGTGCCACGAAATCGACAGCCAAGCCCAAGCCTGCGGCCGCTTCTCAAGCGAACAAGAAAACCGCCAAGCCAGCTTCTACCGCCACTAAGAAAACCAGCAAGGCGGAAGAGAAATCTCCTTCTGATCTATTGAAAGAGCTTGCTGCCGCTTCTCGAGCCAAGGCAGCTGCTGAATCATCGAAAACGACAACAAGCCAGCAGGACGACGAATCGGGTGAGAGCATTATCAAAATGTCCAAAGCCCAACGTCGCAAGTTGCGAAAGCAAAACAAACAGCAACGCCGCGCTGCATAAATCGTCGCCATTCTCGGTTGTTGTTCGTCCGACCGTTCCATTTCGCATGCTTTGGATTGGTCGATTCACCGAGCCAACGAACATTCGCGGGTTATTTGTGTCTTACCCTGCGCGTTGCTTCACGAATCGGCAGTGTTCGCGTAAGATTGCCAGTTCCAAAAATTGCTGATTTCAAGTCGACTTCACCCCAACATTAACATGACCGTTCGAACACGTTTTGCTCCCAGTCCAACCGGCTTTCTTCATATAGGCGGCGTCCGGACTGCCCTTTTCAACTGGCTGTTGGCCCGCCAGGCTGGTGGTCAGTTCATCCTGCGAATTGACGACACGGACAGCAAACGAAATGTAAGCGAAGCGCTGCAGCCCATTCTGGATGGATTCAAATGGCTGGGCATGGATTGGGACGAAGGCCCAGAAGTAGGCGGTCCCCATGCACCCTATTTCCAATCTAAGCGACTTGAAAATCACCAGGCCGCCGTGCAGCAGTTGTTGGCATCTGGGCATGCGTATCGGGATTACTCAACCCCAGAAGAATATACGCACGAGCGCGAGACTGCCCAAAAAGAAAAACGCGTGTTTAACTATTCGCGCAAATGGATGGCTCAGACGGATGAAGAAGCCAAAGCGTTCGAGGCCGAAGGGCGGACTTACCGCGTGCGATTGAAAATGCCACGCGAAGGCAAGTGCGAATTTCACGATTTGATCCGAGGCGATTGTTCGTTTGATTGGGAGCAAGAGTCCGACCACTCGATCGCTCGCGCTGACGGTACGTGCCTGTATCACTTGGCCAATGTCGTTGACGATAATGATTTTGGAATCACGCATGTCGTTCGAGCAGTCGAGCATCTGACCAACACGCCGCGGCAAATTTTTATTCTTCAATCGCTTGGGTACGAGTTGCCAAAGTACGCGCACGTTCCTTACGTTGCCGAGCCGGGAAGCTCAAGGAAGCTTAGCAAACGCAAGATCGCGGAGTACTTGAACAACAAAGAATTTAAAAAGCTCTATCAAGCGGGTGCAAAGATTGGCGAGCGGATTGGCATCAAAGCCGATCCGGATACGTTTAACCCCGTCTTGGTTGATTTTTACCGCGACATTGGTTGTCTACCCGACGCGATCGTTAACTATCTGTTGCTTGTTGGCTGGTCGCTCGATGACAGTCGGGAAGATTTTTCGCGCGAAGCAATGCTGGAGCTGTTTTCTTTGGATCGCGTCGTCAAAAGTGAAGCGAGTTTTGATCCGCAAAAGCTGACCACATTCCAGGGTCGCTACATGAACGATTTACCGATTAAGCGTAAATCGAAAATGTGTTTGTCGTTTCTTCAGGCCGCGAAACTCGTTGCCGATCCACCTCCGTGTGATGTTAGTGACTATCTCGAGAAAATCATTACGGCTGCTGGCGATCGAATTTGCATGGCGGGAGATATTTTGAACTTCGACACGTTCTTCATTGACGACGAACAGGTCACGTTTGATGAAAAGCCATTTCAAAAGCGATTGGTCAAACCGGAAAACGCAGGTGGATTGCTTGCCGATTTCCAAACCGTGCTTCGTGAGGCTTCTGATTTTACGGCAGAGGCTTTGGAGAAAACGCTTCATGAATTTTGCGAATCAAAAGGCATCGGCCCGGGCGATATTATCCACGCACTTCGCGTTGGCGTAACTGGCAAGGCTGCTGGATTCGGAATGTTCGACACGCTGGAATTGCTTGGGCAAGACCGTTGTGTGAATCGGATTCAAATGGCGCTTGATAAACTAAAACAAGTCGCAACGTAAAACGATTCAACGCCATTCGAATCTTTGGGCCGTTTTTGTTTGTCAAAGGCGGCCTTTTTGTTTTACTACTTGAGTAAATAGCTCACATCGCCGGCAGCGATTTCTTCCGGCTGTTCGCCGCGCCGAAATAACTTCATTCCAGTTTTGCCCTCAAGTAAACACTCGTCGCCGTTGACTCGAAACCAGCTTCCTTCGCGAAGTCCGGCCACTGGCACTTCGTTCTCTTCCAGGTACTCGGCCAAACGTTGCTCTCTCGTTTCGCCTTTGTGGGTTGAGTTTGGATCGGCATCTAAAAAGTGCGGGTTGATTTGAAACGGTATAAATCCAAGAGCGTTGAACGAAGGCGGTTCCACGATCGGCATATCATTGGATGTTCGAATGGTCGGGCAAGCCATATTGGTTCCGGCACTGCTGCCCATGTAATGTACGCCGCTACCCTGCACTGCTGTGCGAATTGGATCGATCAGGTTCTGGTCGTAAAGCGTCTTTAAAAGGCGAAACGAATTCCCGCCGCCGATAAAGATCGCTTCGGCTTGGTTGACCGCTTTTACTGGCGAATCAAACTTGTGAATTGACTGAATCGAAATCCCCATCGGCTCAAGTGCACTGGCCACTGTGCTGGCGTAGGAATCGTGATTGGCGAGGGCGTAGGGAATAAACAGGACGCTTGAAACCGAACCGAAATGCTCCTTGATCGCGGTCTGGCAGTGCTCAAGAAATCCGCTTCCGTGCACCCGTGAACTGCTGACCAAAAGTAAATTGCGCATCTCGTAAGTCCCTTTATCGTTAATTTTTGTGAGTGGAATCGATTACGTTGCTTGCCCTGACAGGGCCAATTCCCCTCGCCGCTAACCGGCCAATCCGGTACCATTCCAAACGAACATATTGTATTAGTGACTGTCAGTAATGTGTCAATAGTTGGCACTGAGCTGTCGATATCACAAACCGGGGTATCGAACCGATACCAAAATACAACAACCTCAATTCCTACTCACGCCGAAAACGAATTTTGTCAATGAATACCGAAAGCAAGTCCGTTGATTTTGTCCGCCAGATCGTCACCGACGACATCGCCAACAAAAAAAATGATGGCCGTGTGCAAACTCGTTTTCCGCCAGAGCCCAATGGTTACTTGCATATGGGCCACGCGAAATCAATTTGCTTGAATTTTGGATTGGCCAAAGAATTCGGCGGCAAGTGTAATTTGCGCTTTGACGATACCAATCCAGAAAAAGAAGATACTGAATTCGTCGATGCCATTCGAGAAGACATTCGTTGGCTTGGTTTTGAGTGGGACGCTGAGTTTTTTGCGTCAGATTATTTTGAACAGCTTTATGATTACGCCGTCCAGTTAATCAAAGACGGGAAAGCTTTCGTTTGCGATCAGTCGATAGAAGAAGTTCGCGAGTATCGTGGCGGTTGGAATAAAGAAGGTCGTAACAGTCCGTTTCGCGATCGTAGCGTTGAAGAAAATCTTGATCTGTTTGCCCGCATGCGTGCCGGTGAATTCAAAGAAGGCGAAAAAACGCTTCGCGCCAAAATCGACATGAACTCGGACAACATGAATTTGCGCGATCCGGCCATGTATCGAATTCGGCACGTCTCGCATCATCGTACGGGCGAAACGTGGTGCATTTATCCGAACTACGATTGGGCGCACGGTCAGTCTGACTCAATCGAAGGCATTACGCATTCAGTTTGTACACTGGAGTTCGAGCACCACCGACCGCTTTACGATTGGTACGTTGAGCAGTTGGGTATTCATCATCCGCAGCAGATCGAGTTTGCGAAACTTGTGCTCTCCAACACGATGATGAGCAAGCGTAAACTTACTGAGTTGGTGGACGGAGATTACGTTTCGGGTTGGGACGATCCTTTGATGCCGACTTTGTCTGGAATGCGTCGACGTGGTATTCCGCCGGAATCAATCCGCGATTTTTGCGGACGAATCGGGATCACGAAATACAACAGTATGACTGATCTTTCGATGTTAAATCTTTGTATTCGAGATTGCCTCAACAAAACGGCAATGCGGGCTTCGGCGGTGCTTTTGCCGCTCAAGGTCGTCATCGAAAACTATCCAGAAGGCGAATCGGAAATGCGAACAACGCCTAACAATCCAGAAGATCCGGATGCGGGTACACGTGAGATTCCGTTTGGACGGGAGCTTTACATCGAGCGAACTGATTTTCAGGAAGAGCCGGAAAAGGGGTTCAAACGTTTGAGCCCGGGCGTCGAAGTCCGGTTGCGCAATGCGTTTTTCATCAAGTGCAATGAAGTGATCAAAGACGACGCTGGCGAAGTGGTCGAACTTCGTTGCACGTTTGATCGTGAAACTGATGGTGGCAAAGCGCCAGACGGTCGCAAGCCAAAAGGCACCATTCATTGGGTGGCGGCGGAGCAAGCTGTTGATGCGGAAGTCCGTTTGTACGATGTCTTGTTCGAAAACGAAGACACCAGCGACGTGCCCGAAGGCAAGGACTGGAAGGACTTGATCAATCCAAACGCGAAAAAGGTTGTTCAGGCAAAGATCGAGCCGTGTTTGGCGGACGCGAAACCGGGCGAGCGTTTTCAGTTTGTGCGAAACGGCTATTTTTGCATCGACTCAAAAGATTCGTCGCCTGAGAAATTGGTCTTTAACCGCACGGTGACGCTGAAGGATCCTTGGAAGAAGAAAAAGTAGATTCTTAAACGTCCTTTTTTTGTTAGCGATTTGCGCGGAGATGGATCGCATTGTTTGCCGTGCAGAGCCTACGTTGAAAAGCTCAAGGACTACTGCTTTGAAGGCTTTCTCGTCCAAACCAAATATTTGACATAGCTAATCTTATCGAGTGAGTCAAGTTTTGCACGAAGCAAGTAGAGGGTCAGTCTATCGACCTGTTCTTTTGAACTCTTCCCGGTATTCCAATGTTCAATAAGACTTCTTGCAAACGCGTTTATGGCTTTCCTGTTTTTTCTTCGAGCGTATGCTTTTTGAAAAGCAACTCTCCATTTTGAGTTGCGACGAAACAATGCGGGAGGTCCTGGTTGTGCATCCCATACAACTGCATTCCCGTCTTGAAGTATATCAACGGTCGATCCATTTTTCAGATTTGCCTTGGCAACGAACCAGACATTGGTGTCGTTGAGTTTTGTGAATACCCCCCAGTTCTGATACATCTCCAAACCCCGAATAGTGGTCCAGACAGGCTTGGGATAGGGCAAAAGTTTTTCGCTGAAGTGAAAATCGATAAAGGTGACTGTGGTGATTAGAAAAATGAGACAACCAAAAAAAGCTGAACTGATGACGCGTGCCATCGCTGGTAAAGGCATTTTCTCTGGTTCATCAACCGTGTCAGGCTCTTTTTGTTTGAACAGGCCGAGTTGATCCCAGAATTCTTTTGGTAGGCAAGCAGTTAACACAGCCGTAGCATAGAACATAAAGTGCCCCACATTGAGGGTCAGAGCGATACCAACGTTTAGGCTTAACATCACTAGTACAGCTGCAATTCTGATTCGCCTATTCCAAAATGGAAGGAGGAAAGCAAAAGGGACGAGTGATTCGACCCAAGGTGTGATATAGGTCAAAACCGAATTGAGGGAACCAAACTGGCAAAACCATCGACCGAAAGGCGTTGCGACCATTCTCATATTTAAGGCCAACCCAATCGCTTCGCCATTCGTCCAGATCTCTGTTCCCAGTTTTGTAATACCAGAACTGGAGTAAAGTGAAATTGCCTGAATCATAACTAGAAAGCCGCCCAATCTTGCTAGCCATTTATATTCCTCCGTTTTTCTGCTGGTCGTTCTTGCCGGCATAAAAACGGAAATCAGAAGTAAGTTGATAAGTAGCTTTTCTCCCCCATAAAAAAGATATGGATTGCGATAGCTAAGGCTGATCATCAAGATCCATAAAACGAAGCTTGCTTTTCTTTCCATAAATCGGAACAGGATACTGATGGCAAGGAGAACCTGAAAAGAAATTGCGATGCAGAGTGTGGTGTCGTTCTCAAGAAAATGAAGCGACCAATAATATGCTTTGCCTCCATATAAGTCACACCATACATCGTAGGGTAACATGCCCGACTCAGAATAGAAAGCTTTTGCGTTCAGGAGTTTGTTGAACAAATCTGTGATCAGTCCGATTGTTAGTATCGACCGAAATGCAATTAGCGATCGATGGTCGATTTCGAAAAAATCAAAAATGGATTTGAGAGTTTTCATGGCTTGGAACGAGGAACAGGTTCATTTTAGTAGTTAGTAATCAAATACTCTTAACTAATGATGTTGATTCTATGTGAAAATTGATCACCGTAAAATTCTTAGCAAAAGCAAATGGAGACAGATTCTTTCCCTGCCAAGAAAACCTGTCGTTTTTTTTTTTTTGACCAGATGACTGCTAGAGAGATTGGGCTTTGTCGAGATCAGTAACGATTTCTATAAAACAATATATATATATATATATGAATTAATATGGAATTTTTTGTTGACACGAAATCGGCAAGCTTTATAAACATGTTTGTATACGCGGATTCAGATTCGTAGTCCTTTGATCTAATTTCTTAAGGAGTGAGACATGTCTAAGATTCATGTGTTTTTAGTCGGTTTGTCGTTGATCTTGGTTGCTTCGACAACGTTTCTTTCCCCAAGCCAGCCTGAGTCGTTGCTTGCTGAGATTTCTGTTGCCGAAATTGAAGACTATCATGTGGGAGATCCGACGGTCCCACTGGAGCCGACGGACCCACAGGAGCCGACAGACCCACAGGAGCCGACAGACCCACAGGAGCCGACGGACCCACAGGAGCCGACGGACCCACAGGAGCCGACGGACCCACAGGAGCCGATGACACCAATGGACCCAATGGACCCGGGGGAGGTTTGTGCTGGAGATCCGGGTAAGATAAAAAATCCAAATGACAACGTTAAATGTGACGCCCCTGCAATTGCTTTAGGGGCAGCACATTGCGCTGAGAACTTTCTTGGATTTTGTCAATTAGGAATTTGGAATGACATTGTCGAGGCCCCTGCCTGCGATGGGATTAAAGAGGATTCGCTTGGAGGAGCGGCGCCTAAAAATGATCCAGGTCTAATTGAGGAATCGGCGAAGGATTGTACAACTACACGGGATGTGAAAAAGTGTAGAAACAGTATGACGGCGGCTGGCAGATCTTGCGAACCGAAACTTGTTGCCGGAGACAAATGCCAAAAAAATGGAACCTACATACCCACTCGCCCAGGCTGTTAGAAGTTGCTGTGGGACAAGGTTAGAATCCCACGAATCTTTTCGAAGTTCTGGCTGCCATCGTTGGCAGCCAGTTCGCTTCAACCAGATCCGAATTCTGAGAGGCAAGTCAGGTAAACCATTGAATCTTTGTTTTGTACATTTAAAAGGTGTGATATGTTGAGGGTGTATGTTGCCGTTTGTATTTTGGCGATCGGATTGTTTTTTTTCACAAAACACTCTCTTGGTCAAGATGATTCGATGTCGCCTCAGCAGATACGCGCTCTTACGGTCTCTCCGCTTGATGAATTCTTGACGGCTTGGAAGAAAGGTAAGGCTGAAGAGCGATCGTTGTTTTCAGTCGAAGAGTTGAATCTGATTTTCAGTTTTTTACGTAGCGAGATCGCATCGGATTATTCAATCAGCTATCGCTTCCAACTGAATGGTTCTGAATTGATTGAAGAAAGGCGATTTGCACGATCTTTTGGTAGGATTTTGTCGACTCGCAAGCCGATCGCAGGTGGAATTGAAGAAATCCGCAAATCATTTGATGGGGCAATTGTCAGGCATTGCGCAATCACTGGTTCGAAGGCCAGCGCATCAAAAAGCAACACCTTCGATTATGCAGCCATGCTCGATATAGATGGTGATGTCTTAATTCGCAGTATGTTGATGGATCTTGTGGAAACCTTCAATGCAAAGCTTGCGTCGGATGATATCCTAGCTTTTCTCAATAACGTCCCTGAGGGAATTTGGATCGGTGGTAAGTTGAAGGATATTGGAGGTCGAATGTGCTTCCATGTTTCCCAACCTCTCGAAGACATTTGGGTCTGCCCTGAACTGAACTATGCCATTTGTCGAATTTGTAGGTACGAAGCAGAAGAAGATGGCAAAGTGGTCGAAATGCAGTTAATCGATTTTTCTGATTTTCGAGAAGTCAAGCCTGGCATTTACGTTCCCTTTCACATGGACGTTTTTGATAGTTCAAGGAGTCGCTCCGTTGTGGTTAAGGTCAGTGAGTATATCCCAGACTATGAGTTCAAGACCAATGAAGTTGAATCCATTTTTCCCAAAAATGCAGTTGTTCGTGACCAGATAAATGACTCTGTATCCTTGGCGCATCGCGAGAGCAGCGTTGAAGAGATGCTGGATTTTTCAATGTCGAAACTAAAGGGTCTGAAAAGTGTGTCCAAACCAAGAGGCGAAAAGCGGGACCGGAATCCACTCGAGTACAAACAGGCTTGTGGACCAGTGTCCAGTTATGTCGCAATAAATTGGCTTGCTCCAGGAAAGTTCTCTTTAAGCGATGTTGCCGATCAGCTCGGTTGGAGCGAAGGGGAGAAGATTCCATTTGCTTCGGTTTTCAACTATTTGGATAGACAGGAAGGCTTTCAATCTAAACTGGTTCGCATTACACCTGAGCAACTTGCGACAATCTTGGCTGAGGGTGAGATAGCAGCAGTTTTACCGGTTAGTAAAAGTTCAAGCGGTATTGACCACTCTGTTTGTGTTGTCGCTGGTGATGAAAGGAATGTGATGCTGATCGACTATCCCGATTTGGCGAAGCCAATGTCACTTTCAGATTTGTCGCAAATCTGGAACGGGGAAGCAATCATTATGTCGAAACTTGATACGAAAAATGCTACCGGATTGTTAAAGGCATCGGTTTTAGCTGCGATTATCGCAACCGTCGTTGGAGCGTTCTTCCTTATTAGAAACCAAGGGGATAGTGTTGTTGATTAATTTTTATCGTTGTACCTTGTTGATTTTGCTGTCTTGCTTTTTGAACGGGGTGAGCTCGCATTCTCTTTGTGCGCAAGAATTTAAAGGCTTCGAGCATGACTTTGGAGTGTTGCCTGACAAAATGGAATCTGAGCTTCTAGAACACGTTTTCGAAATTGAAAACAACGCAGACCAAAAGTTAGAAATAACCAAGGTGACGGAATCATGCTCATGTATTAGAGTCGATGGTGCCGCCGAATTATCTATCGAACCAAATTCAATTGGAAAAGTGAAGGTTCTGCTGGATGTTTCTGCTCAAAGGGGAATTGTGAATCAGGCAGTGTTGCTAAGTTCAAAAGATAAGACCTTTCGCCTCAGATTGACCGCATTGAAAAAAGGTATATGGGCAGCTCCTGTTAAAGCTGACCTAGGATTTGTTACGGGGAGAAAAAGACTCCTGTCAACAATTTGGCTTTATGAGTCTGGTTTCTCGAAGGGCAAAATTACCTCTGCAAGATCTGATAACGATGCATTCGAAGTCTTGCTGGGGAAGTTTGAGTCGAATGGGAATACCGAAGACGGTCGCGGGGTCGGAGCGATTCAAATCGCTTTCAAAAATTTGGATGGCTCAACTAAGCTGGGACCGCAAACTGCAAAAGTCTCGGTTGTTTTCGATTGCGGAGACGGCACGAAACGCGTAGTTGTTATACCAGTTTCATCAATAGTTGTAAGCGAGCATGTTGTCATACCGAAGGCAGTGTTCTTTGGGAATGTTTTTCTTGGAACAAAAGTTACTCGTAAGCTATCTTTTGAGCCAAATGGTCGCTCGAAGTCCAATCAAAAAAAACGAAGCCTGAAAATAGAATCTGATTCAGATTATATCGCGGCATCCATAACTTCCGATCCAAAAAATAAAGCGAAATATGATATTTCAATTGCTGTTAGCTTGCCTGTTGATGCAGAATTCAAAGGAAAGTTATTTCGAGGAAATGTCAGGGTAATGGAACAGGAAACCGTAGTTGTTTCAATTCCTTACTTGGCTGTTGTTCAGCCAGCTGATCCAAAGCTAGACGGCAAAAAATCGAGTGCCTTGAAGAACGTCGATTCGAAGAAGTTTGTCAAAAATTTTGATTTGCCTGGTGTTTTAAGTTGGTTCGATTCGCTAACGATTCCTGAATCTGCGCCAGCATGGACGATGGCACACTATGTCCTCGCAGTTTCTGAATCAGGTGGTCAAAAACAAAAAGTTGTTGAATCGCTTTTGAACTCAGGCTCAAAATATCCGGCTTTTGAAAAATCTAATGGACGATATTTTGGCGCTAGCCGCGGACCTTTTTTTGAGACCCAACACCATCCTGATCAATTTCTCGGTTACTTGTCGATGAGTGGTGTAACTACTGAAGAGAAGCTAATTCCAACAAAATATGGGGTCACCATCGCTGATCTTTTGGAGCATTCCAAATGGAATACGACGCTTCGGGGCGAAGAGTTAAGTTGGAAAACAATCGCCTACTGCAACTACGAAGAGAAGCTTGGCTCACAGTGGAAGAATAAGTTTTCGGAGACAATTTGCTTAGAAACGATTGTTGAAAAGCTCATTTCTCAGGATGAGCCGACCTGCTTAGGGGCTCACAAAGTAACAGCAATCTTTTGCTATTCCAATTTGTTAATGAATCATAGGTCTAAATGTTCGGCGGGTTTAAAGGCAAAAGTCGAGAAACTCGTAAAAGAAAAAATCAAGGAATTGAAGCAGACGCAGCGAGAGAATGGTGCGTTTGCAGTGCCAAAACAACTAGGGGATAGGCGGTTCACGTTGGATGCTGGATTTGACATTTTGAACACCGGGCATACGCTCGAATATCTCATGTTGCTTGAAACAATCGATCCAAATGAACCTTGGGTTGGTCGGGCCGCAAACTCCTTGTGCCAGGCAATTCAACAAAGGCATAAGCGGCTTGAATCCCTAGATTTCGAGAATGAAAGGTACTGCCGAGAGTTTGGGCAGCTATGCCATGCAATATCAGGGTTACGGCGATGGAGCGATAAAATTAGATAGCAACGACCTTATTTCGATAATTAGATGGCGACTCCAATTTATCTTTGAACGGAAACTAATCATGTTTATCAAAAACGCATTCAAATTTTGTTTCTTGGTTTTGCTGACTTTGTTTGTTCAGATCCCGTTTTCGTCAGGACAACAAGAAGGTGCGGACCAAGAAGGGGGGGAGCAATGGACCTTCGAAATAGTCCGAGGAGCCACGTTGAAACGACAATATGTGCATCTAGAAATCAATGTGAAGGGATTGGAGGAGGGGGCACAATCAACTTTTAGAAATTTAATTGATACAAGAGAGATTGGGCCGTATGTTGTACGTGACTTTAGGACAGCCTTCACATTCTTTGAACATCCTAAGAATTGGGAGCATGAGGCTGGCATTCAGGACTTTCAAAAAATTGAATTGGCCGCCATACAAGATCAATTTCGTAAAAAGGTAAGGGATCTTGTCCAATCAAAACTCAACTCAAAGAAATCTGATGACCCCAATCGTTGGAAGTTTACCAAAGACGAAGCTGCTGAGATTTCAAAAGAGTTAGTTCCTCTGGAACTCGCGACTGAAATGTTGGCCTTGGATGCACTGCTGCCTCACCAGCAACGGTCGATTCTTAAAACGCATTTTTCTGCTCTTGGTTGGAAATCTCTTGATTCGGTTTATGGAAGTGTGGCTTTAGGCTTGAGTGAAGACCAAACCGATGAAATCGAAAAGATCGTTCGCGATATCGAAACCGATCGAAAAAAGACGCGCCAAAGTTCGTTTGAGAACAAGAGAGAAATCGAAAAACGTTTGTGGGAGATGATAGTAGCGGAGTTAACAGATGAGCAACAAAGACGATTGGCCAAGTTTAGAACCTCATTTTTGAAGCGAGTGAGAAACCGAAATAGCGTGCTTGAAGAGACGTACAAAGTCGATGGGATTGACATTCAGGTGATTTCGGCAAAGCGAACTGAAAACGGCGTCGTCGTCTCTGAACCATGCCGTATGTTTGGTTCTTTTGTTGGCAAAAGTGGAACACTAAGAGATGTTGTCTTGTACGATCACTCGATTAAGGGAGTAGGCTTGGACAAGCTTCCTGTAGTGGGTAATCAAAGATACCTGCTGGGGATAGATTTTGGTGCGAAAGAGAAAGAAGCGATCGATTCAATACGAAAAGAGTTTTTAAGCGAGATGGCTAAATTCATTAAGGCTGAGTTTGGTAGAATTGAAAAAGGCGATTTAGCACAAAAAATAATTGCGGTCGCCATCAGCTCTCAGGTTGCCAAGGCTTTTAAAAAATCCTCCTCGAAGTGTTATGAAGTCTTGGATGAAACACAAAGACAAATTTTATTGGAAAACCGAATGGGTTTCGAGTTGAGCCGCAAAGGAGCCCATGTTTTTGAGTCTAAAGTATTTTGCGAGCAGTTGAATATTGATGAGATTCAGCAAAGTAAGATTCGAGAGTTAATCGAAGTGGCCGACGGTCGTTTGGCTGACCTTGAGTCCTTGGAAAAGAAGAAGCTTGAGGATCTTGATGTTCGAATCGAAAGTGAGATTTCGAAGACGGTGACCGAAGAACAATTAGAGATTCTTGATGAAATTCGTTAATCTTTTGAATGTCCCACCTGGGCTAACCCTTATCGCTGCCGCGATATTGAAAGGTTACCAACTTGTTGTAAGCCCTGTTGCATTTGGGGAATTTTGGAGTCCAGCATGGGTAGGAATTTCGGTTTTGGCCGCCGAGTTCCTTATCGGTTCCCTACTGCTATTACCAGTTGTTTTTGGGAAGTGGACAAAATATATCGGGCTTACCGTGTTTGGGCTCTTCTTCGTTTACACGTTATGGGCGAAACTTTTAGGTGAAACATCATGCGGTTGTCTTGGATTGGTTGAGATTCCTCTGCCTGTGATGTCTCTCATCGATCTCGGGATGCTCGTTTCTCTTTCAGCTTGGATTATTCCCCAATCAACTCTAAATTATTCCTCGCCAAAAAAAAGGGTAATTGCTACTTCGTTAATGCTAATATCTGGTTTTGCCGTCGTTTCACTCGTGTTGTACGAATCAAGTATTGACGTCAAGTACGTCCAAGCTCCAGCAATGCATGAAGATGATTTTGTAGCTGACAGCGATTTTGTATTTATCAAGCCTGATGACTGGTTGGGGAAAAGGTTTCCCCTCGCGCGATATGTCAACTGCGATGAGGTCTTCTCGGGCAAATGGTCAATAGTGTTTTACAATGAAGGTTGCTCAAAATGTAAAGTCCTTTTTGACAAAATTTTCGCCCACGAAGGCAAGCAGCGATTTCTTTTGGTTAAAGTCGTATCGACATCGCCAAACACAATGAGCGATACTGAATATATTAAGTGGAGGAGTTTGCCAAGTACTAACGAATGGTTTGTAGAATCTCCCAAGGTTGTCGATGTGTCGGAGGGGGTAGTTCTTGCTGTCAAGTCACAACTTTGAATGAATACTTGCACTGCGGCATTCGTGAAACAAGAAGATCGAAACCAGGTCATATTTCTTTGCGGTGCATTTCATTAAACTAATACCGATCGCTCGATGAAATTGTTTTTGCCGCTCAGAGCCGTTAGATTCGGCTCGCTTCCCGCTCTTTTCACTATTGATAGACAAAATCAGTTCTACATCCAATCGCGATCAGGCACATCGCTCTTCGGAAATTGTTGTGCTCGACAGATCATAATATTCAGCATACCGACTGAGCGCTGTCCATCGGTTGAGTAGATTCACCTTTAGATTGGTCAGGAGCGAACTATGCCAGCGGGGCATTTTCGCAAACGGCCGTTCGTTGAAACTTTAGATGCATAAACATTCGTTGCATTGGACGGTCGAGGTGTTGGACAACTATAATTCAAAGTGTTGTCACCACCTTTAAAGCCACCGCGATGTTCGAACGTCGATCTCTGAAATTTCCGATTACCCTTGGCGTTGCGATGATCTTGGTCATCGTGGCGTTGATCGTTGGCTGGGTGTTGCTGACGATCTATGGTGCGGTTCAATTTCAATCGCAGCTTTATTGGGTCCTGCTCACTGTTGGCAGTTTGATGTTTGCGCTTGTCCTGGTTGGCGTGATCATTTATCTGACGCTGACGATCAAAGCCATCAACCTTACGCGGCGACAATCGAATTTTATCGATAGCGTAACGCATGAGCTGAAATCGCCGATCGCTTCGTTGAAACTTTACCTTCAAACGATGGACATTCGAAACGTTAGCGAAGAAGAACGTGAGAAGTTTCATCGATTCATGATGGACGATGTGGAGCGATTGGATGGGTTGATTAGTCATTTGTTGGACGCCGGTAATATTGAAAAGAACCGACACGATAAAGAATACGATGAGATCCAGTTGGATGAATTGATACTTGGTTGTGCGGCGACCGTTCGCGGGCGATATCGTGCTGAGGAATCGACGATTGAGACCGACCTCAGGCCGTGTGTCATTCGAGCGCCTCGAGTCGATACTGCGATGATCTTTCGAAATTTGTTGGACAACGCAGTAAAATACGCCGGAGAGCCGCCGCGAGTTTACGTGTCGTTGAGAATCGAAGGCGAAATGGCGGTCGCTGAGATTTCGGATAATGGCGACGGGATTCCCAAGAACTTACGCAACAAAGTTTTTGGTCGATTCGTCAGGCTGGGTGCGGAACTACAACGTAAAAAACCGGGTACTGGTTTGGGGCTTTACATCGTTCGCACGTTGGTCAAACGGCTGGGCGGAAAAGTAAGTGTGCTCGATCGCGACCGAAAGCTGGGTACGCTTTTCGAAGTCCGTTTGCCGGGTGCGAAATCAATAACGCCAGACGCAGACCGATTGGTGAAACCCGAAATCGGCAAACCAGTTCACGAAGTCGACGTTAACCCATAGAAAACTCCTAGAAAGTTCACCCGATGCCTATTTCCAGCAGTTTGGTTTAGACTCAACTTATGAACGCGGCATCTCAAAAACACATTTTGGTCGTCGAAGACGAAGAGCATTTGGCGGTTGGAATTAAATTCAACCTGGAAGCCGAAGGATTCCTTGTCACCGCAGTTGGAAATGGCTTGGCGGCACTCAAAGCGATCGAAGGCGAAAATCCACCTGTGGATTTGATTGTCCTCGATTTGATGTTGCCCGGAATGAGCGGTTACGAAGTCTGCGAAAACGTTCGCGAGTCGGGCCGTCACATGCCCGTGTTGATGTTGAGCGCAAGGACTTTGTCGGAAGACCGCACGCGCGGGTTCGACGTGGGAGCCAATCAGTACTTGGTCAAACCATTCGAGTTGAAAGAACTCATTAGCCGAATTAAGAATCTACTGACCCAATTCGAAGGCGGCTTTCAATCAAAAAAGTCAGGCCAGCCAAATTCCGAATTGGTCGAATACGAATTCGGCGACGCGAAAATCAACTTCAAGACATACGAGGTCACGGTCAAGGAAAAACCGGTCCGTTTAACGCAGCTGCAAATTCGTGTCCTCAAATATTTCATTGAAAACGAAGGCGTCGTGATTCCCCGACCCAAGTTGTTGGAAGACGTTTGGGAAATGCCGGGTCACATGAATACACGAGCACCCGACCAGATCCTTCGCCAGATTAGAATTACGTTTGAGCCTAACCCGTCCAAGCCAGTTCATTTCCTGACGATACGCGACGCCGGTTATCGTTTTGTGAAAGTGCCAAAGGCAAGTTCGTAAGTTGGACGTGCTTTTAAGTGAAAATGCCCTAGGCAAATTCGTAAGCTGGACTCTCATTAAGTGAAAATGCCTAAGGCAAATTCGTAAGCTGGACTCTCTTTAAGTGAAAATGCCTAAGGCAAATTTGCAAGTTGGACGTTCTCTTTGATTTAATAAACACACACGGTGTTTGTTCTTAAGAACCTCAGCAACTGCCCCCGCCGAATGGATTGAATCCACCCTGAAAACCGACTTGAGTAGCTGGTTTTTTGGCGAACGGATTGAGAAAACTAAATCCGCTTTGGCCGCTATTTTGGTTCGCGAAAGACTGCGGAGCTGGCCGCGATCCTGAGCCTTGAAACGACTGAACCTGAAACGATTGCTGGCTGGCCTGCGGTTGAAAACCTGCAAAATGAGGTTGATAGTTTTGTGGCTGACTGACTTGCTGAGAAAAGGATCTCGGTTGAAACGGAGTGTATCCGGACAACTGCGAATTAGCCCCAGTTGAGTAGCAGCCGGTTAGTGAAACCAGCAAAATGATGCCGAAAACGGCAATGAATGGACGGAATGAACTCGAGAATGATGGGCGTTTCATGATATTTTCCTGCGTTGAATCTAATGAACAATTGTTCGCGACAGATTCGATTACGTGAGCGGAAAATAGATTTGTAGTGTGAATTGGCAAAAATTCCCAATGCGCAGTCCGCAACCTCGTTAAGGTTTAACATCGTCTTATGAGCGGGCTAACATTGGGCAATTCAGCGGTTCGATTGTTGGCAGATTGGGCGACCAAGTTGGCTACTTCATCTCGCGCATTGCCATTTGTTTTTCGGTTGGAAGTTTTACATTCCAAACCAATCCGACTTTTTCCAAGCCTCGGATAATCACCCAACTGAGATCGAATTGCCACCACTTCAGCCCGTGCCGAGCCGACGTTGGGAATGCGTGGTGGTTGTTGTGCCAGCCTTCTCCATGACTGAAGATGCCAAAGAAGAAGTTATTGCGCGAGTCATCAGATGACTTGTAATCGCGTGAGCCAAAAACGTGGCAAACCGAATTAATCGACCAAGTCATATGGTGCGAAAGACAAACGCGAGCCAATCCGCCCCAGACAAATCCCAAGGAAGCTCCTAGCGCGATCGAGGCAAATGAAACGACTGGGCCAAACAAAGCTGCGATGCCGCCAATGACTGTTGGAATAAGAAGTGTCACCGTCACCCAAATGTAATATCGTTTGTCGATCGAGGCCAACAAAGGGTCGGCAATCAGGTCAGGCACATATTTTTGGCGTTCGGTTTTTGACCAATTCGAGTTGAACATCCAACCAGTGTGCGAGTGCCAAAACCCTTTGATCGCGTTCCAGTATCCTTCGCCATGAAGATGCGGAGAGTGCGGGTCGCCATGATGATCGGAGAACTGATGGTGCTTTCGGTGAACCATGCACCAATCGATTGGTGAACCTTCAACGGCAAGTGCTCCCATTGCCGTCCAAAACCAGCGGACAGAAGGAACGGCTTCGAATGAACGGTGGGTCAGCATCCGATGGTAACCGATCGTTATCCCCATCCCGGTGAGATACCAGCCACCGATAAGCATTGTCACGTCTAACCAACGCACCATTGAGAATTGCCAAGCCATATAAATGGCCAATCCCATGCCTGCCAATGGGAACAACACGGTACCGAGAATGATTAAGCGTTTGCCCAGCGAGTTGTCATCAAAAACCACTTCGTCATGATGATGGTCGTGATCATGGGCTTGGTCGTGATGTGAATGTTTGTCCGCAATAACTTCCGGCGCAGCAAGCTCTGGCAATACTGCATCAGAATGCGGAAGAGCAATTGAGTTTAGTGATGAGTATTTGAGGGGGGACTTTGGAGGGGTCTCGGGTTGTGTAACAGAAGCCATTTATATTCCTTTAATTCACGTTTCCTAAACGTGAAACATCATTTGAAAAATCGCTCGACCAAATTGGTTTGTCGATTAAAGGGAGGTCGAGAGGTTGAGGGAAACTGCACCGCAGTTTTAGGATGGGAAGTATATAAAACAGATCGGAACAATAAATCTTCAGTCTGTTTTGCGCGTGTAATAATTATGTAATGTTTGGTTTGCCCTCATCCAAAGATGAATTTCAAGTTAATAAATCGGGGCTTTAGTGGTTCGGAATTCCGAAAATCGGGTCTTCTGAGTTCTTGACAGCAGATAAATGGCCGGCCTGGATCGGTCATAGTTCAGGCTGCAATGGATTCCACAAATTATTGCGAATCGTTTACCCACTTGATTGTTTGTTGACCACGATTTGAATGGGCGAATGCAAGCACGGTGGTGCGCGTCACCGAAGCTTGAGGTCCGCTTGCGACAACGCTTTTAGGTCAACGATTTTAAATCAGTGGACTTACAAAGTTCCTTGAAGTCGCCCCATCGCCGCGCATTTTTTTTAACCACAGAGGACACGGAGGATCACAGAGTTATAAATCCATCTCTCTGTGCTACTCTGTGTCCTCTGTGGTTAAACTTCTTACGCCGACCAAGCTCAACTCTTCAGAATCGTTCAGCTCGTGGAGGATTTCTTGCCCGACCCGGTCAACTTGGAATGGCAGAAACTCGAAATTGCTACGGCGAAGCAAGCGCTGAAGACGTGACTAAGTTATGATGTAGTTAATAGCTGCCCGTCGTTACTTTCGGTGACAGAATTCAATGAACGACCAAACAACCGTGCCTTCCCAACTCGAGTCCCAACCAAAACCCAAAGGCTCAAAATTCTTGAGGTTCAGCCTTCGCGGTTTGCTCATCTTGATCCTGGTGGCAGCCGGTCTATTGGCTTGGCTTTCGTTTCACATTGAAAAAGCGCAAAGGGAAAACGAAATTGTCAATCGTTATCGCGCCAAAGCGACCCAGATAACGGGCAAGGAGGCGTTGAGCCACGTCTTCTTTACCGTCTACTACGCACATGAATCCTCGCCCAACAATAAAACGACTAGGTCTTTAGCACCGGAATGGCTTCGTCGATTTTCGACGGACAACTTGTTTTCGTACGTGAAAACGATTCATTTCGATTATGACGAAGGCGAAGAAGATTTTATCGGAATATTTGACGAAGACATTGATTTGTCAAAACTGGATTACGTTTCGTTTCGAAATTGTTACAAACTGAAGGACCTTTCCGTTCTAAACAAATGTCCAAACGTAACCACCCTTGGAATCCAATATTGTAAAATTGAAGACTATAGTGAACTAAAGAATCTGAAGAAGCTGAATTCGCTTTCACTGTGCCTCTGGGATGCTGAGTACATGACAATACTGGATTTGGTGGTCAACCATCCGATCGAAAGAATTGACTTGAGGCGATTCAGGTGGAGCCCTGATGTCGTCGAACGGTTGTGTAAATTTAAATCCGTCAAACACCTTAATCTTCGGGGTGGTACAAACGGAGCGCCCAAGGAACTTACCGACCAACTTCATGCAGCGTTACCCGACGCCGAGATTCTATATAATCCCTAAACGCTAACGAACAAATTGTGAGCGACTCAAAAATTGATCGTGGCGAACTTGGTTTTCCGAAGATTGAAATGCCAGAGACTCGAAATTCTGTACGACGATGGGCTGCATCATGTCGACACTTTACTCGCGCGTTTTGGCCTTTGGCCAATGGCGCTTAACCGTGGCTATCGCCAAAACGGCTCAATTCGGATTCGGTTCGATCGCTTTAACCCTTTAGCTTGATGCGAGCCATTGGTGTGTACGTCGGTCCGCTTTTGTCGAGGTAACTGGAGTAGACGATCACTTCACTGACATGGCAGAAACCGCCATCGTGATTTCGCAGTTTATGAACAAGCTCCAACAGTTCATCATTCCATCTTCCGGCGCGACCCAGTCGGCCAAGCGTCATGTGAGGGACGTACTCGTTGCGATCTTTGTTAACGCCCCAATGATGAAGCACGTCACCGAGGGTTTTGTTGAGTTGTTTCAGCGAGTCGGTTCCTTCATCCACGCCGATCCAAAGTACACGCGGTTCTTGTGCGCTGTTGAATCCGTTGACGCCTTGTAGAGACATATCAAACGACTCCAGCGGCTCGACGGCCTCTTTGAGTAATTTGCAAAGTTCAGGGACTTCGATATCCACCACATCACCAACAAAGTTCAGAGTGACGTGCAAGTTCTCCGGAACCATCCAGCGGTATTGGTCGTTGGTCGCTGCCAGTCGGTTGATAACGCTGGTGACATTGTTGGTCACGCGCTGTGATGCTTTGATGCCAATAAAAGTTCGTATAGTTGCCATCGAAGCAGTTTAGCTTGGACGTTTGATTCTCACAAAGGGCCTGAGCAATTGTTCTATGCCAGGCTGTGTGGTTGAAACGAAAAAGCGATTAAAGCCTCGCGCGAAAACGTTTGTATGGCTTCCGGTAACGGGCTAAAATTGAGCTGTGTCAAACGGTGCTCTGTGTGCCGAGCTAGAATTCGTTCGGCAAACCAACGATTGACGAAAGCATGGTCAAACCGCGAAGTTCTCTTTTTCTGATAAAGAAAACCAGCAGCGTTCTGACGATCGTGATCGTGCTATTTGTTTTGGTTGGAATTGTTAGCCAGTACCACACTTATTTTCCGCCAGATTTTCAGGCGCCAGGTTTTCTCAAAGGCCGTCAAGCGTTTTTCGCTGGGGCTTATCGAATCGCATTTTATTCGCACGTTATTTGCGGGCCGTTTGCGATCCTCATTGCGATGTATCTTTATCGAATTGGAACCCGAGGCGTTCGGCTTGGGATTCATCGGGCATTGGGCAAAGTCCAGTTTCTGTTGATTGCGATTGTGCTGGTGCCAAGCGGTTTAGTCATGGCGACGCGAGCTCACACTGGTGCTTGGGCTGGAGCCGGATTCGCATTTCTTTCCTTCTTTACGATAGTCTCAGCGATTCAGGCGGTCGCACATATCCGACGACGCGATTTGATTCAGCATCGTCGTTGGGCCAGCCGCTTGGTTATATTGTTGCTTTCACCGATCTTGCTTCGTATTCTTTCAATGGTATTCCTCGGGCTGGGCGTCGATTCGCATGGGACGTATCAGTTTAGCGCTTGGGCTAGTTGGCTTTTCCCGTTGATCATTTTCGAAGCCTGGAATCGCTGGCAGCCGGATGACGTGGATCGAATCTCAAACAACGATTTGGAGGATCTGTATGAAGCGGTTGAATAATCTAAACCAGACAGGCCGGTCAGGATTCACGTTGGTTGGGTTGCTTGTCATTGCTGGAAGTATCTGTGTCTTGATTGCGATCCTGTTACCTGCAGTCTTGCAAGTTCGGAACGAGGCGAAGAAATCTACGTGTATAAATAATATTCGCCAGTTAGTCTTTAGCCTTCACAATTACGAAAGTGCCCACCGAGAATTTCCTCGACCGGCGGGAATCGGACGAACAGAGAAAAACAAATTGCCCAAGACAACGGATCGGTACAGTGGATTGCTTTCGATTCTGAATTTCATGGGTCGATATTCAGGGCCGTATTATGATGAAGCCCACGAAGTTGACGGTGCGACAATTCCAGCATTTGCAGATGTTGATGCGGTCGGACATCCGGTTTGGGCTCAGCAGCAACACGGGTTTCTCTGTCCCAGCCTTCCTGTCGTTGATTCCGAGTATGGCGCTACTCACTATGCGTTTTCAATTGGTGATGTTGGAAGGAACGTCCACTCGCCCAAAGTCATTCGAGGCGCGTTTGCGGTTGGCTTGGAACAACAGTTCGAAAACTTCACTGATGGGTCAAGCAACACAATCATGATGGCTGAAATCGGAGGATTCAGTGAACGTTCAGCCGGTCGCCGATATGCCGTCAATCAATCGATGAAGTATCTAAATAATCCGTCGCTCACTTTAAATTTGATTGATGGTTCGCGTCGCTATAAACCGTCGGTCGAACTTGGGCATATTTCTCGTGGCGGCAATTGGGCCAACGGCACAGGTGGGCCGGGGCTTGTCAACACAATCTTGCCACCGGGAAGTCCGTCCGTTTTGGTGGGTGGAGCAGCGGATGTGGATGGCCTGTTTTCGGCAAGCACAAACCATTCTGGTGGATCCGTTGTTGCGATGTGTGATGGATCAGCTCATCTTATAATGGCTGACATTGACGTCGGCGATCAGGCGCATCCAACGGCTTCAGCTGAAGACCTGGCGCAAATGGAAAGTCATTATGGCGTCTGGGGTGCATTGGGTTCAGCCAATGGTGCCGAGAGCGTTGCGCGGGATTACTTAAACGAAGCGTCGCTAACTAACGACCGGTAATAACACCTTCAACAGCATCATCAAATATGTGAACGTTCTTGTGCCGGTTGCGGTTGAGTTAAATTCCCTAATAATGATGGGCTAAATTAACTCGAGGTAACGTGGCCTGGTACTAAGCCCGCATCTTAAAACCTGCGACTGTAGTACTTATTCATTCCACGTTCAGAAACAGCAAGCAGGAAAAAGCAAGTGGCAGATAAAAAGTACGATGTGTTCGGAGTTGGCAACGCGATTGTTGATACCTTGGCCCAAGTCGACGATCAATTGATCACCGACCTTGGGGTTGGCAAAGGCGGCATGGCACTGATGGACACTGAGAATCAAGCCAATGTGCTTTCGAAACTTGAGCGTCAAGACTTGCAGCTTGCCTCCGGCGGGTCGGCGGCCAACACAATGGTTGCAATCGCTCAAAGCGGCGGTACAGGAGTCTACTGTGGCAAAGTCGCGTCGGACACCAACGGCGAATTTTACAAAAAAGATATGGAAGAGTGCGGGATCCAGTTCCCTGTCCCGGCTGCTCCTGAATCCAGCTTGCCAACCGGAACTTGCGTTGTGTTGACGACTCCCGATGCGGAGCGAACGATGTGCACGCATCTTGGGATTTCGACAACGTTGAATAAGTCCGAAATCAACCTCGATTTGTTGGCTCAGTCAAAATGCAGTTACATCGAAGGCTATTTGTGGGATGCGGACGAGCCACGAGCGGCTTGTGTGGAAGCGTTTGAGCAATCCAAAAAACTGGGCGTCCGCGCGGCGTTTACTTTTTCGGATGCGTTTCTGATCGACCGATTCTCAGATGACTTTCACAAAGTCGTTTCAGAATATTGTGACATCATTTTCTGTAACGCAGACGAAGCCCGTCAGTTCTTTGGTTCGGAAAGTCTTGAAGAGTGCACCACCAAGATGGCTGCCATCTGTGACTTGGCATTTATCACTGATGGTTCCAATGGTTGCAACGTTGTAGAAAAAGGCAACGTGACCGTGGTGCCAGGTTTTCCTGTCAAAGCCGTCGACACGGTTGGAGCCGGCGATGCGTTCGCAGGTGGAGCGCTGTACGGAATCACTAATGGTCTCGACGCGGCTCAGTCGGCAAAGTGGGGCAACTATTTTGCTTCGCGCGTTGTTGAGAATATCGGCCCACGTCTCAATGGTTCAATGAAAGAGCATTTGGCTTCAGTGATTGGTTAAACGATCGGATTCCGTTTTCAAGAAAGCGGTAGTTCATACGAGAAGTTCGATCAAGCACTTCACGAGAAGTTCAACGTGCAGTTCAACGAGAAGTTCCTTGCCACTCAATAGCAGAGAATATTCATGTCAGTTTTGACAATGCTCTTCTCAGCGGCCGCCATTATCTTGTTTGTAAAATATGGCTTGCTACGTGGCATTGACCAAATCGCAGACGCGATGAATTGGAAAGCGAAGATGCGTGGCCAAGTCACCGGCTACGCGACTTCGGTTCCTGAATTCGTTTGCTTGGTCGCCGCTGGAATGGCTGGAGTGTGGGAAGCTGGTCTGTGGAATATAGCCAGCTCCAATATTATCAACGCGGGACTGATGTTGTTGGCCGTGTTGAAGTACGGCCAGTTTCGCGAATTCTTCAACAGACGTTTCTTTGACGAAATCCTGTTTGCGACGCTGGCGATTTTGGTACCGCTGGTTCTGATGCTGTTTGGAATGGATACCCAGTGGTTTCTTGTTCCGCTTTTGCTCGCCTTCTTTGTTCTTTATCAAGTCGTTGACCGTAAGGTAAATCAATCTGAATCTGTGAGCGAAGAAGACGTGCAGGCAACTGGTAATCTCCCAGTGGGATTGATGCTTGGAATCAGCTCGCTCGTCGCGATCGCCATAGCCGGAACGTTCCTGGGTGAATCAACGGGTGTTGTGGTCCAGAAACTCGGAGTGCATCCAGCGATCGCAGGTTGGATTCTGGGAGTGGTTACAAGCATTCCCGAGATGGTCAGTTTCTTTGCCGTTTATGCTACCGCCAAAGGAGAAGGGAAACTTGATAGTCTCGATGACACCCAGGAAGCGCTCGACAATCTCACGGGATCGAACATGGCGAATGTTGGTGTTGTCTATCCGATTGGATTGTTGGTGTTCCTGTTGGCGACATTGCTGGTGTCGAGATAGTCACGACCGTGTGATGACCGTTTTTGAATCTAAATCGAAAATGGCAGCGTTGATTCTGGATGTGTTGAACTTTTTTCGCTTTTTTTCCTTCTGGGCTTTATGCGCCGAATCCTGCCGTTTGGCGGTCTTGATATTCAACCAAAAAAGCTCCTCTCGAACAGCAAAATGGCTCATCCGTTGGGCCAATAGTTAACGAGAAAGCTCATTTTGGAGACTTTGCATCACGATTGACCCCAATTTTTCCGATAGTTAACGCGTGTCCACTAGTTGGGTGTTTTCGACCCGTGTTTTTCTGGGCTTGGGTGCTGGCAGGTTTTCTGAGCCGAAAAAACTTCGCAGAAATGTTTGCCGCAACGGACCTAACGTGTCCCTAGGCAAGCCAATAGTAATTGCGAGGGCACTTGAAGGCACTTGTAAACATGTTTTACAAGTCATATTGTACTGATGCCTTCCAATTAACTTCACGGCTGGAGACAACGATGGCTACAAAAACAAATGCGTCAAACGCACCTTCAAAAAACGGCAGCACGGCAGTTGCAACTCTTCCTTCCAATGATGCATTGGATTCTAAGACAAGTCCGAAATCGAAACTGGATTCTAAACAGACTGAATCTAAAAAAACCGATTTGAAAACGGATGCGAAATCAGACTTGAAAGCCGGTTTAAAGACTGATTCAAAAAAAGCGGATTCAAAAGTCGCCGCTAAAACGGATGCGAAAGCTGAATCAAAAACTGAACCGAAAACTGATTCAAAAGTTGAATCGAAAACTAAATCCAAAACGGATTCGGTAGTCACCCAGCCAAAAAAAGACACGTCCAAAAAAGATACTGATACATCAACAAAAAATTCATCCACTAACAGCAAAGAAGATAAAGCCATGGCAAAGTCAAAAGCAGCAGCCAAGCCCGCCGCAAAAGCCAAAAAAAGCCCAGCCAAGAAAAAAAATGAGGTCGCCGCCGTAGACAAAATGCTGGACGAGAACGATACGCTTAAAACAGCCGTTCAGCAGATCGAAGCCCAATTCGGTACCGGCTCAATCATGGCTTTGGGTAACGATTCCAAACAAGAGATTCGCGGCATCTCAACAGGTAGCCTTTCGCTCGATATGGCGTTGGGTGGTTCAGGACTTCCGTCTGGCCGAATCATTGAAATCTACGGCCCGGAATCCAGCGGTAAAACCACATTGGCTCTTCATACGATTGCCGAAGCTCAAAAGAAGGGCGGCATTGCAGCGATTGTTGACGCAGAACACGCGTTCGATCCGACTTGGGCAAAGAAGCTGGGCGTCTCGCTTGATACGTTGCTTGTTTCTCAGCCAAGCAGTGGTGAAGAGGCGATGCAGATCGTTGAGATGTTGGTCAAATCAAACGCTGTCGATGTGATCGTCGTTGACTCGGTCGCCGCGTTGGTACCAAAGAAAGAACTCGAAGGCGAAATTGGCGACTCTCACGTTGGCCTTCAAGCCCGTTTGATGAGCCAGTCAATGCGTAAGCTTACTGGTGCGATTGCCCGCAGCAAAACTTGTACGATCTTTATTAACCAGATCCGCGAGAAAATCGGTGTCATGTTTGGCAGCCCGGAAACAACTCCCGGCGGTCGTGCTTTGAAGTTTTACACTTCAGTTCGAATCGACGTTCGCCGCATTGGTGCTTTGAAAGATGGCGATGTTCAAGTCGGCCAGCGAGTGAAAGCGAAAATTGTCAAAAACAAAGTCGCGCCTCCGTTCCGTATCGCTGAGTTTGACATGATGCACTCCAACGGCATCAGCTACGAAGGCGACGTGTTGGATTTGGGCGTGGCTCACAAGATCGTGGTTCGAAGCGGTTCCTGGTTCAAATACAATGGAACTCACATCGGCCAAGGTAAAGAAAAGGCTCGAAACTTCTTGATCGAGAACAAAGACATTTGCGAAGAGATTCGTAACAAAGTTCTCGAAGCCGGTGGCTACGTCGAAGATATCCATGAGGTGCTTGAGGATATTGATAAAAAAGCCAAAACTGAAATTCCAAAGAGCTAAGTTGAAAGCGTGTTCGAATTCGCTTGAAAAACTGACCCGCAGTTACGCCCGACCTTGAAAGCCATTTTCAGGGTCGGGCTTTTTTCGTAAGTTTTCAAATGCCTTTTCAAGCTCCCTGATCCGCATTTCTCCATTTCTTTTCCACCCCAACGACAGAACCTTCGCACGGCAAACCTGTCTTGATTCACGACGATAATTGGTGGAGGAGCGTTTGAGCAGCAGAAGTTGAAGTTTTGTATGGCAAGCATTGTTTGAAAGCTCGATTCAGCCGAATCCAATGCATTCCAACTATCTTCTACGTTTTCGCCCCTCGCGATATATTTAAGGCTCTCCTGAACCTCCTGGAATTGACATGAAGACTGACGAACTACGCGAAAAATATCTGGATTTCTTTAAAACCAAAGACCACACGGTTTGTGCAAGCGACGTGATGGTTCCCAAGTGGGACAAATCCGTGCTTTTTACGCCCGCGGGAATGAACCAGTTTAAGGATCATTTTCTTGGGAAAGTTGAGCTTGAATTCACACGCGCAACGACTTCGCAAAAATGTCTTCGAACGGGCGATATCGAAAACGTTGGTCGCACGGCGTACCACCACACGTTTTTTGAGATGCTCGGGAACTTCAGTTTTGGTGATTATTTCAAGCGAGATGCGATCCACTGGGCTTGGGAGTTTTTGACTGACAAAAAATGGCTGGGGTTAGACAAAGGTCGTTTGAGCGTGACCGTTTATTTGGATGACGACGAGGCATCTGATATCTGGCACAAAGAAGTCGGTTTGCCGCTGGATCGAATTCAACGTCTCGACGAAGCAGAAAATTTTTGGCCAGCAAGTGCTCCCTCCAAAGGTCCCGATGGAGTTTGTGGCCCGTGTAGTGAGATCTTTTTCCACCCCGACAATGGGCCGGAGTGCGAGATTTGGAATCTTGTGTTTACACAATTCAATCGCGAAGGTGATCCGCCAGAAAATTTGAGCCCTTTGCCGAGCAAGAACATCGATACAGGTATGGGGTTGGAGCGAACGGCAGCAACGCTTCAAGGAGCGTCAACCAATTTCCACATCGATACATTGATGCCAATCGTGGAAGCCGCTGCCGAAGTATGCGGCGTGAAATACGAACCGGATTCTGACAACGGTCGTCGTTTGCGCCGGATCACCGATCACGTGCGTGCTTGCTCGTTGGCAATTCATGAGAATGTTTATCCAGGTGCCCAGAAAGAAGAATCGGTTATTCGCCAATTGCTTCGCCGTGCGGTGCTGCAAGGTTACGAAATGGGGCTGCGCGATCCGTTTCTTTATCAACTTGTTCCGAGCGTCGTTGAACAGCTTGGTAAACCGTATCCCGAATTGCGAGAGACGGTCGATCGGGTTACTGATGTGATCAAGGGAGAAGAGAAAGGGTTCTATTCACTTGTTGAGAGAGGGATTCCAAGAATCCAGGCGATTGCTGATGAGGCAAAACGAACTGGAAACAAGAAACTCGATGCAGTTGGTGTGGCAGAAGCCTATCAAACGCACGGCGTTCCTGCTGAAATTGCAGAATCGGTTGCTGAGAAAAACGGACTCGTTTTCGATTGGGCAGAATTCGATGTTGCGATGGAAGCGCATGGAACGATCAGCGGTACTGGCGAGAAAACTGTGATGGGTAATGCTGGACCTGTTGATGAGATTAAGCAGGAGTTCAAATTAACCAAATTTGGTGGCTACGATTCTGTTGAAATTAAAACATCTGTATGCGGTTTAGTTGATGAGCATACGGAAACAGAAAAAGATGACGAAGGCAACGACAGGAAGGTAATTGTTCAATCCCGGCAAGACAAACTCGCCCCATCAGAGAAAAAGCAAAAGGTGATTTTGCTTGAGACGCCGTTTTATGCGGAGTCGGGCGGCCAAGTCGGCGATACAGGAATAATTGTTGGACCCATTGGAAAATTCGAAGTCACCGACACTCAAAAAGACGGCGACATCTTCATTCACGAAGGCAAAGTCACTGAGGGCTCAATTAGCGCCGGCGACGAGGTTATCGCAACGGTAGATTCTGTTCGTCGAGATGGAATTCGTCGCGCTCACAGTGCGACGCATATCTTGCATCATGCGCTTCAACAAAATGTTGGCAAAGAAGCTCAGCAACGCGGCTCCAAAGTTTCCGAAGACATTTTGCGTTTCGATTTTGCGAGCATGGATCCGATCAGCGACGAGGTGCTCGCGACTATCGAAAGACAGACCAATGAACGGATCGCAGAGTCGGCTTCGATCAAAGCCGAGATCTTGCCGTTGGCTGAAGCTCAAAAAACGGGCGCAATGATGTTGTTTGGCGAGAAATACCCTGACCCCGTTCGCATGGTTTCGATCGGCGAGTTCAGCAAAGAGCTTTGTGGTGGCATCCATTTGGATAACACGAGCGAGATCGCTGCGTTTGAAATCGTATCTGAAGAAAATATGTCAGCAGGAACCCGGCGTATTCAAGGGCTGACGGGAGAGAAAGCCAAACAGAACCAGCAGGAAATTCGCAACGCAGCTGATCAAATTTCTAAAAAGCTTGAGGTGGGATTAAATGACATTCCCGTCGCAGTTGGGAATTTGAGCCAGTATGTCAAGGATCTAAAAAAGGAATTGAGTTCCGGAAAGAAAGCGAATCCAAAACCGAATCCTGAGTCAAAGCCCGATCCTTCACAGACTTTACCGTATGTCGAAGTTCGCTCTGCGATGCGCGAAACGGCTAAATCACTCAACATCCCGGTGCTTAGTCTTGCTGAACGTGTTGAATCGATGTTGGCCGATATAAAATCGCTGAACGAAGAGATTGAGAAACTCAGTTCTGCTTCCAATGTTGACGTGGATGAACTGATTGAATCGGCGGAACTGGTTGGTGACATTCGCGTGATTGCCAAAGAGCTTCCAGGTGCCAATTCAGGTTTGATGTCTCGTTTGATCGATGAAATTCGCAAAAAGACCCAGCCCGTCGCAATCATGTTTATGACCAGCCCTTCAGCAGGCAAAGTGACACTTGCAAGTGGCCTTAGTCGTGACTTGGTTGATCGTGGATTGCATGCTGGCAAATGGGTCGGAGAAGTTGCCACCGTTGTTGGTGGTCGTGGCGGCGGCAAGCCTGATCTGGCTCAAGCAGGCGGCAAAAACCCGGAAAAGATTCCAGAGGCTTTAAAAGCTGCGGTCGACTCAATTAAGTAAGCAGGCATTTTTCTCGAATTCCTTGATTAAAAGCGCCATACTGAAACCCAAGAATTGAGGTTCGGGTATAACTGATTCGTGATGGTCCACGAAAAGGTGCGATGGAATTTAGTCAATATTGTTGCCATCACTTGTAGTTTTTGAGTCAATCTTTTCGTAAACTCAGCGAACAAGTTTCCGAGTCAAATCGAATTAATTTTAATTTTTGGGAGTTCTAATATGCGTACAGTGGCATTTTCTTTGTTCCTATTGTTGGCTGCCGTCTGTGCGCCGGTAATCGGACAGACTGCACCACTCGAAGAAAAACAAAAAGCGGTTCTTGCTTTTGAGGTCCGGGTGGATTTGGTCAAAGACGGTGAGCTTGGCAAAGCGCTTGATCTTGGGACAATGATGAGTTCAATGCCGAACATGGACGGCATGGATATGTCCAAGCTCAAAAAAGTCATCGGCGCCATGAGTGCTCCCGAAAACATGGACGCTGCTCAGGGAGTCGCGTCGGGTGGACCGACACCAGAATTCTTCATGCAAAGCCATTTCGAAGACAATGAAGTTTGCGAAATGTTAAAAAAGAAGCTTGAAGAAGATAACGGTGGTACCGTTAAGCATGACGGTAAAACTTTCTACATGCCTCCCGAGGATGGACCCGAAATGCTAATCCATTTTCCAAAATCTGGATTAATGGAAGTCGGAACTAAAGCTTACTTGTTCCAGGATAACCGGAAAGTGATGACCGACCGTTTGATGAAGGCTTGGACTGCGACTTCGTCAGAAGAAACGATTCGTATTGTTGCTGATCTGGATGCAGCTAAAGGCTTGATTGGCGAGGCTGTCGCGATGGCCAAAGAAAGTGCTGATCCAATGACTGGTGAGTTTTTGAACCTTGTTGACAACATGAATGATTTGTCAATTACTCTAGACGTTGCCAACAGCAAGAATCTCTTGAATTTGACAGCGACAGGAGTCAATTCCGAAGAAGCTAAAGAGCTTCACAGCGGTTTGGACGGGATTTTGGGTATGGCCAAATTAGGCGGCAATATGCAAGTTCAGGCGATGAAAGAACAGGACCCCGAAGGCGCTGCTGTGATGGGAAGTATTCTTGAGTCATTGAATGCGAAATTGGATGGTGAGCAAGTTAAACTTGTCGTTCCAAAACCTGATGGATTCAACGCGTTTCTGAAGAAGTCGATCGAGCAAGCGATGTCAATGATGGGGCCTAGTTTTAGGCCTTAAATAGACGACTTTTGAGTAAAACCAAACGAACAAAGGCGACATGTTTCTTGCATGTCGCCTTTTTTTATTGTCTGTTTGGTCGATCGATCGCCGTGGTAGCGGCCGTTGGTAGCCTTGGCCTATCCGTTGACACTCACGTAGTAAGCAACGGCTCCAACCAATCCAATCATGACAAGTGTAAACTTGATCATTGACATCGTGGCCAGCCGGTTTCCCAGACGACGTTGCTCAGATGTGTCGCCGAGGACGGCTTTGGAAAAAAATTGTGCAGACCAAAGATCTTGTTTGTTGCTCATTTTAATTACCAGTTGACTTTGGGACCAATTGACTAGGACCAATTAACTTGCAGTTGGTTTTCGATGGAATCAATGCCTTCGATTTTGCGAAGTGCTTCTTGAGCCATTTGCTTTTCAAAAAATGTTTGAACCGTACCTTCAAGCACAACTCGACCCTTTTTGGTCTTGATGTGCATCTTGCGATGATTGAGGTGTGGATTATGCACAACTGCTGATTGAATTTGTTGAACCAATGAGGCTGTGGTTATTGGCATTTTGGAGCGCCCGGAAGGGGGAATTGAATGGTGACAAAAAGTCCGGGTCAGAGACTGATGGAGAATCGCTTCTAACCATCAAAGATATATAGCCCTTAAAAACGCACTCGTTGCTTGGGGACGGGTGGAAATTGCAGATTCGCTTGCCTTTCAACGCACAGTCGTAACGATCAAGCCGGATTTGTGGAAAGCCCGTCTTCCCTCGGACTTAGCGCACGATCACGCACGTTTCAGCAAGTGCTTTCTGGCCAACATGTTACCGATGACCGAAGAAGACCTGATTAAAGGCTGATCAGGTACGCGGCAATGCAAATCGCAGAAAGAAAACCGATCACAAAACGTCGACGCCGGGCAAAAGATTTTTTAAACGTCTCTGCTTTTTCAGGTGACGAAGCAATCACTTGGACGACTTGGAGGCGATCTCGAATGCACGGATGAAGCAACGTTTTCTTTTCATATTGCCCGGGAGTGATCGAAGCCAACCGGAGCAGCGCGTCGTACATATCGCCAGCCAAATTCGGATCGATCTTGGGTTGGATTCCAGTGGTTTGGCAGGAAAAAATATCCGCCTCGTATTCCATTTTGTGCGAAAGCCATGAGATTGAAAAATACAGGTAGGACAGATAAGCCACGCCGAGTAATGCCAAACCGGTGCCTCCTGGCAATCCAACGCCCATCAGTATTGATTCTGTCCAGCTCAAAACGCCAACTGGATTTTGTTCGTCGATAGTCAATGCGATCAGTGGCAAAATTGTAAACCCGATTCGAACCGGCAGATGCCAAAGACGCAGGTGCCCGGCTTCATGGCGAACGATCGCCAACAATTCATTCTTTGGGAAACGATTTAGCAACTCGTCAGACAACAAAATGACGCGAAACTTTGGTAAGACCCCAGCAACCAATGCGTTGATGACTTGCCCTCCGGTCTTCCAAACGCGGATATCGTAGACGTGCAATTTTAGTTTTTCACAAGTCTCCACTAATTCGGTTTTTAATTCCTGATCACTAATAGTGCGGTTTTGCCAAATCAGCAGAATCACAAACGGAAATGCTGCCATCACCAATAGCGTTCCTACAGCGTAAGACAAGCCGATCCCCCAATTTGGCATTGAGCGAACCCAGGGTTCCAGGTCGCGGGCCAAAACAGCAATCGAAATCGGAATCATGATTAGCAAAATGTAAATTCGAAACCGAATCGAAACGTAAGCAATACGGTTCTTCCAATCGGTGAGACTGAATCGGATTCTTGAACTGGCTTCTTCGCCAAGCGTGCCCTGGATTTCGTAGAAGATTGCCCACGACGCCGCAAGTGATAATACGATTGGCGCGAGAATGAGAATTTCATCCAGCAGTGGCCATTGGTCCAGGTTCCAATTCCCGCGGACCACGTCCTGCCAGCGAACAGCCCAGATTATCGCGACGCTTGCCGCTAACCAGACCGCACTGTGGCACGTCGACAATCGACGGAGGATCAAGTCTCGTTGCTCATCAGGAATTTCAGTTTGTTGAATTCGCCGAGTAACAAACAATGTTTGGAACAAAGCAAGGCCAGGGACCATCATGGCGACCGCAAACACGAGTGACATGCGTGTCCATAGATCGGTTGCAGCTTCTGCGGAGCGAATTTCGCTGCAGACAAGGCAAAGCAGAATTACAAATCCAACGATTAGGTTCATGGAATCCAGACGAAAGTTGTGATCCCGACCGTGAGATCAAATGCTTCATCCATGAGCGTAGTTATGAATAGGAAGTTTGCAGAGTAGGACGCCAAGACTTCTGATTGCAGCGTCATCGCAACAAGCTTCTCACACCCAGCCTAGTTTAAACCTCAAAAATCGTCGACGAAAAAGCCCGTACAGGCGTTAGAACCTGACGGGCATTTTAAACTCAGTGAGGAACGTGCGGGCTGGGCAAGTCCCGACGCGACAACACCGCAAAAAGCAGTTGCAACGAGGAATCGCCGTGTCTGGCACTCGTGAACGATGACTTTTTACATCAGCCATTCCGGCAGTTCGTTGGAGGCTGGCAAATGGATCACATTCGCTGACTTGATCGCGTCGTTTTCAAGCACACGCTTTAGAGTTGGCGCCGATGCTGTTGCGTCGAGGTTAAGGACGCCAATCGCAGAACCGCCCTGCCCTCCTGTTCGCCCAACGGCCATCTGAGCGATGTTGACTTTCTCTTCAGCCAACACGTTTCCAACGTAGCCAATGATTCCTGGCACGTCGGTGTGTTTGAAAATCAAAAGGTTGCCGTCCATATAAGTTTCGGTTCGATACTCATCCAGCCGAACAAGTCGCGGCATGTTTTTGCCAAACAGCGTTCCCCCTGCATGCCGAGTCAACCCTTCACCACTAACGGTGGCTGAAATCACGCTGCTGAATACTCCAGGTTCAGTGTTGGATGTTCGAACGATCTCAATCCCACGTTCGCGACACAACATTTCTGCGTTGATGATATTGGAGTCTTCGATGATGTGACCGACCAAACCGGCGCAAAACGCTGAAACGAGCAGCCGTGTATCTTTCGTCGAAATTTCGCCTTGGAATTCCAACTCGCAGCGATCAATTGCTTTGCCGTGCCATTGGCCAAGTAAAATTCCCAGACGATGCGCCACGTCGAGATAGCTTCGCATGGTTTTGAGCGTGACGGGGTCCAGCGAAATCGTGTTAACAGCCGATTTGATTTCGCCGGTTGTGAGAAAGTTGATAAGCAGATCAACGGCTTCGACTGCGACTTCGATTTGGGCTTCTTCGGTGCTCGCGCCCAGGTGCGGCGTGCAAAGAACATTGTCCATTTGAAAAAGCGGATTGTCCGTGCAAGGCTCTTCAGGATAAACATCCAATGCGACGCCACCCAAATGACCTGACTCAAGCCCTTCAACGAGTGCGTCATTGTCATAGATCCCACCGCGGGCGCAGTTGACCAGCCGTGCTCCCTTTTTCATTAATTTGACTTCGGCGGGACCGATCAAGCCTTTTGTTTCAGGCGTCAGTGGTGTGTGAACCGTCAGATAGTCAACACTTGGCAGAAGGTCTTTCACTTCGGCGACTTTATTGATGCCTAACTCTTCTGCTTTTTCAGCGGACAAGAACGGATCGAAGCCAACCACTTCCATCCCAAACGCTTTTGCTCTGGACGCGACTTCCTGGCCAATGCGACCAAGTCCGACGATGCCAAGCGTTTTGCCGAAAACTTGTGAGCCTTTAAATTTCTTGCGATCCCATCTGCCTGCCTGAAGACTCGAAAACGCAGGACCGACTTTGCGAGAAAGACCCAGCAGCAATGCCATTGTGTGTTCGGCGGTGCTGATCGTGTTGCCAGCAGGCGTATTCATCACAACGATTCCCAATCGCGTCGCGGCTGGTTTGTCGATGTTGTCGGTTCCAACACCCGCACGAACGATCGCCTTGAGAGTTTTGTTGCCTTCGAGAGATTCAGAAGTGATTTTTACGCCGCTACGGCAAACGGCTCCATCGTATTGAGACAACGCTTCGCGAAGCTCTTCGCCTTTGAGGCCCGTTTTGATGTCGTATTCGATTCCTGGAGCTGCATCAAGTTTCGCGAGCCCTTCGGTTGCGATATCGTCGAGAACGATGATGCGTGCCATTTTGCCGCCAGTGGAATTAGTTTGGGTTGGTGGTTGAGTTGCAACTGACATCTTTGATTATCCATTCTTTTGAGCAAAATCAGTCATGAATTGAGCAAGAGTTTCAACGCCTTCCAGTGGCATCGCGTTGTAGATTGAAGCACGAACGCCGCCCAGCGAGCGGTGACCTTTTAGCGTCGTCATTCCTGACTCGGCGGCTTCGGCTAGAAATTTCGCATCCGATTCGTCGTTGTCTAATTTGAACACAACGTTCATGGTCGAACGATCGTTCTTGGCGGCGTGGCCTGTATAAAAGCCGTTGCTCTGGTCGATCACTTTGTAAAGGATCTCGGCTTTGGCTTCGTTGAATTTTTTCACTTTAGCCAGTCCGCCCATTTCTTCTTGAAGCCATTTGCAAACCAAACCAGTAACGTAAATTGCAAATGTTGGCGGTGTATTAAATCGCGATCCTCCTTTGGAGTGTTTCGCATAATCGAGATAGCTAGGCACCCGGTCGCCCGAACGTTTCATCAGTTCTTTGTTAATGATGATCACAGTGACGCCTGCGACGCCTGCGTTCTTCTGAGCACAAGCGTAAATCATGCCGTACTTTGAAACGTCGATTGGCTCAGCGAACATATCGGACGATTTGTCTGCGATCAAAGGGACGTTTTCAAGTTCAGGAAGGTCGCGAAATTGAACGCCATGAATTGTTTCGTTAGATGTTAAGTGGCAGTACGCTGCGTCAGGGGTCAAATTAAGTTGGTCCTGAGTTGGGACGCGGTTGTATCCCGAATCGGCCCCATCAAAAGCGACGTTGAGATTGCCAAAGCGAGAAACTTCGCCCGCACTTTTTTTGCCCCAAGCTCCAGTGACGATATAGTCTGCCGTTTGCGAAGGATCGGTTATGAAGTTCATTGGCATCATGGCGTTTTGCAACGCACTCCCGCCTTGGAGGAACAAGACTTCGTGAGTGTCAGGGATGTTGGCCAGTTGAGTGATTCGCGTGGTGGCGTCTTCAAGGATTTCATCAAAGTCTTTGCTTCGATGGCTAATCTCCAAAACGCTGGCCCCTACATCGGGCAGTGAAAGTAGATTGTTTTGAATTTGTTCCAGGACCGACAACGGAAGCGTTGCAGGGCCGGCAGAGAAATTGAATACGCGTGAAACAGTTGAGGTGGTCATTGGAAATCCGAAAAAATAAAAGAGGCACCAAGTCGCAATGGAACGCGTGTCGCTCTCAATTAGTGATGGTTGAAATCGGCGTTTGAGTTCATGAAACCTAAACGAACGAGCGACTTCGAATTTTAAGCTTCGCAATTAGAGGTGAAAAGTGCCATTGATGATTCCATTGGGATTCATCAGTTTTTGGGCAATCGATTGGGAATCAAAGTATTCGACGGATGTCACGATCGGCACACACGACTGGCTGCATCAATTGCATTAAGCGGCCGTTAGTGGCGAACATCCTACTCGAGGTCGGCGAACCCCATTTCTGCGAGCTAACAATTTTTGGCTAGCTGTCGTCCTTGTTCGTGACTAATCGTCGCTAACTAAAAGAGGCGTGTTTGCTGCGGACGTTCAGAATGTGCTGGCGAAAGCGTTCGAAGGATTCGACCTGCGGCTGCCATGCCGCTGAGAAATGCACCCTCGACTCGCGAACCGCTGGCCCAGTCACCGCATGCGATCGCAACGCCGGAATCGTCCACGAAGCAACGTTCCTGAGACGGCTGGACAGGAATCGCGTACTTCCAACGGTGTGACTGCAAATGATCGTGACCAACTTGCGATAGCCCAGAAACTCTCCAGAATTCGGCCAGCATTGCTTGAGCAACTTTTTGGGGGTCATGCTCCCAATGTTTGACAGTCCATTCAGGATTGGCGTGGATGACCAAGTGCTCAGCATCCTGCTTGCGACCGGGCTTGGTGCTGTTGCGAGCAGCCCAAGAAAGGGAACTACCGTGCAAGAATGCTCCCGTCCATTGTTCGGTGATCGGTCTTTCAAAAGCCACCATCGTTGCCCAACATGGATTCATTTGAATCGCTGAAATTTTCTCGGCCAGCTTGGGAAAGCCTACCAGTAACTCAGCCGCTTGCGCCGTCGGTGCGGTAACAATCAAGCGGTCAAACTTTCCCAAAGATTCGCCTGATTCACCGAGAAGCTGAACGCCGCTTTCGACCTTAGCAATTTTTGCGATGCGCGTTTGAGTATGAACGTCGAGGTCACGAGCCAGATGCTTGCAAATCGAATTCATGGTTGGGGTGCCAACAAATCGGTCGTCGGCGCTTGATTCTGATTTGATGGTTCCATTTTCAATTACCACGATTTTCTGATCGCTTCCAAGTTCCGTGTCCGGCCACTTGCCGACGACACCTTGTTCAATCCACGAATCAACGTAACGGATAAACCGTGGGTCTCGTGCCGTGAAATATTGAGCACCGTGATCAAACGTTCGTCCGCTGCCACGCTCGCCAATACTTCGTGTCGACATTCGGCCACCAACTCCGCGCCCTTTCTCAAAGACGGTGACATTCATCCCATGGTCGTTCAATGTTCTGGCAGCAAACAAACCAGAAATACCTGCTCCAATTACGGCGACGTTTGGAACGGGAGCAAAGCGAGGCGTTGTTACCTTTGACAAATACTTCTTTGTATCCAACCGAGTCGCATGGTTCGATGTTGGTCGCGGCCTGACCGTGCCGATGATGTTTTGATCTGGTTCAAACGGCCGATCAAATTGACCAAGACACCAAAGAATGCCACCGTAGGAAGCCGGGTCTCGGCCGTCGAGTGCATACCGATGGTTGAGGTCGATGATAGTAGACAGGGCTTCTTGCGGAGTGCGTTTCCAATTGAGGATTGCTTTGCCCCATGTCATTCGCACGTTGTTGTGTAATTCGCCGTTCAACAACAGAGACTTTTGAGCCGCATTCCAAAATTCGTCGTTCGTTTCGCCACGGGCCAATTGCTCCCATGAGTAGGTGTTTTCTCTCGCGTCGGATGCGTGCTGCTGCAATGTTTCTTGAGCCCACTCAGGAATCGCGGACCATTTGTCATGATCTTCCCGGTAGAAACAAAACGCATACGCCAGTTCACGCCAAATTAATAGCTCGTCCAAGTACTTTTCAGATCCTGCGTTTTCAATCTCCGCCGTTTCGCGGGCGATCCGAAACGGCGAAACCATTCCATAGTGCAGGTAAGGTGACATGCGACTGACGCCATCCAGCAAAGCGTTGTTTCTTTGCTTGGCATACCGAGCCAGATTCTTCTCTTTAAATGCGTTCCAACGTCGGTAGCCTGCTTTGCTGCCGCCGAGCGTGTCAACGACAGGGCCAACCGCATGGTCAATCTCACAGCGGGCAATCAATTGGCCAAGGTTTGCCGACTGAAGATCCAGCGGCTCGAAGGGGAGTTTCGAAATATCAAAAGGCTTGGCTTGTTCGTCTGTTTCCGGCCAAGCTCGTGTTAATCGTTCCGCATAAATTTCTTGGGTCGCCGACCGGAACTTGAACGCTCGCGTGTAAGCTTTTTTCACCAACTGCATTGGCGCGACGCAGGCTGTGTCAACGCAGACAATCGGCGTGTCAACTTTTCGCTTCAGTACATTCAAAAAACGCCTCGGCGGATCAACCGGCATGTCTTCGGTAACCACAACGCAGGCGGTCTCAGCCAAAGTGGCCAAATGCGATCGGCGATCATCGCGTGTGGCGAGATGAAATGCGTAGCTAATCCCCAACTCGCCGAACTGGGCCTGAACATCACGAGCGCCCTGAAGCATGAACGTGTGATGCCTATCGGACGCGTACCGATAGTGCTCAGAGATGGCATGGTAGACCAGCAACGGAACCCCTTGCCGATACGCGATCCAGCGAGCCACATCCATCGCCGGATTTTCATCACTACGGACGGCCGTTCGCATCCAATAAAGAACGAACGCATCAGGACTCGCGTTTTCACTCAAGCCTTTCCCACCGAAAACGCGGGTTCGCTCAAGAAGTTGTTCAGGCAATCGTTCGATCATGGTCACTTTATAACTTTTGACATTTGGTGCAGGCATACATCTTTCGGTTTGCAAGCTTCCAGTTCTTTATTGTGAATTGCAATTCGGACAACTTGAACGTTTATGAAAGTACAACCGTTCGGATGTCTTGAGTCGTTTTGGATCTTTGCCGTACAAACGATAGCCTTATAATTGAGTTTCATGAAATTTGAGTCTTATATCGGAATTGATTATAGCGGCGCGGCAACGCCGGTGACCCGCTCAGCGACCCTTCAAGTTTACGAAGGTCGTGGCGATTCGAAGCCGGTAATGGTTTTGTCGCCTGCTTCGAAGCCAAACAAACGCCGCAATTGGAATCGCTTGGAGATTACCAATTGGTTGATCGAGCGACTGTCACAAGAAGATCGTTGCATTGTCGCAATCGACCATGGCTTTTCATTTCCGATTTCATATTTCAATCGTAACAAGATTGACTCTTGGCCTGAGTTTTTAAGTGACTTCGCCAAACACTGGCCAACGGATGCGGCAGATGCAACGGTTGAACAGTTTCGAGCGGGCTCACAGCGATCGGGAGAACCGTCGGAACTTCGACTTACCGAGCAATGGACGTCATCAGCCAAGAGTGTTTTTCGATTTGATGTTCAAGGTTCGGTCGCCAAGTCAACTCATGCTGGATTGCCGTTACTTAAAACGATACGTGACGATGTTTCAGGGCTACATTTTTGGCCTTTCGATGGCTGGCGTTTTAAAAATCGCCAGTCCGTAATTGCGGAGACTTACCCGTCACTTTTTCGCAATCGTTATCCACACGAATTGCGTACGACCGACCAACAGGACGCCTACTCGATCGCCTGCTGGCTCAGAGACATGGACTGCTTGGATTGTCTGGGTGATTTTTCATCGCCACCGCTGACGGATTCGCAAAAAGAAATTGCCCAACTAGAGGGCTGGATTCTTGGTGTTTATTGATTCCAGTATTGCTTGAAATCCTCCCTCGGCAACTTCCATCGTTTATTTCTGCACGCAATATTTGAGCGCACAAAAAGCCCCGTGTGCAAATTGTGTATAGGTTGCCTTTAATAGCAGCAATGGATTGAAGGATTCGAAAGTCTTGACGAATTCCGCTACCGGCGAATCAAGAAAACGAATGTCTTGACGTGTATCTAAAAAGCATCATCCCATCACAATCGGAAACGAATCGATGCGGATAATTTCTACGGCGGGACAATTCGAGTCGGGGAAAACGGGGATTTGGCAAGTCCCAGCGATCGCCGCACGGGTCATCCCTAATTCGGAGCAGTGTGTCGTCATTCATGCTCCACCTCTCTCGATTTGACATAGGGTTCTTGAGTGCGCCAAAACGCACCGAATGTTACACACAATATTTTCGAGGAGTCACTTATGAGAACCAAAATTCGTTTCGCAATTATTACAAGCAGTATGCTGGCGAGCGTGGGCCTAATCGCCGGTAGTTCAGTCAGTCATGCACAAACGCAAACTCAAAGGCAAGCTCAAGCTCAAACACCGGCAGTTCAGACGCCGGATAGAATCTGGAACTTTCTACATGCGTTTACACCGTGGCAATCGCGCAACCCAAGCCCGAATCAACACCGATATCTGCCAAAGCAGTCGGAGCTAACTAAATTGCAACGGGCTCAACTTGAGCGAGCTCAACTGGAACAAGCACAGTTGCGCCGAACTCAGTTGCAACAGACTCAATTGCAGAGTCAGTTGCAAAGAAGTCGGTCGCATCAAATTCGATTGCAACAACAAACTCGATTGCAGCGTACTCAGTTGCAGCAACAAACTCAGTTGCAGCAGCAAGCCCAAGGGCAACACATTCTTGGTAAGGAATCGGAACTTCTCGAATCAGGGATTCATTCAGAATCGCTTGGCAGAATTCAACGGCCAGAACTTCAAAATCGGATGCGATATCGCCAATACGAGCAACAGCGAAAGCAGGCAGCCGTGGCACCACCGGTACCTCAAAGTTCAGGCAATTTAGAATTTGAGTTTGCTGACCGTGAAACGCGGCAACAGGATAAGCTTGATCTGGAGCCGCCAATCGTTGGCAATAACGAATGGCAAACGCAAGCTTCACCGCTACAACCATTGCCTAGTCGGCCAGTTCAGAACTTCAACGATGCGGGAATCGCCAAGACGATTCAAACGCAGGATTTTGCCCCAAGTGTTGTTGGAGAACGCGGTGATGCGCGAATTGCACCAACGGTTGTTGCACCCGCTGTGCCAGTAGATCGCTCGTTTGCTGGTGAGCAGCAAGAGACTTTAGCATTAACAAAACCAAGCGATTTGTCTCGTGAGCCGGTTGTTGGGCCGTTGAAGCCAGCTACGACTGAGCCTGCTTTGATCACCGAACCAGCAATCGAGCTTGTTCAAGAGCAAGAAATCGGACCAGAAGACCTGTACGAGTTAGAAGCTGCAATTCGTGAGCAGCAAATTACGAAAGCTCAAACACGCGAAACTAGAGTAGATTCGCTGGAAGGACCAACCGGATTTGCACAAAGTCAAAAAACACCGGCCAATGGCACAGAGCCAGCGGTTGCTTCGCAAGAGAAATTGTTCAGCGAAATTGTCAATCCAGAGTTTGACCATGCCCGATCTGATCGAGCTAATTCGAGAGATGTTTTCGGCGGCTCAATCGACCAACCACAACAGAAATTGTCACCACTCGTCGAAACTGAAATTCCTACATTGAAATCAGGTACCGAATTTTCTGAATCGTTTTCTGATTTGCCTGACACGACAGAAAAAGAAGGTTTGGTTTTGGGAACTCAACATGAAATGGGAATTGCAGGATCGCTTTCACAGCGTGGAACTGCAAGGACAGCCATTTCAGGTAAAGATTTCGCATCGAAAACGCAAGTGGCTGGTCCAAGCGTTAGCTCTCAGCTTCAGAAATTTAATCGGTCGCAGAGTTTTGTAGCTGCTCCGAGTAAATCGAATCGTGCGGGTGCATGGTTGTGCGGCTGGGCTCCGTTTTTTACTTTGCCAATTTTTGGATGGTTTGTAACACGCACGTTTGCTCGTGATGAACGACAGCTTGATTTTGAAGATGGTTCAGTTCATCGAACATCATTCAACGAAACGCTGCAATCGGAAATGCAAACCAAAGCAGCCGGCCTGGCCGAGCGATCTAACTTTGGTAGTTCAACTGCGGTTCTGGAACGGTCCAAGAGCAAAACGAAAAGTGCTCAGTCGCGGACTCGGAAATCTAGTTTGGGAAAGACAGGACCGGGAAAGGCAAGCTTGGCAGCTGGAAGTCTGGCAGCAACAGAAATGTCGATCCTAAGCTCACGTGAGTCTGATGACACAAAGACGAGTAACGCAAAAACAAGCAAAACTCGTACTACCAAAGTTTCGTCAGATAAACATGATGGCCAGATCAGTGACAAAACGGTTACGAATCTGAAGTCATCTTCCAAAGCAAAGTGCTTGCCGTTTGAAGGCGCCGAATCTACGCAGTCTCGAACTGATTTCGAAGCTACGACGCGTCGCCCTGAGTCTGAGTCTCCAACAGTGACTCGTGCCCGTTCTGAATCTACATCAGATCCAAGCGAAACGGAATCTACGAAGACACGTGCAGGCTCTGAAGCTACGACCCGTCGCACTGGTGTTGAAGCAAAAACGACTCGCACAGGTTCTGAATCTACGACACGTCGCACAGAATTTAAGTCGACTCGCCCTGATTCTGAACCTACGACGATTCGCCCTGGTTCTGAATCTTCAGCAAATGGTACGACGTCAGAATTTAAATCAGGCCGCACCGTTTCTGAATCTACAGCGACCCGCTCTGGTTCTGAGTCTACGACGCATCGTACAGAATTTAAGTCGACTCGCGCTGGTTCTGAACCTACGACGATTCGCCCTGATTCTGAATCTTCAGTAAATGGTACGACGTCTGAATTAATATCGGACCGCACGGTTTCTGAGCCTACAGCAACTCGCTCTGATTCTGAGTCTACGACACGTCGTACGGAATTTAAGTCGACTCGCGCTGGTTCTGAACCTGGTACCACGGAACGCAAGATCTCTGCGACGCGATCAGAAGGCTCTCAAACAGCAGCAGATCAAAAGCAAACCGATTACAAAATCTCTGCGTCAAGCAAGGAGACTTCACAAGGCGATCATTCAACGTCAAATGTGAATGGTGCCCTTGCGAGTTCGGTTTCTCAACAACGCGAAATCACTGAGATTCGTGGTTTCAATCAATTCGATGATTTTACTCGTCTTGATGGGATCAGCTCCGAAGTTCATCGGTCGCTCATTAGCCTTGGCTATAAAAGCTACACCGAATTAGGAAAAGCAGATCCGGTTAGATTGAAGCGGCAACTATTGGATGACGGATATTCGATTTCCCTTGCCAACTTGGATCACTGGACCCGGCAGGCTTCGTTTGCCAGTGAAGGTGATTGGGAGAATATGGACCGTTTTATCCGTGGTTCACGAGTCGGACTCAGAGAAGTTCACGACACGACACGGCTTTCTTCAAGCGGAGCGCTGTCTTCGAGTGCAAAGCAGGCTATCGACGATCTGACGAAGATTCGCGGAATCGGTCCTGCCACTGAGAAATTGCTTCGAACCAATGGCATTCAATGTTTTGCACAACTCGCAGAGCTTGACGTAAGTCAAATTGCCAGTTTGTTCAAAGATGAATCTCGGTTCCAGTTAATCGATGTTGAAAACTGGTCAAAGCAGGCTGCGACGTTCGCAAAGTCCACAGGTGTAAGTGACATTCAATCACTTCACCCAACATCAGATGGTGTCAACAAGGACCCATTGCGGCAGCGAAAAAGTTAATTAATGACTAAAGAAAGGTGCGTTCAAATTTGAAGGAGCGTACCTGACTGACATCGTTTATTTAGCTAACGCAAGTAAGGAGCAATTGCTCCATAACGAGAAGAAGGGGCAGCATTCAATGGGTTTGCTGCCCCTGTTTCGTTTCCTTGGATTGGCAATCGAGCCAATTGATTCTGAAGGCTGGCGACTTTTTCGATCACATCTGTTTGCTGGTTGTCGAGCTGCAGTACGCGCAAGTAATTGTCGAGGGCCAAATGTGTTTGGCCTTGGACTTCGCGAACATGACCCATCGCTTTTAGCACACGTACGTTGTTGGAATCGATTCTAAGACAATCGGCCAAGAGATCTGTCGCGCGACGATTGTCACCGTATTCCTGATACAGTCGAGCCAGTTCTACAATCGGTTCGGTCGATGCCGGATAGCGATTCTTCCAGGTAGTCATGAGGTCAAAGGCATGTTTTTCGCGATTTGACTCGATCAGCAGTGCAGCCAAGCCTCGGTGAGCTTGGACGTGTTGATCATTTTTCGAGATGGCTTGTCGGTAAAGTTGTTCGGCTTGGTTTACAAGCTGTTGATTCTTAGTCTGTTTCGCTTGGCTGTATAAACTGGCGCCCAAGTTATAAAGCGCGTCCGCGTTGTTTGGGTTCTTTGAAAGCGCTTTTTGGAATTCGTTGATCGCAACAGAATACTGCCCCATATCAAACGCTTGACGACCAGCGATGTTGTTTTGCTGAGCCCCGAGATTACATCCTGAAAGACTTGCAGCCACCATGGCAAGCATCATTAAGGAAAACGTCAGACGCGCATTTCCAAATCTGGCTTTGGCCTTTTTGAAAAAGCGAATTTGCGAGATTGGTGCGTGAGTTGGGGGCGTTTGCATTAGCCGATTCTTTGTCTATTCATTTCACGATGAATTAAAAATATCGCGAAAAATTAGAGAAAGATTAAAGTGGCTGCAATGGCATTCATGCTGCCAGAGAGTGCTTGCACAAACTAGGCAGTTGCGAAAATGGCGGGATTGAGTGTGAATCCACCAAGGTCTTCCGCTGATCCTTCGGGCTTTGAAAACGATTTTTTCAACAAATTGATCGTTGTATTGAAGGAGTGCGAAACGGCACCAAGCCCTGGTAGCCCAGTAGATCGAATCAGAACTGGCTCTAGCGGATTCAATTGGTGCGAAATCTGTTGCCAAGTCGGAACTGGCGGCATTGATGGAAGGCCAGGAATTCTCTTGGGTACCGAGAATGCTGTTTTCAATGTCAAATCTGAGTCAAGCGAAATGGCATCGGGCACGATGCGGAAGTTAGCTGTCTGAATGATCAGGTCGTTGAGTTTCGTTTTTTCCACCGTGGTTTCAGCAGTGGTAATCGCGCCGAGTTGAGGCAGGGAATCGATTCCCATTTCGCTGGCTGACGCAACCAAGTTTTCTGCTGGGTTTACGTAAGATTCACCAGCGTCGGAGGATGCTGTTGGCAGGGCCGAGTTGAATGCGAGCGAATTTCCGCCGTTGTCTTGCTGGGCGGTAAAGAGGTGAAAAACACCAATGCAAAACACAACGATTGCTGAAAGAGCAACCAGAAAGTTCATCGGGCGAAAAGTATAAGAAAACTGTTGGCTGGTTTGTTTGTTTTGAGCGTTCTCAAGAATCTCTGCGATGTCTTCTTTAAGAAGCTTGATTGAATCGTCAACGCAGTGGTAATCGGACAACATTTCGTCACAAGGCGCGCACTGAGAAGCATGCTCCATCAATAGCCTGTCACGGGTCAACGATTCACGCTGATCCATGAGTTGATGAAGGCGATTTTCAAATGACTCGCAATCCAAGCTGCAATCATTTGATTCTGAATTAGTTTTGTGGGGCTTCACCGAGCACACCTCTTTTCCTTAATTTCACGATTAGCTCGCGTCGTGCACGGTGGACCCAAGTCTTTACGGTCCCGAGCGGAACGCCCAGTTTTTCGCTGATTTCGTTGTAGCACATTTCCTGTTTGTGAAACAACAAAAACGCATCACGATACTCTTTACGCACTGAGCCAAGTACGTGTTCCATTTCTTCAGCCAGCAATTTTCCGCGGCTGATTTCAACGGATTGATCTTCGATTGGATAGTCAAGCGTCATCGTTCCTGGCCGCCGCATTCGTTTGGCTAAACGTGTGCGACAACGATTACCGGCGATGGTAAGAAGCCAAGGTTCAAAAGCTCGATCCTGGTCCCAGCGATGAAGATTTCGAACAACCCGAACGAAGGTTTCTTGAGTTGCGTCTTCAGCGTCTTCTCGCTGCCCAAGCATACGAAAACACAAACCGTAGACTTGTCCGCGAAAACGCTGGATCAATTCGACGAATGATGGTTGGTCGCCTGACAAACACCGGTCGACCAATAATGGAAGTTCTACTGCCAATTTTTTCTCCCCACTTAACCCTATAACTACTGGGGTTTCGCAGCTTGTGTTTCAAAATTTGCCAAGAATTGAAACAGAAAATGCAAAAATACCGAGTGCGGTATTACTTAATCGTAAGCACCTTGGGGATGTTTTCGAAGGAAGGTTGGTGAGATTGGGAGAAATAACACGAGATTAATGTGAAAAACTCAATATACGGCTTTGGAAACACGATTCGGCGGTGAAATCTGAGTTTAAAGAAGCAATCAAACCGAGCTGTACTGCACTGAACTCGACGCGACGTGGCACCGGTGCAAAACTGAGCCAACTATTAAGATGAGCTGATCAGATAACGCCCGCTTTTGACTTCGACGCTTACTCCTCAGTGCCCCCGAGTCTTTTGGTTGCATTTTTAATTTTTCAGAGCCACACCAATGATCTACCTGGTTTACCGAACACCCCACGTCACTCCACTTGCACGGAAGGTACTGACGTTTGAAGACTCAAATTTGATGGATTGGATACGGCGAATCTGGCCACCAAGCTTTCCAAAAGAAGGTCAGGCCTTTGATTGGGAAAACCACTACAACAGCCACTTTGTTCCGCTGGGGCTGGAGAATATTTGTGGCATGGGCGGGCTTTGGGAAGACATGCTTGACCATGGGCCGCCGCCTGAAACCAAAGATGGATTAAAGGAATGGTTTCAGGGTAGATGGTATTCTGAAGGTCAAATTGAGGTCTCAGATCACGCTTTTCAATCCCATTGTGACAATGACGACTATGATTTTGCAGTGATGATTTTTGACGAAACGTTTCGAAGCCAAAACCGCGATCGCGTTGATTTTCTGCTTCGGCAGGAATGGGAGCTGCCGGAATCAATTCCCGATCAAATCAGCGATGAGCTCATGTTTCAATGGGAAGGAGTTCCGAATGACCTGCCTCCGACAGGCAATGGTTTCGGCGAAACTTTCGCAGCCTTAATTGTTCTGGATGACGGCGGCTGGCTGACCGACCTCCTGGGTCCTTTCCGGTTTACGCGAACACGCTTGCCCGGATTTCCGTCTTTTCTGCGTTCCGTTGAAGATGAAGTTATTGAAGAATCAAATCAGCTTGGATATTACGCTCCTAACAAATGGCGCCCCGAGTTGATTAGCCTCCGCAAGTTCGCTTTGGAGTCGAAATCAAATGACTTTGCCAAATTGCTCGACGCTTATGATGCGTTCGATAAAACTCAGTTCGACAAGAAATACACCCCTACCAACGTTTGGAGTTACAAGCGAAACGAGTCAATCATTCAGTCTACACCTCATATGGCTCAAATCGCTTTTCAAAAGACATCAACTTCGACATTTTCGGGCAGTGAAGAATCGACTTGGTCGTGGATATTCTTTGACGACGTCTGGGCAAGCGCCAACCCTGATCTTGCCAAATCAATTCTTTGGGCAGCAAAAAGTAACACTCCGCTAATCTAAAGATTAAAAGATTCACAGGTTTAAAGATTCGAAGGCCCAATGTTTAAAGTCTTAAGTTCAGTCGAATTAAAACGCATTTGCATTTGAGTCAGGCAATAAAAAAAGGTGAGATAAATTCTCACCTTTGTCTCGTTATTCAATTGTCAGCACGCATTTATCGACGGTTGAAAAACTTTCGCAAAACGTCGTCTGCGGCCGTCGTCGAACTTTCATGCTTGTTTTTGGGAATCTTTGGCAACTTCATCGGCTTTTTCTTTTTCTTGCCGGTTGATGATTCAGGCTCTTCCTCGGGAGTAGAATCTTCTTCGCCTTCTTCTGAATCTTTGCGAGGAGTAGTACCAAAAACAGAGGTCTCTTCGAGATTAAGTTGGATGGTGTCTGCAGAAGCGATCATGTTTCGCTCGCTTGTGTCCATGTCCTCTTCGCCAAGCCAATCAGTGATGCTGTCTTCAAGTGATTGTTTTTTATTGGTTGCAGTTCGAGAAGCCGCTTCCATTACGTTTTCGACTTTTGGTTTTTTTGCACTCGCTTTGACAGGGTCAATCACCAATTCAAATTGAAGCCGACCGATTCGAACGGAGTCTCCAGATTTGGCGGTGTGGGATTCAGCGAGCTGCTTGCCATTAACAAACGTACCATTGCGACTCTTAAGATCGTTGACGACAACTTTCCCATCGCCAACCAAAATCTCACAATGCTCGCGACTTACCAGGTCGCTTGAAGGGCGAAGATGAGCTGTATCGCCGCGGCCGATAATGAACCGTGGAACAGCAATGGCGATTTCTCTGCCATCGTTTTTTCCGCCAACTACTTTCAGAACTACTTGCATCCCGTTCTTTGCCTCCTAAGATTCAGGACAACGACCCGACGTGGTTGGCAGCTCGCCTCGAACTTCCAACTCTTTTACTTATCGGGATTTAACGTTTCCAATATTATGTTTGAGTGTTTTTTGAAGTCAAATAATGACCTTTAGTTGTGTTTTGATGAGGTTGGCGGCCAAAATCGCCTCTATTTTGGTTATCGCCTTAAATTCCAGTCTGATGAGTTAAATGTACCTTCAAAGATGCCAGCTACGGTGGACTTTTCAAGATGGGAAAGCTTCCCATGATTAAGCACAATTCGCAACCGATTTGTTACATCTTTACAAAGTTTTTCAACGGTTTGGGCGACATTTAAGGAAAAATTTGCCAGGTCGTTAAGCCCCATTAGGGTGGGTGCGTGCGGCGAATGATGCAGCAAAATGCTACCGTGCTGTAAAAGTGCGTTTTTTGCTCTTCTTTGAGCACTTCCAACGATCTTGTATCCATCTAAAACGATGTCACCAGGAGACCGACGTTCAAAACACATAAATGCGTTTTGGCGAATTTTTGGGACTGAGTTTCGGAATTCCGTCGTAGGGTCTACATCCTTGAAAAGCTTGCAACCGATTTCAAACTCTGCAAGCAGCTCAATGATCACTTGGTGGATCGATTCGTAAAGCTCAGTGTTTTTCGAAGACCACCGATTTTGACTCGGCACGCAAAGACTATAAGTCAATTCACGATCGTGCATGATCGCGCCACCACCAGTCTTTCGACGCACCATCGCGCACTGCCGACTGGGCGGATGTGATTCTCGATCAAGGTGGCTTTGAAAATAGCCAAGTGACAAGGTCGGTTCCGACCATTGGTAGAACCGCAAAGTCATTTGGCCAGTTCGATTGGCTGTTTCCAAAAGTGCCTGATCGACCGCCATATTCCAAGCGCCGGTTGCGGGCGGATCAATGATCAGTCTGGCTTCTTCCATCGAAACTCCAATTAGCGATTACTCGTTGTCTTCGTAATCAGACATCGGCGGGCACGAACAAACAAAGTTTCGGTCGCCAAACACATCATCAATTCGATTGACGGTTGGCCAAAATTTTGAGCGTCGAGTTTGAGGACTTGGGAAAATCGCTTCTTCGCGCGAGTAAGGTCGATTCCATTCCGCATCAACCATATCGTCCATCGTATGAGGCGCTTGGTGTGTGACGGAATCTTCAGCGGACACTTCGCCCGACTCGACCTTTTTGATTTCTTCCCGGATGCTCAGCAATGCATCGCAAAACCGATCAAGCTCAGCTTTTGATTCACTCTCAGTCGGCTCGATCATGATCGTTCCGCCCACTGGCCATGACATCGTTGGGGCATGAAATCCGTAGTCCATCAATCGTTTTGCCACGTCGACCTCGGTGATACCGGTTGCTTCTTTGATCGGTCGAATGTCGACAATGCATTCGTGAGCGACCCGCCCGTTACGGCCTTTGTAAAGCACGTCGTAGGCACCTTCGAGTCGTTTGGCGATGTAGTTTGCGTTGAGAATCGCAACCTGAGTTGCTTTCTTAAGTCCACCGCGACCCATCATGAAAATGTAAGCCCATGAGATCGGCAGAATGGCTGCACTGCCATATTGAGCTGCTGAAACCGCTCCATTGTCACTTGCGTCCAATCCATCGGTTGGCTGAACGACATGGTTAGGAAGGAACGGAGCAAGATGGCTCTTGACGCCGATCGGTCCCATGCCGGGGCCGCCTCCGCCGTGTGGAATACAAAATGTTTTGTGCAAGTTCAAGTGTGAAACGTCGGAGCCAAATTTTCCGGGTGCCGCAATGCCAACCAAAGCATTCATGTTCGCACCGTCCATGTAGACTTGTCCGCCATGCGTGTGCACGATGTCGCATGCTTCGCGAACCGTTTCTTCGAATACGCCGTGTGTGCTTGGGTAAGTGATCATCAAACTCGAAAGCTTGTCAGCGTGAAGTTCCGCCTTTGCTTTCAAGTCTTCTAAATCAATATTTCCACTGTCGTCCGTTTTCACAACAACGACTTTAAGTCCCATCATGCTCGCACTGGCTGGATTGGTTCCATGGGCAGAGCTTGGGATCAAACAAATATCGCGGTGCTCCTGACCGAGGCTTTCGTGGTAGCGACGAATCGCAAGCAGACCCGCATACTCGCCTTGAGCACCCGAGTTTGGCTGCATCGACATGTCGTCGTAACCGGTGATTTCGATCAACCAGTCGCGCAACTCTTCGATCATGTCTTGATAGCCCTCCCACTGGATGCGGGGAGCAAACGGATGGGTGTTGGCAAATCCATCGAATGTAACCGGAATCATCTCGGCAGTTGCATTCAATTTCATCGTGCAAGAACCAAGCGGAATCATTCCATGCGTCAGCGAAAAGTCTTTGTTTTCCAAACGCTTGAGATACCGCAGCATCTCTGTTTCAGAGTGGTACAGGTTAAATACCGGGTGAGTCATGAAGTCGGAAGTTCGCCCAAGATCCGAACCTGTCGTCGAATCACAACCATCAAAAGGCGATTCCAAATCAACGGGACCAGGTTCAATTCCGAACGACAATAGAATTGCATCGAGATCTTCAAACGTCGTCGTCTCATCAACACTGAAACCAACGCGGCCTTCATCGATCAAGCGAAGGTTCATCTGGTGATCGTCGGCAGCGCGATTTACGATCGACCGAGCGTCACTGGTGACAACACAAACGGTGTCAAAGAAATCTTTAAACTCGACTTGGAAGCCGGCTTTCTCAAGTTCACCCGCAACCAATTTCGCATTCAAATGAACGCGAGTCGCGATCGTCTTTAGCTTTTCCGGGCCATGATAGATGGCATAAAACGCAGCCATGTTTGCGAGTAGCGCTTGGGCTGTGCAAATGTTCGAAGTCGCTTTGTCACGGCGAATGTGTTGCTCTCGTGTTTGCATCGCCATTCGTAATGCGGTTTTTCCTCGCTTGTCGCGAGAGACGCCGATGATCCGACCAGGTGCCGAACGTTTGTAAGCATCGCGGGTGGCAAAGAAAGCAGCATGCGGACCACCAAAGCCCATCGGTACGCCGAATCGTTGAGCACTGCCCAGTACGATGTCGGCGCCCATTTCGCCCGGAGGCTTGAGCAGCGTTAGGCAAAGCAGATCACTCGCGACCGCAACCAACGCTTTTTTCTCATGAGCCGTTTCGATAAGCGACGTCAAATCGCGAACCTGACCCGTCGTGCCGGGGTATTGCAGCAACGCTCCGAAAATTTCGTGTTGACCCAACTCTTCTGCAGGACCGACTACGATCTCAAAACCAAAATACTTTGCGCGGGTTTGAACCACGTCCAAAGTCTGCGGATGAACATCGTCAGCGACAAAGAAAATATTCGCAGGCGATTTGCCAGCTCGTTTACAAAGCGACATCGCTTCGGCAGCAGCCGTTGCTTCATCCAACAACGAAGCGTTCGCCATTTCCATGCCAGTAAGATCCATGACCATCTGCTGAAACGCAAGAAGGCTTTCGAGTCGTCCCTGCGAAATTTCAGCCTGATAGGGCGTATAAGCCGTATACCAACCCGGGTTCTCCAACACGTTTCGCAAAATCACATTCGGAACGTGCGTCCCGTAGTAACCCATTCCAATCATCGAGCGATTGACCTGAATCGAGTCGGCGTAGCTTCTCATTTTCTCGATTGCGGCGTGCTCGGTCGAAGCCTCTGGCAATTCCAATTCGTTGTCCAGCAAAATGCTGGCCGGAACCGTTGACTCGATCAACTCATCAAGTGAACCTGCCCCAACGGCTTTCAACATCGAAGCGATTTCGGTTGGGTTGGGACCAATATGGCGATGAATAAAATCGTCAGTTTGTTGAACTTCGCTTAACATAGTGGTTGAGTCAATCTGCTTGGTCGTCATGGGAACTATAGTCTGGCTAAGTTAGAGATTGGGTTTTCGTTTCGATACCGCTTGCCGCTGCGATTAGCTGGCTTCGTCGCACATTTTTTGATAGGCCGCGAAGTCCATGAGTTTTCCAACTGCATCTTCGCTTGAAAGTTTCACTTTGATAATCCAACCTTGGACGTAAGGATCGGAGTTCAGAATTTCCAGGTTGTCTGGCAACGAAGTGTTGACGTCTACAATCTCGCCATCGACTGGACTATACAAATCGCTGGTTGCTTTAACGGATTCGACTTCGCCAAACGTCTCGCCGGCAGCAGCGGATGCGCCGACAGCTGGCAGGTCCATGTAAACAAGGTCAGTGAGTGCTTCCACGGCGTTGGCTGAGATGCCGATCGTTGCAACTTTGGCTCCGTCGACTTCTGCGATGTGTGCCCATTCGTGCGTTTGAGCAAAAAGTAGTTCTTCTGGTTTCACCGTGAATTCTCCAAGGTAGAAAAAAGTTCGTTGTGTTTGATGAATGAAATTTGATTCTTAAGGCGAGCGAGAACGCTTAAACGTTTTTAAGCGTCCGCTTCCAATGCATGTTTTTTTTATTTAAGTTGCCCGTTTGTAAAAAGGTAACTCGACGACCTTTGCCGGATGTGATTTGCCGCGAATGTCAACGATCACTTCGGTGCCAACGGTCGCGAACTCCGGATTCAGATAGGCCATTGAAATCGACTTTTCCAAAGTCGGTGCATAGGTGCCGCTGGTAACGTAACCAATGTTTTGGTCGCCGTTGAAGACTTGGCATTCTTCGCGAGCCGCACGTCGGCCTTCAAGTTCCAATCCAACTCGGACTGGAAGCGATGTGTCTTTTCGTGCCGCCAAAATCGAAGCCCGCCCAGCGAACTTGCGGTCTTTCATTTGAATGGCAAACCTCAAATCCGTTTGGGCAGGATTTGTGTCTTCGTTCAACTCGTGCCCATAAAGCGGCATGCCTGCTTCCAGTCGAAGCGTATCACGAGCGGCCAAACCGGTCGCTCCGCCGCCAACTTCAGCAGCCAGTTTGAAAACTTCATTCCAAATGTTTTGCGCGTACTCGTTTTCGCAAATGACTTCACAGCCGTCTTCGCCGGTATAACCTGTGCGAGAAAGAATCACTTCGGCGCCGCAAATCGTGGTAGTTGTGCCGGTGTAATAAGGCAGCGATTCCGGATTGATGTCCGCAAGTTTGGCAACCGCTTCGTTTGCTTTTGGTCCTTGAATCGCAATCATGGCCGTTTCAGTCGTGCGATCGTTCAGCTTAATTCCTGAATCACCAAGCTTTGACTGAATCCAGTTAACGATTTTTTCGCGGTTGCTCGCGTTGACCACCATCATATGAAACGGAGTTCCGTTGATGTCGGGCAAGTGGTAGACCAAAACGTCGTCCAGGATTCCACCGGCCTCATTGGTCATCAACGAGTAACGGATCTTTCCGCATTCAACACCGGCGACCCGTCGAGTCGTGAGCGTATCAAGAAACGTGTCGATGTCTGAACCGGTGAAATACAACCGACCCATGTGAGAAACGTCGAACATCCCAATCGCTTTTCGCGTCTGATGATGCTCGTCCATGATGCTGGAATACTGAACAGGCATTGACCAGCCTGCAAAGTCCACCATTCGTCCGTTGTTCTCCGCATGCCACGCGTGTAACGGCGTTTTTAAAAGTTGTTCGACAGAAGTCATTGAGCCTGTTCCAAATTAGTCAACGAATGATCGCACCCACTTCTCAAAACGCGCAACGCGTCCGGGGGCGAACATGAATGGTGAAGATGTTAAAGAGCAGTCCATATTCTAGCTGCTTGGATGTTAGTTTCTAGGGCTAATCACTATGAATGGGACCACGAAATCAAGTGATGAATCGGTTAGGATAAATGGACGTGAAACGTGCAACTTCCATTGTCTCCATCCGGTTTCTCACATCGTGGGCGAGGGGATTTGCAATACCGAATTCAAAACGCGTTGGACTTTTCCAATTACGTAAAATTGAGAATTCGAAACGACAAACTCCACCCAACTCTTTGTCATTAACCGCAGACTCTATTAGTGTCCAACAAGATTTCCAATTCGAACCTGACGACGGGATCCAGCACGTCCTCTGGTGCTACGTCAGGCGATGGAGATTTTCTTCACCCGATCGAAGCCTCCCAGCTGCACGCCCGTCGCGAACGAGTTTTTCTTGTGCTGGCCGGGTTGTTTCTTGGTTCGTTGACGATGCTCAATATTCTTGGCATCAGTCGGTTTCTTGTTCTATTCAGCATCGACGCAACTGAGGCGGGGCGAACAGTGAATTGGGGCCAGTGGGCTTCAACGCCAACGGGTTGGAGTTTTGCTTTGGCCGTTGGCGTGCTCCCCTACCCTATCACGTTTTTGTGTACCGATTTGATCAGTGAGTTTTACGGTCGTCGTCGGGCGAATTGGCTGGTCTTAGTCGGACTGTTATTGAACGTGTGGGTCGTATTCATCTTGTGGCTTGGTGGCGTGATGCCACAGGTTCCACCGATGGACCCCGCGACGGGACTGCCAAGCATCGAAAACTTATCCGTGGAAAACGGCAACGTGCGCGACTTGGATAGTTTCGCGTTTTATCAAATTCGCGCTTTAACATTTGGAGCCGTTGCAGCGTCAATGATCGCTTACATGGCTGCCCAGTTTTGCGATGTGTACCTGTTTCACTTTTGGAAAAAACTTACCAAAGGAAAACATCTTTGGCTTCGCAACAACGGATCGACTTTGATCAGCCAGATCGTTGATACCGTTGCTGTGATTTTGATAACGCATTTTTATGCTCACGCATTGCCGATCCCAGATGATCTTCCAGTGGGTGAGCTTTGGCAGAAGTTGATTATGTTCATCGTCACCGGTTACGTCTTTAAATTGATCGTTGCCCTGTTGGATACCATTCCGTTCTATATGCTGGTTGGATTCCTAAAAGGATATTTGGAATTCGATCCGGCGAGCGAACATGCGTAACTGTTGATTCCCAGTTTGCCACAGGCGATACAACGTCGAAAACAACTCCACCGATTAAATTCAACCCAACTTAGATATCAAAGAGACGATTTTCATGCTGCATGTTCTATCACCTGCGAAAACACTCGACTACGAAACGCCGCTTCCGTTTGCAAAAACGAGTCAGCCAATTTTCAAGCCGCAAAGTGCCGAGCTGATTGAGGTTTTGCGTGCCTACACGCCAGCGAAGATTTCCAAGCTGATGAGTATCAGCGAGAAACTGGCCCACTTGAACGCTGAGCGTTACGAAACATATCAGGAAAAACCAACGACCAAGAACGCCCGAGCCGCGTTGTTTGCATTCAAAGGTGACGTTTACGTTGGGCTCGACGCGTACACTTTTTCTAAATCGGACTGTGAGTTTGCCCAGGATCGGCTGCGGATTCTTTCGGGGCTTTATGGAGTTTTGCGACCACTGGATTTGCTGCAGCCCTATCGGTTGGAAATGGGAACGAAGCTCGAGACGGAAAAGGGAAGCAATCTTTATCAGTTCTGGGGTGGACAGGTCACCGATGAACTGAACAAGCAATTAAAGAAAAATCGCGATGACGTTTTGATAAATTTGGCATCCAATGAATACTTCAAAGTCGTCCAGACCGGATCGCTAAACGCACGCGTGATTTCACCCGTATTCAAAGATCAGAAAAACGACAAATACAAGATCGTTAGTTTCTTTGCCAAGAAAGCCCGCGGCGTGATGAGCGGCTGGATCGTTCGCAACCGGATTACCAAACCAAAACAGTTAACTGAGTTTGCGGAGTGGGGCTATCGGTATTCTGCGAAAGAATCGACTGAGACCGAGCCAGTGTTTTTGCGAAAAGAGAATTGGAAGTAGAAAGTTTTTTGTCGGCAGTCGGTCGAACACCAATGCGTCAGCTCACTACGGTTGGATGTTAAATTTGGGTTTACGACTGGCGATCAGTTCTGATTCATAGGCTCGTCGGACCATGGTTTCTTTGGCTCGCGAATCCGGCTCGAAAGAGTGGACTTCGATCGTGATGTTTTCAAACTTCTGTTCGCCCAAATAAGTGGCAAGCGATTGGTTGTGAGATTCGTCCAAGTGAGTTTTTAATCGCTCCTGCAAATTGTCCGTCTGGCCGATATAGAGGTAGCCAGTTTTGTCTCGGAAAATATAAACGCCGGGGTGAGCCGGAATCAGGTCTGGCTTCGTCGCGATCTCTTTGGCCGAATACGCGTTTACTTTGCGGCCCCAGTCGGCAATTCGCGTGATCAATTCGGGCTTGAGATGACGTGTTTTTCGCAATTTAAAAGCCGCCTTGCGAATTCGATATAGGTCGGCGTCCGGATCAATCGATTTTGCAATCTCATCAAATTCGGCACGCCGAACAGGATTGGTCATCACTTCGTCGCTCGAAATCGAATGCCGATCATGCATCGACCTTGCAGCGATTTCGGCAATGTGTCGAACGTCATCGACGTTGGTGCGATTTGATTTTATCGATTTGATCTTGAGCTTTCCCGCCTTTCGCAAATTGATTAACTGCCAATTGCATTGGGTTGGGTCAACATCAGGAAGCTGTTTTTGACACTCAAGAATAAAAGCCTCGTTAAGCTCTTGGTTCAAGATGACTTCGTCGCTCGACCAGCCATCGTGAGTGGTTTTGAATGCCGCGATCACAACCGAATTCAAACGTGCCGGGTCTTTGACTGAGCGAGTTTGGGATTTCTGCTGAGCGAAAGCTGAATTCGGTGCCGGCGACGCAAAAGAAAACGCAACTAACAAAACGAAAATCGAAGCAAGCCGATACATGCGGCACCAATATTAGACAAGCGAACAATTGGGTCAGCTAAAAACGATACCCGTGATCCGCAAGATTGACAATCAAGCGCTAGAAAGTGCTGGCATGTTTGATGCGAAGTGTAGCAGCTGCTTTTACTTGCTTCTTGTTATTGGTAACCAAATGATTCCGCGTTTTTTTGACGGATATTGCTGCCGCACTGGTTTCTGTGCCTATGTACTTATCAACTGCGAATGAGCACAAATATCTGCGCCCATCAGTTTGGCATTTTGGGCAGCCCGCCAACTTCTTGTTCACCATTGGCCTGGATAGCCGGAGTTGCTGAACCGACGGTATCTTCGGGCGTGCCAAAATCGCGAGGCTTGGGAGCCGGCAAATCTTCTATTTCGCCTTCACTCGCCGTCGCCGGTTTTGCTTCGGTTGGCGTTTGGTTGGCGGGATTGTTAGTCTCCGGTTTCGTCACGGAGTTGGGATCGCTATCAGGTTCTGCCGTTTGTTCAGGATTTGAATCGGTAGAAGGATTCGTATTCTCGCCGTCGGTTGTGATTGGTTCAACGATGCTTTTGGAATTGGGATCCGCTTCGCTTGGTTGGGCTTCTTTGTTAGAAAGGTTTTCCTTCTTCAAGAGTTTTCCAGTGTTGGACCAGGAACGCCAAACGCCATTTGGTTCGTCGTTTTTGTATTGGCCATCGTATTGCATCATGCCATTGGCGTACCACCAAGTCCATCGTCCATTCTTTTTGCCTTTTGAATACATCCCAACGACTTTTTTGTTTCCGTTGGAGTGCCACCAGACAAATTGGCCGATTGGTTTGTCTTCGTCGTACTGTCCGCGCTTTTTAGGCTGTCCGTTTTCATACCAAGCCATCGAAGGTCCGTCCTGCGCGCGAACTCCGGTCGGCAAGTACGGTGTCGGTTGTGCGTCCCACCAATTGTCTTCGGTATCTGGCTCAAGTTTCGCGTCGAGAAAATACTCTTGCGAGTTCTTGATTTTGCCGCGATAGAAAGTCGTATTGAGAATGATTTTTCGGCCATCAACGTAGCGATCAACTCTGATTTTCTGTTCGCTTTCGTTCCAGTCAATGACCTCGCCATCGATCACCCCATTTTTAAACGTCGCTTGGCGCATCTTGCCATTGTCGGGGTACCACCAAGTTGCGGTGCCGTGACGTTGTCCATTTCTATAGGGGACCTCGAAAATCTTGCGCCGTCCCTGATCGGAAATTGTCCACATTCCATTTAGCTTGCCATCTTTGAATTCGGCATACGAAATGAAAGGGCCTTGGAAAAGGTTGAAAGGCTTTGTTCGAAACAACCCACCTGAATCGGCCGCGTGTTCGCGAAACCAAGTTCCTTGCATCACATTTTTTTTGTAAGTCCCTTGCGCCGCGATTTGGCCATTTGGTTTTTTAACAGTCCACTGACCGTCATTGAAAAAGTTTCCTTTTTCATCCTGGATCATTTCGCGAATGATTTTTGGTTTACCGTCGGGATAGTTTTCGACCACGACTTCGCGGCCACCAGCGCGATCCTGCGCAGACAGGTCTTCCATTTCGCCAAGATCAGGAGGTAGCTCTTCAGAGATTTGATCTTCGCCCGAGTCTTGTCCGAGCTGCATTCCGCCTCTCGTGTACTCATCATTGAGGAGCGGAATAGACCCCGAATAGTCGTCTGTTTGTTGGCCGTTGTTGTAGGGGGAAAAAGATTGTTGAGTCTGTCCTTGGCCGTAATTATTAGGCAAAAATCCACCGCCCAAGTCCTGCTCGTTTTGGTATTGGCCATTTTCCAATTGACCGCCTTGAAATTGCTCGCCAACCAATTGGCCGGATTGAAATTGCTCGCCAATAAATTGACCGTCTCGGAATTGGCCGTCTTGGAATTGAGACCCAAGCTGATCCAAATCGACTTGAACGCCCGATTGCGAACCGTAGTATTGGCTCGATGGATATCCGCCTGATTGATATTCACCTGCTCCGATTTGAAATCCGCCGGGCACTTGTTCAGAGAACTGCCCAGTCGGCGCGCTGAACTTGTATTCTTCTTGGGGTGTTAGGCTGGTTGCTCGATCTGTTTGTGGTGTTCGCACGATCGGGGCAAGCTTTGGCTCTTGGTCTTGAAGCCGAATTGGGTGGCTAATCAACTGACCACCGACTGTTCGCGCGGCAGGCACATTGGGCGCGCGAAATTGAGCTTGGGCGAACAAGAATTGCGGAGAATTGATTCCACAGAAAACAAAAATCATCAACGCGCAAGCGCAAACCGACAAACGCGTTGGTTTCCCGTTATAGGACCAACAGCGGTTGCGTTGTCGTAAGTCTTTTTTGTCAGAAGCGTTCTGCAATTTCCCAATCCTACGCGGCGTGGAATTCCACCAATCGTGCACGATTGAGAAGCGAGAATTCCACGCTTCTTTTATCGACCAACAGAATTTGCAAGCTGATTGAGTGTCGGGGTGCCTTTACGTCCGATTTAACCTGACTGACTGCGCGGTAGACGCGGTAAGCTTTGACGGCTTTGCAGGTGGTGAGGACGTGTCACATCAGCGAATGCGCGGATTAGAACAAGCAGGTTTCTTTACGCCAACGGCGTTGCACTCCAAAGCCCAGTGTCGCGCAGCGCACGCTGGGTTTGTAGGTTTCCGGAATCTGAACCCCAATCGGGGTTCTACATGCCGATTTGTGGAACCCCGATTGGGGTTCGGTGTGCGCGTGTGATCAAGTCCCAGCGTGCGCTGCGCGACACTGGGCTTTGGAGTAAAACCCCCTTGGGGTAACGTCGTGGCGCGGCTGATGTCCCATGGTAATGGTTGTCCCGCGCCGGCCTATGCGTTGGTCGCGAGTTGAAGCGGCGACTCACAATCCCCCGTAGGCGAAACTTACACCATTCGATGGTTACCACTTCATGACATCCAGAACATTGGCATGCTCGTCCGTCCAAAGCAACTTTTTGGAGTCGCTAATTTTTCCCCAGCCGGTTCCAGATTCGAAAAACGTATCGATCAGATCCTTGTCGCGAGACATCACCATATAGATGCTTGGGTTGCGACCCGTTTTCTTGACTTCATCGCCCGTGGGACGATCAATTCGGATCGCGGACGCCAAACCGAAACGCTCGGCGATACCGGCACCGATTGGCGAGAAATCAATGAACTTGCTGGATACATGGAACACGAGTAGGCCGTCTTCTTCGAGCAAGTCCAGGTATAACGCAACGGCTTCGGCTGTGATCAAGTGAATTGGAACTGCGTCGCTTCCAAACGCATCCATCACCATTAATTCGTACTTCTCCGATTGAGCTTTTTCGAATGCGACTGATTGAAACGGTGAATTTGTTTTAGCCGATGAAGCGGTTTCGTTTTTCGAATCCAAATTTCGACGGATCGCGTCCAATTGAATTCGCGCGTCACCAAGAATGACTTGAACGTCCGCCCCTTTGTTGTCAGCAGAACTTAAGTAAGTAAAGTAACGCTCGTCGCGGGCGATCTGACAAACGACTGGATCAATTTCAAAGAAGTCGAACTTCTGGTCCGCAGTCGCGTAAGCCGCCAGCGAACCAACGCCCAGTCCAACGGCTGCGACACGAGTTTGGTCAGAGCCGTATAGTTTGAACACGTCGCCGATAGGGCCTTCGTGATGGTAGTAAGTTAATGGATCAGGGTCGGTGGTTTGGCTTGTTCGCTGCATCCCGTGAAGCGTGCGGCCGTTAACGAGCGCTCGGAATTCGCCTTCTTCGACCAATGCGACCACGTTGACGCCAAAGAAACCACGTTGCCTGCTGAGCACATCACGAATGTCCATGATGCTTGGGCAAATCAACGCCAACATCGCGTAGCCAATCGCAAAACGTTTTGGCATATCAACCAATCCCAAGCAAATAACTGCTGGAATGCCATATCCAATTACGATTCGAGCCAATGTCGGCATCTCAATCAACTCGATCAATACCCACGACAAACCTAAAGCAAGTGCAACCAGAATTGGCCCAGTGCCAATGTATTGCTTGATTGAATTAAAGCTCCATTGGAATGAAGCCGAATCGGTTTTTGCTTCTTCGCCCGATGTTTTTGTCTTGCCAAGATTTTTACGTGGTGGCAAAACCAAGCAGGCTGCGATCAGCATCAACGGGTATTCCAAAATGCCACTGAATACAAACGGCGCGACAAGCGAATTGATCGCTCCACCAAGTACGCCACCGATGCTCATCATCAGATAAAACTCAGTCAACTGGCTGACGTGAGGACGTCGTCGGCTGAGCTCGCCATGACAAACCATCGCCACAACAAAGAACATGGTGAAGTGGATACTGATCATGATGATTGGACTTTGTCCCGGATCCATCAATGCAACCAATGGCATCAACAGCAACATCCCGGGCAAAGCAAGAATCAACCACTTGTGTGGAATCAACTGTCGTTTGGCAAAAACAAATACGAACGTCAGCAGATAAAGTGCGAGCGGAATACTCCACATCAATGGAAACGATCCTACGTCTGTTGAGACGACGGTTGTTACTCCCAGCATCAAACTCGATGGAATCGCGGCCAGGACGATATAGTGAATTCGTTTTTTCCACGCCAGCGGAACGGCTAGTTTTTTGGTTTGAGCGCGGTTGAGTAATTTCGAATCTGTGTTTTTAATCGTGAACCAGGCACAGCAGATAAACATGATCGCCAGCAGCATGAATCCACCGGTCCAAAACCAGCCTTGGTCTGTCAGCCCCATGTATCGCTCAAACAAAAACGGATAGCTGATCAACGCGACCAACGAACCCGTGTTACTGATCGCATAAAGAAACCATGGCTCGTCCGCGTTGTCTTTTCCTGAGGCGCTAAACCAACGCTGCAAAAGTGGGGCACTGCTGCTGATCACGAAAAATGGAAGGCCAACACAAAGTGCGAGTTGGCCGATCAACCAGCCCATTGGGTTTGAGTTTACGGGAACCGCCCATTCTTCGACCAACTGCATGGGCAACAAAAAGCACACGATTGCGAGCAAGCCAAGGTGAACCAACAAATGGTTTCGCATGCCCAATCGAGGCGGGCCGTAGTGGGCCCAAGCGTAACCGGCCAACAAGATCGCTTGAAAGAACAGCACGCATCCGTTCCAAACTGCCGGAGTTCCACCCAGCGAGGGCAGCAACATTCGTCCGATCATGGGTTGGACCAGGAACAGTAAGAATGAACTGACAAGCAGCGTTAGTGAGAAAACGATTGCGCGCATTACAAAGTTCGATCTAGTGAGGGATTGGAGGTGTGCTAGTCCCGAACTATAGATTTCGGGTTAACACCCGCCTCGTACGTTTCGTTTTTGCATCTTTTTCGACCGCAATAACCCAATCGAAACGCGCCTTGGACCGAACGTAACGGTTATTCAGGTCGATTGTTCGCGCCGGTAGCTCTTGAGCAACGTTGGAACCGCACGCTCCCCGGTGACGAATCGGTTTCCATTGCTGCCGTAAACGACCAACACCTCAAAGAATTTTCCTTCCACTGCGTAATCCAGCAGGTCTTCGGCCGAAAGACAAACTCGTCCGGTTCGTGTTTTTAATTCAAACTCAATCCCGCCGATCCCGTGATACGAACGGTAGATGACTTCAGTGCAGACGAGTTTGTCGCTACGTCGAAAGTCGAATTCGAAATCGTAAGACTTACCGGCATGTGTCATTCCTCTCGCGATCGCATCGCGAATTTCTTTGGCCTCGAGTTTGGGACGTATCACCACGCACGCATCAACGTTGAAGGTGTCGTGTAGCGGTCGAAATCTGACCCCGTCTTTGCGGGCTTCGAGAACGCAATTGGGAGCGGGGCATTTTTCGGGGCCCCAAATTTCTCCCGACTCATCAATCGCTTTACGTTGTTCTTCGGTACCAATGTAAAACGCGCCGTGTGGCCAATGACCTGGCAAGAACAAGTTGGACGCGGCGTCGTCGTGCCGAGTGATAATCACATCGCCGGGCTGAAGCAGTTTTGCCAGTTTCCGCTGGACGACGGGGGTGACGCGTTTGCGTTTCCATTTGTTTCGTAACTCGGCAATCAGGCTTCCCGATGCCTTGAACAAACTAAAGGTGACTTTTTTAAAGCCTGAGTGGTGGCGACGAAGAAGTGAATGCCAACGGTACTTGAGTCTTTGTTTTGCGTAAGCCCGTTTGCTCTTTTCGATAAACGGCTCTTCCTCTCTCATCAATTGAACGATGGGGGCAAGCGTTTCGTTTGTCTCAAACGCCATCAATTCGGCTTTGTTTTCTTCGAAATAACGTACACCCTGAAAGAAAATCCAAGCGTTTCTAGGCGAGCTGACGGCGCGGTAGATTTTTGTAAATTGCTTGGCAGGGATTCCAAAACGCGGTTCGGCTTCATTGAGTTTTCGCCAGACGAACCGCTGCTTACGAAAGTTGTCGACCATAAATCGGGCAGAACGCAGCAGCATGCAGGCCGTGCAAAACGAGATTAGAAACAGCTCTGGTTGCTTGGGCTTGGGGAGTATGCGTTCTTGAACGACGTAGGGCCTAAGGTCTTCGAGAACCGATTGCAATGCGGCGCGTGTGGTCAAGTAACTCGAAAACAGAGCGCGAACCTTTTCGTCTTCGTCCGGCAAGAAATAACCGCGCTCTGTGGCTTCCGTGATCATGCTACCAAGCGATTCAACGGAATTAAAATTGGGAAGCAGCGGCGCAATGGTCGTTAGCGTTCGGGCTGAGCCGACGATCAGGTGGTCGAGTTGAGGGTCCGCGTTTGGCATAGTTTGGGTATCGAGTGGTCAGTTATTGATAACTGATTTAACTGAGTGTCGCTTGTGAAAAATAGGCAAAAATCGGCTAGTTTCAACGTTCGTGGCAGATTTGAGGCTTGCTTATTGGGGAACGCTGATAAACAATCGAGGCAGTGTTCAAAATTACATTCTCCATTCGCCCAATTTTCGCTCCGGTTTTTAAATGGCGTTCTTTTCTCCTGGCAAACTAAAAGCTCGAAAGATCGAGGTTGATCGCACTGCACCCAGCTGCGATAGCCCCGAAGTAAAAAAGCGTTTGGACAGGATCCAAGAGAATTATCTGGAGCTGGATTCGATTCTGGCGGACCTTGAGGCAAAGATTCAAGCCGACGAGCGGTTGAAGGCCATCGACGACAAAAATGTTGACTTCGAGGGCACGTTTGGGATCAAGAAAAAACGCAAATGGCGTGCTCCCAAACCAAAAACGCGAAAGCGAAAGTCGACGGGGCCGAACAAGCCACGTTAGATGTCTTTTGTGTAGCCGGAGTCGCCAGACTTCGGGAGCCGATCGGATGGGCTGAACTCTAATTGGAAGCCGATCAATCAGGTGGCATAAACTCTGATTGCGTTGTTCTTTTGCAGGGTGGCCTGAACTCTGGCGAGCCCAGCTACGTGCGCTTGCTTCTTTTACTTCCATATTTTTCAAAAAAAGATGGAATCAAAACACTCGTTGTAGGTACTTCTATTTAGACGCGAATAAAATCGGTGCGCGCTGAGGTCTTTCAACCAGGTATTTGTCAGGAGTCGAAGCAATGTATAAATCTATCAAACACATGGCCGCGTTCACGTTGGTGATGATGGTTTTTTTGCTGTGTGTATCCAGTGGTTTCGCACAATTGGCTGGTTCACGAGGCGGAGTCTATTCTCAATCGACTGGATTGCAGACTGAACTCGCCGAACTGACACCCGAAAGGGCGCAGAGCTATATCGTTGTCGAAGGCAAGTCTGTTTTAAGTGTGCAGCCAACGGCAATTCGAATCGTGTTGGCGATAACCCATGAGGCCAACACCTCGAAAGAATGCAAAACCAGCATCGAGGGCAAAATTGCTGAGCTTGTTCCGCTTTGGAAGCAAGTCGGTGTCGAAGAAGAAAATATCGTCGAAGACTTTATCTCGATTCTGCCGCAATTCGAATTCGAAGCCAAAAAGCTTGGTGACCAACCAGTCGCGATGGAAAAGAAAACCGGATTCCTGATGCAGACGAATATTCATTTGGCCGTTAAGAACGATGCGGAAGCGATGAAGGTATTGGATGTGGCTTTCGAAAACGGAGTCACAGATATCATCGGTTTTGACTATTGGAGCGAAGACCTTGATCGTAAGAAACAAGAGGTCCGGGCAAAGGCGTTGCAGGTCGCCAAGGAGAAATCGAAATTGCTGCTGGATGGATTGTTCGAGAAAAAGCCTGGCGTGATTAACGTGCAGGAAAAAACGGTTGTCGTGAAGCCGGAAGAGATGTACCAGTCTTTTACTAACGATTCGGCAGCGAATTACCAGACGAACTATTGGAGCCGAAAAAGTATGCCATTGGTTCGGTTGGCTCGGCCAAAAAACACTTACTATCGTGGCAACATGCCCAACGCCGATACTCAAGCCGAGAAGTTGCCGATGCGATCGGAGCTGTCAGTGGTATCGACGGTTAGAATTTACTACGAGTCACCCGCAACAAAGAGTTTCAATGCAGCTCGCGAGAAGTAAAAGGTCGAGCTAGGCGTAGCCGATGTCGCCAAGACTTCTGGCGGCTTCGACGCTCTGACAAACGACATTATTCCGAATTCATCTTTTTCAAAATCGTCTTCAAGATCTTTTTCGCACGGACTTTCAATTCAACGTTTGAACCCTCGGCGAGTTCTTTGACGGTTGGCAACGCTGCCGGGCCGAATTCCATCAGGTTCTTCATCGCGCTTTCGCGTTCATCGAATACCCGTGACGACAGATTGGCGACCTGCGCATCAATCATTTCTTGCATCGAATAGTCGGTTGTGAATTCAAAAGTCGCTGATTGGGCTGGCAGCAGATGTTCGTCGAAACTGAATTGGACGTCTAACGAATAGGTCCCTTTTTTTGCGATTCCGCGAATAGTGGCCGGGTCATCGGGCGATTGCCAGTCAGACCATGGGTCGTTGGCGAAACGATATTTGAAATGGACTTTCTGATTCGCAGGTTGCGTAGTGAAATTCAATTTGAGTTTGCCACCTGGCTCTTTGACGATTCCCAAGTTGGGTTCCGGAATCTCAACGACGACTTTATCAGGCGTGTAAAGATATTTGTCAATTCGATTTGAAAGCACAAACATCCCGCCGCCAAGGTCTTGGAATCTGAGTTGCGGCGAGCCAGCCAGTGGCGAATCGTCTAGCGAAATGGTGGACCAAGCTTGGCCCTGAATTGCGACCGAAAGCTGTTTTGCGTTAAACGAAAGTTGCGCGTTGCCCGATGGATAGCCGTGTCCGGAAACGGGCGCGGGATTTTTTGGGCTCCAGCTTTTGCGTTTGTTCATCGCTTGGATTGCCTTGAACTCTTTCGCAGTGCTTGGGGCAGGCTGTTTTTGCCAACGCCGTCTTGAGCGGGAACGAGTATCGCCGAATTGCTTACGTGCTAACGAATAATACTTGCTTGCGCCAACTTTCATCCAGACTTTTTTGTCATGGAAAAAGACATTTTTTATCGAAGCTTTAGTGACTCCCCAAGTTTCCCTTCCGTCGTTGGGCGAATACCAAGTCTTCCCGTCAAAATAGGCCACGCGACCAGTTTGGTTCTTAAAGAGAATATGTTTTCCGGTATCGAAATGGACATGAAAATACCTGCGGTCGCCAATCATGTAGTCAGTCCGGTCGCCGATTTTCTCGCCTCTGGCTTGAAACGCTTTGTGGCGACTGGTGATCGTGCTTTCGGTTGATTCAAAAATTTGCCATTCTCCGTTTTCATAAACGGCGGTTTTGTTTTGTTTGTCAGCAAAAATCCAAACGTTGCCGTCGGTGTCGGTCGTCAGATACAACCCGGTTCGAGCAAGTTTTTCCTCTGGTGGCAGTTCGATTTGATTGACGCGGGTCGAACTTTTGGTGTGGATGTCTCCATGGGAAACTTTCACGAGCTTCCCGCCATCGGCTGCAGTGATCGCGTAGTGATTGGATTCTTGATCGGGGATAAAAGGAGTGACGGTGGCAAGTTTTTTCCATCGCGGGAATGACTTGGGTTGCGGGCTGGTAAGCTCGGACATCGTGAGCCGAACGAGAGGTTTTTTTCCCTGGATATGAAACGTAATTTCTCCGCTTCGATCGAACGAAATGTCTTTTACCTCTTGCCCATAGAGTGAATTGACTTTCTCGATGGCTTGATACCGCGCGTCTGGATGGCGGACGATCAAGCGACCGTTTTTGTAACCGGAAATCCAATGTCGCCCCTGTTCGTCTTCACCGAAAACGTTTTTCCAATCAGACTTTTTTTTGTCCAGTCCGACGCCACTGAGCACCCATTTGTCAGCTTTCATCTCGGCGACTTGGGTTTGATAGCCGTCTTTGAACGCTCGCCCGCGAGGCATCCGCCAAATTCCCAGCTTCAGGCCTTTTTTGCTTTCGAAAAATTTAACAGGGATGAGGGAATGCCCATCGGAAACTGGCGGCAAGATGATTGATTTACTGACCTTGTTGTTTGCCAAGTCAATCGTCAATGTTCCTTGGTCGGTGACGAACTCCAACTCGTTTTCGACTAGCTTGCCAATGGAGGTTAGTTTCGCGCCGCCAAGGTCGATTTTTTTGAATTGGTTGTCTTCGTAAACGATAACGTCGTGAAGTGCTTTCCCTTCGTGGTCAGGATCGACGAACGAATAAAAGTAAACTCGATTGTTGGAGGCGACGGCCTGAATCTCGGCGAACATCTTTTTGGGGTCTTGGTAAAAACCATCAAAGGAGATTCGGTCGACGTGTTTTTTATCGCGCAGGCAGTAAACGACGCCTTGCTGGGAAAGGATGAAGATGTTTCCGTTTTCGGTTTGGCAAAACGATAATCTTGATGGGCCTAAACGTTCATGGATTCGAATCAATAACTCGGGTGTGTCAGTTTGGTTTTTGTATGAGTGAAGCGCCAGGCCTGTATTGCGGTAACTAACTTGCCCAAGTGCAAGAAAATTGTTGGGGTTTTGTTTGTCGTGAAAGATTCCAAAATAGCGGTGAGTGGTTGAAGGTTGCCTGAAAAGTGTGTCGGTCTCTGTTTTGGATTTAAGTTCAATCCCTCTTTGGTATCTCGCGATTGTGACAGATTTACCATTGGCAAGTTCGAGCGAATTTTGACTCTTGGAAAAACGGTTCGTTGTAGTTTGGCCATGTGATTGCTGGGTGACCAAAACAGCAAGAGTTGAAATGAGCGCGAAAAACAACAGAGACTTTTTAACAAGAGAATTCATGGTAGGCACGTTGTATTGAAGAGTTATGAGTCTTGGTTGGAACGTTGTTGTGAGAAGATGGTTTATTCAGTCAATGGTCTATCCGATTCATTGTTTTATCCCATTCATTCGCATTCGCAAAATCCAGCTGATCTGCGATACTCGCTTTTTTACGTTGCAGGCATTATAGAATCATTTTTTTCGATTGCGAATAAACGGTGGCTTACCTCAAACTTTCTCGCGGAACGGTTTACGATCCGACCAATCAAATTGACGGTGAAGTCCGGGATGTTTGGATTTGTGACGGAAAAATCGTTGAAGCTCCTGCTGGAGAATTAAAACAAGGCGACGTCAAAACGATCGATTTGGCGGGGCGGGTTGTTATGGCAGGGGCGGTAGATATGCACTGCCATATCGCGGGCCCCAAAGTCAACACCGCGCGAAAGATGCAGCCGGAACAAACGAGAGCAATGGCTCAATCGAGGCGCGACGAATCTGGAAACGCAAACTGGTTGCATAGTGGTTCGTTGGCAAGCGTGCCGAGTATTTTTACAACGGGTTACAAATATACGGGGCTTGGGTATACGACTTGTTTTGACGCAGCCGTTTCGCCACTGGCCGCGCGACATGTACATTTTGAGTTTGGGCAAATTCCAAACGTCGACACTGGCTTTTTCTCATTGGTGGGTAACAACCACTACGTGATGAACTGCGTTGCCAACGGAGATGATGTTGGGCTACAGTCGTTTCTTGGCTGGCTGATGAATCGTGTCGGTGCGTTTGCTCCCAAGCTCGTGAATCCAGGTGGTGTTGAGAATTGGAAACATTCGCATACAGGAAATGCGAGTGACATTGATCAAACGGTTGACGGGTTTTCGGTGACGCCGAGGCAGATCATTCAATCAGTCACCAAAGCCGCCAACGCAATTGGACTGCCCCACCCCGTTCACATTCACACCAACAATCTGGGTTTGCCTGGGAACTGGGCGACGACAATGGAAACGCTAAAGTCCGTTGATGGTTTGAAAGCGCACCTTACGCATATTCAATTTCATAGCTACGGTGGCGGAGGCTCGGAAGAGAGTTCACTTTGTTCAAAAGTCGCGCCGCTGGCCGAATACGTTAACGCACACAAGAACGTTACCGTCGACGTAGGCCAAGTCATGTTTGGACGCACCACGAGCATGACGGGTGATGGGCCGCTGGGGCATTTTTTGCAAAACGTGAGTGGTGAAAAATGGTATTCGTCCGACACGGAGCTTGAATCGGGATGTGGTGTTTCACCGATTGAATACAAAAACAAAAACTTCATTCACGCGCTCCAGTGGGCGATCGGTTTGGAGTGGTACCTGATGGTGGATGATCCGTGGCAAGTCGTAATGAGCACCGATCATCCCAACGGCGGAAGCTTTATGGCCTATCCGCAAATCGTTCGTCTGTTGATGGATCGAGAGTTTCGCGCCGAAATCCTTGGTTCAGTAAGCAAGAAAGTGTTGAAGCATTCGGGATTGGCTGATTTGGATCGAGAGTATTCGCTGAGCGAGATCGCCATCATTACTCGGGCCGGGCCAGCGCGGATTTTGGGGCTGGCAAACAAAGGGCACTTGGGCGTCGGAGCTGATGCAGATATATGCGTTTACAATCCAGATGATAACTACGAGCGTATGTTTTCTCTGCCGTATATCGTGATCAAAGCGGGACACATTTTGGTAGAAGACACGGAGATCCGGCAAACGATTAGTGGTAACACTATTTCAGCCAGACCTGACTATGACCAAGCTCGCGATGCGGAAATTGAAACCTGGTTTAACAAGCACTATTCGCTCAAGGCCGAGCATTACGGCGTTGCTGCGAATGAGTTTCCGGGACGAGGTCGGACTGAAATCTAACCCTAACGCAACTCTAAGTCTTCTAAATCGAGTACTTTCTGCAATTCGTCGGGTTGCAGATCGGGATACAAAACGACTTTCGTATTTCGCCGAACGATTAATGCGGAGATGTCCTGGTTTTCGTCCAATTCAAATCGCTCAATCGGAAACCAGTGTTTTTCGACTACTGGACCAACGCTGAATTCGACTAGGACTTCAAGGGTTTTCGCATCATCCGCTAACTCTTTCTTTAGCTTGGCAAGCCGAGCTATTTGGTTTTTCTGTTTTTCCCAATATTGAATCGGTTTATCTTCATTGGAATCTGATTCGGAAATGTATAAGTAAACTTCCTCGCTTTCTTTGTCCTTGATTTTTTCATTCGGTTTCCGGTTCTTCAGCCATTCCGTCGGATCATTTAAAACTGCGAACTGACCTGGCAGATAGGCTGCAACGCAATTTTCGTCGATGAGCGATTCCAATGCTTGCTCAAGTGTAAACACCGGGGTGTTACGGGGCTGGGTCTGAGAAACCGAAAACACATAAGCGTGGTCAGGTGGATCAGTTTCCGGATCTTCCTCATAACCAATGAGGGGTCGATTGGTCAATGAGAAGAGTACTTGCGAGTCGGGCAGGTTGATGACTCTTTGTCGCTGGATTTTAGAATCCAAATCAATGGCAATCAGCGATTCAGGTTTGTCCGAAATCAGACCCAAGATTTTTTTCTCAAGCTCATCAAAATCTGGTTTTTCTTTCAGCATCAATTGAAGAGAATTGGCCCGAGTGGGTTGGTAATAAAGCGGGGCCGGGAATTCGTTTCGCAAATCCTTGAATTCTTGCTGCGTATTAAAAGCTTTGCTACTGAAACGAGCGTTTAGCTGTGGTTGAAAATAGTAATCGCTTGTCCTATTGCTTTCCAAAAATTCGCGACAGGATTTGATATCGCGAGCAGAGATATGACACAAAAATTCGTTAAGCCCCGCGAGGGAATCCCCATCTAGCTTCTCAAACTCTTTTGCTTTTTCCAATGCTTCGGGGATCTTGTTCATTCGTAACAAAGCGTCGATCCAATGGTTTGCCAATTGGGAGCGCTGGTAGTTCGCAATGTTTTTGAACTGATCCTTCGAAAGCGAGTTTGCGATTTGCAAGAATGTTTTGTCATCATTTTGTTGTTGGGCAGTTTGCATTTGCCATGCTTTACGAACGCTTGCTTCAAGTTTCAGGTTCTTGTGAAGTTGGCTCAGCTGGCCAATGGCTTCATAAGATTCGTCATCGAGTTTTCGTTGGAAAACGGATTCAAAAAGCTGGTTCAATCGCTTGCTCTTTTCCGCAGAAACAGGCTTCGAATTCCCCAATTTCACAAGCAGTGCCTTCCATTTGTTATCCTGAATTGCCGAACGGCGGAGCATGCTTTGGGCGCTGTATTGGAGTGTATATAGATCTTCCTGCGCTGAGAAATCGAATAAGGTCGTGGCAGCTTCCTCGTCTCCATCACGATAGCGAACGACCGCGTCGTAAAATCGAATCAAATCATCGGCGCTTTCCGCGCGCTCGTCATTCTCGGGAGAATTTTCGTTGGGATTCGCAGCCGACCAAGTCTTAAACTCACTCAAGATCTCTTTGAGGTCGTTGAATTTTTCTTCTTGAGTCAATGTGTAAGCGACAGAGCTAAACGCACTTAAACGATCGGAGCCAACGAGCATGGCTTGTTTGGGTTTTTCTAGCTTTATCATTAGCTGTCTTAAAGAGTACTCGTAGGATGAGGTTACCAGTCGTGCTTTCTGCAAATCTGACTCGTCGGCCAGTTTCTCCGATTCGCGAGCCATTTTAAGTCCGCGTTCAAGCAGTGATTTCGTTTCTTGATATTTCTTTTGTTTGAGCAAAATCGAGGCTTCAACGAAATCAATCCAATTGCTTTTCACCTTCTGTTTCCGGCATTCGGCTACGAGTCTAATCAACGTTTCGGTTTTGATTTCGTATTCGTCGTAACCACCTTCACTTAAGTATTCAAACGAGTGGGTTTTCAAAGGTGAAGCCAAAAAAGCTTCGACTGTTTTGTCCATCGCCATCATGATATCGAGATATTGCGTTTGAATGTTCTCTAGGGCTTCCGGATCTGTTTCTGCTTTCATCGCTTCGAGAAAGAATTCGGCTGCCTTGGGGTACTCGAAAATATTCCGCGCAGCCAACGCTTTGAGCTCCAACGATTTTGCTTTACTACCGCCATTGTTTTCTACGATCTCGGCAAGCGTATTGATGATGGCATCGCCGGAAAACAAATACGTTTTTCGGGCGAGTGAATAAGCTCTTTCCGAATCATCGCCAATCACTTCAACTAGTTCTTCAACTCGACTGGAAGGCAGCCAGCTAATGAGTGAATCCAGCGCGTCCTCATCGTCAGGCGTTATCTTGAGCAAGAGCTTGAGTTGGTCGATCGCTTCGTCATTCTTTCCTAACTCATGAAGTGCATATGTTTTGAGCTCTAGCGCGGACGGGCTCCGCCCAATGTGCCTGAGGTAATCGTCAGCATGTGTAATCGCCTCTTCGTAGTTGCCCAAACTAAAATGTGCCAGAGAGAGACCGTAGTTAGCACCGGGGGTCGCGTATTTGTTTGTTACATCATCAAAGATCTCAATGGCTTTTTCCCATTGATACGCAGTCGCCATGCCGAATCCAATTGACATGTCTTTCGAGTCTTGTAGACGCGGGTGAACTTTATATTGAAGCGCTCGTTCCAAATCAGCAATGGCTGTGTCATTTTTGCCTTCATAGATCAGGTCGAACGCTTCAGCATTCATCTCAAGTGCTGTGTAGTAATTTTGAATACCTGGCGTCTCCTGTTTCTCTGCCAACAGTGCAAAAACAGATGCTTCACTTATTCCTGATCGGAGGGATTCCCAATCGCTTACTTGCCATCTAGCACGGCTTCGATTTTCACGACTCTCTCTCATCCAAAAACAGTATTCGCGAATTCCTCCATCGATTCCCCATAAGTACATGTAGACCAGAACTTCGTCTTCATCCAACTGCTTCATACTAGATATTTGGTACTTTTCAAAACCAAGGGGGCCGTCGGTTACTATGTCGAAGGTTAGTTTGATCGATTGTCGATCAAAGTAATTGAGTGTGCACAATTCGCTGCGGACCATTTGATCGAGAAAGCCATCTTTGTGTACGTACTTGCGCATTTTTTCGGCATCATCGGTTGCTGAAACCGAAATGATTTCGTCAAGCGACTTTCTAATCGCCTTGAGTGTCTCGTCAGAAACGTCTGATTCTGGTTCGCTGAACGCCTCGAAAACAGGGCCCCATTTTTTGTCGCTTGGCGCGAGCGAGTCAACGAAACGCTGTTCGGCTTCGCCGCGCACTCCGTTTTGTGCGAATGGGTTGTCTGCACTCATCATCAGCCAGACCGGAACGATGATTACGATCGCAATCAGCATGAAAAAGGCGGCAAGAATACCCAGGACGACGAGCACTGAAACCGATTTCCTGGGTTCTGGCTGACGATTTGGCGGATGATTGTTAGGCGAATATTGGCTGGGCAAATTCTGGCTCTGTGAATCAGCAATTTTTGCTTCAACGATGTCCGCTTCGACAATCTCAGCTTCAACGATTTCAGCGTCTACGATTTCCGGCTCGTATTCGTCTGGCTCAAAATTTGCCATGAGGTTTCCAAAGTTAACTTGATAAGTAGAAGTAGAATTTGACGAAGGAATGCAACGCTTACCAAAAACACTTTTAATAAAACGTTTGGTAGCAAGACGCTTGCTTGGCATCTTCGTGATTGATGTCAAATTTAGATTCTAAATGTAACCGTTACATTGGCGGTCGCAAGCAATTCCGGTCTGGCCAACAGATGAGTGGGAGAAAAAATCCAATATCAAAGAAACATGGGCGAATTAACCTCTTGAGACCGTTAGTTTTTCCAAAGGATTACGCATGAACATCATTGCCCTGATTTCGACTTTATTTAATTCCGCTTCGACGTCCGCCTATTCCTGGATTCAAGAAGGAACGACAACGGGAGAAATGGTTAATCAGGCGACCCAAGAGAGTTTGCCTAACAAACTTAAAGATCAAGTCGGAGAAATCGGCAATACACTGAACGAAAGTCCAGCCGTTCAGGAAGTCACGGCTGGAATTTTGGAGCCCATTTACGCACTCGCCCAGTACATGGCGTTTCCATCGTTCTACTGGATCGCATTTTCATTGATGGTTGCTGGCGTTGTCAGTTTTGCTTTTCAGCTGGTATTCGCAAAGTTCTTTTTGCTTTTCAAAATGAGCTTGAACGTCAAAGAAATCCTGGGCGATTTTCTTGGCCTGCTAATTAGCGTTGTCGGTTTGGTTTTAACGACGCAAGCTGCCACCCAGAATTCAAACTTTGCCGAGAATTCTGTCTCCGTTTTGTCGGCCACAATCTTGGGAGCACTACTTGGATTTGTGTTTTACTGGTGGGGGCAGAAACAGGAATTTCAAGCCGCCAGAAAGATGGCCAAGGCCGACGCCGCTTAAGCGCTGGAGTGGGTTCTCAACCGAAGAATTTGCGTGTCAGCCACGCGAAGAAAATTTCCAGCGGCAACCTAGAAGGCCAATGCTGAACACCATTCAACATTTGTGTCGACGCGATTAAATCTCGTTCAAGCGATCAAGAACGCTTTCGACTTGGCGTTGAACTGATTGGGGAGCGAGTCCGATGATGCATTTTGTTTTTGGATCGTAAACGAATTCTCCCTTTTGAGACTTCGTGACTTGCTGAATCTGTCGCATCAAGAGCCGTTCGTTCATTTTTCGGTCGACTATGTCAGAAACGGGATAGACTTCGATGTCTTCCAGGGTGGACTCAGTTTGATGTGACGTAAGCATAAACGTCGTGCCATCCACGGCGACCAAGGTAACTCCCAGCGATTGTGAAAGCTCGACCAAGAGGTCGTACGTTGTTGGCTCGGTAATGTTTCCTGGCAAGTGAGTCTGCGGCGTCCATTTCTTGGGTAAAACGCTGGCCCAATCAATCGCGATCGTTGCTCCTGTATTTTTGTGAAGTCGATCGAGGAACGTACCGATGTCGGTTTTTGAACCGTGTCGTAATTTTGGGTCTTTTGCCAACGTGGCTGCCGCTGATTTCCATCGCGATTGGACGACCGTTTGGGCGTTGGCGTTTTGAGGATCATCAATCAGGACGATGGCCGCTTGGATTTTGGAAATGAAACGTTCGATCTGATACTTTGCTCTGGGAGAACAGAATGCAACGATCTGATCACCTTCAATCGAAAGGGTGGCAGGAGTGTCTTCTCGATGCCATGAATCGGGTTCGACCAGAGTTTGAAGCGTAACCAGGAATTTTGATTTTCCCATTTCGTCGATACCAGCGACGTTTGGGAAATCGAATTTTGCGTTGACCATTTGCTCCGCTTCGGAAACGCCAACTCTCAACAGGATTTGGTTTTCAAATTTCGCCAGTCCAGCCCCATCAAGGATTGCTGTCAAAGCTTCTTCGACGTTCGCGGCTTTGATCGTTTTTGAAACGTTCGGATTGGGAGTCACTCCGGCGTCTGCGATGGTGCGCACATCAAGCGTAATTGGAACGCCACTCAGTTGGGTAATCGTTCTTAAAGCGTTGGCCAACGGAACGTTTGAAAATTGGATTCCACCGAGAGGCAGTTGAAGTTGCTCGGCCAATACTAATTTCGTTAGGCGTTCAATTTCGTCTCTTTCTGCTCGCTCTACGATGTATTTGGGAATTCCAATTACAGGGCGTTGGCGAATGGCGGCCGCGATGTCTTCAAGCTCATCAAGCGACGTGCCTCGCCCTTCCAGATATTCGGAAAGCGCACCCAATTCATTTTCGATTTCTCCGATTACCGGTTTGGCAGGTTTCGGATCTATTTCAAATGGTGTTTTGCCCAGCAGTGGTTTGTCGTCAGGGATCAACGGGGCGGGAGTCTCTAAAGCCGGAGGATCAGCTGGGCGAACGCCGGGAGCAAATTTTGCAGGAGGGTCGTCCGGCTGGGCTAAATCATCATTATTTTGCAAAGCCATATCGGGCCCCAAGTTACCACCATCGTCAGGCAAACTGTTTTCGATTGCCGCGGGACCACCAATTTGCGGCGGATTGTTTTCAGCAAGATTCACTCCAGGCTGATCAATGTTGCCAACGGCATCGTCGTTAAGCAATTCATTCGGATCGTCTCCGCCAGATTTGACTATGTTTCCATTTCCAGCCAGCGGGCTGTCCGGATCAAAGGCTTCCTTGTTGTCACCTTGGCCCAGGTTTTTATTTTCACCATCATCACCAGCGGCGTCTTGGTTTCCGATTTCATCATTTTTGGCGACGTTCGGGGTGGGTTTTTGGAAGTTAAACCAAACACCAGCGCCGATCGCGCCCATCAATAACAATGCACCCAAAAGCCCAGCCACTTTGTTGACTCGGCTTCTTCGTTTTTTTGTTTCGTCGCTGGTCCACTGGTCGTTAGGCAAAACGGGTTCGCCTGGTTGGCCTTGAGCCGCTGCAGGAGCTTTCTGTCCTTTTGCTCCTGCGACTGTTCCAGCTTGAGCCGCGGCGGATTGAGGTGATCGACGTTTCTGTTTTGGTTGGCCAGGTTGTTGGCCCGGCTGACGTTGTTGCTTTTTAGCTTGGCCGGGTTGCTGTTGTCGTTTTTGGCCTGGCTGTCTTGGTTTGCGACTGGGCTGAGAAGTTGGCTCGCCAGCTTTTGCCGGGTTGGAAAGGATTTTGTCGATGTCGTCAAAATCACCGCCAAAACTATCGGAGGCGGGAAGGACTTCGGAATTGGAAACTTCCGGTGGTGGAGGCGGGACCCAGCCCTCTGGCGCAACGACTTCAAGCATCGTGCCGCACTTTGGGCAGCCCAAGATCTGACCGACGGCCGACGCCTTGGTTACCTTCAACTTAGCCGCGCACGACTTGCAGATGATTGAAAATGGATCCATATCTTTTCTTGAAAACGTGACAGTGCCCCTGCCGGAATTCCCTTGTTTATTCTAGAGGGTCGTTACTACTTTGTCGTCGTTTAAAGTCGTCAGTAACAGTTGAATATTCCAGACACCCAAACTCATGCACTGGCCTTTTGCGAAATTCCGTTTTAAATAACGGGTTTTTAGTCACTGTAACGGGGCGTTCTTACCATGGATATTGTTTGTTTGCCTGCTAGGTAGACAAGACAGCTTTTTAGGTTGGATTGGGTTTTGACGGATTTTGGCGTTTGCCGATCGCCTTTCAAACTCGCAAAGCGAATGACTATTGCGTTCTAAACGCCGCCGGTAGCTCGTAAGATTTTGCTGCCGCTGCCGCACGGGTCGTGATCAAGATCGCTTTCTGTCCAGGATTTTCTGGGTCGTCTGCCAACACCCAAATCAGTTTGCAATTTGGATCGCTTGGTCCTGTGATGTCTTTGTCAGGATTAGCGCCCGTCATGATCGATGTCAAAATTTCTGCAAGCGATTTTTGGTTCATCACGATTTCAGGAGGTCGTTGATTTTTCGTGATGCCGTCTTTCTCCAAATCGCCACCGATCAATCGAATGTTGAACGCGAAAGGGAGTTTGCCAAAATCATCCGAAATTTCAGTTTGCAAGTCAGCCATCAAGACATTGAGGTCTGGCGGGTTGGCAATATTGAGGTCTCGTTTGAGGGCCAGCAGTTCTTCGATCGTCTTGGGGCCTGATTTGATGGGAGCCGCATTCGTCGAAGCACCACTTGCGAAAGTCATCACCAGTTCGGACGACGCGATCAAGTTGTGAGCCGCCATCGGAGGCAGCCAGCAGTTGGCGGCAATTTCACCATGCTCAATATTCCAACGCAGGTACCGATAGAACTGGCTCAACATGCTGTAATATCGTGACCGAACTTTGTCCCAGTAAGGGCTGGGTGGAATCGTGGCAACGAATTGTGCAAGCGAATCTCGTTGGCTTTTGAAGCTGTTGGCAAGCTCTTTTTGCAAGTCCGTTGCCTTAAGATCGAGCGAGCGGTCAAACATCATTTCGAAATAGCTTCCTTCGCTCAGATGCAAACTCACCAAACCCCCTTTGACTTCATCAGGCAGCATCACACTCAGTTCACGGTTGAGCGAAAGGTTGCGTTCTCCCATCAAGCTTTGCCCTTCGTCATTGAACAACCCAGGACGCAGATACAAAATGTTGACGTGCCGCTCGCGATCAGTCCACTGAGAGATTTTTCGCATCGGACCGCCTAGTACAATTGTGCCGGCGCTGATTGCGACTTGTTCAATCAGGCTTTTTTCGCCAAACGCGAATCGGGTGATTTTGGTGGATTCTTTCGGGGCGCCGTCTGCATCATCGGGTTGTGCGGCATTCGGGTCGGCTTCACTTGCCGCCGCTACGGGATCTTCCAGCGATTCACGTTCCAAAATGTAATAGGCCAAATTGCCATCGTTGGATTCGAAAATCTCCTCCTGATTTTCAAGTCGTTTTGAAGCGGGGCGATTCCAATAACCGGCCATCAAATCAGCTTCGATCGGTTGGCTCGTTTCAACGATGAAATACGGTTCGTACTCCAAAGCGTCGTTAGCATGAAGTGAAACAGTCAATATTTTGATGTTCTCGAAATCGAGCCCGGACTGGTTTTTGAATTGGGCAATTCTGGCTTCAAATTCTGGCCCGAGACTTTTCAAAAGCCTTTGGCCTTCATCGTCAGCATCCATCTCTGCCAACCGAAACGTAAACAGGAGTTTTGGGTTAGGGGGCAAATAAGAAAAGTCGTTGGGTGCACCATTGGTCGGCGATTCCCACAACGAAGTCTGATTGTCGGCGATGACGTTTTGCATCAACGTTGGTCGAAGTTCCGAGGGCAACGCTAAAATCTCTTTTTCAGGATCAACTTTTTCCGGCGTCTCTGTGTCGGCAGGTTCAGTGGTTTTTGTTGCCGAAATTTCTTCTCTTTCAGCGACCACTGTGTTGTTGGCACGTAACGCAAAAAATCCAATCGCCCCTGCCAATGCGAGCAGTGAACCAGCGATGGCAGCGGGGATTTTCCAGCGACCTTGTTTCCGGCTTAACGCTGCCGCCGTTGCCGCAGAAATTTTTGCTTGACGTTCTTCCGAGCGTTCGACAGGCTTAACAGGATCGGAGTTTAGGCCCTCGCCAATTTCCGGAACGACGCTGATTGATTGCGAATCAGCGCCAGGTAGAAACTGACGGACAGAGTTGCGAAAGGCGTCTCGCGTTTTTGAAGCGGGAAGTTTTAACGCTTTGAGTTCGCTGGCTTTGCCTGACAAAAGCCCCAGCAAGTTGGAAGCCTCCGTAACCGATGGCCGTTGCTCAGGGGATTGGTCGATCATTTTCTTGATCAATGAATCGAGCTCACCAGGAAGTTCGTATTTGCTTAAGTCGGGCGTTTTTCCACTAGTCAATTCACGACCGCTGATCATCCGAAGCAAAATGTTTCCCAGCGAGTACACGTCTGCCGAAGGACTGGGCTCGTTGTTTGCGGAAACTTCGGGAGCTTGATACGGCAAATTCGAGTTTGAATCGGAAATCAACTCGCACCGGATTTGAACCAAGCCAGATTTTTCCAGATGAATGTTGTCAAGCGAAAGCGGTTTGTTTGAAAGTGATTGGAAACAGATATCGGCCGCGTGAAGCTGCTCAAGTCCATTGGCGATTTGCGCCGCGAACTGACAGGCCTTTTTCCAGGGAGCGCGAACTTTGCGTGGAAATTTTTCGCCAAGCGTTTTGGCAGTCGAGTATTGGCTGACAACAAAACGATGTGACTTCAGGACGACCGCTTCGTAAGTTTCCAAAACGTTTGGGTGTTGCACTGCAGAAAGTGTTTCAACCAGAGCTTCGATTTGCCGCCAGCGATCAAGATGTTTGCTTTCCGTTCCATGCATGAACTGAAGCAATGCGGGATGACCCGTTTTAGAATGTTGGGCCACAAAATGGTCCAGGAATTCGCTTTCGTCGGAATTTTCGTTCTGGGTTTCAGTTGGGGGGGCACTTTTCTTGACCCGATCCAAGACCGAATAGTTGCCGTAGCGAAACGGTCCGTTGTGTCCAGCGACCAGTATTTGGGCATGGTAGCTAGAGATCGCTTTTTTCTTGACCAGCCAGTTTGCCAGCGATTGTGTGTCTTTTTCCTTTGGTCCTGCGGATGTAAATTCCGTAAAAAGTGCCTGAACTTGCGGCACATTGACTAATTGGCTTTCTGTAAGCAGACTCCAAAATTGGTTTGTATCGATTGTCACGAGTGACTCAACTCTGAAGAATCTGATTGAATGGAAAAAATCCGTTAATGGATTTCAGTCGACCCGATTGTAGTAATTTGTCGATTAGATATTGTAAATCAAACGGGCCTCTATTCGTAGTCGATACCGACCGTCTTTTTTCATCCAGCGAAACCATTGATTGAGCGAAAAATGAACTCGACCGCTGCCAAGAAACACCACATGAACGCCTATGAAACAGTCGTTCATTATTTTGATCGAGCTGCTGAGGTGTTGGAGCTCAAAGAAAGCACGTCACGTTTGTTGAAAATGGCAAAGCGTGAGATCACCGTCGAAGTCCCCGTTGAAATGGACGACGGCCGCATCGAAACGTTGGTCGGCTATCGTGTGCAGCACAACAACGCACGTGGGCCGATGAAAGGTGGATTGCGTTACCATCCCGATGTTGACTTGGATGAAGTTCGCGCTCTGGCCTCGTTGATGACTTGGAAAACAGCAGTCGTCAATATTCCTTACGGTGGAGCAAAGGGTGGCATTTGTGTCAGCCCGCGTGAATTGAGTTTCAAAGAAAACGAACGGATCACGAGAAAGTTCGTCGATCAAATTCACGACATCATCGGTCCCGACAAAGACATCCCGGCTCCCGATATGGGAACCAACTCTGCGACGATGGCGTGGATTCGAAACCAGTGGGAGAAATACCACGGCTTTAATCCGGCTTGTATCACAGGCAAACCTGTTGAAGACTACGGAGCCAAAGGGCGCGAAGAAGCAACCGGTCGCGGTGTCGGTATCTTGTCTTTCAAAATGTTGAAACGACTTGGTCGACGCCCCCAAGACACACGCGTCGTGATCCAGGGATTCGGCAATGTAGGTTCGCACGCTGCGAAGTATATGACTGAGTCCGAGTTTAAGATCGTTGCGATCAGCGATGTCAGCGGTGGATACTACAATCCAGATGGTTTGGATATTCCGGCTGCACTTCATCACATGCTTGAGCATCGTTCGTTGAAGGGTTTTGACAAGTGCGAAAAAATCACCAACGAACAGTTGTTGGAAACCGAATGTGAGTTGCTTATTCCGGCAGCACTTGGCGGCGTGATCACGATGGATAATGTCGATCGGATCAAAGCCAAGTACATCGTCGAAGGAGCCAACGGTCCGATCGATGCGGACGCCGATGAGCTTTTGTTCGAACGAGGTATTGCGGTCCTGCCAGATATTCTGGCCAACGCAGGCGGTGTGACAGTCAGCTATTTTGAATGGGTGCAGAACCGGCAATATTACGTTTGGGACTTGAATCGCGTGCGGCAGCAGTTGGATGCGATTCTCTCGGGTGCGTTCGAAGACGTCTGGCAAATGGCCAATGAGCACAACGTAAGCTTGCGAACCGCGGCGTTCATGATTGCGATCAAACGAGTGAAGCTTTCAACTGAACTGGGTGGTTTTTAGCAGTAATTAGTTGGAACAATTCGCCCTGCAACGGAGTACGTTCGTTGCAGGGCGATAAAAGTTGCCACAATGGCCGGTAATCCCGGTCATTTTTTGTTTCTATCTGCATTTCAAAATTCGCCATCCCAGCTTAAGCTCATCTTTCGTTTTCCAATTCCGTTATCCATTTTTAGACGAAACGTCAAAACATCAGCATGAATGTGCCGCAAACTTTTGAGCAAGTCCTGGAGTATTACCAAGGGAAACTTGATCTTGAAGAAAAGATTGCCAAGACCTGTGCTGCCAAATGGAGTGGCGTTGGAATCTTGCGCGGTCTTCTGTTTATCGGGGCAGTGATTTTGTTGCTGATGGGATTCGCGACGGCTTGGGGAATCCAAGTGTTGTGGTTCAGTTTGTCGGGCGCGTTGTTTCTGGGGTTCGTGGGAGTCGCTTTTTATCACGAAGGTTTGCAGCAAGAGCTGAGGCGAGCTTCGGTGTCGGCCAAGATGCATCGCGAGTCACTTGCACGTTGTCATCGGCAATGGACAAAAATTACCGTTCCAAAAATTGAAGTCCCGCCAAAATTTGCACCGACTTCCAAAGACCTAGACTTGTTGGGTGACAGTTCCGTTTACAAACTGCTTGGTACGACCCGAACACCGTTGGGAACGGGAACGCTTCGAAATTGGATCATTGAGGGAGCGCTGGCCGATGAGGTTAAACTTCGTCAAGACGCTGTGGCGGAGCTTCGAAACGAATTTGAATGGCGTTCAAAATTTCGTTTGTCTTGCGAACTACTTTCTTCCAGCCAATCCGGACCGAGTAAGTTCGTTGAGTGGTCGGAAAGCGAAACGTGGTTTACACCTGGCCGTACGTGGGTGCTTTGGCTGGCTCGGCTAACGGGAATCGTTTCAATTTTGGCGATCATTTTATTGGTTGCCGGCGTGCTCCCACTGACGATCGTCGGCCCAGCATTGATGTTGACGGCAGCAATCAACTTTGGCCTGTCGGTTTTTTATGCCGGCTCGATGCATGATGTTTTCAATCAGGTCTCATCCCGAACCGACGAAGCGATTCACTACGTTGCGTTGTTCGATATGGTTTCTGAGTTTCCTGCAAAATCTGAAAAGCTAAAAAAGCTCCAAACGCGATTGCAGCGAACTGAAGATGGTGCCCAAACCAATGTTAAGAAGCTTGGCAATTTGATCTTTTTGGCCAACCTGCGACGCAAAGGTTTCTTCTTTATCATTTACATGATTTTGGAGTTCCTCGTTTTTTGGGATGCTCACGCTTTGCACTTGCTTGAGAAATGGAAATCCAAAAATGGCCACCGAGCCAAAGATTGGTTTACCGATCTTGGTGAATGGGAAGCGATCTGTGCGATGGCAAAATTAGCTGGTGACGAGCCAGATTGGATTTTCCCTTCTGTTCACCCCGCTAACGAAGAAGCCGTCGTCAAAGGTAAACAGATCGGCCATCCGCTACTCGATCGGAGTCGTGTTCCCAACGATGTTCAAATGGGTCCGCCTGGAACGGTATTGTTAGTGACTGGTTCCAACATGTCGGGCAAAAGCACGTTGCTGCGAAGTGTTGGTGTGAACGTGGTGTTGGCTCAAATGGGTAGCGTTGTATGTGCTGACGAAATGAGCATGCCACCGATTCATATTGAAACGAGCATGCGGATTGCGGATTCGCTTGCCGATGGCGTTTCGTTTTTCATGGCCGAATTGAAACGACTAAAAGAGATTGTTGACACGGCCAAATCACATGACGACACCACGCCTCGCCGCATGATGTTTTTGTTGGACGAGATCTTGCAAGGCACCAATTCGCGCGAACGTCAGATTGCGGTCAGTCGTGTTGTAAAGCGATTGATTGACGGCAAAGCGATCGGCGCGATTTCGACACACGATTTGGATTTGGCAAAGACCGATGAGTTGGAAAAAGCCTGTCAGACGGTTCACTTTTCCGAGCAGTTCACCGAAGTCGATGGCAAAAAGCAAATGACATTCGACTATCGGATGAAGTCCGGAATCGCCGAAACAACCAACGCGTTGAAGTTGCTTGAGATTGTTGGGTTGGGTGAAGAGTAGATTGGGTGAGGAGTAGGTTGGGTGAAGAGTAGATTGCCAGCCTTTTTGGCCAAGGGCCTTTTTCATCGTAGCCTAGGACAACGTCCTAGGTGCGAATTCTCCCAGATTTCTTTTGGCTGAAAGCCAAACTCAACCGACGGCCGTTGAGGTGAAATTGGCCTTCAGCTAATTGGGTGAAGAGTGGATTGGGTGAAGAGTGGATTGGGTGAAGAGTGGATTGGGCTGGGAAGAGATCCACAGGCGTAGCTGTGCGACTAAGGCACCAGATTGGCTGATGAATATTTTGGTCGAACGCCGAAGCGAAGTCCTGTGGCGAGCGAGTATAGCGAGTCTTTTTGGCCAAGGGCCTTTTTCATCGTAGCCTAGGACAACGTCCTAGGTTGCGAATTCTCCCAGATTTCTTTTGGCTGAAAGCCAAACTCAACCGATGGGTGTAGGGTGAAATTGGCCTTCAGCCAATTGGATTTTCGTTGGAGCGATTTCCTAGGGCGATGCCCTAGGCTACGGTGAAAGAGGCCTTTGGCCAAAGTGAAAAGGCCGTTGGCCAAAGTAAAAAAGCCCTTTAATCAAAATGAAAAAGGGCTGCCGGTCATGAGGTTGACGTGGTTTTCGGCCCGTCGACGTCAACTATCCTGTTGCCGAGAAGTCAACAGTCACCACCAGAGAAATGCTGTCGGCCTTTGGCCGAGGTGAAAGACCTACGGCTAAAATTGCAAACCAAAACTTTTTCTTATGTCGTCTCTCGTGGCGTTACCGCCGAGACCTTAGTGGTGATGTCCGCCGGGATCGGTGACGAATGGCAATTCGGTTTCCATACCCAACAGATGACGTGACTTGAGCCCAAGGTGTTCGCCTTTTGTTAAAACGCCCTCTTCGGACAAAATGCACTCAGGCTCGAGCTTCATCTTCATCAGCATTTTCCAGTTCATGCCCATAAGCGACTTCAAAGATCGCTTGCCGTCGAAATCCATATGTGACAACAACGAGCCGCCAGCGATAAACATTTTTTCAATTCGATGCACATAAAGCCGCACGAGGTAGCGGAAGCCTTGACTTGGCTGACGAAGTTTCAACCGAGCAAGGTCGACTTCGCAATCTTCCAGGTCTTCAGTCGCAAAGAAGACTTTGTTTTGCTTCATGTCGCGAACGCAATTGGCTAAGATTTGGGTCAGCATGATGCCTTTGCCGCATTCCATCGAAGCAACTTCATAGCCAGGTTTGATCGTGCCCAAAACTGGAACCGCTGAGGTCAATGACGCTCCACCCACGTAGCTGCAAAATGATTCGAGTTGATCAAAGCATTCGAATTTGTGCGAGCGAATCCAATGGTCGGCGCCACGCAGCGGGTCGAATAGGAATTGTTTGGGAACGTTGAAACGTCTGGCGGCATCCACCAACGCGGCAAGCTCAACTGATGTGCACTGGTCGCGGAACGCATCGCTGAGATCATTTTGGATTTCATGCCAAACGTCCAGCGAAAGACCATCGGCGCTTTCGAGATCCAACAGGTCAATTGTGCGCATCAAATTGAACATGATCGCATCAAGTGCCCGGCGTTGTTCACCGGGAAGGTTGTTGGCTGCCCAAAGGTTGTTTTTGAAAAACTTCTTCACTGCACCTTTGCAGCTCTTGTAGCCGCGGTCGATGGTGCTGGAATTCAATTCAACGTAATCTTGAGTTTCTAACATGGCATTCCCGCTTCAAAGCGATGAGTTGGATTTCACGAGGAGATTTCGATAGTCGTCGCCAAAAGCCGGTTTGAGTATTGGCCGGATCGCAACTCCGGATCGCAATTTGGCGTTGGGCAAACCAATAGGTTATCGGATTGAGTACCGAAGGTGTAGTGTTGGACAATTGGTAAATGTTTTGTGAGGGGCACAGGTTGAATAAATAAACGGAAAAAATAAACATTAGGGACGAAGTGCAAATGTTGCCTCCCGGAAATCTTGCCGGTCAAGTAAGATGTGAAGCGTAACTTTGCCTGCCGCAACAGGGTATTGGAAAGGCTTTCGAGCCTTAGTTTCAACTCGATAAAATCAACCAAGCGAATTCAAATGAAAATTTTACTTGCCAGTCCCCGCGGCTTTTGTGCTGGTGTCAACATGGCGATCGAAAGTCTTGACTTAACGTTGCGGGAATTCGGTGCCCCAATTTACGTTTACCATGAGATTGTCCATAACAAATACGTCGTTGAATCTTTCAAAGAAAAAGGCGCCGTGTTCGTTGATGAACTCGAAGAAGTCCCGCCCGGTTCCGTTTTGCTATTCTCTGCTCACGGTGTTTCGCCGGAAATACGCAAGGTCGCCCAAGACCGAAATCTAAACGCAATCGATGCGACGTGTCCGCTGGTCACCAAAGTTCATCTCGAGGCCGTCAAGTATTCACGCGAGGGTTACACGATTTTCTTGATCGGCCACGGTGGTCACGATGAAGTCATTGGGACGATGGGTGAAGCTCCCGAATCGATGATTTTGGTCGAAACAGAAGACGACGTTGATAAACTCGATGTCGCCAACGATGCCAAAGTCGCTTATTTGACCCAGACGACTTTGTCGGTTGATGATGCCAATCGTATCATCGCAAAACTGCGGGCTCGGTTTACCAACTTGGTCAATCCACCCAAAGAAGACATTTGCTACGCGACACAAAATCGCCAAGAAGCCGTTCGTAAGATTGCTTCGCAGGCCGATGTTTGTTTCGTGCTTGGTAGTCAAAACAGTTCCAACAGTCAGAGACTACGGGAATTGGCAGAAGACGAAGGTGTGTCGGCCTATTTGATCGATGGGGCTTCGGACATGGATCCGAAATGGATGGAAGGCGTCGAGACTGTTTTCATGACCGCTGGAGCAAGTGCGCCCGAAACGGTTGTCAACGAATGCATCGAGTGGCTGAAAGATCGCTATGGCGCGACGGTTGAGCCAGTTATTGTGCGCGAAGAAAACGTGAATTTCCCATTGCCGAAAAAACTGCGTCAGCTGACTTCTAAGTAACGTTGAGCAACACAACGAACACGTTGGACGAGTTACGGCGGTTTGGCGACGCAAAAACGGTGGAGGCAACAGGCTGGTGGCCCGTCTTTAATCGGGCGGTCGCCTGCCGGCTCGTCGTTAAACGGTCATTCGGATTTTTTTTCCGGCCAGCGTGTTGTGATTTCTTTGGCTCGAATATTCTTCATTAAAATGTCAGTCGTTGGATCGTGGCCTTGAATCTGGATGGTGCCTTTCTCCAAACGCAAACCGCGACGTGGGTTGGCGTCCGGTTTCCGCGTGTCCGACCAATCGGTGACTTGATAGCCGTTGACCCAGACGCTGACGTGAGGGCCGGTGGCGATGATTGTTTTGGTAAACCACTTTTCGTCGTCCGCATTGACTCTCCGAGCGTTGGATCGGCGAAAGATCCCGCCCGTTCCGCAGTCGGCTGGCACGGCGCGATTCGATTTAAACTCGTTTTGAATTTGGCTTTCGTACCCGTTCATGATTTCGCCAGGGATACAGCGATAGAACACGCCGGAGTTCAAACCTTTGGCGTTCGTTTTACACTGCAGTGACAAAATGAAATCGCCAAATTGCGCTTTTGATTCAAGCTGCCCACGTCCGCCAAGAATTTGCATCTCGCCTGCGTCGGTGATTTCAAACTTGCTGGCCAGCTTATTATCGGTGTTCCATTGATCGAGATCTTTGCCATCAAACAAAGCGGTGGTGTTAAGTGGCTTGAGCGCAATCTTGCGAAACGCAGCATCGCCCGAGTTGTACTGCAGCCCGATATATCCGCGGCCAGTCGGATTGGGGTCGGTATAGTCAACGGCGACTTTGTCATCGATCCAAACTTTGATCGACGGGCCATCGCAGATAATTCGAAACCGATGCCACTCGTCAGGCGTGACCGCCAGATCGCATTTGGCTCGTCCGACCAGCGAACCGGTCGGATACTCGTGGTCTTTGGGACTGGCGATATTTAATTCGTAACAGTCTCGGGTTACGTCTCGAGGTTTGGGACTTGTGCGAAGAAAAATCCCGCTATTGGATCGCTCACTTGTCTTAAACTCGACGGTCATTTCAAAGTCGTCGAATTGGGATGTCGTTCGGAGTAAACCTCTCTGTCTTTCGGATGCCGCGGCCCCGCGTCTTCCCACATAGATCTCACCCATGCGGCTTCCCGTCGTTCGCCAAGTCGCATCTGAGGTCCTTTTCCAGCCATAAAGCGAATGACCGTCAAAAAGCGAAATCCAACCTTCATCTATTTGAGCTTGGGTTAAGCCGGGCGTTGCCCCCATTTCAAGCGGCGATTGGACGGCATAAACGTTACGTTTCGGTGCCCATAATAAAAAAAACACAGCAAATACAAGGGTAACGATGATTTTTTGTGAATTTTCCCCTAGTGACACTGCTCTATTTTGTGACTTAGGGCACGAAATGTTGAAACTTTTTAATGTCATGGACGTCTAATGCCGGACTATAGTTGGTTCTACGCTGGATTTGCGAGTTTAGTATTTCAGACATAATACCTGAAATCATCCAGCTAAATCCACTCGTTGTCTCGAACTTCCAAACTAGAAAATGCACCAAGATAGTTCCAACTTCAAGATAAATACGACAGGTTATGTCCGTCTATCATCTGAAATTGACGTCGCAAGGCATGCCAAGGCGTAAAATTAAGTGAGCAGAAAAATACCACTCGACTCTCAGCATCGATCTTCAAAGCGCTACACTCTTCTAACCGGAGCCACTGGCTTGGTTGGTCGATACTTGATGCGTGACCTTTTAGAAAAAGGAACCAAGCTGGCTGTCTTGGTCCGCCCGACCAAAAAAGCGCGGGTGCGCGAACGAATCGAAACCATCCTGCAAATGTGGGAAGACGAACTTGGTTATCGACTTGCTCGTCCTGTTCTTTTAACAGGCGATGTTTGCCAACCGGATCTTGGGCTTTCGTCAAAGCAAGTACAGTGGGCCAAAGACTACGTTGACTCCATGCTTCATGGCGCGGCCGTTCTGAAATTCCACGGACCCACTCGCAATGATGATCCATGGAAAACGAATCTTGGCGGCACACGGAACGTGATTGATTTTTCACGTCGCTGCAAGATCAACCATCTTCACTACATCTCGACCGCATACGTTTGTGGCAAGCGAGAAGATGTTGTTGGTGAAGATGAATTGGACATGAATCAAGAGTTTCGTAACGACTACGAAATCAGCAAATTCGAAGCAGAGAAGTTAGTCAAGCAAGCTGATTTCTTCAAAACAAAAACCGTCTACCGTCCTGGTGTTGTTGTTGGTGATTCGGAGACGGGTTACACATCGACTTATCACGGTTTATTCCTTTACCTTCGCTTGTTAGCGATGTTGGTTCCTGAGCAATCGCGTAACGCGGACGGAATTTTCGAAACACCGATTCGTTTGCCGCTTGAAGGCGACGAGCCGCGTAATCTGGTTCCCGTCGATTGGGTATCTAAAACGATTACCCATTTGGTTTGTACTCCTGAAGCACACGGGCGAGCTTATCACTTGGTGCCAGACAAATGTACAACCGCGCGTGAAGTCATTGAGTTTTGCTATGACTACTTCCATTCTGGTGGAGTTGAGTTTTGCGGAACAAATTACGAACGTACGGCTGATAATGAATTCGCTGAAAAGCTTTTTGAGAATACCAGCATTTACGCTTCGTACGAAACGAGCGATCCAAATTACGACAAGTCAAATGTTATTAAGTTTGCGGGGCATCTCGTATGTCCTCCGATCGACAAGCAAATGATTTTCAAGTTTTTGGATTTTGGCAAAGAGAATAACTGGGGCAAGCGTCGTCCAAAAGAGCCAAAAGTTGCTCGTTGGATCGAATCTCATCTGACCGAAATCGCACTTGCTGCACAGAAAACGATGGGTGCACTTGGCATCAACGGAGCCAGTCGTTTGCTGAAGTTCGGTTTGGATATTTATGGTCCCGGTGGTGGTCAGTGGCAACTTGCTGCGTGTGACGGCAAATTCGAAGTCACTCCCGGACTACCTGATGACTCTTCACCTGTCCTTAAGTTGAGCGATTTGCAGATCAATGATTTGCTGCTTCGCAACGACGACAAAGAGCCAGCGAAAACCGAAGAGATCAACTGGACCGAACCGCTTGAGACGGTGATGAGTAACAAGCCAGTTGACGAGTAGGTCGATAGAGTAAGTAAACTCTTCAATCAAATAACAAACGGCGTGCGTGAGTGAAAGACTCCGCCGCCGTTTTTTTTTCGCGCTAGCGGTTGGCGTAGAGCAAATCGAATGTGGCCGGATGTTTAAATGCTCAAACATCGACTGTTAAAATGATGTGAAAACGCAACATGAATTTACGATGTTGCGAAAACGCCTCGTTTCCACGAGTTGGGTTTTCGATTTCGCCGTGAATAAGCTTGATTTCCCGCTTTCCTGAATTGGAACGGCAGTTGCTTTTAAGGCTTGCAGCTTTAAAAGTTCTACTCCAGGAAATCGATATGAGAATCAAGACCGCTTTGATAACCGCCGCCGCATTGGCTTTAGGACTGGTCTTTACCAATTCGTCAGAAGGCCAAACAAGATTCTCAAGACAGAACAAAGCTCAATCGCGTGCTGCGTTAGAGGCTCGGTTGATTCGTGACTTGCAGCGCCGCAACGCACGCAATAGAGCTCAGAGACCAACATTTGGCTCGTCTGCATTTGGGGCAGCTGCTGCAAACCAGCTTCGGTCTCAAGCTTCCAAAACAAGAAAAACCGCTTTGCCGCCGGCTAAAGTGACTGTACGTCCGCCAGTCGTTGTGAAAAATCCGTTTTACGTCGAGCCTGTACAACAAGTTCCAGTAAAGAATATGGCAGTTAAGCCGCCTCAAGAAAAATCAAACTCAAAAGTGGTTGAGAATAATGGACCAATCGAGCTTAAGAATCCATTTGTACCGGCTTTTGACGCTACGGAATCGTCGCAAGAATCTTCCAGTGAATTGGTTGAGTCAGTAGTCGTAGAAACGATTGTTGCGCCAACACCTGAGGTGGTAGAGCCAAGAACTATCGAATCTGAAGTTATTGTCGAACCAAAAATCACAGAAGGATCTGAGGAAGAACCAAAGGAAGAAAAAGCAGAAGTTATGGAAGAAGCGACGGTTGAAGAAGTGGTGATAGAGGAAGCGACAGTCGAAGAAGCGGTGGTTGAAGAAGCGATGGAAGAAGACGAGCCCGGGTCTCTTCGTGATCTTGAGAAATTCTTCGAGTCAGTCAAATGGGAAAACACACGTGACGATTCAAATCACTTTCCAAGTACTGTGATGGCCGATCAACCGTTCCGCAACGAGGACTTCTGGGCCAAATATTTCGAAGAAACGGCTAAGTAGGTCATGCTGTGCATGACGTTCGTAGCTGCTCCCGAAGCCTGGCGACATCGGCTACTTGAAAAATGTAGCTGGACTCGCCAGAGTTCAGGCCTTTTGGCAACCCAACATAACAAGAGTTCAGGTCCCTCCATCTGCTCCCGAAGTCTGGCGACATCGGCTACTTGAAAACGTAGCTGGACTCGCCAGAGTTCAGGCCTGTCCCTGTTTGCTTGTGTTGCTCTTTCTGCTCTTTGTGTCATGCACAGCATGACCTACATTGAGCTTTAGTCGATCGAGTGTTTTTCGTTTCCGTCACCGTTTTCGATTTCACGGTAAGGCACATAGCGAACCAGACTGATTGATTTCTTGGCTCCGATTTTGTAATCAACGCCTCGCCAAGACACCTTTTGCTTAATTGCCGCCGACAACGCAGCCAGCGGTTGAACCAACTGGGTAACGATTGCCGCAACCAGTGTTTGGCCCAATGCACGCTTCGACATTTTCGTGTTGGGCGCCCGCAAATTTATGTGAGCTTCGTTGGCACTTGCAATTCGTTGAAGAAGGAAAAGATTGAGGGCTTGGAAAAGAACCAGAACGCCCGCAACGATACTTCCCATGATCCACTGATGTTGTGCAAACAACCAAACCGCTCCCGCGACCGTACCAAGCAATCCAAATCCAACAAGCAATCCGTGCCCCAAAACCATCAACCAGTCACGATGGTACAAGCGGACGGTTAACAGCTGACGCGTGATCCAGCGGAATGCGTCGCGAAATCGGATGGACTCGTCGCTTGAAAGGATCAAGCTCGGCACACGAACGACTTTCAAGTTGTGTTCTTTCAAAACGCTTTTCAACATCGTGTCTTCACAAAACGCTTTACTCCATTTTTCAAGTAAGCCGCAGTCGTGAATGGTCTCGAGCCGCAATGCCAGCGAGCCACCCCAGGGAATCTGATAGAAGCTCATTTGTGCCACTGCTGCGGCATTCCAGGTCTGCCGAACAAGCGATCCCAGTCCATTGTCCGCTGGAGAAAACCAACGATTGCCAGTTGCAACACCAACGGTCGGGTCGGCCAATGGCGCGACTAAGTCCGATAGCCATTGTGAGTCGACGCTAATATCTGCGTCAGCCAGAGCGACCACTTCAATCGAGTTGTCGCTTGAATCGCCTAACGAAGAAATTGCCGTCACCAATGCGGTGCATTTTAAACTTCCAATAACATCGGTCGGATTCAAAAAATGAATCAGCGTTTTGATTTGAGAACCGTTTGCGGAAATTAGATCCTGAACGACATTGAGTGCGGGATCTTGTTTGTCATCAACAACAAAGTGGATTTCGAAATTAGGCGCTCCCGTTTCCGATTTGTAGTTCAGTGAAAAAAGTCCGTTTAGACAGTCGGTTAAACTTGGGTCCGCACCACGCAGGCACAGAACGACGGCCGCGCGCGGTAATCGCTTTTTTGTTTGGTTGGAATCGTTTGGTTCGCCTTGAGCGCTTGATTTAAGGAAGCGGCAGTAAATCCAGACAAACGTCGACTGCATCACGGCTAAGCCGATCAGTGAGCCCACAACGATCCATCCAAATATGATTGCCATAAGTCTGTTTTCGGATCGTTGGCTCAGTGAATTGAAAGCGAGTTTGGTGAAGCGATTATTCGATAACGATTAACCAGATTAGCCGGATGTTGCCGCGTAATCGATCGTAAAAAACGCTGGATCAACCTTGGCGGAATAACATCGTCGTCAGGCGTCTTCATATTGCAGCTTTGAATTGAGTCGGCCCACATGCCGAATCCCAAAGCCGGTATCTCCACCACACGCTCAAAATAGGGGAAAGTGATTTGTCGCAAAACGATGGTTTGGCCTGAAAAAATTGTCCAGTTGGGCGAACATGAATCGGAATGAGTTGACATGAAATCGCGGTATGGGAACATGGTTGCTCAAACCCGATTGTGAAACTCTAACCAAACGATTTTATGTCTACTGCAACCCAAGAACTTAAATACGTCGACCGCCATTGGGATGACGCAACTGCCAACAAACTTTCTCCAGCTGAACGTTTGGTTTATCGTTCCAACTGTCTCGGTGCTGATCAGCGGATTACCAATACCGGCGGCGGGAATACTTCTTCGAAAATCATGGAAGTCGATCCGCTTACTGGAAAAGAAGACGACATTCTTTGGGTCAAAGGATCAGGCGGCGACTTGAGAACGGCCAAGCTTCCAAATTTTGCGTCGCTTTACATGAACAAGCTTTTGTCGCTGATTCCCAATTACAACAACGCCCCTGACAACGGGCCAAAAACTCCAGCCGAAGATGCAATGGTCGGATACTTTCCACATTGCACTTTCAATCTCAATCCCCGAGCCAGCTCGATCGATACGCCGCTTCACGGATTCCTGCCTGCCCGCCACATCGACCACATGCATCCTAACAGTGTGATCTCGATCGCGGCGTGCAAGGGGAGCAAAGAGCTAACGAAAGAAATTTTCGGAGACGAGATTGGCTGGGTGCCTTGGCTTCGCCCTGGTTTCGAACTTGGGCTGATGATGCAACGCGAAGTCGAAGCCAATCCTTCGCTCAAAGGTCTCGTGATGGGGCAGCACGGTTTGATCAACTGGGCTGACGACGACAAAGAGTGCTACGAGTTGACGTTGGCGTTGATCGAAAAAGCCGCTGCGTACATCGAGTCAAAAGACAAAGGCGATCAAACGTTCGGCGGACAAAAGTACTCAACGTTAGGCGACGACAATCGAGACGGATTGTTGGTCGATTTGTTGCCTTGGTTGCGTGGACAAGTTTCACAAATGAACAAGTTCGTTGGCACCGTTGAAACACGTGATTCGATTTTACGATTCGTTAATTCTAATGATGCCGATCGTTTGGCAGAGCTTGGGACAAGTTGCCCGGATCACTTTTTGCGAACGAAGATCAAGCCGCTTTATGTTGACTGGAATCCGGATTCTTACGTTCAGTCGGGAGAGAATGCTGACGAAGCTAGAGCAGAAGCACTTGCCGATTTGAAATCCAAATTGACTTCAGGGCTTGAGAAATATCGTGAAGACTATGCGGCCTACTACGAAGCCCATAAGCACGACAATTCGCCTGCGATGCGTGATCCAAATCCGACCGTGATCTTGATTCCCGGCGTCGGCATGATCGCTTGGGGAAAAGACAAAAGTGAGTCGCGCGTGACGGCTGAGTTTTATACTTGTGCCGTCGAAGTCATGCGTGGCAGCGAAGCACTCGGCGAGTATATCGCACTGCCAAAACAAGAGGCGTTCGACATCGAGTACTGGTTGCTCGAAGAAGCCAAGCTTAAACGTAAGCCACCTGAGAAAGAGATGTCTCGCGATATCGCTTTGGTGATTGGCGCCGGAAACGGAATCGGTAAAGAAGTTGCCAAACGGATTGCCAAAGAAGGCGCCCACGTTGTCTGCTGTGACCTTCACGAAGACGCGGCCAAAGCGACTGCCGAAGAGCTGACCAATATTTACGGTCACGGAATCGGCGTGTCGGGTTCTGGTATTTCGGGTTGCGGGCCAGCGATCGGTGTCGGTGTTGATATCACTTGCCGCGATTCAATCAAGAAAATGATTCAGCAAACACTGCTTGCCTATGGTGGTGTTGATCGCGTGATTGTGACCGCAGGCGTGTTTGTCGCGCCTGAGCGTGATGGAAGTTTGTCGGATGACAAATGGAAATTCACTTTCGACGTCAATGTTCGCGGTAGCTACAACGTTGTGGATAGCTTGAGGTCTGTTTTAGCTGAGCAAGCGATTCCGGCTTCGGTCGTTCTGACCACCAGCGTCAATGGCGTGGTTGGAAAGAAGGGCTCCGTTGCGTATGACACTTCGAAAGCCGCGGCAAATCATCTTGTTCGTGAACTGGCGATCGAAATGGCACCAACTGTTCGCGTCAACGCCGTTGCCCCGGCGACGGTTGTGGCTGGAAGCACGATGTTCCCACGAGATCGCGTGATTTCTTCATTGACGAAATACGACATCCCGTTTGAAGAATCAGAATCGGACGACAGCCTTCGGGATAAGCTTGCCGGATTCTACGCCCAACGGACTTTGACGAAACAGCCAATCACTCCAGCCGATCAAGCCGAAGCGATTTACTTTTTGTCTTCAAATCGATCGAGCAAGACGACTGGCCAGATTATCAATGTGGACGGCGGACTGCACGAAGCATTCTTGCGTTAGAGCGACCCTAACGACATAAACTCAACCATCCAAGGAAGACGACTGCAGTGTTCGTGGGCTCTTACTTATTAGAGCCGAGTTCACTGTAGTTCAGTTTTGGTTTGAACTTTTTCACCAGGCAGCTTTGCCAAGCAAGGTTGCCTGCGTCGGAATGGTCCATCGGTAGGGCTTGGACGAACAGCGATTTGGACACCGACTCCCAGGCTTTTTTGTTCTTTTTTACGGCCATCAGTTGATCGCGCAAGTCAAGCGTCTCACCAACGTAGAGTTTTTTGGATTCGCTTTCGCTGACGATGTACAAACCCATTTCGCTGGCAAACGTTTTCTTGGTGACGTCACTGAGCGGGATCATATTGCTGAACTTTGGCGCGGTGAGAACCGCGGCACGACTGCGTGCCGTTTTGGCTTGCTTACGCAGTTTCAATGCGGCCCAACGGTATTCTAAAGGTTCAAAACCAGGGGCAAATTTTTCTGCGATGCCGTCAAATTGAAGCGCCAAATCCGGGTCGCAGAGTATTTCGTCAACCGACTGAGCCAACCCTTCACTGGTCATTTGCTGCCACGCGATCTCGCTGGCGAACAGGAATTTGTCCAAGTGATCCCAGTCGAAAGTAGTCACGTTTGAGGTTTCAACGTCTGCCAACCGGCCAGCTTTTCTTGCGCGAAACAGAAGCGTATTCCAGGTCCGAGGGTTACCAACCAGTCCGATTTTCTTGCAGGCTTCGATGAACTCGTGATTCAAATCTGGATCAGCAACAACGCGATCGGCCGAGCAACCTTCGTTGGTTAATCGAAACGCTTGAATCACTCCCAGCTCGGTGAGCTCAAGTTGAACGTCCGCAAATCGCTCTTCGGCCAGTTTTGTACTTGGCCGGTATCGTGGGTCGTCTGCGTCTGCGTTTTGCTTTCTTGTTTTCTTTGACGCCAATTCAAAAGTGCTCTTTAGCGGTTCCGGCGATCCGTTGAGCCGATCGCCAACGCGAATTTCTTTCAGACGCTTGCGACCTTGGGCGATGTAGTCTTCTGACATGTCAAAGCCAACGAATTGTCGACCAAGCTTTTTTGCAACCGCCAACGTGGTGGCACTTCCAGAAAACGGATCCATAACAATGTCGGTTGGCTCGGAGCAAGTCCGAATGATGCGCCCCAAAAGTTGCTCTGGCATCTGGCAGCCGTGAAATCCGGCCCGCTCTTTGAATGTTCCGGCAACACGTGGGATGTACCAGGTATCTTCGTTAGGTTGAAAGCTTTCGGGAAGTTCCTGGGGACGAAGTGCGAACGTTTGGTCGGCATCGGTTGGCGGTGCAATTTCGCTGGGCGACCAAGTTCCCGTTTCATTCGGAAACAATTCACCTTGGACGTTTGCCGGAGGAATCAGCCACGTATCATCGGGCAAACGACCTTTTGGATTGGCGCGTTTATCGTTGTAGACCAGCTCACGAGCGGACGGGACGCGGTTGTCGAGGTCGGCGTCACGGAAGGTAAACTTTTTTGGGTCTTTGACAAAGTGAAAGAGGTGCGCGTGTGATCGCGTGAATTTTTTTGAGCAGTTAACGCCAAATGTGTAGTACCAGATGACCCAGCTACGGCAATGGAATCCGATTTTTTGGCTTTCAAGTTTTAACTCGGCGGCATACTCGTCGCCGATCGCCAACCAAAAAGTTCCATCGGGCTTGAGCGCCTGATGAACGGCCCCGATCCATTTACTTGACCAATCGATGTACTTTTCGTGTTCAATTTTGTCCTCGTAAACGTCGTACTCGAATCCGATGTTGAAAGGCGGATCGGCGAAAACGAGATCGACCGAGCCCGGCGGAAGGTTGTTCATGCCTTCAATGCAATCGGAATGATGGATCTGAGAAGTCCATTTTGGAGGTTTGGGCATCGGCAGTGATTGGCGAAAAAGTTGAGTTCGTTGATTGAGAGTTAAATCGTGTTTTAAAACTTTCGAGTTCTTGTGAACGTCGACGATTGGAGGGCCTTGGCAACCACTCGAGTCTTAAGGTCACTAGTATCCCAAATTCCAAAGAATGTTCCATGACCGAGAAAACAAAAAGGGCGAGCTATTTCAATGAATAGCCCGCCCGATTTGAATTTTTATTTCGTCCAGTGTGTTACTTGACGAAAATTTGATGTCAGGTGAATCGGTCAGAAGGATTCAGTCTGCTTCATTTCTATTGGCTTACCAGCCTCGATAAAATTGCTGCTGCGGTGCGTAGTAGCGCCCATAAGATTGAGGCACGCGCTGTTGGAATCCACCGTAGTAAGGTGTTGGCTGTCGGTAGACTGGCCGAGCTTGAGTCTGGTAGTAGGGTTTTGGTTGGTAATTGTATCGTGGTTGTTGGTAGCCGTATCCACCGTATTGATAGGCTGCACGTTGGTCGATGCGTGTTCCCACGACGCGACCAGTGACTCCACCGACTAAACCGCCAGCGATAATTCCGGCAGCGACTTCATCGTTTTGACCACCGATGATTCCTCCGATAACTGCACCGGTGATGGCGCCACGTCGAGTGCCGAGTTGGCGGAAGCTTTGGGCTTCGACAGATGTGGCGGTCAAGGCAACAAAAAGTGCAACACAGAGACTTGTACGAGTAAACATAAAAAGGGTTCTCCTTGGGCTTTGGCATAATGTCCTGCTATCTTCTAAAGCGGCTTTTTGAGCGATGTTTCTGCACCCTGCACGATTCAAATCGAATTCTGAGGAATTTGCCTCCTGTCCCATGAAGAACAAAGGTGGTGTAATCGTTACAATTCGTCATAGTGATTTTCGTTTTTAAGACATGACGTTTGTAGGGTTTCAACATGCCGTCTGCCCATTTGGCAATTGATTTAGGTGCAAGTTCCGGTCGCGCGATCGTAGGCGTTCTCGAAGGCAAGAAAGCCAAGATTCGTTTGGAAGAAGTCCATCGATTCGAACACCGGCCTTGCTCAACGCCCGCAGGGCCAGTCTGGGATCTCACCGGAATTTGGTTGAACATCGTCAAGGGAATAAAGACGTCTGCGAACTGGTGTCAGGAAAACAAAGTCGAGCTTCATAGCGTTGGCGTTGATACTTGGGGCGTCGATTGGGCGCTGGTTGGAAAAAGTGGAGAGCTGTTAGGTTTGCCGCATTGTTATCGCGACCCACAAAACGAAGCCGCGATGAAGAAGGTGCTAAAGAAGGTTGGCGGTTACGAGAAACTTTACGCTCGCACCGGGATCCAATTGATGCCGATCAATTCGCTTTTTCAAGTCGCGGCCAGGTTCTACGAAGAACCCGGTTTGTTTGATGCGGCTGAACGTTTGCTTTTCATGCCAGACCTTTTTCATTATTGGCTATCTGGCGAAATGACGACCGAGCGAACGATTGCTTCGACCAGTGGCATGTTGGCTTTGGATTCGGGCCAGTGGGATTTTGAATTGCTTGAATCAATCGGGATCCCTCAGCATGTGTTTGGTTCGCTGATTGATCCGGGCCATGAAATTGGAATGTTGAGAGATGAGTTGGCAGAATCCGCAGGGATTGAAGGCGACGTCCGCGTGATCGCTCCGGGCTCACACGATACGGCGTCCGCGATTGCAGCTGTGCCTATTGCCGGTGATGCCAAAAAGGAATCGGGTGCCAGTGCAAACTGGGCTTACATTTCAAGCGGGACTTGGTCGTTGATGGGCGCCGAGTTATCGGAGTCGTTTGCTTCCGATGAATCCAGCAAAGTCCCGTTTACCAATGAGCTTGGCCTGTCTGGGACGACTCGTTTTTTGAAAAACATTGCGGGCCTTTGGCTGGTCCAGGAGTTGCGGCGCGAGCTAGTTGAGCAAGGTGAAGAGATTAGTTTTGCCGAGTTGGCCGATCAGGCGGCAGGTGCTGAGCCCTATCGAACGTTGATCGATCCTAACGCTCCTCAATTTGCGAGCCCAGGAAATATGGCTGGCAAGATCCGCGAGTTCGCTTTGGAAACGGAGCAGCCTGAGCCAGAGACGTTGGGCGATTTGGTTCGTTGTTGTTTGGATAGTTTGGCGCTTTGCTATCGTCAAACGGTCGATTCGCTGGAGTCGGTTTTGGACACAAAGATTGAGGTTCTCCATATCGTCGGCGGCGGTACAAATAACAAATTGCTGAATAAAATTACAGCCGCCACGATGCAGCGGCCTGTTGTTTGTGGGCCAGTCGAAGCCACCGCAATCGGAAACGTGCTGACGCAAGCGATGGGGTGCGGAGAGATTTCAAGCCTTCAGGAAATCAGAGAAGTCGTCGCGCGCTCGTTCGAGTTGGAGTCTTATCAACCCGATGACGTTGATGAAAAATTGGCCGTGCCTGATGAAGTGTTTGAGCTTTATCAAAAGTTAATCGGCGAGAAAAAGTGATTGTGAAGTGATGAGAAAAAGCGCTTCGCCACTTGATGGTCCAAACAAAAATTGAAATCAAAAAAAATGAATTCAGAATCTGAAAAATCTAATCCGCTTGAGATCACAGGTGATTCGCGGCCCGACGTTCCCGTGTTCACTTGCATCGTTTACATGCGAAGAAACGAAGACGGTTCGGTTTTCGGCAAGGTCGCGAATTTGGAAGGGATCGAGTCCTCTGGGGCTTCGGAGCGAGATGTGTTGGGAAGAGTCAGTCGCGAATTCAAGGCTCGTATTCTCAAGTCATTCGAAGAAGGCAAAAAGGTGGATTTGATTGATCCGCCCGCCTCGCCAGCGGAAAACGAACAGGTTCGCTCGATTCCCGTGCACTTGTAACAAAAACAACGCCTGCGATCAACGAGCCGCGAACGAGCAATCAGCCATTTATTGCTGATTGTTTCGAATACAATATGAGCGTTCGTTATCACTTTTATTTTCGAGATGGAGTCCAGATGAAATCGCTATTCATCGTATTTGCTTTTAGTGTTGTGCTTGGTGTGGCCGGTTGCACATCAGCCCAAGAGATCGACAAGACAGACAAAAAAACAACTTTGAAAAAAGCAGCAGAAGGATTGTTTGAAATCGGCGTTGGGACAAGCTCAAACGCGGTTAGCTCGGATGCAGAAAAAGCATTGTTTAAAACGGAGTTTGGATACGCGACTCCTGAGAATTGCATGAAACCGGCTGCGGTTCAAAATGTAGAAGGCGAATTCAAATTCGAAACCGCTGACCAATTTGTTGCGCTGGCCAATGAGCACGGTGTAAAAGTCGTTGGTCATTGTTTGGTTTGGGCCAAAGATGATCGTACTCCAGAGTGGTTTTACAAAGACGGCGACAAACCAGCGTCTAAAGAACTTGTATACCAGCGATTGAAAACTCATATCGATACGGTGGTTGGCCGCTATGGAGACCAGATCGATCAATGGGATGTTGTGAACGAAGTACTCGGTGGTACCCACGACGACGATTTGTGGCGAGAGTCAGGTTGGCAAAAAATTTGTGGTCCGGAGTTTATCGTCAAAGCGTTTGAGTATGCCCATGCCGCGGACCCAACCGCGCTGCTTGTCTATAACGACTATCGAAGTGAGCTACCCGGTAAACGTGAAAAGCTTTTTAAGTTAATCAAATATCTAAAAGAGCAGAAAGCGCCGGTGCACGCGATTGGTTTGCAAGGGCATTACGAGCTCGATGATGTTCCTTATGAGGATCTCGAATTTACGATTGGCGAGATCAAGAAGCTTGGCCTTAAAGTTGTCATCTCGGAAGTCGATATCGATGCTGTGAAACGCGGCAAATGGTGGGCCGACGGAAACAAACATCGTGAGGAATTGAAATCATTCGATCCTTATAAAGACGGATGCCCTGAAGAAATTCTTGTTCGACAGGCACAGCAGTATCAAAAACTGTTTGCGCTTTACGCGAAACATTCTGATATTATTGAGCGAGTAACTTTTTGGAATTTGCACGATGGTCATACATGGCTCAATTATTATCCTTGGAATCGGGTTAACCACCCATTGGTTTTTGACCGCGAAAGCAAGAAAAAGCCAGCGTTTTTCACCATTCTCGAGGTGCTTAAAAATCGCCAAAAGGAAATTTCGAATTCGGCCAAATAAACGTCCTGACTCTTTATGTCTTGCGTGTAAATCCAAGTCGAATTTGCTTTAACGCGAATAGTGACCTTGTCATCTTATAAGAACCACGGGATTTAACGTGAAGAAAATTCTTGCCTTCCTTGCATGCGCGGCGACCATTTTTGTCGGTGCGCATTTTTTGATGGGACCGGTCGAAGCACAGTTTATCAGTACGCTTCAAAATCAGGATCGACCCATCGATAACGTCACGGCAGCTTTGGATAGAAATAAAGATCGGAAGCTGAGCGAATCTGAACTGGCAAACGCGGCAGATGTTTTGAAGTCGCTTGACAGGAACCGCGATGGCAAACTCACCGAGGATGAAATTTTTGGTCCGCCCAGCGGCGGACCTGGTGGTCCCGGCGGACCCGTGGATGGGCCGCAACGGGACTTGATCGCTGAGTTTGACAAAAATGAAAATGGTCGTTTGGAAAAAGAAGAACGATTGGCAGCGTTGGCGGACTTAAAAGCCAATCCAGTGCCTCGGCGACGGCGTGGTCCTCCAGGAGGCAGAGGCGGTGCCGTCACCACGAAACCTGGTCGAAAAATTGCTCGCGAAGAAGCGAAATCGTTTGCCGATAAACTGCTTTATGATGACACAGTGATGCGTACCTTTTTCATCGATTTCGAAGATGAAAATTGGGAAAAAGAAATGGGAGCGCTAAAGGACTTTGGCGTTGATGTTCCGGCGACCGTTACCGTTGACGGCAATTCCTTTGAAGACGTGGGGGTGCGGTTCCGTGGGAATTCGTCTTTCTTCACGGTGCAAGAAGGGCAGAAACGATCGCTTAATCTGAGCTTTGATTGGGCAAATAAATCGCAGGACCTTTACGGCTTTCGGACTTTGAATTTGCTTAACTCGCATTCCGATGCTTCGTTCTTGCGTTTGGCGCTTTATAGCAAAATTGCAAGAAACTATATTCCGACTCCCAAGGCCAGTTATGTGCACGTAGTGATCAATGGCGAAAGTTGGGGCGTGTATGTGAACGAAGAGCAATTCAATTCTGATTTCACAAAAGAACATTTCGGGTCGACAGGCGGTACTCGATTGAAGTCTCCTCCAGGATTTGATGGCGGCGGGAGTTTCACTTACAACGGCGAAGACAAATCGGGCTATTCAGTCTATGAATGGAAGACGAAACAGACTGATGAGGCTTGGGCGGATTTGATCAACGCCACAAGAACGATTAAGGAAGCCAGCAAAGAAGAGATTGAATCCAAAGTCGATGAAGTGCTCAGCATCGATCGTGTGATGTGGTTTTTGGCCATCGACAACGTGTTGCTGGACATGGACGGTTACCACGCTCGAGGCGCTGACTATGTGATCTATCAAGAACCCAAATTCGATCGTTTTCACATATTGCCTTATGACAATAACGAGACGTTTCGCGCCGTTGGTGGAGGCGGTCCCGGGTTTGGCGGACCTGGTGGAAGAGGTCGCGGCGGAAGAGGCGGGGCTCCAAACGGTGGACCTCCGCGAGGCGGCCCACGCGGCGGACCACCCTCAGGCGGAGTATTGGGAGGACTTTTTGGTGGTTCAAAGGCTTCGTTTGAACTCGATATTTTTGCAGGAAAAGACGAAGTTCGTGCTCCGTTTATCAACAAACTGATGCTCGATCCAGCTGTCAAATCTCGCTACGTTGCTCACGTCAGAACGATTCGGGACACTTGGATGGATTGGGATAAAGTACTGCCGACGATTACCGAATATCGAAATTTGATCGGTGCAGAAATCGAAAAAGACACGCGGAAATTGACTTCAACCAAAGCCTACAACGATGGGATTGGAATGGGGAAATCGTCAGGTCGTGGTGTTCAGCCTGGGCTCAAAGCGTTTTTTGAAGAGAGAAAATTGTATCTCAATAAAGTCAAAGAATTAAACGCGACTTACCCAGAGTTTGTAACGACTGATGTTGGTTATGCGGGAAGTGATGACGAGTTGGCCGTTACGATCAGCGCGAAATTGAAAGACAAGAAAGTAAAAGGCAAGGTTTCTGCCTTTGTTTACTTTGCCACTGATCGGCTTGCCAAGTACACAAGAATTGAAATGTCTGGCGATGCTGGAAATTTCAAAGCGGAACTCCCAAAACTTTCACGCGGAAAAACCATCTACTATTACCTGGAAGCCCGCGCCGTCGATGGCGAAAATTTCGTATCCAGTTTCTTACCTGCTTTGGCAGAACGTAAACCTGATTCAATGATCGTTGAACCCAATCGAGTCGACACGCCAGACGTTGTTGTTAATGAAGTCATGGCGTCCAATGCAACGACGATTGCGGATTCCAATGGTAAGTATGGCGATTGGATAGAGCTGGCAAATGTTTCCAAAGAAGCAGTTGATCTGTCCGAAAAGTATTTGACCGATGATGCGACCAATCCAAAAAAGTGGAAGTTCCCGGCGGGCACAAAAATTGATGCGGGCGGATTGCTGCTGGTTTGGGCAGATGGGACTTCGCCAAAAAAAGCCAAGAAGGACAAATCGGAAAAGGAGCTTCACGCTAATTTTAAACTTTCAAAGTTTGGTGAAACGGTTTCTATTTACGGTTTTGAAAAATCTGGCAAGCCGTTCCAAGTTGATTCTCTTACGTTTTCACAAGCTCAAACCGATCGTTCGCTCGGGCGGAATTCAGACAGCAAAATCGTCACGCTGAAGCCCACTCCGGGCATGGAAAACGTGAAATAGTCGCAAAAACGCCCGAATTCCTACGTTTGATGACCAGAGATTCCAGATGAGTTCGCGCGCTTTCAGTTCGCGCGAATTCACTAATTTGTTGCGTGTTATTTGTGATAACGCTGACGACATCCGATGAAAATCGGGCAGGTTATCTCTCTGTGCCAGCCAAATTCATTTTGCTTTTGCCACCTAAAATTGTCTCGTAGTTCGTTGCGCACAAAGGCAATTTTCGTAGTGGCTTTTTTTCGAATCGGCTGATGATTCGATCTTTCAATGCTTTACGTGGGGCAACGTACTTACTTCTTTTTTGCTTTCGTTCACTCAACATTTTGCCAATCAATCGCAATTGTTGACGGTTGCGCAGGTTCTTACGGTATTGCCTTCCTAGCGTGACAAGCAAACGCCCACAATTTGGCTTTTTGTCTAGTGCATGTTGAAGCGAAACCTACGTTTCATGAGACAGCGATAGGTGATTGGGTTACCACTCATCCTTTACGTCAACGCAAACTGACATTGCACTTCATTTCATTTTTACACACCATGAATAAAAACTCCGAAAATTATGTCGCGTGCTTGGATACGACAGCCGAAGCCATTGCCAATGATGACAGAGAACTTGCCAAGGCATGTCTTGAGTCAGTAATGGGTAGCGTTGACGGTCGATCAGATGCTTGGTTGATCCGAGCTTGGACCTGCGAAACGATCGCTGAGACCGAAGCATCTCTTCGGCAGGTTTTAGAAATTGACCCCGATAACAGGACGGCTGTTGCCGGTCTAAATTGGGTCCACGGCATTCAGGAATTGGCTCTGATTCAGCTAGAAACGAAGCAGCAACTCGCTGAAGAAGCTCGTTTGGCTGAAGAAGCTCGTTTGCAAGCCGAACAAGAAGCTGAAGCTCAGCGTCAAGCTGAAGAGGCGGCACGCCTCGAAGAAGAAGCTCGCATTGCAGAAGAAGCTCGCCTCGCGGAAGAGGCACGCCTCGAAGAGGAAGCACGTCTGGAAGAGGAAGCACGCCTCGCAGAAGAAGCCCGACTGGAAGAAGAAGCCCGGTTGGAAGAGGAAGCCCGGTTGGAAGAGGAAGCACGTTTAGAAGAAGCACGTCTTGAAGAAGAAGCGCGTCTCGAAGAAGACGCCCGTCGCCAGGAAGAAGAAGCCCGTCTCGAAGAAGAGGCGCGCATGAAAGAGGAAGCACGCTTGGAACAGGAGCGTCTGGAAAAAGAAGCACGCCAGAAAGAAGAAGCACGCTTGGAAAAAGAGGCACGCCTTGTAGAAGCCCGCCTCGAAGAAGAAGCCCGGATGAAAGCTGAGCAAGAAGCTGAAATTCAGCGGCAGCTTGATGAAGAAGCCGAAGCTTTGAAAGAAGAACAAGCTAAAGAAAAAATTAAATCAACCAGCAACCAAACCTCGTCACGTGGCTTTGTCTTCCGACCTGGCAAACAAGTAGTTTCTGCTGGTTTGACTGAGAGCAACGAAGCTAAAACTGAAACGACCAAATCTGAAACGGTTGGGTCAGCGGAGACAGTTGCATCAAAAGCACAAAAAGAAGAAGTAGTTGAAGCGGAAGAAGCAACTTGCAAAGAAACAACTGACTCAGCAGAGAGTATCGAATCTGAAATTCAAACGGAACTTGCATCTCTCAGTGATGCTATGCAGGGATCAGCTTCAACAACGAAGTCGGAAAAAGCGACTTCTGGAGAAGACAAAAAAGGCGAAGCAACACCAGCAACAGAAGCCAAGAAAACAGTAATTCTTTCTGTTGACGATAGCCCAACGATTCGCAAACTCGTTTCGCTTACGCTTACTAAAGCCGGTTTTGAAGTTATCTCAGCCGGCGACGGTAAGGAAGCACTCGCCATCCTTGCAGACACGCTGCCAGACTTGATCTTGTCAGATATCAACATGCCGGAGATGGGCGGTTACACGCTTTGTAACGAAATCAAAAAAGACGATCGAACCAAACATATCCCGGTTGTCATGCTTTCAGGTCGAGATGGATTGTTTGACAAAATGCGTGGCTCGCTAAACGGTTGTGACGATTTCATGTCAAAGCCATTCGAGTCGCATGTGTTGCTTGAAAAAGTAAACCAGAACCTAAAGCAAAAAATCGTCAACTAAAACGCTCATTAATTTCTTTCAAAAAACTCACCACCAGAAATGTCTTGCCGGAGCTTGCAATGAATCAAACCGCCACTCCATCGCTATCCAACGTGATTAGCGGATTCGAATTTAACAACGAGCCATGCCGAAAAATCGATGCTGATCTACTTTCGCTCGAAATGGACTGCATCAATCTTCTTTCTAAACTTGAGAACGCTCTTGCACGAGCGATGGAACAAGAGAAGGACGATTTTTTTGACGAGTCAGCCGACCATGCTCGCAACGTGTTGATTCAACTAACCGAGTGTACTAATCGTTTCCTTGGTGGAGGCGCTGCAGAACAGGCAAACAAAGAAATCGATAATGCTACAACTCAAGCGTTCGATTATGAAGAGGCTTTGAGGAATCGCCCGCTCACCAACGCATTCTTGCGATTGTTTTGGGAAGTTGACGAACGGCCAGAGATCATCGAAAGTCACAACAGGCTGGGCGACGCTCTCGTGCGAGCCTGTACAGTAACTTTTTATCATGTGGTTATGGCATTCGGATTGGATTCTGAAATCGGGAAAGAGATTGACCAAAGCGCACTTGTTTTCGTCAATCAACTCAAGGAATCCTGGGGCGAATAGTCAAATGTCCGATGGCGAATTTGAATTGAAACAGGCTCCGGTTGCTGCGTCAAATGATGAAGCAATATTGGACCTCGTTGACAAAGACGCCGATCAACAGTCTTCGATCAAATCTGATGCTCCAGCCCAAACCACTGGTATTGGCAAAAAGATTTCCACTGAACAGCTAGACGCAATTTTTCCCAGCGACGAAATCCTGGCTGGCCAAGGGCTATCCAGTAAAGATGATTTCACATCGCGAGTTGTGTGGATGAAACAGCTCAGCAAAAAGATCTACACCGATGAAGGTGTCGGTGTTAACGGGAAAAAAACGGATCTACAAACGACTCGTTTTGTCCTGTTTGTCGTTGGAGAACAGCAAATCGCAATGCGGGTTGGAGATGCCCGGGAAATTGCCAGATATCCAAACGTCACCGCCCTGCCCTGCACTCCTGATTGGTTGCGTGGGGTGACGAATCTGCGCGGTGAAATCATTTCAGTTACGGACCTTCGAGTCTTGCTCGGGGTGGATTCTGAAAACTCAAGCTCGGAAAAAATTATCCTCGTCCATTGCAATCAAAATCAATCAAGCACTGCGATCGTTGTTGATCGCGTGATTGGAATTCGAAATGCTGCATTGAATTCGATCGAAAAAATCGACGTCGAGACCCAAGGTTGGGGCTTGTTCGACTCGATCGCTGAATTCGATGGAGCCACAACGCCTATCCTTTCGATCGAAGTGTTTTTCAACAAAGTTCAGTTGCAAAATCATTACGAAATGTCAGCCAAAACAAACTAGAAAAAATATTTAGATTTCGCCTTAAACAATCAGGCAAGGTAATCGCTTTTGAGGAAAACGAGATGACCAATCGAACCAGTATCGAGCGCAAGTTGTCGATGACACTAGTTGCTGTCGTTGGCCTGCCGCTATTTGTACTTGGAGGTGCCTTGTGCACAGGAATGTACCAATTCGAAGCAATGGTTGCCTCAATGGTCTGTCTTGTGGGTGGAGCAGCATTGGCTTGGTTTCAAGGTGGCGGATTGGTCGCGCAAGCAAGCGCAATCAACGAAACATTGATCAAGCTAAACAGCGGTGACAGGTCAGCTCGCGCCGACATGGTCACAACCGATGAATTGGGCCGCGCTGCAAACATGCTTAACGCGTTTTGCGATAACACTTTCAAGCCATCGAATTCCTCAGACGCATCTGCGGTCGATCAGCAAGCCGATGTCGAAGAATCTATTCAGAAATTAGTCGCCGAGATGAAACGTATCGCCGACGGTGATCTGACAATCAAGTCCGATGTCAAATCCAATGTTACCGGTTCGATCGCCGATTCGGTTAACCATATGACCGGGCAGCTTCGCTCAATTGTTCAGCAAGTCCAGTCGGCCGCTCAACAAGTCACCGTCTCGTCTTCGCAAATTCGCGAATCTTCAACAGCAATGTCTCAAGACAGTGATCGCCAGGCTTTGCAAATTGGAAACGCGCATAACCAGTTGATGGGAATGGCTGAGTCGGTTCAATCAGTAGCCTCGATGACTCATGAAAGCATGATGGTTGCCGTCGAAGCTCGCCAGACCGCTGCCAACGGCTTGAAAGCAGTATCCAATACGGTCGATGGAATGCAGCGAATTCGCGATCAAGTCCAGAGTACCTCAAAACGAATCAAGCGATTTGGTGAATCTTCTCAAGAGATCGGCGAGATCGTTCAAATGATTTCGGATATTGCCGACCGAACGTCAATTCTTGCTTTGAATGCATCAATCCAGGCCGCAATGGCTGGTGACGCTGGGCAGGGGTTTGCGTTGGTTGCTGAAGAAATGGAATTGCTGGCTGAAAGAAGTACCAATGCGACTAAGCAAGCTTCAAAGATGATCCGAGCGATTCAAAATGAAACCAGTGAAGTGATTCAGGACATGGAAGAGTCGACTCGCGAGGTCGTAGCGGGCTCACAGTTGGCTGCACAAGCGGGAGTTACATTGTATGAAATTGACAGCGTTTCCAAACACTTGGTCGAGCTAATTCAATCTTCATCTGCTTCGGCACTTCAGCAATCTGAAATCGCAAATGGCATTGCAGCCACGATGGCCGAGATTTCTCAATCAACAAAACAATCGGTCAACAACAGCCGAGAAGCGACACGTTCTGTGGAGACGTTGGCCACCATGGTCAAGCAACTCCGCGGCTTTGTTTCAAGGTTTAAAGTCTCCGATGGGCCAGCCGGCTTGGTTGACCAAAGTTTCATTGCTCCGGTTACAAGAACGCCTGCCCAACCAGTACGTGCAGCGTCGCCAGTTGTTTCGCCAGCTCGGGTGGCAACTCCAGCAAAGTCTGTCCCCGCTAAGACATCATCTGTTAAAAACGCGCCAGTTCAATCTGGGCCACGGCCAGTTCGATCAGCGACCCCGGCCACGCTAGTCCAGCCAGCGACAAAATCAAAAAATTCGCGGTCGCAAAATCGCACAGCTGCACCAGGTTCTGTTCCAAGAACAATGGTTGCTGACGAGAACCAATCGCTTGGTGAAAGCCCTGCGATGCGTCAGTCCCCTGCAACGGTGGATCAGAACCTATTGAGGCAAATCCAAGAAGTAGCCCAGCATGTCTCTGCCACCGGCCAACAAAATATCGAAACGAAAACGCGAGCCGAATCTAGTAAGGCTACTTCCGATTCTACAAAGTCGGACAACAAGTAATGTCTTCAACTCAAAACGATGCAATCAAAGCCAGTGATATCCTCTTGCAGTTGCAAGCAGGTAGCTCTATGCCAATTGAGTTGATGGAAGTTTTCGCCGAAGAAGCCGAAGATCATTTGCGTACGATCTATGACGGCATGGATCGTTTAAAGCAATCCAATTCGGATCAGGATGCACTTGGTGACGTTCGACGCGCATCTCATACGCTAAAGGGGGCCGCCGGCGCCGTTGGTTTGCAAGCTTTGACGAACCTCGCGCATCGAATGGAAGACCTACTTGATCGCTTGGCTGAAAGCGGTGAAAGTGTTAGTGATGTTCAGCTAAATCTGCTGTTTGCTACGGCAGACCAACTTCAGGAATTGACATCAGAGGATCTCGACTTCGAAGTTGTTGCGACCCAAATTGCTACGCTTTATCGTGGCTACGATCATGAAATGGGAGTCGCTGACAATGCGGACAACGACCTGAAGGCAGCCGTCGATCAGCCAGAGGACGATTCGAGCGCCCAAGAAGACCGTCGAGAAATCTCTCGCCGAAAAGAGACACGACGTCGCGAAACTCGTCGGTCGGAAGCACGTTCCGACGAGAAAAAAGGTCAGCAATTTCTGCGCGTCCCAATGGAACGACTCGATGACTTGGTGCGTTTGTTGAGTGAAATGATTGTCAATCGAACGGAGCTTCAGCAACAGATTGATAATTTTGAATCTCGAATCGGCGATATGAATAGTGCGTTGGGCCGGTTGAATGAGATTGCACATTTGGCAACTCCCAAAACATCGACTCCGCAAAATTGCACCTTCGCTACGTTGGTGGGTGAAAACAAGAACGCAGCAAAGCAACTGGGCAATCGTGGACGTGAGTCATTTTATGGTTTCGATCAACTCGAGTTTGAGCAGTTTGATCGACATTCGTTGCTGGAGCAGCGTCTCGCTGAGGCTGACAAAGATGCGGAGATTCTTGGGGGAGAACTGCAAAAATCAAAATCCGCGTTTGCTGCGTTGATCCGGCGTCAGCAACAGCTTAATCGAGATGCCCAAAGAAGTATGATGAAGATTCGGATGGTTCCGTTGGGGACGATTTCGACTCAGTTGGATCGTACGGTTCGAACCGTATCCAAAAAGCTTGGCAAGGCAATTGATTTCGAAATTCTTGGAGCGGAAATTGAAATCGATAAAGCAGTGCTTGACGCGATTGTCGATCCGCTGCAGCACTTACTTAGGAATGCCATGGATCATGGCATCGAAAGTGTTGAACAGCGAAAGGCTGCTGGCAAGTCCGAGCAAGCGCTGGTTCGTCTTAAAGCAATCAATCATGGTACCCAGATAACCCTGCGAATTTCCGATGATGGAGGTGGCATTAACCTGCAAAAAATCAGTGAAAAAGCCGTTTCACAGGGTTTGATAGACGCAACAGAACAGCTCAGCAAGGCGGAATTGTTGCGATTGATTTTCATGCCAGGATTCAGCACGGCCCAGCAGCTGACAGACGTTTCCGGACGAGGCGTTGGGATGGATGTCGTCGGTGACGCCATTGAAAGATTGAAGGGCACAATTTCTGTCGAGAGCGACGCTGGGATTGGAACGACGTTTACAATCCAGCTACCAACCACGATGGGAGTTTCTCGTGCAACGCTTGTCGAGGCATCGGGTAGTGTGTTCGCTGTTCCAATGCAGTCTGTTTCGCAAATTCAAAAACTCGATCCGAAGTCCGTTTGTTTGGATGGCGATACTCCCCGCGTTCGGATAGACGGAAAAGAACTTGCTTTGATCAATTTGGCGAGTCACCTAGGTTTGAAAGAAGAAAGCCAAAGCGATTTTGAATTGGCGAAATTGATGGTTATTGTCGGAAAAGAAAATGATGATCAAACCGCCGTTATTGTGGACGCAATCGTTGGCCAACAAGACATCGTAGTGAAATCACTCGGTTCGCATCTAAAAAGCGTCCGGGGCATTATCGGTGCCACGATCGGCGGCGATGGCTCCGTCATTCCAATTCTCGACGTTGAGTTTTGTTTGAATTCAACGAAGTTCGAAATGTCCAACCACCAAACTCGCTTGCGTTACCTGAAAAAGGGACGTCGAAACTTTGCGATGGTGATTGACGACTCCATTAGTGTCCGCCGGGTAACCGCAAACCTGCTTCAATTTGCGGGTTGGGATGTGGTGATGGCCAAAGACGGTGTGGATGCACTTGAGCAGTTAAGCGAACTGGATCGTCGCCCAGATGTGTTCTTGACCGACATGGAAATGCCTCGGATGGATGGTTTCGAGCTAGTTAGGCAAATCAAAGAGCAAGAGAATTATGCTCGAACTCCGATCGTGATGGTGACGAGTCGAGCCAGCGAACAGCACCGCCACAAAGCATATGAAGCAGGCGTGAACGAGTACGTTGTGAAACCATTTGACGACGAGAAATTGATCAGCATGATCACAGATTTGGTCAATGATTCGCGGGCAGTCGATGGATAAGCAATTTGACTTTTGTGTCTTTCGCGCTTGAACCAAATGACACGACTACAGCAACGCCGCGAATACCGACAACTGTTACAGCCGCTACAACCTGAACATTCGAAGTCAATGATCTAGGGAAGACTTTTGGATTTGAGTTTCGAAACGTTTAATCGCAACCTATCTTTTCACTCAATTCAAAAGTGTGGACACCATCGTTAAGAATGCGATTCGCCAACACACCACAGAAAACAATAATTTTTGAAGTCCAATGCAGAAACAATCAGGTTTATCACTTAACGCCGCTGCGTGGTTTTTTGTTGCACCCAATCGTGAACTGGGTGCGCCAAAAAATGTGCAGATCTATACGCCATTTCAAATTGGGCGTCGCCCAGACGTGAACTTATGTTTGCCGTGTGCCAGCGTATCAGGATTACACGCAGAAATTCTTGACGAAGATGGCAGCCTTTGGATCTACGACTTAGGAAGCACAAACGGCACCTTCGTAAACGGAGAGCGAATCAAGGATCGGCTTCGATTAAACGAAGGTGATACGGTTCAATTTGGAACTACCGTTTTTCACGTAAATCGAAAAGGTGACGAATCAGTTTCGAGCAAGCCGGCGTCACCGCGGGTTTCAAAGCCACGCAACGAAAAATCGCAGCGAGTTGATCCAACGGAATATGGATTCCAACGGCTACTTCGTGGCGGAGTCGTTCCATTCTTTCAACCGATCGTTGACCTGGCTGGCACGTCTGATATCGAAAAACCGGAGATCATTGGATACGAAGTTCTTGGGCGCAGCCGTTTATTCGGCCTTCGCACACCTGCCCAGATGTTCGCAGCGGCTTCGCAACTAGAGATGGAAGCGGAATTGAGTCGAGTGCTTCGCAGCCAAGGCATTAAAATCGCGGACCAGAATCTCGACGTCAACAAAAGACTTTATGTTAACTCGCACCCGTCTGAACTAGTGAACGATGGTCTCGCGGAATCGCTATTGGAAATTCGTGAAAGTTGCCCGTCGCGTCCTATTGCGATTGAACTTCACGAGTCAATCCTAAACAGTGGCGAAAGCTTCACCGATCTGGGTGAAAAGCTGCGAGATAATGACATCCAGTTGGCACTTCATGATTTTGGTTGCGGCCAGATTCAGTTATCTGAGTTAAACGAGATTTCACCGGACTTTGTCAAATTCGGCGTTAGCTTGATTCAAGGAATCGACAAAGCACCCGCAAAGCAACAGAAGTTTGTTGCGACGTTGGTCAAAATGGTTTCAGAGTTGGGCATCACGCCGATGGCAGAATGCATCGAGCAAAGCAGTGAGCACGAAACATTAAAGCAACTGGGGTTTGAGTTGGTTCAAGGCTTTTTGTACGGTCGACCTGCATCGATTGCCGATTGCAACAATCCAACCAAAAAGATTCGGCAGAAACGCTCGCCTCGGATCGACAGTGAGCTTTTCGACCGACCAACGGTTGAATCGGGTGTCGTCAAAGACAGTCAATGGTTGCTTTCTCAGCCAGGCCACTCGTATACCGTTCAAGTGCTTAGTGCGATTTCGATGGAACGAGCTCAAGAACATATCGCTCGTCAACCGAATCCCGATGAGTTTGCCGTCTTTGAAAAACAAGGCAAAACGCGGATGCTATACATCGTCGTTCATGGCATCTTTGAAGATCGTGCCGCTGCCAAAGAAGCTTCTGCGAAATTAGACGACGCTTCGGTTTCGCCTTGGATTCGAATGCTGTCTAGCGTACACGCAGAAATTGCTGGCTAATTTTCAGCTAGAAAATCTCTGCTCTTTCCGTTGAATCGAAAGTCATCGGCCAAACGACTCACTAGCACGCAGTGAATCGTAATTCGGCTCGTTCGTTAGTCATCATTTCACGATCCGCCCAAGCAGATTTGGCTTCTTGTAGTCGATGAAATGCTTCGGTGTCTTGTTCGCGTTCGTGCCAGTTTTAGCTCCTCTCAAAGCTAGCCAGTACTTTGACACGCCTGTTCTTCATTCGCTTTTCATACTTGATCGCGCTTGTTTGATTGATCCTTCGTTTCCATGAATCCAGGGGCGTCAGGGTGAGATGAAACACGACCAAAATGAATAGAGTTTTGCAACGACATACCCCCTGCCCTTTCGGCAATGAGCTGACGCAAAAATTTTCATTTCGACTAAGAATTGGAAGAACACCTCGGGGATAACCCGCACAAATTGGGGTGGTGTTGCGGTTGGCCGAATCAGTCCAAAGTTGGTCAATCGGAATAAGCGTTAGAACTAAATTTGATTTCGTCCCCCACTCAAAAAAAGCGCTAGACCAAGGTCCTGCCCCACATAGCGCCCTACATTTTAGAGTCATCGTTTTGGCATTCGGTGATTCCTCCTTCGAAAGCGACCTGGCTTTTGAATCGCCAAAAGTTCCCCTTTAGCTCCTGAAGCTCCCCAATGTCGGCTACCAACGAATCCAAACCGAATCCCGCTGTCCCAGGACATCGAGCTGTTGGTTTTCGTGCGCCGACCAATGGAGCCAGCAAATCCAAATCGCGCCAGAGCGCCAATGGACCGGCAAAAGTCGATTCTGCAAAAGCATCGGGTCGCCCCCAAGAGACGGCTAGGCCCGCTTCACCGCGCAACGCCCCACCGAAGAAAAAGCGAGCTAAAGGAAATGGATTTTTCGCATTTCTATTTCTGGCTGCGTTTGTCACTGCTGGCTACGCGGTCTGGACAACGTTTCTGCAGTATCAGGCATATGGTGTAATTGGTGGTCGAGTCATTTTGGTAGGTGCTCCTTGGAATGGAAGCATCGTCAACTGGCAAGTCCGCGATGGTGACATTGTCGATCAGGGTGACGTCATTGCCACAATGGCCAACATCACCATGGAGCACGAGCTTGCGGCGCTTGGTGACCAGCTCAAAATGACTCAGGCCCAACTGGACGCTGAAGTTTCCAAAGTACAATTCGATGTGGAAGAGAGTAGTCAGCAGTCTCAAAAAGCGTTGGCGGAATACCTTCAAGCATCCGGTGAGTTTCTGGCTGAAAAGGCAAAGTTTCGTGATCTTGATAAACAGCTTCAACGAACTCGAAAGCTTGTTCAGAAGCAGGACGTTTCCAATTCGAAGTTTGAGAAGCTCTACTACGAATTCGTTGGGCAAAAACTGAAAACTGAAAAACTTGAAAAAGCCGTAGAGGTCCTTCGTATTAGAAGCGAGCAAGCCAGAAAGAATCAGCAAAACGGATCTTCGCAGCTCAAACCGTTGCTTGCCGAAATCGAACTTACTCAGGCCAAAATGGCACGTTTGCGAGAACGGATTAACCAAGGGCAGGTTAAGGCACCCGTGTCCGGTCGAATCACAAAACGATTTTCGCTAACGGGTGAGTCCGTAAAAGAAAGTGAACCTGTTGTAGAAATTTTAGAAGACAACTCCATCGAAGTTGTGCTCTACGTACCACAGAGAATTACCGACGAATTTGAAATCGGAAAAGACGTTAACGTGCAACTTGAGCCGTTCAAGAACATACTGTCTTGCAATGTTAGCCGGATTGGCGATCGGTTTGAAGCTGCTCCCAACAGTATTTCCCGATACTACGGCGCCGAACAATATCTGCTGCCAGTCTATCTCAAGCCTAACGCAGGTTTTGATCAACAATTGGCAATGCGAATCAATGGAACCGTAAAACGTCCGTATGAATGGCGGAAATCTTTTTCCAAATCCTTGGAAGAGATCAAACGCAACTTCTTTGAGACGACACCCACCACCGATAGTCTAATGGATCCTTTCGTACCTGAGTCCCAAGTCGCCAATGACTTGGAGTCGCCGAAAATTTTCAGGGACGAATAAGCCATGACCATCGAAAATTTCAACAACTTGCCCGACGAAGATTCAGTTGTAGAGTCCGCCAAGGAAACTTCAGCTGATTTGCAACAGCGGATGCTCAATGAGATTGAGAAGGCAGAAATCGCAAGTACTGCTGACGAATCGTCCAGTTTTATATTTGCAAATCCAGAGGAAAACCAAAGGTCGGCTGTCCGCTACAACGTGACCCTGCCCGTATTATTGTATCCTGTGTCCGCCAGCAGAGAGATCGATTCTACGGTTTCCATTCAAGGGATTGTGCGCGATATCAATCAAGGCGGTATGCGAGTGTCTTTAGATTCTCCGGCACTTCCTCGAAAAGGACTGGAGCTGGTCGCATGCGTTGAATTAGCCAACGGCGATGTTGGTTTTTGCGCGGGAGTCGTGGTCGATTCAAGACAGTCAGACGGCGGTATATCTGAAATGAGTGTTCGTTTTGGCGGATTTTTTCATGGTGTGTTTCTACACGATATGATTTTTCCAATTCTCGAACGAAACCAAATGCGTTTCAACCTCCCCTTCCCTGATCTTACACTTGCATCGCTGTGTAGTTTGGGAGCTGCTAACGCTGAAGTATTGGATAGAGTATTGGTGTGCCCGCGTTGCCAATCGATTCCTACGTTGCGCTACGGTTGCAGTTTATGTCTTTCAAGCAACGTAAATTCATCTCGCATGGTTCATCATTTCGCTTGCGCTCATGTGGACTTTCTTGAACGGTTTGAAACACCCGACGGTTTGGTGTGCGAAAAATGCAGAACGAAGAACATGCACGTTGGTTCTGACTATGAATACTTGAACGGACCAGAAAACTGCGAAGACTGTGGAAAATCAAATTTGGAGAAGATTCAAATCGGACATTGTTTGAGCTGCGAACATCGGTTTCCAATGGAAACGGCAAAGCTCTTGGAGATAGTAGGTTATCGTGTTAAGCGACTGGATATTTTGGCTCTCATCGATTCCGCGTGATGTCCTGTTTTGGATGCTAATTCCATTCGTGATATTCGACGGAGCACGATATACCTTGGCTTTAGGGCTAATGGTTTTTTATGATTCCGTGCGCGATTCGTGTCGAAATATAAAGAACTTTATTTTCCCTGCGCTTGAAGAAGAGCGGGACTGGAGCTACTGCCCTTCCGTTGCCGTGATGATTGTCGGCCTCAATGAAGGCGACACGATCAAGCACGCATTGGAGTCCGTCTACGATACTTATCCGCGGATGGAATTATTTGTCGTTGACGATGGTTCTTCCGACGACATGTCGAAAAACGCCAACGAGTTCGCCAAAAAACATCATGGCGTGACGGTCCTGAGTCGCAAGCTCCGCGGCGGCAAATCCTCCGCGATGAACATGCCGCTACCAATGATCACTTCGGAAATCGTAGTGGTAATCGATAGTGATTCCCATTTGGCGGATGGCGCCATCTGGAATATCGTTCAGCCATTTAAGAATCCAGAAGTCGGGGCCGTTTCGGGAAGTGTCAGTGCACGCAATCCATTCGTAAATCTATGTACCCGTCTTCAGGCATTGGAGTATCGGCGTTCGATTTTTCTAGGGCGAATTTTGCTTTCGCGATTGGGAATATTGGGAATCGTTTCTGGTGCTTTGGGCGCATTTCGAAAATCGGCGCTCGATAAATTTGGCGGGTGGGATGTTGGTCCCGGTGAAGACGGCGATTTGACGATCAAGTTTCGCAAAGCAGGCTACAAAATCGCTTTTGTTCCCGAAGCCTCTTGCCTGACCAATTTGCCGACTTCGTTCAAAGTGCTAACCAAACAAAGAAGGCGTTGGGAGTGGGCGGCCGTTACGTTCGAATGTCGTAAGCATATCGACGCTGGAAATCCACTTGGGAAACACTTTCGCTGGGATAACTTTTTTATGATGGTTGAGCGTTGGTTGTTCAACGTCATTCTGGTTTACCTGTCGGTTCTTTATTGGCTTACCCTGCCCTACTATTGTACGATGACCAGCATCTTTTACCTGGTGTTTTCGTTCTATGTCTTGTACGTGATTTGCGATGTTTTACAGAATCTCTTTGTTCTGTATTACTCACCCAACCGGCGCGAAGATCTCGTCCTGTTTGCAGTATTTCCGCTAATGCCAATCTACTACGCGTATCAAAAATTCGTTACGTTGTGGGCGATCACCGAAGAAATCTTTACACGTCGGTCCTTTAAAGATAATTTCGTGCCCGAACGAGTGCGCAATGTGACTTGGCACTGGTAGCGTTAAGTGTATTGGGAGGCGCGGAGGTCAGCTGGCTCTTCCAAGCGAAACGAGTTCTTCCCGAGCTTTTCCCAATGCTTCAATTGCGATCTCAAAATACTCGGGGCTGTCGTTGACCAGTAGCTTTTCAAAATGCTCTTCTGGTTTATCCAGCCAGCGATTGAATGCCGACGCGAACAGATTGACGAATTCGTAGTCGCATGAATTTAACGCGCCAACAAATCCTCGATTGGCGTGGGGAATGATTGACTCGGGTACAGAGTCCAAGCTTGAAAGTGCAAATAGACCCGCGAACAAAACGAACCGAACATTGCTTTGAAGCATCTGTCCGGCCAGTTCGATAGTTGTCTCGTCGAGTTTTCCCAGTCGAGTTAATACGCAAATGGATTTGGCACGGATTTCGTTATCGCGGTGGCCAGCCAGAATCCTTAATTCTTCAATAACGTCGTCATTCACTTGGTTTTCATTGCTTGCCCGATCAATTGCATTGACCGAATGCAAGATCTGTTCGCGGTCATGAACTCGAAGTCCAGCAAGAAGTAGTTTTTCATTGGGATCTTCCAGGTGGCGAATCGCAATCAAGTGGCGAGAGCCTGGATTGTTCTCAGCCAACACAATCCAGTCACGTTGCGTTTGGGGGCAATTCGCATCTGAGGCATTCGTGGCGCAGAAAAAAGAATCGCTTGAGCTGAAAAGATACTTAAGCGATTTTTCCATTGGCTTCTTCACATCGTTGCGTAGTTCTTTTGACCAAATTGGTTTGTTGTCATCTCGCACCCAAGCCGCCAACGCAAATACGTAAGCAAGTGACTGGCCATCCAAAAACGGTCGCGGAACCGCCAGCCATTGGGTCGTGTCCCAATATGCGCCCGTTTGTTTTACGAATTCAATTTTGCTTTGCAGAAGTCCCAATCCAGTACCCACGACTGCCATGTCGATCAATTCGGGGCCAGCCGCGTGTGGAAACCCAGATTGAAAAAGTAGATCTGCAACGACGCCGTGAATTAACGTCGCTTTGGTTAGTAGCGGTTCAGTTTCAAGTTCGGTGTTGAGGGTGATCAAGCGGTTTTCTGAATTGTACGTGCCCGGCAAACTGCCAAGTCCTTCGCAAGAGCCCCCGCCTCATCCGCCGCCGCCGCATTTTTCTGCTTCTTTGGGAATGACTTCGAATCGCAATTCACTGGCGTCGTGTTTAAGGTGGTCGCTGATGAAATCGATGGTTTGCTGATTGGTGGCCAGCATTGGATTGCGCATCAACTCATCAGCACTGACAACTGGCAAAAGAAGCCTTTGGAATCCGATAGAATCGGCGATTCGCTGAAGCAAGAATTCAATTCTTGCTTTCTCGTCGTTCGGGAGGTTTGGTTTGGGTTTAAAGAACGCCATTTCAATCTCTCTGGGTGTTTTTTCTTATCAGCCAGCGAAGATACACCAATTGAACGCAACAATCAGCGCCAAATCAGGCTTTGGCTTTAGGTGTCTGTGACGAACTTATCATGCGAAATTCGCAATGAGAGAGAACACACAGAGGGGAAACAGAGAGAGGAATAAAGAAAGCGAACTAATTGTCGCTAATCTCCACTAATAATATGCTTTGCCTTTTTAGACAAAATTAGTTTTGATTAGAGAAGATTAGTGTTCCCTTTTTCCTGCGACCAGAGATTGCTGGAATAGCCGATTGACAAAACTTTTGAGCAAAACTGTGGTGGCGCTCCTCATAGGCCGAAACCTACGCCACCTAACAGTTTTGACTCAAAGTTAAATTTGGCTTAGATGTGTTTTATGTATTCGAATTTGCTTCATTCGAATCTGATTCAGGTCAGTCAAACTTGGTGAATGGTGATCTACCGCGATTTTACAAGTTCTTTGGCAGTCGCTTTGGGGGAATAATTAAGCTCTCCTCGAATAATCCTGAATTCATTCGGAGCGTCGATTCCAACACGAACCGTTTTGCCTTTAATTTGGAGAATTTCAATTGAGATATTTAGTTCAGGAAAAAAAATTGAATCGTTGGTTTGACGTGATAGGACCAGCATTGCATTCTCCATAATGAAAAGTCCCAAGGAAACGATTCGCACGCTTTCAGCAAGCAAACCCCTTGAGAAAGGTTAAGAGGATTTCATTATTTGTAAATGAAATTCGAGAAACAAGAGCAGTAACCAGTTGTGGTTCGAGTTTGCTCAGTTTCGTCAAGACTGCGGGAATTCCGTACACCGCAGGGCGGGAAGTTACTATAAACCAGTTCAGATCGGCCTATAAATTGAGCGTACGTTCCGTTGACTGAGAATTAGTAGCGATAGATCCAGGCGATTGCGAACATCATCGTTAGCCCGGTTCCGCACATAAAAGCCAGAAGAGCAATCGGAGCCGTCCAAATCCCATACCACGTCAGATAGCCATCGAGTGCTGGGCCAGTCATGAAAAGCAGGTTGGCCAAGACGGCACCAATAACCAGATATTTCCAAAATTCGAAGTCACCGAAATTTGCCGGGTTCGCAAGAACCCCATGCACCAAGCAAGTCACCACTAGCAAGATGTTGAACAACAATCGAAAAGACTCCCAGCGGACAATCACAAGTCCAAAATTGTCTTTTTGGTTTTGTTGACTTTCTGGAATCTGGCGATCAATGATCATTTTGATACAACCTCGGAAAAATCTAGACGACGATTTCAAGTGACATTGTAGTCAATTTCTTACGCCAGTGCCTAAAATTTTAGCGAATATTTATCCCACCGGAAATGTCAATTCAATGTGGTTGACTAGTCTTTTTCGCTGCCGAATTTCCCAAATCGTAGGGCAAAAGCTTGTAAACGGCAAACATTCCAAGTCCTACTAAGGCTCCTGCCGCGTCAAACCCTATGTCCATGATGCTTGACGTTCGCCCTGAAACGAACAGCTGAAACCCTTCCGTGCCGACGGCCAACAGGACAAGAAAAAGGGCCAGTTCGAAGGGGCGTATGTTGAATGTGCGGCGGACCTTTAAGCCAAACAGAGTCAACATTGCAAAGCAAAAAACGTGACCGACCTTTCCTGCTCCGATTGAAATTCCGAGGAACTTCAGGCAATCGTTAATCGGATTCATCAAGAAATTGAATGTCTCAATCGGCAGAGATATGCCAATGCAGATTGCAATCACAAAAAACACAGGAATCGACGCGAGCTTCCAGTGGCCTGCGTTAACCAAACGGATCCAAGCGTAGCTGCCCAATACAATCCAGCAGGTGCCAATGGAAACCAACGCCCATATTTCAGGAGCGAGAAGCCCAGCAATCCATGTCACGCCAGTTGTTGCGATGAGCAGTAGAAGTGAAAACCGAATTCGCGGCACGTTTTGCAATTGAAAATCTTGATTCTTCGAAGATATCACGTTGGTCAGAAGTTAAATCCAACGGATGACGGAATGAGCGAAAGTCTTGACACAATTCCCGTATCGGTTTGCGCGGCTTAGGTCGCCACCGTTTCGCTATAAATTTTCTCGTTTTCAGAAGTTGGAAGCACTTCGTCGAACTTTTTAACCAAACGATTGAAGGCTCGCAACTGTCTCTTCTTTGCGGCTTCGAAGGTGATGCCGATTTGCAAGGCGATCTGCTCAATCGAAAGCTGCTCAATATGCTTCAAGTACAGAATCTCGCGATCCGTTGATTTCATTGAGTCCAAAATCATCAGAAGATTTTCATGAGCTTCTTTTCTTGCCAGATGACTTGATGGACTCGTAATTGGATCGACGACCAGCTGAGACATATTAAGTTCTTCATTGCCGACTTCTTCACGAAGCACCGATCGCTTTTTCGACTTAAAGTGCGATCTGAAACTTGCTGAAAACGTCTGGGAGCAAATTTGCATCATCCAGACCAAAAACGGCACGGTTGGGTCTTCTCTGAAATGGTGTATTTTCTTGGCCGCGACCAAGTAAGCGTCTTGAAGGATGTCCGACGCATCTACTTTTTGGTTTATTCGTTTGCCCATGCGACGCTGAATCGATCGCTTCAACTGGCTCCGATAACATTCGAATTTTTCCGCGAGAAAATCTTCGTGCCTGGGGTGAATTTCAGGGTTTTTAAAAATCAAAGCGGCACCAATTTACAAAGTTGATTGACTAGGAGGGGATTGGAGGAGTGTCGAATGGCAGGTGGGTGGGGCCAAAAGTACGAGAAGTATAATTGAAGATTCCGTGTTGTAAACGAAAAAAAGATTCGATTCTTATTACCAAAAATTTGTTAGAAAGCTCAAAAAAACCGAAGGAGAAGTCTTGTTTTTGTCCTTAAACAGTCCAGATAAGGGACTTGTTTTTTGAGCTTGCCAATCGAGCCTGATGGCAAAATATGAGGAAATTACTGAATGTGACAAAGCAAGAGAGATTCAGTTTTCAAGCGACGGAGAAGTGCTTTCGAGAGTCGGTTTTTTACGCAAAATCGGCGTGTTTTCTGGGCTGCGAGTGATAGCCCATAGCCGGTGCATGGCAAATGTTTTCACGTATCGATTCGACTTTAAGTCGTGAACTGGGAGTCCATATTTGCCGTTGAGGTTTACATAATTTTTTGTGTAAGACACTTGAGTGGACTGAATTTTGTCTACCAGTTTCTTGAAGAAATCAGTTTGTTTGGAGTTGCCAATTCGATCATTAAGACGCCACAGATGGTGCGCCGTTAGCAAGTCACTGGGGAAACGCTTGTATGCTTTTTGTGCATGCATCAGGGCTGCCGAGTCGTCATCTTGCTGCATCGCAATACGACTTAAGCCCAATTCTCCAGCCGGGCTGTCTGGGCAGGAAGCAATGATTGTTTGGAAATGATTTTTAGCAACTGAAAAATTCTTGCTATGCCGCTGAATTTCACCGTTCAACTCAAGAGCCAAACATGAATCGGGCGTTTGTTGAATCAGTTTCTCCGCCGTTGTTTGGGCATCCGATAGATTGAAATCATGAAGCTGGCAGTAGGCGAGCAACTTCAGTGCGCCCGAGTCATTTGGATACTTTTGAAGATACGTTCGCAGAGCTATTTCAGGTCGCGTCGTTTGTCCGGACTCAATGGTCCTCGCAATGGCTCGGCGAAGGCGTGGGTTTGCGTCTTGGCCATGACTGGAAATTTCATTGGGACCCTCAATATGAACAACGTCCAATTCATCTTCATCAATTAACGTATCCCAAAGTTGATTGTTGGGCCCGTAAATTTCGCGCACCATACCCGGGAACCGTCGAAGTTCAATTGAGTCACCTGGCCTGATCGAAACAACGTCAGCGATCACGCCAGGCCATTCAATAAAATCTTCAGATGCGTTGGAAGCAGCAATGAAAATGGGATGCTGAGAATAGTTCGTAAACGTGACTGTTCCGTTTTGGGGCGACGAAACTTTGCTGTTAACAGGTACCGGCCAGTGAGCTTGAGAAATTGCGTTTATCGTAATGTTGATCGACGAGTCGACACTGGCAGGGTCTTCAACAAACCAGGATGTTCCTTCAAGTTCGTTGTTTCGACCAACTTGAATTCGCTGAAAAACAACCTCACTGTTATTCATCGGTCGATCAAGCGAGATTGAAAAGGCCTGCGACTCGGGGCGGGTGGAAGGGAAAGTCGGTGGCTTTCTGCAGACGACGGTCAGCGAGTTGTCACCTGAAATTCTGGCTTGTTTGATCTCGTGAATGATCGGCAACCCGACTGGTTTGTCAACATTCACAAACTCTCCGTTGTCCTTCAGCTCCATGATTTGCAAATTGCGCACATGTCCATTGTGGATTGGAATTTCCGTTTTGTAGAAAACGTAAAACAGATTCCCGTCCAATGTTTCGATTGCCTCGGTTGACTTGGGAAGCTTGCAGTCTTTATTGACGGTTTCGAAAACGCCCAATTGTCCTACACCTGTTGCAGTGGACTTTTGCAGCTCGATCGTTGAGCCATTTCTGATAGCGCGGAAAATTGTCTTTCCGTCTTTCGATGCGACTCCAACAAGATTGATCCATGTGTCCCAGTCTTGAGCATGCAGTTGTCGGATACGCCTTCCGTGAAAATCAAAAATCGCGATTCGATTGCCTTCTTTGCCGACATAGAATCCATTGAGTTTTCGTTTTCCGCTTACCGCCAATTCGATTTCGAATGATCGTTTCGAAGCTGACGCCAATCTATCGAAAACAAGCTCTGAAAGTACGTTGTCAAAGCGAAAGTACTTTTTGTCCTCACCCGTAACGTTGTATTGAATTGGATCATTTTCAGCATCAATTGCATCGAGCCCAAACAATGGCGTGGAGTTCCATTGGTCGCAAACGTTAATCTGAATTGGTTCTTCTGTAAGTCTTGCCGGAAATACCGCTGGTGTATTGGGGCTCGTGGAATTGTTTGATTTTTGCAGATACCACTGAATCAAACTCACGCAAGCGATCAGAGTTAAACCAGTCAAAAGCAATGTTCGATTGGTTTTCCTGGGCGGCTCGATCGCAATAAACTTTTCCATGTCACGTAATACCTCGGTCATATCGAGGTAACGCTTTTCTCGCGAGAGTTGGGTGGCTTTTGCGATAATGCGAGCCAGTTCATTTGGGATCTGCGGAAAGTGTTTTTCTAGAGTTGCGAGGTTTAATAAACCGTCGGGCGCCAGTTCAAGAAACCGGGCTCCATTTTTTCGAACTCCAGACAGGACTTCAAACATGCTGATTCCGAATGAATAAACATCTGTCTGAGCGCCAAACATTCCCGCTTTTTGTTCGGGTGACATATAGCCACGCGTCCCGCCTCGCAGACTGCTTCGTGATGCTTTTGACGAAAGCCCAAAATCGGTAAGCCAGGCGTTGCTGTTTTCATCCAGCAAAATATTCCCAGGCTTAATGTCACGATGGATAACGTTGCTGCGATGGGCGTGTTGTACCGCGTATCCAACTTGCATCAGAATGTGCGTAAGGAATTTCCATTTGTCTTTTGATTCATCGAGCTTGTTTGTTTCATGAAAAGAACGAGCAAATTCAGCCAGAGATGGCCCATTCACGATTCGCATCACTAGGTAAACAAAATTGTCTTGTTTCCCAAAATCAACCAGTGGCACAATGTTGGGGTGATGCAGCTTGGCAACAATCTCCGCTTCCATGCGATAGTTTTCGAACTTTTGAATCCGTTTCTCGGCCAGGTCAAAAACCTTTACGGCATACTTGGTGTTGAGATCGTGGCGTTGGGCCAAATAGACAACGCCCATCCCGCCGCGCCCGATTTCTTCTACGAGTTCATAGTCACCAAATTTGAAAGGTAAGGGGAGCTCAAGCCGCGAGTCTGGCGTGGGCGGTCTGAGAGAGGTTTCCAAGATGCCCTGATAGTGCTTCCGAATTTCATCGGCATGCTCGGGGTAGGCTTCGACTAGTTTGTCGATCGATTGCCCGGAAACCGCCAGGTCAATCACTTGCTCCAATACCTCATAGCGAGACTCTGTAATCTCGATTGAGCTACTCGAAGAGTCGTTTGGATTGGAGTATTCGCTAGTCACGCTTTACCGTTTGCGTAGTCATTTTTACGTGATGATATCGCTGGATGGATTCTTTCAAAGATTAGGTCGCTCGCTAGGTAACGCCCCTTAAATCGTACGATCTACGGATTATTCCGCTTATTAGGTTACGGCACAACTGAGGTGCAGAGCGTAAGCTTTTAGATTAATTCGAGAGAGACTTGGCAGGGTGGAAAACGTCCAAAAATCCCTGAGTTATTCAGGGATACGGTATCAGAATCCGAGTCACCTGATTGATTGGGAGCGTTGCATTTGCTGCCGGAAAAATGGCTTCGCTAATTTGAGCGGATCGTCATCAACTTCAGCGAGCTAACTCGGCATAAGTTTGAGCCATGTTTTTCGCGTAAAGGTTGGGGCAATGGGATTCAACACGTTTGCGACCTTCGGCTCCAAGCGACTTTCTAAGCGCCGCCGAGTTTGCTAATTTCGCAAACGCAGAACTCAATCCATCGATGTCACCTGGTTGGACAAGTAATCCGTTTTTACCGTCCACCACAAAATCTGGTATGCCACCCACTGGTGTTGTTACGACAGGCATCGACCAGCTCATGGCTTCTAACAAAGACATGGGCATACCTTCAAAATAGGACGGCAACACAAAGACGTCGGATTCAGCCAGCAGGATATCTCGTTGCTCAGGTTCAACCCAATCGAATACCGTCACACAGTTATTAAGACCAAGTCGTTCAACGATTTGACGGACACGTTCAACTTCACCATTGCCAGCGACAATAAATCGAACTGAATCTTGCAGCATGGGTTGGGGGACTTTCGCAATCGCATCAAGCAAGTCAAAAGTCCCTTTGTCTTTGTCCATTTTTCCGAGGTAAATGAATTGACATGTCTCGCCCTTTCGATCGCTCGCGTCGAACTCAGGCAAGCTTACTGGGTTGGCCATCGTGACCAGCCGCTTGGGCTCAACTCCAATACTGTTTTCATAAAACGGTCGCCATGATTCAGTCAGCATGATCAACCGGTCGCATCGACGGAAAACAAACCGGCACAACCAACGGCTTAACGGGCCAATTTGTTGATAAAAAGACGGAAGCTCTCCAGCGTGGATGTGCATTAGGACAGGTTTTCGAAAGATAAAGCAGACTATCGCGACAATGCACTGCCGGTAAAAACTTGGTCCCAATGATACGTGTAAATGCACCAAATCAATCTTGGAAAAAACAAGCGTCTTGATGAGCTTGAGTAAGCAACCTGCGAACGTTAGCAACTTTTTAATCGGCCCGCCAAAACCAACGGTGCCAATGTGCTGCATCGAAACATGTTCTGCGATACTTGCGATCAGCAAGGTTTGAAAAGTGACGATGCCGCCCTGCCGGTATAAGGCTTCGCCCATCATCAGCACTTTAAGGGGGCGCAATTTTGGTTCCTCATCCAAGTTCGGTCTCTGTACTGATTCGCGATGTGTCGCCGTCAGGTTTTCCCTTAGCTCTGTTGGGTTGGGGTTCACTATTTGGGCGTTATCGTCGTGTTTGAATGTCATCGAGAACTGGAAAAATGTTGTTGTTAGAGTGTGGAAAAAAAAACGAAATCGATTAACGTGTGCAAATTGTTTAGTACGTATCCTAGTTGTATTCACGCTTAATCCAAGTCAAATGCGGCCCAAACCTAGTTCTCCAATGTTAGCCGCAATTCCAAGTCCTCACTTGTCTGAGCTTGCAGTAAATCGTTTGGATTAAATTCTGGAAAATAATCTTTCCAAACCTGTCCCGATTCGAAAAGTTTGCGTTGATACCTACGTAGACCATTGTTTCACGGATGAGCAACCAAATTCCCACACCTACCATCGGTGAAGCCAATCCAACTCGCCCAATTCATATACCGCTACAGATTCACGTGGTTCGTGACTTTGTTTATCGCAGCCGCCATTGGTGTGGCTTTGCTGATTCTATTGCCGCGCAAGTACTCTTCGGAGGCCAAGTTCCTTGTGAAAATTGGCCGCGAAAGTGTAGGACTGGATCCAACAGCGACGACCAGCCAAACTTTGTTGCTTCAAAAAACTCAAGAAGAAGAAATCAATTCGGCACTTGAGGTCATTTATAGTCGAACCGTTAAAGAAGCCATCGTCAATGAACTCGGCGTGGACGCGATTCTTTCAGGCTTCCTTCCAGGGGATCCAACAGGAGCTGCTCCCAGAGTCAATTGGTTACGCACAAAATTCGATAGCGTGTTATCGGGACTCGGCGGCGTACTATTGGACATCGGTGTTCGTGACCCAGTGGACGATTTTGAACGTGCGATCTTGAAGTTGGAGGATTCCACTTACGCCTACGCAACCAAGAAAACGCAAGTTGTCTCCGCAAGCGCAGAGGCAAAAAGTCCGAAGTTGGCCCAGGAAATTGTCAACGTAATGTTGGAATCGTATCTGGGAGAACATCAAAAGATCTCGCAGACATCGGGCTCGTATGATTTGTTTAAGCACGAAGCAGAGCAGTCAAAGATCGCTTTGGACAAAGCCAAAAATGAAATGGCAAAGTTCATGTCGGAAAATCAGATTATCTCTGTCGAATCCAATCAAGGCCTGCTTCGGGACACATGGAACGGAATTCTCTCCAACGTTCTTAACTTGGAAAGTCAAGAAAACTCTCTCTCGTCAAGCTATTCAGAAAACCACCCTTTGCGGATCGCGGCAATCGAAAGACTGGCATCTGCTCGAAAAGCACTTTTCGCCCTCAAGAATAAAAACGGTGACGAAAAAATTCCGGGTGCGATCAAGAATATTCTTAGCGGCGTTGACGACGAATCAGTTTTGACCAGCGCAAGCAACATCGAGGTTGACCCAAAAGCGTTAACGATGATCGGGAGAGTCGATGAATTGATGCTCGCCAACGGCAAGCTGGAGATCATGCAGGAAAAAGTTGACGCATTGGAAACGCAGCTTCTTGATCACCGGAAAAAGTTTGAAGAAGCCAGAATGATTCGCCTGCAACAGGAAAGCAGTATCTCCAATATTGCTGTGTTCCAGGCGCCAACCTTCAATCAAAAACCGATCGCACCCAACAAGATTCTGGTTCTTGTGGCAACGATGTTCATGAGTTTCGCCGCAGCCGGTTTGTTGTGTCTTTGGCGTGAAGCAGATCGCAAGCGAAGTACACTTCGTCATGAAGAAGACGTTGAGAGAATGCTTAGTTGCCCTGTTTTGGGTACCATTCCCGTTGACCGAGCGGTGGCTGGAGTCAAAAAAGACCCCGCTAATCTCGATCAAGTTGGCGAGAAGTGTCACCGCGCGATTCACACAATGATACAAAATCGTTCGCAGGATAATCAAGATTCTGGAGCGTTGGTCGTCGGTGTTCTAAGTGTGGAAAAAGGAAACGGCGGCAGTACGTTGGCTTCTGCTCTGGCCGTTTGTTTCTCAAAAGAGTTTGAGCTCAAAACCTTGCTGGTGGATACGGACCTGAAAGCTCGTTCGATCTCCCATCAGTTTTCACTCAATGGAGCTCCCGGGTTGGCTGAGCTTGTAGATGGCGCTGACAGAAGCAAATGTCTCCAGCAGGCTGAAGAGCTGTCGATCCTGGCAAGCACCAATAAGCGAATTTTTGAATCAAAAATCCGAAAGGTAGGCGCTTCAGAAGTTCTCAAGCAGCTGAAGCAATTCAGGGATGAATTTGAAGTCATCGTGGTCGATCTGCCACCAGCATCTGAAGGAAGCAGCGGAGTTTTTCTGGCAACGCAACTTGAAAATGTTTTGCTCGTCGCTGAAGTCGACAAAACAACTCCTCAATTAGCCAAGCAAGTCCTGCAAAAATTCGAATCTTCTGATGCGATTGTTAATGGAATTTTCTTAAACAAATATCGGCGTGAGTTTCCGTGGGAGAGTTCCAACTGATGTCGACCAACGATCCGCAGCCACCAGAGCAAACCGACGTCGAAATACAGGAACAACAGCCAACACCCAGTAAACGAATCTTTGATGTGATTCTGTCCTGTGTTTTGCTTTTGGTTCTTTTTCCGTTCTTGCTTCTGGTCGCGCTATATATCAAAGCCGTTTCCAAAGGTCCGGTTCTTTACATCCAGCCAAGATTAGGCATGGGAGGAAAGATGTTTCGGATTTTGAAATTCAGAACAATGCACCATCGCAAGCAGGTGCGCGACGAAGCGCACCGGCAATACGTTTCGGAGCTTGCCACCGGTGATCAGGTTCTGAAGAAACCAGATTACAAATCACAACTCATTCCCGGCGGGGCGCTGCTGAGAAGTCTCTCGATTGACGAATTGCCACAACTATGGAACGTAGTTGTCGGACAAATGTCACTCGTGGGACCACGGCCTGACCTGCTGAAACTGGAAGACTATACCCCCGAACAACTTCGAAGATTCGAAGTCCTGCCTGGCATCACTGGGTTGTGGCAGGTCAATGACAAAAATGAAATGACGTTCAACGAGATGATTAAACTCGACATTGAGTATGTCGACACTGGAAATCTCCTCTTGGATATCAAAATCCTTTTTGCAACGGCTGTTACGCTCATTCGCCCTTCCAACTCGTAAGCAAAACATTTCGTTTTTTTGCTTTTCCAATCTTAAGATCTACAACTGGAGTTTTCTGTGACCAAAATCGGTATTATCGGCGTCGGATATTGGGGGCCTAACCTCGTTAGAAATTTTGACAGTATCCAAGACTGTGAAATCGTCTCCATTTGTGACCTTAATGAAGACAACATCAAGAACATAACGGGCCGTTATCCGTATGTTAAAAGCTACAGCGATGTCAGCGAAATGTTTGCCAACGAAGACTTGGATGGCGTCGTTATTGCTACGCCAACTGCGACCCATCACGGCCTGGCAAAACAAGCTCTCGAAGCCGGTTTGCACGTGTTCGTTGAAAAACCGCTCACGGTGACTTCAGAGGAGAGCCTGGAACTGATTGAAATAGCCAGTCAAAGAAACTTGGTTGTCTTCGTCGGTCACATCTTCTTGCATTCGGCCCCTGTAATGAAATTGCGTGAGTTGATCGCATCAGGTGAGTTGGGCGAAATCAACTACATCAGTTGCCGTCGCTTGAATCTTGGTCCGGTTCGCAGCGATGTCAGTTCGCTCTACGACCTTGCAACGCACGATATCTCAATTGTGTTGCATCTGCTTGGTCAGCAACCAGAGACCGTCAGTTGCCAAGGCATTGATCACATCAAAGAAGAAGTTCACGATGTCGTTAACCTGACCATGAAGTTTCCAAATAACAAAATGGGAATGGTTCACTGCAGTTGGCTCGATCCACGCAAGGAACGTGTCATCACTGTGGTCGGAGACAAAAAGATGGCCGTTTACGACGATCTTGGCGAAGAAAAAATTCGCGTCTACGACAAAGGCGTCAACCGTCATTCCAAATCCGGTGAGTTCGCGGATTTCCAGCTTTCATACCGACACGGCGATATGTACAGCCCTTGGATTAAGCAACAAGAGCCACTTAAGAGCGAGTGCTCCGAGTTTGTTCGCTGCATTGTTGAAGGCGACACACCACGAACCGATGGCAACAACGGCTTGCAAGTTGTTGAAGTCCTCGAAGCTGCTAACGAATCACTGATGACCGGTGGCACACCGATTGAGATTGATTCAAAAATTGTGGCTTAAGGTTTCGACCACGCCACTTGTACGATTTTGAAAACGGAAATTCGGCAGCTTAATACCTGCCGAATGTTCCTAAAACTTCCCACCTGAAATTTACTCCTCCCAGTTAATAATCTGTCACTATGATTCACGAAACAGCAATTGTTGAAACCAAAGACATCGGCGAAGGCACGTTGATTTTTGCCTACACGCATGTCATGGACGGTGCGAAGCTTGGCAAATGCGTCAAACTTTGTGACCACGTGTTTGTAGAAGGTGGCGCGGTCGTTGGAGACAACGTCACGATCAAAAACAACGTTTCGATTTGGGATGGCGTGAAGATATCTGATGATGTCTTTGTCGGCCCCAACGTCTGTTTCACCAACGACATGTTTCCACGCTCGCCTCGAATGGAGTCGGCGAAAATTCGATACGCCCAACGTGAGAATTGGTTGCTCGAAACAAAGATCCAGCAAGGCGCGACCATCGGCGGCAACGCAACGATCGTACCCGGTGTGACCATCGGCACGTTCGCTTTTGTTGGAGCCGGCGCGGTCGTTACTAAAAACGTTGATCCTTACACAATGGTTGTCGGTAACCCTGCAAGAAAACTGGCTTCGGTCTGTTCATGTGGCCAAGCTCTCGCGGGCTGCCATCGTGAAACGACCTGCGAACACTGTGGCGAAACGCCGGCTTCAAGAGTCTGAAAAAAATTATCTTTTCCAAGCCTGCCCGAACTTGGGAGAGCACACTTGGCGATTCTTATTGGAGTCGCCAAGTACCTGGGCAAACGCTTTCACAACACCTTTTACGTAAACTCTGAAATTTAAAATGAACGAAACGAAGATCACTAAAATTCCACTTGTCGACCTACAAGCTCAATCAAGAGCGATTCGCGAAGAAGTACTTGAGGGCGTCGCAGGCGTCGTCGATTCCTGTGCCTTTATTCTCGGCCCCCAGGTAGCTGAATTCGAAAAACAGTTTGCCGAATACTGCCAAGCGGAACACTGTGTTGGTTTGGCCAGTGGAACCGAAGCCCTGCATATGGCTTTGCGAGCTCTTGATATCGGCCCAGGGGATGAAGTGATCACCGCCGGAAACTCGTTCGCTGCTACCGCGTTCGCAATCGCTTACGTTGGCGCGAAAGCAGTTTTTGTTGATGTCGATCCAGAAGATTACAACATCGACGTTTCGCTGATTGAACAAGCAATCAGTGAAAAAACCAAAGCGATTATTCCAGTTCACTTGTACGGTCAGCCTGCCCGTATGAACGAGATTATGGATATCGCAAAACGTCATAACCTTCGCGTGGTTGAAGATTCAGCCCAAGGTCACGGCGCAGAAATCGACGGCAAACGAGTCGGTTCGTTTGGCGACATCAATTGCTTTAGCTTTTATCCTGGCAAGAACCTGGGCGCTTATGGCGATGGCGGAGCGATCACAACCAACGATAGCGAGTTGGCTGACAAGATCCGGTTGCTGCGAAACTACGGTCAGAAAGTCAAGAACCGCCACGACATGTTGGCCTTTAATTGTCGCCTCGACACAATGCAGGCTGCGGTTCTGTTGGTGAAAATGAAATACATCGAGCAGTGGACTGATCAACGTGCACAGGTTGCCCAGTGGTATCGCGAAGCACTCCAGAACGTTGACGTCACGCTTCCGCATCAGCACGAAAACATGCGGCATGTTTATCACTTGTTTGTTGTTCGTCATCCACAGCGTGATGCAATTCTGGCTGAACTTGCAAACGACAACGTATTCGGTGGTGTGCACTATCCAAATCCGTTGGTAACTGCCCAGCCATTTCTTGATTCAGTTTGCTTCCCGATGGGACTACCTACCGTCAGCAAGTACGCAAAAGAAATCCTTTCGCTTCCAATGTATCCAGAAATGACTCAAGCCCACGTGCAAATGGTTGCTGATTCATTGGCAGCTGCTGTCAAAAAAGTCGCCGATCTACAAACGGCTTAAGTTATCGAGCCGGTAAACATCGATTTCCAATCCATTCATCCAACTTTGAAGATCCAAGACGTCCAACAAATTTCATGTCCATCGCAAAAGTCCAAAACCGAAAGCTATTTAGCGGAACCGCTACCAATGTGGTAGCGGACGACGGGATTGCTTTGCGCTGGTATGAAAAAGTCTTGTTGGGGACGATCATCTTTGAAGTCCCTTTGCAAATCGACAAACTGTTGATGTATCGGGAATTTGATGGTGAGCTTGGAGCGGTTGCGGGTGTAAACGTTTCAATTGGGACGTTTGCCTTGATCGGGCTTTACATCGTCTGGCTTATTCGAAAAGTCGATGTGATGACCAAACCGGTTAGCAACAGGGTTTATGGATTTCCGCTGCTGATCTATCTGGCAGCGGTTTTCATTTCTCTGGCAACTGCAGACGTCCAGATTCTTGCGGTCTTTGATTTACTGCTGCTGATCCAAGGCTACATGCTTTTCTATTACGTAGCCAATCGAGTTCGGACGATTCCGGATTTGAAATGGATGTTGATCATGCTTTGTTCAACCGTGATTTTTCAAAGCTTGTTGATCTTTGTGACAGGATATTTTGCTGAATCGCTTTACGATGGCAAACGAGTTTATTTCGGCCCACTATCCATCGAAGTAGGTGACGAAGGCCGCCCGGGAGGGTCCCTGCACTCTCCCACGTTGGCTGGAAGTTACCTCGCGCTTCTTTGGCTACCCGCTTTGGCGATGTTAATGACACCCGTCAAAGGGCTGTTTCGCTGGGTCGCGACGGCGACTGTTGTGTTGGGCGCGATGGCGATTTTGATGACGCAAACTCGAGGCGCTATTCTTACGACTGGATTGGGCACTATCGCCGTCACCGGTTTCTGTTTAGCCAGAGGTTGGTTTCCAGTTCGGCTCTTGGTTGTAGGATTACTTGTCGCGGCGGCCGGATTTGTACCGCTATTAGGAGTTATTAAAAATCGTATCGGTGGTGACGATCGAGGTTCAGCGGAAGCCCGGATTCACTTGTCCGAAATTGCTTGGGAAGTCATTCAGGACAAACCAATTTTTGGAGTAGGTGCGGGTAATTGTCACCTCGCTGGATTGCGGTACGCGAATCACGCCGAGTATCGTTCGCTTTGGTATTTTACCGTCCACTGTAAGTACCTTTTGGTTTGGGTTGAAACGGGTTTGATTGGTCTGATTGCATTCTTTGTTTTGCTTGGCTCGGGCATCAGAAACTCGATTTCGGTTTGGATGACCAGGAACCGTTTGCTTGCCCCGCTGGGATTGGGTTTGGCGGTGGCGATTATGGGCAACATGGTCCATATGATCGTGGATATTTTCAATTCACGGCCGCAGGTGTTTTCACTTTGGACGCTGCTAGGATTGGCCGCAGCGATGCGTGTGATTGCACTTGAACAACCAGCCTCAGACGAAAGCCCTGAGGTGTCGCATGGCTGATCAAATACCTTCCAAAGAAGAATTTTCCAAAGAGCCTTCCAACGAAGAAGCAACCAAGAACGCGAAAAGCACTGGCAAGAATACGCTCATGCTGTTGTTCGGAACTTTCTTCCGAATGGTAATTACGTTTGGCTTTATTCTGTATGCTGCCGACCGTTTGGGCGTTTCCGGGTTTGGCGTGTACTCCATTGGCGTTCAGTTTTTCGAACTGTTCCTCGGACTTGCTGGAACGGCGATAGCCATCATTTTGACGCGCGATATCAGTCGCTGGAAAAATCGCGGCAGTGAATTGATGACTTCCGCGTGCATCTTGGCTTTGACTCTGGCGTTCCTGGGAGCCGGCTGTATGGTCGGGCTGACGTTCCTGTTTGGATTTTCGCCAGTCACTTCCCAAGTCATGTGGATCGCTTCGGTGGCTTTACTGCCCGCTGCCATCTCTGCTGTTTTTGAAGCCACCCTCGTTGCACATCATCGTGCAGAATTTGTTGCTTTGGCGGTTTCAATCGAAAGTACTGTTCGCATTCTGGCGAGCATTGCTGCGATCGCGTTGGGATACGGATTGTTTTCGCTGTTTGTAATCCTCTTGGTCTCGCGACTACTGCAGCTGATGGTGTTCTTTGTCAGTGTTCGTCATGTGACGGGATACCGATTCCGATTTGGGCGGATTGGGTTTGTTCGTTTCGTATATCGTTGGCGAGTATTTGCGGCAGAAGTTTCGTTGGCAGCGATTTACTACAACCTGGACGTGATCGTGTTGTCTTGGCTGACAAGCGAGTATGTTGTTGGACTTTATAGTGCTGCATCACGAGTCGTTCGATTGGCAGCTGTGTTTGCACAGACTTACACCGCTGCTGTGTTCCCGCTTTTGGCAAAGCTTCATCAACGATCAAAAGTTGAATTTGAAAAAGTCAGCCTTGAAACAATTCGCCTGATGGCAGTATTCGCCATTCCGATCATCATCTGCACAACGCTGCTTGCCGATCGGGTCATTGGGACGCTGTACTTTTCAGGCAAATACGTAGAAGCCGTTCCTGTGTTGCAGGTTTTGATTTGGACTTTGTTGTCCGAGTTCTTTAACCCGTTTTTAAGTCGAAATCTCTCGGCACGTGGACGGCAAGATCGACCTCTGATCGTTGCGGCAATCGGGCTGGCTGTGAATCTCGTTGCCACGTTGGCGCTGGTTCCATATTACGGGGCAGTCGGTGCGGCATTGGGAACTGTGATCAGCAATAGCGTCGCCATGCTTTGCCTGTTTCTTTACGCACTGCGAAGTGACGAGATTTTCACGACCTTGAATTCAATGTCGCGTGTATTGCTGGCTTCGATCGTTGTCGGATTCGCAATCTTCCTGGTCAGCAGTGCAAACCTTGCTGTCATCACGGTTATTGCGATCGCGATTTATCTGGTTTTGATTTTGTTATTGAAAGTTGTCGGCCATCAGGATCTGCAACTCCTAAAGTCGATTGTTGCAGCGAAAAAAGCGGCGTGAGAATCAATATGAGTCTTAAAAATTTAAATTTCAATTTGATGGTTATCAAAACGCATCACCAACTCAACCTGAACACTGCCCTTCGGAGGGTATGCCGATGAGAATCGCTTGGATTAGTTACGGATTTTTGGAATACAGTTCTTTGCATATCAATGCGATGAACGAGCACCATGATGTACTTGCGGTTTTACCGGAAGTCACTGCCGATGACGAACAATATAAATTGCGTCCCAGCGTTGAGCGGTTCCTGTTCAAGAAACCGCGCCTTCGCCAGCCATTTCAACAACGGCGTTCGATTCAATCGATCTTAAAAGCGGTCTACGATTTCAAGCCGGACGTCGTCCATTTTCAACAGGGCCATTTGTGGTTCAATTTCTCGTTGAAAACACTGCAAAAAGACTTTCCGTTGGTGATCACGATTCACGATCCGAAATACCATTCGGGCGATCGCGAGTCTAAGAAAACGCCACAATGGGTGATGGATCTTGGATTTAGGCGGGCCGATCATGTCATCGTTCATGGTGAAAAACTTGCAAACACGGTCGGTCATCTTTTCGGTATTGAATCCAATCGCATTCATTCAATTCCTCACGTCGCCATGGGCAATATGTCCAGCCAAGGGCAATTGAATGGCGTTCAAACCGATCCAAATATGATTTTGTTCTTTGGCCGAATCTGGGATTACAAAGGATTGAAGTATTTGATCGAAGCCGAGCCAATCATCACCAGAGAATTTCCCAACGCAAAGATCATGATTGCCGGCGAAGGCGATGACTTTCAAAAGTATCGTTCGCAAATGGTGAATCCCGATAGCTTTATCGTTCACAATAGTTGGATCTCGGACGACCAACGAGCCGAGTTTTTCAGCCAAGCCGGCGTTGTCGTATTGCCTTATACCGATGCAACACAAAGTGGAGTCGTCCCAGTCGCTTACAACTTTCGCAAACCAGTCGTCGCAACTGATGTCGGTGCACTGTCCGATTGTGTGAGTCATGGAAAGACAGGATTGCTGGTCCCACCAAAAGATTCGGGTGCGCTTGCCGAAGCGATTTTGCAACTGCTGCGAAACCCGGCATTGGCAAAAGACATGGGAGCCGCTGGACATGAATGGATTTCGAAATCGGGTTCCGCCGATTACGTCGCCGCGAAACATGTTGAAGCTTACAAGAGAACGGTAATCTATCGAGCCCGATTGTTGGCAGGAGGCGGTCGGCTTGTCGACAAACCTCACACTAGCTCGGCTTCTTCTCGAGTCTTGAAAAACAAAGAAGGTCTATAACCGATGTGTGGTATCGCTGGCATTTTGAAACTTGAAAAAGGCAATCCTGCTCGCCCGGAATTGCTGGAGGGAATGCTGCGTACGATCATTCACCGTGGTCCTGACGAAGACGGCTCATTGGTTGACAACGAGCTGGCAATGGGAATGCGTCGGCTGAGTATTATCGATCTTGCGGATGGAAAACAGCCAATTCAAAACGAAGATGGCCGTTACTCAGTCGTCTTTAACGGCGAGATTTACAACTACATCGAACTTCGCCGCGACCTTGAATCTCGTGGGCATAAATTTCGCACAAACAGCGACACCGAAGTCATCATCCACTTGTTCGAAGAGCATGGCGAAGGCTGTGTCGAGTATCTACGTGGAATGTTTGGCATCGCAGTTTGGGATCACCAACAGCGTGAGTTGGTTATCTTTCGCGATCGACTCGGCATCAAGCCGCTTTATTATGTGCTGGACCAAGGAAACCAGTTGGCGTTTGGTTCGGAGATCAAATCGCTTTTGACGCTGCCCGATGTCAACGCAGAAATTGACCATGCAGCGCTCAACGAACATCTTTCGCTCAAGTACGTTCCAGCACCACGCACATTGTTCAAAGGCATCCATTCGCTTCCGCCTGGGCACTTGATGCGTATTCGCGATGGCCAAATCGAAATTCGCAAGTACTGGGATTTATCGTTTGCGAAAAAGCAATCGTTCTCCAGCGAAGCAGAATGTGTTGATGCGTTGCTGGAAAAACTTCGTGAGTCCGTAAAACTTCGGCTACGGTCCGACGTGCCATTTGGAGCTTTTCTCAGTGGTGGCCTCGATTCAAGCACCATTGTGGCGTTGATGTCAGAGCAATTGGACATGCCAGTCAATACTTTTTCAGCTGGATTCTCCGGAGCCGACGGGCAAGATGAGTTGCCCTACGCTCGTCAGGTCGCCCAGCAATTTAATTGCAACCACCACGAAGTACTCGTCGGTGCGAGTGAATTTACCGGCATGGCAGACAAAGTCATGTGGCATTTGGAGCAGCCAATCGCTGACCAGGCAACAGTCGCGACCCACATGGTTGCCGCCTTGGCCCGCGAGCACGTGAAAATGGTTTTGACGGGCGAAGGTGGAGACGAACTTTTCGCCGGCTACGCACGTTATGTTGGTGAGCAACATTCCAGCAAAACGAATTGGATTCCGAGGCCGCTTCGAGGGTTGATGCGAACTGCGATTGCAAAACTACCTGGTTTGCGGCGGCAGAAAATCGCTCTTCACGCGTTGTTACAAAACGACGAAGCCGCTCGGTTCTCGAATTGGTTTCCAATGTTCAACGGGGACATGAAAGAGAAGGTTCTCTCGGATTCGCTTAAATCGCTGTCGACCAATTCAGTCGAATCGTTTGAAAAACATCTTAAAGCCAGTGATGCAAAAACGGCTTTGGAGCGAATGCTGTATGTCGATACAAAAACATGGCTGCCCGACTATCTGTTGCTGCGAGGTGACAAACTTACGATGGCCAATTCGATCGAAGGCAGAGTTCCACTGCTTGATCACGAAGTCGTAGAGTTTGCGTGTGGATTGCCTGACGAAATGAAACTCAACGGCTCGACAAGAAAATACCTGCTGAAAAAAGTAGCTGAGCGTTTAATTCCAAAAGAGATTATCTATCGCAAGAAACAGGGATTCCCAATTCCGATCGAACGATGGTTGCGCAGCGAAGCCAAAGAGATGATGCGAGATTTGCTTTCGCCCCAGATACTTGCAGACCGAGGCCTGTTTGATCCGCGAGTCGTGGCGAAATTGATGGATCGTCACGAAAGTGGATATGCAGATCACTCTACTGAATTGTGGGGGTTAATGAGTATTGAGATCTGGCAACAACAATTTATTGACCCCAATCATACCATCACCCCACCGCTCGAATCATTGTCTTCGAGTATTACATAATACATTATGCCTGGACCCAAAATATTAGAATGAGCTGACGGTAGCTAAGAGTCACGCAAAGCCAAATGCACGATTTTTATTGCCACCAAAAGCCCATGCCAAGACAAAAAAGAAATGAACTTGTCAACGCCAATTAATTTTTTTGTTTCGAGAAAAAAATGGCTACGAATGTTCTGCGCCGCGTGGTTAACATACCGGCCCGAAAACAAAAATCAATTTGATGTTGCTCGACTGTTGTTGTTCTAAGGAAGAACGAGAGCTGGTGAAAAGAGCTAACTGCAAAATCAAATTAAACTGCGAATTAGGAACGCAATATAAAAGACATGAAGCAAAAAAATACATACCGAATATTGATGATTTTGGAAAACTTGGCTTATCCAGAAGACTCACGAGTCATGCTTGAGGCGAACGCACTTCAAGCTGCTGGCCATTCGGTGACAGTCATTTGTCCTACATCAAAGAAGTGCAAACGCAAGTTTGAGCTCATTGATGACATCAAGGTCTATCGCTACCCGGCTCCTTTGGAGTTCGATGGAGTGTTGGGCTACGTCTGGGAATTCGCCTACAGTTTTGCGATGGCCTGGATGATTTCATTTTACGTTTTGTTGCGTTTTGGCTTTGACGTGATTCATATTCACATGCCACCGGACCTCAACGGATTTCTCGGTATCTTCTATCGATTACTGGGAAAGAAATTTGTGATGGATCATCACGATCTTTCTCCAGAATTGTTCTCGGCTAAAGGAAAAGAGAGCGGAGTATTAAAACGGCTGTTGCTGTTCTTCGAAAAAACTTCCTGTCGTTGGGCTCATCGTTTGATTGCAACCAACCAGTCTCAACGCGATGTCCAGATCAACCGCTGTGGCGCAACCGAGGATCATTGTTTCATCGTTCGCAATGGCCCAGCCGACTTTTTCATGGAGCCACAAACGCCCGTTGATTACGGAAACGATCCCCAAACGAAAGTAATTGGCTACGTCGGTGTGATGGGGGTTCAAGATGGAGTCGATGTTTTGATCCGGGCATTGGACTATCTCAAACGCGAGTTGGGACGCGATGACTTTCTCGGTGTGCTGATTGGCAACGGGCCATCGACTGAAGAATTGAAAGCACTTACAACCGAACTTGGTCTCGAAAACAATACAGTCTTTCCTGGCTTTGTTCCGTTTGAAGAAGTTCCAACTTACATCGCAGGTTTTGATATCTGCGCGACGCCTGATCCAATCAACGATTACAACAACAGTTGTACGACGATCAAAACGATGGAATACATGGCATTGGGAAAACCTACCATCTCTTTTAATACAGTTGAAAATCAAAAAACGGCTGGCAATTCGGCGGTCTATGTTAGTTCCGATTGTGACCCGGAATTATTCGCCAAGGCAATTCTCGAACTCATGGAAGACACGGAGCGATGCTTGCGGCTTGGCCAGTTGGGACGTGAGCGAATCGAGTCTGGTTTAGCCTGGGATTTTCAACGAACTGAGTTGATTCGACTGTACGAAAGCTTTGCTTCAGAGGGAATTCGCCCTGCTTTTAAGAATTTAGAGCCTAAAGACAAAGATCAGAATACAATGGATTGTCACATAAAATTTGATCTTGCTTCCTCAAATAAAGTGGGCCAAAGATAACGTCAACTCAACAACTCATGGCGAGATCGTAATCGGCGCTGACTTTTAATCGTTAATGGCTTTCGAAGTTTGCCAAACGATTCCGGTTTCTAGCCCCATAGGCAATCCATTGTTGCCGACCCAAGGATGTTTTAATTCGAATAAAATTGAAAGAAAAACTATATAAAGACTACCAGCTGATGACCACAAACAGTAACACTCAATCCGATCTACAATTCGCGTTTGGCGGAAATGCCTCACGCGTGATGGAGAAGTATTTTCTTCGCGATGCTGCCAACGCTGCGCTTTCGTCGAAATTCAGATTGTACTACCTGCTGCGACCGTTGATTCCGATTTGGTTTAGACAAAAACTCCAAAAGTCGCGAGTGGTAGGAATGACAGATGTTGCCGATAACTGGCACATTCCAGAGTCATTTATTGAAGAATTTGCAGCGGCACTCAAAGTTGATGCTATGGAGAACCCGGATTTGGCTGTAGTCCATCCGTGGCCTAAACCTTATCGCATGTCTGTTGCGCTGACTCATGATGTCGAAACACGGGCTGGTGTTTTGTTGGTAGATCGATTGGCCAAACTCGAAGAGTCGTATGGCTTTCGTTCTTGCTGGAACTTTATTCCTTACAAGTACAAAATCGAACCGGAACTGATCGAAGACCTTAAGCAACGCGGACACGAAATCGGCGTTCACGGTTACAACCACGATGGTCGTTTGTTCTCATCGAAACGCGTTTTTAATAAACGTCGCGAACCAATCAAACGGGCATTCGAAAGATTTGGGGCAACCGGATTTCGGGCGCCGATGGTACATCGAAATCTTGATTGGATTCTTTCGTTCGGCTCTGATTACGATGCAAGTTGTTTTGATATTGATCCGTTTCAAGCGATGCCCGGTGGAGTGGGAAGTGTCTGGCCCTTCATGAAAAAGGGAATGGTTGAATTGCCGTATTCGCTGCCACAGGACCACACTTTGTTTATCGCTTTGGCGCAAAACGACATTTCAGTGTGGGTCCGAAAGCTGGAGTTTTTGCGGCGCTGGTGTGGCATGGGCATGTTGGTCACACACCCGGATTATCTGGACACAGAATCGCGGTTGGATCTCTACCGCCAGTTTCTCGAACATTTGAAGTCGCAAACCGATATTTGGTTTGCATTGCCGATGGAAATTGCAAAGTGGTGGCGCGAACGGGATGCCTCTGGTGTTGAAAGTGATCTTTCCATTGCCGGGCCAGCTAGTGAGAGTGGGCAAATTCTCAAACTCGCTGAGTTGGTTCATGGAGATGAATTCAAAGCTGAAAATGAACTCGCTTCAAGCCACGCTGGCCTGAGAAAAGACGGGTTAAGCGCGAACGCTCGATAGACAAAACAGCTTGCCCTTTTTGGCCTTTGTGGCGGTTGATTTTCGCGACCGTCTGTTGATTTCTTGCGATCTATTGGGTTTTTAGCGACGTCATTGCCTTTTGAACTGGATGTTAATCGGCTTCGCATCGTTCGCCGGAACATTAAACGTCTGGCTCCAGCGTTTGGTTTTTACATCGTAGTCGGTTTGCCAAAAGTCATTGCCGTGCAGAGTTTGGTCAATCCGTTTCCCATCGACCGTCAGCACATAGCCTTTGTGAGAACTCAGGTTGTCGAACGTAATTGGCACGTAGCCAACTCCGCCAATGAGATTAAAGTCAGCTGAATCATTTTCAGTGGAAATCGTAACACCGGGATAAGTGCTCTTGAGGTTTCCAGCTCGCACATCAACAATCAGTTGTCCTTTGGCTGCTTCGCGATGAACCATCTTCCAAGTGTCCTGGTCGTTTGTTAACGCAGTGCGAAGCGATTCGTTGGGGCCGTAATATTCTGCGGCGTATTGTGGAATGACGACGAACTCAATGGTCGCTTCGACAAAATCGCCTTGTTCAAATCGTTCTAGACCCGGCGGCGGAACAATGTCGATCGTTGAAACCTTTCGTCGACCAACGTTGGTCCCTCGCTCGGCGATCCAAGCGGCTGCGACTTTGCCACCCAACTTTGCATTCCATTTTCGAATGATCACGCCACGAGTCGCCCAACCGCCCGTTGCCTTTTTGGGTTCGCCAAGCGTTGCGTGCAGTGACGCCCATGAGTTCGGTTGGATGCATTGAATCGGTTTGCCGCGATAGGCGTTTCCACCTCGCTGAGTAGGCCATTCTTTCGTCACTCCCAACGTATCACCAACGGCGATTTTCTTTTCTTCGGTATAAGCGTATTTGTCGGAACCCGCTTGAAAGATCACGAAACGCGAAAACTCAATCGGCTCAGTGACATCCATTCGGATGCGATACGTTGCTCGAACGATATCGTCCGTTCGTGAAATGCTGGATCGAATTTGATGTTGGATGCCGGTCTTTCCAACACGGCCACGGTGTTGAATATCTGTCAGGCAAGGCCCCGTTTTTTGATAGTTGGATGCGACAGCCGTGTGAACAACCCGTTTGCCTCTCTTGTTGAACATGCGAAAAAAGTCTGCACCTCCAACGTTTTCAGTCCAGTCCCATTTCTTTTCTTTGTCTTTCGGTTTGACCATCAGCGGACGGACGTCGGTAACCACACACTCACCGAAAACCTGTTCCGGGTTATAACAAATGCTTTCACCCCATGATCCGATCGCACTTTGTTCCCAAAGATGATTGCCGCCATAACCAATGAGGCTCAGCTGCGAGTGCGAAGCCGCTGCCACACCGCCCCAATGCGCGTACACGATGGTGAACTCCAATTCGGTAGATTGCTCAGGCGGAAGTCGAACTTGGCTGATTCCGTGAAACCACAACCCTGAGTGCGTGCCGCCAGCCGGATGGGTATGCCAGTTCTTGCTTAACTGAACCGGGATACCGGTCGGATTCCCATCAGCGTCCCGAATCATCGCGGAAATTCCAGTGATCGACTGCCCAGCGGATTGGCGAAAACCAACAGGCGTTTTTTCAAACATCAGCCGAGCGATTTTCGGTTGCTTGGAAGGATTCGATAAATTGATGCGGACGCGTTCAATTAAATCGTTGGGCGGATGCAGAGTTCCTTTGGAAATCATCGGTTTAACTGTATCTAAATTGATTCGATGCCAACCAATGCTCGAATCGTAAGTGACTTCCTGAGCCTGGTTCGAATTCTTATCCATCGCTTTAACGGTGATGGATGACGTGGTGCCAACTTTCTTCATGGTTACAGGATCGAAAAGCAAGGAAGCTTTTTCCCACTTTCCTGAATCCCAAGCCACTTGGTTGGCCGAGGCCGAGCTCCATGTTGACTCAAGAGCCCCCATTTCATTGGCAATCGAAACTTGCAAATTGGCATTCTTCCATGATTCGCGCGGTAACTCAGTCATCGGCGAAAGCTTGGTTTTAAACTCCTGTTTGTAAATCGGTTTCAATTGTGCATCGTGATTCTTTGCGGCAGCTCGGTGCAGCAGGTTAAGCTCATTGGGCTTTAGGGCTCGGTCGAACAAGAAGATTTCGTCGATCACGCCGCGAAAAGAAAATCCTTTGAACCCGTCTTGCCTGGCTCCGAATGCCAACCCGCCTGATGGTGCACTTCGTTGCTTTCCAATTTTTTCTTCGACTGCCGTGCGGCCATTAACAACTAACCGAAAAACTGCATCGTCGTAACTGAGCGCAAGATGATTCCATTGACCAAATTTCAAAGCAGTGTGTCGTGGAGCCTTGAATCGAATCGAATTTGATTTTCCTCCATCAACATTGAGCATGGCCGAAGGTATGCCTTCATTGTCGAGCATGATTCCATAGTTGCCGGCAACATATTCATTTCCATTGTTGCAAACGAGCCAAGGCGAATGTCGACTTGCCTTGAGGTCGGTTGAAAGGAACGTCCAAAAACTAAGCGTGAAAGTGTTCGGCGTTTGGCAGTCTTTGGCCGCAATGTCGAATCTGTTTTTCCCGGACAAGCCAAATCCACCCGCAATTCGTCCGCCGGATTCTTCCGCGATTTTGTAAGGCAACGTTCCCGGGCGCACGGCCAACGATAGCCCAAGTCGGTCAGGCCACGCCGCGGTTTCGAATCGAGCTTCGGCGTTCAGTGTCGTTCCGTCCGCTGACTCAAACTCCAAGCCCCGTATATCGGTGCGTTGCAAGAAACGCCCGGATTCAATCAATCGCGGCCCGGAGAACTTGGACCACTTCGCCCCTTTCTTGCAAACGTAGGATTTCCCGTCGACTTCGATCTTCAGTTTTAGATCGGCACCTTTGATTTCATTGAGCGGAGTTGATGCCGGGCCAAGTCGGGGAATCCCAACGGTCTCCGCGTCAAACACGAACCAATAATTTCCGGTAAGCGTCATTCGACGCCACTTCGCGTTATCGATGATTCCGGCGAACCCATCCCGCCACCACGTCTTGGTTTGGTCACTTGGCTGTGGCATTAGATTCAAAATTTCAGCGAGTTTGATTTTCGCAGCTTGACTATCCACGTCGCTTTTGTCTTGCACTTCGGCAAAACTAGTTGCCGCTGGAGCATCTGAAACGACCACATGAAACGTCTCTCTATCCTGAGAATTCGCAACCGAACAGGCAAACAGCAAAATCGCGAATAGAAGCGGCTTGATAAATCGAGTGTTGATCATCGGTGGGAAGTTTCTCATTGGGCAACGCGGCACCTTCACTGGTCTTTAAGCACCAATGTGCCCGTGTGAATGTGCCTGAAGAACGCAATGTTAGCAAATATTGACAGTCCTCGGTGAACACCACTCTTTTCAACACCGCATCCGTTTTCAACACGGGAAAAACTGATGAAGAAAGAACCACGGATGAACGCTGATGGACGCGGATAAAAACAGAACTTGAATCCGCGTTTATCTGCGTCCATCCGCGGTTTTAAAAAGAAAACCAGCAAGTAAAGATACTGGCAAAATCTCATGCTCAAAAAATGGTGACGTTCACCGAGAAGCCTCCAAATATTTGGCAGTAAGTTCATCAACCACACGAAGCTTCAATCCAAAACTAACATTTGGCAAATCCTCACAAATGCGGTTGTTATGATAGAATTCTGCAATAACAAACAACATCGTCCCGGTTCAACCACGCTCAAAACCAATGCACGCAAAAAACGAAACCACTGGCACAATTGAATTGCCGCCAATTGATTTGAATGTTCCAGACAATTTAGAAACCGCCACATTTGCACTTGGCTGATTCTGGGGTCCTGACGCCCAGTTTGGGATCATCAAAGGCGTTCATCGGACGCGAGTTGGATACACTGGCGGAGAAAAACCGAATCCGACTTATCGTGCACTTGGCAATCACACCGAAGCACTCCAAGTCGAATTTGACCCGACGCAAATTTCATTCAAAGAGATCGTCAACACATTTTGGAAGTCGCACAACCCTGTTGGGATGCTTCGCGGCAGCCAGTACAAATCGGCGATCTGGTTTGCCAACGAAATCCAACATGAGATCATCAAACAAACCATCGTTCCGCTAACCCAGCGGTACGAAAGAGAATTGACCACACAAGTCCTACCGTTGACGACATTTTACAACGCCGAAGATTATCATCAAAAGTATATACTCCAGCGCAACGACAAAATCATGAAAGCCTTTAGCCAGATGTACCCAACATTCCAAGGGTTCATCGACTCAACCGCCGCGGCAAGGATTAACGGTTTTTCAGCAGGACAAGGCAAAAGAGAATTATTCGACGCTGAAAAAGAAAGCTACGGCCTCGACCCATCCGAATTGGAAAAGCTTTTTCGTTAGTCGACGGTGAGGTTTGCTTTTTGGAAGCACGATCGCACAGCACAATTGAGAATACCAATTATTCGGAACACTAATCTCCACTAATCGACACTAATTTTCTGAATCGAAAAAGCAGCAGCCATCCGCGCGTGATTAGTGAAGATTAGTGTCAATTAGTGTTCCATTACTCGCTGGCGAGTTAGCGGCGATGATCAGTCTCGCGTTTGTTGTTTGCTTTTGCATGGCTCAATCGTTGCTCAACTCATGTTTGATTTTTGTTTCAGCTTCAACGTTCCTGCAGATTCGATCCAACTGGTAAGTAATTCGAGTTATCAAAGCTGGTGATAGTCTGTCTGGTCCTGAGTGCAAGAAGTAACGGCTAGGGTTTCTCGGGGAAAACACGCAAACGTCTTCGTACTTTTTCCCGACCAATCTGACCTGCCAGCCTGGCAGTGCAATCAGAGGTTCAACACTGACGGTCTCCCCGACTGATTGGGATAGGGACTTTCCCAACCAGTTTGCTTCGGCGTCCACTTGTTCAGTTGGAATTGGATATGACTTTTGAGTCAGAGTTAGTGTTTTGGCAACGTAATCAACAGTGGCAACGTTCTTTGTTTTCTGTGGCTTGCTGTAGCCTTTGGAGTTGATACTAAAAACTCCGCTTCTGCTGATGACGACGTGATCAATGTTTCCGCAGGCACTTGGTACATCATGAAAAATTCGGCAACCCTCAAGCATCAAAAGATCCAAAAATTGAGCAGTCGCCAATTCACCTTCGTGCCCCAGAACGTATCGTGAGCGAAGATATAACAGTTTCCATAGTCTGTTGGCGAAGAAAGCGTAAGCGGCAACTCCAGCGGTACAAATCACGAACATCAAAGGTTTCCAATTTGCCCCAGCGCCAAAACTTAATTGACTTAGGTAAACCGCAGTTAAGAACACCGGCGTTGTTAACAACAGGAAAAGCCAAACCAAAATGTCGTTGTCCAGCTCATTGATTTTGAGTGCAATGGAATGACCTGGAGGGCGAAGTAAATCCGTTCCCAGCGGGGAATACCTTAGATTCTTTTTTCTTTGTCGAATCAGCCAATAGCGGACGATAGCAACTGGAAGCATGCCAACGACAAGTGCAGCGATAGGTATAAACCCTGCAACAAGAGCTTGAATCAAATTATCCTCCTTTTCTTAAGACGGCAGCAATTTGACAAAAGTGGTCGGGCCGTAAATGCTCATAGCAGACAGTCTTTTTTCGCTTTTTTTAGACTTGTCGTTACTCTTCAGGACCGAAGTTTAATTGACAAAACTGCCTGATGAAAATAGCAAGTTTAGATATCTACCGATTTAAATTCGATGATATTAATTCTACTGCACATTCTAAGTTATATAGCAGATCGAGCTTCATGGTTGCTGGATGTTCAATGCCTTCCCCACGCCACACAGAAGTTAGTATCTGAAATATTTGACAATAACCTTCAATTTTGTAAGGATGAGCTTTTCAACTTCTCATTCTAAAGGACTGAAAATGAAGACCTTGTTGTTCTTGGTTGCGATTTTGGCAACGGCTCTTTTTTCCCACACTGCCAATGGGCAAGTCACTGACATTGAAATTTACAATGGCTTTCAATATGTAAACGGGTATTTTGGAGACGCATATGGGCCATATGAGGGCGAAAGGTTGCGTGCAACAGTGAAATTCGCGGTTACTTGTGGCGACATGGGTGATCTTGTCCATACTTTGACAGTAGAATTGGATGGTGAACACGACGAAGATTTTGTTGTTGTCCCACCAAATTCCAAATTTCCAGTCTTTTTGGCAGAGGAATACTCGACAGAATTTCCTATTGCGTTTGAGTATGTTTGTAACTTGTCAATTCCGAAGACAATGTATTCCGACAAGTCGCATGAGGGATTGGAGTTTTATTTTTGGCTTGATTGTTATTGCGGAGCTCCTGGCCTATGAACAAGTTAATCCTAATAGCATTTTTCCTCTTTTTTATGACGTCACCTTTAATGGGACAGTCAATCGATGAAAACGAGTTTGCTGCCAAAATAAATCGTTTGAATTCAAGACTCTCGCTTGCAAATCAGGCTCTCAAAGGTGGCACTTCAGATCTCGAACTGGCGGAAAATCAGAAAGAGTTACTTGTTGAGCTCCGGAAACGTCATCAGCTTATTGTGAAAGAGTTGAAGACATTTGGACCTAATGAAAGAGACAAAGCAAAGCAATTTCTGTTTGACAACATTTCAAGACTTGAAACAGAACTCACAACGGACATCTTGCTTCCGCATCAAGTCGAAATCATCAACGAAAAGCTATTTGAGCGTCAGTTGTCTATGTTTGGCGGGAATTTATTCCAAGCAATGCTAACAGGTTATCGAGACCAACTGGGGCTTGATGATAAGCAACTAGCCGAGCTCAAGAAACTAAGCAAGGAAACCTCTGACAAACTAGCGGAAGCGAAAGCCAGGTTTCAAGAAGAAGTTGATGAGATCAAAAAAGATGCGAAGAAAAAATTGGAAAAAGCTTTGACTGAAAAACAGCTCGAAGTCATTGCAAAGGCAAAAGGAAATTCGAAGAAATAGACAGAACTGACTTACTTCATTCAAGTACGCCGATCTCTTTAGGGATCGGCGTTTTTTGTTGGGAGTCTATATGACCCAGCGATTCCATTGTGTGTTTGAATCTGATTCTCAAAATTCATTTCGAATCGACCGAAATATTCACTTCGCACAGACAGAACCGTAGTATCGCCACCCTGGCTAAATTGGTGGGACGAAATGAATTAATCGACCAGTAACGATTGACTTAAGCCATGCACGGTGCAAGTTGAGCCTTGGATCGAACGCCACCACCAAACCGATGGAATTTCCAATCGGTTTTTTTCTAATTTCAACGTCACAAACGGCGATCGCGTTTGTATCGAGTTGATGGTCAATATGAAGTTCGGCTCTTGAGCTGGATTTGCTGCCACTTTCAACCTGTCCCCACATGAATTTGGGGGGATGGCATTTTCAGTTCAAAGAAGAAACTGCTGAAAATATCACCAAAAAAGCGACTTGGAATTACATATCATTTAGATTGAAGCTATCGACGGCCGCAAAAAAAACATCCACAAAGTACCGACGAATAATATGAATTCCAGCATGAATTCCAGACTCAATTCACTATCCCAACATCAGTTGGCGAACGTGGTTGCTTATGCCGTTGTAGCGACCGGGCTCGTCAAAGCCTCTAAAATTCGGTCGGACCATGACTCGTGGATACAGTCTGCCCAAACTGAGACTTTTGGGAATTTCCTGGTAGCAACAAAACGCATCGACAAGCAAGAGCTGACTGCGATCATGACGATTGCAGACCGAACTTTTACGCAGACGCCCGAAACAATTCAGGAAGAAGTCTCGGCATGGCTGCAAGGCGAAATTGAGCTTTCCAAAATTTCTCAATTTGGTCCAACTCGCCTACCCCAAACCAATGCGGAAATTGATACCAATCTACCGACGAGCTTACCAAGACAATCGTCTCATACTAACGGATCTGAGAACAACGAAAGTGCTGGGCGATTCACGATCGTTTCGCCTCACCGTGCGGGTGGTCTGGGCGAAGTGTTCATTGCGCAAGACTCTCAATTCAACCGGCAAGTCGCGTTGAAACGAATCAAGGCTAGGTTTGTCGCAAAACCACAATATTGCAATCGCTTCCTGGTCGAAGCCGAGTTAACAGGTGGATTGGAGCACCCTGGCATCGTTCCCGTCTACGGTCTGGGGCAGTCAGAGGACGGAACGCCATATTACGCGATGAAATTCGTTCAAGGGCAAAGTCTTGGGGACGCACTCAAATCGTTTTACGCGAATCCAAACCGCAACCTGAATTCGATTGAGTTTCGAAAACTGCTTCGACGATTTGCAACCGTCTGCTATACGATTCACTACAGCCACAGTCGCGGGATTTTGCATCGTGACATCAAACCCGACAACATCATGCTTGGCGATTTCGACGAAACACTGGTGGTCGACTGGGGTATCGCCAAAGTCATCGGGAATAATGAGGCTGGCAAAAATAATCTGCCCAATTCTACGTTGCTCTATCCGGCTTCGAAAAATCGTAACGATGACACACAAATCGGGCAGATAGTCGGAACTCCGGGTTATATGAGCGGCGAGCAGGCACTGGGCTGGCACGATTCTTTGGCTCCCCAGAGTGATGTGTTCAGCTTGGGGGCGACGCTGTACGCAATGCTGGTCGGGCGACCACCGTTTGGCGGCGGAACGATCGATGAAATTCTTCAAAATTCAATCGCAGGCAACTTCGAAACACCGCGCCAGATAAATTCTAGCGTCCCTAAATCGTTGGAAGCGATTTGCCTCAAGGCAATGCAAAGCACCAAATCCGCGCGGTATCCAACGGCGCTGGCGATGGCCGAAGATATCGAGGCGTACCTTGCCGATGAGCCGGTCTCTGCCTGGCAAGAGCCCGTCTCAGTTCGAGCGCGGCGTTGGATGAGGAAACACAAAACAGCCGTCACGACAGGCGGAGCCGGATTGATATTGCTGACCGTCGGTGCAGTCGTTGCGACAGCGTTATTGGCTGCAGCAAATACTCGTGAGGCTGCTGCAAGAGAAAAAGCGACAGGTAACTTCATCATCGCAAAATCGGTGGTGGATGACTTTTTGAAACAGCTCGCCGAAGATCCGAGGCTTGAGTCAGCTTCTTTGGAAGGCTTGACTTCGGAGATGCTGACGAAAGCAGAAAACCTGCTAGATGCACTGGGAAAACAAAATCAGGATGGGGTTTCTCTTGATATCGATCGTGCTGATACCGAACAACGTATCGCAGCGGTCGCTTCCAAGCTTGGGCAAACTGACAAAGCAATCAAACATCTTGAAAGTGCACGCAATTTGCTGGCGTCACATTTAGACGACGCGGAAGATGCAGCGCGAGCGCGAGAATTGATGACACAAGTGATGCTGGATTACGGCGGCGCATTGGGCAAAGTTGACAAAGCCCAACAGTCCATCGCCGTTCATGACGACGCTCTCAAGCTCGCAGAGAAACGAATCCTCGCGAAAACTGATCCGGCATCTGCAATGACCGGAAAAATTCTGCACTTAACCAACAAGGATATTGCGCAACGAAGCATCAATGATCTGGAAGGCCAAGCGAAATCACGCGAACAGTTATGGCAAGCCGTCAAACTGTTTTTTGAACTTCCCCAAGAGCAATCAAAAATCCATCAAGTCGAAGTCGCTCGGACGGTTCTAAGCAAAGTCGCACTTAGCGAACAGGAACGCGATAAATATCAGGAAGTTCGTTTGAAGTGCGTAGCCTTGCTGGAGGAGTCCATTAAATCTGCGGCAAACGATACGCTTTCAGACATTCGAACCAAGGCTGAAGACGGCATCGCGTTGGCGTCTGCATATGCCACGATGGATGAAAAAAAGAAGTCCTATGAGGCTGGTATGGCGGCAGCCGATCGATGGTATGAACTGGCAGGCAAAACACCTAATGTCGTGTCATGCAGGCGGAGATTTTTATGGTCAATGTACAATGCATTTATTACTCGGGACGAGTATGAGGTCAGTGCGCAAAATGCAGAGAAAGGTCTGGCAACCAAACTTGAACTCAAGCAAATTAAGCAAATGTACGAGCGGTCAGCCGAGATGTTCCGGCCTTTTGAAAAGGAAAAGGAAGTCAAAGATGTCGGCGTCGTTTTAATATACGCACATTTGCTGAGCAATTTTGCAAGATACCTGGAGCTACATAACTACGACCCTACCCTTGTTGAAGAATTGCTGGAACGGGCGATTGAGCTTCAGGAAAAGTTTGACGTAAAGGCCAATAAAAATGCTCTGCTGGTTCGCAACGAAATCATGAGAACCGCTGGGATTCACTACATGACCACAGGCCAGAAAAAAAAGGGGCGTGATATTTTTGAACGCCAGGCCACGGCGCTGGAGAAAACTCTCAGCGAAGATGCCAGCAACTTTGTGACCCACCGCCAACTCTATGACTTGAGGATCGTCGGGATGATTCTTGAAGACGCGATGGCTGCTGATGCCACGCCAGAAGCTCGCGCGAAGGTTTTAGCGTTGGCGCAAAAAGCCGAGGCTGCCATCCTCGCGATTCCGGTTGATGTCCGCGATGCTCAAGCTCAACAAGTCCTTGGAATGTATTCTCGCTTAACCGCAATGCAGCACGATTTTTTCAAGGCCGCTGATCAAACCGAAGACGCCCAGGCTTCATTGGACAAGGGCGTCAAAGAATTGCTTGACAAAGATGTAGAGATTGCCCTTTCGGGGCCGACGATTTGGGTCGCTGAAATGACATCGATGTCGGTCAAAAATTCGCTCAATAAATCAGATTTCAAATCACCAATTCCCGTGTTGGATTATCTGCTTGCAAAAGTCAACTTGCCTCCCAACGCAAAAGTTTTTGCGCTTTCGAGTCGGGCGAAATGCCACGCTCGACTTGGACGGCCTGACCTGGCCGAAGCCGATTGTCGATCGGCAACGTCAATCGTCGATCGAGCTTTGGTCGACAATCGGTTGAGACATGCCGTTTCTTGCTTGTACGTGGCGGATTCAATTGAGGCCAAGCGAGAAAAAAAGGATGAAGACCGTGAAAAAGTCAAATTCTTCGACGACGTTGCGCGTGACGTTCTTTTGGAGCAATTTAATGCAGGATTGTTCGAAGATGAAAGCTCTTTTGACGACATGCTCGACCTGCCCGATCGTCTCGATGAAGATCCAGAATTGAAGCCACTGTTTCTGCTCTTAGAGAAGTATCGAGAAAAAAAGAATACTGAATAAGTTCGGACGAAAAAACTATTCTTAGTGGATCAAGCTCACTCCGAATTCATAAGAAGAGAGGGCTTCTGGTCGGTCTTTTTATTTGTTTGATAAAAATTCGTAGTCATCGCCAACTCGGGAACCTTCTCACTCAAGTTCATCGCAATCCGCGCGAGCAACAAATGAGGACCGCTGTTGATAAGGGCTCTTTCGGCGGCAAGAGTGAAACAAGCAGGCCAAAATGCAACTTTTCTCGCTCGCATTGACGAGCAGTTCCCGGCGGCGACCTACCGCACTGTGCGCCTGCGCGACACCGAGCTTTGGAATAAACCCCTTGGAGTAAGGGGGTGGCTTCCAAAATGATGCGGCGAATTCCAACGATAGCGGCATACCAACGATAGCGGCATACCAATGATCGCGGCATACCAACGATTGCGGTAACTGCCTGCGATCGCCGATTCGGTGACATTGCCAACCAACCCGAATACCGTTTGCGATTTCTTCGTTTCCTCACATTATTCGTTGTGGTAAAAACTGCAGTTACTACAGTTGATTCCATGGTCTCTTGAAACGATGATGGTTTCTTACGAATTTTCGGTGGCCAACTATCAGAGGAAGCTGGTGAACGACGAACAAGAATTCTCACCGCGGCTGGATATGATCGAGACGGAATGGACCATGCTTCGTAATGCCCATCAAGGCACCGTTACGACAAGCTCTAGTGCTCGAAATGCACTTGTTCTTCGCTACGCGCCAGCAATTCGTAGTTACATTCATGCGATTACTCGCAGTGACACTGACGCAGATGAGCTGTCACAGGAAGTGATCATCCGGCTTTTAAAAGGCGACTTTGGTGGAGCGGACCCAAACCGTGGTCGGTTTCGTGATTTGTTGAAGGTCGCCGTAAAAAATATGACGCGCAACCATTGGGCAAAACAGAATCGCCGCAATATCGTGGACTTGGATCCAGAGCTGGTAAACGGCGTAGAAGTTGAAGAGCCAGATCTCGCTTGGAATGACGGTTGGCAACAAAATGTACTTGGGATCGCTTGGGCAAGACTGGAATCGTTCCAAGAGCAAAACGAAGGCAGCGTTCTGTTCAGCGCTTTGCAGTTTCGAGCCGATCACCCCGACGCCGACTCTCCAACACTTGCTGAGATGATCTCCAAAGAGCATAACCGAGAAGTTTCCGCAGCCACATTTCGTCAGCAGCTACGCCGCGCACGAGTAAGATTTGCCGAGTACGTCGTTGAGGAAGTCGCCAATGGAATCGATTCGGTTAAGCCAGAACGAATCCATGAAGAGCTAATCTCGATTGGTTTGTTCGAACATGTCAAAGACGTGATGCCTAGCGATTGGTCTAACTCAAACTGACGGGCATACTAGAGACGGGCTTCTCGCTGAACGCCATCACTTTTATCACCAGGCCAATGAGTGTCGCTCAATGGTGGAACAAGGGCGTACGTATCTTTGGGGATGGATTTCAACCGCGAATGGACGCTAATAAACGCGAATACAGATTCGGAAAAACCTCGGTGCGCCCCAATTGGCTATCCAATATCGCCGCTGCGAGACATGCAAACGCGAGACATGCAAGCCCTCTCCGCGCCGCCGCGTTTCAGGCCTCGGCTCCTTTGGCGTACCATTTTTTGAACGCAAAGACGCAAAGACGCAAAGACGCAAAGACGCGAAGACGCAGAGACGCAAAGATTTTGATTCTGACCTTTGCCTCTTAGCGTCGTCGCAAAGATTGAACTGAACGCTTATTTTCATTCGCGTCCATCAACGTTTATTCGCGGTTCTTCAAGTCCGTCTTTATGCCGTATTCAAATCGACTTCGACGATTCAAAGTGGTGGTCTTCACCAAGAACTGTCCCAAACTAAACGCAATTTTTCTTCATGAAAGCATTTGGCCAGTCGGCGAATATTAGCTTCTTAGTCGGCTGCGAAAACCGGCTGTTGATGATTCAAGATTACTCGCCAACGTGTTTCGAATACTCGCTCTCAGTTTATCCAAATCAATTTCCAGATGCGTCGGAGCGTCGAAATCCGCCGCCGGAAGCGCGTCTTGTTTCAAAACGATTCCATTTTGTTCGATTGCCCCGATTGTCCAGAAGTCGATTGGTACCGAGTACGCCTCCATTGTTGAAAAAGGAAGCTGGAAATATCCGTTGTTACCAAAACTGGGGCCATAGCTGTTGCGGACAATCCAATTGCGCGAATTCAAATCGTAACCAACGAGTAACATCGCATGTCCTGGCCCGCTGGCTTGTAAAATTGGGCCAGGCATTGGCATGGCGCCAGTTTGATCGGCAACGGTATAGAATTCGGATGGAATTCGCGTTCCGAAAACGACTGGAATTCCTGCAGCCAAAGCCGACAAGGCGGAATCCCCCAAGGGAGCACGACCATACTGGATCGCTTGATGTTTTATCGCGTCCGCATATGCAGCCGGCGATGGACACACTTTGCACAATCGAGGATCGAAAGGCCACAGATGCTCCTCGCATGCGCCATAGGCAAGAACCGCCGCCATTACGTGGTGAATGAAGCTTCCGCAATCAAGGTTTTCCTGGTCAATCAGCTTGCGGGCGTTGTAGTAAACGAACAATCGAGAAAGGTCAGTATGGTTCAACCCTGACCGGCGTTGGTGGTATTCCAAAGCCCCGACAATCGCATTGGCGGTACAAGAATTCGTGTGTCCTTGGTCTTCAACCGGTGAGCAAAATGGGCGCAAATCAACTTGGGGCGGAAGCGTTGCTGTAGATTGAGCCTGTACCAACGGGGCTGCCACAACGGTGTCTTCAAACAAGCAGCCTTCGAGCGGACGATTATTCCAATTGTTCATCATGTTTCCTTTTCTAAACCGATTACGTACTGTTGGATTGAAACGCTTGAGAACGCGAATCATTTTCTGATTGAGCTAGAAGCCGGACCCAAAGCCAGGGTGCGGATAGTTTTGATACCCTTGCTGTGGAAAATTTTGAAATCCTTGCGGCGGAATATAATCTTGGTCGTCCCATGGTTGCATTTGGCCTTGCTCCGGATCCACGTCGTAGTCCGTTGGAGGGTCAGGGTCTACGCTTAAGGCGATTACGATTAACATCACGAAGCCAGCGAATAACATGAAGCAAACCCCAACAATCACGCTGATAATCTTTGCCGGACTTGACCAGTCAGAGTTTATGAACGACTGGAGTTGCGGGAGCTTTTCCAACGAAGCCGGTTGATTCAATGAAGCCGCCTGATTCAATGGAGTCGGCTGATTCGTGTTTTGTTTGGTTTCGAAAGATATTGCTTTGAGGCGTGAAGCGTATTCTTCAGCAGATTGCATTCGATTTGCAGGTCGGCTTGAGAGCCCTTGATCAATCAATTGGTCAACAAGTGGCGGCACATCGGTTCGTCCGGTTGAAGGAGGTTGCCGAAGTTCCGTCGGCAAAACGTCCACCAATAGCTCGTAAAATATTACTGACAACGCATAGAGATCGGCAGAGGGACCAGCCAACTCGGCGCTGGTGAGCTGTTCTGGCGCCATGTATCTTGCTGTTCCCATCGGCCCAGTCGATGAGACGCCCGATCGAATAGCTCGCGCGATCCCAAAATCGAGAATCTTGACTTGAACACTGTGTTCGGTGTCGGTTGTTACGATAATGTTTTCTGGTTTTAAATCACGATGAATCACGCCCGCTTCATGAGCGGCTGAAAGCCCGGCGAGAAGTTGCTCAATGATTTGACGAACTTTGTTCATCGGCACGCTGGCAGAAACTTCTTTCCAGGCATTGTGCCACTGACGAAGTGATCGCCCATCGAGATACTCCATTGTGATGAACGGTTGCCCCTGCGATTCGTTGACATCGTACACGGCAACAACATTTTTGTGACGTATGTCGCGAGTGGTGAGGCCTTCTTGCTTAAGCCGTTCAATTCCCTGATCGCTGCCTCGACCGGGGCGAATTAGTTTCAATGCTACCGTTTGCTGGTTCTGGTTATCTATCGCCCGATAAACAACTCCCATTCCCCCTGAACCGATTTTTTCTTCGATGGTGTACCGATCAGCAAACAGTGCTCCGGCTTCCAAATCGTGATCCTGTGTCGTTCCACCAGTTATGTTCGAAGGATCCAAAGTCTGCAGCTCCCCGATCGTATGCATCGCTGATTGGGAAGCATCGGTCCCTATCGCAGTTCCACAATTGGGGCAGCAAGCCGCATCGGCAGGCAAAGCTGTCTGGCATTGGACACAGCAAGTTGAGGAACCGTTTTGTTGATCGAAAGTCTTCATTGCACTGTCCCGCTGGTTTCAGGAATGTCCTTATCTGCAGTCAGTACAGCCGCGGTTAGTGTTTGTGACACTGTCGTAAAAGTTTTTCAACGCCTTTGGGGACAGTTTTTGGAGGCAGAAAACACCGGGAAAACATTGGCGATATGGTGGAGCTATGGTTTTCGCGAAATAGTCACTGCGATGACCTCTTGATGTTCGACCTCGAATTCAACCAATAGTGTTAGCCGATCAAATCCCGTTTTAAGCGGACTCAATTGGTTGCCATGCTTCAGTTTCACTGTTTCTCCGCGAGGGCAGACTTTGCCGTCGACCCAGACGCCGTTGGGGCTGTTAGCACGAAGCATCAAGCGATCGTTTTCGATCCAGACACAAAAGTGATCGCGTGAAATTTCTTGAGACGCCTCTTCATCTAACGATCCATCTGGTCGAGTAACCAGCATTCGCACATCCGTCGGTCCGTCTTGCTGCTTTGTTCGTGACCTTCCAAACGTCAAGAAACCGTTCGAAGTTACGAGCATCCCATTAAAAGGCGATGTGGATTTTGGGAATGACTGCCAGCGAAACTCGGCAGTTCTTTTAACCGTCAGCCCGTTTTCTGTCCCTCTCAATCCAAAATTCCGTTCGTAAACACTTGCCCTCGTCAGTAGCAGAGTCTGAGTTTTACTTTTTGTTGCCGAACGCCGGTTTTGCTCCGAAGTAACTCGAACAGGTGCAACAATCGTTGCTCCAGTTTGTGGCGCATCGGGAGCATAGTGAATGTTCTGCTGCACAACGACATCTTTTTCTGACTCGACATTAATTTCCAAGCCCGTGCTGAACGCAAACGTTTCCTCTTGCCAACGCCACCTCGACGCCAATGCGATCAGGATTTCGACTCGATGAGTGCCAGGCCGATCAAGCGACCGAGCTGTCAGAGAGACGGGCTTTTGAGAGCCTGCTTCCAGCCGATCCCAGGATAGGTCACATTCATCCCACTCGCCCTGCCCTTCCCGAACCCAAATCCCCTTCACCAACATTGCCCGACCTGTTGGTGAAGCGTTCTCAATGATTATCGGAATTGTAAGTGAGCCACCCACGGTTGCATGCTTGAGGCAGTCTGCCGCAAGGTGAACTTCTGGAGCAAAACAACACGGGCAACAGCCGCTTGAATCCAGCAAGCCACCGCATTCTTGGAATGCCGTACAGCGAAGCAATGGATTTCCACACTCGCCACAATATCCTGCCTCCGGTTGATGAGCCGAAGCAACACAACAAGGTTGAATTCGGGCTGTGGTTTTACTTTGGCTCATGGTTTCCTCTTTCGTTTCCTGCGTCAGATCAAAGACAGTTTGGTGTCGTCGTGAAACCTTCTTAGTATTCGACGAAACCAATAGTCGAGGTCGCAACAAGCTAAGTAAACTAGTTTCTCAATTGATTTCCGCAGCCAATGCAGCAACGGTATTTGACTCCGTTTTCTCGCCCGCATTGGCTACATTCGATTTTGGAATTTTCGTCTGCTGACGAAGAACTTCCTGTTTTTCCACCTGCACCATGGGCAACGCCAGCCGCCCCTTCCATTCCCATTCGGAACATTTCACGAGCCGATGAATTCGCGTCAGTTCGTGCGGCATTCGCTTGATCTACCATCTCACGCATCAGAGACATCGCTTGATCACTGCCTGTTGCCGAAGCACGGGCTTGCTCGATCAAAACTGCAGCCGCGTCTGAGGAGTGCCCGACGTTGATCGCCATGATCTGCTCGGGAGTCATTTTTGCGCCGCTGTTAAGCTGATTCACAATTGCATCAGACTCTGCTTTGGTTTGAGCCAATCCAATTTCTGCATTCGTTTTTTCGAGAAGAATTTTGCGATTCACCTCAGCGTCTTCGGCACTTTGTTCCAGGTCCATGATTGTTTTGATATGGACAGCTTGTTGGGCCTGTGCCCGTTTCGCAATCTCCAATTCAAGGAATCTTTCCCGTTCAGAAATCTCAAGGTCGGTGAATGCGTTGAGTTTCTTCATCTCTGAAAGATGAGTCTTGTTCAGCAGATCAATTTCTTGATGAACGCGAGTCAATGAGAGTTTTCTATTCGCTGCATCTACCAAGTGGTCGGCTTCAGCAAGGCGATTTTCGAACTTGCCGACTCGTTCCTTCCGGAGTACTTCGATTTCGTGCGAAAACGATTCAAGTTCCTGCCTTCGTTGATGCTCCACGCGGGCGTCAAGGAATCTGACTTCGCGATTGAGCACCAAGTGTTCCAGCTCTTCCTCCGTTGCGTTTTTCAATTTCGTGAAATCGACATCTGCAACCAACTGGAACGATTTCGAGTCGTTGTTCCTGGAAATGTTTCGCCGCAAGTACTCAAGCTCGTCATCAAGCTTTTTCTGTTCTCGGTCCAGAACCGATTTTTCCATCGCCTGAACTTCGACAGCGTTGACGGCCCACTCAAGTGAGACAGCCCGAACGATCAAGCCGAGGTCGCCGGCAACTCGCTCGACTTCCCGCATGATTTCCGCCTGAAAATGATCCTGAAGACCTCGTTCACCACGAAGCTTATCGGCGTCAACACGCTTTACTGCGCTTTCAACCACCCGGTCGGTGAGGTGCGGCTTGAATCGGGCCAGTACCTCATCTCGTGTTAGATAGCCGCTGGAATTAACCAATCCCATCACGTTTTTTGGTTTGTCAGGATTGACTTGCAGTTCGATCGTTCCAATCGCCGCAACGGGAACATCATCTCGTGTGATGGCACCAAATTCGGTCTGAATCGAAAATGGTTTCAGGTCAGCTAAAAGAATCGAAACGTGGCTTGAACCGACGACAAGCGATTTGAGGTTTTTAAGAACGCCTCCGATCGAGAAGTGGGCTCCTTTGTAAGTATCAATAATCTCGCCGTTGCGGATAAGCATTGCCATGTGGTCTGGTGGCGCTGCGAGCCGTTTTTCAAAGAACCCATTAAGCTCGCTTTCGCGTACATATTCCGCCAAAAGTTCGGGGGTGCTGAGAGACAGTGCTTTAGAGGCCATGATTCAAGTTCCTATGAAATTTTGGTTGTTTGTTAGAAAGAGTTGTTTGTTAGAACGAGTTGTTCCGCAATTTGCATTCGTCAGCCAGATAGAGTCAGGCCGAAACAATTTTCTGCTTTTGGCCAGCCGCCAACCGCCACACGGACAAGCAAACTGCGAATAGAGCGATAGACAATGCAATAGGATGGGCCTGAACGACTTCAAGCATTCGGCCTTCCTTTGAGACGTCGGCAAGCAATTGGCCCGCTATACTTTCTGGCCAGATTGAACCAGCGAGTACGGTCAGCAATGAAAGGACCGAAAGGACAACGGCCGCGTATCCGCAAATCGTGCGAATTGTTTTGGCGGTCGTATGCCCGGCCGCGATTCGCTCCTGCCGGTTGAGCGTTTTTTCGAACTGATCACCACGTCTGAGCGCCGATTTAGCTTTCGAATGATCGATCGAGAGAAAATCCGGTTGTGCTGCTCGATTGGGGGCCGGAACATCGACTGGAGTCAAGTTGGTCACACTGCGTCGCCAGTAAATGAAAACCGTAAGCGCCAACCATGCGAGCCCGGCGATCATGGTGGACTTGAGAAGTAGGTCAACGTTGGTCCAATTTTCGGGTAGCAGTTCGGTAAACATTGCGATTTCCCTTCGTATTTTTCGCTTTTTTCATGGAAAGCAGTGGGGCAAGAACCAAATTCGATTCAGCATTTACTGCCACTGATGCAACCAATACCGATGGGGTAACAAGTTGTGATGCCGAAAAAAAAGAAAATTGAACACGAGGGGAAGCCGATTTTGTTGCGGGGCCAAATCCAAATGGTTTTGATATCCGGGTTGAATCGTGGTATCTGAGTAGAACTGTCACCAATTCTTGAAAAGGGGCTGGCTCGTTGAAAGGGATTAGCTCGCTGGAAATCTGCTCAGGTACCATTCAGTTCGACGGATGAATGAATCCTCCCCTTGGCTCGGAACGTCGCAAGACAGCGGCACATGTTCGACGCTGAAAAAGAAAGCTACGTCCTCGATCCATCCGAATTGGAAAACGCTTTTTCGTTTGCCGGTGTGAGTCTTATTCGAACAGTCTCCGACTCCGGCCTCAATCGAACAGGCGAGAAGGACGCAGAATAGGGAACGCTAATCTTGAATAATCGACACTAATTTCTGATTTAGAAGCAGCGATCATCCGCGCGTGATTAGTGAAGATCAGTGCCAATTAGTGTTCCGTCGTCAAACGAGCTATGTCCTCACGCTTTGGCTAGGCAAGCCATAATTATTAGTATCAGCCCGCATGCTCGACCAATTCGCCGAGTGCAAGCCAAAATGGGAACTCTCAGAGAGAGCGAAATAGATTTGAAGCGGTGAAAACCGTAGTACCCGAGGCGGGACTTGAACCCGCACGTCCGTAAGGACACAGGATTTTAAATCCTGAGCGTCTGCCAATTCCGCCACTCGGGCTTGTGAGTTTGGTTGATTTGGGCTCCATAAAATAGTGTTTTTTGTGGCTTTCGCCAAGGGCTAACACGCTTAAGTTCAATAGTGACTATTGGTCTTTGGATGCCGACAGGATATCTGCGATCTTGACTCGCTGAAACGTCAGGTCGGATTGGCTGCCTTCGTAAAGAATTCCAACGGTTTGGGAATCGATCATCGAAAGACACGAATAGCCGCGACCTCCCAACTCATCTAGCAGTAACCGATGCTGTTTGGGCCAGCTTTTTCCACCGTCTTTTGAAGCCTTGATTGTGATGTGGTTGCGGCCGGTTAGCGATTCCGGGTTGGAGAACAACAAGAATTGATTGTCAAAGCCCGTTAGTTTGAGCCCGCTTAATTCACGGCCAACGTTGATCAGGCTGGCCATGCAGGCTCGTGGTTCGATCAGTGATTTTCCATCGCTCGAATTCTCTTGCCAAGTCGATCCCATGTCGGTGGTCGTGGCTACGATTCGATGGCTGGCTTGGTTGAAGCGGCAGTTTAACATCAGTTGGCCGTCGCTGAGTTCGACGACTTGTGATTCGGTTGTGTCGTCCCAGGCTCCCGTTCCTGTTTTCCATGTCTTGCCGTGGTCGCGACTGTAGATCAATGTTGAATGCGGAAGTCGATTGGCGGTTTTGTTATTCTTGTCGGGAGGGTCTTGGTATTGGGCGGGAAAGACCAAGGTGCCATCGGACATCGTGATGCCTTTGCCAGGACCTTGAAGCAAGAAAGACCATTCAGGTTTTTTGACTTGAGCTGTGATGTTGATCGGTTTCGACCAAGTCACCCCGTCGTCTTCGCTTTTGACCAACATCCACTGTCCGGTTTCTTCAGGTGTAAGCCCAGGCCCGCTTCCGTGCCACGATCGCTCGCCGTGCGACCAGGTTGCCGATACCCAGACGGTTCCTGTTTTGCTATCGACTAAGACTGACGGGTCACCAATTCCGTCGCCGCTCCATTTTGGATCGCTTCCCATGTCCATGATTATTTTCATGGGCTCCCACGATTGGCCGCCATTGGTTGAGCGTGACATGCCAACATCGATATTGCCAGGGAGGTCTTTGCTGCCGTCGTGTCGAACGTCGTAAACTCCGATCAAGGTGCCTTTGGTGGTGGTCGCGAGCCCGGGGATCCGGTACGTGTGAACTTGATCATCGCCCGACTGCCTCAGTGCGATTCCCACTCGCCCGATTGAAGGTGGGGCGTCGATGTTGAAAGTTTGACCATTGTGAAACACGACTTTGTTGATGCTGGAGCTGAGTAGCCTGTCGATATTTGTATTGGGTTTGAGCTTACAAGTAAGCCAAAGATAGTTTTCTCCTTCGACAAGCTCATGTTGTTTGGGACCAGCGACAAATTCAATTTTCCGCTCTTTGTTCGAGAGTGATATTTTGGAATCGATCGGCGTTTGAGATTTAAAGTTGGCATCCGCATGGATAACTTCAAATGATTCGAGGTCAGAAAAATCTGTCGGTGGGGCCAGTGATGCAACAAGTTCTTTGATGGAAATTGGATTGAGTGAGCCGGAGGTTTGGATCTTTAGCTTGGCAAGTGGCACACGTTTTTTTCCAATCAATGCCGGAATTGCAAAAGGCACGACCGATACGGATTGGATTTTCTGTGGACGTAGTTCTGCAAAGCGAACGTCGTCGATCAGGATTCCGGTTTTCGCTGGGCTGGTTACTGAGAACCTTAAGCGTTGGATTTTTTCTTTGCCAAGTGGAATGGTGACTTTCGAAAGAAACGCGCGACCAACTTGGATTTGTTGATCGCCGTTGTAGATTTCAATCCACTTGCCGGTCGAGTTCGCTTTCAGTTTTTCGATTCGAAACGAAAATGGGGCTCGCGCTGTCCAGCGTTCGGCCCAAAAAGTCAGACGACTTCCCGGTTTTATTTTCTCTTTGATCACAAGCTCAATTGACGATCGGTCACCACCTGCTAGGTGAAGGCATTGGCTGCCTGATTTGAAATGCTTGTCATCAATTGAGACGTTGCCTGTCGCGTTTTTCCAAGTGCCAACTTTGGTTGACTGTTCGCCGAGTTCACCGGCGTCCAGTGATTCAAAACTGGTGGCAAACTCGGTTGTGGTTTCATTCTTCGCTTGTGTCTCTTGGTTCCAAGCCGTTTCTGATCCAAGTAAAGCTGCAGAATTGGAAGCGATTATTAGCAGGAAAAATAAAGGCAACACGATTGTTGGGCCATGAATTAGATTCCAGAAATCGTAATTCGCAAGTTTCAGCATCAGAGGTTTTCGAGATAGGCAATGGGCAAACATTCAAACAAACATGATAGTGCCGCTGGCTACCGATTGCCATCAAGTGATGTTGCCAATTCCTCCAGCTTAGCTTGCTAGAGTTGCTTCCGCGACAGCGAGTGCTGCGGAGTTTTTGCTGACATCTTTATTTGTCAGAATGAATTTGCGAATAACGCTTAACTCAACGGACTTGGCGATGACTTGAGCGATTGTTTCTACTTCAAAGCATTTGATTATTCGAGCACGAATTTTTTCGATCGTTCTTTCGCTCAATTCGAGTTCGCGCGCGATCACTTTGTTGAGCTTGCCACTGATAATCCGGTCGAGGATGAATTTTTCTCGGTCTGATAGTTTTGATTCGATCGTTTGTAAGTGCGAAAGCTGGTTGTGGATTTCCTGAATGTCTTCATCCGAAGGGCGGACGTGATTCTGTTCCTGCTGCTGATTATTCGAAAAGAAAAAGCAGAAGTAGCCAGATGCGTTTGAGGCTGACGGAGTGTACATGATGAGCACCTTTTAAATGAATTAAAAGAAGTAACACTTTGAAAGCGCGTTTCCAGCAAAACAATTACATCAAAATTTTATCGTAAACGTTCAAATTGGCTCCGAACGATCCGTTTCGCAATTTTTTGTTAGTCGTTTCCGTCAGGAGGTTGGAGTTTTCCATACATTTGCCGCGTCGTGATTTTTTGCGGTCTAACAATCGGTGGTCAAAAAAACAAGAGAAATATTCGCGCAGCATCCCTTCCGATTGAGAGCGGTTAGAGAGGGCTGATGGAGGCGCCGCATAGAACCGTTCAAAGAATGTCAAATCAAAATCAGCAAGACGTAGCATTCACAAAAATTTGCTACTCGACGCCTTCAGCTTTTCCGAGTTTAACTTTGAGGTTCACTGTTTTCTCGCCGCGTTTCGCTTTGAAAACAAGTTCATCCCCAGGCTGGTGGCCCGCGATACAGATTCGCAGGTCTTCGAAATTTTTAATCGTCGTTTTGTCAACCTGCTGGATGATGTCGCCGGCTTTCATTCCTGATACGTCAGCAGCTGATCCGGCAACGACTTCGGTAATGACCGAGCCAGAGATACCCATGGTATTGGTAGGACTCAAGTGTAAATCCTGTTGGCCATGAACACCGAGCAGAGCTTGTCCCGAATAATCAACCTGCAGTTGGGGGCGTTTGGCAGCAAGGCGTTTGAATTGCCCAGAGTCAAACCGACATATAGAAAAATTTGCAAACGCCAGTTTTTCTTGTTTTGTGATCGCTTCAAAAAAACTATCTTCGAGCACCATTTTGGTGAACGTCAGGCCACGTAGTGAATCAAGCTTTTTGAGGCCCTTCAATGCACCTTTGTCAATTTTGCATTCGATAAACGTTAGTGTTTGAAGTGAAAGGACAGTTCTCAAGCTTGTTAGCAGTTCGAGCGAAACGTCTTGGTTGGCAATGATCAAGTGTTGAATCGACGACGAATTCCATCGTGCGTCCTTAGCTTCAAACTTGCAGTCTTTGAGTGTAAGGGTGCCGAGTTCTGCAAGTGTCGCAAGCTGTTTAAACGCCTCTTTGTTGATTCTTTGTCCGACTATAGTAAGTTCAGAGAGTTTGGCGATTTTATTTAACTCAACCAGGTCTTCAGGTTTGCCGTCCCAGGTTGATGGAATTTCAACCGTGACGCCAGGAAGCGAGCTCGCCCGAGGGTTCGCTATTCCAAATGCTAATCGACCTGAAAACGGATCAAGAGCTTTGTTCTTGTTTTGATTTTGGCTTTTGGTTTTGGGTTTACCAAAAACTAATTCTTCGTTTTCTTCGACGGACGAACTGAGAATTGTCTGGATCTTTTCGCGTTGTGCTTTAGCGGAAAGCACATTCATTTTTCTTCTAACGGTTGCTTGCTTCCTTGCAACGATCGGTCGAAGTTCACCATCGACTAATTCAAAAGGCACGCCATCGATGGTCACGGTCGTAATCCCCCGACCACCGCGAAAGATTGCGCCGCCCAGTGGAGGTGCACCGAAGCCTTGCATTCCAGAATCTTTCCAGGGATCTGTAATGATCGCGCCTTGTTTTTCGAGTTTGCTAATGGCGATTTCTTTGCGTCTTATCTGCCACTCGTGTTTTAGCTGGCCGAATTTTATTTGCATTTCACTATTGGCTGCGCCGGTGTCGAATCGCAACTGGAGGATGCCAAGCGACTTGATAAAGAGATCGCGGTCGCCGTTGGTGCAAATTGACTCGAGCGTTTTTTTGATTCGCCAAACCGTTTCGGGCGAGCATTCAAGTGAGTGGTACGCGAGAGGGCCGATTGCTTCTTTGCCAAGTTTGGCGAGTTCAGCTGAGGCCGATTCGCGATCAGCAAAATTTCCAGAGTCAAGTTTTTCAATCAGGCTGGAAACGCGATCCGATTGCTTGGTTTGTGTGGGGAGGTCTTCGAAAGTAGCGGCAGCACAGAACGGCGGAGCAATGATCTCGGTACATAATAGAAACGCAAACAAAAGCGCGGTTGCTACAAAGTGGGCGACGTTATCGCGGATCATCAGATTTTCCATCGCTAGCACCGTTTGGTTAGCAAGAGTTCTTTGCAGAATTGCCGTAATGCATAGTAAAGAAGGCACTAATGTGTGTCGAGCCGAACCCGCAAAAAGCAAGAAATTTGGTTAGTCGCCAAGATTGTGAGAATCGGACCATTTTTACTGAAGGTTCTTATGGGAATAGACGATTAGTAAGAAAGGACCGTGGAATAGGAACCAAAATACACGGTTTTTGGACTTACCCATGAATGTCAAGGACTTAGCGTCGAAATGAAAATTCACACAACCAGGTTCGCCGCCATCGAAATCGAACCAGATGACATTCTGTTTTTCCGAAATGGACTCTTAGGGTTCGAGGATTGTCGTCATTGGGTTTTGCTTGCAGATGCAGACAACTCTTCAGTTGCTTGGCTGCAAAGTATGCAGCATGCAGAAATTGCGCTTCCAGTGGTCTCGCCACGCAGGTTTGTAACGGAATATCAAGTTCGCTTGGAACCGTCAGACGTCGATGTATTGCAGCTTACATCCGTCGAGCAGGCTTATGTGCTGGGCATCGTTAGTCGTGACGAAGAGACGTTGACGCTGAACCTTCGCGCACCATTGGTTATCAATCTTGATCGCCGAATCGGTTGCCAAGTGGTTACGGTTGATCCGCAGCCGATGCAGTATGAGTTGGCAACGCTTCCAACAAGTCTTCGCCGAAGTGCTTAACTTTGAGCTACCAAGCTCTTGAGCGACGAAGCTCTTAAAGTTAACCAGCTTAAGCAACCAACAATTAGAAACGTTAGACGGCCGCCGTATTGGGTGGCCGTTTTTTTTTGCATGATCCTATTCTTGAATTAAGCCAACTAAAGCCTGGTGGTTGTTTGATAACGTTCAAAAATCAGCCGCTGTCTTGAGATTCTATTCCCATTGAAAATTGCCTGACCCTTTCAAGCGGACCTGCATTACCCTTATTTAAAGTACAGGTTGGTCACTGTCGGTTTCTCTGAACTTAGTTTGTCAGGACGTCGATAACGACCAAAGCCTGTCTGCTAGCGTAAGCATGCAGTTGGGTGGTTCGTTGGATGTCAACGTCTTGATGTTGGAAACGTTCGTTAGATCGTTGAGACAGCTTCAAGAGCTTTTCATCCAGTGGGCATTTGGGATACACGCGGCAAAGGATTGCCCCGGATTGTGTTTTTCGGGCGCGGTTGATGAGAGTCTCTGGGAAAGTGGAAAGTCCACACCTGGTGGCGTTCGCTCTTTACCGCGGCTTTGTAGCCAGTCAGTTTTTAGTAAGGGAGCCAGCCATGCTGGTCTTGTCGCGACACAGAGACGAAAGCATCATGATCGGCGATAACGTGATGATCACGATCGTTGACATTAGAGGAGATAAAGTTCGACTAGGAATTGATGCTCCTCAAGAGATCCCCGTTCACCGTCAAGAAGTTTACGACGCCATCAAGCGCGAAAATGAAAAGGCGAGTCGACTCGGGCCATCAGAAACCAACGACATCGGAAAATAGAGCGATGCACTCGTAGTTGCGCTGCAATTAATCGGCGTGTCGATTGCGATTTGTGAACACACAAGCGATTGCTGAGGCAATCGAAGCTACAAGAGCTGTGTATGCTCGGCTGGGGGCCAATTGCGCTTGGTTGGTCAAACCTTGGGGCGAACGAGCTACAGAAATAAACTATGGCAATCAAAAATAGTATTGCGAGTTAGAGCTCGATTGAGCCACTGGTCACAATCAAAAAGTTGGCCAAGTTTTAAATACTTCTTTTCAAACTCTACAAATCTCTAAGACTTTTTCCGGGCTGGAAATATAGCTCGTGTAAAAAGCACCAAACTCTGCATATTTGGCACTCGCCTCATCGAATCGCATGTCATAGACGATCTGTTTGAGGTGCATTGGGTTAGAGGCCCACAACGTCACTCCCCACTCCCAGTCATCCAAGCCGATTCCAACGGTGATCAATTGGGTGACTTTGCCTGCGAATTTGATTCCGCTTCTGGCGTGCTCAGACATGAGCGATTGGCGTTTAGAAGCCGGCAAGGTAAACCAGTTCGCTCCTGGTTCTCGCCATTTATTCATTGGATAAAAACAACTTACTGGCCAATCTGGAAAGTCAGGGGTCAGGCGTTGGTAATTCATTTTGTCGACGCGGCCGGCGTAGGCTTTGAGCTTATTCTGAAAAGCAGAACTCTCAGGATCCATGCCTTCCCGTTTTAGTCGCTCTCCGTATTGTTCAACGGACAGGGCGTACTCGGAGATTTCAGAAATCGAAACGTACGAGTAAGTCGGTGTGATCGCTCGGCCAAGTGTGCTGGCCATCAAAGATTGGTGAATCGACTCGATACGAATCGGATCTGGATCGAGCATCATCACAGAAAAATCGGCTTTGTGGCCCGAAGTGATTCCAACTTGAAAACGCGCAGGTTTTCCGGATGCGTTTTTGTCCAGGATGTCGCAAAACTCTTTGCGTTCGCTTTCACCCACCGATCCATTTTCGATGAGCTTGGAAAGTTTGCTTCGATCAAATGTGTAGAAAAAGTGGCTGCAGTGCCAGCCCTCACCTGGTGTGACTTGGTCAAGTGTGAATCCAAGGTCGTCAATAGTTGGTGGCATTAAGATTCCAAAAGTTCGTTTACGCTATTCAACAACCGATCCATCGTGAACGGTTTGTTGATGTAGTCGTTCACGCCCAGCATTTCGGCATACTCGCGATGTCGAGCGCCTTCATTGCCAGTGATCATGATAACAGGAACGGGCGAGTCGCTGTACTGTCGCAAACGTTCCAGCACCAGGAACCCACTTCGTCTTGGCATCATCATGTCCAATATAACGAGGTCAGGGCTTTTAGCTTCTGCGTAGGCAATACCTTGGTTGCCATCGGTTGCGACGGAGACCAAAAATCCTTCAGCTAACAAAATGGTTCGGAGCGATTCGACAATTTCATAATCGTCGTCAACGATTAGTACATGTTTCGTATCGTTTACTTGTTTCCCGCTTTCAGGCATTGAGGGCTCGTGAATTATTGTCATTGGAATTAGCTGAAATTATCCGTCGGGAGATTAAAAATAAGATGATAAGGCTTGATAAGTAAAAGTTCCAAACTGTAGTTGTGAACATCTCTAGAGTATCGCTCAAATCCCCCATAGCGGGAAACCCGAACAGCCGATGTCCAAGTTTTTTTTAGTGAGAAAGACGCTTGTCAAAATTCGGCTTACAACGATTGAACGATGTATCCTGAGACACAAATATTAGCTGGAGAACGGTGTCTGTGAAAGACGATTAAAGCCGATGACGTTTAAGGCGAAGGATCGCTCATCAAAAAGTTTTTCCATTAAGGAAACTAGTGATATGTGGCGATCTTTTTTCTTTGCTGTCGGTCTCATGTTGATCATCTTGGGGCTGGAATGTCTGGTTGCGGAGAGTTTTGTTGTTTCTAGCCAAGCCCGGCTACCCGGTTTCGTCAAGAAGATACTGGATGAAAAAGGGAAAACCCAGCCTTCTGCGCAAAATAGGGCTAATTCTGTCGCCCAAAACGTAGTTATTCCACAAACTGGAAGCTTTAATAATGGGTCTCGTTTTGGCCCTTCTCGATTCGATTCTCAGTACGGATCTGGCGGCTTTTACGGTGGGCGCCCTAACCAAATTGGTGGGCAAACGAGCCAAAACCAGTTCCGGACCAATCCGCAATTCAGCCTTGCCGGATATGGCTCCCCGGCGGCCAATTCTGGCCAGCTGGTCCCTCAGTCATTGGGGGGCGGAGCGTCAGTAACAGGCGTTTCGGCGCGAAAAAAACCGTTGAAAATGTTACACACGAAAGACTGGATGCCATGGAGTTTGCTGGCCGCTGGAACTTTGGTTGTGCTCTACACAAATTCAACGAGCCGGCGATTTTCCGAATAGTCAGGCTTCATTGAACCTCGCGCCGTTTTGAGGTTTTCAATTTTTGGCCAAGTGGTCATCTTAGTGGGGTTCGTTGGAGGCTATTTTTTAGAGCTTACAACCTATCAAATCCCTTTTCAACAAAGACGCTTGATTTCATCGGGTGTCAAACTGTTGAAGACATTCATCAATTCGGTTGTCAATGAATCTTCCAGACAAATCGCCCAAAATGACTTTAGAGGCGATCGTTGCCAAACCGTCGGGGGCCGGGTCAGGTTCGTCTAAGCGGCGCACAGAAAAATCGATGTCCGATCGTTTTTCCTGGCCGGGACGAATTGCGTTGTTGATTGCAATCGTGCTTTCACCTTGGGTTTTTGCCAGCGTCGATTCTTGGGCGCAGCATTGGATCACCATTTTACTGCTTATCGGAACAGCGTTTTGGTGGTTCGAAACTGCACTCAACGAGAAAAAGTCGCAGGTCTTTCCATATATCTTTTTCCCAGTCCTGTGCGGACTTTTGATTGGGCTCGCGCAAACTGTTGTTTTGCCAAATTGGTTGGGCGATATTTTGCTTGGGCGACAGCAGGCCATCTATTCAAATTATACAGGTGATTTGTCAGCTGGGGCTTCGATGTCCTTGGACCGAGAAGAGACGTGGAAACAGATACGGCTATTGGTAATGGCGATTCTGGGGCTGTTGTTGGGGTGTCGATACTTTCGCACCAAACGCGATTTAATTTTGTTGATGTCGGTAGTTACTGCAAACGGAGTTGCGATTTCGTTTTTTGGGATCGTCCACAAGTTAACTGACAACGGCTTGATGTTTTGGTTCCATAAAGTCGAACTGGGCGGCCAACATTTTGGTCCGTTTATCAATCGCAATAACGGTGCGGGGTATTTGTGTATGTGTTTGGCGTGTGCGATCGGGTTGCTACCGATCGTAATGGCCAATCGCAAAGGAAGTGGACCGCAAAACATTATCAGCAAAGAAATCCCGGTTTGGAGGCAGCTGCTTCTCTATTTTCTTGAGTTCATTTCCGAGTTAACCGCGCTGAAAATGGCGGTGCTTCTCAGTTCGGTGTTTATATCCGCTGGAGTGGTGGCCACCCTTTCGCGTGGCGGTGTGCTGGCAATGTTAGTTGCTGCGGCGATCACGGTTTTGATTTACGGCATGGCTCGAAAACCGAAAAATTCATTTCTTGTTTTGATTCCATTCGTTACGTTGGCGATCGGCCTATCTGCCTGGATTGGTTTTGGCGATCAGCTTTCCAAACGTTTTGAAGAGACAGATATCGTCAATGTGTCTACCGCTGACGCCCGTTTCAAAAACTGGAAAGACACGTGGCCAGCGGTAGGTGATATGGGCTGGTTTGGGTCCGGGCTGGGCTCGTATCGAAATGTTCATCGTCTTTACCGAACCGACGAAGAAACAGCGCTCTTTGTTTATGCGGAAAATCAGTTTTTCCAATCTCTGGTCGACGCTGGTTGGCCGGCTTTGGTGCTGTTTATGATTGCCTGGGTAATGGCATTTCAGTATGTCAACATCACGTTGTTTCAAGGTAGCTCGCCAACGACGATTGGTGTTGGCACGATGGGTTGTTTTTTGCTTGTGTCGCAGTTTGTGGCTTCAATATTCGATTTCGGATTCTATATCTGTGCGAATATGTTGCTGTTGGCCATCTTGGTCGGATTTCTTGCTTACAACGGTCACGCATTGGCTGGCAGGCTAAAGAAAAAATCGTGGCTACGTTTTCAACTTCCAAACTATGTCGCTCAAGGCGTCGTTCTCGCTTTGTTTGCAGCGGCAACATTGGCCGCATTGGATCTCCACCGGCGAGCGAAAATGGATGGCGTGATGCGACCGCGGGCCAAGAATTTCACTCGCGAATCAATGCCACTGGAAGAGACCGAACGACGGATCGCGGTGCTTACCGAGGGCGTCAAGCGAACGCATAGCGTTCAAGCATTTAATTATCTCGGCGAACTTTGGCTTCATCGTTCACGCCTCACGATGTTCTCTGACTGGGTTGATCACCCTGACTACGCCGTGCAAATCCAGATGCTTGATTTCGAACCCAAGCCAGAGGTCGCGAAGAAAAAGTTAGTTGACGATCTTTGGGCTCGAACAGATATACCGCAGGTTTACGATGCGGTTTGTTTTTTCCGTCAGCAATCGCGAGCTGATGCAATTGACTTTATTAACGAACCGCCGATTCGGGAAAACTTGCCGCAGGCGGCCAATCAATTTTTGCTTAGTCGGCGGGCATCGCCGCTTCAGCCGGTCGCTCATTTGCGGTTGGGGGAAATCAAAGCGGTGATTGGGAAATCGGGTGACGGTGACGAACATTTCGAACGTGCGTTGCAACTGGCTCCGACGAATAGTTCGTTTCGGCTACTTGCTGGTATGACATACCTGCTTTCCAAAAATACGCAGTCTGGCGCAGTTCACTTAAGGAAGTATTTGGAGTTGAAGCCTGCAAGATTCAGACAAGTGATGGAAATGGTTACCGGCCAAACGACGTTAAGCATCAATCCGGTTCCAGACGAGATTATCGTCAACGAGATTATTCCTGAAAATGCAAAAATGTTGTTTGATTTTGACGTCAGGTATTTATCCACGAAATTTGAAGTGGCCGATTCACCACTTCGGCAGCAAGTGCTCGAAAAAGCCATTACGCATGTCAATCAAGAGAAACACGCCAGACGTGAAAATGCAGTTTTACGGGGGGACATTTTCACGGTACTTGGCAAGTTGACAGAAGCCGCTGAAGAATATGAATTTGCGCTAGTCAGCCAACCCAATGACCCTGCTACTCGCTATAAAGTAGGCCAGATTTATGATCAATTGGGCGACTTGGAAAAAGCGCTCGAAATGGCCGAAGAGCTCAATCGCCACCGGACTATTAACACTGCGGTTGGTAAACGCTACGGCAAATTCGTTGATGAAATACGCAAAAAAAGTAGGAAGGCACTTCAAAATTAGCTTTGTGCAAACTGGGTTAGCCCAAGTTTGCTTCGAGGAATTAGAATAATCCCATGATTGTAGTCTTACTCGCATTTTTAATTTCACTTGTCGCCACGTTGCTGTTGGTGCCATGCTTGGAGAAATTTGCGGGCACAGTGGGGCTAGTTGACCATCCTGACAACAAGCGAAAACTCCAGACCAAGTCGATTCCGATGGTTGGTGGAATCGCAATTTTTGTCACGATGTCGATCATCACGCCGCTCATGATCTGGACCGGCATTCAATACCACACTCTTTTTCAGTCGTTGGCTGGCGATGTTTTTGGTTGGTTGCCCGTTGATTTGGGCCGTCGTGGATTACGACTTAATCCTGATGAGATTCCGCAGTTGCTCGGTCTGTTCATCGGGAGCTGTCTTTTGGTTGCCGTTGGAATTCTGGATGATCGGTTTGGGATTCGTGGGCGGCAAAAACTCCTTGGACAGTTTATTGCCGTCACCGCGCTGATCGTTTTCGGGTATCACTTTGATCAAGTAACCATCGCGCGGGTCAGTATCAAGTTCGATGTATTCTCAGTTCTTTTCGTTTACGGTTGGGTCATCGCGGCAATCAACTCTGTCAATTTGCTTGACGGAGCGGATGGCGTGGCGGCAACGATTGGTATTGTGATGAGTCTTGCCTTGGGACTGATGGCCATTTATGTCGGGCTCATGGTCGACGCGGTTATTTGCCTTGCGTTGGCAGGCGCGTTGGTCGGTTTTTTGAGATTTAACTTTCCTCCCGCAAGGGTCTATTTGGGCGATACCGGAAGCATGTTGATCGGTTTCGTGTTAGCCGCCCTCGCGATTCGAAGTACGTTTAAGCAAAATACTGCTTACGCCTTTATCGCACCGATTGCTCTTCTCGCGATTCCATTTATTGACACCGCAGCAGCCATCATCCGGCGTCGCCTGACGGGAAGAAGTATCTTTGCCGTGGACCGTGGCCACCTTCACCACTCGCTGATGAAACGCGGCTATTCGCCGAGGACAAGTTTGCTTTGGGTGGGATTGCTTTGTACGACAACCGCAGCAGGTGCGGTTGCAAGTTTGGTTTTTCAACAAGCCGAATTCGCAATGGCTTCTGTTGTACTCGCGATGATCGTCATGGTTTGCTGCAAAGTTTTCGGGGTTGCGGAATATCAACTGGTTTCACGTAAGGCAACTTTGTTAGCCAAATCGTTTTTGCAAATCAATCGCGAAACACCAGACATTATTCAAAGTTCAATTCATGTTCAAGGAAACCACGATTGGCAAAATGAATGGGAACGGCTTTCTCAATTTGCTGACGATTTCAATCTGGTTGAATTGACGATGGACGCCAATGCTCCTTGGCGGCACGAATCATTTCACGCAACGCGGCGTCGATCTGATGTTCCCAAAGGTGGAAATCACGAATGGTGCTGTGAGATTCCGCTTGTTGCTGAAGGCCGAGTTTTCGGTCGTATCGAATTCTTGGGCAATGAAAGCTCCAAGCCGTATCGCGAAATCGCAATGCATGCATTAGATATTACGGCGCAAATCGAAAAGGTGTTTTTGGAGAATCCCAGTGCCAAGGCGGAAGGTGAAGAGTCCCCTGCCCCTAGTGAGCCCCCATATCAAATCGTCAAGCCAGGCGATGAAGCTGCAAGCACTTCTTAGTCGTGTCAATTCCGGCTGATCAACAAACCGATCTTGCTCGTCAACTTTAGTTGTGTTGCAATGATTGTCTGGGGCTGAAGGTCGCGACCGAACCAGGCCCAATGAAGCGTTGAGTTTGTTTTAAAATCAAATTGAATTGGTGAAGGATCGCTGATGTCAAATTCACTTTTCTTTCTTGCGAAATGCTCGCACTGCTCTCGTAAAAATCAGTTGGAGATTGATCAGCTTGGGCGACTCAGCGTTTGCAATTTTTGCCAAACTACGTTTAGTGCAACAGCACCCGACAGCGACTCAGCCGCTTTAGAAGACCCGCTTCACTATTGGATCAACTTTACGGATCACGAAATCTTACCGCCAGAATACTGTTCTTGCGATTCACGTAATCTTTTACGGACTCCTCGTTGATAAACAGCACCGACGGTTCAAAACGACGGCGCGTCTGAGTATTTGAGAAGGCTTACTGCGGTTTGTTCTGGGTAGTTCTTAAGTGGTAAGATTTACCGTCTCAAAACTGGTTTGTGGCAGCAGTTTCGTTGGAGAAATCACTCGATTTACTCTTAAATGGATGGAATTTGAGGTAAAGGTTGCCTTAACCGTTCGTTATGCGAGAATGGGAATCGGTTGGATCATCCTCTTGCGAAGTCATTGGGATAGTCGATACTCCAATCGTCCACAATTAATGAACGCTATTTAGGAGTTTGAAACGTGAATCGAGGCAAAAGTCTTTTGTGCATGATGTTGGCGATGGGCTGTGTGATGGCGTTTTCTACGACCGCTTCGGCACACAAAATCTTCAAGGATAAATTGTCAGAAAAATATCCCAACGTGAAAATCAGCTGTAACGCTTGTCACGTGAAAGGCGAAAAGAAATCAGTTCGTAACAACTACGGAAAACTCTTCTTCAAGACGTTTGAGAATAAGAAGCTCACCGCTGAGATGCCTGACGATCGCGACGAGAAAAAAGAGTACGCAAAAAAGGTCATGATTCCCGAATTCGAAAAAGCTTTTGAGAAAATCAAAGTCATGACTTTTAACGACTTGGTCGAAGCTGGCGTTATCCCTGGAATTACGGTTCCAGAGACAGAGAAAGAGTAATTCTTCGTCCACAATCGATCTGAACCTTTTCGTATCGATCGAATCTACGATAAGGCAGTAATTGATTAAGTTTTGAGGTCTTCGGCGGGAATTCCAAGCAAAAAACTGAATCAGAAACCCGATTGACAGAATAGCTGGAAAACCAATACATTGGTGCCGGCAAAGGGCGTTTAGCTCAGTTGGCTAGAGCATCTCGTTTACACCGAGAGGGTCGGGGGTTCGAGTCCCTCAACGCCCATTACAAAAGCACTTGTGAATTTAAAATTCTCAAGTGCTTTTTGTTTTGGATTCAACACATTTATGTTAGTTTGGGGTGTGATAAATCTTGGAGATTTGCCATCCGCAAGTTACAATTGAGCTCGCTAGATTACCCCTCTCCCACGCGTTACACAGGTTCGCAATGGCTAGTAGACAAGTCCCACAAAAGATTAAGATTTCAGAACTTGAGGCTGAGTTGAAATCGTTGTTTGAAAGTCTTGTCTCACTTCAAGCCGTCGCTGATGTTTCGAAGCATACAAAAGGCAGCAAAGATACGATTGGCGCTAAATCAATGAAGCGTGCTCGTGCTCGGATCGATGGGGTCATTGATCGATTGAATAAATCACTTCGAGAACTCGAAGCTGACAATTTCGATGCCCAACTTGCAACCATGTTTTCTAGGTATGTGGAGTTGCAAGCCAAAGTGGACGAAGCCAAGTTCTACGCGAAACGAGGCAAGGTCGCCATTTATGGTTTGTCTTCTTTGTCGTTGGCGAAACAAAGAATCGATGGCGTGGTTAATTTGATGGAACGAAAAGCCGGAGTTGCAGATGCTTGAGATTCGCGATCCTGATGGGAAAGTGGTTTCAATACGCGATTACAATCAGGAAATGATTGAAGAATACAACCGCCAAGGAACCGGTTTCTACGCGCGTCGGCGCACGAACCGTTTGGTTGTCGTATTGAGTACACTGTGCGTGTTACTCTCGTCGGTTTTGGTTGGTGTATTGATCGAAAGGGGCGGTCAAACTCAAACTCAAACTCAAACTGAGTTGAGTCCTTCAGCCCCTTTCGTAAATCCAAACCCGAGCACATTTGACGTGATGGAGCATATGTCAAAACATGTGAACGACGAATTTATGCAAAAGCATAAAATCCCTAAACCGCCTATTGGACCTGATGTGGACCTGACAAAACAACCGGAACAGCGCGTTTCGAAGTGAATGGTAAATCATTATTACCACATACAAAAACGAAAAACGTGATCTGGTAGACGTGTCCGTCCCAGCTTGAATCCACAATTATTGAACTGGCTAGTTGATCGTCGGGCAGCGTTGCTTGAAACGCAGCCAGGATCCAATTCATTTCATCGAGTGCATTCTGGTATCCAACGCTTTCATTTGGTCCAAAGCCCGAGGCAGTAAATGGCCCAGAAATTTGATCTGCAGAGGCCGTTGACGCGAATGCTGCAAATAATAAAAACATCATTAACACGATTGAGTTCTTTTTCATCCCTAGTAACTCCCGGAAGTGAAGTAATATGAAAGCTGAATTTCAACGTCGAAACTCAGCAAAAAATGGTGTCAGAATTAGTCGCGGGTCTTGATCCTCGTCAGCGTTGATTCCCCAAACGCTAGCTGTGTAGGAAAGAATTCGCGGCTATCTTTCCCTGCTGCCATCGGCAAACGAAGCGTTACGGATTATCGAAAAGTAGGGTTTGCCCTCGAATAGCGGAAAAAATAAAGACCGACGTTGAAGTTCAATCATTGGCAGGAAGGTTTGTTTGCCTTCCTACAGATGCTCCTCAATGTGAGATGCATTTCTGCGTGATGGATGTGAGAACTCACATGTAAGAAACCGTCAGCAAAACGGCGCAGTACCAAGTATCGAGTTAAGATAAAATAAGATGAGTTGGCCTCCGCCTATCTATCCATTTCACTTTACAACAGCAAAACCATGATTCGCTTTCGTTGCCACTGTGGTAAGAAAATGAAAGCCGAAAAAGAAATCGTCGGACGAAAAGTAAAGTGCCCGCGCTGTGATCGCGTCGCCACAGTTCCCGATTCTGATAGTCTTGAACGGCCCCCTGATTCAGTATCCGATTCACTTGATGAAGCCAGCGCAAATGCCAAGGCTAAAAAATACGACCAGCGCAAAAAATCCAAGGCAAGCGAGTCGTTTGAATCAGGCCCTCCTACCAACCGCACATCGCGGTTGAAAATCAACCGCCCGGATTTTGCTTCGATGGGGGCAATACGGTCTCTCGCAAACGATAGCGCCAAAGACAGTCCTCAAGCAGCGTCAAATAGTGAGTCAGTTGATGAACCGTTAAATCAGACAGACGACCACTCAGATTCTGATGGAGAAGTCATCGAACTATTTGGCCACTCCGCGGTGCTCCCTAAATCTGACGAGCCATTTGAGCCTCAGTTCGATGTTCAGCCAAAAAAGCCACAAAAAAAACGGGGTTGGATTCCGGTCGCGCTGATCGCAGCCGCGCTGATAGGTGGAACTCTAGTTGCGATTAACATAAAAGGCTCGCCACGAAAATTTGACAGTGAGTTTTTGGAAACGCATGAAGCTCAAATGTACAAGCAAGCGGCTCAGGAAATCAACAAAACCAACCGCTTTATGACGATTGCAGGAAACGCATTGTTGTTCGAGTCGCCATCGTCAGAGGAAAAAAAAGAACTCGACCAATTCAGTGCAGACATCACAGCTTTGACAAGAGAGTCGACGGTCCTCCCGGATGCAGAAAAACTTTTCAAAGAAGGCAAGAAAAAGGAAGCCGGCAAATTGCTACGCGACGCAACTCGGTTGTTGGATGATCGTCGCGTCGAAGTCCAGGCAAAATTGGAAGCGTACCGCGCCAAGAAACAATAGCCGATACCGAAAGCGCGATGATAGTAACACGATTCTCCGAATCGTTAATGGAACTCAAGCTACGACTCGGCGAGTGGGGCTACTTACCCGCAAGACGCCGCTCGGTTCCCAACCGTCCACGAATCGCCAAGTCGTAAATCGAATCGAGATTGGATTCTCGTTCCAGTTGATCCTCAACTTCAAAGCCAAGAATTTTCCTGGCCGCTTTGGCAGCCTTACTGCTTCCTTTGAGTGATGAAAGAAACTCAATCGCTGATTCATTTTCCACCGAAATCTGCAGTTCTTCTAGCAGTTCATAAATCACTTCCAAAAGTCCACCAAAACTCGATGGTAACTCAGGAGGTTTCGCGGCCAGCATTGAAATCAAAGATTGGCAAATCTGAAACGCATGAAGTGGCGAGACGGCGGCAACTTCAGGTAACGATTTTGCGTACCGATTTGCATAGGTGATTTCCAGCGCAAGCATTCGGCCAGCTTTTTTCGAGTCCCAACGTCCATCTTCGATTGTCGCGATCGCCACATCGATACCCATCGCTTTCTCGGCTGGCCAATTGCCGCCAAGTGCTCGAACCAGCGCCCAGGTCCCGACTTCAAGTAACGGCGTGTTAGTATCGAACAGAGGTTGAAGGTTAACAATCGGTTTATAGGTGATCAGAAAAAATGACTCTCGAGCTTGTGGCCACACCGAGGCAGCGTACAAAATCAGTTTGTCTTCGTAGGGTTTGGTATCCCAAAAATTGTTTGAGTGCCAGTCGTCTTCATGTATCAAAGCCGTTGGAACAAGGTAGTCGGCGTACGGGCTCTCGCCCCAATCCTTTTCCTTTTCGCGATCATAGCGCGGTCTGACTGAGCCCTCGGCATAAAAAGTCGTCAACTCATCCCAACGAGATTTCTTTTTCCGATTGGCCCGGCGGAGGTCATACTTGGCCGCCAAACCCGCGTCCGCGCCATGATCGGGAAACTTCTTCGCAACGAGCAAGTCGTCATCAAACGGATTTCGCGCTCGGGCCGCTGCGATCCACAAGTAATAACTCTTACCAATCTTTTTGGTTTGCTCACCACAAGCATAACGAAACGCTTGCGCGAACTCGCCGGGAATGTCTTTTGCTGCTTTCAAAGCCTTGCCTCGGTTTTCCGGCGCAAGTCGGAGCAGCGCCAACACTTGATCGTAATTGAGCATGTGTTTTTCGTTTTTGATCTTCTTCAGCCTTTTGACCAACACCAAAGGGTCAATCCAACCGTCGGAATGGGTGGGCAATGCGACCAGCTCCAACGGTGTTCGCTCCATCAAACGAGTCAATGTGGCGGACATGCGAAGCGCCATGAACCCGCCAAGCCCAGGTGGTCGATCCGGTTTATACAATTCATAGGGGGCGTCAGTTGCCCAGGCAATAATCAACGGTACGACGTCGTCACTAATACCAACACCATTGAAGGGCTCAAAGCTTGAGCCATAGCGTTTCAGACGTTTCAACGCGTGCTTGATTACCGGGTCGACAACCTTCAGCTTCTTTTCATCGCCAAACACTTTCAATCGGGAGACTGCTTCGATCACACGCTCGCCGTCTTCGACCAAATCACCGTTCTCCATGCCCCTTGCTGCGACGTCGACAAATTCTTCAAGCGTTTTAATGGGCGAAACGGGTTCGCGATTCCAAAGCCGTGCCAGTTCGGTGCCATCAAACGCAACGCTTGGAATTACAAGTTCACGTTTCTTGACCGCGGACAACAGCTCAGGCATGCCAACCAAGGGAGCGATCTTTTTCGTCATTTTGCGACCAAGTTTGATCGCCTCGGCGAGACTCTCGGAAGTGACCGATTTGGAATTTGAAGCTACAGTTTTAGCCGCCTTTGACGTATCTGTTTTTGATTTAGCTGTTGTCGATTTAGCTTTTTTGCCTGTTGAGCTTGAGTCGCCTCTCGAATCGGATTGCGCCAATTCCTTTGTCCACTTGGCAATCGCTTTTTTTACCGACGCTGAGGTCGTGGAGCCAATTCGATCAATTTCATCAAGCAATTCTGGGCTTGGTTGGCCCGCATGTTTCTGAAGGAATTTCAGTACGTCCGTTTGCACGTCCGATTTTTCGTGAAGCAATCCCTGTACCGCCGCCATGCACGCGGTTTCTCTGCATTTTTCATTTCGTTTAATTAGCTTTGCCAGCCATGTCATTGTCGACTTGAGCATCGACTTGGTCGGTGAACGCATGGTTGCTGACAATGCATCACAAAGTTTCAATTCATCTTGCGGCGATTTTGTATCAAGCTTTTGAAGCGTTTCAAACCCGAATTTAACTACCGGCGGAATGCTGCTGTCGAGCAAGCCACAATAGGAATCGAACATCGCCTGTTGTTCTTTTGGTGTTGGTTTCAACAGGTCGTGAAGCGTGAAAAACATCGTAACTTGCGAACGATTGAATCCCATGTTTGTCGCAGAAAAGCAACTTTCAAACACGCGTTTTCGATCAAGCTTTTTTTCTTTCGTGAGCGCTGCCAACGTCTTGATCCAGTCGTTGTCCAAGTAACCTATTAGATTTTCATGATGCATCACGTAAGGCACTTCGAAAATCCGCCAGATGTCTTCCTTGAGTAAGTCAGGATCCTTTTTGATCAACTTGAGAATCTGTGGTTTCTGCCCATACGACAACCCGGAAATCATCAATCGCGTATAGTTGTCAGTTTGCGGTTTCTCACAAATACCCGCACGAATCATTCGGCGCAGATCTACAAAACTCCTCACACGAAGCTGTTTGCAAATGACTTCTGCCCATTGGTTTATCCAGCCGGGTTTGCGGTCCAGTAACAACTCGCAAAATAAATCACCATCGAGCCATGAATCCCAGCTTGTTCCAATTTGCTTCAGCGTGCATGCGCCATATGCTGCATAGAGAGCTGGGCTCAGCAGGTCGTTGTCAGCATCGAAATCGTCGGAGTCCCAGTTTTCTCGATCCTCCTTGACTCGTTTTTTAAAATTCTTTGCGCAAAAACCTGCAATCGTTTTACGATCCGCTTCACTCGCTCCTTGGAAAAATTTGACGACTTTCTTCTCCGTTCCATTCTTGAGAAGCAGTTTTTCAAGTTTGGTTTGGTCGAGCGCCATCAGGCTTCCTTTGATTGTAAGTTAGACTCAAAAATTTGCGCTGCCAGAACATGTTTGCAAGGACCTCGGCGGCCTTGATGTTTGGCGTACCATGGGCAGGTACATTTGCTGAGGCATTCAAGCAGTTGGACCGTGTGAGTGGTGTCAGTGCTTTTAACCGAATAGGAATGGTTGGATTTCTTTCCAGTTGACGTCACGTTGCCTTGGTCCAAGAGTTTTTGTGCTCCTTTTAAACGTGGTTGGAGCTTGGTAACCATCTCCAAATCGAACGGCAATTCGCGATGAAAGTAATGCCCTGCCCCGACATCAAATCCAACATGACCCTGCGTCGAAAGCACTGCCAAACCAGACTCCAGGTCCTCGGTCGAAATTAGCTTGTTCGCAAGACCATTCGGATCAACGATCGATTGCCACTTAAGCGAAGCACGCGTTTTCTTCAAAATCTTATCGGGAACTTCAATCGCCAACGCCTCAAGCCCTTGGCCTTCGCCTGAAAATCCACGCCACACATTGTGCGTCATCATCATGCTAAAACGTGCGTCGCCACAATCCAGTTCCCAGCAACTGGCTTCGACTTCGTTGTGACCATACACTCGCAGTTTGTCTGCGAACCGAGTGAGGTCTTCGAGTACCCGCAATCGGTTTAGTCCGCCCGCCATCACTTCTTTGTCTGGATGTTTGCCGGGACGTTGGCTGATACGAAGTGACTGGCCCGCCGATTGGATCGACCAACGCGAGCGGTGATCCTGCACACGCGGGATGGATCGCAAGAATCGTGTGGCGTGCGCTCCACTAATCTCATGTCGCAGTTCCATTTGTTTGCCAAAACTCGTTGCCGCCACCAAGCCCTTGAGCCAGCGAATGGGAAGCTGCACACGTTTTTCAACGACCTTTGCCGACTCACGTTCCAATACAAACTCATCGGCTCCGATATTGAACTCGAGTTTGTCTGTGCTCCTAATTTTGGCTAGAGCCGCGACCAAAGCGGGGTTGAAGTCTACATTGGTGGTGCCACATCCGAGCGTATCGCCATCAATCGCATTGGGCGGTAAATCCAGTCGAGCGTAAACGCTGCAGCAGCCAGAGAAAACTTCGAAACGCAAAAAGTCCTCGTGTGCCGTGATGATCGGATCAGCGATCCCCGCCGGAAGCATTGCTTGGTGGACAAAGAAACGAGTCCGCACTAAATGAACGAGACCTTGCAGTAGCTTCGCGACTTTAAACGGCTGCAAAAGTCGACCTGCAAAGAAATACGGATTCACTTCTTCTTCGGTAAACGTAGCCAATCGAAGTGAAGGGGCCGTTGATTTGGAGGCACTGGCAATCGATGATTCGAATGGGTATCGGTAAGCGTAATCTAGCGCGGGGCCTGCCATTTGAATGTACTCAACGTTTTAAGTTCTCTTTGTCGTCTTGGTTGGCTTGCTCGTTCTGGCCTGTTCCCTTGGCTGCTTCGTCTTGCTCGTCAGCTTCTTTTTTGCTTTCCTGTTTTTCCTCTTTGGGCTCGGCTTTGGCATAAAACATCATGTGTTGCCAAGGGAGTTTATCAAACTCTTTTGCGAGCTTGAATCCGTTGGCCACCATTTCTTTGTCAATTTGCTTTTTGCTCATTTTGTGCAGCCGCTTGATAGGAACTTTCGGGTCTTCTGCACGGAACTCAACCAGCACAATCAATCCGCCTGGTCGCAGGCTCTTGCGCATCGACGCCAGCATCTGTTCGGGGTGCGAAAACTCATGGTAAACGTCGACCATCAAGACTAAGTCAATCGTTTCGGGGGGCAACCGTGGGTCGTGATACGAACCGAGAATCGGCACCACGTTTTCGACGCCTTGGTCTTCCATTCGTTCACGAAGAAACCCAAGCATTTCCGGCTGAACGTCAACGCCGATGACGAGCCCATCTTTGCCTGTCATTTTGGCGATTTGTAACGTGTGATAACCGTTTCCGCATCCCATATCGCAGACGTTCATGCCTCGTTTTACGCCGAGGTTGGCTAACATCAAAGAGCAGCGTTCTTGGCGTTCACGATTGTCACGAATCAGCCATTCCGCACCGGCGAAGTGCATCGTTTGCGCGATCTCACGCTTCATGTAAAATTTAACGCCTTCAGGAATCTTGCTTTTTTGCGATTCGCTTTTCTCGTCAGATGTCTCTTCAGATGAGTCGTCTTGTTCCTGCGACTTGGTTTGATCTTCTCCCTGACCAACGCAAATCGAGGTGGTTGTTGGCAAGATGCCAAACGAGATCAAAGTGAAGAAAAGGAATCGATATGCAAGCTTCATTTTGTGTCTCATTAGTCAGAACAAACTGGCAAGCGAAATGTAATTACAGGACTTGGCCTCGAAGTGAAGGCGCAGCCTGACGTCCAAATTATTGAGTAGACGTCGAAACACGCCAGCGGGAGTTAAACATCCAGATCATCAATCCAAACAAGATTGCATTGAGCGACAATGTGAACGCAACGTAGCCACCGAAATGCCTAAGATCGCTGAGTGGGTAACCAAAGAAATTTGCTTGACCGCTCGTCGCCCGCACCCAGCCTCGATCGCTGTTTTCGTAATCGTCCATGTAAATCGGCACGTTGAATGCAGCGGCAAAAGGGCTGCTGATCGTTACGACGTTAACGATTTCTGTGCCTTTTGAATTTGGAAAATAAGTGTTGCCAAAAAATGCTGCTGCCAAGGGAGCGACGTACATCGTGAGAATGACGGTATACGTCACCATCAGGCTGGTGCTGGTTTTGTGAAATACCGTTGAGCAAAACAAAGCCAGACAAGCCGTCGTCAGACACGTCAAGCAAAAGATAATCACGAAGGCGAGGATCGTTGGCAGGTTAACCCAATATTCTTGAACCATCACCAGCGCCAAAAACACCGGCCACAGTAGAAACGCAGACAGCACGCTGGAAACCCGTAAACCTGACAAAAGTTTACCCCACAGAATTTGCCATGGAGTGATCACAGTCGTTAGTAAAAGATCAAGCGTCTGCCGCTCACGTTCACTGGTGACACTGCCTGCTGAAAACACAGGACCAATCAAAATGTTGAAAAGCACCACATACGAGATGTACCAAGGCGCATAATGCCGCTTGATATACAGACACCACGCCATCACGGGAATCGCCACGACCATACTGATTTGAATGGCCAGGCGCAGCATCAGCGTACCCTGTCCAAAAATCTCGCTTCGCATCTCTTTGTCGTAAACGGGATTCGTCGAATCATCCATCAACGTTTCGCGTTTTGGCGGAGCGAACAAACGGTCTGGAAATTGATCACGTTGAATCACCAAGCCAACCGCTTGAGCCGACTCCTGCTCAAGGTCGACAACTTCTTTTCCTTCGCTTCCAAAGTCAGGCGGATAAAGCATCCTCGCGCTGCAAATGTAAAACAGCGCGATCGAGATTGCAGCGGCAATGCCCGGAATTACAGCAATCGAAAGTTGGAATCGCGTTTCACCATATTGACTGAGCGAAGACCAGAAAAGAATTCCAATCAAAGACAATGGAAGAATCGTCAAGTAAGAAACGACCAACGACGAACTGGTACGCGGGAAGAAGCTTCCGCACGCGACGCTGATCATGCCGAACGTCACGACGCTGGCAATGAGCGCAAGGTAAGCCGCGAGTACCTCGTAGAACGAGACACCTCCCAACGGTAGGCAAAGCATCACAATCGGAAGCGATGAAAATATCAAGATCGCCAAGTGCGTAAGCGCTGCAACCAATTTTCCCATTACGATGGCTTCGGGACGAATCGGACTGGCAAGCAGCATTTCGTAAGTCATGCGTTCTTTTTCACCCGCGATTGCACCCGCCGCAAAACTGGGAGCCATCAACGAAGCAAGAATATATTGCCCAAGAAAAAACAGATCGACCAAGACGCTGGTCGACTCAGGGTTTTTAGTCAGGTCTAAAGGAACGTTGTCTTTGGGCCAAGCAAAATATACAACGGCAGCCAGCAAAACCTGATAAAGGAGAAGGAGGACAAACGCCCGTGGCATCCGCAGATTGACAAGTAGTTCCCGTTGCAGAACAGGATTTTCAAACAAATACATCAGCTATCTCAATACAGTTCAAATCCATTGAGGTTTCATTGTAGGCATTGTTTGAGCGCGATGCATCAAGCCAATTGAAAAATGCCAAATGAAAAGTGGATGTTTATCCTTGCGAAAATCAGGCGAGAAAAACGGTATTGTTTTGACGCCACGCCTAAAGCGTTAACAAAACGGTTGGGGAAAATTACTTTCGCTATTTTCTGATCACAAACGAAAATTCAGGCAAGATCCCTCAGTGCAGGTCCACTTCTGAAAAGAAATCCCAAGGCATATACTCGCCACAGGTAGGTCCCAAGCTAAAAATCAGTGTGTAACGATGTCTGAAGTGAATTTGAAGCAAAGCCGAGAACGCCTGAACGAAGTCCTGGACTTTCTGGTTTCATTCCATGGTATGGATTCCAATTCAATTCCACCTCTAGACGAAGACGATTCGTTAGACTTGCCGAATGCTTGTATCGCAAACATTCCAAGTGGATGGTAAATGCAAATTTCCACGTCCTTCATTGGGGCGATTCTTTGTCGGTTTCTGATGGGACGGTATACGGAATGGACTGTCCGAAAGAGTGGATTGTTTTTTCACAGGAACATGAGGCTGTCTGGGTAGCTGCTTGTCCTGCGTCGAGTGCAGACGATACAGAAGTCGCGATTTGTTCAGGCGTTGGAGTCGAAAAGCTGCCCAGCCTGAATCAGTTTTTGGTTTGGCTGCTGCTTCAAGAAAGTGTTTGGATCGCCGAAGGTGATGGCGTGTCGGAGCATGGTATTGACGACGACGATTACTGGTCGTCGCAAGGGTTCTCAAATCTGATTGACTGTTCGTTTGACAACGTTGAAGGCTGTATTCAGCTTTTTCGAAATTTTCGGCTGAGCAACGATGGCAAGACGATCGCGCAAGGGGACGCTCAACAAAGCCAGCTTTCTTCGAGATCTTAATTTCGCACAACTGGTTGCTTTAAACCGCAACGGCCGGCTTTGAATTTTCTGGTTTATTGATCATCGCAACCACTCCCAGCAAAACCGCTCCGGCAATGTTGACAAACAAACCTATCGTGCTGCCGCCAACATTGGGTGCCAATAAAAGAATCGCAGCGATCAAAAGCAACGCACGTAGCGTCGGATTGAGGTTGTTCCGCATATAACCCGTGACGCATCCCGCCAGCGCAATGACTCCCAAAACCGAAGTAACGATTCCGATTACCGCATCGCCCCAAAACAGATTTTCACCTTGCTCGCCCATCAGCAACAACGCCGGACGGTAAATAAACATGAAAGGCAAAGTGAATCCGACGAGTGAGAATTTGAAAGAGGAAAACGCGGTCGGCATGATGGGAGCTTTGGCAATCGATGCGCTCGCATAAGCAGCCAATGCAACCGGCGGTGTCACCATCGACATCATCCCGTAGTAGAAAATGAACAAGTGCGCGGCCAGCGGAGCAACGCCCAACTCACCAAGCAGCGACCCCATCAACGTCGCCATCAGCAAATAGCAAACGACGGACGGAACACCCATTCCCAGGACGATCGAGCAGCCCATGATTCCAAACAGCGCCAACAACAGGCTGGTCTCAACGACTGATTTGATGTTTTCTGCAAACTCATTCGCCATTGAGGTTGATTGAACAATCCCAATGATGATTCCAACACAAGCGCTTGCCGCGACCAAAGCGATTCCGTTTCGCGCCGCGCCTTTGAGGGCCAATACGATTTGTGGTCGCCAAACCGGGTGAATCAATCCGAATACCAGCAGGCAAAGCATCCCAATAAAGGATGAACTCAGCAGTGAATCGAAAACCTTTCGGCCTCCAATCGCTTCTGTTGTCGGGTTGATCCACGACGTTGCCAGAAAAGATTTAAAGACACTGTTGGAAAACATCGGAGACTGAGCAAGGTCGACCGTAAACTGATGTCCGATCATCACGCCCAGAAAAACAACGACGGCTAACAATCTGGGGCTGAATCCTAACGCGAGTTGTTTGCGAAAAATTGCCAGAAAGAGAATCACAACCAGGGAACCCGTCACGGCTCGATAGGGTGAGAATCCGATGCAGAGCAATAAGACCAGAAAACCAAGTGCGCCAAAAAAGACACCCGCTTCGAATAAGGAAATTGGCCGTTTTTTGGATTCTTGCTGGTTGGCTTCGCTTGTGCCGATTTTTTTGGAATAGAAATCAACAATCATCCACAACGAAAAATAGTACAAGAACGCGGGGATCACCGCGGCGCGTGCGATCTCTAAAAACGTCACGGACGGTTTTACAAAATCCAACATCATGTACGCACCAGCGCCCATTACAGGCGGAACCAATGCTCCACCAGTCGCTGCCGCAGCCGTAATTCCACCGGCGACTTTTGGTTCGAATCCAGCATTCCTCATCATCGGAATGGTGAAACTTCCCGTCGTGACCGCGTTGGCAACGGCACTTCCTGAAAGCGACCCCATTAGACCACTTCCGATCACCGCGACTTTGGCTGGTCCACCGGCACTGCGACCAAATAGTTTTTGTGAAAAGTCGATAATGAACTGAGTCGCACCTGACATTTCAAGGAACGCGCCAAACACGACAAACAGAAACACGTATTTAAACATCACACCAGCGGCTGGTCCCAGCACGCCTGTCGACTGGAGAAATGTTGCGCTACTGATGCCTTTGACGGTCATCCCTTGATGTGGCAGCAACCAATCGTAGTCAGCTAAATTTGGTGCAAAATAGGCGTGTGCAATAAACGCCAGCGCCAGCGCGGGAACGATCCAGCCGATACAGCGGCGAGTTGCCTCAAGTACCAAGAGCAAGCCAACAATGCCAACCCAGAAATCAAAATTGGTCTCGTCGCCGGCGCGGTCGCCAAGTGATACTTGTCCTGCAAATCCTTCGGGCCAGAAACTTTTGAATATGGGTTCTGACTGGATGACGATATAGCCAAAACAAAACGTGGTCAGAATCGCAAGGATCCAGCGAATCGCAATGTCGACGTTCCAAATCTTCTTTTGAAAAGCAAATTTCTTCGGCTCTGATTCAGCAAGCTCCAAATTGGGCTCGATTACTTTTCCGGAACCGGGAAAAACCAAAAAGCACATCACCATGCCAAGCAAAACGAAAATTGCCAAGCTGGATTTTGGCTGCATGATGTTGTAGTTCACAAAAATGATTGTGAAAAAGCACAACACGATGCTCAAAACAGTTATCAGCGATTTACGAAACGAATCCACAGGGGTTTTCCACCGTTCACGTGCTTGTTGGGAGGCTGCAGGCCTCCATTAGAATTGACGTACCACACGCACGATTAAACGATGATGCGATTGGTCTGACTGACGGCGAGACAGGACGCTTACTCCCGTCTCGCTTGAATCTTTTTAACTACTCAGCTTCCGGCCAGATGCCGATTTCTTTGTAAAATCGAATCGCGCCGGGATGAAACTCAGTCCCGGTGTTGCGCGCCGCGTTCTTTTCATTGATCGCTTTGGCGGCAGGATGTTGCTTGACGATTTCGGCGCGGTTTTCCCAGATCGTTTTGGTCAAGTTATAAACCAGATCCTCATCGACACTCGCGTGCGTGATGAGTTGCATCGATCCAACATTCATCGCTTCAAAATCAGACTCCATGCCTTTGTAAGTCGCTTTGCCTTCTTTATTGGTCGCCGGAATGGTTGCAGGTGAAAAGAAAGGAAACTCCTTTATCAATTTTGTTCTGACTGCCGCATCGTAAGTGACAAAGTGAATGTCATTCGAATTACAGGCTTGAACAACGGCAGGTGTTGGAACCGCACCGCCCATGAATGCAGCATCGGTTTGACCGTCGGCAAGTGACTGTACAGCGGCTGTGTAGATTTCGTTTTGCGGTGTGAAGTCAGAGTCGTCAGCCGAACCCGAGTATTTCACTCCGTGCTCAGACAACAACGGGCCAAGAAACATTTCAAAGCCTGCACCAGCCGGTCCGACGGAAACACTTCGCCCTTTCAAGTCGGCGATCGTATTGATTCCAGAGTCTTTCTTGGTGATGAACAAACCAATGTTAGGAGCGAGAGTCGTAACGGCTCGGATGTCGTATTCTTTGTCCCAACCACTGAGCCCTCGTGCGGCGTGATAACTGATCGCCGAGTTTGACATGCCAAGTTGAATTTCGCCTTTGTCAAGTTTGCGAATATTATCCTTGGAACCGCTTGTGCCTTTGGCTTGGACTTTCCATTTCGCTTCGCCTTTGTGTTCATCGGCGACCGACGCGATCGCAGCGCCGACTTGATTGAATACACCACCAACCGGGGCGCTGCCGAGAGTAACGAACTTCGTGCCCGAAGATTTTCCACCGCCTTCGCCACTGCAGCCGATGGTTAGCCCGAAAGCTAAAAGAATAATTGTCGAACCGACAATCGACAGTGATCGGAAAGCATCCGATTTTGCAGAAACAACAGGCATTCGATTTTCCATGTTTGGGTTAAACGTCTACTTCAAAATATGAAGTCCAAGTTTAACACGCGCAATATTGCCTATCCAGTGGTTGAATATCGGGTGTGCGATAAAGAACGGTCACGAAAGAAACGGAATCCCTCGTTAGATGTAAAGCACGTAAGTAAAGCACGCCATCGCTTGTTGAGAACGGCGGCTTCCCAGGCTTAGCCCAAGCCAAATCAGTTTAACGACAAGCCGGCAGGCGCCGGCGCGTTGGGGAGCGAATCAAGTCGTCTTCCACCGAGACGTCAAGCCATTGCGTCGTTATTAAACAGCACCGCAAGCCAACCGCGCGTAAACGAAAGCGCCATCGCGCTTTCGAATACATCCACCCCAGACTAATACTCGCGTGGCGAAACTTTGGCTTGAACACGTCCAGGCAAACCCATGATGCGCAAGAACCCTTCGGCATCGTCTTGGTTGTAAGAGCCGCCGCCTTCCATCGTTGCGATTTGATCGTCGTAAAGACTATTTGGGCTGGTCCGCGAAGCCACAGAAATATTGCCTTTGTACAGATCGAGCGTCACGCTACCGGTCACTGTTTTTTGAGCTTCTTTATTGAACGCCAACAGTGCGTCAAATTTCGGGCAGTACCAAAATCCATAGTAAACCATTTCCGCGACTTCGGGAGCAAGCCGATCGCGCAAGTGCATCAGGTCGCGATCCATTGCCAGTTGTTCGATGTACCGATGAGCATCGTAAAGCACTGTCATGCCGGGCGATTCGTAAACTCCCCTGCTCTTCATTCCAACAAAACGATTTTCGACCATGTCGATTCGCCCGATTCCGTTTCGTCCGGCAATCTCGTTAAGCGTCTCGACAATCTCAAGTGCAGACAGCGATTTTCCATTGACCGCAATCGGAACGCCTGCCTCAAAATCAATCGAAATGGTTTCTTTCTTGTCAGGGGCTTCAGCGGGTGAAACGCCCATGCCAAACTCGACTGCTTCCACGCCGTTGACGTTCAGCTCTTCCAGTTTGCCGGCTTCGTAGCTGATGTGTAAACAGTTTTCGTCGCTGCTATACGGTTTGGCAGTTGAAGCTTTGACAGGAATGTTTTTCTCTTCGCAGTAGGCAATCAATTCGGTGCGGCCTGGGAATGCATCACGAAACTTTTTCATTCGCCACGGCGCGATGACTTCGATGCTGGCGTCCAACGCTTCGGCTGCCAACTGAAAACGGCATTGGTCGTTGCCTTTTCCGGTCGCGCCGTGGGCATAAGCTTTAGCGCCGACTTCTCGGGCGACCTGGAGACAGACTTTTGAGATCAACGGTCGAGCAATCGAAGTTCCCAACAGGTATGGGCCTTCGTATTTTGCTTGCCAAGACAGCACAGGAAACGCAAAATCACGACAGAGTTCTTCGCGGGCGTCAACAATTCGAGCTGATTTTGCGCCGGCATCCTCAGCCTTTTTCAAAATCGCTTCCCGATCTTCGCAAGGCTGACCAAGGTCTACGTAAACGGCATGACATTCATAGCCTTGGTCCATCAACCAGCCAAGGATCACAGACGTGTCTAATCCACCCGAATAAGCAACTACGCAACTGGTCATCGTGTTCTCAATTTAAATTCAATGTGAAACTTAAGAGCCAAAATGAAACTTGATTGGCAAATTTTCGTTGGCTAATTTGAAACGACGATTGTAGATCAAACACGCGATTTGTAACATCGGAGAATATCTACCTTGAAATGAACAACGTCCCGCTTTAAAAATCGGCCCAAAACGAAAACCAGAACCACCATGATCAATTCACATGAATTTCAATCCGCCGCAAAACAATTCCGAGCTGGAAGAATCAGTCTCAAAGACTTTACGGACTTGGTGTTCTCGGGCGAAAAAGCAGGCCAGCCCAAAGATCAAACCGTTGCCGCGGAGGCTTCGGCGAAGCAAACCGCGGCTCAATCACTCAAAAATGCCCAGTTGCCCAAACGGCCAGTCAACTCGCACAAAGGAGATTTTGGCCGCGTCGTTGCGATCGGAGGCAGCGCGACAATGGCGGGTGCGATTAGTTTGACCGGTTTGGCGGCCCTTCGATCTGGAGCGGGGTTAGTAAAAGTCATTGTGCCAGAAATGATTCGCGCGGCGGTCGCTTCGTTCAATCCCTCAATCATGGTCGAAGGCGTCATCGCCGATCACTCTCATTTTCACGGAGCCGCCAAAGAATCTCTATTGGACGCAGCCCAGTGGGCCGACGTTGTTGCAGTTGGACCGGGGTTAGGAAGAAGCGAATCACTCGAATGGATCATCAATGGCCTTTACCCTGAAGTCGATCAACCGATGGTCGTGGATGCTGATGGATTAAATGTTCTCGTCGATGCGAAAATTGATTTGGCAAATCACAAAGGCATGAGGATTTTGACCCCGCACCCCGGCGAGTTTGCAACGTTGTGCGGTCGGAAAATTACGAACCGTGCTGAGATGGAATCCGAAGCCAAAAAATTGGCGCAGTCCGCTCGCGTTGTGATCGTCCTCAAAGGCAATAAAACGTACGTGACCGATGGCGACAAAGAATTTTGGAACGACACGGGCAACCCGGGCATGGCAACCGCTGGTTCGGGGGACGTGTTGACGGGCGTAATAACGTCACTTCTAGGCCAAGGTCTTTCGCCGTTCAACGCCGCAGTGTTGGGAGTCAATACACATGGCTTGGCCGGAGATTTCGCCGCCGAGTCGATTGGCGAAACGTCATTGATTGCCACCGATTTGCTCGACTTTCTTCCCGCTGCGTTCAAAAGCCAAGCCGCTGGCAGTGCCAAACCAATTGGATTTTCGTCCTGAGTTGGACCGCGTCGCGTGCCCGATTTTTCAATCCATTTGAAGCTTTCGTGTTCATAGAAAGCAAATGCAACTTAGCTTTAGTCGGATCCACAAATCCAGGAATTCGTCCCGAAAGTATATGGGTTGGCTAATGTGATTTTGGTCACAGATTAGAGCGGTGATTTAGCCTGCGCAAGCGCAAATCGTGAGCTAGAGTTTAAATCTAGTGAGATGTTTCGAAGTAAAGCACGTCTTTTTAGAGAGTGATTCACTTCCGCGATGTATCCACAAAAATCCGATCAGTGACAGATCTCGAATGCTCAATTTAAACCTCGAAGTCGTAAATTCGATTTCATCTTTTGCTCAGTATTGCGATCCTTGGAATCAGCTTTGGACAAACTCTAACGCTTACGAGCCGATGTCACGCAGCGAGGGAATTCAGCGTTGGCACCAGCAGTTCTCTGCGAAGGAACAGTTGTCTGCAATCATGGTTTGGAATGGAGCCGATTTGGTTGGTGCACTTCCGTTGATTCATTCGAAGAAGTATGGCGTCAGGCTGTTGCAGCAGCCTCGCAACGATTGGTGTAACGCAGGCGAACTAATGGTTCATAAAGGCGTTGACGTTCAACCCGTTGTGGCTGCTATCGTTGAAGTGTTGAAAACGTTTTCCGAATCGGTTCTCTGCTTTGACGGAGTACGATTTGAAACCGAGCCATGGAGCACTTTCATTGAAGAAGTCCAAGCCATGTCTGGGCAGATGGGGATACTGCGTCGTGAGAAAGTTGGTTTGATTGAAGTCGGTCATGATTGGGACGCATACTTTCAAAGCCTATCTGGAAACCACCGAAGTAGTGTTCGACGAGCCGAGAAGAAAGCCCGTAAATCAGCTGAACTGTCATTGTTGCGATTGCAGGACTTGAGTGCCGATGACTGTGTAACTTGGATGAATCGCGCGTTCGAGATTGAAAACCGCAGTTGGAAGCGTGACGCCGGAACTTCAATTCTGGCATCGGAAGGGATGTCGTCATTTTTTCTTGACGAGGCGGAAATCGCCCGGACATCTGGCATGTTGGAACTTTGGTTTTTGATGTTGGATCAAGAGCCGATCGCCTTTGAATATTGTCATCTTGCCAAGCAAGTTTTGCTGTCTTACAAGATTGGTTTTGACGAATCCTTCAAGCAACTTGCACCTGGAAAACTCTTGCGGAAATTGCAACTGGAAACCTTGAGTAGCGAGTCGCCAGATACGGTCTTGGACACCAAGGGAATTCTTTGCTCTGAGAAAGCCAAATGGGCAACAAGCACCTACGACATCGGCCGATTAGTCGTCGCGTTGAAGGGGCGCGTTCCCAAATTGCTTCTCAATGCTTATCTGCACGCGAAGCCAATTGTTCAGAGATTTCGAAACGTTGAATCGCATTCGCCAAGCTTGGGGGCGGGCAACGCCAATTGATCTAATTGATGTGCTGCAGCGGATGGATGGTTGTGCATTCACGCGGGTGTGTTGTCTAACCGTGTTTTATCGCTTGAATGCTATCGTTTGAATGAGAAATTTGTTTTGAGGGAAAGTGGTTTTTGATACTGCTTTCCCATTTTTTTGAATTCACCCGATAAGGCGACCGATAGGCAAACTGACCTGACGGACTAAGATGTTACTAGTCATATTTCGTGAGGTGAACTATTTTTTCTGCGTACCTTCAACCATTTCAAGAGTTCCCTGCACTTACTCGTTGCATCGAGAAAGTGTTGGCTGCATTGCCTGAAGATGTCCAACAGGATTTTCTTTCCGACGATTGCTTTCGTATCGCTGTTGATGATTGCGAACCGGGACGCGGAAGAACTGTGGTGATGGCGACCCTCAGTCCATCCGGTACCAGTCGCTGTGTCGTGTTAAAGCCACGTTTGGAAAATTGTTCCCAAGCGTTTGCCTGCTACATCGTCGCTCACGAGTTTGCCCATGCTTGGTTGCACAATGGTGGTTGGGGCGAAATCACTGATCGCGAAGATGCTGCAGACGCCGTCGCAAAGAGCTGGGGTTTTCCCAAAGTCCCTTACGAGTAATTGGTAACGGACGTCGCAAACACTTCTTGATATTACGGCGCCCAAAACGTGAGCCGTTTTGGCGATAGCCACGATTCAATAGCATCGTTTAATTACCCCTCGAATACACCACCCGCTTTTTTGGCTGATAAGTCCGAACAGGTTTGACAACACTGGGCCGCGTTTGTCGTTTATAGATTCGCTTGTGCGGTATCACGTAAATAACCCGACGAGTTTTTGGTTGCGTCTGCAAATAATACGTTCGATTGCCTTTGGTAAGCACGCGTGTTCCACTGGAATAGCTACGCGGACTACGCGATTTTGCGGAACGTTTGGGCGAATAACTGATGTTCTTACCTGACACTCTCGCCAATCGATCCAGGCTTGAACCATGAACTCGCGTTGATCCGCCGCCCGCGGCAAAATACCGCCGAGCAGCTTGGACGGCTTGCGGAGACGAATGCATCGCTGCATAACGATCGGCTTCTGCTTCAGCCTGTTGCGTCGAGATATTCCTGTAAAAATGTCCTAGCTGATGATGTCCGATCTCGTGTGTTCTGAAAAAGCTACATAATTCGGGGCCCAGCCGCGCACACAATCTCGGGTTCATTGCAACGACTGGGGTGCCTTTTCGGTCGAGACTGGCGTGCCCAAGATCGCCCATAAAACTTTTGTTTACGAATTGGATTTGTCCCTCGGCTGTTCCATTGCTTTGATTCAAGCATATGAAAGCGCAAACCACTACACTGATAAGTCTAAACATTTAAGTCTCCCATCCTCTTGGCGCGATAATGTAAAAAACTGCAATAGAAATTGCGTTCATGGAAGTGCTTTGACGACGGATGTGAGAGACAAAGTGGGCTTCTAAGCGTCAAGCAGTAAGAGTCGGTCGTTCATTGACCGAAGCCGCAAGAAGAATACGCAGTTGTTTCCCCAGTGGCAACTGTAAAGAAAACTTGAATCAGTCAGTACCACTTTGTGCGCGAAGAACGAATTCAGAGTTTGCATCTTTTTCTGAAGCTTTACGATTGAAATTTTTTTCTCTCGTTGAGAATTTTTCAAATCGGATTTCTAATTTTCAAATCAAGAAATCGCGCGACATTTTGGTGCGTGAAAACGTTTACTCGGAACCAAAATTTGTTGTCTGGTTTTTAAAATAATCGCTGGGCGACGCAAGGTGTTTGTCGTTAGGATGTTAGGCAAGAAGTTCATCGGTTTGATTTGGTTACATGATCACACAAGGTTCAGTTTATGCGTTTCTCAATTTCGATTGCTCTCTTTTTAGTCATCCAATTGCTGGCTTCTACAGCGATAGCACAGCCTGACGATTGCATTGGACGAGTGTATGCCACAGGTAATTTTCAAGAGACCGCTTTTCAAAAGCCCGCAAAGGGAACGCAGGAAGAAAATTCGAAAGAATCGATTTCGCAAGAGAAAATAAAAGCTGGCGCCAACTTCAAAACGGAAAATCTAGTCGCCTGGTGCATCGTTCCGTTTGACGCGAACAATCGTGGCCCGGCCGAGCGAGCAAAAATGGTGAGGCGGCTTGGGCTCAAACGTGTGGCTTACGATTGGCGGAAAAAGCACATCCCGGAGTTTGAAGAAGAGATCCTGCAATACAAAGCCAACGACATCGAGTATTTTGCGTTTTGGAATTGGCACGATTCGATGGAGGCTTTGATTAAGAAGCACGAGATCACGCCCCAAATTTGGAATATGCCAACTCTGCCCAAGAAACTGGCGGATAAAAGTGACTCAGAAAAAACCAAGGCCGTTGCGGAGCAGTTGTTGCCCGTTGTTGAGAAAGCCAAATCGCTTGGTCTAAAATTTGGAATCTACAACCATGGTGGCTGGGCCGGCGAGCCAAAGAACCTGATTGCCGTTTGTGAATACTTGCGAACCAAGCACGATGCGACCAACGTCGGAATCGTTTACAACTTTCACCATGGTCATGCCGACATCGATGGGTTTGAGGCGGCTTTCAAACAGCTAAAGCCGTACTTGCTATGCTTGAATCTGAACGGAATGGCCGATCCTGAAACGGTTGATCCCAAAACACAAGCGAACAAAATTGTCGCGATTGGATTGGGGATTCACGAGCAAAAAATGATCCAGGTGGTCGTCGATTCAGGATACGATGGGCCCATTGGCGTGCTGGGTCATCGTAAGGAAATGGACGCAGAGAAAAGCGTCGGAGAAAATGTCGAAGGGCTCAAGGGCTTGGTCGAGATCGTTAAATAACCGCTTTAAGAAAATGAATTGAATGCACGTTAAGCTCGACCAATTGAAATTCGACAATCGGTTTGTCAATGAACTCCCCGGTGATCCGGATTTGACGAACTCTCGTCGACAGGTCTCCGAAGCCTGTTACTCGCGCGCACTTCCAACCAAAGTCATCGCGCCAAAGGTCATTGCTTATGCGCGCGAAGTCGCCGAGTTGATCGGGCTGGACCCAAGTGAATGTGCCACCGATCAATTCGCTCAAGTTTTCGGCGGTAACCAATTGCTTGACGGAATGGATCCATTCGCGATGTGTTATGGCGGGCATCAGTTTGGGAATTGGGCTGGGCAATTGGGCGATGGCCGCGCTATCAATCTTGGCGAAGTTATTAAACAGTTCGCCGGCGCAAACTCTGAAAACGCTAACGACGCTGAGCACTGGACGCTTCAACTTAAAGGCGCTGGACCGACTCCGTATTCGCGCACGGCAGATGGCCTGGCCGTTTTACGATCATCGATACGCGAGTTCTTGTGTAGCGAAGCCATGTTCCATTTAGGCGTACCCACAACGCGAGCTTTGTCGTTGGTCTCGTCGGGCGAACAAGTCATGCGAGACATGTTTTACGATGGCAACCCAAAATTCGAACCTGGAGCCATCGTCTGTCGCGTGGCTCCGTCGTTTGTTCGGTTTGGTAATTTTCAGATCTTCGCAGCTCGGGGGGATGTTGAAAACTTGAAGAAGATTGTTGATTTCACAATTCGAAATGACTTTCCTCATTTGGGAACGCCATCGCCCGAAGTCTATGCGAAATGGTACGAGGAAGTTTGTCTCCGGACTTGCGAAATGATCGTCCACTGGATGCGGGTTGGGTTCGTGCACGGTGTGATGAACACGGACAATATGTCGATTCTGGGTTTGACGATCGACTATGGGCCTTACGGGTGGTTGGAAGACTACGATCCAGGTTGGACGCCCAACACTACAGATGCTTCGGGCAAGCGTTATCGGTTTGGCAATCAGCCGTTGGTCGCCCACTGGAATCTCTATCAACTTGGCAATGCGATTCTGCCATTGGTTAATGATACGGCGATGCTACAAAAAGGCTTGGATCTTTACCTGGACAAAATCGAGTCCGATTCCAACTCGATGATCGCTGACAAACTCGGCTTAAAAAATTACGACCCAGCGACGGATGATGAACTTAAAAAAGAGCTTTTCGAAATTTTGACTTTGGTCGAAACGGACATGACGATTTTTTACCGAAAGTTGGCCGACGTGCCGGCTGAAGTAGATTCGTCAAAGGAAGACAATGAATTACTCGCCACGATTCAAGACGCGTATTATTCTCCTGAGAAGATACTCGATGCAAAAACCGAAGATCAAATCGCGAATCGAAAAAGAATCGCGGCCTGGCTCCGAAGCTATCAATCGCGAGTTGCCGCTGATGGAGTTGCCGATGAGTTACGTCGTGAACAAATGAATCGCGTTAATCCAAAATACGTCTTGCGGAATTACATCGCTCAACTGGCAATCGACAAAGCCGAGGCCGGCGATGGATCAATGGTGATGCAGTTGTTGGAGATCCTGCGAAATCCGTACGACGAACAGCCGGAAAAAGAAGAATTCGCAGCCAAACGCCCGGAGTGGGCTCGTCATCGCGCGGGCTGTTCCATGCTTTCGTGTAGCAGCTGATTTTTGGGTTTGTATTCACTGCCACGAAAGCGATATGGAAACGACGCAACTCAAAATTCTTTTTCAAGACCAGTACATCGTAGCGATTGATAAACCTGCCGGGCTGATGGTGCATCGCAGTCGCATCGATGTTACGGCACGTGAGTTTGCACTTCAGATGCTTCGCGATCAAATTGGGCAACCTGTTTTTCCTGTCCATCGAATAGACCGACCCACATCGGGCGTGTTGTTATTTGCTTTGGACAAAGTCACCGCGCGAAGTTTGGCACTGCAGTTTGAAACGCGCACGATTACCAAGCAGTATCTCGCAATCGTTCGTGGCACGCCTGCGGCAAAGGGAAGTTGGGACGAACCGCTTATCGAAAAACCCGATCGAATTGTGGATAAATTGGCTGACAAAGACAAACCGGCTCAGCCCGCGGTCACGCAATTCGAGACCATGCAGTCATGGCAAGTCCCCTACTCCACCGGCCCAACGGCCAAGTATTCCAGCAGCAGATATTCGCTTGTTCGGATCACGCCGCTGACGGGACGCCGGCACCAGATCAGGCGACACTTTAATCACATGGGGCACCCAATCGTTGGAGATTCAACTCACGGCGACCGCCGACACAATCGGTTGTTCCGCGAAACGTTTAGCCTTGGCAGATTAATGTTGGTCGCCGAATCGCTGACGATCAAGCATCCAATCACTTCGACTGAGTTAAGTATCCAGGCTCAGCCCGGTTCGGAATTTGAAAAGGCTGTTCAATTTCTGACCGATTCGAATTCCAGGGTGCTTTAAAGCGCTCAAATTTGACGCTTGCTTTTCAGCTGCATTATCAAGACTTAACGATCGCAAACCTGATTTCGCCCGTTGGTTTTTGCCGTGAGCGTTAGCTGACTGACGCGTTCAAGCATCGCGTCCGTGTGTTGATCGATGGCTGGGTTAGCTTCGACGACGCCGATGCTGAGTGTGACGTTAAGCGGATTGCCAGAGGTCGTTTGGAAGACAGTCGAATCGATCGTTTCGCGAATTCGCTCGCAAGCCATTTTTGCCGCGGCCAATTCCGTTCCTGGCATGACGATGCAGATTTCTTCGCCGCCGTATCGACCAACCCAATCCGAAGCCCGCGTGCTTTTAAGAATCGTTTGTGCGACCTCACGAAGAACTTTGTCTCCCGTTGGCCAACCGTGTGCTTTGTTGACTTCACCGAAATGATCAAGGTCAACCAGGGCGAGACAAAGGCTTTGTCCAGATTCTACAGCAACGCCAAAGTCATCACTAAATTGCTTGTCAAAATAACGTCGATTAAACAGTTCGGTCAGGCCGTCGGTGTTGGCTTCTTTGCGCAACGACTGCATGATTCGTTTGCTGCGATGGGTTACGAAACTGGTGACCCGTTCGCTGAGCACTCGCGCCTTGTTTTCCATCGCGACCACGGCCAATTCGTCATGGTGGCGATTGGATAACGCTGCGATTTCGGAATGACAAACGACTTTGTTTCGCCCATTGGCCTTGGCAGCAAACAGCGCTTCGTCGGCTTGGGTTAGGATCAGCGAAGGAACGCACGGGCTGGTTATGGCTGCAACCCCGAAACTTGCCGTGATGTTTGGCACATCAGACCAATCGCTATTGTTGAGGCTGGATTGAATAATCAAAGCGATTTTTTTGGCAACTGATCCATCGGCTTGCACCAAAACGGCAAACTCTCCACCTCGAGTTCTTGCAACCAGAGTTTCTCGACAAAGCGATTTGATCAACTCACCAAGTCGACTCAAAACCTGATCTCCAACGTGGGGGCCAGATTCGTCGTTGATCGCTTTGAAGTGGTCCAAGTCCAACAGGATCAAAGACACTGGCCTTTCGCGGCTGGCGGCTTGGCAGATCGGACCGAGAGTCTCAACGAGCTGGTTTCTACGGTGTACTTTGGTCAGCGGATCCAGTCGTTGAGCGTGCGCCTTGGTAATGCGATCAATCCGCCATTGGGTCAGCGATTCAGGTTCGCCTACGACGCCGATGTCATCTGAATCTCGCAAGCAGTGGATTAGCTCAGGAACTTCGTCTGGCTGGAGGAGGCAAAGAGCTGGTTGATCGCAACGTTGGTATTCAGATTTGAATTCGTCGATCGTTGAAAAATCGTCGGAACGAAGGACCGTGATTTTGTCTGATGACTGAATAGTGTCTTGAATCGTCGTCTCTTGGTTCAACAGTAATTGTGAGATTGAATTCGTCGTTTCATATGTGGTTAGATTCATCGTGAGCCCTCAATCTCGCTTAAAAATTCGGTGGGTTGCTTTTGGGGTAGTCGCTCAACGGCAACTTTTTCGTGGCCGCGAGAATGCGAGAGTCGAATACGCGCCATCTGAACCTTATGTCACAAATTGGCGGCAAGTTGGATTTTTTTTCTAAAAGTTTGCGCGTCGCGGGAAGTACAGTCGTGAAGATCCGCAAAAGCGATTTTTTGCTTATTCCAGCGGAGAAAACGCTACGAAAGATAACGGCAATTACAGTCGTCCAAGAACTCGACACCGACCAGGTATTGCGGTGTTTCGTCAGGAGCGCTGATCAAACGTTGATGCCGAATGGTTGCGATTGCAGAATAGTCGTCGTCACGGATGAAGACACGTACTTGTTCGCATTGGAAAGAAGATTCAGTGGTAAAACCAACGCCTTGGAAACTGAGGTCGCGAGTCATTCCCCAAGCTCGCTCGCCAATCGGAGAGAGTTCCTGATCAAGCGGCTGTATCTCAATGTAAGTGACTCGAGCATGCCGTTTGAATTTTCGTCGACAGTCACCATCTGTTTCGTTGCCTAAAACCCAAGTTCTGAGTAGCGAAACGAGATTGACACTCATAAGCGAATACCTCGCTCCATGTTTGGAGTCATCTTTCTAAATTGAATATATAAAAACACGTATTTTCAGATTCTTGAGCCCTCAGTTTTGCTGTGAAAATTGAATTGCATGGCTAGGTTCGAATTGAGTTTGGGCTGTGTTTTCTAATTGAGGCCGCGAATGGAAGAAATCAATTCGCCATCTGAAACCTACGTCATGAATGGTCGACACGTCGGTGCTTTTTCAAAAAATCTCGATCGTATGAGTTGATAAACGATTGACCGGACGGTGAATAAAAAAGCTGGGGTTGGCGAAAGCCTGAACTCTGGCGAGTCCAGCTACGTTTTTAAGTAGCCGTAGTCGCCAGACTTTGGGAGGATCGAGTGTCCTGAACTTCTGTTGCGTTGGGTTGTTGAATGGCCTGAACTCTGGCGAGTCCAGCTACGTTTTCAGTAGCCGGAGTCGCCAGACCAGTACTTTCAACATGCATTTTATTGCTTTCGCAGCGCGAGGATT
>CAYUWY010000004.1:0-94869 GCA_964448575.1 uncultured Pirellulaceae bacterium
TTTTCATTTGGTGATGACCAACCGCCGGAGCCTTTGGCCAGTAGCAGTTTCCATTTGCCTTGGCGGTATCCAAAATGGCCGCTGATGGAATGGTGGATGACCCCAGTGCGTGTGGAAACGATCGGTTGGCCGCTGAGCGCCGGTAGAATGCTGACGCTGTCTTGGGCACAGTTTTCAGGCAAAGGTTGCTTTAGGATTTCCGAACAAGTCGCCATCAAATCAGTCAAGCAAACCAGTTGGTCAGTTGTGGAATCGGCTTTGACTTTGCCTGGCCAACGCACAACAAACGGAATGCAGTGGCCGCCATCCCAAAGATCGGCCTTGGATCCTCGCATGTGTGCACTGGAATAGTGTCCTTGCTCTTGTAGTTTTCCCATTTTGGCTTGGGTTCTAGAGCAGCCGTTGTCACTGGTGAAAATGACCAGTGTGTTGTCGGTCAGTTCGTTGCGATCGAGCGCTTCGAGAATCTGTTTGAATCCGTCGTCAGTCTCCATAACGAAATCTGCATAGTTGTTAAGCCCGCTTTTGCCTTGCCACTCTTTGGTGGGCAGAACTGGCGAGTGCGGCGAGCCGTACGGGACGTATAGAAAAAACGGCTGGTCCTTGGTCTTGGCTCGCTGGTCAATGTACTCGACTGCCTTGCGGGTTAGTCGTGGCAGCATGTTGATTTCATCGTCGTGCTCGATGACGGTATCATCTTCAATCACACCTTTCATTTCACGTGCGTGGTGAAAGCCGTGGAAGTAATCAAAACCTCGGTGAATCGGTCCGTCTGGAATTTTGCTGCCTACCGGCGCCAGATCCTTCTTTCCTTTGCGTTTGATTTTTTCGCCGGTGGTGGGATCTTGATACAAAAAGTCCAGGTGCCACTTTCCGATGATCGCCGTGTGATAGCCTTGTCCCTTTAGGTAACTGGCCACGGTCGGTTGGTCTTCGGCAATCAGGCAAGGAGCAAATCCCTGTACGACACCGCGCTGCAGTCGGGTGCGCCAACTGTATCGCCCGGTCAACAGACCGTAACGCGTTGGAGTGCAAACGGAGGATCCTGAATGGGCGTTGGTAAAAACCATGCCTTCGGAGGCTAACCGGTCGATACCTGGCGTTGGAATTTTTCCTCGATCTGGATTCAGGCATTGCACGTCGCCGTAACCCAGGTCGTCGCACATCACGTAAACGATGTTGGGTTTTTCCTGCGCTTGTGCAAAGGATGCGTAGAGGCTGCAGAAGCTCAATAACAGAAACATCAACATCCGATTTGAATTCGATTTTGCCAACCGAACCGATGGGAGCAAGGCAATTGTTTGTTGGTGTGTCATTTTGAGGGTCTTTAAGTTGCTATTGATTCGAGTTGTCGAAAAGCCTGAACTCTGGCGAGTCCAGCTACGTTTTTTAGGTAGCCGGTGTCGTCAGACTTCGGAAGCAAATTCGTTGATTTGAACGCTTGTTACGTAAGCTGCCGAAAAGCCTGAACTCTGGCGAGTCCAGCTACGTTTTTTTAAGACTCATTACCTTAGTCTACGGCCAGCTATTTTATTTACTTGGCAAGTGAAGACAATATTTCAGCAACAACTTTGTCTGCCAGATGGCGATAGCCTGAGTCGTTAAAATGAACGTCGCCTTCCTGCGCCATGATTTCAGGCAGCTTTAATAGTGCATGAGAATGCAAGTCGTTGATCAAGACTCCGTTGGCTTTCATGATTTCTTCGGCAACCTGATTGTATTTTAAGTCATCGCCCAATTTGCGTCCCGCCTCTTTTTCTGGGACGGGCGTGGTGGTACACCAGACGAGTTTCGCGCCAGTCTCTTTCAAACGAGCCACATTTTTTTCCATGTTGGATTTATATTGTTCCAAAGTGGCCGCAAGTGTTCCGTTGACTTTGTCACGGCGCCCTTGAACTTTTGATTTTGGGTGCCGGTAACACAAATCCCACAAACCCCAGTTGAAATGAATGACATCCCATTTCGCTGGTTGCTTCGTCAGCCACTTGTCTAAATTTTGAAGCCCGTACGAAGACGTTCTTGCATTGCCCGAGATGCGGTAAACGTCTGCTTTACCCGCTAGTTGCCTGCGAACATAAGGTGTGTATCCGATCGATATCGAATCTCCAATTAGCAAGATATTGGGAAGGTCCGGGTTGTCTACTTTGGGATTGGCAAAGGCTTCTCGTTTACGGCTATTCGATTCTTCTTCGCTTGCCAAAGCTTCATTTTTTTCAGCGCTATTATCTGTGCCATCCGCCGATTGTTGCTTGCTGTTTTCGCGCTTTCTTTTTTCACGTTTTTTCTTTTTGCGTTTTTCCTTTTTCGTTTCCTCTTGAGGCTTATCGGTTGTCTGGTTTTGTTTTGCTGGACTGGTCTCACCCTGCGGGGTCTCTGAAGTAACTTGGGGAGCCTTACAAGTGGCCGCTACCACGATTTCGTTGGCAACAATGGTTGGCAATATCAGCGCCAAGATAACCAACAGAATGTATTTGTTTCGTTTCATTTTGATTCAGTCGTTTTCAACTAGTAAGTGGGTTCAAGAGCCGGTCGGGTGGGCTAATTTTTGTCACATCTTTGCTTTGTCGAAAGGCCTGAACTCTGGCAGTCCAGCTACGTCTTTCAAGTAGCCGATGTCGCCGGAGCCGAACAGGTGAGTTGAACTTTTGTTGCGTTTTTGGTTTGTCGAAAGGCCTGAACTCTGGCGAGTCCAGCTACGAACTATTTACTTGAATCCCAACTCGGTCAACACTCGATTACTATTGGCAAATTGTTTTGAATCTACCCCTACATGGCGGAGCATGGATAGCCAAAGGTTGGCAAGTGGTGTGACCTTCGGTTTGTAAACAACATTCTGGCCTTGCTTCAGTCCACCGCCGCCGTGGCCGGCCAGTAGTAACGGCACATTACCGGTGGCGTGGCCTTGACGAATTGAAGAACCGTAGGCGACCAGTGAATGATCCAAAAGCGAACCTCCATCGGCCTCTTTGGTATTCTTGAGCTTGCGGATAAATCCCGAAACTAACTCGGCCAGCATTTCATCACGTAGCTGGTGTGGCGCCTTGGGGTCAGTGACGTTGGGACGGTGGCTCATCTGATGAGGATTCGGTTTTGCATTGAGCGACTTGAGTACCAAGTTGGTTGGCATCATGTAAGTCAGTACGCGAGTGGAGTCGGTCTGAATTGCGGCGACCATCATGTCCAGCATCAGTTCGATCTGCTCTCTACCACCGATTCGATCATTGGGTCGTGGGAACGGCGATTTGGGAAACGGCGTCTCAACCCAATCTTTCGCTTTGCTCAGCTGTTTTTCGATGTTGCGAACCGATGTAAAGTATTCATCAACACGATGGCGGTCGGATGCGCTGATTTCTCCGTTGAGGCGTTTGGCATTTCCCAAGATCGCATCCAAGCTGCTTTTCTGGCGTTCAATTCTGGCGATAGCCTGGGCAGCTTTTTCGCCGGTTCCAAATAGAGCGGCGTAGACGGCCGACATTTTTTCATACGTGCCAACCGGTTTGCCATCATGAGCCCAAGAGGCGTAGGTGCCGTGCCCGTCAACGCGCCAGCGACCACCGGCAATCGCCATCGAACTATGACGAGTGTCATTTCCCAACGCTGCTGCGGCGACCTGATCGCAGGAAACGGAATTGCCAACGCCTTCTTTGCCCAAATTGGCACAAGTCAAAAAGTTCTGTGAACCGGCGTGAGGACCAGCCAAACGGCGGCTTGAGAGATTTTGTACGATCGAAAAATCGGACTTTAGATCCTTGAAAGATTTTAATGTTGGCGGGAGGTCGTAATTACTTCCTACTTGCTCTGTCGAAGGGAACCAATTGCGTGCGTTGACTCCATATCCCATGGTTAGGAATACCAATCGTTTGGGGATCGCCCCTGCCACTGATCCGGATGCACCAGCAGCAAACAGGTTTGCTTCCAAATTCGGAAGCATCAGTGCGGTGGCGCCTGAGATTAGCATTCTTCTGCGACTTATTAAGGTCATGGTTTCCTCGATTTTGCAGTTCTTGTTTCTTTGCTGAAAGCTCGGATGTAGCTGGGCTCGCCAGAGTTCAGGAGCCTTGGCAATTCGCCCGAAGTCTGGCGACTCCGGCTACTTTCAAATTTGGTTTAGGCCACGCCGTTCAAATTCCGAAGTCTAGCCACTCCGGCTTCGCCCGGAAATTTGGTTAGTGTGTTTTTAGTGCGTCAGACTCCAACAATGCGATCAGGATTGAAAGGGCAGGCAGGTCCTCTTTCTTTGTCTTTTCAATAATGCCTTGCACAATTGTTTCGTCCGCGACGCCTGACTTTCGGCCATTGGCCATCGACAGCAACGCCTGGATATATGCTTCGGCCAAGTTACTCTCTTTGGATAACAGGGCTTTTTTCAACCCTTCGACTCCCGTAAAACGCTTGCCTTGCACTCGGCCTTTGGTTTCCAGTGGAAGTTCAAAAGTTCGGTTTTTCGGATTCTTCTTTTGTCGCCTGGTGAGATTTTGTCTGATTCGGATGTCCTTTGTGCGGAACAATCCAACGGCATCGAGCTCTTCGAGCCCGATTCCAATCGAATCGATTTTGTTATGGCAAGACGCGCATTGCGGCGCTTTCCGATGCATTGCAACCAGCTGAGCCGCGGATAGATTCTCAACTGCCTTGCCTGATTCTGGTAGCTCGTCAACGAGAGGCGGCGGTGGACCAGGCGGATCGTTTAATAGCTTTCTTGCGACAAAGGCTCCGCGTTCGACGATGGAGGTTCGTTCTCCAGTTCCAGTCTGCATCAGAATTCCAGCGTGAGTGAGAATCCCACCTCGCTTCGAGTTCTTGGGGACCGGTACAACCCTGAACTCGTCACCATGAACTCTGGGTAAACCGTAGTGTTTGGCCATCGCATTGTTGACCAACATAAAGTCCGAATCGATCAGATTACGAATCGGGAGGTCTTCACGAATCACATGCGACAGAAACTGAATCGTTTCCTCTTTCATGGACGGTTTTACGCTGCTGTCAAATTTTGGAAACAGCCGCTGATCAACCGCGATCTCATCTTGTCGGTCCAACTCTAGCCACTGCACTGCAAAGTCATTCAGGAATCGCTCGAATTTTTCGTCTTTGATCATTCGGCGGACTTGTTTTGCCCTGACCTTTGGGTCGTACCATTTCTTTGATTGAGCCAACCGAATTAGCTCGGCATCCGGGGCTGATCTCCAAAGAAAGTACGAAATCCGGTTGACCATTTCGATTGGCGTAACGTAACGACTACTGCTTGATTCTCCCCGTGTTTCAAAGTGAAACATCGCTTCCATCGTACACATGGAAAGCGCCATCGGTTGCACCATTGCTTCCCAGAATGGTTCGCCCTGCCGTCTACCTACACGAAAATTATCGACCAGATCATTCACCAACGTTTTGTCGACTTCACGGCCGCGATTCATCAGAGTCACAAAGTCATTGATGATGTCTTTGGCTGCAGAGTCAGGAACCCGTTCACCGTAGCGTTTTCGAACCTTTTCGAAAAATTGAAAGGGTTGTGGATTGGTAACCTGAATGAACTGAATTTTTCCGAACTCGATGCCTGGCTTCACTAACCATTCTTCGCGGCCTGGCTTGTGGAAAATCCTATCGATGTACTGTGGTTTGCGCGCCGTGCCGGTGACCTCAAACTTCGTTCCGTTGACGGGGCCAGCAAGAATCGGGTCCGATTTGTTTGGGCCGGTCTTCCAACAAGGAATGCGTGCAATCTGGAATCCGGCTGGCGGGATTTTCGTTGCGCCAACGACCAGGAATCTTCTGACGTTTCCTTTGATTTTCTTTTTTTTGAAGCGCTGCTTGGTTTTCTTAAGTTGATTTTGTCCGGGTGCGAGATTGCCGCTGGCAATAAAACGCTTGGCAGCATCCTGGGCGACGGAAAGACATTTTTGGATATGCATGTCTGTCGTGTATAGCAAGACGGCTTCGGTATCGAAGCTCCCAACGTTGCGGTCTTCGGGAAGGTCTTCAGCATCAACACGCACGCCCAGCAAATCATAGAGCGTGTTGACGTACTCGGTCCTTGTCAGCCGACGGATCGGCTTGCCGCCGCCAGCGCTATGTTTTGCCTTGGCGCCTGCAATGTGCTTGCTGAGAGCAAGAGTGATTCCTTTCAATGCTTGCTTGCTGGGGGTAGGCTCACTTTTCGGCGGCATCGAACCGACTGTGATTTCGTCAAGGATATTTTGGAGATCGTCGATGCTGCTCAGATCATCCAAATCCCACTTGAGTTGGTCAACTCGAACGCCGCCTTCTTCTCGCTCCGAACCATGACAGCGAATGCAGTGTTTCTTGAAGAACGGTTTGACTTTTGAAGCGACATCGCGGTCTTGCGAAAACGTGTTCTCACTCGAAACAAAAATGCTTCCGCAAGAAAGTAGCAACAGTACGATGAACTGGCGTAAAAATAACTTTGAAGTTCTCATTGATTTCGCTCACAACCTAGCCCATTGATTCGGGGCACGCGCTCAAAGAGAGCGCCGGCTGCTCTTCGTAAAACATCATACCGATCAATCCTACCTTCAACGTCGTATATAGGCGACGCTAAACTCGGTGAACCCCAGCAATTCCCAGTTTGCAGGCCGTTAAAAGTCGTTTTTTGCGGGTTTGACCTCCGGCCTTAGAGGGGTGAGATTTTGCATTGAGTGCTAAAAAGTCGCGAGGCATTCGATATGGTCCAATTCTTGAGACGGAAAAAGCTAACAAAAAACTCCGAACTGTCTTTGGCAAAATTCGACTTTTTCGAAGAGCGTTTTTACTCCAATCGACCTTGAATGAAACTCAAAATTTGTGTGTTCGGATTTTCTGATTCGTTTCCGATTTCATTTGAGCCCCTAATCAAGTCGTCTCTTATGGATTGGTATTCATCATGCGCGATCTCTTTTCGGCCACGGATGCGCTGCGCCTCAGCATGTTGTAGTCGTTGGACTAGCTCGGGTGAAACAACGGTTGGATTGGCGATCGCAGTGGAAACGATCTCTGAGAATCCAGGACCTGTATCCGGTCCCGACTTGCGGTTTTGCTCCCGAAGAAGCAAGAAGACACAGCCAACAAGGCAGGTCGTCGTAACTACCATTTGCATTATGATTTTAGCGTTTAATGAAGATGCTTTTTTCTGATCTTCTTGTCGTTCCGTTGAGTTGTCCCCTTCAGAATTCAAGTCATGATTTGATAGATCTTCTTCGTCTTCATCAAAATCGAATGCCTCATCGTTTTCGGTGTATTGAGGGTCTAAAAAATCCAACAGTAATTCGGTGTCTTGGCCCAGTTGCAGGATGTCCGTTTCGGGCCAAGCCGCAACCTGATCTGGTTCGATCAATTGGGCGCCAATTTGGACATTGCTTTTGCAGCGGTTATAAACCCGGCAACCATCGTCACGGAATTCCAATGTCAAAGCGTGACTGGGGATGTCGGCCGTTGGCAAGCACACTTCTGATTGCGGGTCGCTGCCGACTCGGGCGACACGATTTACAATTCGGTGAGAAGTACCTGCGGCGATGCCAGATTGAATAGTAATGCGTGCGGACATGCGAATGACTCGTGAGCTAGTGAATCGGACTATGAATTGAACGTTAATAAAAAGTGCATGCGGTCATCCGCCTAATAACGTGATAACGACAGGCAACAAAATTGGGGCTACGATCACCAACAGGCAGGCAACCATCGTGATCATGCCTGGAAACACCATTTGCACCTCGGCTTCCGAAGCCGCTTTCTCTCCCCATTGCGAACGCTTGAGTCGCATTTGATTAGCTTGGTCATGAAGAATATTGCTAAGCGGCGTGCCCAACTCCTCGCCTTTGATGATCGCAAATACGATTTCGGAAATATCATCGTCGGACATGCGGTCGCGAAAGTCCGAGAGTGCCTGACTGCGTGGTCGACCAAGTGACATTTGACGAACGACTTCGGCAAGCTCGACGCACAACGGGTGGTCGGGGTTATCCGCGATGACGGTCTTGAGGCTGTCTTCGAATCCAGCACCGGCTTCCATCATCAAAGAGATTTGGTCGATCGCAAAAGGTAGCCGGAGCTTGAGTGATTTAAGCCGGGACTTGGCACGACTAATGACGGCACCTCGCGACAACGTCGGATAAATCGCGCCGGTTACTCCTGCAAATCCAACAGCAAGAATCGGCATTCCCAAGAGAGCCATGAAAGCGAAAATTGCAAACGCGACAAAGAGTGCTTCCGTTGATTTGGTCGCCATGAATTCATCTGGCTTCCACGGAGGAGACTCGGCTTCCAGCTTAAGATGATGAGCAAGTTGATCTGACGCATGATTGTCAGGAAAAAATGCCCTTAGTTCATCAACAAGCGGTTCAAATCGGCGATAGGTTCCACTTGCCAGCCTCAATTGTTCACGTCGCGACTGCTCAAAAGTCTCATACGTGCGACGCTTGCCCAACAGTATTCGCGAAATGGTTCCCATGGCAAGCCAAACACCACACCCAGCTGCGATACAAGCCAGCGGCAAAGCGATTGGTTGCAAAAAGCCAATTTGAATGTTTGAGAGAATGTTCAAAGCAGTATGTCCAACTAGAGTTTGATTGAGAGAATGCGATCACTCCACCACACGCTCGCGACGACCAGCCCCATGACCACAAGCAAGACGAATTGTCCAATGATTGACTGAAAAACCAGAAGCGTTCCTTCTGGATGCAGGACGTAAAATCCAGCCAGAAACAAAAAAGGAAACAGGGCCAACAGCAGAACCACTTTGCGACCACTGGCCGTTTCCGCTTCAAGCTTTCGTTCCACGCGTTGGTTCTCCTGCAGTGTTTTACCTATCTGTTCAAGCGAATCTGTGATCCGCCCGCCGCGTCCAAGACTGACGTTCATCGCGGACGCAAACAAAGTAAAACTATCGAGCTGTAGTCGTTCTTTGGTTGTCGTAATTGCCTCGGCAAGCGAGCGCCCGTGATGATATTCGTTGACAATTTGTTGTAATTCCCTTGCCAGCGGTTGAGGTGATTCTTGCCCAACGGTTTCAAGGCCCTGAGCCAGCGACAAGCCAGCTCGACAAGCGTTCGCAAGCGAGGTTGTTCCGCCGACCAGTTGGTCACGCAGCAACGTTTGTCGTCGCGTGATCATGAATTTCAGGATCCAGCGAGGTGCAACGATCAACAACATCAAAACAGCAATCGCGATCGGCAACATACCGAGCACAAACGTCAGCAAGATAAAACTGACAACGATGCTGATCCCCCACCAGCGAAGCAGCGATTGTGTATGTTTTGGGTCAAGCGAAAGCGAATCGAGGATCGGTTGTAAGTCAGCGACATAGCGCTGCGAAGCGATGTCCCAAGCTCCCAGCAGTGAACGGCCGGCGACAAAACCGGCAACCAGTATCAACCCAGTTGTTATCAAAGGAATCATGATTCTGCCTTCACAGTTTGCTGATGATAAAACGAGTCAAGGCTCAACGTTCCGGCTTCGATCAACTCACCCATGAAAGTCGGCAACAACCCGGTGGGCTCAAGCTGCGGCTCGGCTGTTTGGTCCAGTAAATACAAATCGCGAAGTTGAATCGTTCCGGTACGTGGATTGACTCCCGTACATTCGGAAATCTGACTAATCACACGGCGGCCGTTTCTTTGACGTTTCAGCTGAACAATGATGTCGATCGCAGAACCAATTTGTTGGTGAATCGAAGAGATTGGCAAATCGGCAGCCATTTGTACAAGCACTTCAAGGCGTAGCAAAACATCTGCTGAGGAATTGGCGTGAATGGTTGTCAGGGAACCATCGTGGCCTGTGTTCATGGCTTGCAACATGTCCAGTGCTTCCGGGCCTCGACATTCTCCGACCACGATTCGATCGGGCCGCATCCGAAGCGCATTTCGAACAAGATCACGGATCGAATAATGCCCGGTTCCTTCAACATTGGCTTCTTTGGTTTCCATGCGAACGACATGTTCTTTGGCAAGCTGCAATTCGGCGGTGTCTTCTACCGTGACAATTCGCTCCTTATCAGGAATGAAATCGCTCAAGCAATTAAGCAGAGTTGTTTTGCCCGTTCCGGTTCCGCCAGAAATCAGAATGTTACGGCGGCAAAGCACGATGGCTCGCAGGAATTCAGCAACCGTTCGCGTCAAAGCACCTCGCGAGACAAGGTCATCAATAAGCAGTTTTCGATCTGGGAATTTTCGAATTGTCAGCGTCGGTCCACTAACGGCCAGCGGAGCAATCACGGCGTTGACACGGCTACCATCACTCAACCTCGCGTCCACCAACGGCTGTGACTTGTCGATCCGGCGGCTCACCCGTGCCACGATTCGTTGGATGATCGTCTCAATGATTTCGTCATTGATAAATCGTTTGCCAGAGTTCTCAAGTACGCCATTGCGTTCGATATAAACGTGTTCACGATCAACGACCATGATTTCGGAAACACTGGGAAGCCGCAGAAGATCTTCGAGTGGCCCATAGCCAAACACGATGTTCTTGATTTCTTTCTTGAGGTAACGAAGTGCAAGGTATTGTCGAAATTCACCGTGCAGGCGACTGCCAACCGCATCCCAAGACGACCAGAACCCGGATTCGATTGCTTCGATACGTTGCTTGTCGGCGCTGCTGGAAGAAATTTCCAAAAGGCCTTCCATGTACTCGGCGGTTGATTCGAGTTCGTTTTCCCGATCTGGAACAATGGTGAGTATTTCGCTCCAGTGGCTTCCCGTTTCTTGCAAGCTGCTGGAACATTTGGTCGTCGCGTGCGCGAGCATTTGGTCGCGAAGGGCGTGTCCAGCGGTGTGAGTTACGAGTGCCTTGTTCTCTTTTGTAAGCAGCCTCGATCCCGCGATCGTGTCTATGGTCCGCTCGAGATCCAATAGATATTCGTCGTTGTCGCGTTGGCCAGCAGAATCTGCCGTAAGGTTCATCCTTTGCAGCAACTCAAGATGGACTTGTCCAATCACTTTGGACATCGTCTCGTCGAAATTTTTTCGCTGGGCTTCAAGTGTCAATTCGACTTGATGCGGAAGATCCAATGTCAATGTAAATGGGAACAGGCAGATTGACTGATTGGTTCGGATTTCGCAGCGTTCACCATTGTAAAGCTGACGATCACCAAGCTTGACCCCATTGATGCCAAGGGCAACCAATTCCCACACGCCATTTCGTTTGTGCAACACCGCCGCTTCTCGAGCGATGAACGGACTATCCAGTACGACATCGTTGTCAGAATTGCGCCCGATTCGAACACGATTGCCGGTGACGTCGGCAACGTTTCGCTGGGTGTCGATTACGTTGTTGTACCAAATTTTCATTTGTTAGTTGTGTTGGGTTATCTGAACTTTTTGAGCCACTGGCGGATGGTTGTTAGTACTTTTTGTTGGCTGGTAAAACGAATCGAATCATGTCGCCAGCCAACAGAACACTTGGCACATTAGCGATGCCTTCAAGTGATACCGTTTGATAAACAACATCGGTTTGCCCGGCGTTTTGCAACTGTTGAGAAAGCTGGAGTGTTCGTGAGTTTGAAGGCAAAACCTGGACGGCAACGATTGCGGGCTGTTGCTCGTCTCCATTACGATCAGTCCGAATTACCTCCAGCAGTTTCCTTGTGCGAGCATCAAAATTTGCGTCAACCGCTATCGTCAAGTTGTTTCCATCGGTTCGCGTGGAATCAAGCGCGTCGACATTGCGTTCTTTGAATCGTTCGCCGACGCTGATTAGTTTGAACGGACCGATCACATCCCATTGCGAATTCTCTGCCGGAGCTTGAAGGTCACGATGAAAAACGATGTCTCCTGCAACGTAGTCCCGATTGGCGTTGGTTCCGAACAGAACGGCACGATTTTGCCAGGGGATAAATGACTTGCGAAGCGTTTCCCGATTCCCTGGAACCGGAACGGAAATCAGGTCTTCATCGTTCAGTTTTTGTCCAATCGTTACATCAGACTTAACTGCGACGAATTGATCGGGAGTTGCCAGCCCGGCGATCCAAACCCAGTTTAAGCCTGCGGCCACGACGCCCAGCAGGCCGGCAAATCCAAGTCCCATCAGATGTTTCATCGTTGTCTCCAGTTTGTTTGTTTTTGTTTTTGCACCATTGCCGGTACGCCGTTTTCTAAAGCGTTTGTTGTCGAAGTAAGCATGAGCGTCCGCGATCCGACCAAAGACTCGGACCATGCGTATATGACGTCTTCGCCACGAGTGCACAAATAACTAAAGCTCTCACTTGTGCTCCAAGGCGACGGGTCAACACGCCATCCGTTCTGTCGCCAAAGCCGCAAAAGATACTCGCCGGTCATTGATGTGGTAACCAATTCCATTTGCAGTTCGCCAGAATCGCTTCGCCGAGTGCAGCAGGTTTGTGCATCCACTGGAAGCGGCAACAGTTGATCATTTTGACATCGCTCAGGAGTTAGCTTGGTTAGTTGCCAACGATCACCGCCTGGAAAAGCAATTGCAGCAGCAACCAACAAGGGCGTGTTTGACTTGGAAGTTATCAAGCAAAGTCGAAACGCCGGAGTGTCGATTTCCCAAGCCGTGCCCGCAGTACAGTTTGTCTGAGTTGCACCGTTGGATTTCGCCAAAGCAACCAGCTGACTTACGTCTTGCTTTGTGTCCTTTGTGTCTATTGGCAGTGCCTTAGAAGAGAGCAGCTCTTGTATATGGCGGTTCAATTCGCCTTGGTCACAAGAAAATTGCTCAATGGATAATTCGGCGTCAGCAAATGTCCAAAATCCGTGAGCCGGAATCAGCGTTTCCGGAAAGGAGCAGATCAATGGCTCTGTAAGGTTTTCAGGTATTGGCGTATTGAGGTTGCTTAACGAGCCAACAGCATCTGCAGTAATCAAACCCGCCCACACTAGTGCGCCGATGCAGATGAGTCGCGCCGTGTATTGAATTACGGTTGCGAAAAAAGATGCTTTTGAAAAATTGGCTGACATCATCATTCCATCGCCTTTAATTCAGATTTCAGGTCATCGACTTCTGCCGTAAGACGTTTGATTCGATTCTTGTGGACTTCCTTAAGTGCCGCGGAGGCTTCGTCATCGAGATCACGAAGTTCTTCACGCGCCTTGGATAGTTCCTGCTTCTTTGCATTTAACTCCCGGTCGATCCGGTCTCTTTCCTGTGACTCTTTGCTACTACGATCATTTTCGCCACCATCAAGTACAGACTTTGCTGCGTCTCCGAAACCTGTCAATTGACGAATCAAGTCTGCGCCAAGTGTTTTCCAAATATTGCCGGCCACGTTTTTGAATTGGGTTAGCTTGTTGCGTCCATCGACGTACCCGTTTTGAAGACCACCCGTTTTGGCGTTTGCAGCAGCGATCGCAAACTGCTTCCAATTTGGAGAATTGTCCAGCAGTAGTTTTTCAAAATCCCATGGGCCAGCCATGACAATGTGTGATGATTCAGGAGAATCTGTTTCATCAAATATTGGACTGATGCTTACTGTTTCGGTTGCCTTGTCGCTGACGGTATCGTCTTTCAAGAACAGCAATGCCGTTCCAGTCGGGTTGTCACGCTTTGACCACGTTTTATGGCGGGCCTCTACGGTGACTTCGGTTTGAGCAATCACTGCGCTACCGAGCCAGACAATTCCAACAATTAGAGCCAACAGAATCGGCATGCTGAGAACCAATTCAAGCGTCGCGGTCCCAATTCGAGATCGACTTTGGCGTGAGGCCATGTTGTAAGTGTCGTCGCCATTCATCAGTGGTTTCCAAGCTTCTCAAAATGATCCGCTGCGTGTTCGACGTTCTTACGCATATCACCCTCAAGTGTTACAGCTGCATCTTCTAATCTTTTGGTTTGCACCGGCATAAGCTTGGCTTGCCAGTTAAGTTTTACTTTTGCAACTGCCGCTTGAGTTGTGCCATCGAACGCTTCCCAAGGCCATTTTGGAGCGGATTGATGCGCTGGCGCTCCCCACTCGGGTACGTCAATGGACGGATCCCAATTCAGTGTGTCCCACCCGATTTTTTGCTGAAACCGACTTCGTCCCGAACCAGGTTGCTGCGTGTTGGCGTTATAGAAAATCGCTTGGGCATAAGCCGTCATGCCCGTTTTCGACGTCGAAGGATAAAGCGTCTCAGAGAAAAGCGGCTCGTATTCGCGGTGAGCGACACCAATAAGCGTGAACAGTTTTTCGGCTTCACGCATTGCGTCCGAGCTGCTGCCCGTCCATTTTTCGCGCCCTTTTCGATCCCGATCGCCACGAAACGAATCCGTCAAGACAAACATTTGAATTGGCTTTTTTGATTTGCTCCACGAAATCCGGTCGCCAGACTTGCGTGCCCGGTAGCCACTACGAAACTGCCACGCTTTAACGAGTGTGTACCGATTGGACCACTTGTCAAAGTGTTCGGCAGCCTTTGATTTTGGCGCCCACTGTTTCAACCACGCCCGGATCGGCGCGCGAAAACCATCGGTTTGAGGATAGGTAGCGCGTACCCACTGGGTATAGCGTTCCTGCTCCTGATTGAGCGATTGAGGAATACTGCGGACACTCAAATTGTTGGACTGAGTTGGTATCGGTTCGCTAATCGCTTTTTCAATTTCTGCCTTTTTAGCTTTTAGTTCGGCAAGCTTTTTCTCAATTTCGGCGATTCGTTTTTGTTTGGCTTGTCGTGATTTTTCTATTTCTTCCTTTTCGCGTTGAAGTTCTGATCGCTCATCTGCCGTGACGTCATCTTCACCAAGTCGTTTGTCAATGTCCTTTTCGAAATCATCCAGATCATCTTTGTCTCGTTTCATTTTGTCAATTTGTTTTTGCATATCCCCCATCGCTTTTTCAAGCTTGCTTTTCATTTTGTCCGAGTCTAGATCTGGTAACTGAACCAACGCGGGAACGTCGGTGCCCCAACCCGTTGTGGGTTGGCTGGAGCCTCGCAAGTTGGGCTTGGGTTCGTACACCACCGGAAGTCGAAGCTCTTTGAATTTTGGAAACAGCGAAGCTTCAACTTCCAGTTTTCCTTCCAAATCGAGGACCACTCGTTCAACCGCTCCGTCCAAAATTCCGGGCTTGAACTTGTTTTCGGTTTGGTCGTAGCTCGCCACAAATTGAGCATGAGCAGCGAGCGTCGGAACCAGCTGATTTTCGACCACCTTTTTAACTGGCTTGAACGCGTTTGCGATAGCTTCAAGGGCTTGGAGGACAAACCATTCTTTGCCAATCAGGACAATGTTAGCAGTGCCAGCGATATGCACACCGTAAGCGATTCCAGCAGTCAAATAGCCCCATGGCGGAGGCACTAGAAAGCCAAGATTGGCCAAAGCTTTGGCGGGAAGAATCACTGCCAGTTGCCTCTTTAGCGCCATTCGCGAATCATAAATCGTTGCGAACGCATTCATTTCGCCATCGGCAGGCGAAGTCTTGTCAGTAACAAACTTGACCACGCGTTTATCAATATTGGGAATGGGCGCCGGAGTGTACGGTGTCAACGGCGCAACGGGCGCAAGACGCGCCAGGTTACGTATGATTTGATCGAGAGCGCGATTCTCACTTGTGTTCTGCTTTATTCCCACATCCAGTTCTGGCCCACCGAGCGCTTCATGAACTGCAGCAATCGCCGTAGCTTCGCCAAGGAGATGGTTCGTCGCGGTCAAAGCATTCATGCCGCGCGCCATCCAAAGCGATGACGAATAAGCGACAGAATCAGCCGCGTTTTGCGTTTCCAGTTTCTCCTTGGCAACATGGCCGGTGTTACCGATCAGCCCAGCCAACGCAACCAAAGCCAACATCATCATTGAAGCCAGCAACGATACTTTTCCGCTTTCGTTTTCGTGGAATCGTGCAAGTGGGCGTCCGGTGGCACGCCCTGGTTGAGATGGTTTATGTCGTCGATCAATCAAGCTTGCCATATCCAATCCCCAGATTCTGTTGTGAGTTTTTTGGACCTTCGTTTTGCAAAGTCGCCGTGCTCTTAAGCGGGAAAAAGTAGCCGTCGCCATCTTTTTCACCGATCAATTTTCCAATGCCTGGAATGTTGAATCGAAAACCATACTCAACCGTCACGCTTATATCTGAGTTGTGTGAAGATGGCTTTCCGCTGGTTGTAACTTTCAAACGACTGGCAGCGTTGGCGTATTTTGAACTGATGTAAGACTTGGAAACTGGGTCGTCAGCAAAATTTGAATATGAGTCTATATAGTCGTCGGCGTTGCTTGGAGCAGATCCTTTGGCTCCCATGCCGCTGGCAAATGGAACAAACGACTGGACCGCCGCATCTTTGATTTTGTTTTCGGCATCGGACCAACTGTCGGTTGCCAATGACCACACGATTGCAGTACGAGCACCGGAATAGGCGGAGTACGTCGTGCCGATTTTTGCACACATCATCAAAGTGGTTTCAACAATGACACAAATCAGCAACATCAAGATCGGGATCACCATCACATACGACAGCGTATAAGCTCCTCCATCTTCTTGAAGCAATAACTTGTTTGGCAAAACATGTCGTGCTAAATGAATTGATTTGCGAATCATTGGATTGCCCTCAAACAAACGGCATTGAAAGGAGCCCCGAGAGCGCCGAAAAGACATATTTACAGATTCGAAAGCCAAGAAATAACGCGCCGCCCGCAATTGGAATTGCGATCGCCGTTGCCATGACGAGTTCAAGGCTTGCCGCGCCAGTGCGTCTGGACTTGTTCCTCACCAATCGACTTTGCTTTTTCGATCGCACTAGAATGCCCCCAAAACTGACGGAACATCGAACACAACCAGAACGGTCGCGATCGCGAAAAATCCAGCCAGAGGAATGGGTTGGTCGAGCAATACGCTTTGCTGTTTCGTCGGAACTGACACATAGAATGGAAAAAGTTTTGCGCCAAACTTCCTGAACATCGCGGCAAATAGTGCCAGTGGCCCTTTGCTCCAAATCGTCCATCCGGCGATCGTGATGGCTGCAATAATGTATGCGAAAGCGATAACCAACAATCCAGCATCGAGGCCAATCAAAGCACCGATCGCGGCCGCGAGCTTGACGTCTCCTGCACCACCGCGAGCGAGACAATAAGGAATCAGCATTAAGCCAAAACAGATCACTCCACTGGAAAGACAATTTGAAATTCCAATTGCGCCCGTGATAGACGCCAACGATGCCGGCAACAGATTGATTGCGATTGCCCAGGCAAAAGCGGTATAAGTTGTCCAGTTGAAGATCTTGCGAAGCTGAACATCGGTCACAGCCGAACAGACGATCAGCAACACCAACACGAGCCCACTGAGCGAATGCAGTGGACCAAGTGTGTTGGTTGAAAACCCAAGCCAAATCGGTGCGATTAGCAGCGGGCTAACCGCGGCCCAACACCACAGTTGACTACGGCTTGGATTATTCGCAACGGGTTGCTTTAAATGGTGCTGAGTGGCAGTAGACATTGGTTATTCCTTGTTTCGCAAAAGGAAGTTGCAACTGGGTTCGGCAACGAGCATTCCCCAATATGCGTTTGGCGAACGAGCGTCTGGCAATAAAGCCATCGCCCGCTACGAAATATCCTTGCCCTTCATGTCGCCCCACTTTTCTTTAAGCCAGTCCATGACTTCTTGGCCAACCGTCATGACTGCGATCAAGACAATAGCCGCGATGGCGACAATCATGATGACCTGGATCGCTTCGATACCGTCTTCGTCGTTGTGAAAACCCTCGACGATGCTGTGTGGTTTCTTAAACATTGGTAGTCTCCCGAATACGTTGTTTACTTGACGCTGTCCTTACGGGAAACGAGGGAGGTTGTTACAGAAGACGAAAAAAAATTCAAAAAAGATTCTGCGATTTTACGTGGAACTGAATAGCGACTTGGTCAGATCAACACGATCAACGATTCCAATTTGAGCTGGTAGTGCTGAGAATGTTGGCTGGTTGCCGCAGGTCGTCAGTGATCCAACTACCTTTCCAGCCTTGTCACGCCCTTGGCTGATAAATCGGAAAATGTCTTGGAACATATACTGCCCCGATTCATCGGTTCCCAGGCATTCGGTGATCGATTCAATACGGCGTGAACCATCTGTTTGGCGGTTGATGCAAACAACCAACTGCATTGCTGAGGAAACTTGAAGTCGAGCAACGTGTGCGGGCATCGCAACGTCGCTCATCATGCTTAGCGTTTCCAGCCGTACCGCAGCATCCCGGGCAGTGGTTGCATGAACGGTTGCCATTGCCCCCGAGTGTCCTGAAATCATTGACTGGATCAGGTCCAGCGCTTCGCCGCGACGAACTTCACCAACCACAATTCGGTCAGGACGCATTCGCAACGAATCGACAAACAGGTCACGGATGGTGACTTCGCCAGATCCATCAGGATGGGCTGGTTGCGCTTCGAGATACACAGTGTGAGGTTGTTGTAATTGCAACTCAGAACTGTCTTCAATAACAACAATTCTTTCGTGCTCGGGAATTTCTGCAGACAAAGCATTTAGTAACGACGTTTTGCCTGACCCGGTGCCACCAGCAATAACAATATTTCGGTGCAACTCCACGCAGATCGATAGAAACTCGGCGGCTTCAGCGGAAAGGCTGTTCCACTGGACCAGTTTTTTAAGATCAAAACTATCGTTGCGGAACTTTCGAATTGAAATACAAACGCCGTTTCTAGCGCTTGGCGGCACGATCACGTGAACTCGCGAACCGTCTGGAAGTCTCGCATCCATGCTGTGATTGTCGCCATCGAGTGAGCGTCCAACGTACTCGGCGATGTTACGTGCCGCCGCAAGCAACGAAGACTCCGAAGCAAACGAGGTCTCTGCAAGATTCAATCGTCCTGCATGCTCAAAGTAGATCGTATTCGGACCATTAATCAGGACTTCAGAAACCTGCGGATCGTCCAACAAAGGCAGTACGGGCGCCAGAAAGTGCCGTGTTGATTCGTGATAAATGTTTTGGTGATTCACCGTTTTTGCTCCGTTAGTTCATTGGCGGTTTTAGCCATCTCAATTTGTTGTCCCTACTCTTACGGAGCAGATCGAAATTATTTCACTGACCACCATTTTTTTTCTGTAACAACGACAAAATCGCGGCGTAAGTATCGCGTCAAAACATTTTGAAACCGGTAAATGGGACGGGAAAAATGGCAAAGCATACAAACTACGAGCTTTTCGAAGAGCTTGGCCGAGGCGAAGATTCAGTCGTAAATCGGGCATGGGACTTGGCGTTAAGCCGAGACGTGGCAATCAAACAATTGGCTGCCGAGCCGGAATCCGCTGGTGGGCCAGCCGATCGTCAGCGTATCGATCAGTTCCTGGGAGAGGCAAGTTTTCTTGCCCAATTCGAACACGAAAACGTGCTTCGAATTCATACAGTCGATCAAGAGCGTGGCTGGATTGTCATGGAGCTGATGAAAGGTTCATTGTCGAGCCAGATTGCCGGCGAACCGATGAAGCCAGATGCAGTTCGCAGTGTTATGCGGCAGATGCTCGGTGCGTTGGATTTCTTGCACCAAAAAGCCAAAGTACACGGGTCGGTTCGCCCATCGAACATTCTCATCAACGATCAAGGCACGGTAAAACTAAGCGATTTTGAGGCCTCCAGTCGCGATAGTGAATTGCGTGTTCCCAACGGAAGTAAGAAATACCTTGCCCCTGAGTTGATCCGATCGGACTTTGGCGACTTTGGTCCAGCACTGGATTTGTACTGTCTTGGATTTACCGCGTTAGAACTTTTGACAGGCAAAAAGTTTGATTCGCTTTTCCCTGGAACGGGTGAAGGCGCCATCGACGCGGATGTCGCTTGGTTGCGTTGGCACAGTTCCGACGACGCCATGAAACCGGTCAAAGAAATTGCGCCCAAAATCCCGGATGACCTAGCTCGTGTGATCGACAAATTGTTGCTAAAGCCAGTTGACCAGCGACCACAAACTGCAGCCGAGGTTTTGAATCTTCTCGACGACGTACCACTTGTGCCGATCGAAGTTACCGAGCCTTTGGTGAAGGCTGCAAAACAGCAGGATGTCGCTGCCATCCTGCCAAGCAAAACAGTAAAGCTTCGTGCCGACAGTGCGAAAAACAGAACGGACAAAAAACGAAACGGTGTTACCAAAACAAAAAGAAAAAAGAACGGCTCAAAGAATTCGCAAAACAATTCCTTAAACGAGATCCTTGAAAAACCTTTCGTGCTTTGGCCAATTGTGGCTGCCATGTTGATTGGCGCTTTATTTATTGGGCTACATCTGCGTTCCAATCGAGCCAAGCCAATTGCTGAAGGCAATCCTGTAGCAAAGATCAAAGACGAGCGTCTGGATATCACGCTTAACGTCTTGCCTGATACAAGCAACGCAAAACTGTTAGTCAGTGGTGAGCCGCATGACTTTGAAGAATTAAAACTGAAACCAGGAAGTTATCCGTTTGTCGTAGAGAAAAACGGGTTCGAAAAATACACGGCTTTGCTGGAAATCGGCGAGGGCAAAACGACGTTCGATATCGTCCTTAAAGAGACGCCGGTCAAGGTCGTTGTTAATCCCGAAAAGAATGGTCCTGACCTGGTCAATCCCGTTCCGGTTCAACCCAAAGAACCAAAATTCATCGACATTCAGATTGCGGTCTTTCCAAGCGATGCTGAACTCTTGATGGACGGAAAACGCATCAATCTGAACAACGGAATTTTGCGTTTGAACCCAAATGAAATCGAACACCTTCGTCTGGCTGCCAAGGCGGACGGATTTGAGCCACTGAGTTCGCGTTGGTCGATGGACGAACTGGAGGCAAAAAACTACAGCCTTCAGCTTTCGTTAAACAAATTGCCAGCTCAAAAAACAGCTGCGTTTACTCTGCCGAGTTCTTTGGTTCCCAAACCGGATACTGCTTATGACGAACTAACAGGGTTGCCAGTTCGAGCTTTTGTCCAGCTGCTTCAAAATACAGCGCCGTTGCAACTAGCTTTGGTGACGCCCGGAAGTTATCAATTCGGTGTTGCAGACGGAAAGCTTCGTTCTTGGGAGCTGGAGGCTAAAACCGTTGAGATCAAACAGCCGTTCTATATCGGTGTTGATGAAGTCAACAACGCTCAATATCAAGCTTTTGTTAGCGAGACCGTTAAAGAAAAATCCAAGAAGGACTCACAAGCAAGTGATCCCGATCTTCCCGTTGTAAATCTTTCGGTGCGGCAAGCCGCCGAATTCTGCGATTGGACAGGTGGCCGTTTGCCGACCGAAACAGAATGGGAAGCGGCCGTTCGTGGCCCGCAGGATTCGGGTTTTCCGTTGCCTTGGAGTTTTGGTGCCACAACCCGAAACCTTGATGCCCAACGGTGTAAACTTTTTCGAGGAGAGTCAAAGGAGAATAGCGGGCCGGTGAAAGTGCGGGCATTGCCTGAAGGGGCAAACCGAATTGGCCTTCTCAATACGATCGGAAACGTTGCCGAATGGTGCGACAATCCGCAAGGAGCCGACCAATTTGTCATCAAAGGTTGCAGCTTTCGAATTCCTCCAGGCGACCACGTTCGAGTGACGTGGCGAAACCGTTCGCAATGGGCGGGAGCACCCGACATCGGGATGCGGCTTTTGGTTCCTGTGGTAGAAGAACAACAAACCAGCCCCGCGCTAACCTTTGTTGCCCCAACAGACATAAACACTTTGGTCAGTACCGGAGTGGCTGATCAAGACGGTCAATCCAAGAACGTCTACGTTAAAACTACCGCGGAAATAGCCAGCGAATTTACTGGGCCGGCCGAGCTGGTCATCGACAGCGGCGGCTTCATGAACGAGATCGCTGACATTGGGTTCAGCCCTGATGGAAAACGTGTCGCGGTAGCTGGCGGCAAAATCGTTCGCATCTGGGACGTTGAATCCGGCGATCTTTTCCAAACGATTCGTGGAGATATGTCTCGGACTTCATACGGCAATGCGAACTCAGTGGCGTGGTCGCCCGACGGAAAACATTTGCTGGTCGGGGTAAGTGACTACCGAGCCCACGGAAATATTCGCGTCTATTCAACTGACAATTTTGATGAAATTTCCGAAGTGCTAACCGGGCATAACGCTCCATGTCGCAAGACCTGTTTTTCACGAGACGGGAAACAACTGGTGTCGGTCGATGCGGACGGATTGATTCTCGTCAGGGACTGGCAGTCGCGAAAAATTCAACATCGAATTCCCGCACGGAATCCAGACAAACCGATCTTTGATTTGATGAAATTCCCAACAGATAAGCCATACATGTTGGCGGTCGATTTTGAGGGACCGCAAGTTTTCTCAGCCGTCAATGGGCAGCGGATTTCAGCTAAAGGCAACATGCCATCTCGCATTCGAGGTTGGATGGTCGACGTCTTCAACAATTTGGCCAAACTTCCTTACAACGTCAAAGCTCAACCACGTGTGATGGACTTTCGTATGGAAGAAGGTCGATGGGCAGGATCCGGAAATGCTGTGGTTGACGGCCGAAGTAAGTTTTGGATCCGAGTCTGGCAATCAAGAGATCCGGTTTCGTCTCCTGCTTTAGCAACAGAGCTCGCGGCTTACGACAAACATCGCTGGAACATTACCGCACTATCGCTTCAACCCAATGGATCACTGGTTGCCAGTGGTGACAAATTTGGAGAGGTGCATGTATGGGACTCTGCAACAGGAAAGCAGAAATTTAAATTCGCAGGCCAAGGCAAACCGATCTACGAAGTCGCCTTTGACAAGGAATCGTCACGGCTCGCGTTCGGGACGCGACCGCATTCTCCCGAAAATTGGAAAGCTAATGATCACGGCACTGCGACTCGCGTTTTGGATCTTAAACAACGGGCAATCGTTGACGTTGCGTCTCGAAAAGATCTTGCGTTGCTAAAAGAACAACCAGCACTCGGTGGAGCAAACGTAAAACTTCGGCGGGTTGAAGCCAACTACTTTGTTGAGCGTCTACTTGGGACACAACTCAAATCAAAATATCGCATCAGTTCAGGGCGTATCCCGACGGCGTTCACGTTACTCGACAAACCAAAACTGGGCGTTGAACAACCGGTTGTATTCGGAGATGACGAAGGGTTGTTGGCGTTGTGGGATTCGGCCGGTGACGAACTTAAACGAGCCTTCATCGGTCATGGCAGTCTCGTATCGGCGATCAGTGCTTCAAGCAATGGAAAATTGATTGCGACTTCGTCAACTGATCGAACGATCCGCCTTTGGAGCATCGAAGACTACGTTCCAACTGGGATTTTTGATTTCAAATTTGAGAACAGCGCTGTCCTCAAAGTCGTTCCCGGAACATCGTCCGCACGAGCCGGCGTCAGAATTGGCGACCGCATTGTTTCGATCGACGGCAAATCGCTGACCGAAATGTTTGAGTTAATGTTGTTGGGCAAATTTGAATACAAGCCAGGGCAAGTCGTTCCCGTCAAAATGAAACGTGGAGAAGAAGGTTTCGAATACGAAATGGAAATGGCTAACGGTTATGACTTTTCCGAGCCGGTTCTTAATTTTTACATGGGCGACAATGGACAGTGGATCATTTGGCATCCTCAAGGCTACTACGATGCGTCGCCTGGTGCAGATCGACTGATCGGATGGCACTTGAATCGCGGCTATGACAAATCCGCACAGTTCTTTGAAGTCCAGCAGTTTCGTAAAAAGCTCTATCGCCCTGACATCATCGACGGCATTCTAAAGACCGGATCGTTGGAGCTTGCCATGAAAGAGTTAAAAGGGGCCAAAAAAGACGATCAAGCAGTCGACTTCCGCGAGCCAAAAACCCTCGCGCAGTATCACCCTCCAACTGTTCGAATCACTTACCCGACCGATACCTGGCAAACCGAATCTGCCAAGGTCACAGTAAAAGGTGAAGCCAACGCGGTCAACGAATTGCCGATCACGGCCGTTACGTTGCTGCATAATGGGCACGTTGCCAAAGTCTTTCGACCAAGCGGCGTCAATCAACTTGCAATGTCAATCGAACATGAGATTGAATTGGAGCCTGGCAAGAATGACCTTGTCTTGATTGCGGCCAACGCGAAATCGAGTTCGCAAGGTAAACACATCGTTGTCGCGTTGAATCAGCGTGCACGATCTCAACGTCAGGATGCTCTGGTTTTGGCAATTGGAGTCTCCGAATTTGATGAAAATTTTGACGCGTTGCCGCAAGCCTCTAAAGATGCCAAAGCCTTCGCAGCGTCCATGAAATCTCATGAAAACGGAAAGTTGTACGGCAGTGTTGAAACGAAGCTGCTGTCTGGTTCGGTATCAGAGGATGAAGTCCTCGAAGGATTCCAATGGCTGGCCGACAACGCGAAAGACGGCGACGTCGTGATGGTTTTTGTCGCGTCGCATGGAATCGTTGACCGGCGAGACAATTTCTTCATTGGCACGACCAACTCGATTGAAACCAAAGCCCGTTCGACCGCCGTTTCCTGGCGCGATTTGATGGATACGTTGCAATTGGATTTACCAGACTGCAAACGGATGGTGTTTCTGGATCTGCAACCGACCAAAAACTCGATCAAGCCTGGCTCGCGAAATCCATTGTTGGATCTTGCGGCGCCTGAAATGGGAACCATCTTCCTTTCCTCCAATACGTTACAGCAAGAAACGTTGCGACTGAATGGTTCTGGCAACGGTACATTTTTGAACGCCGTACTTGAGACGGTTGGCGATCAAAAATTTGACACAAACCCTTCTGGAGACTCGCTATTCAATCCAGTCGAACTTGCTGCGGGCGTAACATCGCGTGTCAAAGCGATGACGAATGATCAGCAGCAGCCCGTATTCTTTTCACCAGAATTTGCAAAGTTTGCAAACGTACTTGAACTTCAAAACTAATTCGCATTTCAAGTTTGAATTGCGATCAAAGCTCTAAACAACTTACTCATAAAGGGATGAAAAAAATGAAGCGTTATATTTTTGTTGTGTTGATTTTCTTCTTTGCTTGTCAATCACACGTTTTTGGACAGATAACTAAATTTGGAATCAAATCGGTACCATCTGAGGGTGGAAACAAGTCGGGTGGAGGCGGAAAAATCTACAACCCAGACCAGGGGAGAGAGTTTATGCTAGGCAACGGCGGGACAACCATTTATCCAGATAATCGGCAAACATTTCGGCAATATCAGCCAGAGTATCCAAATAACTCGTCGCAAGGGTATCCGCGATATCAGCAAGGAATCCAAAATCAAGTTCCCGACTTACACTTGCTGTATCACAGGGACAACTTTCAGCAGACTTATCCCCAATGGAGTCAGCAGCAGAGCTACGGTCTGCAACAAAACGGAATTCAACAAAGTGGAATTCGACAAAACGTTCTGCCACAAAACGTTCTGCCACAACAAAGCACTCTCAATGCCACCACGTATTCTGGTGGGCAAGACATTCCTACCAGCCCCGAAATGAGCAACCAATTTATTTCCATTAGCTGTCCAGCATCGGCAGTTGGAAGTATCTATTACACACTGACTTCGAACCGAGGAACATTTGGATTTTCGATGTCGGCTGGCCAAGAGCAACGTTTTCGAATTGGCTCGGGCGGCTGGAAGATTTCCTATAACAACGGGGTCACGGAAAAGCGATATCAATTGAAAGGTGGGACGCGTTATTTCTTCAAGCCGAATTCAGCCAATCAATGGCAAATCCTTGCTTCCAAGTAGGCGACGGAGGTGGGTGAGCCAGCGTCGGGTTCAGCATTTTCACTGAGCCCGACGTTGGGCGTACCGATTTCAACCTTAGTGTCCTTCGAAGTTACGCCAACAACTGCTTTTCAAAAAATTAACTCGGGCCAGTCGCCGGAGAGCTCAATCCTGGTTCTGGGCACGAAATTGAGCAAGTGCGGCTTGGCAATACTCGAGCAGATTGAGATCAGCCAATTCTTCTTCGATATCATCAGCCGAGTTTGAATTTAGTGAATTGGAAATCGCTTCAATGAGAAACTTCGAAAATTTTTCCCTTGCACGGTGCAACAACACTCGAACATTGGCTGATGACATTGGTTGGCCAAGTTGGTCACCAATGGACCGAGCCAGATCGGCTGATTTCATTTCCGGGTTTTTTACCCGCAATTGAAGTACGGAATACCATAATTTTTTCGAATTCACCTCAAACTCATAAAGCGCGTCCCATGCTTTCTTTAGCATTTCATCTCGCCACGCCTCGGCAAATTGTTCGTCTTGCGACTCCTCGTCGGAATCATCAACGGGTTCAAAAAGTTCAAGATCCAATTGAACGTTTGGCCGGCGTTTCTTTCCACGATAGTAATCTGCAATTTGTCGATAGAGGACCGTGCGAATGAATGTTCGAAATTTTCCGATTTCAGGAGACGCCTTATGAAAATCGCCTCTCACGAACTTGATCGCAAAATCCTGGTATATATCATCTGCCGCAGCTGGATCACGGAGCTTCGCATTCAAATAACGTTGAATCGCGTTGCCGTATTGCTCCAACAATTGTCGCTGCGCATCTCGAGCGACCTCTTCGTCAGGCTGGTGTGCTTTGCGCACGATCGACCAAAGAGTTTCAATTTGGCTAAGTCTTTCCAAGTCTCCCATAAGTTCATGGTACACTGTAAATGCGGGGATGAAAATCCAAGCCCGCTGACCAAAGTTAAGTATGCAACTCGTCTTGAGACAACGAGTTGTTGCGGTCAGGATTCATTTAAAAATGAGGGCAAATGGGATGACCAATGAAGCCGAACTGGCTTTGCAGGCACTTGAAAGCGCATGGAAATCCGGCGTTGTAGATGATTTTGCAACAGCCGTTCCTGTCGAAGTGCGCGGCAATACCGAATTGTTGATCGATCTGGCTTGTTTAGATCTCGAGAATCGAATTGCGCACAATGGTGAAACTCGAATTGAAGCCTACACCACTGCGTTTCCTCAACTCGCCAACGACCAGCTCGTTCTGCTTGAGCTAATTCGAACGGAATATATGGGACGTTCGGATCGTGATTCGCTTGATGCAGAATCGTATTGCAAACGGTTTCCGAATCTTGCTCACCAAATCAAAATGATGTTCCAGCTTGAATTCAATCATTCCAGCAACTCCAATTCGCGAGAATCGAGCGATGATTGGCGTTGTGCGTCTTGCGATGCAATAGTCGAAGGTCGCGAGTTGGGTGAAACCGATTGTCGAGAATGCGGCCAACGTATCGCGATTGGCAGATACGAATTGCTCGAACGTGTGGGAGAAGGCGCATTCGGATACGTATATCGTGCGCGCGACCCGAGACTTGATCGCGAAGTCGCCGTTAAAATACCGCGCTCCAATCGCATACTGACGCCCGAAGAAAGTGAACGGTTTCTGCGCGAATCCCGTCACGTCGCTCAATTGGATCATCCTGGGATCGTTCGCATTTTCGATACCGGTCGCCAAAACGGCACTCCCTACATTGTTAGCGAATTTGTAAATGGGCTACCGCTATCGAACCTGATTGAAAATCGTGAGTTGAGCTTCCGTGAATCCGCAACGTTGATTTCGGAAATTGCGAAATCGGTTTCTCATGCCCACCAGCGAGGTGTCATTCACCGGGACCTTAAACCAGCAAACATCATGACTGGCTTTGTTGATCGGCCTCAACACGTTGGCGCTCCCGAACAAGATCAAGCCAATCCCACCGAGTCGATTCCCGATCAACTCCGACCGCGTGTTATGGATTTTGGATTGGCCCGTCGCGATCAATCAGACACCACCGTTACGATGGAAGGACAAGCGGTGGGCACGCCAGCGTACATGAGTCCTGAGCAAGCAAGTGGCGATTTGGCCCGAGTGGGTCCCCGCTCGGATATTTACAGCTTGGGTGTAATTCTGTTTCAGTTGCTTTGTGGTGAGTTGCCGTTTCGTGGAACAACGCAGCGATTGATGCAACAAGTGATCGAGGATGACGCTCCGCCGCCGACTCGATTTCGCGCCTCGACACCAACCGACCTGGAAACGATTTGCTTAAAGTGTCTCGAACGTGATGCGTCGTTGCGTTATGAATCAGCAAGTGAGCTGGCCAATGAGCTTGACCGTTGGCTTGATGGAATACCGATTCTCGCTCGTCCAATATCCATGGCGGGAAGGTTTACTCGATGGTGCAAACGTCGGCCGGGAATCGCAAGTCTGTCTGCTGCGCTTTTGATTGTTTTGACAGGCGGATTGATCGGCGTCACCAATCAGTGGATTCGAGCGGAGAACAATGCCAAAGCGTATCGACTCGAAGCCGCCGAGAATTTGTTACTGGCGAAAAGTGAATCTGCGGCCAAAGAGAAAGCGCAGCTCGAAGAAGAAACCGCGGTCGAAGTCAACGAATTTATGAATGATGTTTTTTCTGAAGCACGATCAAGACGAAAAGGCCAACTGCCAACCATTCTCGCCGCGGTCGATTCGGCAGCTAAACGCGTAGGTAGAAAATTCAAAGATCGCCCGAGGGTGGAAGCGCGCGTTCGGTTTGCGATTGGACGAGTTTACCGTGGACAAGGTGACCGCGAAGCGATTCCGCACTTCCGACGCGCGGTTGAACTGTTCCAATCGCTTGATGGTGATGATGGACAAATGCGATTGAAATCAATGGATCGTTTGGCCGGAGCTTTGAGGGCTCTTGCCGATAACAAAGCTGAACTTATTGAAGCTCGAGAATTGCGGACTGAAGTTGTCGAGCGACAGTCCAGGATTCTTGGTGACAATCACCCAGTGACATTAACTTCACTAAACAATTTAGCCCTTGTATATTCTGAGCTTGATGATTCCAAAGTTGCCCTGGAGATGTACCAACGTGTTCTGAAAAGCTATTGCCAAGATCCTGATACTGCACCCGAAAGCCGGCTTATCACAGAACATAATATCGCGATCGAAAAAATGAGAATGGGGCAATTTGAATCCGCCGAAACTGAGTTGCGAGAGATCTTAAATGCCTATGAGGCCCAGGAATATTTTCGACCAGACAAACACTACTTAAATTCCATCAATTCACTTGGCGACACACTGTTTGAACTTGAGCAATTTGAAGAAGCAGAAACCTACTACAGATTCGCACACAACGGCCGATTGGAACTGAATGGACCAACCCATTACGCTACTCTAGATACCGAAGTTCGAATTGGTAGAGCCATGGTCGCAGCGAAAAAATTTGCTGCAGTCGAGAAAAAGAGCAACGAGATTCTAAAGCGGCGCATCTCCGAATTTGGGGTCTCCAGCAGCAGAACGACCAACATTCGAATAAATTATTTCAATGCGATTGTGGGTTTGGAACGATTGGAAGAAGCAGAATCGTTCATGCTTGACTCTTGGAAATTGTTTTGCGAACAACGAGGTGCGGAAGAGAAGTACACGCGGCGACTTGAAACTCGAATGATTGAGTTCTACAAATCCCATGAAATGACAGACCAACTAAAAGCATTCGAAGATCGGGTCGAGAAAGCAATTTCAGAGGAAGCACTTTCGGATAAAGGATAAATCTTCTTTCGCTCGATGCTTAATTAAAAGCAAGCCAGTGAACAGTGCGGTTTTGATGCAATTGCAAGGTGTACCACCTAACCAGGCAGCCTTAATTATGAGTCTTTATCACGGCGGAATTTGATTTTTCGGCTGGCGAAGAACCATTAGGCTTGACCCACCGTACAAGTTAACCATACTTTAAAAATAATCAGGCTATCGAACCCAAGTCGGTTTTGGCGATACGAATGCGTTTCAAGCAACATTTAATTTGCTTTTTCTTAGGATACGTGGTTTTACTATTAAACCTCGGGCCATCGCTTCATCACGCCCATTTCTTCGGCCTGCACTCTCACGGTAACGACGTCGAAACGTGCAATCATTCGGGCTGTTGCAACCACGGACATGCGACACCTCAAGACTCAAAGCGTTCCCATTCGATCGAATCCGATCACGACTGTGCGTTTTGCAAATTTTTCCAACAGTATCACGTAACGGTCAATTTCTACGACCATCAAGAAAGCTCTTCTTTCAACCAACTGCTGCAACTTCCTCACTCAGCAGTTCTTCACTGGGCACCTCTGGTTCCCTCAGCCCGCGGGCCACCCTGTCTTGTATAGATAAAACGGGGATGTTGTGCGCCTTGGAACTCGATTCCTTGCTGCGCAAGCTGACTTTGTTCATAGATCAGTTTCAAACTGTATTGCAAAAATTCTGAGCAAGAATTTTGAGGAAACAAAAGCGGTTCTTTTGAACCCATGTTTTTGTTCCCTTGTTTAACCTGCAAACTCTTTGTTGATCGAAAATTTGGTTCGCTTTTACAGCTCACACAGCTCACTCAATACCTGTTCTGGATCCGTGTGTATCCGAACTGGAACTATTGCAGTTGTGAAAATCTCTTCCCTGTAAATCAAGCTGTGTTTCAGGACCGATTGGTCGTCTGGACGCATAGCTTTCTTTGTGACGATCGTCGACTGTGAGTTGCCTTTGCGACGGTGATCGTGAACCCACATTCTACCTATCTATCTCCCTGTCCATTGCAAGATCTTCCATGAAATTTCGAGAATTTTTCCATTGGATTTTTCAAGTCGCTAACTACGACTTTTGCCCCAACTACAACGTCTTTTTTTATTGGCTCAAAAAGCCATTGGGTTGGGTAGTTAGCGCAATCTTATTTTCGTTGTTGGTCGGGGTAGTCATCGGCCCGCAGGGGTACATATTGGCATTTTCGTTTCTCGCATTGCTTGTGCTTGGATTAGCCTGGCCATGGCTTTCGATGAAAGGAGTTCGTTGTCAATTGATATTGCCTGATCGGCGAGTCGAGGAAAATCAAGAACTCGAAATGGTCTTTCGCGTGAAAAACTTTTGGCCACTACCCATTTTCGGGCTGATGATTAAAGGCGAGTTCTTGCAAGGAAGCGACGATGATGAAGCTGTTGCGTTTGCACTCAAACGTGTTGGTGCATGGTCAGAATCCGAATTTCGAATCCCCATCACTCCGCGCCGAAGAGGTAAATTGCCTACCGGTGAAGTAACTGTCGCCAACGGTTTTCCGTTTGGATTAATGGACATCGCCAAAACAGTGGATGCATTCCGACCGACGCTTGTCTGGCCCTCAAGTGTAACTCTGGACGGTTTTCCAGTTTCCGATTCGACTCGGTTCTGCCTGCAAGGAACATTGCGTGACAAAGCTGGCGACAATGGCGATTCAATTGGTGTAAGGGCTTATCGAGCTGGCGATCGCTTGAGGAACATTCACTGGACGCAGTCAGCGCGATCGCAAAAGCTAATGGCTCGCGAGCGTCAGTCGATTTCTTCAACAGCTACAACCGTGTTTCTCGATTTGTCACCCGACGATCATACTGGCCACGGCGTCGAAAGCAGTTACGAGTGGACGATTCGAATCGCGGCAAGCATCTGCACCCATCTGCACGAAACTCATTCTCCGGTGCAAGTCGTTAGCTTTGGCTTGCCCGAGCAGGGGCAGATATGCGAAGACAACCGAAACGGCCTTCGACCCATTATGGATTTTCTGGCAAGCCTGCCATCGCTACCCAATGCGTTGAAAATGAAAGAGGAGTTGGAATTATCAAGCGACGCCGAATCGCAACAAACTGCATCAATCCACTCTTACACCCATGCAAGCAATGGTCATTTGTTCGCAGTCGGTACGAATCAGTCAAAACCAATTCAGTCCGTCAACACAAACAATCTCGCATCCAATGTGACTCCCATTGTCGTGGAACTTGATGGGTTCAAGATCGAAGACGATATACCACTGCTCAATAGAACGGCTGACGAAGGTCGATCGTACAACAGCGAATCCATTGTCATAAAAGCAACTCAGTCAGCGTCCAAAGATTTAGTCAGCGGATGGGATCGGAGTTTCAGTGACTCAGTCTAGTGCCAACATGATTTCAAAACGAAAGTTGAGCCTCGACCGAGGCCTCTCTGCCGTTAACGTGAAACGCAGTAGTCTTGCGCCCAATATTGGTGTACTGATTTTATCGCTACTGGCAATGACAACTGTGCAAATGTTTCGCATGGGGCACACGCGATCGCTACCGATTCTTATTCTTGAGGTTTTGATATTTTTTGCTTTGCCGTGCATAGCCTACGGCATCTTGCGATACCGATTTAGGACCAGTCCCGAATTTCCGTTCACAAAAAAAGCCATCTTTGGTTTTCAATTTGGTGCGATTCTCATTGGGATTCTCGTGGTGCTTTGGCATATCTCAATACGCCCATTTGGTTTTGGTGATGCCAATGAAATTGTCGCTTTACTGATACTTCAGAGCATCAGTTGGTACTTGGCTGTTTTTTCAAAAGTGCCTGGGTTCGAGAAAACGAACGCCCTCCTCAGCGGGGCATTGGTGTTCTTCGTTTGTTGCCTTTCCGATGACAGAAGGATTTTTCTGATTGCCGTACTGTTCGCCTTCTCAGCCTTATGGTGGTTGCTTGGCCAATATTGGAGTCGGCTGGAAACAAAAGCGATCGACGGCGATTCACGATTGCTGAAACTGCACGGGTCTGCCGTTTCCTTAACCATGCTGGCTGTGATTTTGGTAGCCTGCCTCGCCGCCACCATTCCTTTTGTACACAGAGAAAATCCCTTGATCGGTTTTATGCCGTTTTCGGGCGGTGAACAAGGAAGCCAAAATGAATTTGCGATCTCGGGAATCGGCGACGGAAACATGCTAACGGCGGGCAACAACGCGACGACCAGCGGCGCTGTGGAATCCGATGAGTTCATTGAAGATGACAAACCTTCGCTGTACGACATTACATCAGAACGATACGACGGCCCGATCGTAAAGAAGCGAAATACCAAAGCGAAATCGCTTGCCGGGATCGCAAAACATTTGCATGACGCAAAAAAATCAGAGCAAGCAGGGCGAACGTTTCGCACAATGCGAAATTCAAGCAAGACGACGGATATCGAACTAAAAGACCGCGTCACCAAAGCACTGTTTTTTGTAGAAGGCTCCGTGCCCGCGCGGTTTTCGATTAACCACTTTTTCCAGTTTGATGGTTGGGACTGGAATTCAGCACCTGATGGTTTGGAGCCCGAAAGACTGCCTCGAATCTACATGAAAGATCAAAATGGATCTCCCGTATTTAGATTAGGGCGCAGCATTGCAAAATATTTGACCGGCCGAAGAACGCATCGTGTCAAAATCATGAGGCTCGATTCCAAAACGATTCCTTCACCAGCGTTGCTGCAGCAATGGCATATACCCTTGATGGACAGACTGGATATATTCCGTTGGAACGAGAAAGAGCTGATCGAGATGGATATTCCTACCATCCCCAGTCACAGCATCATTGACGTCCAAAGTCTCATTCCAAACTACCATTTGATGCGCGAACACCCGGACCTGCGGCAAGTCCAAGATCGTGCAGCGATCGGAACCGCTGGTACGCTTCAAATTCCCCAAACCGAATCGCAACCGGCAATCCAAACGTTGGCAAACCAATGGACTGAAGGTATCGCCCCCGGATGGATGCAAGTCGAATCAATCGTCAACCATCTGCGGAATGATTTTGCCCTGGATCCAAACTGGGATACGGACGAAGAAGTCGACGATTCGGTCGGTCTGTTTCTCGACCAAGGCCGTGGGCCTTCTTACATGTTTGCAACTTCCTGTGCGTTGGCGTTGCGATCTGCAGGATACAAGACCCGTATTGCCAGTGGTTTTTTAGTTCAAAAAAAGGACTACGACTCGCGAGCGCGACAATCGATTGTCACTGCTGACAACCTTCACATGTGGCCAGAGGTATGCCTCGATGGAAAATTTTGGATTCCTGTGGAACCCACGCCTGGCTATCCGATTCCCTACAGCACACAAACAGTGATGCAATGGGTCACCACCCAAACCTTGATGGTCTGGTACTGGGTGCTGGAAAACCCACTGACGGTAACACTTTTCATCGCCTCCGTTTTCCTCGCATTCTTTTTTCGAGCTGAAATAATTACCCGATTGATGCTTGGGTGGTGGTTTCTAGTTCGAATATTTTGGCCGCAAAGATTGCTACAAGCGACGCGACAATTGATCGATCTACGCTTCCGATTTGCTGGTGACCGACGACCTGCTTCGGAGACCATCAACGTTTGGTACACACGAGTCGAATCAAACGCGTTGAGTGGTTTCTTCAATATCTGGAACGCGAACAACTATTCGGAAAAAACAACTCCAGCATCACGCCAGGAACTTGTTCTGACGTGCGAAGGCGCTGTTAAGTCACTATCGCTAAAGCGCATTCGAGCCTCTCGCAACGACAACCCAATTACCTCCAGTAAATAAATAATGATACAGCAACCGGAAAAAATAATGCACAATTCGGAACCAGCTTCTCAAACAGTCGCCGAAGCTCAAAGTAGTATTCAATTGCTTCGAACGCGATTGAATACAGCATTGGTTGGCAAAAGTGACGTCATCGAGATGGTCATTGCATGCGTGCTTGCGCGCGGCCACTTGCTGTTTGATGATTTGCCGGGACTTGGAAAAACGACGTTGGCAAAAGCGTTGGCCGCGTCCATTGGTGGCGACTTCGCCCGTGTTCAGTGCACGCCTGATTTGCTTCCCACTGACATCTCGGGCTTCAATATGTTCAACCAGAAAAAGCAAGAGTTTGAGTTTCGACGCGGCCCGGTCTTTTCTGACCTGCTGTTGGCGGATGAGATCAACCGAGCCACCCCCAGAACTCAAAGTGCACTGTTCGAAGCAATGGCCGAACGACAGGTAACGATCGACAACAATACAATGCCGCTGGCGTCTACGTTTCTTGTGATCGCGACCCAAAACCCAATCGAAAGCCATGGAGCCTATCCATTACCGGAAGCTCAACTGGATCGTTTTGCAATCAAGTTGAGTATTGGCTATCCAGCTCGCACCGACGAAATTGCAATGTTGGCAGACAACATTGGTAGTAACAACACCGTCGCCCAGCAACAACCTGTGACCAGCTTACAGGAGTTGAGTCAACTTCAAGATGCCGTCAGAAACGTCGAGGTCACCGAATCGATCCGTGGCTACTTTGTCGATTTGGCGACTGCAACGCGGCAGCACGCAGACGTCAATATCGGATTGAGTCCGCGTGGCGTGATTATCTGGCAACAAATGGCACAAGCTTGGGCGTATTTACAGAACCGCCAATTCGTCACTCCAGATGACGTCAAAGCCGTTGCCAAACCAGTTCTAAAGTTGCGAATCACGAGTAATTCTCACAACAGCGATTCAACCATTGACGAAATCATTAATTCAATCAACGTACCAGGAATGTAAGATGAAACCTAAAACGATTACCACAATCTGTCTATTTGCCACGGCTGTGTTGCTGGCTGGATGCGACGCTGAATCCAAGCAAAAAAGCTCATCGGAAGAAAGCTCACATTCGCATCCACATCTATCGTTGCACAAGCCAAAAACACTTTCAGCGGCAATCCAACGAATGTGCCAAATGCATGAGTCACTGGTTGGAACCGGCGATTTCCCGAGCCCTATCGAGATCCCTTATGTTGAAGTGATTCATGGCGAAGGCGCCTCTGGCCATTCGCATTTCTACTCCAAAGCCAACTACGAAGCCGGTAACGCGGGGCACAGCGAAGAAGACGAAAAAGTCAAACATCACACGATGGAAATTGACTTGAGAACGGAAATGGCCGACGTCGCAAAATGGCTGCCGGACATCGCTGCCAAATCAAATCTGGAAGAAGCCGATTGGAATTCCGTCAAATCGCTTTCGGGTGGTCTTACCAAGATCATTGAAGAGATTTCGCCTGACGCATCAGACGCTTCATTCCGTGAATCATGGAAACTGAAATCAGAAGAGGTTAAAGGCATGTTGGACAAACTTCAAACGTTCAGCGAATCTTCGGGAGCAGCCAAGTGATCGAATATTTCCTTGCCGGCGGGGCACTGCGAGGTGCTCAAGTACTGATGGATGCCGCTATTTGGATTGCTTTTGGATGCTTTATCGCGGCAATCTTTCGCAACATGCTCGGCCACGACAAAACCCGCTTGCTATTTGGCAACTCGGGGCGGTATGGCCTGCTGATCGGCTGGGGCATTGGCATGTTATTGCCAGTCTGCTCATTGGGCGTGATCCCGGTCGTTCGCGAGCTTCATCGGGCAGGTGTCAAGCAAGGAACTATTATTGCGTTTGGATTGACGGCTCCGTTGTTCAATCCGCTTTCGGTTCTTTACGGATTATCACTTTCGGATCCAATCGCGATCATTGTTTTTAGTGCTGCTGCAATGCTGATTGTGACTGGAGTAGGGGCCGTCTGGGGAATATTTGTTTCATCCGACGCGACAGAAAAAGACGACAAGAAAGCAGCGCACGTCGTTGCAGGGTCGGGCATTCGCCGATCGTTGGCAGTGATTCATGGCGTTTCAACCGAGATGGTCAGTTGGTCTTTGGTATTCATTGCGATAGGTGTTTTGGTATCCGCTGCCATGTCGGTCGCATTTGAACACGGGACACTTCAGGGCGAAACAGAACCTGACAACATTTTTGCTCCAGCCATGATGGCTTGCTATGTGACGCCAGTTTATTCAACACCGCTTTTGGCAATGAGTCAGATCGGGGGTATGTTTCAACATGGCAATTCAGTTGGCGCGGCATTCTCACTTTTGATTCTTGGCGCAGGAATCAACATCGGCCTGCTTTTCTGGTTTGCATCCGCATTTGGACTCAAGCGAGTCGTGATTTTTCTATGTCTTTTGTTTTCGCTGACATTGGGATTGGCGTACGCAATGGACAAACCGCTTTATCCCAAGGGAGTTACCCCGGCCGGGCATACTCACGCGTTTGACGTTTACACCCATCCCTTTCACAAAGGGCAACCTGAACTTTGGAATTTGGCAAAAGGAAGTATTTCCGAGCACTATAAAAAAAGTGGTGGCGCCTATGGATTGAAATTGTTGGGATTGCTTATGGTGCTCGGATTGGTTTTCCGAATAGTCGAATCGCGATGGGACCTTAAGAGCTGGTTCGAAAGTCAGCAGACAACTTCTTCCCGTTTGGACGTCGCGTTACCTGCCTGGGTCATTGGGATGGTCGCTTGCGTTGGATTGGTTGCTGCCAGTATTTTCGGCGCCTATCTCTATTACCCCGCACCGGGTTCGGTGCTGTTTGACCTTTCGGCAACCAATGCGAATTGTGTTGTTGCAGCTAAAACCGGGGATTGGGAAGCGGTAGACAAATTAGTTGTCTATTGCGACGACCTGTCACGCCGTTTGGAAGTCGGAGTATTCCTGCGAACGGGAACCGTCAGTGATTTCAAGCGTGCAAAGGCCAGAGCATATCGCGATAAACTCGACGAACTAAGAGACGACATTGCCGTCGGTCAAACTTCGAGAACCAATGAACAAGCCATGGAGCTTCTTCAAACCTACCACCAGATGAGTGCGGCATTTCGAGAATACAAACCAAAAAAACCACCAAGAAATGAAGAGGAATCGCGTTAGAGGAATTCCAACGATTTAGTCGCAGGTTTAAGCAAAGAAATTAGTCCGGTGGCTCATGGGCTATCGACCTCGGACTAAGGCAAAAGCGAAATAATCGCTTCGTCAAACCCTTCGTGTTCTCGAAGCGACTTCCATTTTTTCGACGATTGGAGTTCCTCTAAATCATTGAAGCCATCTTCTTCAATCGCGGTCTTCAGCCATTCCAAACCTTGTTTCGCCGCTTCGTCGTATTCCGCCGGCGGCTCACGATCGTCTGCGGTAATCGAGACGCTCCACCAATTCAAAATCGACGCCATGTTTTTGGCGGCTTCGGCGGAATAAGATTTCTTATCAGAACCAGCTGGTGCTTCGAGTTTCAATATAGCTCCCGCGGCTTCCACCGCGTCTGCCCAACGGTTCAGTCTCGCCAGGTGATATGCTTTGAGCGGCAGCCAACTCACTTTAAAAGTCTGCAACCATTGGACTCGGCCAGGACTACTATCAATCGCAAGTACTGAATCGAGCGACTCCAACGCAGCAGGCAGGGATTCCAAAAACTTTTCAGAGTCTTCTTGCTGGTGAACGACTGAAATCAATTGAGCGTGCGCCTGAACAAATTCAAAGCAGCCTGGAAGGTAGTTTTTATTTCGCTCGATGACTTCTTGCCCGCGGGTAATCGCTTCCTCTGCCGCATCACGAGCCAAATCCAGCTGGTTTTTGCCTTGAAAGATTCGGCTGCGATTGCGCTGGTTTGCTGTAGCGAATTTTGCGCCCAAAAGAGATTTTTCGAGCCCATTAATGTCAGCTATTCGCTCCGACGTCTTTAGTCCTTCATCTAACCGGCCTACCTGAATCAAATACATGATTCGCGTCTGCAGTGCTGAAGCAAACCGCGGGAGAAACTCATTGTTGTTTGGCTCCAGCTGAACTGCCCACTCCATGATCTCAACCGCCTCGCCCGATTTTTGATCGCACAGTGCCGTGATCGCAGGGTCTTTAAGAGTCTCGTTTCGTTTTTGCAAGGTGCTAAACCAAATTGACAAACAGGACGCGCGAAAGATATGCATGCTGCTCAAACTTGAATCACCTTCCAACCCAGCTTTGAGCAACCGATCTGCCTTTTCAAAGTACTCAAACGCTTCATCAAACTGATTCATGCTTACCAACAGCGAGCCGTTGTTGATGTACAACGGGCCCACAAGAGCAACGGTCTTGATACGCAGGGGCGACTCGATATCCTCAAGTTTTTCGAAGCAACGTTTGGCAACATCAAACGCTTCAGCGGCCTCCTGTTTTTTACCCGCACGTTTCCAAGCAAGCCCGCGATAGTTGTTCGCGGTAATCTGATAGAAAAGCGAACTTGCCTCGGACAGCACATCCTCGTGTCCCTCGATAATTCCCAAAAACTCATTGCTTGCCGCGATAATTTTTTCGGTTTGACGTGTATTGGTCAACGCATCCAAGCCATCGATGCGCATCTCTAACGCCAGCTCAACGAATTCGCTATCGAGATCTTTAACATCGGTTTTCCAGTTAGCCGGATCGCCCATCCAGGCAATCGCTTGTTTTTGTGTGTTGACTGCTTCCCGGTATTGACCAAGCGAATTTTGCAAGCGACAAATTCGCGAGTAAATACGAAGCCGGTTTTTTCGAATCGCAACGTCTTTTTGTTCTTCTTCGAACAACAATTTCTGCAATTCAAGCGCTTGGAACAGACTTGATTTTTGCGAGTCCGACATCAAGCTGGCGCTGCGATCAAAAATATCATCGAGAAATCCATCGACGATTTCCGTCATTCGATCGAGATACTCTTCGGCTCGCGTGGTCGCCGTTTCAGCACGAGTCTTTTCGTCTTCTGCCCGACGTGCCTCACTGATGGCGACTTGGGTTTGATCGACTGCGACCTGAGTTTGTTTCTTTGCGATTTCGAAATTCGCCCTCGCCTTTCTCCATTGCCAAACCGAAAAAATCAGAGCGATGGTAACCGCGGCCAATGCAAATGCGACCACGGGATTTCGAGTGCACCATTTCTGGATTCGCTCAACTCGACTTGGGTGCCTCGCGACAACAACTTCACCTTTGAGCCAGCGATTCAAGTCTTTCGCCAACTCATTTGCCGAAGCATAACGATTGGCAGGAAACTTCTGCAAACTCATCAAACAAATGGCGTCCAGATCTCGCGGGATAGTATTATCCAATTGACGCGGTGGTTTTACGTCTTCTTTTTTTATCGCCAGCAAAGTATCAATGTAAGTCTCGCCAAGGATGGGGACCCGTCCGGTGAGCAACTCGTAGAGCACTGCTCCGAGCGAGTAAACATCTGTTGGACAACCGACATCGCGCAGCCCACTTGCTTGCTCAGGCGACATGTAGGCAGGGGTACCCAATATCGCTCCCTCGGTTGTCTCCATCACATCGGTAGATTCGGCATGCTTGGCCAATCCAAAATCTGTGATGCGTAATAGCTGACAATCCAAATCTTGGTGTTGCGCGGGGGAGTCTGCTTTATCAGTTCCTGCGGCAGCTTCATCAGAACATACGAGTGCTTTTTCAGAATCTGAGGCCGACTCTAACAAAATGTTCGCCGGTTTGAGATCACGATGAATCACGCCGCGTTGGTGTGCGTGCTCAACTGCTTCAGCGAGCGTTGAGACAATTTTCGCTGCCGTTCTCGGTGAAATTTTTCCGGAGTTTTCTTTAAGCCATTGTTCCAGCGTAATCCCATCGCAATAACCCGATACGATATACCGCTTTGATTCAACTTCACCCGTCTCAAAAACAGGGACGATGTTGGGATGGCTCAACACCGCGGCGGCTTGGGCTTCGCGCTCGAACCGGATGCCTGCCTCTTGCGAATCGAATCGAGACGAACGTAACACTTTAATCGCGACGTTACGATTTAGTTTCGGATCGCGAGCGAGATAGACTTTCGCAAAACCGCCTTGCCCGATCAGCCTTTGAATTTCGAATCTTCCAACAGCATCAATTGACTCATGTTGGTCAATCTTCGCGCCTTCACGTAGCGTGTCAAGAGAATGAGCTGACAGCGTCTGCCTGTTGGCATTAGTCTTTAGATCGCCGTAAGTTGATTGTTGATCCTGTTTGACCGCATTGAGAAAGTCCAACGCGTTTTTAACTCGTTCAAGCTCATCCAGTTCTTCTGCAGACAGGCCTTCCGAATCGTCGATACTTTGATCGGGCGAGGACACATTGGGCAGGCTGGAATCCAGCCGCTTCGCAATTTCCACCAGCCGCTGATGACTCGTTGTATCGGGAGCAATTTTTTTACCATCTTTTGACATCGTTTTTAGCTTCGATGAATTAACCGCGTTGGATTAACGTTTAATGAGTACTTATTCGTCTACTCTGTAAGATGGCTTTCGAATCAAAATTCAACGAAAAACTTTTTGTCATGGCAAATCACCAATATTTGGACATCGCAAATTCTTAAGTTTTCAACTTATTTCGATTCAAACTCGCTGGGATTCAACCTAGACTCGAATTTCAACATTGCTCGATACCAAAGCTGAGAAGCCGAGTTTTCGGACTTTCCAATTTTTTCACCAATTTCTTTGAATGACAAAGATTCGAAAACTCGCAGTCGTATGACTTCTGCATGACTTGGCTTGAGTTCAGCCAACACTTGATTCAGTCGCTCTTTTCGTTCTTTGCTGATGGCTTCGCTTGACGGTGTGAGCGCCCCATCCGAGGGAATGAAGTCAAACGCATGAGACGTTTTTGCGGACATGGATTTTTCGCGCTTCGCATCCCGTTTGGCGGTGTGGAATTTCTTCCGAGTGCGCCCAACTTCATTGATCACGATCCGTTCAATCCACCCACGGAGCTCCCGACTATTCTCTCCACGAAACTGTTCAAATTTTTCGATGATCTGAACAAACGATTGTTGAACGATGTCTGACGGTCCAGCTTTGGATTTAAGATGCGGATCCATGTGCCGTCTGGCCGAGGTTTCCAAATACGCTTTGAGTTCGCGCATGAGATTCTCTCGAGCTTCTGGATCACCAGCTCGAGTAGGAGGAATCAACAAGCTAATTGAGCCGTGATCCACCGAAGCATCTTCTCTGTTTGACAAAGCACTGCCTCCAGAATCCCAAATTGATTGCTAATTGGGTATTGTTGCCGCGACGTAAATAGTAACTTCTTAAATTTGATCTCGTTTTGATTATAAATCGAGTGAGCTGCTTTTCCTATCTCTTTCCGACCAAAAGCAGAGCTATCTATCCCCACCTACCGGGTAGCTTGAAGGACTAGACAAATCCATCATTGGGCATGTGCGTCATTGTGAATTCACTATCACGAGCCAAAAACGACCTCAAAAATCCAAGTGTTTTAATTAACTCAGGGCGCAAAAAGAAACATCCTTGGCCTAACAACACAGAAGCAACTCCAACAGAAAATTTCGTGCGATTCACAAAACAGACGTCTTCATCTCAATTTAATCCAAGCCGTTTCTTAATGATCTCCATGTGGTAAACAAAATGGCCACCGAGAATAAACAAGTTAGCTCGCGCAGAAATTGGATTGTCGGAAGCCGTTCCAATTCGCTCAAGTGATTCCGGTTTGAGGCGTTTGAGCAAAAGCACGTTGGCCTTTCGAAGATGCTTGAACTCGTTGAGCAACGAAGACATTTTAACGGTCTCATAGTCCATGTTGCTGACGTACATATTCTGGTCGATGCCGGGAATCGGCGTCTCATCTCCCACTGCAATTCGCAACATCCGCGTGCTGAAAATCCGCTCGCAATCAATCAAGTGCCCAAGCACCTGTTTCAAAGTCCAAGTGTAGGGCTCGTGCAACTTCAATTCTTCTTCGGGCTCAAGGTTCCCCAGCACGGATTTCAACTCTTTGGGTTGGCGCTCGAAAGCAGTTAGAAAATCGTCAGACTCAATTTTTGAAATGTACTTGTGATAGAACTCGTGATACTCATCGGAGGTTGGAGCGGAGATTGTCAAAGAGTCCATAGTCGAAGTCCAATAAGTTTACGGGGGCTGTTTTGAATTTGCTTTATTTGAATTAGAAGACTGAGATACTTTGCAAAGTGAATCCCAATCCTCAGGGGGAGTAAATTCTATCAAGAAGAATCCTCACACCGTTGTAACAAATAGATCGCCTTGAGTTCAAACGGACATAGCGGCTCAAGCAATCTAAACGCTGCCAGTTGATAACCCGAGAGGACTGTCAGTCCAATAAATCTGACATCATCGAATCGGCGTCAGCGAATGAAAAATTAAAGCCTTGGGCAACCAGGCGCGACGGCGAGACCTTGCGGCTTTTCAATATCAATTCCGTCTGTGTTCGTAGAAAAACTGCCCCGATTTTCAAAAGCCATTCAGGTTGCGGCAGCACAATCAACGGCTTGAGCTTTTGCTTCAACAAGCCATTGAAGTTTCTGTTTTGAATAGGATTGGGCGAACAGACATTTACCACGCCGGGCAAAGGGCTATCCATCAGGAAACTCACCGCCCGACAAAAATCTTCGATGTGAATCCAACTGATCCACTGATCGCCAGGGCCTTGTGGAGAACAAAGTCCATACCTCGCAAGCTTGCTCATGACTGGAAACGCGCCGCCGTCAGAGCCCATCACGATCGCAATTCGAAGCGCCGTTTGGATCGTGCCGGGCAGGTCATTTCGGAAAAACTCTTCCTCCCATTGCTTGGCAACTCCCATCGAAAAATCGTCGCCAATGTTATCCGTCATCTCCTGGTTGGCCGGTTCTTCGCCGCGCGTATCGTTGTAGATCGTTGACGTTGAACTATTGAGCCAAATTCGAGGAGGCACATCGCAAGCCGCAACCGCCTCGTGCAGTATACGGGTCGAATCAAGTCGACTGGAAAGAATCTCTGCTTTGTTTTTCGCGTTGTAACGACAATCAACCGAACGGCCCGTCAAATTGATCAACGCATCGGCTTCGTTAAGCGCACTTGTCCATTGACCAATGCTGCGGGCATCCCACTGGATGTCAGATTCTCGAGAAGGAGAACGAGTGAGCACGCGAACTTCGCGCCCTTGAGCTTCAAAATACCGTCTAAGATTTTGGCCGAGAAAACCTGAGCCCCCGGCAATGACAACTCGTTTGGAAGGATTGATCGTGACACCGTAATTAAACTTCTTCGACTTCAAAACTTTTACCGAAAACAAATCAACGATTTAACACTCAACAACATGGGTTGTTCGAATTCGTAGCGAATCCAAATAGAAGTAGTGGCGAGGACTCCTGGAGACCCAAATTTAGCAAACTCGCCTCAATCTTTCCGGGCAAATTTGCTAACCTCACGAAGGAGTTGCCCGTCCTTTTCTTGGAGCATTGATATGAAACAGTTTTGCTTTTCAATCCTAATTGCATTTAGTTTGGCACAGTTTCCAGTTGAAGGCTCGTGCCAAGAGCCTTTTTCTCAATCCGAGCTACCCATTTCTCAAGCCCAGAAAGAAGGCCTTGAGCAGTTTCTTGCAAGGAAGCACGAAGAGAAGCTACGTCAGCAGCGCTACCGCTCCAACTCTTTCACAATGAATGTCTTGGACGCTGGTATCGATAATCCTAAGATTCTTGAACTGATGGAGCTTACTGAAGAGCAGAAAAAGGAAATTGAAAAATTGGTTTCTTCTTTCAGGGACAAGCGAAATAAGATCAATGAGAACCTACAAGAGAGCGATGACATCGAAGAAATCTTGGAGCGGAAAATGCTTTCAGTAAAAGCAGAACTTCGTGAGAAAGTCTGTGATTTGTTAGTTGATTTTCAAATGGAAGATATTTCGCAAATGAATGTTCTTCAAATCGGAATTCCGCATGTGCTTCTAGATTCGAAAATCGGCGATGCTATGGAGCTAACCGAAAAACAAAGGGCGAACATCAAAATGAAATCTGATCGTCTTGCAAAAAAGCTAGAAAAGACGATTCGTGAGTCACGACAGGAAGCCTACAAAGCTGTGTTTTCAGAACTCAACAAAGAGCAAAAAGAGTTCTTAGTCAAATTGTATGGGAAACCAGTAATTTTAAACTACTGTGAAGAAATTGATATCCCTACGATTTTTCGACATTTCCGTTTCTATGAAAAAGATCCACCAAATTACTTTGCTGAACCAGTGCGGCGTACTGAGATTCCTGAACTCCATAGTAGCCGCAAGTAACCTCGAGTGACGAAACACACGTCACAATTTTGGGGACCAACAAAGGTACAAGAAACAGGCTGCGGGAAGACGAGATTGTCTTCCCGGTTTTTCAACTCCCCCGCTCAAGACAATTAAGTGCCTGTGCCCATCTTGGAATGAATTCGATCTCGACATTCCAACAACGGATTGACATACATTGAGCGGTTAGAATTCAAGCGATAAAGAGGAACACTAATACTGATTCCCGCGATCGGACGGTTCGCACGATCAAACACGCACGCTCCGTAACACTCAACTTCTAAATCGCTTTCTTGATGCGCGATCGAATAACCAACGTCACGAATCGCACGCAATTCTTCCATCAGTTTTTCCTTCGTTGAGATCGTGAACTCGGTAAGGTTTCGCAACTCCAAACCGTCAATGATTTCGGCCTGTTCGTCATCAGGAAGATAAGCCAACAAGCATTTGCCAATCGCACTCGCATGGAAAGGAACACTGCCTCCGACAGACGATGCGATTCGTACTGGGTGAGATGTGTCTTTCTTGTGAATGCAAACCAAATCCTGGCCCGCACGGATCGCCAAGTGAATCGTTTCATGCGTTTTTGCACAGAGCCAATCAAGCTCAGGTGCCGCAATTCGAACCAGGTCGTTTTGCTCAAGAGCACGACCTGCCAACTGAATCATCCGTGCACCAAGAGCGAACGTTTTATTGGGACGTGACTCAACCATGTCTTCAGCCGCAAGGGCTTTAAGCAACCGATGAAGCGTCGGTCGTGGCATGCCACTTTCTTTCACCAACTGGGCAATCGACGGCGGTTCAGTTGAATCCGCGATCATCTGCAGGATCGATATACTCTTTGAAAAAGCCGCTGCGCCCTGAACGACTTTGCGCGGTTTTGACTTTGGTTTGACATGAGCTTGAATCATCTTTGTGTCCTTCTCGACCATTGATAAACATTGAAGGTTGCAATCAATCCAAAGATAGTCGCCAACCCACCATCTGAACAGCCGTCCAGTCAGTGGACCGGCCGTTTTTCCCAAAATATTTCACCTGTGCTGATCCCAATTTCAATTTCTCGGTAAACATCGGACTTTTCCGATATGTTGAAGCAATGAGCACCAAAGAAAAATTCAAGCCACTGGACGACATCGCACTAACTCATGCCGCTAATTGCTTAAAAATCCTAGCCAACCCCAACCGGTTGCAAATCGTGCAACTGCTGCTGACGGAGAAAACGTTTAGCGTCAACGAAATCTCTTCTCACTGCGAACTTAGCCAACCAACAACTTCAGATCACCTTCGTCTGATGCAACGATGCGGACTTTTGAAAAGTAAAAAAGAAGGACGCGCTGTTTACTATGAGATTGCCGAGCCCCATTTGCACGACATCATGCAGTGCGTGCAAAAACGATTTGGTTAGAATCGTTTATCAACACTACAAAATAATTCTTCCTCCTCATTCCTTTGCCTAAATCAGACTGCGAATAACAAATGCATCGATGCCGATTCTGTGGTGAAAAAATTACACCCGACTGCGATGACTGCCCGCACTGCGGCAAGGTATTGAGAAAGAAGCAGGACGACGGTGAAAAAATTGGTTTGACGAACATCAACTCATGGGAAGGAAAATCCGTTCCGTCGTGGGTTATGTACACTCTCTTTGCGGCTATCCTGTTTGTCGTCATCATGCTGATCGTCAAAGGATGTCAGGGAGAACCAAAACAGGAGCCCGAAAGCTCAAAGAGTTCCGACACCGCAATGGTGCTCAAACTTACTCAGCGCGAGGCCGGTTAGTTTTTCGGCTTTGCGACTCCTATCTCGACATTGGCTTTAATTACAAACAACTCTGAACATTCTATTTGAGAGACTCCTGATGCAGGCTGCCAATCTCCTTCACAATTTTGTTTTTCGTTTCGTCTTGATTTTTGTATTGATCGCGACTTCATCATCCATTTTGATCAGTCAAGAAACAACGCAAGAAAAAGAAAAGGCCGTCAATCAGGATCCCGAACTGACAGACGCCCAAAAAGAACGGGCAACAAAAAAGGCTGAGCAAGCCGAACGGCGAAAGAAACGCAGAAAGCCGAGAACACGACAATTGGAATTCTCGCGGCAGGAAAAACTGCGTGGAGCCGTTACGCCTGAGCGAGAATGGTGGGACCTCAAGCACTACGATCTGGAAGTAGAGTTTTTCCCTGAAAGAAAATACATCAAAGGCTCCAATCTCATTTCGTTCACGACGCTTGAGCCAAGCAAGCGAATGCAAATCGACTTGCAAACGCCACTTGCGATAACAAAAGTTGAACACGGCGAGAAGAGCCTGAAATACGAGAGAGAAGGAAACGTCTACTGGATCACGTTTGAGAATGAACTGCCCAAAGGCGACGATCAGATCAAGATCTTTTACGAAGGCACGCCTACCGAAAGCAAGCTACCACCGTGGGAAGGCGGTATCACTTGGGACAAAGACGAAAAGGGAAATCACTTTATCGCCACAACGTGCCAGGGAATCGGCGCAAGCATCTGGTGGCCGAATAAAGATCACGGTTACGACGAACCGGACAACGGCACCAACGTCACCGTCACTGTTCCCGATGACCTGGTTGCCGTTTCCAATGGTCGACTGATAAAAACCGAACACGACAAAGACCAGAACAAAAAGATGTTTTACTGGCAGGTTAAAAACCCGATCAACAACTACAGCGTCAACGTCAACATTGGCAAGTACGTTAACTACTCAGAAAAATTCAAGGGTGAAGCCGGCGAGCTGGACATCGACTACTGGGTCCTGGATCACCAACGCGCCATAGCAGAAAAACAATTCCGAGAAGTGCCACGAACCCTCAAAGCGTTTGAACACTGGTTCGGCAAATATCCGTTTTACGAAGACAGCTACAAACTAGTCGTCGTTCCTTACACCGGCATGGAGCATCAAAGCTCTGTGACCTACGGCAATGGATTCAAGAACGGCTATGGCGGCAGGGACCTCAGCAAGACGGGTGTCGGACTTAAATTCGATTTCATCATCATTCACGAGTCTGGCCATGAATGGTTTGGCAACAACGTCTCAATGAAAGACGCTGCCGACATGTGGATTCATGAAAGCTTCACCAACTACTCAGAAAACTTGTTCGTCGAATATCACTTTACCGAAAAAGAAGCCCAGGACTACGTGATCGGCTGCCGAGCTTTGGTCAAAAATGACATTCCAATTATTGGCACCTACAACGTCAACAACTCGGGATCAGGCGACGTGTATTACAAAGGCGGCAACATGCTGCACACGATGCGACATATCCTCAACGACGACGAAAAGTGGCGGAACATTTTGCGTGGCTTGAACTCGACTTTCTGGCACCAAACGGTCACGTCAAAGCAGGTTGAATCGTACATCAACGAGCAATCAGGGATCGATTTCACGAAACTATACGACCAATACCTTCGTACAACTAAGATCCCGATATTGAAATACGCTCTCAACGACAAGCGACTGAGTTTCCATTTTGAAAACGTGGTGGAAGGATTCAGCTTTCGCGTCCGCGTCAAAATCAACGGTAAAGACGTGTGGATCACACCGACAGAGAAAGCCCAAACGCTCGATCATGATTCAGAAATTGATTCGTTTGAGCTGGATCGAAATTTTTATATGACGACCGAGAAGATGTAGCCACACAGAGTTCAATCGTTACTCGCGTTCGATATTCAATTTCTTCATGCGATAGGTCAGCGTCGACGGTTTTATGCCCAGCAACTCTGCGGCACCGCCATGGCCTGAGATGCGCCAACCAGCATGCTTCAGCGCGGCAAGCACGTTCCTTCTTTCCATCTGAATAAATTCGTCTTCGGTGTAAAAGTCGCTGCCTGAAACCTGACGACTGCCAGGCATATCCAATGCGTCCGATGGAAGAGCAAGATCAAGTCGCAAATGATTTCCCTTGCTTAGCATGACCGCGCGTTGGACTAACAGCTTCAGCTCCAATGCGTTACCTGGCCACGCAAGTGATTGCAATTGCGTGATCTGCTGACTGGTGATGATCAGCACTGGTCGGCCAAGCTCCTGACAAGCCACGCGAAGAAAGTGTTGAGTCAATCCAATGATGTCTTCTTTCCGCTCCTCCAGTGAAGGCGTGTTGATTTGAAAGACGCTTAAGCGGCAATAGAGGTCTTCGCGAAAATGGCCATCGTTCACTTCCAATCGAAGGTCGCGACGATTGGAAACAATAATCCTAGCGTCCACTGATACTGCAGCGGGATCGCTTGGCCCACCAGTTTCGTGTGCTTGAATTGCTTCAAGAAGTTTTGATTGAACATCGACACTCATGTAAGCGACTTCTTCCAGAAAAAGAGTCCCCCCATCGGCAATTTTAAGTCTGCCCAACTGCTTGGATTCACCAGTTCGAACACCTGCCGATCCAAACAATTCTTTTTCTAATTCCGCTGGTGAAATAGCCGCGCAGTTAACCTTTACAAATGGATGCGTTGCCCTGCGACTAGCGCGGTGAATTGCTCGCGCTACGGTCTCCTTTCCAGTCCCCAATCCGCCGACCAACAAAACATTGGCTGGCGTTTGAGCAACAGTATGAACTTGTTCTTTGATCCTTCGAATTGAATTGCTTTGCCCAATCAACGGAATGAACTCGTCGTCAATTTGGTTGCGTAGATAGTTCAACTGCTGCTGTGCACGCTCCGATTGGATCCTCAGTGCGGCGGAAGACTCGTTTCCCACGGAATGCAGACCACCAGAGGATTTACGGCCCAATCTTTCTTCCCCAATACGGTCTTCCCCAGCTTTTTCCTCGTCAAATTTGGACTCTCGTAGAGATGCAGGAGAAAAAGAAATTAGAATTGCTGGGCCAATTTCATTTATTTCTGCTCCCCAAATTGCAAGTGTGCCGGTGCTTGGTCCGTTTAATCCTTTTATCTTGGCAGGAAGCCCAACAAATTGTTCATTTTTTTTCAGCACCGTTTTCGCATAGTGCTCAACAAAAACCTGACTGCCGTTTTCAAATAAATCAGCAATTCGCAAATTTCCAATACTGGTTTCCCTGCCAATTATTTTTTGCCAGGGACGACTCAATTGCCGGCACACCAACGATGCGTCCAAGACCAACATCATCATGGGAGTTTCAACAAACAAATTCTTCAATTGGTCTAGCACGATGGTTCCCTCAAGTCTCTCAGACTCGACTCTTAGATAATTGCGAATGACAAAATTTTGTTAGCAACTGGCTAACACCAAAACTTTAAATTAAGTTGCACGCTGCCTTGTAAGTTTCCCGATCGATCTTGTATGAATTCGGTGCCTCGAATCAATGCTGCTTGAACTTTTAAGAAATCTTCGACCTACCTTCCCGGAGCGACCTATGTTTCTCATGGCGGTGATTTCCTTAAACGTTTTCATATCAAGCGCCCACAAAGATTTTCAATCGATTTCTTTTTCAAGGCACTCCAAAATGCAGAATCTAAGTTTGACCCCTTTGACTCCACAGCAATCCCAACTGCGTCCCACAGACATTGATCTTCAGTACGCCGTCGGGAATCCAATCTCCGACGACTACTTAAGCTCCAACACAACAAATTTTTCTTTCTCTAATGCTTTGCTTCATGAACCGCAAAGCACTTTCACAAGTACCTCGTCGGTTTCTGACTTTCCAAATTCGTTTGATTCCGAGGAAGTCATTGGGATCAACGCCTTTGAAGGCTTGACCCCTGAACAACTCTTTGGAACCTCGACGTTTACTGACCCGCTTGCAGACCGCACGAGTGCAAGTCGCTTTGGCAGCGATTTAAGCGGCGTTTTCCAACCGGAAACGCAACTAGTGGTAGTTGATCCTGGCGTTGAAAACTGGGAACAACTGGTAAGCGACCTATCCACCAACGGCTCCGATTCTTACGAGATTGTGTTGCTGGACCAAAACAGCTCTGGTCTCGATCAAATCACCGCTGCGGTGCAACGGTTTGATAGGCTCGGCGCGATTCACATCATTAGTCACGGTGACGGCAGCGGATTTCAACTTGGCAATGAACGGCTTACAGGGGACTTGTCCGCCGATGACATCGGACAGATTGCTTCCTGGAAAAATCATCTCTTGGCAGATGCGGACTTGTTGATTTATGGCTGCGACCTCGCGTCGACTGAATCCGGGCGAGGACTGGTGACGACTCTGGGCGAATTGACGGGCGCTGACGTTGCGGCTTCGGATGACTTGACGGGTAGCGCCGCGTTTGGGGCCGACTGGGATCTTGAATTCCAAACCGGCAGCATTGAACGGTTTGGCGCGCTTCAGGCATTGGCTCGCTCTAACTGGGATGGTTACCTTGGAACCGTCAACATCACCCAAGCCTGGCTGGACGCACAAGATACCAATGGCGGTCCTTACGTGTTGGACTCCGCTAACACCAACTACGTCTTGCAAACAGACGTGACGACTTCGGGCACTGCGTTTGGAATTACCGCTCGCAATGTGACTTTTGACCTTAACGGCCACACGATCACTTACAACGACTCGGCGCCAATTTCCGTTGCCAACCATAGTTTCGAAAACGGCACGGGCACCGCTATTGAAGACTGGACTTTTTCTGCTGGGGGAACGGGCGAACGGTTCAGAGGCGAATATCTTGAGAACACTGTTTACGATGGCGACCATTCGCTTCGATTCGGAATCACTGACGGCGACCAATTTGCTCGATCCAACGGTACGGTAACGCTGTCCGCAAACACTCAATACAGTTTGTCCAGTTTGTTTTATTACGATCAGCCAGGAAACAATGTTGCCGGTAACCCTGGAGCTGAAATTTACGTTCGGCTTGAAAGCACCACATCGGACAGAAGTTACGAAGTCGTATGGGACCAAACGAACTGGCGAGGAATTCAACACACTGAGAGAACATTCACGACCAGTGGTGCATCGGAATCGTTCCGAATCTTTGCCGGTGTCAGGCATGACACGTCGGTCGCAAGTCGGTACGCCATCATCGACAACATCCAAATTCAAAAGCACCGTACATATGGCGTTGCCGTTTCGGTTCACGATTGGGCAAGATCCCACTTTCCCGGATTCGATGAATTCGGCTGGGGACACGACGCAACGATCAAGAACGGGACGATTAAGCAAGGCCAGGATAATGGTACATGGTCCCACGGCGTCTTTATTCACAACACGCCCAACGCAACAATTGAAAACTTGAATATCACAGTTCAGGGAGCCAACACATCTGCGATTCTTGGTCGGGACAACGCGGCCAATATGACGATCAGAAACAATGAATTTACCAGCAACGTTCAGACCATCTCGTCGCGTGACAACTTCCATGGCGCCGTTTTGAAGGACGTAAGCGGAGTCGTTTCCGGTAACAAAATTCACAACGGACCTCACGGAGGAATTTTTGCTCGACCTGGAACCGTCATCCACGACAACGAGATTCGCTTGAAAGCCAAATACACTAACGCGTTTGCGATTGTTGGCGGTCAGGAGATTTACAACAACGTCATTGATAATGCGAGCGGAGAATATAATTCTCGCGGCATTGGAGTCGGTGGTGGAAGCGCCGAAAATCCGAAAAAAGTATACGACAATACGATTAGTGTTCAGGGGCTTGAAAACAACCAAGAGTACTTTGGTGCCCAGCCGGGTGGTGCGTATGGCATCCAAGCCGAAGGTGGCGGCCATGTGGAAATCTACGGAAACACTGTCAATGTTGTTGCCGAATTTTCTGAGGGCTACGCATTCCGAATCAACGAAACGACAGCGGGAGCTGACATCTACGTTCACGACAACATCTTTCGTGCAACTCGCGTTGGCACTGAATATGACACGGCACCGGTTCGTCTTACCGACATCGTTTCTGGAACGCTTCGATTCGAAAGCAATGTGCTCGAATCCAACGATCAGTTCGTTGGACATAGCACCAATGTTGACCAGATCGCACTCATAGGCAGTACGCTCAGGGCGTTTGGCGACACCACCGGTTTCAAAGCGGTTGAGTCGTTTAACTTTCAAGGCAACAATGTGACTTCGGTAAGGGATTTGGTTTTTGTTGACACTGAATATGCCGATGCGGCAACACGCCAACTGCTTGTCGATTCGCCTTTTCATGACTTCCTGGATGGAACGGACAATGCTTCTTCTTTCATCTCGCGATTCAACACAACGTTTCGTGCCCTCGATGACGAAGGCCAACCGCTGGCTAACACGTCGGTCAAAGTCTTCGATAAAAACGACAAAGAAGTTTTCTCCGGCACCACCAACGCTGACGGCACCGTCGAAACCCCACTTGATGAATTTCGAACCCAAGGGGCAAACAAAACCAGCAACGGTCCGTTCAAAGTTCGCCTTGAATCCAACGGCGAAACCGAGGAAGTCGAATTCAGCGCGGACCAAGTACAGACGATTGACGTTCAAATCGGCGGAGGTGGCGGAACGGACGACGATTTCACCTTTAATTACAACGGTTCAGTTCTCGATGTGATCGGTAACGATACGGATGATCACTTTGAATGGTCTGCCGCCAATCCCTTGGTGCTGACGATCGATGGAAAGAATTTTGATCTTGAGTCAGGAATTTCAAGAATTCGGATCTTTGGACGCGGCGGAACGGACACCGTATCAGCTACCGGATCCAGTGGTGATGACACGCTGATCGCCGTACCTGTCGGTAGCCTTTTCCGCACACAGGCATTGGACTTTCAGTTCGCTGAGACCGAAAACCACGATATTTCCGGGGGTTCAGGGGGAGTAGATACCCTCAATCTGACGGATTCGGCTGGGGACGAGCACGTTACGATTGGAGATTCAACGGCTTCGATTACTTCCGGTGATTGGCAATTGCATGCCAATGGTTTTGATAATCAGATCGCACGTGCAACAAATGGTGGCAATGACTCAATTGAGTTTTTAGCTTACGAAGGCAATTCGACATTGATCGGAAATGGGGATCGAATTGCCATCTATTCAGGTGATCAATTTAAATTGTCGTTTGGTTTCGATACAACAGAAGTGGATGCCAGAGGTACGGGTAACCGTGCGTTCCTTAACGATTCCGCGTTTGACGATACATTTACGATCGACAATCTGTCACTGGATCTAACCAACGAACAATATTCCGTTTCCGCGACTGGATTCCAGATCCAAAATGTGAATTCGATAACAGGTGGATCTGATTCGGCCGTCCTTTATAGTAGAGGTGACAATGGCCTGGCGTTTTCCGCTTCTGGCTTTACCGCCATCATCAATGATGGGAATTTTGCTCGAGTCAACGATTTCGCCTCGACCACCGTGTTCGGGTCTGGCACCATCGGAGAGCTTGCGTTCGTTCGCGATTCAGCAGGTGATGATTCTTACCTGGCTCTCGCTGAGGGAATTCGGATTGAAGATGCTGGTTCAGTTAGGCGATTCAATGGATTCTCCGCCTCAACGGTGATCTTTAGCACAGGTGATGACCAAGTTGAATTCGCAGGTTCAGCCGCTGACGACGCAGTAGGGGGCAACACCTCACAACTTCGATTCAGCAACGGGTCAAATTTCAATCACTTTGTCAGAGGTTTTGACTCCGCACAAGTCGATGGTGGTGGCGGAAACGACGTGATCACACTCCTCGATTCGGCAGGTGACGATCAGCTCACGGTAACTCAAAATGGTCTGACGTTCGCCAATGCGAATTCGGAAATCGTCGTTGACAACATCCGAACCCAATTTGTTTCGTCGGTCAATGGTGGACGGGACTCCGTCACGTTTATTGATTCGATCAACGATGACACATTCGTCAGCGATTCGAATGCGACGATCATGAGGAATTCGGCTGGCTTCTTCAGTCGCGCGACTGGATTCAATTCAGTTACGGTTAACCAAGCGTTTAATTCCGACAACGACAGGTTGGAGTTGCTCGGCTCTCAATCAGCTGATCATTTCGTTTTCTCTGGAAGCTTGGCTTCAGTAACCGATGGAACAAGGACTCGTGATTTCAACGGGATAAATTCGGTCTTTGCCACGTGGAATTCACTTGAGGATTCACTTGACCGACGGGAGACGGATTACTCGCTGGAGCTAACTGATTCTTCTGGAAATGACGGAGCAGGTGGTAACTCTGCGTAGATAGATAAGGGCTGGTGCCAAGCGGAAGCTTGCGAAATCACTTACGAAGTCGAAATTGAAACTCACTTTGTTGATTCAAGAACGACGCACTGATGTAAGCCGATTCGATTTCGCAAGAAACTTGGCACCACATTTTCTATCCCAAGGTCATACATTTTTTGGTTCGGCGCAAGCCAGTATTTTTTGGCACTTACGATTTTCAAGTCGAGGTTCTCCTGCCTTACAATGCTGGAGATCCTTCGCGCGGACCAAACAAATGGTGTGTAGCGTCGATCAAAATATTGCATCAACATCCCCACTCGGACGACCGTCGGAATGGGGTCTAGCAAGACGACTCGACCGCCCGGCATCAAGATGCGAGAAACTTCGCCGAGAAACGGGCGGTACTTTGGAATGTGCTTGAGCACTGCCGATGCAATCGCAAACCCAATCGACTGTTCCTGGATCGCATATGGCGTTTGGCGAAGATCGCAGTCAAGCATTTTGACTTGTCGATGGTATTTGGATTCTGGCATGGCCCCACGAAACGAATCGATTCCCGTTCCCAATATCGGCGCATCTGGAAACGACTCAACCAAAGCATCCAACATGCTCGAATCGCCACAACCAAAATCAACCACTTTGATCTCCGATTGTTGGTTCGCGGCCGTTGGTACTGAACGTTGCCACGTCAAAAATTCAGATTCGATTTCGTTGAATCGACGTTTAAGTCCGTAGGAGAAAAACGAACTCGAGTCTTTCCTTTGAGCTTGATAGTTAACGATATCAGCAACGTGTGTCACAGAGGACTCCTGAGGTTTGATTGGATCGTGTTTAGGTTGGTTGACTCATCTGGCAATTTTTCTTGCTGCCATTCGAACAGACGAATCGCACAACAACATTTTTCGTTTTCTCTAAAGTGCCGAATAAAAATCGGTTAGCTTTTGCCCGACGACTTCGAGTGACAATCTCTCTCGCGCGAACGCGGCGTTATTTTGTTCTTGTTGATACAACGTTTCGCATTGCAAGAGTTTGGCAATTGTTTTGGACGCGGCAAATTCGTCGTCAAACGTCGGATTATTTGACTGACGAAGCATCTCACCCATCACGCCAGCCGCCGGCCCTACGACAACCCTGCCAAACGTAAGTGCCAACGGAATGATGCCTGAATTCAAAGATGAACTTGAACAACGAGGAACAAAGACAACGTCTGCGGCACCGAGATACATTTGAATTCTGTCTTCATGAACGAAATCGAATCCAATTTTAAACTGTTCGCCAGTAGGAGCCCGATCCTGATACAACCCATACTTTCTCAACTGTTCGCTGAGTCGTGTTTTTGATTTAAGCCAACGTGGGGCCAGTAAAAGCAGTTCATGTGGCGATTGAGATTCGCTAACTTGTTTTGATACACGAGAGAAAACTTGCTCGACCAAGTTCGCTTCTTGCCGACTGCGGACTGCTCCGAAAACCAAAATGACTTTCTTCTCGTCTGCGATTCCCAAATGAGCTTTTGCCTGATCTCGATCGACTTCGTTTCGCAAATCGAAGTACCCCGGATGAGGAACAACGGTATGCTGGATTTGACTTTCCCATTCCTGGCCACCATACCGCTGATGAAACTCCATTCGGCTGACGGCACCAAGGTGAATGACGCCATCGACCTGCCGGTAAAGCGGAGGCAAGAAGTCCTTTTTGGACCATTGATCGTGGGCTCGAATGTTATGTCGGGTAATGCAAACTTTTGTACCTTTATTTTGCAAGGCTTTAATTTTATCGCAAAGCCTGTTTACTCTTTTACGATTAAGTATCCATCGCCTTCCAAATATTGACTCGGGCCACTGCAGGTTAACAACGTCGTATTCTCGATCTGCGTTCCAAAAAAGCTCCGTGCCCATCGCGACAGAATACTGTCTGTCTTCGCAACTCGCACTTTCGATCGCCCTAATGGAGTTAGCGAGAAATGAGTTGTCATCTGGCGGACAGGCGAATAGAACATTGAACGCAGCAGGACTTTTTTCCCCAACCGCGGTTCTTCCGGCGTCCGTTGTTTTCACTTGATTTTGAGTTACCATTTGCCACCTGACGATTTTCAGTTCAGTTGTATTTCAACCGCGTAAGAACTTCACCGCACTCTTCAACCATCTCATTTAGATCCGAATCTGACAATTCACGAGATGCATTGCCGACAGAACTCGCTTTTACTTTGCTAAGACTTTTTGCCAACCTGTCGGATTCTTGCGTACCAAGCTCCAGGAAATTAGCCAACTGCAATGACACTTCATTACAGTGATGGGCCATCGTTTCGTATCGAATACTCAGCTGTCGATCTTTGGGAATTTCAGCGAGTTGATCGAGGGCTGACTCTGTATACCGACGCCACGCCCAAGCACAACGCCGCAGCCGGTTACACGACTCGTATTCCTCTCGCCGATGCGGTTCGGTCCAAAATTGTGCTTTGGAGCCGAGTAGATACCCCGCATGTTCTCTCACGTTTTTCCCATCCTGATTTTCGTGCATCCAATGTTTCTTCGAATTTGAAAAAGCCGAATCACAACCATCACGATAAATGTGAATAAACTTTGCATCGGGAAACGTTTCATTCAAAAACGAAATCGCAAAACAGTTACGGGGTGTTTTCTCGATCAAGCGACCTCGTTTTCGATTCCCGGCCATCATCACGCGATACTGAAATTTGTAGTAGCGACTTAGCTTCGCCCAATGCTCAGGATTGAGGTAAACATGAGCCACCGCACATTTCGTTGCAGCGGGTTCGTGGAAATATTGAACCGAAGGCAAAACGGAAATCGCGTTCCCAAGAAACGTTGTTCCCGAGCGAGGCGCGCCAACAATGAAAACGGGTCTTTCAATTTTTCGAAAAAAAACGTCGGCCTTAAATGACATTTGCACTGGAAGCTCGACGCATCGCCGAAGGAAATACCGAGTGCCAAACCGCCCCAGCAAATCGTTCTTCATTGCGTTGGTGATATTTTTGAATGAGAAAGGGTCGACTCCGTCAGCAGGCCACGATCTCGATGATGAGTCTTGTATTGCCATCGTCACTGGCTAACTCCCAATCGTTGTCTTGTATTCGTTGACTTCAAAAGCAAACAACGAAGATAGCTTTCCCAGGTTTCGGAAAAACAACAGCGAGTCGTTCATCCGCTTGCGTGAGTCGGACCAATGAGCGAGCATCATCAACGGTGAAACGCACGCTGCGGCCGCGGCACTAAAATATTCTTTCAACAAAGACAGACTCCTTCCGCCATGTCGTTTCTGAATTCGCATGTACCCAATACCAATTCGAAATGCACGCCGCCGAGCCCAGCGTTTATTCATTCGCGTTTGATCGATGACTTCGTGGGCGACCGCCAAATCAGAAAACGCGAATTGTGCTCCCTGATTTTTGATTCGTGCGAAAAACTCTGAATCGCCCCCGCCAGACATCGAAAATTCAACGTCAAACAGAATTCCGTTTGCAAGTTCTATTACATTTCGAGTCAGCAGAACTCCACCCGTTCCATCAACGATCGAACACGGGCCGCCAGGTCGATCACACAGACCAAACACGTACAGCCTGTTGGCCCACCGCGGAACTTCGCACTGAAAATCAGCCACGACGCGATTGCCCACCACGTCCGCATTCGTCCTGCGCTGCATCGCGACCAATTGATCCAGCCAATCGGGATCGACCCATTGATCGTCATCAACCATCACGATCGCGGAAGTCGCTGGATCGGCAAAGGCTCGGGTGACCAAAGCATTACGGACTTGCGAGATTCCTCGCTCGGGCACTGAGATCGCCTCAATGGACCAGCGGTAGCCAAGTTGCTTTAACCGCTCAACGGCTTTGAGTCCTTCATTTTCTTCCGCGTCATTGTCCGCAACTAAAATTGTAAAACACAAATCTGTCTCAAGTGCTGCCAGCGAATTCAAAGTGTTAATCAAACTTTTGGGCCGCCGAAACGTGGGCACGCCAATCACGATCGGTTTCTCAGAGCTGCCAATGACGTCTTTAGGATCAACCAATTTCAATTCGAGACTCACGCTTTCATCCGACGCATCCAAATCGATTTCAGTCGCCGGCTGTCCTAGCTCAAACGATCCAGCTGGAATTTTAGATTGAAATTTTGGCTGATCGAAATCAGCTTGTTCAAATACACTCACTGTTCCGACTCCACTGAATGGCTGTTTCTACGACCCAACATTTTCATCGCTCCATTCCAAGTGCTTTTTGCAGTTTGTTAAAACGCTGAAATTGCTTTCGAACAGTTGCGACTACCATTTGACGCTCATCATCAGTTGCCATTGCCCAACTGATCGCCATCAACACAAACACAAGCAGTGAGTCAAACACAAAACGGAATGCGTGGTCCGAGTAAGTTTGACTTACTCCATACAACAATGTGGCGGTAGTGACCAATGTGCCCATTCGCTGCCATTGGTACTTAACGGGAAAGATTTTTTGCGTCATCACAAACGTCAAAACAAGATGGACCAGTTTGGAAATCGCAGTGCCCCATGCCGCTCCATAGATTCCGTAGACAGGAATCAAAGTCCAATAAGAGGCCAACGCCGCGACACCGACGGCAAACAAAATCCATGGCTTGTATTTAGTTTTTCGCTCGATATAGAACGCGGCATCCATGAGGTCGGCAGACTTGCCCAGAAAGCCACAAATAATCAGCGGCACCAAAACGACCAGCGCCGGCAAATATTCTTCTGCGCCCAGAACATAAAGCAGATCGCCGGCAAACAACGAAAGGCCAAACGCGATAAAGAGGTAACAAAACATCGTTCTCGAAAACACAGTACCGAAAATTTGATCGGCGTTTTTCTTTTTGGCTTCGTCATACATCATCGCTGACCAGACTTTGTAAATCGGCCCAACGCTCAGCGCCGGTATAAAGCCCACCAGCCGGCAACACATCGCATACAAACCCAACTCGTATTCGCCTGAGTGCTTGATTAGGAAAAAGCGGTCGCCAAACCCGATAAAAAATGCCAATAGCCCACCGGGTAAAAATGGCAACGAAAACCAAAATACTTCCTTAAATGTTTTCATGTCCGGCCAAACCGTAGCTCGCTGAAACTCTTTGCCGTACAACCAGGCGCCAAAAATAACCGAGTTGATCAAGCGGGCGATCAAAATCCCCCACAACCCACAGCCAAGAAATACAACAAAGAAAAGCAACGAGGCGAGCCGCGTCAAAAACATACATATCGACAATGAAACGAATTCCGACGACTGAAGTCTGGCTTGCATAAGCGCCATCGGAATAATCAAAATCGCTTCGGCAAGCCCGGTGGCGATTCCAAACAGCAGTAACCATTCATCGTCCATGCCCAGCCATTGAGACAGCGACGACGAACTGCACGCAGCCACCACCAGCCCGATAAAAACCGTCCCAAACAAAGCAGTCGATACCGTTATCGAAACTCGCTCGCGATCGGCTTCGGTTTCCGCTTGACGAAAAAACGTCAACGTTGCCATGCGGAATCCGTTGGCCATCAAACCGACCAACAAGATCATTCCGATGCGATCGAGAATGTCCAATACGCCGAACTCAGCCGGACTGAGGTAGTTAGCGTAGATCGGCAGCACGACCAGGCCACTGGCTTGCAACAACAAAGTTCCAAAGCCGTAGATGGCAGCGTGCGTTAAAAATGATTTTTCTTTTTTCGGTTTCAAGATGGCACTGGGCGTGGGAGTGTTTTGATGGCGGAACGAAGTCGTGGCGTGCTAAAAGCTTTAATAGCTTTTCTTCAACAGATCCAAACAAAGCAGGCTGTACAAAAACCAGTTGGGCTCTTTCTTCGCTTGCTCCAGTGTTTTGGAATCAACGAATGGCATTGGATCAATCGCTTCGACAAGATCTCTTAGTTGGCCTTTCGGGCCGAGCCATTGAAAGATCGGCTGTCCAAATCCAAGCTTTCGCCGACTGCCTAATTCGTAATGCCCTTGCCGCGTGAGACAATGTTTGAGCAAGGCTTTAGGGTTGTTTTTTGGAAAACGGAGCGACTCATCAAGACTCATCGCCAAACTCAGAACGCGAGAATCAAGGAACGGATTGAGAACTTGTCCGCCTCGTATTTCAAACAAAGTATTCCAGTACGAGCCAGAATTGATGCTACTGGTCAAAATATTGGCTGCGTGTAACTCACCAACAAGCGACCCGGTGAGTCGATTTTCAACAACCAGTTCACGGCGGTACGCAAATGCGTCTACCGTTGCCGATTCACCGAAGCTTGCAAGCACCGAATCGAGATGCGTGTAACTGGCCTGCCGGTTGATCGGATGCTGAAAGTGAGTTTTGTCGTGCAGGATGGCCGCGGTTTTAAGATGCTGCTTAAGACGACCGAGCCGCGGAATGACGCAGGCCGAGGAAAATAATTTGCAAAGAAGTTTTGACTTAATCCGAGCCCGCAGTTGCTCAGCAAGCTGCAGATCGTATGCCGTTCCAACACCAAACACGCCATCGCCGGCTTCTCCAGAAATCCCCGTCGTGACGCCTTGGCAGACCATGGCTTCGGCCAGTTCTGGAAAGTAAGCGGCCTGAACATGGTTTGGCGTTTCGGCTGTTTCATCAATCACTGACAAAAGATATTCTGCGAATGGTCGATCCGCAGAAACGCCTTCCAACTCAACCCCCATTTGGTCTGCAGCCGACTTCGCATAAAGAAACTCTTCATGAGTTCGCGGATGGTCAACGGTTACGCAAAAACTTTTCTTCTTCTCACCCTGACTTTCGTAAAGGCGGTTCCAGAACGTTTGCAACAATGAACTGTCCACACCACCGGAAAGCATCACAGCCGACTGGCCAGCCGAACGAACGCAATCAGTAACGGCTTCATGAAGCGTTTCCGCGATTTGCTCGACGGCTTGTTCACGAGTTCGTATTTTTTGAGCTGAATTTTGCTTGAGGTCGTCAAACCCTGCCACCCGTTTGACGTTTACTTTCCAGTCCTTACTGACAGTGCAATCAAGCAACTCACCTGGCATCAACCGGAAACAATCTTTGAACAGTGTTTCCCGGCCGGGTATGCAGCGATAAAGAAAATAGATGGGCAGTAGCGATTCATTGAGACTGGGAGATTCAGCCTTACGTGCAAATGGCTCTGGCAGTTTCACCAAGTCTCGCAGATTGGTCGAAAACAAGACGGAGCGAGAATCGCCGCGCTGAACCTGACGGAAAAACAGGTTGGTTGTCCCAGCGAGATTGCGATACATCAACACTCGCGCGTGGCGAGAATCGAATATCATGACGACAAAGGAACCTTCGAGAATCCGAAAAGGAATTTCCGAATGAGCCAGATAGTGCTCAAGCACCAACTCTGCAACTTGTTCTGATGTTTCGCAATTGCGCCGATCACAAACGGCGTAGCCACGAATGACGATGCAAATACCATTTCGGCGCAACACTACTGAATTGCGATCATTTTCAGTCACAAACAAATTGGCAAGTTCATTTGAACGAGACCAAGTCGGAATCTGCGACCCGTAACCTGGCCCTTGCCTCGGCGATTCGTAGCCATCATTGCTTGGCATTCGCAATTCGGGCGCATTGGTTAAACCAGAAAAAATTGCTCCGCGCGATCGGGAGCCAATTACTGCTTTAGTGGATTGAGGCATTAAGTTCATTGGTAATGACAACCTTGCATTGATCGGACGAAACGCCAAAACAAGTTGGCTCAAACGAAAGTGGTTCACGGACGACAACTTCAACAGGCCCGGAGGCAGTAATTTGGAGATCGACGACATGGCCTTCGCAAGTCAACAACTTGATTGCGCGCAAATCACCGGAGACGGTGCTGACTTGCGTAAACCCAAATGAGACGGACTTAAGGCCAGCCGTCGAAAACTCAACCGCCGCCATCTCACGGCAGAAGGTCACAAGTCGCCAAGGCTGATCGCAGGAAATCCAGCGATTGGCAGGCCTGGCGATTTCATAATCACGATAGTCGTTTGGATTGCCGCTGTGTCCGGCTTCTGCGGCTTTGATGATGTTGTACATCTCCCGCGCGGTCACGTAGTGCAATCGGTAACGACCCTTTTTCCATTTCGATTCCATCTCAGTGAACATCGAATCAAATGTGTTTTTGATATCTCCGTCGAAACCAAACTCACCATCTTTTTCAAACCACCTGTCACGGCTTTGAGTTCCGTGCGTGTGCAGTTTGATAAACTTCCACTCTGGACGCCCTTGGACATGGACGTTGGCCGACAGCCAGCGGTCCAGGCGAAACGGCAACGGGGGTGCGAACGATTCGATCGCGGCCGTCTCAACGTATGGGAGATCCATGTCGATGACCGTTGGGCCCTGGCAAATCATCAAGTCGCCTTCGACGTTTCCGTTTACTCGAACATCGATTCCCGTGTTGTATGATTTTGGTTTTGGGCAATCATTGGCGTAGTAGATTGCGTTGACTTTTCGCGGCTGTGCTTTTGAGCCGATCGCGGGAAAAGTAAAATCGGCAAAGCAACCAAGATCACGCAAGGCACCAATCTCAGTGTTACAACCACTTTTACTATCGTCGCCACTGCCATTATCGAGCGACCAATTGCCGGCGATATAAGCGAACTTGCACTGAGGGGTTTGCTCGGCTGTCAGCATTGCGCCGTATTGCTGAGCCAAAGAGATTCCATCACGTAGCTTTTTCGAAAACGACTCGTGATCATCAAATCCGTGATGAAGGTGAAATTCAACTTCACCCAATCCCGCAAAAGCAAACTTGCTCAAGTTAGCAACGCAAAATGGATTTAGATACTCGAAACGATAAAACCAAGTGTGCTGTGGCCGAACCCCATCCGAGTCTACGTGGTCTTGAACAAGCTCGCGATAATCTTCGCACCAAGCAGTCACTCGATCACCCGCAACTTGATCCCCACGATGCTCGCCAGGTTCAAAATGGTCGACAACGCAAACCATCACATCGATAAATGAATCGTGCTCTGTCTGTTCTTGCGGTTCGATTTCTTGGCCCGTATGGCCCAGATCTCTCGGCAAGCGTAATTTTCGGTTGCTGATGTAATCCAAAATCCAGCCACCGCGAAACGCCTTGCGCCGCAAAAGATGGGCAGAGAACCTAGTCCATTTTTTGAGCCTGAGAAGCGGGTTTAGAATTGATTTGAACATCAAGTGGATTGCCTTGGTTTCGGTCGATTTCGCAAACCGTAAACCGATGTTTGCCGCTGGGTAATCGAGGGATAGAGTCGCATTGCGAGAACTCGATTGCTGTCTCACAGCCCATTTTTTGTTGGACTTTTTCAACCAGGTTCTGTTTTTGTTTATCCGCCAATGGCTCAGACCCGACGTATGCGATCAGGATTTTCTCGATTTCAGTTTGGCGAACCTGAAATTCCCTTACATTTGGCAAATCGTAAAACAAATGAGTGAAAAACTCGCCGTGAACCATGTCTCCACGGCTTGAATGGATGATGTCCGTCGACCGCCCAAGCAGCGATTCAACCACTGGGGAAGGCTTTCCACAGGAGCAAGGAGTTGCCGAAAAAGTTGCCATATCGTCATTGCGATAGCGGACAAACGGCATCGCCCGATTGGTCAAATCGGTAACGGTGACAAATCCCGGTTCGCCGGGCGCAACCGGCTGGCCTGATTCGTCTGTGATTTCGACGTATCGCAAAGTTGAAACCAGATGCATACGATTTTTCTCAACACACTCGGCAGCAATATTGTTTATTTCCCGCGATCCGTAAAAGTCGAGCACAGGTGACTTGAACGCCGATTCAATTTTTTCGCGTTGGTGTGGCCAAAGTTTTTCCGCCGAGCTACGAATGGCCTTGAAGCGTATCGTATCGATGCCGGATTCCAATGCGGCTTCAGCAAGGACTTCCAGCGCCGAAGAGTACCCCATCAAATAAGGTGGGTTCCACGTGGCCAACATTTTCAGGAATCCGATTAACTCTTCGCGATTCATCTTGAAAGCATTTAGCCCCCGCAATCGCGACCGCCAATCGTAAAACCGTTTCCGAAAACTTTGATCACGAAAATCAATATCCGCGCCCCAAATGTTGGCCGTCCGATCAATCGGGCCGACCCCCCAACTGGTCCGCACGTGTGCATCTAAAGCAACACTTGCCATCCTGTAATCGTTGCACTGGTAAAAATGCAAAGGCTCGCCAGTCGATCCTCCCGTAGAGTTTTTGTGGGCAACCTCAACACTGGAGTTGCGCAAATCCTGTGTGTTTTCACGCACGAGTTGTTTTGTCAAAACCGGAACCCGACTGAAATCCGCCTTCCAATTTGGTGACGTTGGATCAAAGCCAACCGATTGAAATAGGGATTGGTAATAAGGAATCTCGTTAGAAGCAAATTTCAAAAACGACTGCAGCCGACGATCGCGTTTTGAAATCCATTGCTCGCTGCTTAGCCGTGCTTCATTCTCCAGCTCACGAAACATCGAAACGCAGCCGGGATTCTCGTACGACTTCCAGAGCTTCCAATACAAATTTGAAATTTGCGACATAGCGCTACGTTCCTTCCACAACATTGGGCAACCAACCTCGCCAATACAAACGCATTTCAACACGACGCAAGAGAGGCTTCCAAGCCCATCGCCAAGCCGTGCGGGCATCGGCAAGTTTGACTTCACGATCCCATTCCGTCTGGTAGTCGCTTGCCAACAATCGTTTCGACATCGCTTTCCATTGCCGGACTCGGCTTGATCGATGATCCGCGACGACCGACAAATCTCGTTTCAATCGGGCGGGGAAAAAATTCGCTTTCGTTTCGCGGCCTTTGCAAAACTCGACCTCGGCCCAGCCGGTCAAACGGCTAAGTGGATGAAGCCGTAGCCGTGAAGCAAACAACTGGCCATTTTGCTTTTTGCCTTTCCAGTACATATCGGAGAACAGAAAGTTGCCTAAGCTATAAAACACTGGCACGCCTTCGATTCGCTCCATCGGCTGCAATACATGAGGATGATGGCCAAGGATTAGGTCAGCGCCCGCCTCGACGAACCGCCGCGCCGTCGCCCGCTGCTGCGGCGAAGGAATCTGCGTCATCTCCATGCCCCAATGAAGATTAACTATCAGCCAGTCGACTTCGGAGCGTGCCGCTGTAATTTCGTTGACGCATTTTTCAACTACCAGTTCGTTGACGCCTTCATTTGAATCACTGGCGTAAAGCAGACTGGTTTGTTCGACGTCGCAATAATTAAGTAAACCAATCGTTTGATCCGCCCGCTCCAGGATCAACAATTCACTCGCAGACACTGCGTCTTTTCCAGCGCCAACAAAATTCATGTTTGCGGCACTGAGCTGGTCGATTGTGTCCAGCAGCCCGCGCGGACCGTAATCCATTGTGTGATTATTAGCCAACGTCACGGCTGCGAAATTAGTGGTCCGAAGAAAATCGACCGTTTGTTTTGCTCCGCGCAATGTACATTTTGCAGGAGCAAAACGCTGGCCATTGGTAATCGGTGATTCCAGATTTCCAATCAGCAAATCTGATTTCGACCAGCGCGGCAAAAGGGTCTTGCACGGATATTCGCGACCTTTTTGCTGAAAGTATTTTTCGTAATGTCCATTCAAAGAAACGTCGCCAATGGCAGTCACATGAACAGGTGAACCTAGTCCGCTATTCACTTAGCACCCCAACTCTCTGTGGCATATAAACACTCCTCATCGAAGTCTTCATCCTCATCGTCGAAGTCTTCATCATCGAAATATTCATCATCAAACTCGTCGAACTCTGTGGCATCAGTCGACTCGTAAGCGAAATCGTCCCAGGTAAAACTGCCCAAGGCGACAACGGTACCGATCAAGAACAACCACTTCACGTCGTAAAATGAATGCGAGAAAAACCCGTAACTCAGCATCACAAAAAAGCCGCCAATCAAAGCAGAGCAAGCGGATCCCCCATTTGAATCGGGCCCAAACCGCCTGCGAAGAATCCAAAGCTTTGCCAGGCTGGCGAGGATCAAGAAAAACCAAATCGCCAAACCAACCAGGCCAACCTCGGCGGCAATCTGACCATAGATATTGTGGAGCTGAAGGAAGTGGTCGTCATCACCAAACCCAAGAACTTCGTGGTTCGCGATGGGCGACGCACCCGGACCGTACCCAAAAATCGGCTTTCGCATTCCCATCTGAAAACCATTGATCATCCCTGTCAGACGCCCTTGACCAGAGCTAATAGCGATTTGGTCGTTTACATTGAGATCTTCCTGCGGCTCCGAGGACGTGACAACGCTGATCATCAAATCCCAATATCGGTACTTGATCTCTTGAGGCAAAGCGGGAATCAAACAGACGCAAATCAATCCAATCAAAACAACCCGCTTGGGCTTGAGCAACGACCGCCGAAACGTGAACACCAGGTAGACGAACGCGACAACCAACGCGCCTCTTGTGCCTGTAAAAATAATGGACGCGATCGACATCCCGACAGCTGCCATGATCGCCAATTGTGTTTTTCGAACCCCTGATGTTTTGTACCAATGACAAAGAAACGGCAGCCCAAACGCACAAAGCAAACCAAACTTGTTGGCCGCGCCATAACCGCCACCCGACCACGTTCCAATCATTCGCTTCATCCCTTGCTGATAGACGAAACTTCCGCCCTTCAAAAAATCCAGCCAGGAAATAAGTTGATAGAAAACAATTACACAAACCATTCCCTTTAACATCCGGTCAAGATGCTGGGTCTGCCGCAACCCAGCGGCGACGATCACGAAAAAGGCAACTTTTTTCCAGTAGGTATCTGCCCAGTGAATCGAGTTTGCATAATCCGGATAGGTGGAAAGAAAAAACGAGAACACCATGAACCCAAACAAGACACCGACAAACACAGAAATGCCGCTGAATAGCTGATTGATTCGACCGCCCATCAGTGTCAGCCCAAGCAATGCAATTGCCAGTATTCGCTCGAACTTCAGGTCGCCCAAAAACGCAAGCCGGTTGGACAAGTACGGAGTCGTAAAGAACCAAAACAAATAGACGATGATCAAAAAGGTGGTCAAATCGAAAGGCGCGCGCTGGCCTTGCGCAACGTCATCGTGCCATTCTTCTTCAAGGAAGGCGGATTCGTTAAAGGCAGATTCGCTTATTGTTGTTTCAGCAAAAGCCATTTAACGCTCCGTGCTCCAAAGCCCGAGAAGCTCTGCCCCCGAAAGCGACTGATGTTTCGCAGCCATCTTTTTGGCACGGTGACAATTGTATCGGTGAACCAAATTCCAACAGCAAATCAAAGCCAGCGAGCGAAACTTGCAATGACGAACCAAACGGGTAACGCATTGCCCAGGCGAAAACCAGCTGAGCGACAACTCCGGATGCATCGTCTCCGGGTCAAGCGAAGTGATCTTTCCCTCGCGCTTTAACAAATAGATTTGATTGCGAGCCAACACGGTAAACAAATCGCGCTGCACCTCTGCCTTGAGCGTGTTTTTTGGCTGGGCAAGAACCGGATGCTCGTAGTCCATCAACGTATGGCCGTTTAATCGGACTTCCAGGAACATATCATCGCTTACGATATCGTCGGGATAATCGAGCCGCTCCAAAACACCAAAGTCGATGATATAGCAGGCCCCTCGTACGACGTTGTTTTGAAATTGCAGTTGCAAATACTCTTTGGCCCTAAACAGCGACCGGACCAACCAACCTGGCTCTTCAGCCTTACTCATGATCGGGAACGAGGAAACGAGATACAGCTCTTCGTTGGAATCCAGTTTCTTTGAAAGATGCCAAAACGTTTCGCGACTGGTCATTTCGATATCGGCGTCAACGTAAATGACGCGGTCGATCAGTTTATCTTTTGTCGTCCGCCTAAGATGCTGAAAGTACCGTACGCTGTGCCGAAGCGCAGGAACTTTGCCTTTTGTGGAAACAGAAATCAGCTGAACACGAGGTTCATATTTCGCAATCTCTGAAACAATTTCCTCGGTACGATCGGTACAGCCGTTTGTGAACACGTAGATCTTGAACGAAACATTCTGAGGCAATCGCTGCTGCAGAATTGAATGCAACGACTGGGCAATAATGTCTTCCTCGTTGTGAGCCAACATCGCGACAGGAATAAAGTTGGTTGACTGCACGAGCTTACGCATTCCTTCCCTCACTGATTCCAGTTGCTTGTTTGATTCATTGACGGCGCCCCGTCGTGTTGCCACATTACATGGCTATCTTGGGGCAGAAATTTTTTCCTTCCCCATAAGCACCTCCCAGGCACGAGCTGGGTTAAGCCAGCCAGACGCAAGAAAATGCCAACCAGCCAAATGCCATCGTGCGGCTTCGGCGTAACATTGAGCCAAACGGAAATGTAAAACCGCTCGACGTTTTCGGACGACTTTGGAGGGATACGGATATCGCTGTTGGGCCTTGGCCAAAATCGTGAATCCGTCTTGCCACATCATCAATGTCTTTTTGCCGCTGATGCTCTCGTCATGACGGCGATAATAAAATAATTGCTCGTTTAAATACCCAAATTTGGCTACTTCGGTCACGCGAATGCCCATGTCGTAGTCTTGAGCGGCCCTTAAATTCTCGTCAAACAGGCCTGTTTTCCGCAAAACGCTGGATTTCATCAAGGAATTGTTGGGGAGCAAAAAATAGCCCTCCAACAGATAAGCTTCTGGCGTGTGCTCTTTCTGATGGTCTGGGGAATAAAAAGCGTGAAGCGTTTTGCCGTTTTCATCGACGACTTCCCCGTTGGAATAAACCAAACTCAACCCCGGTCGCTCCTCAAGAAACCGGACCTGAGATTCCACTTTGTTGGGGTGCCAATAATCGTCGCTGTCCAGGATTGCCAAGTACTCGCCGGTGATATGTTCAAGCGCCAAATTGATCGACGCACTCTGGCCGCAATTTTTTCCTCCTTCATGAGTAAGTAGCATCAACCGCGCACCAAATTTTTCGATCAACGCTTTTGAGCCATCGGTCGAGCCATCGTCAACAACGATCAATTCCACATCTGTGTACGATTGATCAAGCACAGACTGGATCGTTTGTTCAATGTATTTTTCGCGATTGTAAACGGGGATGACCACCGACACTCGCTTTGATTTCATTTCCAATTGGGTCATCGTTCTTTAACCACCTTTGCCGGATTTCCGACCGCGATTGAACGATCAGGTATTCGATTGGCAACAACGCTGCCGGCTCCCACTATCGAATTGGCACCGATCTCATCCATCACCACGGAGCTGTTTCCGATCCAACAGCCGTCGCCCAATTTGATTTGCTCGAACGTACCGCCTTGTTGATTGATCGGGCGGTCGATGTCATCAAAGTGGTGTTGGTTTTTGCCGCTGAGAATATCAACGTTGCTTCCGATCAAAACATTTTTGCCAATGTTGACCATTCCGATCGTACAACGAGCCCCAATGTAAACGCCTTGGGCAATTCGAACATTGCGGTGCGAAAACCAAGTTCCAAACTCAACGTGGCAATCCCAACTGCATTCAGACAGGGTCATGACGTAAAACCCACGTCGAATAAACACTCCGGTCAAGCCAGGAATCATGCTGAAAAACTGAGCAGACGTTAAGAAAACTTGCTCTGAATTCGTTAACTTTGTGATAATCCAAAATGGAAGCGTCAAAGCAATCGCCAACGCGACAAAGCTGACTTTCAAGCAAGACTTGATTTTCGTTTTAAGCGATGGGCGGTTTGACGAACTTGGCTTGTGGTCAATTTTTTTTTTGCTCGCTTTTGAATCCCAATCCTTCACGCTATCTCGATAGAGCGTTTCATAGCGGTTTACCATTTCGTTTTGATTGAAATTCTCCTTCACAAACCGATAGGCATTTTGACTCAACTGCTGGGCGCAAAACGGTTCTTCGATCAAACCCGCAATTGCGCGAGACAATGCGGCAGGATCACCGACAGGAACAAGCAACCCATTGATTTCACTTTCGATCAAGTTTCGATTACCCGAAATATCGGAAGCGACAACCGGAGTTCGACTGGCCATCGACTCCAGCATTGAATTGGAAAGCCCTTCTGATTCGCTACACGAAACCAAAAGGTCTAATCGATTAAGAAATTTGGGCACGTCCGAAACAGAGCCAACAAGGCGAACACAATCAGTCAGGCCTAGTCGATCAATTTGTTCTTGAATCACAGGTCGAAGCGGTCCGTCGCCCGCGATTTCAAAAACCAACTCTGGAAACCGATTGATCAACTCGGCCGCCGCATCGACAAACACATCGACTCGTTTGACCTGTCGCAAATTAGTCAGCATTCCGATCGTGGCGATTTCATCCGCATTTTTGCCCGCGTTATCGCCCGCGTTATCGCCCGCGTTTCTACGGGAATCCGTCGGTGTTTCGAATCGACTCAAATCAACACCGTTTGGAATCAGCGACACCGTTCGGGGCGCAGCGTTTTCTTGCTCGATGACACTTTGCTCGCTCGCGAGACTATTGACGACCGTTGCGTGAACAAACCGAGTAATCAATCGGCAACGGAGCCGGTGAATGTTCGTCATCCAATAACCGGAGTTTCGGCGAGTCCGCACGATCATTTTGACACCAGCCCACCAACCAGTGAGCGCACCAAACAAACTGCTATCGGGAAAATACAACTGCAGCACATCGACGTCTCGCGTTCGAAGCCACTTTGAAAAGCGCCGCGCTAAAAGGATAGTTGATGGCCGCAAAAAAGATTTGAAGCCAAGCCGGACGACTTCGCAATGATTGGGCTCAAGCGATTTTGAATGTTCATTTTCACCGTCAAGCAAAACCAGGATCGGCTCAAACTCGTTTCGGTCGAGATCGTGAATCAATTGAAGCAAGTGATTTTCAGTGCCGGCCACCGAGAGGTTATCAATCAAGAAACAGACAGTTATTTTTTTCGACGGAGTGGGCGCGAACGTTCGAACATCGGAAGGAGACCGAAGCTGTGAGCTCGGTTTATCTTCTGCGATTACTTTAGGTTGTTCGATGATGGACATGTTTCGGTTCTTCAATTTTCAGATTGCCGTCGGCAGTTGGCGGTTTCAATTAAGAAGAAAATAAACGGCTAGGTTTGTCGCTTTTTCAAAACCCGGTTTTTCAAAACCCGGTTTTTCAAAACCCGGTTTTTCGAATCATGGTCTCCCGAAACCTGATTTTTCGAGTTTCGGATTCAAAGCTGGGCAAACAGCGATTCGTAAGCGTTGGCTTGGCGATCAAATGTGAACTGTTGTGCGATCCAATCCTGTGCGGATTTCACCATTTGTGATTTCTCAACGTCGGGCTGCAAAAACTCCAACATCGCATTGGCGAGTTTGTCCGGGCGAGCGGGCGGAACCAATTTGCCATGTTTGCCGTCGATCAAGACTTCTTTGGTGCCGCCTACATCGGTCGCGACAACCGGAACTCCAGCGGCGAGCGATTCCAACAGCACGTTTGGCAGCCCTTCCGTATGGGATGACTGTGTGAACAAATTGAAGTGTGGCATAAATTGATCAAGTTGATCGGTAAACCCCGCCAGCACAAAACGGTCTTGAATTTGCAACGTTTCAATCTGCTGCTTTAACCGATTCCTTTCCTCGCCATCGCCAAACAAAACGAACCCAACGTCGTCACGTTGCTGAATAATTTTCGCGGCGGATTCTATTAAAACATCAAAGCCTTTTTCTGGACTCAGACGACCAGCGGCTCCTACGACATGCTTGATACGCGAACGAGTATTGCGTTCAAATTTCCCCAGTAACTGCTGACGGAAACGTGCATCAGACGTGGCGAAACGATCGGTGAAAATCGAGTTTCGAATAACACGAATACGGTCTTTTTTTACGCCAGACGCCATGACTTTGTCGGCTTGAGCCTGTGACACGCAAACCACTTGTTTCATTCGCCGCAGCATGACCCGATCAAGTTTTTCATAAAGTGCAACCTTCCAATTCTCAGCCGTCCACCCTCTCGAAACGGCAATTGCGGGAATTCCGATTTTTCGGGCCGCCAGCCAGCCGATCAATCCGGCCTTGTAGCCGTGGCAAACCAGGACGTCAATTTTTTCGGCTTGCAAATGCTCCTGAACCTCGCGTTTTGCCGCAATTAAATTAGGTGTATCGTTTTGCAAGTCAATCGCAGTAAAACCATGTGAAGAAACTTCACTTAAAAACGTCTGATTCAAATTCGTTTCCGAAAACGATGCAAAAACTGTTTCAACTTTTCCCTTCAACGACTGGGCCAAGCCTAACATTTGCCGCTCTGGACCACCGAAAAAGCGAGACGACGTAAGATGCATAACCCTTGTTCCAGGCGGGATTATTTCGTCATCGGCATTGCCACCGGCTTGCTCACCTTCATGCTTGTGTGACAAAACAGTCGAATCTTTTGAAGCAGCGTACTTGAATGAATTCTCCCAGACATCAGCCTGCCGCTGGGCGAGAATACTCCAGTCATATTTTTGTCTCGCAAGCCGTTTGGCACGTTTCGCCATAAGAGCGCTGGCCTCAATATTGCCGAGCACATCGAGTACCGGCCGTGCCATATCCTCAATTCGATCAACGCCAAAATAGTGCTCGCCACCACTTTCGAAATCCAACCCTTCAGCCCCGACGGTCGTGCTGATCACAGGCAATCCGTTTGCAGCGGCTTCGATGATTTTCAGGCGTGAGCCGCCGCCAATGCGAAGCGGAACCACCATCGCTGTAGCGGCAGAAAGATACTCGACCACGTCAGGAACGTTTGCGTGCAGCTGAATGTTAGGATTTGCTTGTGCCAATTCCACCAGCCAATTCGCCGGGTTTCGGCCAACAATCCGGAACACGATTTTGGGATAATTAGCCACGATTTCGGGAAACGAAGTCTTGATGAAATGCTGAAGTCCGTCCAGATTGGGGCGCCAATCCAAGCTTCCCAAAAAGATCAATGATTCAAGCTTGCGTGGTTTATCGGAAGCATACAGCTCCATATCGACGCCGTTTTCGACGACTTCAACTTCAGTGGCTCCAAACTCTTTCACGGCCAGATTTTTATCGGGCTCACTGACGCTGATGGTGGTCGCGGCTCTATCAAAAGCCCACGTTTCAAAACGCTTGAACTTTTTCCATTGATGCCGAATGTACCATCGCTTAACTGGATTGGATTCTGTCTCCGCATAACGCTGCCAAATCAACGACTCAACATTGTGCGCTGCGACGACAAGCGGGCGCGTTTTCCAACCACGAAATAATTCGGTATACGGTGTCCACTCACAGTGCCAAAGCTGAATGTCACCATCCTGCTCGAGTTTCTCCAAAGCTTGCTTCATCGCATCGCTTGAATGTGTCGCAACGGAGTAGGGGAGTGGCGAGAATAGATTCCCAGCCAGTCGCCCGTAGAAACCTATCCCCGATTTTTTTGGAACGGTTCGATCAACTTCGATGGTCTTGATACCAAGCGAATGAAAATACTCGCGCGCGGCCTGCGATTCATCAGGCTTGGAATTGCGGTGAGCGACGTACGTCAACTCATGCGTAGCAGCCAGGCGTTTGATCAGGTTTAATGTGCGAAGGCGTTTTCCTGAATTAGCAGGGTAAGGAAACTCTTCGTCAACGATCGCGACCCGGAGCGGTTCATTTGCTTTTTCTGTCACTATTGCCCTTTTCGAATTTTGCGTGAAGTTAATTCTGACCATCCCTGCCTAATGACTCCCCAAGCCGAACCGAGGTGGATCGTGAAGTAGACAAGTGGCATCATGGCGAGCGTTTTTATGTTGCGGCCTCTAACCTCGTTGCGGCCTTCAACCTCGTTGTTGCCTTTGACGTCGTTATTTGGGCGTGAACTCGAAGCGACAGAAAACGCTGCGATTGCGAGCAAGTAAATCGCGATCACGCTGAAGTAGACATACCAAAGCGGCGAGCAAGCCAAGCAAATTGCTGGTCCAATCACAACTCCGACGAAAAACAGCGCCGGCACCAAAGCAGTCACCGAGAAAGATTTTGGGTGCTTGCGGAACAGTCGAACGCGTCCGCGACCGTACCGAGCGAGCTGATAAAAAAGGCTGCGAAGCGAATTTCGCGGCTGATATTTAATCGCCAACTCAGGAACCAAAAAGCAACTCAAACCGAATTCGTCGATCCGATGATTGAATTCACAGTCTTCACACGCATCGAATCGGGTATCAAAAACTCCAACGGCGTCGAAAACTTCACGGCGATACGCAACAGCGACACTGATCGCTGGAACTGGAATCTCAATTTTTGAGTAGATAAACGAATCGGGATGATGACCCAGCCTCGAATTACGCGCTGCCGCGATCGCTTTCTGTAAATTACTCGCATGGGTAACATCAAGCGGTTGAGGCCGGCCCAGGCAATCTGCACCCGTCCGCTCAAACGCACGAACCAAATCCACTAGATACGTCTGACTGGGAATTTCGCAGTGGCCATCAATCACCACAACATAATCGCCGGTCGAATTCTCGACACCAACGTTGCGGGCGAAACTAGAAAGCTTGCCCGGATTGTTTAGAAGTCTGACCCTTGGATTCTCAGCGGCAAACTCAGCAACAATCGCTGGAGTCTGGTCAGTTGAGCACCCATCAACAACAAGAACTTCAAACTCAATCTCTCGCTGAACGTCGCCCGACTCAATCCAAGCAGTTTCCTGCTGGAGAACTTGATTGAGAGTGTGGTAGATATACGCTTCTTCATTGCGTATAGGCATCACGACCGAAACTCTTGGTAGCTTGGCATTGCTGGCCCGCAAATTTTCGATTCGAGCTTCCGTCACCTGCCTTGCTTTTACTAAACCCATGCCGCCTGCTCCTTTGATTGGGTTGATCGAAGGCAATCGGCAAGTGATGTGAATTCAAAATCTGACAAAAGACGGTCAAGCTTGCCCATCGTCGACTCAAGATTCACATAGTGCTTAAAACGAGCGGATCGCGACGCGCCTTTGACCCTCGGCTGATCTGGATCAACCTCCCAAGGATGGACGTAAAACATAAAAGGGCGACCGGCATTATTTAGCTGCCGAACAAAACGCTGCGTGAGCCAATACGGGTAGAGCCTAAAGTAACCGCCGCCACCAGCTGGAATGGTTCGCCCCATCCACGAAACGACTGGCATTGGAAATTCGGTGATCGCTCCGGATTCAGTATCAACACGCTGAACCGCAGGAAGAAAATCAGAGACGCCATTACGCACATGCCGCGACGGGAAGATACTTGAGTCGACTGTGAATCCTTCTTGAACCAAAATATCGAGCGCCCAAAACGATTCCCGCACAATCGAAAACGTAGGAGCGCGAAATGAAGTCACTGGCTTCTGAATGATCGATTCGATCGCGTCCTTTGATTTTCGAACATCTTCACGAAATTCATCAGGCGACATCTGATGCACCAGGCAGTGCATATGGCTATGCGACCCAATTTCATGCCCCGCTGCTGAAATCAACTCAACCAAACGTGGAAACTTCTCGGCCACACACCCAAGCACGAAAAAAATGCCTTTCGTGTCGTGTTTTTCCAACAGTTCAATTAAACGCATCGTGTTGTTAAACACTCGCGATTCAAACCGGGACCAGTCGTTGCGACAGTGCAAATTCTCGAAGGCTGTGACTTGAAAATAGTCCTCGACGTCGACTGAAAAAACATTCTTGACAGGGAACGCACGATCAGAGAGCAACCCGTTTTCCAAACCTTGCTTGTGTAAAAGCTTGATCACTTGGGGCTCCGACGAGAAGGAGGTATCGTAAAATCTTCACTGGATTCAAAATCAAAACGACTACCAGTGGCAACCGAAACCGGCACGACGCTTCTAGTTCGCGTGTCGAAAACCAAAACGGGTTTGTACTTTGTCCCCTGAGCCACAATCGCCTCGGATTTAACTCGTGTTCGCCTAACCAAGCCTGATTTGACACAATGATTGTTCAGCCCAAACCAGCGAGGGCCTTTTCCGTTTCGCACACCGAACATTCTTACGAGCGTGCAAACCGCGATTTTCAGATCCAGCAAAAGGCTTTCGGATTGGATGTAGAGTTTGTCATACAAGATCTTTCGACGCACACAATCGATCGAGGTGTCGGCTTCGAGATAGACCTGAGCCAACCCTGTGATACCTGGGCGAATCGCCAACCGATCCAAATAACCATCAACCTCTTCAGCCAACATCAATACAAAAGCAGGTCGCTCAGGACGCGGGCCAATCAGACTCATTTCACCCTTGAGAACATTCCACAACTGCGGCAACTCATCGAGATGCAAATACCGAAGCGCGCGACCAATTTTTGTTAGCCGTGGATCCACCTTTCCAGATGACCAAGTCGGCCCATTGGATTCCGCATTGAGCGACATGGTGCGAAATTTATACATCGTAAAAATCTTGCCAAACGCACCGACGCGGACCTGTTTGTAAATCGCAGGACCGGGGGAAAACACCCTTACAGCGATGTAAACAAGCGCGATTGGAATCGAAAGCGGAACCAAACAAATGGCAACCAACGTTCGCTCAAAAAGATGCTTAAGCCAAGGACTGCGAACTTTAGGACGACCTTGCATGTGCTGCCTCACCACATGATCAACCAAATCCTGTGCTTCACATTCTGAGTGGCGCGGCTTGGGAAATTTATTCATAGTGTACTTGGTCACTTGAATCAGTCTGGAAGTTGGAAATAGGACGGCTGATGACGCACAACAGCATGGTTTCTAGCCAATCAATCTACGCTGCATCGGGTTTGAATTTCTCTCACAACCACTGCAAGAAACTTTTCGAATTCGGGATCTTCAACCATGGAATCTTGACTCAGATATTCTGTGGTAACCTGAACCTTGACCAGCTGACGCTCATCGGAAAACGAATAACGCGGATTGGGATCCGCATGCAACGTTCCATCTGTTGTCCAGCCATACCACGACGACACAAAAGGCGAGCCCGTAGCCGAGCGTCGGTCTTTGAATCTTGATCTCCACAAAGTCGATTGCCCACTGGCTGAGTCACCGACGTTGACGGAGACCCGTTTGGAAATCAGCGCGTTGGTTGCCGAACTAAAGCAAACATCAGGCGTATGGACGGCAGTTGGACCAGTTGGACCAAGCAGAACAAAAACCTGAGCGAACCGATCGCCTTTTTGGTAGCTTCGATTTACGTAAGTGATTGGCTCGAGCATGTTTTCTGCCGACTCGCCAAGCTTGATTTCTGCAACAGATTTCCAACCGGACATTTCTGTCGGAAGCGCATCAATGTTTTCAACCAGTTGCTTGACGTACTCGTCTTCCCCCCAACGAAAACTGCGCGTGCCGTCGTAAATCGCAGGGGCGACCGTCAAGGCAATCACAAGGAGCAATCCAAGAGGAGAATATTTATTCATGTCTACTATTCAGTTACTTTGATTGGAATTCAGTTTCGACTGGAATTCAGTTTTGGCTGGTTGCAAAAACGGGTGAGGTTGAAGCCGAGACATTTTGCACGTCAGTCAATTGACTTTTTAAATCGGATTTCAACTTCAGCAATCTCGTCTTTTCACCCGGCGTTAACACCGCACTTTCAAGCCCGCTGTCGATCGCCTGCTGCAAATGGTTTTTCGCCAATTTGACTTGAGAGCGATCCTGACTGGATTCAAACCGTTGCCAATTCACTTCCGCCAGATGCCACCAATACCTACTGTCCGCCTCAGGGTGCACAATATTGACAAGGATTTTTTCCGATTCGTCCAATCGGCTTTGCTTACGCAAAATTACTGCTTTGGTATCAAGAAACTGAGGCTTATCCCCAGCAACTTCAATCGCGTAGTCGATCGTTTCAATCGCATCCTTGAGCCGCCCAGGGTCATCCGAGAGGACGGTCGCAAGGTTGTTGAGAATCAAGGCGTTCTTTGGGGCAAGCAATTGAGCCGATTTGTAAAGCTCAATCGCCTTCTGCGTTTCGTCTTTGACAACCAAGTGGACGTTGGCGACGCTTACAAGCACCCGCGGATCTTTCCCGAATTCGCTGATCGCTGAGTCGAAAACGGGCTTCGCAGTGTCGTACAAATCCGGTCCCGACGCCGCCTCATCTACTTGCGACTGGGCCGAGATCAATACGTTGGCAATCGAAGCGATAAAATATGGCTTGGATGCTTTCAACGCCGTCCCATAGTTCTCAGTTAGCATTCGAAGCGCCTGCTCGAATTCGCTATTGGCCAGCAACGCTGAACTTAATTCAAGCGTCAAATTTGGATTGCCATTGGCTGCTTTGCGGAACCAACTGATCGCCTGGGGACGCATCGAGGCTTGATTGTAAACCTGTGCAAACGTGACGTACCATCGCGTTTTTGACGAGTCTGGAATGCGTTTGTCCGCATCAACTTTTGTTGCAAGCGATTCAACGAGCGATTGAATTTTCGCCTCGTTCCCTTCCTCTTTCGCGAGCATTTGGACCTGCAACGACAACGGCAGAGGCGAAAGCCGGTCACTCGTCGCAATCAATCCCTGGACACGATCTGAGTATTTCTGCGCCAGCTCCATTTCCCCCTGGCTGATGTAAAACGTGCCGATCGCAAACAACTGGGCAATCGTGACATCGCCCGCAGCGGCAACTTTTTCGAAACATTCTTTGGCTTCGGTAAGTCGTTCATCTTTCTGATCTCCGTCATCCAAAATTTTCGACCAACGATAGTTGACCTGTCCAAGCACCATCCAATCGGCAGTCTGACTCTCAGCAGATTCCGTAGACAATTGCTTTTGAAGCATGTCACGAGCGGCGCCTAAATTTTCAATCCGCTCAGAGTTGGTAACATTCTTTTTTTGCAACAGCAAAATTGCGTAAGTCCGGGTGTCATGCAACGAGCTCTTATCCGATCGTGAAGCGAACATCGTCCCAAGTCGCTGCCAATCAGAGCCAAGGCCTCGCCGCGAAAGCAAACCGGCCAACTTTTTCCGATACGGCTGATAGTCGGGTCTAAGCTTCATCAGTTTGTCCATCGCACGAATCGCCTGATCAAGCGAATCGACTTCCCCTGAACCTACGTTTGAAAAATATTCCACGACGCGAACAAGCACGTTTTCGTCTTGAGGCGACGCTTTTTCTGCTTCAAGGAATTTCTCTGTTGCGGCCGGATCAAGCACGGCCGCCAAAAGCTCTGCTTCAACAAGCAAACGGCTTTCTGGAGTCGCGAGTGAAGTCATTTTCGCAATCATGCCACGAGCCAATTTGATCTGGCTGGCCGTGTCGCCAGGCGCCGTCGCCGCCGAACTCACGCGAAAATTAAACAACGCTTGCCAGGTCGACAGGTCTTTGACTTCCGCCAATAGACCTTCAGCTTTGGCCGCAGACTGCTGAGCTTTTTCACGCTCGCCAACGTTCCATTGAACAAGTGCACGCCGAATCCAGTTCTTGGGATTTTCAGGATCGAGCTCCGTTGCCACTTCGGCCAGCCTGTTGGCCTCTTCCATATTTGATTGTTGAAAAGCCAGTTTAAGCCTCGCACCAACGAGGCCATCGGATTGGTTTTTCGCTCCGAGCAAGTCCATCCATTGTTTCGCCTCGACGCCGTTGGTGGCTGCCATCGCCAACCGCAGCAAGACTCGCGTATCACGCTCGCCCAATTTCGCGGCCTGCTCGTAGAACAGCTTCTCATTTTCTTTTAACTCACCCAACAAACCAACGTCAGCATTCTCAGCCGCCCGCGCTTCGCGAAGGTTAAAATAAATGTCACCGCCCAACACCGAGAGCAAGGACCAAGCCGAAGAAAGGCTTCCGATTTCGGCTCGGATTTTATTGGCCCGCTCAAGTAATTGAATTTTTTCTGGATTTGAATCTGTCGCCTTTGCCTGCCTAAGTATCCGAGCTGCTTGGAATAACTTGGTGTACTTTCCATGATCCGATTCAAACTTTTCCAAGTTCGACTCCCAACGCGCCGGAACCTCAGTGTAAGTGCGAGTTCGCATTACCAAATCTGCCAAGGAAAACAGCAAGCGACCACTGTCCGGATTGTCGTGCACCATTTGCTTGAGCTCATCCAACGCAATTTGGTTGTTTCCTTGCCAAAGCTGAATATTTGTGCTCGCAATCAGCAACTCGACCAACAAAGGATTCTCGGCACTGTTTTTAATTTTCTCATGAATGAGTTGAGTGGCGTTTTGGAATTGGCTTCGCTTGCACAACAGCTCCGAACGAAAAATTGCCGCGCCGATATCAGTCAATGAAAGCCGAGCGCCATCCTCCGAGGTTTTTTCAACCATTTTGGTGTAGGTCTCGCACCATTGATCTGAAAGCTCATACTCTCCACGTTCGTTATAGAGATAACTCAATTGACGCGGCACATCGGGACCGAACTCAGCCAACGAAGTCAACACTTCAATCGCCGGCTGAAGCGACTCAATGTCCTGTTTATCCGATCGCTTGATTTCACCAAGTGTTTTCAAAAACGTAGTTCGCCACCCAATTTCGCCATCGGTTTTTGCATTGGCAATCGCCAGATCAAATTCTTTCCATTGGCGGTTGGCGGGAATGCGGGTCGATTGCTGTAAGTAAATTGCCTTTGCCAACTGTTGCCAGGCACTAGTTGAATCGTCGGCTTGTGCTGCTCGGCGAAAAACGGAAATCGCTTTATCAAAATCACCTGACGTTAAGTAAGCTTGCCCGATTTTTTCCAGGCTATCATTGTCCAAACCAAACTCATCGTTGGCTTCCAATAGCGCTGCAGCCTCAGTTCTCCGCCCAAGTTTGCCCAGAATTTCTGCAAGAACTATTCTCGATCTTTCAGTCACCAGGCTAGGCTCGCCACCTTGGTCACGACTGAGCCGCTCAAGCAATTCAATCGCAGTGGCATACTCTTTTTTCTGATAGTGCATCAAAGCCGTTAAAAACTCACAAGACCCGGCCCATTCGCGAAGTAGTTTTGGGTTAACACCAGAAGTCCGCGCCAATTCTGCGCTAAGAGATTTCATTTCGGTCAACAACTCGCCGGCCTGCTTGAGCTTGGCTTGGTCATCTGAACGAACCAACTCCGCGACAAGGCGTTGAAAAATTTGAACATGCCGCCGACCGCTTTTTTCCAACCCCGCCTGCCAGACTTCAATCGCTTTCTCCTGATCGCCAAGCGACTGCAGTACGACTCCTAGCTGAGAATAGGCATCTACATTTCGGTTATCTTTAAACGCGATCGTTTTTTCGAAATACGATTTGGCCAAGTTCAAATTTTCGTTCTTGTCAGAGCCTGGTTTTTGAGACTCTTTGAAATACCAATTGCCAAGCAGGTAATTCACCCTTGAATCTTCCGGGTTAAGTTCCGCCGAGCGATAGAGATCGGGCAACGCGCCGGCGACCCCGAAAAATGATTTGTAGAGATGGCTGGTAAGATACGCCTCTGGATTGTCTGCATTTCGTGAGACCATATCAGCGACAATTTGATCCGCGATTTTGTTGACTTCCTGATCAACGAGCGTTGCCGATTCATACTTGGCCCGCTGCTGCTGGCTAAGGTGAGAACGACGATTTGAAATGCGATAGAGATTGGCCAATTCAATCGGCAAATACACATTTTCCGGATTGAGCTCAATCGCCTTTTCAACGATCTCACCAACCACCTGATCCCCCACCTGAGAATCCACCGTCAACGAGGCGTCGGAAACTTGGCCAATCTGCCCCACTAGCGCTCGAGCGATTTGCTGGTAAGCGGCGGCGCTCATTTCTGAGTTGGCCGATTCATTGACGTGCTTGAGTATCAGTTCTTCGCCGACTTCACGTGACTCCGAGAATCGCCCGACTTCGTTAAGAAGATTCCCAACCCGCAAGAGCAACACTGCTCGTTCATCAGTAGCGACTGCGAGCGCATCGAGGTGAAGCTGAATATTGCGGTTGATATTGGATGATGCGGTCGCTGATTTATCAAAAGCGGTTGCCAACAGAATCCGTGCTTCGGCGTCTTCAGGATGCAGCGCTAGAAAACTTCGGAGCTGTTTTGTTGCGCCCAACATTGGATCCGAACCGGGCTTGATCGGGTTTTCAAGTGCTTTTTCTTCATGAGCGGCAATAGCCTCTCTCGCCGTCTCCAGCAATGAATCTGAAAGAACGGTCTTGGCTCGCCAGTGCCAAGCATAAACCAAAGGTATCGCGAGACCCAGAATCGCGAGCGACGCAATCGCTACCGCTGGGCTGACTTGAGTAGCAAATCCGGATTTTGATTCTTTATGCTTCACTGTTTTCACTTTGGTTTAATTCGCTTCTTGGGATTTGCCAATTCGGATTTGAGAAAACCGAAACGCTAAATTGGATTATTGATTCGCATTCTGAGTTGCCACCAACGCGTCACATTGAAATCGCCGCTGACAACAAAAAATCGCTTGGCCTAACTAAGCGTGTACCCATAACTGCCGTACTTGTATGCATACGATTTCTGTGGAACGCCGCCAAAGACGTAACCTGCGACATTAACATCAGCCGCCAACAATCGACCGAATGCTTGCCGAACGGAAGACTGACGTGACACATCCCGCATCACACAAAGCAGGGCCACGTCACATGCTTTTGCGATGGCGACCGTTTCTGCTGCCGCCAGCAAAGGCGGGGTGTCAACGATGATGTAGGAATATTTATCCAACGCGCGGGCAAGCAATTCCTTCCACTGATCACCAGCAAAGCAACGCATTGGATTGCTTCGCAGTCGACCAGCAACCAACACGTCAAGGTTGTCAATTCCGCTTTCGACAACCGCTTCATCAAGGTCAATTTGATTGCCGATTGTGTCGACCAATCCTCCATCGAGCTCCGCATCAAAAACCCGATGAACACTAGGCGCACGAAGATCACCATCGATTAAGAGGGTTTTCATGTCGCTTGTTCGAGCGATACTCATCGCATACTGCGAAGCAAGTGTGGTTTTGCCTTCATTGCTACACGCGCTGCAAATTGCGATCACTCGCGGATCATCATCGTGCCCAAACCGCATGGCAGCCGAGACCGTATTAACGCTTTCTTCGTACAAACGGACTTGTCGCATCAATTGCTTCGAAGGCGAACGACGACGAACACGTTTGGGAAGATCAGCAACTTCGCCAAGCATCGATACCGATACCTGCGGCTGAATTTGATCAGAGTCACTAATGCGTCCAATTTTAAATTCCCACAGTAGCGGAAACACGAACGGAATCACCATTGCACCGAGTGTCGACATCGCCAGCAGCTTCCACGGATAGGCTTCCATGGGCTCGGTTGGAACAACGACTTCTTTTGAGCCTGCGATCGCGACGCGAATGGGAGAAATTTCAGTTGAGCGAATCTTCTCACGAGCATTCACCCATTTGGCTAAACTTGATTCGGCCTTTTGCTTTTCATTTTTCAAATCGTTGTATCGAGACTGCCGCTCCAGCACGCCCAAACGATCGCCCGTCAAAGCCTCGATATCTTTGTTGCTCGAATCGATCCGAAGCTGATTTCGCAAGATCCTCATATTCACCTGCGCAAGCTGTGATTTGGCATTGGCCTGAGCCTTTCGCACCAAATCAAAACGCACTTTTTCCTCAACCCGTTTGACAGTCCGAGTAAGGTTGTCGCGCTGCCGATCAATCGCAAACTGCCCCTTTTCCCGAATCGGACGAGCCCGATCCTGATTCAAAGCAGCTTCATTTTCCAAACTAAACAAATAATCTCGACCGCGAATCACGTCAGGATGATTATCAACCAGAAGGTCAATATCTTCCTTGAGAATTTTCAGTTGATCTGGATCATCGGAATTGACCGTCGCTTCAAAAACAGATTTTTCCATCTCCAATTGCGTTTGCAACAACTCGGCGTCCTTAAGATCCTTTCTCAAATTGACGAGCAAGTCCCCGTCAATATCAGAAACCAACCCACCCGCATCTCCGACCAAGTAGCTTGCCTCCTTTTTCAAGCTCGCGATCCGAGCATCAAGGCCTTCAATTTTTTCGGTCGTGGTTTTGATTTCCTGATCAAGGCTATCAGTCAGCTCTTTGATTCGGTCAGCGCGGTAGTTGACGAAGAATTTATCAATAAACACTTCCGTGACTTTCTGCGCAACCAATGCAGCGTTTTTCGGGTTTTCATCCTGACACTGAATCGAGTAAAGCTCGCCACCAGCAGGAGAAAATCGAATTTTCGACTGGAGCTCTTTGATCCGCAGGTCGTAAGTCGTCCCTTTGGTCGTCCTGCTGACTTCTGAATCAAGCAGGACTTCCCGCAAAAGCAGTTCGCTTTTAATTGGCGCCAACTGGCTCTTTGGGTTCACTCGCTCTTTGTGAATATCAGGTAGCACACTGAGGTACTCAAGATCCTGAATCACTCGCACAAACTGTCGTGCTTCAAAAACGGGATTCCAATATTTCAGCACCAGAAAAGCGGCTCCAATAGCAAACAAGACTCCAAAAAAAGCAGAGACCAAGCCCCACTTACGGAATGCAGTTTTAACCATAGAAAGCTGGTTGGTAGCCATGTCAGGCCGGCGCGAAGAAGCGCTATTGGGCCTCTTGCGTCGACTTGAGTTATTTCTACTTGGCTTTTGTTGACTCATCTAATTTCAATCCAATTGAACGAGGTGGAAGTGTGCGGAGGTGATTGCGACCATCAAGTGCGGGCAACTTAGTTAGCCACTTTGAACTTGACGCCGAATCAAGCTGGAGGAATCAAGCTCTTCAACTTGCGGAAGAAGCCGATCGAGATACCAAATCAAACCGAGGAATAAGGCTGCTGCAATAGGCAACATCAACAGCCCAGCTCCATCGTGGCCCAACGACATAAACGATTCGCTATAACCAAGACGGTAAAGCAACCCGGTAACCACAATGCGAAGCGAGTTAGCCAGGATCGCAATCGGCAGGATGGCAATCCCCATCAGAATATTGCTAAACCACGTTCGTTGAAAAAACACAGCGAACGCGAAAGCCAATGCGGCAACACCCAACGTGATCCGCAAACCCGAGCATGCGCGGGCGACCTCTAACGTGTAGTCACCCAACAGAATCGTGTTGCCCTCCAATGCCGCCGGCAACATCAAACTCTGAAAAATAAAGCAACTGATTTGAGCCGAGGCTATCTGAAGCGGTCGAGCAACGGCAGTTTCAACTGCGTATGGCAGCGGAACCATAAAGAATAAAAATACGATCGCTGGGAGCGCCCAAACAAAAGCCCGCTTGCCGTAAAACAAGAGAACAAATCCTGCGACCCAAAATGGAATCGACCAACCAGCAAGGGCGTAGAAAAAGTACTTGGCAGCAACAAACCGCATTGACGTTGCGATCAAAATTGACGCCAGGCCTAAACAGACAACCCCCAACCCACCAGCAGATTCATCAGAACGGTCTGAATCAAAACGATCTGACCATCGCACCCACAACATTGCCAACGCGATTGGTATTACAAGAAACCCGTGAGAGTAATCTGCAATGCGAGTCCACTGGCCAACCAGTTTTTCGAACACTGGCCAGTAGGCCCAAACAAACGTCGCCCCAGCCAAGCAGGGAACAGCCCACTTGAGAACACCCGGGCCCCGCCCAACCTTGAGCGATTTTTCTATCGCGCTGTCAGATGACTCACTGACGGTTTTGGAAACCGAAGCTCCTGACACGGCCTTGGACTTAGGGCGCTTGGGCCCAGCCGTTTTGCGTCTGGCTGTCCTAGCTTTGATGGTTGCCTTGGAAGTCAATTTAAAACCTGAACGAATGGGTTAATGCTGAAAACGAAAAGTGCAACACGCCACGTTGGCGAACGTCTCTTTTGCCGATGCGGGAGGAATTGATTCGTATCGCGCCGTCTCAATTGCAGACACAAATCTTGAGGTTCGTTTGTCTGCTTCGGATCATTCGCCGTCAGCAAAATCCTGACGGCCATTCCCCAAAAATCCCGACTTAGTCTTTCCCCAGACGGTCCAAAATCACATTGGAAAAATTATGTAAGTTTGAAGTGCTTTGCGGACAAAGCTTTATGTCGCGGGTCTCTCGTAAACCCCGCCAAACCAATTCACAAACCCGAATTCCCACACTAAAAGCTTGTTTTTCGTGCAGTTGAACAACTACATCTCGCAGAATTCAGATCAAAGGGGCTGGAAAAGCGTCTGGCCTACCATCGCGCTGGCATTGCTCATGGCGGCAGTATCACTTGCTGCGCCAAACCACAGTAGTGCAAGCATCATTGTGCCCGAGTTCGATCCGACTCTAATCCAGTCGCACCCGGAAAGATCGAGCGATGGGTTTGGCCAAGCTAAACAAAACGATGTTGCCCGCTCAGATATCTTTTCGAAAAAACCAAGTCATCCTCGTAGCACGCAAAAGAACAATTTCGAATTACTGGCCGATGGGTCAAACATGTCTGGACTGACCAATAAGAATCCAGACTCAACCTCAAGTGCAACCACGGGAGTCGCCCGGTTACTGCTTCCGGTTCACCTGAGCTCTGAGCTGCGGCTTAGAAATTGGAATTGGCTTCCGGATGTACCGGTCTTCGAATTGCTAAAAGTCCCCTTGGATAATTAACGCGACCCAATTTTGAAGACTAAAACTAATTACTAAACAGGTTTAAAATAAAATGTTAAAAAAGATTTTACTGGGATCAGTAAGTTTGATCATTACGGTCTTGCTTGCTCAAGAATCTCCCGCCTCTCTGCTGCTGATTCTCAATGACATCAGTACGCCAGGGGCAGATGTTGTTGTTCTCGACGACTTGGCAGCCGGAGCAGAATCGGATACGGGGTCTTGGACCTCGACAATTGGCGACACCCCAAACGATGCTGGACAGGTTCAATTCAACGGATCAGTTGGTTCTTTTGATGTCAACGTTACAACGGGCCTCAGTTCACCGACTATTGGTAACAACACACTGCAACTAGCTTCTGTCAATGTATCAGGCGCTCCTGGTACGCTCGAGTTATGGTTGATCGACACCGATTTCGTTGACAACACTTGGACATTCAACACTCAGTTTGGCGGAACAACTACTGGTACTGTTAGCTTTGCGTCTTTTGTTGATGCTGACAACGAAGAAGGCAGTTTTGACCATGGATACGTATTTGCGCCAGGCGATGCGTTAGAGTTCGAGTCCCCATTCGCATCCAACGGAGCTTTTAATTTTAACGAATCCTCTGACAACATTGTTGCAGGTGACGATTCGTTCTCATTGGCACTTGGAGTTCTGATCCAGCATGACGACGCTGATGACATTACAGGGTTTAGCGCTAGACTGTCTCAAGTTCCCGAACCAGGCGCATTGGCGGTTTGGTCGGTATTGGCGATGGGAATGCTGCTTCCAAAGCGACGCCGCAAGTCAAATGTGAATCGCTAAAACGAAAGTAAGTCATAAACGACAAGTAAAACCATCGAGTTGAATTGACTTCGACTTTCAACTCGATTTTCTCTGAGACTGGCCGATGTCCTTCTTCATCGGTCAGTCATTTTTTTTTGCCTTAAGTCGACTCCGTTAAATCTTAGTTGGTCAGTTAGTGCTAGGTATACAAAGCCTGACGCGCGAGCAATCCCACACAAGCGTCACTCATTCGATTTGTCGTGCATCTCAAACCACTTCAAGATATGCACCACCTTTGAAATCAATCGACTGGGCCTGGAAGCGATTCCGTGACCCGCGCCGGGAATTCGAACAAGCGCCGTGTCAACTTTTCGCAGCTTTAGCGCTTGATAATATTGTTCTGTTTCCGACATCGGCGTTCGATAGTCATCTGTCCCAGTCAACAACATCGTTGGCGTTGTGACATTTCCGACCAGTGAAATCGGTGAACGCTTCATGTACTCTTCCTGGTGATCCCATGGAAACCCGGGAAACCAGTACTTGTAAAAAACGTTGTACATATCGGCGGTCAACGCAAAGCTGTACCAGTTGATAACCGGTTTGGCCACAACCGCTGCGCGGAAACGATCGGTCGAACCAACGATCCAGGCCGTCAAAACTCCGCCACCACTTCCGCCAGTCACAAACAATCGCTCCTCGTCGATAAACCCTTTCTTGATGACTTCGTCCACACCCGACATCAAATCGTCGTAATCATTGCTCGGGTAGTTATGGTGAATCAGGTTCGCAAACTCAGCTCCATAACTCGTACTTCCACGCGGGTTCATGTACAGGACAACATGCCCTGCGGCAGCAAACAGCTGGCACTCCGCAGAAAAGCGACTTCCATAATTGGCAAACGGACCGCCATGAATTTCAAGCAACAAAGGATACTTTTTGTCTTTATCAAAGTCTGGCGGGTAAATGATCCAACCCTGCAAGTCGATTTTGTCATGCGAAGACTTGAATCTGATCTCTTCGACTTTGCCCAATGTCTTGAACGCGAAAAGATCCTCATTGACTTCGGTGATCCTTTCCGGCTTGCTGCCAAGGCTTGTTCTGGAAAGATCCGGTGGTCGCTGCGTCGAACCACTCGTATAGGCAATCGTGCCGTTCTTGCTAACGGAAAAGGAGCCGCCACCGTAAGGTCGTCCAATGCCGCTACCAACCAAATCGGTTGCGACATCTTTGGTGACCTTCCCCGCTAAATCGGTAAAGCCAATTTTCGTCTTTCCAAAATCATCGTATTGAAAGAAAACGCCTTTCGGATTTTGGCTCCACTGCAATCCGCTGATGCTTCGGTCCAGATCACCAACCACTTCGCGACTGTTACCGCCATCGGCATCCATCATGTAAATCTTGTTAGCATGAAAACCCAAAAGTTGATCGTCATAGCCTGTGTAAGCAATCGTTTTTCCATCGTGAGAAAGCACCGGGCCAGAATCAGGGCCGTTGCGATCGGTCATCGCCTCGATTTTTCGCTCCGCAATATCGACAGAGTAGATTTCACTATTGGAAGGCTGGAAGTCCGCATCTTCGTGCCGGTTTGCCGAAAAGATCAACCGATCATTTTCAGGCGACCAACTAATTGGACCGCCATGATTGAACGGTCCAGAGGTAATTTGTCTTGGGGTTCCGCCCGCTGCACTTACGATGAACAGTTGCGAGTGACCTTCTTTGACGTAGCCGCCACCATCGGTTCGATAACGAAGTTTGGTGATGACTTCGGCGGGATCGGCCCACTTGGCCCCTTCTGGTTTAGAAGGCATCTTGGCAAATGGCTTTTTCTTTTTTGGCACGCGCATCGAAAACGCAATCCACTTCCCATCGTGTGACCAACTCATGCTGCCTGGCGACTCCGTCAACCGTGTCAACGAAGCCGACCGCTTTGAATCGATCCAGTAGCAATGAATTTGCGACGAACCATCGGCGTTGGTGACATAAGCAAGTCGCTTGCCATCAGGAGACCACGTGGGTGACATGTACATTGACGACCCCGTCAGCAGAGGCAAATTTGCTTCGCCGCCTGCTGCTGCGTCATCCGGTTCAACCATCCAAATTCCTGCGCGACTTTGATCCGTCATGATGTCGAAATGCTGACGGACGTAAGCAATCCGGCGACCATCAGGGGAGATTTGTGTATCGCGTACGATTTCCAGTTCAAAGACATCCAGCGGACTAAAGTGCGCGTCATCAATTGCCGGTTTCTCGTCTGCCGGTTTCTCGCCTGCAGTTTTCTCGTCCTCTGATTCCTTGACAACCGAATCAGTATCCTGGCAAAACGCGACTGCCGCGGTGTCAACCGAAAAGATTGCTAATACTGCGAGTATCGGAACAGCGAATAGTGAAACTGCGAATGGCAAACAAAGAAAGTCTAGTCGCTTAGTCATGGTGATTCTCTCGGAGTGAAAGCTTGGATCGTCGACTGGTCACAAACTACTATCCTAGTTCGGATCGCCAGAAGATTGAATCACCAGCCAACAGAATCACAATGCCAACAATGGCTGTGTAGCCAGCCCATGAACACAGCCGGAAATTGCAGTTCCACTTTCTCTGTGAAACTCTGTGTCCTCCGTGGTTAATTGCGACTGACAAATACCAGAAAGCACACGTAGCTGGGCTCGCCAGAGTTCAGGCCACCCAGCAAAGCGACCCGCAATCAGAGTTAGGTGCCACCAGAGTTAATGCCCACCCGAAGTCTGGCGACTCCGCTACGAGAAACAAGAGTTAGAATCGTGTGGCAATTCACATCGCAGGTCATGGCTGAGCCTGACACGAATCTCCGACCGTTGGCATCGCGTTAACGTTTATTAACCTCGTCCCAATCGAACGATGTTATGGAGCACATCCAATTGTCGCTCATCCGCATTGCCGGCTTGAGGAATACGTTTCCAAATTCGCCAACGGCTTGCCTTGGTCGGTTTGGTATTTTGGGTTTTGGTTGATTCAGCTTGAATTGGTTTCGGTTCGGCTGAAACGGAAGCTTGATCCGACTCGGACTGGTTTGCTACCTGATGCATATTTTGAGTCTGCTCAGAATGCGTTTGCTCGGAATGCGTTTGCTCGGCTACTTGGTGATTCACATGTTCCAACGCAAGTGATTCTTGCCTAGCTTCACTGGCGACCAATCGAGCTCGCAGCAAGTCATGATCGTTGCGGATCATCTCAAGAACTTTTACCTGTTGCTTACGAAGATCGGTCCAGGATGCCAATTGCTTTTCAAAAGCATCCCGCTCTCGATACAAGCGATTCTGATCGATTACTAATTTCGCTTTGGCGCGACGCACTTCGTCCATATGTGTCTCGAGCATCTCAAACAACGCACTAATAATCTTTGGATCAGCAACTCGCGCGACGTTTTTTTCGTTGTGCAGCAACGTGCTATCTTGAATTGCCTCCTCCATCAATTCTTCGTCGCAATGCACGTCATTGATCGAAGGTTCAAATTCAGATAATGACTGCGAGGTTAAATCAAGTTCGGTTGAATCACATTCGGCTGAATCAAGTTTGGTTTTTCTGAACTTCATTGCGAGCGAACCAAAATCAAGCACACCATCTGAAGGAATGCGTTCACAAACGATCCCTTTTCCGTTGCACCGTGATTGGTTGTTGGCCAGCAAGTCGATCACCCACACATCTTCTAAGTCGCAAAAGATCACACAGTGAAATGGGGAGATATGACGGCTCCTGACTGCGACTTTGTTGACCGAATGTCGACCAACAGAAAACAATTGACTCGGAAATGGATAGCAAAACTCATCTTTGCCTTTTAGATTAATCTTGGCATGAAAAGACGGGATGGTCATGTGCGAATTGTTTTGCGAGCATTTGCCACGCGATGAACTCGAATGTTCCTTGCGTTTTTTGGTTTCATTTTTTGCCGAAGATGATGAAGTGCGACCAGAGGATCGTTCGACCGTTACTGCCAGAGATGGCTTAACGTACGGCGTAATCAAATACGGGCCACACTTAATCGGGCGACCATTCTTATTTGTCAGCCGTCCGTGTTTCCCTGTCGCTGCAAAATCGAGCCCTATGATTTGGTCATCCATCACTTGTAGGTACAAGTGTTTTCGCTCAACACCTGGAAGGGAAAGCCAAACGTCAGAATCAGGATGGCTTCCGATTCTGACGAAAGGCTGATTCAAATCCACCACCAATTTGCCATCCGGACCGGCGATTTCAAGCTGCAGTGTTGATTCAGTCCAATATTTGCGATCTACACTTTGGCCCGCAACATTTTGGATAGCAACACGTTGATTCGATTCTGAACGATCGAATTCAACTTGGTTCGTGTCCGCCCGATCCAACTGCACTTTGTTCGATTGACTTACCGTTGATTCAAGAACCCTCGCTCGTCTTACGATTTGGTTCATTCAGGCTCCTCTTAAAAACACATCAACAGGCGGTGCAACTGCCCAGCCTTACCACCCCAATGGAACTCCAAGTGTTGGTGGGATTCGGAACCTAGAATCAACAGCTAAACTTCGACTGACAAAATCCGTTTATGCACAGGGGAAAGCACCGCTGCTTGGGATTCGCTCCAGCCGACCCACTAATAGCTATTGTCCGCGGACCCCCAGCGCATTAGCTGCGAGCGATTCTTAGTCGGCAAATAGGGAAGGCTCCGGCCCAACAGGTGGTTGTTCAACAACGCAACCAAGGCAGGAGCAACGACTTGTGATGTGGGACAGAAAGAACGAGTGCTGGATTAAATGACCAAAAAAACACTCTCAAAAATCTGTGGTTCGCGAAAAACTGGGGCGATACTCAAGCCAAAATTCGCAAGAACCAACTGAGTTAATTTTTCATGGAAACCAATCTAATTTGGATTTTTACTGGACACTTTTTCAGGCTCTGACAAGTCTGGTTGGCGGATACTATCCAACCAGTCAAGATAATTCTCAATTTCCCTTAACGGCATACCGATATCAAGTGCCTTTTGAATAGCCGTTGTACGATTCGCAATTGAATCGGCATGCTCGAGGATCAATTTGGCAATTTTGTGTGCCATAGCGCTACTCATATCAAGAGGATAGAAAAGAAGACCTTCAGTTAGGTGGGGAGCAATGTTGTTTATCAAGATCTCCTAAAAGCTTTATATCACTCTTAAACCGAAAGGGAATCATCAACTCAACTTGCAATGTTAATTTCGTTGAAAATGGTTTTGCTCGATTTCAATAAATTGAGATTCGTTCAAACACTAAACCAATTTTTGGGTTTCTTCTTCAAAGTCCCATTGGGTGTTTTCGAAAAGCGTATCAAGCAATCCATCCCTTTCGGCCTTCGACTTGTTATAGATTTCAAAACGATCACCCAACTCAATCGACGCGGCATTTGTCGAGCCATTCAAAGTCAGCGTGGCGGTGTCGGACTCACGCCAAGCGTCTTGAGTAGGGTCAATCCCTACGTCAGATTTCTGCATTCCCGATTGAGTATCGCTACTCACATTTTCGAATTCGAAAGGAATGACCCAATTAACTGCACCTGAATTCCTGCTATCTAAATTGTCGCTTTCCGGCTGTCCGTTGTTGGCATTGAATTCCGAGCCCCCAGTCGCAATCACATTAATCGTAACCGTAGCTGAATCAACGAACGTTCCATCGCTAATCACATAAGTAAATGTTTCCACGCCTGTAAAATCGCTGGCTGGTGTGTACTCGACAAAATCATCGGTCGTATCAACTGGCGTTCCGTTGTCATTGATCACGACCGTGCCACCCTGGTCAGGCACGCTTACGTTGACAATCGATAGCGGATCGCCTTCTGGATCCGTATCCACGCCATTGCCGTTGTCGGCTTTAACGTCGATCACAACATTGGTTGAATTCTCAATAACCAGTGCAGCATCATCGTTAGCTACCGGCGCTGTGTTAAAGACCCCGAAGTACTTGCCCAGCAAATAAGACTCAACGGCCTGGCGATCGGAAGTGTCTAACGCTCGGTCGTAGAGCAACACTTCAGCAACATCCAGATCGATAAACGGATTGCTGTCGATCTCGGCTCCAATAACAAAGCCATTACCATTGGCCACGTCGGTGTTGAACGTGTGCGTTTGAGAATCAATCAACACGCCATCTCTAAAGTGCTCCAACACTCCGGCCGTCAGCACAATCTCCTGGATCAACCAACCCTCAGACGTACCCGCTGTCGTTGTATGGAAATCATTTGCAGTGCCCCAACCTTGAGCAGTCAAAAATCCGTTGGGATTAACGATCGCACCAAACGTTTCGTTAAAGCTATTGTCACCATAAGCAACACCACCAAACCCAACACCGTCATATCTCACTACGACAAACAAACTGCGATCTTCATTACCTTCTGGCAAGTTATTAAGCCCCGTCGCTCGAATCAACGAATCTCCTGATCCATCAAACTCGATATAGTCCAAGCCATTCAGACCACCCACAACGCGCTGTGGATCACCCGTTCCAGAAAGATCATTTCCAAATCCTGATTGGTCAGCCAACCCAATCACACCGTTTTCATTTTCAGTAACACCCGTCTGGGCATCCAAACGGACCACTAAATCTGCAGAAGGAAGTCCTGGCACAACAAGAATCGAAACAGAGTCAGTATCTTGTAAAGGACCACCTTCACCCGTATTTCCTAAATCGTCAGTTGTAATCGTCAACTGATCCGTTCCGAGAAAGTCCGCCGCTGGTGTGTATTCCAAACTTGCCAACGTCGCGTTGATATCAGCCACTGTTCCCAGCAACGTAAAATCACCCGACAGGTTGGATCCAGAAGAAATCGTCGCATCACCGGCAAGCGTAACTTCCAACGTGCCATTTCCAACCACCAATTGACTTGTCACCGACTCTCCACCCGCATCTGAGTCAGCGATACTGACACCAGAAACCGCTACAGCATTGGGCGCCTCAACAACGATCGTGCCTGGCAAAGTGTTAACCGGTGCCGAATTGTTATTTGATGCATCAATCGTTACCGTCACTGTAGCCTCAGAAGTCAAAACTCCATCGCTGATCGTATAGGTAAACGTCTCAATTCCAGTCACGCCCGGCGAAGGAGTGTACTCAAGAAAATCGTCCGTCGTATCGACGACGGTACCATTGTTGTTAATCGTCACCGATCCACCAAGAGACGGATCGCTAACTGCAACAATCGAAATCGGATCACCATCGGGATCTACGTCGGCACCATTGCCATTATCGGCTTTGACGTCAATTACATTATCGACAGAACTTTCATCTACCGTAAAAGCATCATCGTTGGCTACCGGTGCGGCATTAAAGACCCCGAAGTACTTGCCCAGCAAATAAGACTCAACGGCCTGGCGATCGG
>CAYUWY010000004.1:94969-363940 GCA_964448575.1 uncultured Pirellulaceae bacterium
CAGAAAGATCATTTCCAAATCCTGATTGGTCAGCCAACCCAATCACACCGTTTTCGTTTTCGGTAACACCGGTCTGGGCATCCAAACGAACCACTAAATCTGATGACGGAAGTGCTGGGACAACAAGAATCGAAACAGAGTCAGTATCTTGTAAAGGGCCACCTTCACCCGTGTTTCCTAAATCGTCAGTCGTAATCGTCAACTGAGCCGTTCCAAGGAAACCGGCCTCCGGTGTGTATTCCAAACTTGCCAACGTCGCGTTGATATCTGCCACTGTTCCCAGCAACGTAAAATCACCCGACAGGTTGGACCCAGAAGAAATCGTTGCATCACCGGCAAGCGTAACTTCCAGCGTGCCAGATCCAACCACCAATTGACTTGTCACCGACTCTCCACCTGCGTCTGAGTCAGCGATACTGACACCAGAAACTGCCACAGCATTGGGCGCCTCAACGACGATTGTGCCTGGCAAAGTGTTAACCGGTGCCGAATTATTGGCATCCGCCGCATCGATCGTTACCGTAACCGTGGCTTCGGAAGTCAACACGCCATCGCTAATCGTATAAGTAAACGTCTCAATTCCAGTCACGCCCGGCGAAGGAGTGTACTCGAGAAAATCGTCCGTCGTATCGACCGCGGTACCATTGTTGTTAATCGTCACCGATCCACCAAGAGACGGATCGCTAACTGCAACAATCGAAATCGGATCGCCATCGGGATCTACATCGGCTCCATTGCCATTATCGGCTTTGACGTCAATTACATTGTTGACAGAGCTTTCATCTACCGTAAAAGCATCGTCGTTGGCTATCGGCGCCGAATTACTGTTGCTGAAATACTTTTCCAACAAATAGTTTTCTACCTGTTGCCGATCAGTCGGAGAAAGGGCGCGGTCGTAAACCAAAACTTCTGCAACGTCCATATCGATAAACGGATTGCTATCGATCTCGGCACCAATAATAAAGCCATTTCCATTGGTCACATCCGTGGAGAAGACATGGTTTTGCGTATCAATCAAAACAGCATCTCTGTAGTGAGTTAGCACGCCATTGGTCAAAATCAATTCTTGAATCAGCCACCCCTCTCCTGTGGCCGCTACATCTGTTCTGAAATCGTTTGAACTTCCCCAACCTTGAGCCGTCAAATTTCCACTGGGGTCAACGATCGCGCCGAACGTTTCATTCTGACTGTTATCGCCATATGACACGCCGCCATACCCGACACCGTCATAACGAGCCACCACAAACAGGCTACGATTCTCGTTGCCTTCAGGGAATGAATTCAGTGTCAATGCCCGAAGTGAATCGCCTGTACCATCAAAGCGGATTACATCATGGCCATTGAGTTCGTTTTCAATCAATGTGGGATCACCCGTCGCAGTCAATGAATTCGCAAGCCCCGATTGATCTGTCCAGGCAATCACAGTTCCGGTGCCGTCAACTGTCACGCCGTTCTGTGCATCCAAACGTAGTACAAGGTCGTCAGTCAGCAGAGATGAGGAACTCCCGTTGTTTTGATAGATCGCTGTAAGGGTTATATCGCTGTCAGGCACGTCGAATACATAATTTGAATCCGTTGATCCATCGGACCAGGCGACAAATTCATACTCGTCGCCATTGTAATTGGCAAACAAAGGAACGCTGATCGTGTGTTCAAAATTGATCAGAGTGTCGTGGATGAACGAACCTTCACGCGGGACACCATCCAACGTAAAAGTCAAATCTCCAGGAAAGGTTGTGTCGAATGTCACGTCAACTTTGTCGGGGAATATGGCGACGGTTTCTGTAGTTGAGATGCCATCTGAATCAGTAACGACTAATTCAATTTCGAATCCGGTTTCGTCAGAGAAATCATGTCCCCTCCTATCAATCTCGAAAGTGATATTTGATCCTGTCGCGCCATCAAGTACCGGATGAGTGTGATCGTTATGAAGGAATCGAATCGTCCAACTGTAACTTTCTTCGGTCAATTCCCCATCATCGGTTGCCAAACCAGACAGCGAAATTGTTTCGCCAGCGATAAAAGATTGTCCTTCAAACGGAGTCACAATCGTCACAGATGGTGCTTCGCCAACGGTGATTGCTACTGGCTCAGAGACGGTTGTTTGAAATCCGTCGGAGGCGCGAAGCGTCGCTTCATAAAATCCATTGGCTGCGTAAGTGTGCGAAACGTTCGCACCAAATGCTTGATTTCCATCACCAAAATCCCAAACATATTGGATATCGTCTCCCTCAGCATCTTCGGCCAGCCCTGTAAAATTGACAACCAACGGCGCCAGCCCCTGGTCGATGTCAGAAGAAGCTTCAACGATTTCTGGAGCCAAATTTCCAGAGACAAATTGGCGCAACTCGCCGGTAAAAAAGTCGAGGTACAACAACTCGCCGCTTGAGCCAACTTCAAGCGCAACTGGCGCAATCGGCTCGTCGCTAAGTTCAAATGCGTCCAGCTGGGGCGTCGAAGGATCCGCGTCAATTACGCCGCCGTTTTCGTCAAACCTCAAATAGCGAATCCACCCCTGTACAAAATCGCCAAAGAAATACGCTCCTTCAAATTGCTCAGAGAACAATTCACCTCGATAGACAATACCGCCAGCGACCGCACCGCCATTGGGAGTAGGCTCAGAGTGGTCATATACAAAAATTGGATCGGTAAACTCTGCGTTGGTATTGAAACCTTCTTCGCCAGGCCAACCATAGTTCGCTCCAGCAACTCCGAGATTGATTTCCTCGAAAGCAGTTTCCTGAACATTGCCGCCGACATCACCGATAAAAAATCGACCTGTTGGAATATCCCAATTGGCACGGAATGGATTCCGCAAACCATACGCCCAAATCTCATCAAGAAAACCATCAGGGTCGTCTCCAACAAACGGATTGTCTGCCGGAACACTTCCATCAGTATTAAGACGAAGAATTTTGCCACCATAGCTTTGTGGATCTTGTGCGTCGGTAGGGTCCAAAAACTTGTCACCAATCGTCAAGTAAAGTTTTCCATCTGGACCAAAATCCAATCCACCACCCCAGTGATTGGGACTGAGATTTGAATTATCAAGGTCTTGCCAAAGAACGACTTCACTCGCCAGCGTTGCATTGTCTCCCAAGTTCGTAAATCGAGACAACCGAGCGCGCGGTATATCGCCGTCAGCGCCATCGGTGTGATAGTAAACGTAAAAATAGTTGTTGTTTTCGAAATCAGGATCCAACGCAATATCCGTCAGCCCGCGTTCTCTTTCGGAATTAACGTTAGTGATGGACAGATAGGGGTCGGCTGTTGGAACATCCTGAGTAGGATCAACAATCCTAATATCGCCTTCTTTTTCCAACACCAAAATACGGCCATCAGGAAGGACTTCCAGACTCGTCGGTTGATCTAAACCACCGGCGACCAATTGATTTTGGATGTCACCAACAAGATATTTTTGTTGCAAATATTCTTCGACTTCGCCGCGATCTGCAGCGTCAAGCGCTTCGTCGTAAACCAAAATCGCAGCAACATCGATTTCCGTATAACCGAGTTCACTGATCTCCTCGCCAACGACAAACCTGGAAACCGAATTGCCATTCAACAATCCACCATTAGAAAGATTGGTGTTGTAGTCATGGTCGAAAGACAAAATCTCTTGCCCTGCATCGATTGAGTTCGTCCTGTAAAATTGAGTCGAATCACCCCCGTTATCGGCATCGTGTGTGACTGCCAAAATCACCCAGCCTGTTGATTGCCCACCACCTGCATCGGTAAATCCCGACTCGTCAGAGATAAAGTCATTTCCACCTCCCCATCCTTGCACCAAAAACTGCCCTTCCGTTGCACTCCCTTCGCGCTCAACTGCAACACCAAACGTTTCGTTGGGAGCTCCGGCGCCGAAACCAACGCCAGCATCCCAACTGGCTCCGTGAAATTGAGCTACAACGAAAATCGTCCGATCACTATTCCCGTCTGGCAAATCGGTAAAACCGCTATCGATCGTTTGAATCAAACGGTCGTTAACGCCATCGAATCGGATCGCATCAAGTCCTGATGGCGTTTGCACCGTACCAAAGGCAGGACGCTGTGTTCCGTTGGCTACCAATTCATGATCATTTCCCGATTGACTGTCATGCCACTCGGCGACCACGCCATCTTCAAGATGGATCCCGAAGTCAACTTCTAGCTGAAAAACAGGATTGCCGACGCCTGTTAAAAAATGCCTTGGTTCAAGTCGTTCAAATCGCAGGCTCTGCGAGTGTGCATCTTTACGCGTGAAGGCAGGACGACTGTTGCTTTTTAAATTTTTCCGTAGCCGCTTGGATAATGATTTTTTTGATCGGGGCATTTTCGGTAGCCTCAGTTTGTTTTTGGGAGTCGTGTTGCAACGAGAGCAATGGACGGGAATAAATGGAATCAAGAAAATAACTGGCAGGTTGGCCTGTTCGTGAGATCACTCAATGAGGACAGCCCAGTGCGTGTATCATCCAAAGCCTCATCGCAACTGACAGCTCCCAAAAAACTGCTGCAAACCGAAAAACTTGAACGCCTGACTTCGACTGGCAGCTAAGCACGATGAACGTTAATCGCGTCCGTTCAAAACGCGCCGGCAATGTGTCCTAGATCATAAAACTGCTCGGCCATCTGAAGACTTCATGCGTGAACCACACCAAAGAAACGCCATGGTCATCCAGCGAAATAGACTTCCCTGCCTGAAATTTCTCGCGAGGGAAAGAGCGTTTGCGTGTCAGTTCAGATTGCACAGCGGCAGAACTTGGAGGACTGCTTCCAAATAAGTCCTTCCTAAATTTCAATGGCTCCTCATCATCCAAAAGGCCAAACCCTATGAATTTGTTAACTATTATTTTTGGCGGGCTCGACTACAAATACCTTGAGCAATTCGATTGCCCAGCCTTAAAACAAAAACAGTGGGGAAAGGTTATCGTTGACGGTTTGCACAACCAGCGAGATGTCGCTACCCAAATTACGGCTCAGCTAATTACCGGAAAAACGTGGGAAGAAAACGGAGTCCATGATCGACGTAAACGAACCAGGGCCTACCAAAACAAACAGGTCCAATGGTTCGAAGAAAAAATCTTGCGACGAACGCGTCTATTGCGTGCAAAACGTATGGCATTTTACGAAGCATGCGGATTCACCAAGACAACAGAGCGGAACTTCTTAAAAGCCGACCTGAAATGCCCCTGTTTGTTCGACACCATTCCCAATAGCAAAGCGGTATATATACCTGCCTACAATCCCGAGCCATCTTGGGCACTTTCCCGAAACATTCTCGACCCGCGGATTTATCCTGAGCTTGGCGTAGAAGGTGCCCTGGATTTGCTTGAAAAAAACTTCGCTTGGCGCTCAAAAAGGCTGTTTGAAGCCCTGGATCATGATCCATACTCGCTTTTAATGGGACAATTTCAGTTTATTGACTCCTCTCAGCATCTGTACCTTGTGTATCACGATACACAACGAGAAGATCTGCTTGAACAGGCCTATCTTCGCATGAATGAATTTGCCGAAGAAATTCTGGAGCGAGCAAGAGGCAAATACGACCGAGTACTTTTCGTTTCCGATAATGGGGCAGCCCGAAAAGAGGAGTGGCGCCCCACGCATCACAACCGTCCGTGCTACTCCACCAGTTGGGAATCGAATTTAGATTCGCCAAACCTCCGAGACTTCTTTGGATTGATCCAAGAGTGGACAAATCCCGCGGCTAAGAGTGGGACTGCTTCACCTTCGATAACCGAGTCGCAACTCATAAATCATTTCGCATAAGAAATCTTGTCTCGTCTTCCTAAATCCTTCCCCAAATCTTGGATTGGGCTTGCCAGCACCTTTGCTGAAAAAAGCTCCTGCAAACCAAGAGTTTGCTTGGTTCACCCTGACGTTATTCGTATCTAGGGGAAGCTTGTTGCAAGAATTACAACTCACGAAAAATTGCGAGTTGTGAACTTGACTAAAAATTGGAAATTTTTAAACCAATTTTTTTTACTCTTGGTGTCTTACACATTAGCCAAGAAGATTTTCAGTTTTTCAGAATCAAATTTTTACGATCTCAAGAATGACGTCGCTTCAACTTCATGTTCATCCCTAATTGAATTTTGGGGAATGAAAAAAGCGACGACTTACATTGATTTTCTAACGATAAAAAATTGCTTTTGTTAGAATGGCAATACACGCTCTCACACTTGGCCGTTTATTTTCTTCAACTCCATTTTTTGAACCATTTTCCGCAGGTAATTGAGCATGATTTTATCCAATGAACTTTTAGAAGACCGGCTGCTTGTCGACGGATGTTTGGCAGGCGACCCAGAGTCTTGGGAAAAGATTTACCAACTTCACCACGACCGTTTACTTATGACGATCCGCGCGTTGACATTTGGCACCCACATTGGTGCAGAGCTCGTTGACGAAATCGCAGCCCGTGTTTGGTTCTCGATCGTAGATAACCAAGGCCGTCTCTTAGACCGTTTCGACCCCAACCGCGGCTGTCGGTTGATCGCTTTCCTAACTGGAATTGCGAAGTTTGAAACGCTTAACTTTTTTCGTTCAGAACGACGTAGAAAACGACGGGAAGAATTGGTTTCACGAGATGTTGATCAACAGCATCAGTCACAATGGCATCAATCAATGGAAATTGAAGATTTTGCCACGCTTTTGACTCCCGGCGAAAAAGACTACTTGGCCTACGAATTGGCCTGTGAGCATCCTGGTTCTGATTCAACAGAAGAAAAAGCGTTTACCGATACCAGCCGCTGGCAATTCCGTAGTCGCATTCAAAAAAAGCTTCGAGCTTATGCACACCAAATCACCAAGTAACAACTAATCAAATTACTTGGTAGCCCTGCTTATTCCCCTCATTGAACTCCCACAGTTCAAACACGCCGACCATTCGGCCCAAAAGCACGTTCCTGTTCTGGGATTGGTGCTTTTTTTATGCGCTGAGGGCAAGTACTACATCAGGCTCTTATGCGTGTTAGCCAATTCGTTTGAATTCTGCCAGCGTGCGCTCTCGGGCTGATTTGTGATCGACGATGAACGCAGGATAGTCAGCGCCTTGATCTTTTATCGCCGCTGTAAGTTTCGCAGGATCGTGAAGCGACTTTGCGGGAACCTTTTTTAGCTCTGGACACATTCGTTTGATAAAGTCACCTTCTTGATCAAACCGTTTACTTTGACTGAATGGATTAAAGATACGAAAGTACGGCACCGCATCCGTTCCCGTCGAAGCCGACCATTGCCAACCTCCGTTGTTGGCGGCCAAATCTCCGTCGATCAATTTCTCCATAAAGTACGCTTCTCCCAGCCGCCAATCGATCAGCAAGTGCTTGGTCAAGAACATCGCGGTCACCATTCGAAGACGATTGTGCATCCAGCCGATCTGGTTTAATTGCCGCATTCCCGCGTCTACGATCGGATAACCTGTTTGGCCAGATTTCCAGGCGTTCAAATCAGACTCGCTCTTTCTCCACTTAATTGCATTCGTTTTTGGTTTGAACGGTTGATGCATTGAGACTCGCGGGAATCCAACCATGACCGCCGCGTAAAAATCACGCCAAGTCAATTCGCTGATCCAAACTTTCGCTCCATCGTCATCATCACAATCTGCCTGAGCCTCCAGCGCAGCCGACAAACATTGTCGAGGCGAAATTACTCCGGCAACCAAATAGGGCGAAAGCCAACTCGTGCCTTCGACCGAGGGAACATCTCGAGCGACGTTGTAGTTTGAAATCCTTTTGCTGAATTTCTTTAAACGATTGGCAGCTTCTGCTTCGCCCGCTGGCCAGTTACCGGTCGCTTTTGAGAAATCGAATCCAGGCAATTTCGTTGGGACCTTGGACGATTTGATTTCGTTCATCGGTTGCTTTTTTGGCTTGCCCAGCGGTTCATAATAGTTGGCAACCTCTTTATCCCAAACTTTTCGATAGGGAGTAAAAACGGAATAAAAACGCCCGTCCTTTGTTTTGATCTTTCGCGGCGGCACAACGACACGGTCGTGGAACCTTTGCACACTGATTCCAGCAGACTCACAAGCTTTCGAGACGTCGGAATCGCGTCGGGTCTCGTTGACTTCGTATTCCCGATTGAAGAACAAATCAGTACAGGCAAACTTTTTGGCCACTTTAACAATTACTTTTGGAGCATCCGCGAACGAATCACACGTCTCGATAATCAACGGGATGTTGAATTTAGCGAGTCGCTCTGAAAGTTCACTGAGATTCTCCAGCCAAAACTTAATCTTGCAATCGGCGTCACCATGCTCCAACCACTGCTCAGGCGTAATGATAAACAAACCAACCACACCCTCCTTGAGTTGACTTGCATTATGCAACGCCGTGTTGTCGAGAACGCGTAAGTCACGGCGAAACCACATCAAAGATGCCATCAGTTTTTTCGAAAAAAGGAATACGGAAGAAGTACAAAGCAACTGGTAGTAACAAACAATCACGCTGCGGACTCAACAACTCCCGCAGCTTAAGCGCAAGAACGCACGCAGGAAGTGTGCGAACCCCACGCGTTAGCGAGGACACCCGCAGCGCCAGCGAGGGCGCGTGGGAACCCGATGCGTTAGCGAGGGCGCATCAGGATTCCGCAGCGCTAGCGAGGGTCCCGCAGACAGGATCCTCGCTTACGCGTCGGGTTTCCATTGGTCACTTCGAAAGCCCCAGCACTTCAACGCCTTGCTCAAACACAATATCCGTTGGAATACCACGCTGGTTAACACGCCCGAGATCAGCTTTCAAAACTTCGCCCACAAAACCCTTATCCTCAGCGAACTTTTTCGCAGCTTCGTAATCACCGTTTCCTTGGAGCGTCAAAATCTCTCTTGACAAAGCCTCAACAGCAATTTTCATTTTGTCCATATTGACGCGGTACCGTCCGGATTCTTCGCGGGTAAACGCGCCAAGATCTTCAAAGAAATTAAACCGAATCATATTCGCTTTACCGTGAGCGCTGCTTGCCCCAAATCGGACGCTTCGAAAAATTCCAGCCATGAACGTGATGTAGAAGTCTTCCAAAGTCCCTTCGCTGATGTCGCCTTTTTCAAGCAACTTGGTCACCATGTACAACCCGAGCACATCTGCCTTTCCTTCTTCAAGGGCTCCAGAAACTTCACGCAGTGCATCTCGAACTCGGCCGTTACCAGTGATCGTTGTTTTGATCCCCAGACCATGAGCAACTTCATGGAACATCGTGTTTGAAAAGAAAGCGTTGAACGTAATGTGCTTTCGTTGCTCGGGAACGATTAGCAAGTCGGCAATCGGCACGAGGATTTGGTCAAATTTGGCACGCATTGAGTTCTTTAACTGCAACCGACGCGAGCCCTTTTTCAACTGAACTTCTTCATCATTGGGAAGGTTGATCGCAATCGTTTTAGATCCCGAATTGCAATCGCCTGCATAGTAGACGACATCGTAAGCATTCAAATCCGAGTTGGTTCCCGGTTTTTCCTGTTTGTATTTTTCATCAACCGGCAAACCGACCTGCAGCTCGGGTAACATCGCCGCATACTTTTGCAAACGCTCGCTCCAACTCAAGTCTTTGACCAAAACATACGCTTCGCAAGCCGTTTTGTAGCCGTACAATTGGTCTTCGTAATTTTCGATCGGGCCAATCACGATGTCGAGTTTGTTGGTTTTCATTTCCATCCAGGCAAAATCGCTCGCCTGATATTCGTTGCTCATCAAAGCGTCGGCGCGAGCAGTCAAATAAGTTTTGAACCCAGCGTCTTCAGCGAGTGCAGCGGCAGCTCGAAGTTTTTCTGCGGCCGCTCCAAACTCTTTCTTGAAAAATTCGTTGTACGGAATCGCTCGCAATTTTTTCTTGTTCTCTTCTTCCCAACGAACGATCGTATAAAGGCTCTTCAAATCCGGATTATCTTCAACCTGACTCTCAAACGTTTCTTTCGTCATCTCGCTCGGATAAAACTGAGCGCCAGGTGCTTTGTCTTTGGCGGTTGATAGAAATTTTCGATTCTCTTGTAGTCGATCCCAAGGCCCATAATTGACCCGAACATGGTTCTTCAACGCGGTTAAAGTCGAATCGGAAAGCCCATCAGGATACGCAATTTTTTCGGGATCCCCATAAGCCTGTCGCCAAAACGCTTTGTCCATTTCCTGTGCGGCTTCGATCAGCAAAGGAATCATTTTCCGTTGATTGTCGCTGAGATGGCTGAGGTCCGACTCAAGTTTTACCGAAACATATTTCGCCAAACTCGCAGGATCGTCTACGGTGCGATCGTCTTTGGTTTTTTGCGCCAAAGTCGGTTGAACAAACGGCGTTGCCAGAATCGTGATTAAAATTGCGGCCAATGAGAATCGAAAAAGCTTGAACATAAAACGTCCCTTTAAACAGTGATCTTTCCAGCCCCAATTTATCACAACATTTGTTTGTTGGGGAACGCGAGGCGACAAAATCCGTGTACGATGATGATTCCAACACTCCCAGTAAGGATCACAACGTGAAACTCGCGGCGATATTTGCTTTTTCGTTCTGGATGATTCTAACGTCGCTCACAGGACTGACTCAGGCGCAGACAGACAAACCCGATCCAACTCGCGAAGGGCAAGTTGATTCGTTTTTGGGCGAACCTGAATGTGAGATTCAAGCGATATTCAAAGACCAACGTTTTCCCAATGTAGTCGTCACGTTAAAAGGAACCGTGCTCGCGACGTGGGGTAGCAGCAGCATCCAAGCGTGTCGAAGTGAAGACGGCGGCAAGACCTGGGGCGATCCAATCAAGATTGCCGACGCCGGCATTCATGGCGGTGGCACGATCGTCAACGAAGCCAACGGCGATATTTTTGTTTTTGCAGAAGACGCCCACCCACCTGCGCCGCTAAAAGTTTTTCGCAGCCAGGACGACGGAAAAAATTGGGAGCTTTTCAAAACGACCATCAACGCAGACCACAAAGGCCACGTTCCTTCGATGCACATGAACGAACACGGAATCACGCTTCGGCATGGTAAACATGCGGGAAGATTGATTCGTGCGTCGCGATACTATGGCGAGAAAAATGACAAATCCGAGTGGCCGAATCATTACACCAATGCGATCTTCAGCGATGATCACGGCGCAACATGGCACACCAGCAACCCGTTTCCTGAAAACGGAACAGGCGAAGCAACGATTGCCGAACTTTCCGATGGCACGCTCTATTACAACTCACGAGTGCATTGGCAAGAGCGGCCAAAAAACACGCGCCGCCGCAGCGCAATCAGTAACGATGGTGGACAGACTTGGAAAGACTTTAAGATCATCGACGTCCTGCCCGACGGTCACCAACATCGGTCGTATGGTTGCATGGGCGGGCTAGTTCGTCTTCCGATTGAAGGCAAAGACATTTTGATCTTTAGCAACATCGATACTGAAAAAGCAAAACGAGAACGGGCAACCGTTTGGGCCAGTTTTGATGGCGGGAAGTCCTGGCCAGTTAAGCGGTTGGTTTACGATGGCCCGAGCGCATACTCTTCACTCAACGCAGGCCGTCCAAATACGCCCAGCGAAGGCGCAATTTATTTGCACTTCGAAGGTGGCCCGCCAAACGATGGAAAACGCGGCTCGCAAATGGCCAAGTTCAATTTGAGCTGGCTAATAAAAGGCGAGCCGACAGGCGATGGTGAGATCCCTGCCTTTGTCGCACCCAAAAAACAATAAACCAGCAACGCCAATCCATAGGAATCACACGCGAATTGAATTGTTTGGACAGACGGAGTACGCTTGGTAGCAAACAAAAGCGACAAACTCGCTTTATCAAATCGCATTTTTGACAAGCTCTTATTTTCTGGTGAGTCCATGACTACTTTTGTACAGCGTTGCGTTTGGCCAACCGTCGTAATTCTTGGCGTCGCTTTTTTCCTGCCATGCAATCGCCTGAGTGGTCAAACAACCGAAACGCAAGACGCACAAAAGACAGAAGCCGATGAAGTGGCTGAACAGTCTCCCGAAGACGCACTTTTGGAAGCCGTCAAGGAAAGCGCAAATGTGTACCGCACGGAAATCAAACCACTAAACGACGAGCACCAAAAAGCATCCCGAAAGTTGTATTCCAAAATGTTAACAGAGCGAAGCTTCATCTCGTCGCTGGAAAAAGCAAACGATAAAACGTTGGCAATGATCCGAAGCGAACGAGAGCGGCTAAGTAAACGACTAGCTCAGATCAACAGAATTGAAGACGCACTGACCGACATGAACCCAGACGGAAAAGAAAAAGCAATCGCCAACTCAAAGGAGAAAGTTGCCGAACTTGAAGAAACTCGAAATGGACTTTACAAACCAGTATCCGAACAAGTCTCAGAAATCCAGATGACTTATCGTGACCAAAACAAACCTTTCGGCGAGCACTTTCGTTTGGTCATGAAAGAGCAGGGTAGTGGCGATTTTTCCAATTTGAAACTGAAACACATCAACGGCCAATACTCTCATTGCCAAGTAGCAATGCGATATTTGGATGAGGATAAACGAAGCGTGAACGTTTCAATGGTCATGGCCAATGCATACAACTATGGAAACCAAAAGCGGGAGATGTTCCAGGAGAAATACCCGATCATTTCCTCCTCAAAAACCAACCTGACTTTTGTTGTCGGCAAAATTCAACTTTCAGCCTACGCGACAAAAAAAGATTCATTCGCAGACGGCGATTTGAAAAAGTTCGCTGCGGGCGTTGTTGATTTTGAAAAAATTGAAAAGCTCTCTGAAGCAATTCACAAATAACCCCTGTTGCTTCGCCGGGGCCGACTTCCAAATCTCAAATCTTAAACTTCTACAATTCGTTTGGCAGAAACCCAGCCAACTTTGCCTTTAGTTGTTTCAATTTGAATCCAACCTGCCCGACGACCGATTACTTTTACCGAGTGACCTTCAGCCGAATCGACGGTTGAAACGGTTTCAAAATGTTCGCCGTTCCCGGCTCGCAGAACCAATTGATCGGCAACAACGATCCCGAGCTTGTTCGCTACTGATTCGTTTTCATCCAAAAGAACCGACGTCAAAGCCACGGCCAGGAGCAACAATGGCAACCAAGCCAAACTCCAAACCGGAATTCGCCATCCAAAATCTTTGACGATCAGAAGCCCCCAAAACAGGACCGAGGCGATGCCCAGAGTCCAGAAAATCGTCGCTCGTCCAACCGTCCCGATCAGCCAATCGTTGACCATTCGAATATTCTTGACGACCATCCCCCAACGGCCTTGAACAACAGCAGGCTCTTTCGTCTCGTCGAGTCCTTTGACTTTTGAAAGCGCAAAACGCAAATTTGATTCGACTTGTTGATCAAACGGATCCAATGATTTCGCTCGCTGGTAATTCGCAACCGCGTATCCGAGCTTCCCGGATTGAAGGTAAGCATTTCCCAAATTGATGAACAGCTCTCGATTGGCAACACCTGAATCGACGAGCATTTGGTACTTGGCGGAAGCGTTCGCAAACCCTTCGGTCGCTTCGGCTGAATCAGTTTTGGCACTTTCTTGTGCTGCCAGATACAGCTCGTTTGCTTCTGCGAAAACTGATTGGCGCTGCGAATCAGAAAGCGTCACCAAGCTAACTGCCGAGCCTTCGTTTTCATTTATTGCATCATCACCAAAACTTGCTGATTGCCCCAGTTGAATCGTCAACACAAACAGAATCATGCCGACGATTTTTCCGAACGGACGAGCAACAGATGATTTTGATTTGCGAGCAAGACGACTCTTCAATTTTCGCCCTGACACTTTCCCTGACGATTCAAGTTCCGTTTCAATTTTCGTTGTAAAGAATTTGGCTTCTCTTTGAATTTCTTCAAAACTACGTCCGCTAAATTTAAAGTTTCCCCGTTCGCATTTGGAGAAAAACAACTCCAGCTCATTGGCCGTTTTAGGCAGACCGGTCGTACGCAAAACACCAATCGCAGCCAGTGGCGTCGAGCAACGTTCCTTAAAACTCTCTGAGACGAACCGTGTTAGCACCGCCACCAATTCGTCATACGTGGAAGCCCCATCGATCGCGCTGCGGCATCGTGTTTTCGCCGATTTGAAATTTGGAAGTCCAGCCAAAACGGAACTACGTCGTGTGAAAACCAGTGACGTCAGCCACACCAAAGGCGGTATCACGACCAGCGGAACCCAGCCAATACTCCCTCGCCGTGTTTGCGAATTCAAAGCAGACACCGAAGTATGATTTGCAAAATCGGGACCATCGGCTGCAAGCTCAACTTGTCTGCTGTTCGATTCATTTTTGTCTCCTCGAGATTTTCCGACGATCGAATCCAGCGCCAACGTTTCCGACTCCGTCACTTCAATCGAAATCGGATCACTATAAATCGTTTTGAAGGATTCGGATTTGGGATCGAAAAAGCTGAATGGAATGGCAGGAATTTCCTTGATCCCAGCGCGTCTCGGCCGCACGCTGGCGGTGAAGGCTTTGGTTGAGTCTTGGACAAAACCTGCCAATGGTTTGTCAGAGACTTTGAAGTCCTTGGTGAGTGCGGGTATTTCAGAAAGCGGCGGTGCCTGAACGAGTTCCATTGGGCCATCGCCGCGGATTCCAATGGTCAAAGAAATCGGATCTCCAGCACTGGCTGTTTTCTTCGCTGCAACCACGGCAAGCTTATATTCGCCCACCGCACCGCGATAATCGCTTGGCCGGCCGAGCGTTGGGATCGGCAAAACTTCTGTCGAGTCAACCATTGCTTCGGCAACAATGGGTCGCGACGACGTCACGGCAAGCCGACGACCAAATGCTGACCTGGAAAAGAAATCATTAAACGGATCTCGGGAGCGCCCGATTGATTCCGGATAATCCACAACGATCTGAACGTCGTCAGCAGAAATGCTTCCTGGTCGAGTTGGATACGTTTCGGCTTCGATTTCATAAAGGTAATATGATCGCCTTCTCCCTTTCTCATCAACTCGCAAGACTTCTTTTCCAGCGGGACGACGATTGAGTTGCGCCATCCCCTTAAGCGATTCGGCGAAACTTCCCCACGACGTCTGTTCCGATATCATCTGCCACATATTGCCTTCTGTAAGTGTGATCTTGTTTTTGCGATCAACAAAAGGCTTGATCCAGATTTTAAGAGTCTGATCCAGTTCTTCGCCAACGTAAACTTTGTCTTTTCCGCCTTCGATTTCGACGAACAGCAGATCTCCCGTTTCGCTTTTTGTGGCAACGAATTCGATTGGCGCGACGACATTCTTTTTGCCATCGACAACAATTGGAAACTCGGCGATCTCAAACGTTCCTTCTTTTCTGGGTGTAATAAAGTATCTCATCGTGACGCTTTGGCTTTCGCTTCTACGCCCGTTGATGATCGTGATTTGCGAACTGCGAGAGGGTGTGCCACCTGATTTGACTTCGCATCCATCGATGGCCGGGATTTCAGGAGTTTCGTATTTCTTCGCGTTGCGAATGGTGATCTCCAAAGACAACGGCGATCCAACGTAGGCCTTCCGCGAGGAAATGCGCACGTCGACTTTTTGCGCAGACGCATCGGTGCCGACCGACGCAACGATTGCAAAGGCCGCAACGAACAAGAATTTCGTGATGTAATATTTCGGTGTCATTTTTCTTGCTTTGAAACGTGCTTACGTTACCAATCTTTGTCGACAGGAATCCGTCGAGACCGTTCGCGTTGTTGAAGTTGCAATCGACGAATCATATCCCGGTCTCGAACAGCCTGAAGCATTTTTAAAGCTTCCTGATTGGTCATCAGTTTCATTTTCTCTTCGCCTTTTTGTGCAACCGCCTCCGCAGCGTTTGTTTCCTTTTGATCTTGCTGATTTTCTGAAGTCAGCTCGCCAGCAGGTGGTTTCTTGCCTTCTTTCTCTTGTTCTTCTTTCCCAGGCTGCTCTTTTCCGGGCTGCTCTTTTCCAGGTTCATTGTCGCTGGAATTTTGTTGTTGCTGTTTGTCGTTTTCCCTGCCGTCTTTCCCATTTTCCTGGTTGGGTTTTTGTTCTTCTTGATTTTCGTCTGACTTATTTTTTTCGTCGTTCTGTTCTTGCTCGTTGTCGTCTTTGTTCTCAGCTTTTTCGTCGTCCTGCTTTTGCTCTTTGTCGTCAGGCTTGCCTTTTTGATCGTCTTTTCCCTGACCTTCTTTATTTTCCTGTTGTTCGTTTTGTTGTTGCTCGTCTTGCTTCTGATCCTCGTTCTGTTGATTCTCCTGATCCTGTTTCTCTTGTTCTTTCTCCTGCTGGTCTTTCTCTTGTTCTTCTTTCTCGTCTTCTTTCTCGTCTTCTTTCTCGTCCTCCTTTTCGTCCTCCTTTTCGTCCTCTGGCGGAGTTTCCTCCTCAAGTTTCTTAATCAGTTCGACGGCCAATTCAATATTCGCACGGGCATCGGCATTGTCAGGATTGCCACGCAACGATCCGCGATAAGCTGAAATGGCGGAGCGAAGATCTGAAATGGCGGCTTCTTTGACCGCGGGTTGAAGCTCTTGTTGTGGCTGCTGCTGAGTCGGTTGGATACGCTTGAGCGATTTGGCATAGTGACAATTGCCCAAGTTGTATTGGCTCTTGTTGGCCAACGAATCGGCAGCACCCGCGACTTTCGAGAACAGCGTCGCCGCAGCGTCAAAGTCACCGTTGCGATAGTGCGCAATCGCCAAATTGTAGTCCAATTGGTCGCTCGTCTCGGGCGCTTCGATTGCCGAGTAAGCATCAATTGCGTCAGTGAATTTACCCTCTCGGACAAGCTGATTGGCCGCGTTGATTTCGGCGGCCGGATCGACGGCTGCCGTTTTGGTATCAGGATTTGTTGATTGTGAATTTGCAACCGACACAAACGGATGGCCGCTCATTTGAATCGCAACAACAAACATCACGACACAAACTGTTGGCACTTTTGCGTTAATCGTTTTCATTAAGCTGCCCTTTGTTTGGTGGTCGGAATTGAGCCAGAAATCCCATTGTTTCCCGCTTCATTATTTCCCGCTTCATTGTTTTGCTTCAAGTGCGATTCTCGTTTGAATCGAGTCGCCAAAAAAACTTCGAGCAACAGCAATACAAGTGCTGGAAGCGCAAACCATTGGAACCGAGCGATGTGAGTATTGATCTTGGCAGTTTCAAATTCAGTTTGTTCCACATTGGCGATGTAGTTGTGATAGACGGCGGACATGTTGACACGTTTTGTACCCGCCGGAATGTATGCGCCATTGGTTTCGGTTGCGATCTGAGACAAAATCTCGCCATTCATTTTCGACCAGACCTGCTCGCCCTGATGCTTGAGGTATCCGCCGGCTTTTGATGCGTCGTCGGGAATGAGGGATCCTTTATCGAAATCGCCTAGACCGACGGTAAAAATCCGAACTCCAGTTTCTTTGTGAAGCGCTTGGGCGACATCGACGGGCTTACTTTCCTGGTCTTCACCATCTGTAAAAATCACGATCGCTTTATGGTCATTGGTTTTGCTGATAAATCCCTCGGAAGCTGCGGTCAGAGCATCACCCAATTTTGAACCACCACGCCGAACCGTGTGCGGCCCAACGGTCTCCAAAATTTGCTTGAAGTCGTCGTAGTGTGTCGTTAGCGGAACCGACTGCCTTGTTTCGCCAGCAAAAACAACCAGCCCCACGCGATCGCCCATCATCTCGTCAACCAAGTCGCTGATTTGCTGTTTCGCGCGGGACAAACGATTGGGTGAAGTGTCTTCGGCCAGCATGCTGCGTGAAACATCCAGTGCGAAAATGACTTCAATTCCTTTTTGCGGAACCTCTTGCCAAGTCTTGCCCCAACGAATGTCCAACATCGCGATCGCCATCAGTGCCAAACTAGAAAGCACCAAAAATCCAGAGAGGATCTTTCTCGCGGTCTGATTAGGAATCAGTTGCTGGCGAACTTTAGCCGCCGCAAATTTTTGCACGGCAAACTGGCGCACAACGATCCCATAAACCAACACCGCAACTGCGATTGCGACGGCTACGAAAAGGTAAAGATAATTCCAATCGCCGATTTGCATTTTTAAAACAACGGTTAACAACTACGACAAAATATCAAAACTGAAAATAGAAACTGAACTGGCACCGACCACTATCTACATCTCCCGCAGCCAAGTTTGCTGCAACACCACTCTCGCAAACAACAATACAAAAGCGATTAAAATCATCGGCGGGACGGTGAGCAATCCGGCTTTGAATGGCTGCACAGCCAACTCTCGGTAGTCCACAAAATGTTTCGCTTCGACTTTGGTTTTCTCCAACTGATCAATCTCTTCGTAGATCTTTTCAAGCGAGTCCGTGTCAGTCGCGCGAAAATATTTGCCGCCCGTCATATCGGCGACTTTTTGCAAAGTGACTTCGTCGATGTTGACAGGTATCATCTGGATTCTGGTCCGCCCGGAAAACGAATCGGTTACCGGGACAGGCGCACGTCCTTGAGTCCCGACTCCAATCGTATAAACCTTGATTCCCATCGTCTGTGCGATTTCAGATGCCTGTGTCGGCTCTAGCTCACCCACCGTGTTTTCGCCATCGGTCAAGAGAATGATGATCTTGCTTTTCACTTTTTCGTCTTGGCGGTCATCTAGCGCGTTGAGTTTCTCAACCGCCAAAGCAATTGAATCTCCAATTGCCGTACCATCTTCGCTTCGGTATTCAACGATCTGGGTTTCGTTGAGTTTGCTGACCAAAAATGAATGGTCGAGCGTCGGGGGCGTTTGACCGTCTGCATATCGGGCAAACGTGATCAACCCGACCAAGTCACTAAAACGTCCGTCCAGCCCATCACCGCCAGCAACAAATTTTCCCGCTACGCTTTTGATCGCGGTTAGCCGGTCAACATTTTCGCCATCGATCTTAAAGTCCATGGCTCGCATACTGCCACTGCGATCGACCACCATTTCAATCGCGATCCCTTCGCTATCGGCAACCGTTTGCTCGCGGCCTTCACGAGGACGTGCTAATCCGAATATCAAAAACACGATCGAGCCAATCGTCAAAACCGGCGGCAGCCAAGCCATTCGCTGTCGCAGAGTGGGTGATATTTCCCGAGCAAGCGCGACGGAGCTAAACCCAATCGCGGGCTTGCGCCGTTTAGCAAACAATCGCCACGCGATCAGCGGCAGCAAAAGCAGCAAGAGAAAATACCAAGGCGAATGAAACATCTGTTTTTATTAAATCCAATCAAATATCTGAGACATGACTACCAGTGAAATACTCATCAGTGAGAATTTGCGAGCGTTGATCAATCGCAATCTGTTCTACGAGCTCACGGGCTTCCTGGATCGCGACCTTGATTTGTTTTTCTGTCAAATCCAACCCCGCGTATTTTGCTTGATCCGAAAGTGCGAACAGCCGCCCGAGCTGCGACTGGGTTTCCGTTCCGAGTAAACCATTCCCGCGAATCGCTTGCATCAGTTCTGCTGTGGTTTGGGTCGGTGCGGAGACTTCAAGTTTCATTTCCAAATAGTCGCGAACCACTGACGCAACTCGATCAGTCACGAGCTCCTGGTCTTCATGATTTTGCACACGTGAGTCGGATTCGATTTTTTGCAATTCACCCATCGCCCATTCCAACGGAGTCAGGCGTTTCCGAGCTCGCGTTGCAAAAAACGCACCTACCGCGAGCAACGACAAAATCCCCGCACCTCCAGCCGACCACCAAATCCAAGCCGATGATTTTTCGCCCGCAACTTCCAAATCAACAAGCGGTTTTAGATCGCGAAAATTTGTTGGATCAGGTCGATCTTCGAGCACACTGAGGACGTTGACTTTGATCGGATCCGTTTTGAATTGTTTCCAATTTGAATCAAGCGAATCCAAAGCGACTTGAACCTCCATCGACGGAATGGCTTGCTCACCGGTAACGATGCATTCCAAAATCATCTTTCGCGTCCAAGTCCTCAATCCGTCGGACTCTGTGCTAGGCACGTCAAAATCATCACGTACATTGACGACATCGAATTCACCGATTTGGGGTGTCTCTGGGGGAAAGCTCAATCGAGCACCTGCCGGCGCGGTGCATTTGATCTGCAGCTGAAAGGGCTGGGCGACCTGGACTGAGTCGAGTGATACGGTGGCTTCAACTTTGACTTGCGAATCCTGTGCGGCGGCTGCAACAACCGCTGGAAATGCAGCCAACGCAACTAAGCAAATCGCCACCAACTTGTTGGAATATTTCATCGTCGATTCTCCCGGCGATGAAAATAACGTCTGAGTGGTTCGACCAAGTCACAGCCAGTTTCCAAATGGATCGGCTCAAGCTTTAACCGCCTGAACATTGCGTCGCGAGCTGAAACTTGTTGATCAAACAGCCGCTTAAACAGAGCTCGGTTTTTTCGACTGGCCGTATCCAGCACGACCGTTTCGCCAGTTTCGCCGTCGCGCAATCGAACCAGCCCCACGTTTGGCATGTGGCCTTCTCGAGGGTCTGAAATCACGACGGGAATCACATCGTGCTTTCGACACGCCACCTTTAGGGTCGACTCGAAATTGTCGTCTTGAAAATCGCTGATTAAAAACACTACGCTTTTTCTTTTCGACGTGCGCCCTAAATGTTCGAGCGCAGCACGCAGATTGGTTCCATTGGAAACGGGTTGGCAGTAAAGCATTTCGCGAATCAACCGTAGGACATGCCGCGAACCTTTACTTAGCGGGATATTTTTTTCGATCTCGTCGGTAAACAGCGTCAATCCAACTCGATCGTTATTTTTGATCGCCGACATCGCGAGAATCGCGCCCAGTTCCGTGACCATCTCACGCTTGGTTTGTTCTTGGGTTCCGAAATTTTGAGAGCCGCTAAGATCCACCAACAACAGCACCGACAGCTCTCGCTCTTCACGAAACAATTTGATGTATGGCTGGTCGCTTCTGGCGGTAACGTTCCAATCGATTGCGCGAACGTCGTCACCGACTTGGTAAGGGCGGACTTCTTCGAATTCGATTCCGCGGCCTTTGAAGGCCGAATGCCATGTACCGGCAAGCAACTCGTCAACTTTGTGCGAGGTGCGAATTTGGATTCTGCGGATTTTTCGAATGACGTCGCGGGGAAGCATTTAATTTTTTACTTGGCCTTCAATTTTCAATTTTTTGAACTTGGATTTCTGAGCGATTAAGGAACTGCGACGTGGTTTAGAATTTGCGTTACGATCGCTTCGCTTGTTCGGTCTTCTGCTTCGGCTTCGTAGGTGATCATGACTCGGTGGCGTAACACGTCCAGCGCGATGTCTTTTACGTCTTGAGGCATCACGTATCCACGCCCACTTAAAAAAGCGTTGGCCCGCGCGGCCAACATCAGGTTGATCGTTGCTCTTGGTGAACCGCCGAATTGAATTAAGTCCTTGAGCGACAGGCCATAGGCTTCTGGGTTACGTGTGGCCATGACCAAATCGACGACGTAGTTTTCAACTTTTTCGTCAACGTAGATTGCGTCAACCAATTTTCTCGCTTCCATGATTTCTGCGGGAGAAGTTACCGCTTCAATCTCAACCTTCGTATTCGTCTTGCTCATTCGCCGCAAGATTTGCAGCTCTTCTTCGCGGTTGGGATAGTCAACAATGACTTTGAGCATAAAACGATCGGTCTGGGCTTCGGGAAGCGAATAAGTTCCTTCTTGCTCGACCGGATTTTGTGTCGCCATCACAAGGAACGGTTTATCCAACTCGAACGTCTCCGATCCGATCGTGACTTGTTTCTCCTGCATCGCTTCGAGCAAGGCACTTTGCACTTTGGCGGGCGCGCGGTTGATCTCATCAGCCAAAATCAAGTTCGAAAAAATCGGCCCCTTTTGGACAACAAACGTTTGGTCTTGCGGGCGGTAGACAAGCGTTCCAATCAAGTCTGCGGGCAGCAAGTCTGGAGTAAACTGCAAACGCTGGAACCCGGTGGCGATCGCACTGGCCAAACTCGCCACCGCTGTCGTCTTTGCCAGACCGGGAACGCCTTCGATCAAGAGATGTCCGCCTGTCAGCAAACCGATCAACATTCGGTGGACCAATTTTTCCTGGCCAACCAAGACTTGATTGACTTGCTCGACGATACGATGAAACGGTTGGGCCTTGGCTTGAATTCGTTCGGTGAGTTGGTTGATCTGATCGTTGGTCGCGGGCATACCACTAAGTTCCTGATGTGTGTTTTTTTGACTTTTAATTAGTCGCTGTCCGGGCAGTTTTCCCAGCAGAAATCTGCCAAATTTTCATGCGTTTACTATCTATATACGCAGCTGAATTTAGCCGATCCTCATTTTCTCAAACTTTAGCAAATTATATGCCATTCTACGTATGAAATTCGTCTATGGGCATAGCTGATTTGCCTGGAAAAGATTGGTGCTGATCTTCACGGGCCGCGTTCTCGATTCGAAAACGAGTTGGCTAATTTTTAAGACCGACAGGTGCTGGCTCGCAAGCATGACTGGCCCACTCATTGGATCGTTTTGTAAATCGTACAAATTGCCGAGCTCACTGAACAAGCCAATCTATTTTGAGTGCGCCAATCAAAACGTGCGGCCCTCGATTGCTTCGATTTTTTGCCGAATCGAATCTGAAACCGGCGATGACTTTTGCTGCTGGTAGTCAAACATTACGACCGTTGAATCTCCCTCGGCAGCCAATTCGTTTTGGCTAGTACTCCAAAGAGCATGTTCGATCGTCATGCTACTGCGACCAATCTTCGTGATTCTCGCGCCAACAATAACGGTATCCGGATACTTGATCTGTTTTCGATAGTTACAGCTGACGGCAGCAAGAATCGGGCCAACGCCTTCGGTCGTCATCGGGACATCGCACTTCATCAAGTAAGCGATTCGAGACGATTCAAACCATCGGATGAAGTGCATGTTATTGATGTGACCGAATCCGTCTTGCTCTCCCCATTGAACGGGTTGCGTGATTTTGACAGGAAACTCGGGTAAGAAATCGTTGGGCATGTGTTTTTGTTAGCTGTAAAAGACGTGTTTAACCTTCCTTGAACAAAACATATTACAACAAACGTTCAACTGACGCCTCTGCAAACACCAATGTTAGCGAATGTACGATTGGTTGGCAGAACAATCAAAGATGTGCCAATTCACTTGTTCGGCTATCCTTTAATAACCTTTGCCATACGAATTTGCCACCGTGTTAAAATAGGTTTGGGCTCCAACGGTTTGGTTCGCCCACAATATCCAAGAGACGATTCTCATTGAGGATTCAGATGCTCCTCGCTTTCAAACTGCAAACGCTTTTCTCTCAGCTCGCGACTTTTGCGGGTGTTTGTTTTGTCGCGTTTTTTTTAACGACAAATTTCATCGGTACGATTGGTACCCAGTATTGCAATGCCGATGACACAGCGATTTACGAAGCTGATGATTTCGTCAAAAAAATCAAACCGATTTTGGCCGATCATTGTTTTGACTGTCATGCCGACGGAGCCGATGAAGGCGGCGTTTCGTTTGATGATCTGTTTGAATCAAAAGACAAAGAGCTTCTGCAAAAAACGTGGCATCGAGTTCTTAAGCAAGTCCGCGCGGATTTGATGCCGCCGATTGACGAGCTTCAACCCAGCGATGAACAAACGGAATTGCTTCAATCATGGATCATCCGACAACCACTTGGCTTAGACCCAGAAAATCTCAACCCGGGATCACTGACCATTCGCCGGCTCAATCGTATCGAATATCGCAATACAATTCGTGCGCTGTTGGATGTGGACTACAACACGACGATGAAATTTCCTGCTGATGACACGGGTCACGGGTTTGATAACATCGGCGATGTGCTCTCGATCTCGCCTTTGCTGCTAGAGAAATACTTTAACGCTGCCAATGACATTGTGAGCTCGGTGGTTCCGACGACTTCGAAAATTTTTCCGGAGAAAAAGATACCCGGTAAAGCTTTCGAGCAGGATCCAGCCAACGCAGGCAACGTCAACAGCCGAGGCCATTTGGAGCTTTCTTACTACAAAGCAGCTACTGCCAAAGCCGAATTTGAAACCGCCATCACAGGCGACTATCAGCTCAATCTCAACCTCAGTGCCTCGGAAGACTATGTCGATCTTGTGTTCGACTTAAATGAATGCGAATTTCGATTTGTCTTTGATGGAGAGGAATTGCTGAAACGAAAATTTGTCCGTCAAAATGGTAAAGGCTTTCGATACGTTTTCGATCGTAAACTTAAACCTGGCAAACACACGCTTGAAGTTTCCATTAAGCCAACCACAAAAAAAGAACAGCTTCGCAGGCTTCGGCTAGTTTTGTCTTCTGTCATCGTTAGAGGCCCAATGGCCGACGAGCATCGTGTTAAACCGGACGGGTACGATCGTTTTTTCCCGCGCGATACCCCCGACGAACCGAAAGCGAAACGCGAGTACGCAAAAGAGTTGCTGGGCGATTTTGCCAAGCGAGCCTATCGACGCCCGGTCCAGAAGACGACACTCACACGACTCGCCGATCTGGCCGAGTACACCTACAACCTGGACGGTGAAACATTTGAATCGGGTATTTCCAAAGGCATGACGGCGATCCTTGCCTCACCCCAGTTTGTTTTCCGCGAAGAATTTACGCTGCCAGGTGACGACTCCAAATTCCCGTTGATCGATGAATATTCGTTGGCCTCACGTCTTTCGTATTTCCTTTGGTCATCGATGCCAGACGAAGAATTAATGGGGCTTGCCGATCGGGGCGAACTGCGAAAAAACCTTGATGGTCAACTCGCTCGAATGATGGCCGACGAACGATTCGGGAACTTTGTCGAGAATTTTGCAGGCCAATGGTTACAAGCTCGCTCAGTCGAGTCAGTCCCAATCGACTCGCGAGCAGTTGCATGGCGTGATGCACAACCCGATCCAGAGGCGGACAAAGTACGAGACCGGTTTATCGAGCTTTTTCGCAAAGGCTCTGATCGCACGGATGAAGAAGAAAAAGAAGTCGAAGAGGCCCGACCGCTTATTAAAAAGATTTTCCGTCAACCCAAGATTAAGCTCGACAATGATGTTCGTCGAGCAATGCGACGCGAAACTGAAATGACGGTTGAGCATATCATCAAAGACAACCGCAGCCTGCTGGAGCTGGTCGACAGCAACTACACTTTTTTGAATGAGTCACTCGCGAAATTTTACGGCATCGCAGGAGTGAACGGACGTGAGATGCGGCGATACGAACTGCCCGACGACAGTGTTCGCGGCGGCGTGCTTACGCAAGGAACGATGCTGGTGGTGACATCCAATCCCAATCGGACGTCGCCGGTGAAACGCGGATTGTATGTCCTGGAAAATTTATTGGGCACTCCAACATCGGCTCCACCACCAGATATTCCTGCACTTGAAGAAGTCGAAGAATCATCGGCAAAAAAATTGAGTCTGCGCGAATCGCTTGAGATACATCGAAAAGATCCCAATTGCAGTTCGTGCCACAACCGAATGGACCCATTGGGATTGGCTTTGGAAAATTTTAATGCGATGGGTCGATTTCGCACCGATGAGTATGGTCAACGGATCGAATCCAAAGGCGTTTTGATAACGGGCGAGCCGTTTAAGAACGTAACCGAGCTTAAAAAGATCCTCGCAACCAAGCGAAAAACTGATTTTTACCGTTGTTTGACTGAGAAAATGTTAACTTATGCGTTGGGACGTGCTTTGGAGTACGAAGACATACCCACTGTTGACGATATCGTTATTAAACTGGAATCAAACGACGGAAAAGCGAACGAGTTGCTCGGCGGGATAGTTAAGTCTGCCGCTTTTCAACGGACAGCCAAACCCAATCTAATGGAAACAACCGACCAAGACAAAAACAAATAGGATCGGTTGAACAGGAACAGCAGCAATCATCAGTTTTGATGTTGGAAATCAAGCATGAATAAATTCACTCCTTCACGACGAACATTCCTCCGTGGGATTGGCGCGTGTGTTGCGTTGCCTGCGATGGAATCTCTATTGCCGGCTTCAACGATCACATCGGCCGCGACATCAAACGCAACCAAGGCATTGGCGACGACCGCGACCGGCGCACCACTGCGGACGGCGTTCCTGTTTTTTCCCAACGGTGCGATTCCCAAAGCATGGTGGCCTACCAAAGATGGCAAAGACTTTGAGTTAAGCCCAACATTGAAATCGCTACAAGATTCAAAGCAAAACATTCAAGTCTTAAAAGGACTGGACAATAAAAGCGCCGAAGGCCGCGACGACGGGGCAGGGGACCACGCGCGGGGCAATGGTACGTTTCTCACCGGAGTGCGGCTTAAGAAAAGTGCCACCGACATTCGCGCCGGAAAATCAATCGACCAAGTCATCGCCAGCGAGATCGGCCACCTCACGCGTTTTCCTTCGCTAGAGTTGGCTTCGGATCCCGTTCGCCAATCCAGCAATTGCGACTCCGGTTATTCATGTGCCTATCAGTACAACATTTCATGGCAATCGGAATCGACTCCGATGGCAACCGAGAACAATCCTCGCTTGGTTTTTGAAAGGCTATTTGGAGCCGGTGAGCCGACCGAACGCATCAAGAATTTCAGAAATCGAATGGCGTCGCAAAAGAGCATTTTGGATTTTGTATTGGCCGATGCAAAGTCAATGCAAAAACGATTGCAGCGTTCGGACAAACGTAAACTGGACGAATACTTGACAGGTGTTCGCGAATTGGAAACCCGGATCGAAAGATCTGAAGCGTTTGGCGATCCAAAAGATCCCAAAATGGAAACACCGGCCGGCATCCCGCGGTCGCACGTCGAGTATGTGAATTTGATGTACGAGCTAACGGCAATCGCGTTTCAAACCGACTCAACGCGAGTGGCTTCTTTGATGCTTGGTCACGATGGCGACAATCGTTCGTTTGATTTCATTGGCGTATCGGAAGGCCACCATGAACTTTCTCACCACCAAAACAAACAGGAACGAATCAAGAAAATTGAACTCATTGATCGTTGGTATGTCGAACAGTTTTCCAAATTCTTGAAACGGCTCGACTCGATCAAGGATGTTGATGGGAATTCTGTCTTACACAATTCGATGGTTCTATATGGAAGCGGAAATGCCGATGGAAACCGGCACACGCATGATGACTTGCCGATCATTCTCGCCGGAAACGGCGGCGGCGAATTGAACGCCGGTCGCTTTGTTGACCACAAAGGCATCCCGTTGACTAATCTTCACGTTTCACTGGCCGAAAAAATGGGCGTGAAATCGATTGACAAATTTGGCGATTCGGACGGAACCGTCAGCAACCTGTAACCGCCATTCAACCGCGGATCACAGTCAGTCTACTGAGCGAGTCCATCGTTTAAGCGAGCACACGGCGCCAATCCAACAAACGGATATTTCCGACCTTTCGTCAAACCAAGACCGAAGGTTTATCCGCCAAAAATTCCAGGTGTATCCACTCGCTCCGTTGGAGCTCTCGATTTCCCGCGGCGATCACGAAACCGAACCATCTCAAGAACGTTTTCTTTAAAGTTCGTTTTCTTCTTGGGCCAGTAAATAAAGATGACTATCGAAACGATCATTGCGATCAGGCCCATGAAACTATTCTCAGGCCCGAACTCACCACCCGTCCAAGGTGAATCCACGGTTTTGTCAATCGAAATCAAACTGCCTTGCATGCGGTGACCGCTGACGGGAAAACCAAACACGGCGCCTTGAAAATAATTCCAAGTGATGTGCATTCCAATGGGTGCGGCAAGACTTCCTGTGAAAATTCGTCCTACGCAAAACATAACGCCCGCCATTATGATGCCCGCAATTGCAATGACTGTTGCGTTGTCATTACTGGCGTGCAAAATGCCAAATATGCTTGAAGTAATTATCGAGGCAAGGATAAAACCATTTAGAAACCCCAATCGCTGAAAACCTTCAGTGAGATTCTTTAGCTGGTAACCGCGTGAAAGAATCTCTTCGCCCGCTCCAACAAAAGTCATCGCGACCAGCCAGCCGATTTGGTACGGAAGGATCTGACTCCAACTAAAGGCCGATTCTTTTAACGTGATCATTCCGAGTTGGTATTGAATAAGGAAGATGATGCCCATCAGGCTTGCGCCCATCGCCAACCCACCCATCAAGTCCAACCACCAGCGGCCATTGATATTCAGGCCAATATCTTTGACGCGTCGCCGATCAAGAAAAATACACGCGAGGATGATAACTGCCGTAAAGATGCAATTTTGAACGACCGCACCGCCCATCATAAAAAATGGATTCCGCGGATCGCCTTGATAGATACCCGTAACAATTATCCCGCTTGCGATAAAGCAAATGACAGCCACGACAAATTGAAAAACTACGCGCCAGCCGGCTCTCAATCTCCGTTGATCCGCATTCCAAAATAGCCAAACTAACATTTCCACGCTGCTCTCGATCTGAGTAGTGACAATAAAAAAACTGGATAGACATATAGTCTATCCAGTTTTCTTTTCTTCGTCGCCTCAATTGAGGTCAAATTAACGAATGCGAATCGCGGCATCATTGAGCAACCAGACGGTCGGACGTGAACCGGCATTGTGCAATGAGTCACGCAAGATGTGCTTTGACGTATCGGCACCTACCGTTCGCGAAAATAATTTCATGGCGGTAGACGAAAACATATCGCTAAAAATTTCGTCATCGCCGCCGCCCATCAGTTCGCTCAAGTCAATTCCAGAGGAAACTTGTGGGCGATGGATCAAGTGGTAGTCATCGAGCTTCGCCCGCTTGGCCGCAAGCTTCAAGCAATCATCCAAACCACCAATCTCATCCACCAACTGCAATCGCTTGGCTTGGGTTCCCGACCAAACTCGGCCGCCTGCCATAGGTTTAACTTTATCAACCGAGAGGCCACGTGCCTTACTGACCAATTTCAAAAACCGGTCGTAAACGGAATCAATTGAGCCCTGCATCAACTCGATGTCGCCTTCGCTCCAAGTTCGCGACATTTCAAACAACCCCGCGGAATCGTCAAGTGTGATTGACTCTTCGTGAATTCCGACGCGTCGCATCAGTTGTCCTGTTCCCATCTTCATTGAGAAAACACCGATTGAACCGGTGATCGTTCCGCGCTCTGCATAGACGGGTGCATCGATGCAGCTAATCCAATATCCACCAGAGGCCGCCATTGAACCCATCGAAACGACGACTGGTTTTTCTTTGGTTAGTTTGACAAGCGCCTGACGCACTGCCTCACTAGCGGTGGCACTTCCGCCGGGCGAGTTGACTCTCACGACAACAGCTTTGATGCGTTCGTTTTTAATGAGTTTTTCAATCGCTTTGACAGACGGTCCGGAAACGATGCCCGTACTTCCCGACTTTCCATCTGTGATCGCGCCGCTCAAATGTAGCACCGCGATCGAATTGTCTTTGACGTAGTCACGCGCGTTGCCTGGACTGAACAAGTCAAAAATCGTAACTGATTTCTTTGTCGTTTTAGGTGTTTTCCATTTCGTTTCGCCGCCGATCATTTTGTTGATCGTCTCTTTCATTGAGCCGTAAGGAGCAAGCGTATCTACGAGCCCGGCTTTGACTGCCTCACGGGGAAGCAACATTCGCTGGCTTTGGATCTCACGAACTTCCTGGCTTTTTAAACCGCGGCCTTTGGCAATTCGTGAAACGCCCGCATCGTTGATCGAAGTCAGCATTTTGACGTAGTGCTCACGCAAGTGCGTGCTCATTTTCGAATTGAGGTAAGGCTCAACTGCGCCCTTGAAATCGCCCGCTCGAACGACAGACGCTTTGACGCCCAGCAAGTCCATGGCGTCTTTGAAGAACATGGAAGACATCGAAGTCGATGGCAAATCAATGCCGCCAAAGTCAGCCATGATGACTTCATCACAAGTCGCCGCAATCGCTACATGGGCACTCGTAGCATTTTCGAGCCACGCGTATGTCTTCTTGCCTTTTTCATTTAGTTTATCCAAACGCCGAGTCAACTCGTCCAATTGGGCCGCGTTGAAACTGACGTTGGCCGAAAGATCAAAAACGATGTGTTTGTAGTCTTCGTTTTCACCAAGTTTTTCAAGATGTTCACAAAGCCGATAAAACGATTTTCGTTTTGCACCTCCACCAAGAAGCAATGCTTGGACATCCAAGTTCGATCCGCCAATGAAATCGACATAAGTTCCAGACAACGCGAGATGATGAACGTTAGTGGGTTTGGTTTTTGAGTCTTTTTCGTCTGACTTTTTCCCAGATGGTTTCTTACTCGCAGAAGTTTTTCTCGAAGACTTGGTTTCTTTGTCTTTGCTTTTATCCTGCTGGGCCCAGCCGGTACTTGAGAAAAGGAAAAGGCTTAACACCAAAACCATCGCTCGGTTGATTGCCAAATTTCGCACGCTTATTATCTCCAATCAGGGTCTGAAACATCTGGAACGCCATCTGTTTTTACACGGACGCTGCTATTTTACCTTGATTATTGGGAGATGTTTCAGGAATCGCGATTTTACCGCCAACATCAAAAGAAATAGGCGCGCAATTTGAGGGCGTGGTTTATGAATTCAACTTCTTTATGGCACTAAGCTTTGGCTCGCCGCCAGTTGAGCAACGTTCGCTGAATTCGATTTAGTGTCCGAGTGGGCGAACAACTTGCTGCCAATATCAATCTCGAATAGCCACGTAGCTTTTGGCCATTGATGAGATCGGCCGCCGAAATGCGATACTGATTGAGTGCGTATACTTCGAGACTTTCAATTTTCTTACCCAACCAGGACTGCCGTGCTGAGTTAGCAATAAAGTCTTCAAAAGAAATCGGCGTAGCGTTTTGAGTACGACGCTCTGAGCATTCAATCGCATACCAATAATACTGTCTCATTTCGCCAAGTCTTGAGCCAACGAGTCCCTGTGTCAGGAGTCGGTATTGATACAGCAATTCCGGCAAATTTGCCAACCGCCCGACTTCGCCCATTTTCAAGAACATGTCCCAGTCGTCGAACGTTCGATGCGTATCCCAGTAACCGCCCATCTGTTGGATCAATCGATTCCGATACATGCAAGAACCATGAGCAATCCCGTGGTTCAATTTCTTGAGAGCATCAAAAATTTCGTCGTGCTCCAAGGGCATTGCGGGCTTCATCCCTAACTCATTTTCGCCAAGCAATTGAGTTTGCGTGCCCACCAATGACACGTCTGGATTGGACTCCATAAACTCAAACTGCTTTTCAAGCCGCGTTGGCATCGAGACGTCATCGGCGTCCATTCGCGCTATGTACTTCCCCTTGCAATGCGCCAATCCAAAGTTGGATGCACCTGCGGTACCACGATTTATTTCGTGAAAGACACGAACGCGCGGGTCTTGAATTGAGTCCAGATATTCTTGCGTGCCATCAACTGATCCATCGTTGACGATCACAAACTCAAAATCCGAATACGTTTGATTCAATATCGAATCAACGGCGCACTCCAAGTAAGGCATCGCGTTATAAGCCGTCATTAAAACGGAAATACCTGGGAGAGATTCTGACACGGTGCAAGCTTTAGCGGAAGGAATGATGTGACGTGACATTCTAGCAAGCTTCTTTCGATTTATATAGCTTTTCAGTCTCAAATAGTTCGCAGTTTTGTTTAAAACCGCAAAGCGTCGGGGATTCCGTGAGTTTTTGCTCTCCGCCAATCTGTTCTCTGCTTCTTGTTTTGGATGGCTTTCGCTGAATCCAGAAGCGAATTTCAGTCATGCCTCAAGTCGCAGGCTTGTTGCCTTGGGTCGTTGGACAGCAGAAAATTCAGGCGAGCAAGCCATGTGTTTTGCTCAGACTGCTCAACAACTTTTGGCCGAATGGAACTGGCAAAGATTCAAATAACGGTCATGCAACCGCTTTGGTGAAAGTAGAAAATGAAAACCTTTATTGTCGATTCGTTTACAGACCAGCCTTTCAAAGGAAATCCTGCTGGCGTTTGTTTGCTTGAGCCTTCTACGTCGTCCGAGATTCGAGATGAGCGAATGCAAGCCATCGCCAGGGAGCTAAACTTTTCCGAAACTGCGTTTGTGAGATGGGACAGTGGCACAAACTACTTCATTCGCTACTTTTCACCAATCATGGAAATCCCATTGTGCGGACATGCAACGCTGGCGGCCAGCAAAGTAATTTTTGACCTGAACCAAACGCACGAAACAATACATTTCCATACCATCGAAAAACTGAACTTGGTTTCCAAGCTCAATCCCAATGGCAAGATCCAAATGAAGTTTCCACTTTACGACGTGGAGCCTTTCACGGTTCCCGATGAACTTGTTGACGCCTTGGGAATTGAAGCAGTGCTGCATTGCGCTTTCAATCAGGAAACACAAATCATGCTGCTGGAAATCGCAGGCACAGACGAGTTGAAGCAGCTGGAACCTGACTTTGACGCCCTACTCGCATCACACGACAGCATTCAAGGCGTTGTCGTTACGGCAAAATCCAATAGCCCAGACTTCGATTTTCATTCTCGATTCTTCTGGCCATGGAGCGGAGGCAATGAAGATCCGGTTACCGGCGCAACCCATACTTTTCTGGCAAAATATTGGGGCAACAAATTGAACAAAACAGAATTGAATGCGCATCAATCTTCCAAACGTACCGGCTCGATGGAGTTGAAAATCGTCCCCGAGAAAACGCTATTGATTAATGCCAACGCGGTCGTTTTGCTTGCTGGTCAATGGACTGAGTAAACCACAACCGCTCTCAGTAATTATTTTTTATGGTCGCGAACATCAACTGCGCGAACCTACTCTATTAATCATCACCCGACCAAACGCCAACTTTAATACTAAAAGCTATCAATGAGCAAATACAAACGAATCGTCATTTTGACCGGAGCAGGAATCTCGGCGGAATCGGGCATCAAAACATTTCGCGACAGCAACGGGCTATGGGAAAACCACGACGTGCAAGAAGTCGCTTCTCCGGCAGGATTCGCGCGCAACCCAGAATTAGTTTTGCGATTTTACAACCAACGCCGCCAGCAATTGTTGTCCGATTCGGTCAAAGAAAATGCTGCCCACAAAGCGTTAGCGCGATTGGAGAAGGAATTTTCTGGCGAGCTGTTACTGGTAACCCAAAACGTGGATGATCTTCATGAACGCGCGGGAAGTCAAAACCTGATTCATATCCATGGCGAGTTGTTAAAAAAGCGATGCATTTACAGTGAACTCGCATCAGAAGTGCGAACAGATTTGAGCGTTGAAGACGTTTGCGATTGTTGTTCGCAAGCCGGCACGCTGCGGCCACACATTGTGTGGTTTGGGGAAATGCCGTTTGGAATGGAGCGCATTCAAGCATCGCTTCAAGAATGTGATTTGTTCATTTCAATTGGTACCTCCGGCGCCGTGTATCCGGCCGCCGGTTTCGTAAGCGTCGCCAACCAATGCGGTGCGGATACCGTCACGCTGAATTTGGAAGAAGCCGACAACGGAAGTGCGTTTGATCGTGGTGAATACGGAGCCGCAACCGAAATTGTGCCCAAGTTCGTTGACGAGCTTTTGAAAAGCAATTGAACGCTTTTTGATTGGACGCTTTTTGATTGGACGCTTTTAAACGCAGTCAAACGCCAACCACTTCGTCAATTTGAATTCAAAAGCTCGTCGCATTGAACGATCACCTGATACTTTTGACTTATTTGTCAAAGTAGGTTGCACTAAAGTCATCACTTTGCGGAATGGGATTGGCGTTCATGATGCTTGCTTCGGCCGGCAACTGATCTTGCCCCATCATCACCGGTTGGTTTGTCGCAGCCGGTCCGAGTTTGTCAACCTGGATACCGTTGCAACCGTTCTCGCAACCATTGGATACCGCAATGTTTTCTGTCCGAAGCAAAGTTCCATTGCTTCGCTTGAGGTTGATCATGGCAAGGTTATAAGTCAGAAGCGATGTCACGTATTCACGTTCGGCTTCGGTGACTCGCTCTTGTGAACGCAGTAGCGACTCGAGGTTTAGTCCGCTTGTGCCGCTTCCATCAACCATTCGCAACCAGCGCTGTTCGATTGTGTTGGCTTCTGCTTCGGCTGCTGCCAAAGCTCGGCTTTTAGCACCAATTTCCAAATACGCTGTATTGAGTTCTCGAACTGCAATATCAACTTCAGTTTGAACGATCTGCAACGCACGGGCGTATTCGTCTTGCAACTGGGCAAGTTCATGTTGCCGGCGACAAAGTCGAGCTTTGGCAAGGCGATTACCCACTGGCATCTCGTACTGAAGCCCAACAGAATAGCTTGGTCTTCCAACAGAGAATTGATCAGTAAACGCACCACCAAAATTGCTGTTACCTCGAAGGCCACTACTATAAAGCTGGGTTACGAGGTTAAGTGCGGGAAGCAATTCATGTCGGGCGACTCCCAACCGAACCGATCCAGCTTTGACCTGACGGATCGCGGCCATGACTTCCGGGCGATTTTGAAGCGCCGTTTGAATTTCAGCTTGTAAATCAGGTCGAAAAAATTGCGTCGAAGGCATTTCAACCGGGATCAATTCTGCCTGATCTGAATTTTGTAATTCCGGAGCATTGATCATACCACGCAGTCGAGTTTCGGCATTGGTCACAGCCGTTCTGGCACGAATCAAGTCGGCACGGCGGCCTTCCAAGGCACTTGCTGCCGTGATCACCTGAGTCCCCTGGGTATCAACCGTTTGGCGTGCCTTAAGCGTGCCGTAAATTTCCTGAGTCTTCAAAAACAACCGCATTCTGTGAGCCAACACAGCACGCTCAAGATACAAAGTCCAATAGCTGCGTGTGACTTCCAATAGCTCGTCTTGCAGTGTCGCCAAAAATTCCTGTTGGGCAACTTCGGAATCGACTTGTGCGAGAAAAACGATACTCGTGTTGTACGCCACGCCGTTGCCACGAAGCAAAGGATGAGAATAAGAAACGGTGAATTGGCCGGTTGCTTGATTGTCTGGAACAAAGAACGTTGAGTTGTTATCCTGCCAACCAAATCGCTGACTGATGTCGAGCTGACCACCGCTACGAGTGTTCCGGCGAATTCCTCCAGTGCCCTGAAAGACGTTGTCGACAAATCGAGTCGCCGTTCCGCCCGCTGTCAATGTGTTACTGATCGGTTCACTTGTATCGTTCCAAGCCGTGTTGAGATAGCGAACCCAATCGAAGTTTGAATCAGCTTCCTGAATCGCCGTTTCACGAATCAGCGGATCGCGTTTGGCAATCTTGATTTGATTGGAGTGTTGAACCGCAAGATAAAGCAGTGTATGAACGTCTGCTTGAATTGGGGGCTGCTCTCTTAACGACTGAGCAACATTGGTGTCCCACCAAGACGGAACCAAAGGTTGCTCCTGGACACTACTATCCATTTGCCGAAACACATCAACTGCATCAAACTGTTTGAACTGTGGTTGTTGAGCGTCTACAGATTTGGAAAAACAACAGAGCGCAACCAAGACAGCAATTAGAATTCGCATTTTCATAAAATTTCCCAGGTGGGATTTTTGAGGAGTCGGCGGGAGAAGTAAGCATCTGGATTGACGAGTGCCAAACCCATGAGCTTTCTTGAGGGTAGGATTCTAATCGTCATTTTGTCTGTGATAGATTTGCCAATTCCACTAGGGACCACGGCATTCGAACAGCTGCATTCAACATCAGCGCTACATTCCTAAAACTCAACCACCTGGGATTTTCAGACCGGGGTAATCTCCTCGTTGACCCTTAGAACCGGATCCTCTGAACCATTGAATTTGCATTTGCATGCACGCTCCTCAAATGCAATCGATCAGCTTTCAAAAAGCTACGGCACAATCGTTTGATTCGCCAACAGTCAATCAATTGGCACAAGTTAACACGCGCTGAGCGCAATGAAGAACAAGGCACGACACTAAGCCACTGATTGATGGCGTGTTGATAATAAAGAGACGTTGCCAAAGCACGAAAGATGCGGCCATTTAATTGCTTCCACTTGCGACGACCGGTAGCGGAAACAAACTCATAGCAGTAGCTAGAAAGACGCAAGCAATATTGTCTGTCAATTTGCAATTCGCCTTCTTCGGATACCCGAACACACGATTTATTCGAAGGATGGATGTCGCGCGTCGGTTATAGTCCGTGCGTGCGAAAATTGTTTTCGCGAACGAACCGAACCAGGTTATTGGCCAGGTAGCTGCCCATGTTTTGATTCCGTGAGCGGACAATCAGTTGCCCTGTTTGTCCTGCGACCAAGCTCAAACGATCTTCTTCTTTAAGTTCGATTTCGACCGGAACACGGGGATGGGTTAGCATCATCTCGCCTTCATCTTTTTGGTCTTTCAGTTCTTCGACTTGCCCCCTTGGCACGACGGCCAATGGGCCACCAACTGAAGCCGAGAATGCCTCGTGAGGTAAATCGTCGCGGGCACGAGGGTTAATGTGCTTGATCTTGCCGACAAGCAAATCGTTTTCGTGCCGCCCCCAAACCATTAGCTCAATATCGGCTTCCGGGTTTTCGGCCACCCACTCGATATCTGTTTGGCGAGTCAGCGCAACCGCGTGAAGTGCTCCCGGTTCTGCAATGGAAAGAATTTCAGTGCCAGGAGTAAAATGCCTTCCAGTTAGCGATTCAAGATCTCGCGCCAAAATGTTGCCCGACTGTGGAGCGTAAATTTTAAGTTCAGCAATTCGCGTTTCCAATTCGGACTTTCGCTTCAGCATCGAATCAAGCGATTTTTGCTCCAATTGAACTTGGCTAATTTCGCCCTGACTGAACAAAGTATTGGAGCGTAGTTGTGAGATCTTGATGTCGATCATCAAAGATTTTAGTTCGTGTTCGATATCTGGGTTTTCCAAAGTCACCAACAGGTCGCCTTGGTTAACGCTTTGTCCATCGACCACATGAATCGACTTTGCAAATCCTGTTGAATTGGCGCGGACAACCGAAAGCGGTTCGTAGTCAATTACAACCGGCGCGGAAACGACGGAAGGGCTCGGACAACAATAAAGAAATCCCGCGACCAGCAGCAGCGTGAGTGCCATTGCCCCAGCAAACCATGGCCGATTGGGGTTTTCTGTTTTGGTGCCAACGGCGGTGTATTTGCAAAGCTTATAAAACGGAACGCCGACCCACAGCACCAATCCGATCGCGGCAACCAACAGCCCAAAGCCCTCCATGAAACTCGACGCGGCAAGCGATAGGCCGATTGCGATGGTAAAAAACCACATCATCGCCATGATACCGTACGCTCGCACAGCCAGTCCGCGAAATCCTGTTTCCTTAAGCGGTTGGGCTTTGTTGCCAAAATACGCTCGTTTGAAAACGCCTTTGAGCCAGCTTCTTCCGTGCGTTGAGAGGTTGGGAATCTCCAACCAGTCGGCCAACATGTAATAACCATCGAACCGCATCAATGGATTGATGTTGAACAACAAAGTATGCAGCGTCGCGGAGATGATGACGTTACCGGCGTGATACTGAAGTGGCCCCGGTGAACTGGTCGCCCACACCCAGCACGCGATCGCAGCGAGAAAAACTTCGCTCATCATTCCGGCAGCGGAAGTCAAAATCCGTTTCCATTTATTGTCGAATCGCCATGAACTGGTCACATCAACATAAGGCATTGGAATCATCAACAGGAATAACAACCCGCACGACTGAACGCGCCCACCGAACTGTTTACAGACTAATGAGTGGGCAATTTCGTGAATCAATTTCAACACGACCCAAGTCAATGCGATCCAGGCGAAATCAGTCGCACCGAATGAATTGACTCGGTTTGTGTAAAACGCGTCCCAGTTATTTGCCAGCTGAAAAAATCCGTAAAGACAAACCGTCAACCAGATAACAGCGCCAATCGGGCTGACGACGAAACCAAGGAATCGCGAGAGTGTGGTGACGATTGGATCGGGATTAAAAAGCGGAATTCGCATCATCATAGGGTTGAGATACGACATCATCTTTTGTTTTTGCTGTAACTCATGTTGCTCAATTCGCCGAGCCGTTGAGTTACCAGTTTCCGATTCGACAAGTCCCGATTCGATTGCCCATTTACAAAGATTGGCAGCTTCGGTTTCGTCGATGGCATGTTCGCGCAGCAGCGTCGCCGTCTTCATCAGTCCGGTACTCACCGTTCGTCGACCGTCCAGCATCGTCAGAAACGTATACTGCGGCAGCCCAACACGAAAGAATCGTCCGGTGACTTCGTCTTCGACCAAATATTCAACCGCATCGCCACTTTGACGCATCGTAAATCGAAGACTGTCTTTGAGCCGAAGGCGAGCTTGGCTGAATTCGAATGTTTTTTCGTTTAGCATTTTTTATAAATTCGAACGCGGAATCGAATTGAGGAATCATCTTCTCAACTAAGCCGATTCTTTATTCGCAAATCCCTTACTTGTTTCTTTTCTGCCCAGTCCAGCGAGTAAGCCGCCTCGGTCAGGCGGCGGGCGTTGTATTTCTCAATCCGCATTTCACATTGCCGGATTTACTCGCCTACCACCACGTCAAACGCGAGCGGACGTAGTTCATTGGTTTGTGGAACATACTCCAGCCGAGCGAACGTTTTTCGCCATCGATTCGCACACTGCCTTTCATACCGGGACGAAGCCGTTCGTCCTCGTTATCGAATTCGAGTTCCGCAATGAAAACGTTTTTGGCATCTCGTGTTTCACTGCGTGGATGAATTCGTTTGATGCTGCCGACAAGCGGTTCGTCTTCTTGGCCGTCGATCCAGATTTTCGCGTCGAACCCGACTTTGATCTGGGCAATTTCGGTACTCGGAATCGCAACTTCTACCCGCATTGGTTTCAATGGGCCGATTTCGAAAAGGACTTGGCCAGTTTCGACGGAAGCCGCTTCGGCACGCTCAAGTGAACCGCTCAACACAACTCCATCGATCTTGCTTTTGATACTCAAGTTGTCTCGTCGATATTCGAGAATCGCTTCTTCAGAAATCAACCGATCGTATTCCAGCTCAGCAAGCATCGTCTTGGGCACATTGCGATCATAAAGTTCTACGTCACGTGTAATCAAAGACTGCCGACGCTCAGCCGTGATCCCATACAACTCCCAGTTAATGGTCCGGTCGTCCATTTCCGCCAACACCTGACCGGCAGTAACCAGATCACCAGATTCCACATGGCCCGCAATGATTTGTCCATCAAAGGGTGCGACCGCAAAACGGCGTGACACGGGTTCAGTTACGCAATTGCAACGAACTCGATACGTGATTGGAAGGCACATCAAGAATGCAAATCCGATCAACGCACTGAGGATAAACAACTGTTTCGCCAGTGAGAGTTTTCGTTTTAAATACGATTTGGTTTTGGTCAGCGTTGTTTGCTTGACCTTGTTGACGATGCGCAATGAATTGGCCAAAGCCGGTCCAGCGGTGGCATTGAATCGTTTGAATTGACTTGAATGAAGCAAACCACGTGGGCCGGTCAACACAATCGAGCCCAGAACTTCGTCGTCTTCGGTGACCAAGGGCTGTGTGAAAACGGCTTCGGTCTGGACCGTTGAGCCAAGCTGTTTGTGAGCTTGGAGCAGGAAATTGTTATGCTCACTCGTCGCTGGAAAGACACCGGCCTGCTTGCGTGTCACACTCTCGACGAGTGTTTGAAGATAGTCGCGACTTGAGGCAGAGCCATGGTCAATTTTGCCAACGCCCGAGATCGCCTGCAATTGCATTCGTCCCTTGATGTTTAAACCAACGGCGGCGCTATTGCACCCAAGCCGATTGGCCAACGCATTGGCAATCTCTTCGGCGGCGGCTTTGTTTGTTTCCTGGTTCTCAACTTTGGAAACAATCTCGACGATGGACGCAAGAGCTTGGACCTGCCAATCAGCGTCGGCTGAATCACGGCCATTGAGCCACACTTGCAGGCCAGCAGCAATTTTTTGAACGACCTGAACTGCCAACAATGCATTTTGTTGATTCTTAACAACGATCAACAAGAGTTCTGGTTCGGAATTTCTTGGCCGGATCGGCGCAAATAAACCATAAAGCCCGTCCAGCGAATTCAGAACTGCAGTTTGAACATTGGTTGTCTTGGTGAACTGTTCACATTTTTCCGAAAACTCTTCTGCAAAGCTGCGCCGCTCGGGAACGCGCCCGACGGTTGGTGCGGCAACTGATGGAGTCCACAAATCCTGCTGGTCCTTGCAAACGTAGCAGGCTCCGATCGCAGAAGCTGATGCCAGCGACATTTGAATGAATTTTGTCCGGACGACGTTTTCACTGAAGTTACCAGAAACAATCTGTAAGACCTGTTGGTCTACGTTTTGCCCCAGCGTCTGTGGTTTTTCTTTAGGTTTAGCGGCCGCTCGATACTTGCGGTGCAACGGGACTTTGCCTGTTACGCTGGTAGCCTGTTGGGATTGGCTGTCACTATTACTCATTGCAATTTAACCTTGGACCTGTGGGTGAGGTCGATGTCGATAAGAAGACGTTGGGATGTTCAACGATTAAGCTGGGAGGATTTTCGTGATGCCTGCACGGCAGAACTCGGTTGAGAAATTGGGGCTTCGTTCCAAAAACAAATAATTCCACTTTGAATCTGCAAATCCTTGTTGTCAATTTTGCAGTGCAATGCTCCGAGACCACTGTCTGGGTCAATGATGGGAGAAACGTAAGTCACAACGGCTTGCTTTCGCAATTTTGAATTCCCAACTTTTACCAATACCGTGTCACCGACTTTGGACGAGCGCAGGGTTGCTGAGTCCAGATAGAATCGGACTTTCAATTCATCAACGCGGACAACCGTTGCGTACTGCGGTTCGTTATTGGAGATGTTTTCGCCAAGCTGTTTGTGTATCTCGGTGACAAAGCCGTTGATTGGGCTGGTGATGATCCGATCATTAATTTGAGCTTGAATTCGTTTGACTTCGAGTTTTGCAAGTTTCAACTCGTCTTGGGCAGCTCTGAATTCAGCAAACGCTCTTTGGTACTCGGCACCTGCTTGTTCGACTTCGAACTTGTTTGTATGTCCGCCTTTGATCAGAGACTCGATGGCATCCAGTTGCGATTTAGCCAGCTCCATTTGGGAAGTGGCGGCATCAAGTCGTGACGTTGACTCGGATCGAGCAACTGCGATCACCAATGACTCGGCGAGGACGTTGTGGTTGATGGCGCACAATCGGTCTCCCACACGAACGCGATCGCCTTCTTTGACAAACGACTCGGCGATGATGCCGACTTCGGGACTGGCGGCGATGCTTTTCTCTATCGGCTCGGTAAAGCTCTTCGTGATCCGACCATTGTGAAGATTCTGTGCAAAAGAGTTTGTCGCACTGACAACGGTCGCACCTACAAAAGTCATGACCATCAGAACGGCGAACGAAACATTTCGCGGTTGAGTGGGGTTCATTGTCAAATTCCGTTTCTGGGGCGGGGGATAAAAGAGTGCAACGTTTAAATGAGGAGAGGGTTCGTATCGGATGTCGTTTTTGCAACTGGGACCTGAAAGATGGTTAGTCTTTTTCAATTGATTCGCGAACTGAGTCCATCCAGATATCGCGAAGGATCATGTCTTGTCTTTGTTTGAAACTACGAGCTTCAATTAGAGATTGGAGTGCACTAAGGTCTCGCGAAAAGTCACCCGTTTCACCTTTTGAGTTGGCTCGTCTGCGAAGCTGTTTAGAAAGCGGCGAGTCGTTATCAACAAAAATTGGGTCCATTGCGGCAGCAAAAAACTGTGCTGATCCGGGCTGGCCTTGTCGGGCTGCTCGTCCAACCAACTGACGGTCGATTCGTTTGGAGCTGTTAGGGCTAATTCCAATGACATGCAGACCACCCGCATCAAGCGCCGCAGGGCTGATTTTGATATCCGTTCCTCGGCCTGCCATGTTGGTCGCGATGGTAATGGAACCGGCGGCACCGGCTTGGGCAACGATATCGGCTTCTTCTTGATCCTGTACGCCGTTAAGCAACGTTGGACTCAGTCCGTTTGCGACCAGGCAATCGTAGGCTTCGATGCTTTCGCGAATCGTTTTGGTTCCAACCAGAATCGGTTGGCCAGTCGCATGCCGCTTTAAAACGTCCTGGGTAATGGCAGCCAATTTGGCTTCAAGGCTTGCAAAAAATCGTGTTTTCAAAATCTTTCGAAGACACCTTTTATTGGTCGGGATTTCGACAACGCCGCAATTATAAATCGATTGAAATTCCTTGCTCACCGAAGCCGCTGTTCCAGTCAAACCAGCAAGCTGATCATACATTTGCAAGTAACGTTGGCGCGTGACTTGAGTGGTCGACTCACGACCGGGTTGGATGGGAACATTTTCTTTGGCTTCAACGGCTTGGTGAAGTCCATCCTGCCAACTTCGGTCTGGAAGAATGCGGCCAGTGTACTGGTCAACAATTTGGACTTCGCCGTCTACGACAACATAGTCAACGTCGCGTAGAAACGCTTTCTCGGCTCGCAAAGCATTGACGATATAAACTCGCCATGGCCGGGCGAGGTGCAAATCGTGCTTGTTGGCAATCTCATCATGAGCAAGCTGGTTGGCTTTGTCGGTAACATCAATTTTCTTTGCAGGAAACGTGATCGTGTATTCGATTCCTTCAGTAAAGTTCGACGCGATCTTCTTGGCGATCAAGTACGGCGTCGGATCTTCCGTTTCCTTGGTCGGCAAACTGATGACCAACGGAGTCATCGCTTCGTCAATCATCACACTATCGGCTTCGTCAATCAGCGCGACGTGATGATCTCGTGGTTGGATAAGTTTCTTGTAAGGATCGAGCCCTCGAATCCGGTTGATGGTCGCCACACCAAGCTTCGTCTGGCGATTGTCGCGGAGATACATTTGATCGCGTAGATAATCAAACCCGTATTGATAGCCTGGGCCGTAAACAATTTGCTTGGTGTAGACACGACGCGATTCAGCTTCGTCGTTTTCCTCTGGAAGCAAGCCATAACTGATGCCAAGCAAGTCAAACGTTCCAGTCAGGCTTTCAAGATCTCGGCCCGCCAGATAGGTGTTGGTCGTACTAACATGTACCGACGGTGCGGTCAGCGATTGAATTGCGGCGATTGCACCAGTGACAATGGTTTTGCCTTCACCGGTTTGCATTTCAACAATGGCCCCGGTCGTCGCTGCGGCCATCGCTTTTATTTGAACATCGTAAAGCCGGAAACCGTTGGCTCGGAAAACTGACTCCGCAATCAATCCACCAAATTCAAAGAGATGTTTCTCCCGTTGGTGCTCGCCATAAGATTCTCGGATCTCTTGGGCTCGATCGCGTATCTGTTGCTCAGTTAACTTGGACGCAGCGCTCTCAAAGTTCCGAATTTGATGTTGCCAAGCGTTCAAAGACGAACGCTTTAAACGGCTACTTCGCCGCGTTGTTGCGGCGCGCTTTTGTGGGCCAACATTCCTGTTGGCAGCAACAGCATTAGACATTGCGGTCTCGTAAAGGGAGAAGTAGCTCTGGAAGGGATTGAATGGCGTGCTGGGAATTTACCTAAGCGAGAATTCGCTCATTGGGATTCACACCGATTCATGTTTTTTGGGGTCGCAAGGACTTAGAAGTGCCCCAGCTTATGAATATTTATCGGCGACCCACGAAATCCTAACCAATTCATTTCCGACAAAACAAGAAAGATAGGGTGTTTGCAGAGCTTCTTTTTCTGATGCAAACACGCAAGTGCTAGCACTAGGAAAAACATGCAACCCAAAAGAAGTAGCGGGCTAATCTCTCTTGTAGACATGCGATTCAAAATCGTTGGTGCGGTTGTTTCGATTAGGCGAATTTCCGATCAACCGATTCCGATCACCTCAATGCGATCAAGCGAATCCGGATTGAACGCTCTGCAGAGATCCTATTGGCGAAAATAGGAATTCGGAGCGGGTGGTGCACTTTGAATCACAGTTTCATCGACGATCACACCACCTGGAACAACCTCTTGATAGATTGATTGCTCGGCAGCTGGTTCGGCTTTATCAAGTTCGATCGACTTACATCCGTTTTCACAACTGGAAGACACGAGCACGTTTTCTGTTTGAAGCAGCGTGCCGTTACTTCGCTTCAAATTGATCATTGCCAAGTTGTAAGTCAGGATCGAAGTCACAAACTCGCGTTCGGCTTCGGTAACTCGTTCTTGCGATCGCAGTAACGACTCAAGATTTAGTCCGCCCGTTCCGTTACCGTCTATCATTCTTAACCAACGTTGTTCGATCGTGTTGGCTTCGGCTTCGGCGGCCGCAAGGGCTCTGCTTTTGGCGTTGATTTCCAAATAGGACGTGCGAAGCTCACGAACCGCGATGTCTACTTCGGTTGTTATGATTTGTAATGCTCGAGCGTATTCATCCTGCAACTGTTCAAGTTCATGTTGTCGCCGGCATAACCGTGCTTTGGCGAGTCGGTTTCCAACTGGAAACTCATATTGCAATCCGACGGAGTAGCTTGGCCTGCCCACAGAGAACTGATCTGTGAAAGCATTTCCAAAATCGCTGTCCCCTCGAAGTCCATTGGCGAATCCCTGCGTGACAAGGTTTAGTGCTGGTAACAATTCGTGTCGGGCGATTCCCAGCCGAGTCGATCCAGCTTTTACTTGTTTGATTGCTGCTATGGCTTCCGGGCGATTCTGTAGTGCTGCCTGGATTTCTGTATTCAAGTCAGTCTCGTAGAGGCTTATCGAAGGAGTTTCAAATGGAATTAATTCGGCTTCATCCGAGTTTTGCAATTCTGGAGCATTGATCATTCCGCGCAATCTCGTTTCTGCGTTGGTCACAGCAGTACGTGCCCGAATCAGATCTGCTCGACGACTTTCAAGAGCACTTGAAGCGGTAATCAATTGAGTCCGTTGAGTATCGACGGCTTGGCGGGCTTCAAGCGTTTGAAAGATCTGTTGCGTTTTTAGAAAAAGTCGCATCTGGTGAGCCAGTACCGCTCGCTCCAGGTAAAGCGCCCAATAGCCGCGTGTCACTTCAAGCAATTCGTCTTGTAGAGCGGCCATGAACTCTTGCTCCGCGACTTCGGTGTCGATTTTGGCCAAGAAAACGATGCTGTTGTTGTACGCAAATCCGTTGCCCCGCAACAACGGATGCGTATAGGAAACAGTGAACTGTCCCGTTGCTTGATTGTCCGGAACAAAGAATGTTGAGTTGTTGTCTTGCCACCCGAATCGCTGGCTGATGTCTAGTAGGCCGCCATAACGAGTCAGTCTTCGCAAACCGCCGGTGGCTTGAAAGATATTGTCGTTGAAGCGAGTTGCTGTGCCGCCAGCGGTCAACGTACTGCTAATCGGTTCACTGGTATCATTCCAAGCCGTATTGAGATATCTCACCCAATCAAAATTTGAATCGGCTTCCTGAACGGCTGTCTCACGAATCAAAGGGTCGCGTTTTGCAATCTTGATTTGATTGGAATTGTGTACTGCCAAAAACAGCAGAGTGTGCACGTCAGTAGGAATTGGTTGCTGATCACGAAGCGACCTTGCGACGTGGCTGTCCCACCAAGACGGCATCAACGTGGTTTGTTGTGAAGCAAAAGAACTTGCGTCAAGTTGCCTGTAAACAGCGTTTGCGTCAAAGCTTTTAAATTCGGCTTGTTGTGCTAGACAAGTCTGCATTGAAACCAACAGCGTCAGCATGGACAGCAGCAGATATCCAAATGGAGATCGACAGCGACTCGAGGAAATTTGTGAATACATTGCTTTTTTGGGACAAGATTGAGTTGCGAGTTGGGCAGCTTGACGACTTGAGTCTCAGTCGTATTCGGCACAATCCGAACAAGCCGTAGCCAAAAAACATCAGGAATAGGGTAAACCGATCCAACGGCAGACAATGAGAGCCAACCGAATCGACGAAGGTAAGCACACTTTAGAAGTCGTGTCGCCACAACTTTTAGAAAAAGGGGAAAACGGAACTCGCTTGTATTGGCAAATGATTCGCGCTCTTCTAACAAGCAACACCTATTCATTTTGAAAAAGGTTCGCTCGACGCATTGAGGCCAGATTGCTGTAAACCAACGGTGTTCTCGTCAACTAATGAGTTTGGAGCAATTGAACGTTTGAAAATGGTCAGTTCTTGATCATGGTTTTTGTCATTCCAGCATTGGCATCCAACGCATCGTCAGTAGGGATAACACTCTCTAGCTACCACTCGACGAATCTCGATACCTCAGTCGTTATCGCTCCAGCGCACCCGCGACCATTGCGCTTTTCGAATCTCTTTTCAGGCTCAGATGCATGCACTCACCAAATCAAGATAGTGGTTTTGTTTTCCGTTCGCTTTTTGAATCGCTAGAAGATCGAGTTCTCTTCGACGGTGTTCCCGATGCAACCTTTATATTGCCTCAGACCGACGCAACCGATCCAATTCCTGCGCACGTTCAACCCATGCAGCAAGCCGAATTGAGTGGGCCACGCGAGCTCATTTTCGTTGACGCTGGTGTTGAGAATAGCCAGCAATTGCTTGCCGAAATTCTTGAGGCAAAACCAGAAGGGAACTTTGAAGTTCGCATCCTTGATGGGAACACCGATGGAGTCGAGCAGATAACACAGCTACTCTCTGAATCAACGGTCAAATACGATTCGATTCACATCATTTCGCATGGTGATGAGGGAGAAGTTTTTCTCGGTAACACAAACCTGAACAGCGAAAACCTAAACCAGTACGTTGATCAGTTGGCAAGTTGGTCAGACGCACTTACCGAAGACGCCGACCTATTGTTCTACGGTTGCGATTTAGCGGGTAACGCAGAAGGCGAGCAGTTTGTTGAATCGATCAGCGCGATTACTGGTGCAGATGTCGCGGCGTCTGATGACTTGACTGGTGCCGCGGAGCTGGGGGGAGACTGGGACCTGGAATTGAATGTTGGTGTCGTGGAGACGCAATCACTGGTCGCTGAGTCCTATCTTGGAACCTTGGCCGACACCGACGGTGACGGTGTGGATGACGAGGACGATCTCGACGACGACAACGATGGGATTTTGGATGCCGATGAAGGGTTGGGAGCCAGCGAGGGACAGTTCACTCACCAGAATTTTAAAGAATTCAGAGCCGATGCCATCTTTGGTTTTGCAACAACAAACGCTTTCAATGGTGAAATCGTTGTCGAAGATGGCAATGACCCTGACAACGATCAGGAAGTCGACCTCGAAGTCGGCGATGTTGTTGTGTACAGCATGAACGATGGCGCAGATCTGGTTGCAGTGACAGTTTTATCGATTTCCGATGGAGCACTCGTCAACGCGGAAACAACGCGTCCAGGTGAGTCACCCAAAATCGAATTTCGCGGCACCGGTGTCTATGGTGGTGAAGAAGAGCGACTACGACTGGATTTCGCGTTCTATGATCCAGCCGATGCGGACTTTGACGGCGCTGCCGATCTGGGCGACGTCGCTGCACGAATTCGAGCAGGAAACGGAACGGCAATTGAGCAGACCACCAGTATCCGACTGGGCGACGTCGATGATACAACTGGCAGTAACGACAATGGGTTCCGTATCGAAGGCGTGGGTGCTGATCTTTCCACGCTACACTCGTACACCCTGGAAGATGGCGGTAGTTTCACGCCAGAGTTCGAAGATGGTTTTGTTCGCTTCCGCGGTACAGTCAATGACCCGGATGACGACATCCAGCTGAACTATCTGAACACCGACCGATTCGAAGTTGAACTGCTGAACGATGCCGATCGCACGGCTGGATTCGGATTTGGTTTCCGTCAAAGTAACTTCACCAATGCGATCACGACTGCCGAGAATGGGACCGATAGTGACAACGATGGCATCGCCGACCATCTTGATCTCGATAGTGACAATGACGGAATCGCTGACAACATCGAAGCTCAAACAACCGCCGACTACATCGCCCCCAACGATGATGACGCAGCGACTTATGCGGCCAACGATGGAATCAACAGTGCCTACCTCACGTCCAGCGAGAGCGGAGGGCCAGGCCTAACATCCGTCAACACCGACGGCGATGACTTTAGCGACACGCTTGATCTCGACAGCGACAATGACGGCACGCTGGACATCGTCGAAAGCGGTCTTGGAAACAACGATACTAATCGCGATGGCCGCACCGACAACAGCGTTGGCATTAACGGCTTGGACGACAGTGCTGCACATGATACAGCTGACGATTTCACAGACGTGAGCGGACTGGGTCACGACGGAAGCACATTCCAACTGGCTGACAGCGATGAAGATACTGCTGCCGATGGAAGCGACGCGACGCCACTCATAGCCGACCTTGATTACCGTGACAATTTCGGGCGAGACTCTGACAATGATGGAGTCACGGATGAAGAAGACATCGACGATGACAACGATGGCATTTTGGATGTCGATGAAGGCGAGTTCGTCGTTGATGCCAGAGGCGCTTATACGTGGACGCACAACCTTGACGAGGGGCGAAGCACAGCGGGAGAGCACAACCGATTTGGCGATGGAGCAGAGCACGCCGTTGCCAGTTCCTCCCCCGCGATTCTTGGAGCGGGCTTGACCGAGCTACAACCCAATGGGCAACCGGCCAGTGGCGGCAATGGCATGAGGTTCGAGTTTTTCATTGACGGAGCGACCAGCACGACATTGGATGAAGCACGCGACAACCAACACTATGTCGAAATGTCGTTTACCACGCTGGAAGAGTTCCAGCACGATCTTGTCAGCTTGGTGCAATTCAATCACGGAACGCAACACACTGGCGAAGGCAGCAACAATTTTGGTAATTTTGATGTAGGTCTAGAGGTGTCTACCGATCGCTTTGCCAGTGATTCTACTTTGTTGGTTGAAGACTTCCACATAGACCGAAACAACGATAGCTATAACTTCCGTTCCGGCCCCGAATTTGACTACGAAGTTGAGGCGGACACAACTTACACATTGCGCGTCTATCTGTACAACGATCAGGGCGAAGGGGTTGACGGCAGCAACCAACAGGTTGATCAGATCGGCCGAGTGACATTCGATGATTCTCAGTTCGTTTTTACGGCTGGCAACTTTGTGGACCAGGACCAGGACGGCATTGCCAACTCGCTGGACATCGATAGTGATAACGATGGTATCACTGATAACGTGGAAGCCCAGTCAACGGCCAACTATATCGCCCCCAGTGGTATTGGCGGCACGGCAGAGTTCATCGACGAGAACTCTAACGGACTGGATGACAACTACGAAGTCGAAGCCGGCACCGCAGGATTCAATGAAGACGGCATCGGACTGCTTCCCGTTGATACCGACGGTTCTCTCGCCAGCGCCGATGAAGTCGCTGACTACCTGGATACCGATAGCGACAACGATGGAATTGACGACGCGGTCGAAGCTGGACACGGAGAAACTTTGGCATCTATTGACGCCTCAACCGACACCGATGGTGATGGCTTGAAGGACGTTGTGGAAGGTAGCGACATCGATGACGCTTACGATGTCAATGACGAGAATGTCGGTGCGGAAGGCACCATTGCCCTAGCTGACACTGATGAAGATGTCGCAGAAGATCGCGCCAATTCAGATCCGCTGAACATCGATTACGATTACCGTGAATTGCCCGACAACGATGGCGACAATGTCAATGACCTTCAAGACATCGACGATGACAACGACGGCATTTTGGATGTCGATGAAGGCGAGTTCGCTATCGACGCCAGTGGTTCCTATACATGGACACACAATCTTGATGACGGTCGAAGCACTGCCGGAATTCACAATGAGTTTGGCCCCGGAGCCGAACACGCAGTTGCCAGTTCAGGCGATGCGATTCTAGGAGCGGGCTTGACCGAGCTGCAATCCAATGGACAACCGGCCAGCGGCGGCAATGGCATGAGGTTCGAGTTTTTCATTGACGGAGCGACCAGCACGACATTGGACGAAGCTCGCGACAACCAACACTATGTCGAAATGTCGTTTACAACATTGGAAGAGTTCGAGCATGACCTCGTCACACTGGCACAGTTCAATCACGGTACTCAACGCACGGGCCGAGGTGGCAACAACTTCACCAACTTTGATGTCGCCATTGAAGTTTCCACTGACGGCTTTGTCAGCGACTCCACCTTGTTAGCCGAAGACTTTCACATTGACCGGAACAACGACAGCTATAACTTCCGTTCGGGACCCGAATTTGACTACGAAGTTGAGGCCGACACAACTTACACATTGCGCGTCTATCTGTACAACGATCAAGGTGAAGGAGAAAACGGCAGCAACGGACAGGTTGATCAGATCGGTCGAGTGACATTCGATGACTCTCAGTTCGTTTTTACCGGTGGCAATTTTGCGGACGTAGACCAGGACGGCATTGCCAACTCGTTGGACATCGATAGTGATAACGATGGAATCACTGATAACGTGGAAGCCCAGTCAACGGCCAACTACATCGCGCCCAGTGGCGTGGGCGGCACGGCAGAGTTCATCGACGAGAACTTTAACGGACTGGATGACAACTACGAAGTCGAAGCGGGAACCGCTGGATTCAATGAAGATGGAATTGGCCTGCGGCCGGTCGATACCGACAGCTCACTCGCCAGCGCTGATGGAGTTGTGGATTACCTGGATACCGATAGCGACAACGATGGAATTGACGACGCGGTCGAAGCTGGACACGGAGAGACTCTGGCATCTATCGACGCCTCAACCGACACCGATGGCGATGGCTTGAAAGACGTTGTCGAAGGAGCCGACACCGAAGACGGCTACGAAGTCAACGATGAGAACCTGAATAGCACCAACACTGAATTTTTGTTGACCGACAGCGACAATGACACGCCCGCTGATGGAAGTGGCGCGACGCCCCTGATTGCTGATCTGGATTACCGCGATAACGATTTGGTTCCGATTGTGGATCTCAATAGCACGGCCGATCACAACGATGCCGACCGCGATTTTGCCAACACGTTCGCCGACAATGGACCTCCTGTTAACGTGGCCAATGTCACTCTGGCAGACGGTTCATCAGAAGGCGAAAACGATCTCGCTCAATTGACTATTGGTGTCAATCGGTCTTTGATCGTAGATGGCAACAACGAAGTGATCACGATTGGGGGAACAGACTTCCCGCTTTCGACATTGGTGACGAGTCCTGTTCAGGTCACCGCTGGCGGAAGCACTTACGATGTGACTTATGATGCCTTCACTGGATTGTTCTCAATCGTCAATGCGAACGCTGGTGATGTACTCAATGAATCGGACCTGGATACTTTGATTCGAGGAGTTACTTACAGCAACTCACTGCTGGAACCAACACCGGGCGACCGAACCATTGCCTTCACCTTGACCGATCAAGCAGGACAGGTTTCGCCTCCAGCAGTTGCGACAATCAGCGTCACCGTGACTGATACCGATGGTGATGGGTCCAGCGACGCGGTCGAAGGGGGCCAAGATCGTAACAGCGATGGCATTGACGACGCAAACCAATCCAATGTGGCAACGGTTATCAATCCGGTCAACGGAACGTTTGTGACGATCGAAGTCACCAGTACTGAAGGTTGCGATGTCCTTACCAATTCCGACCATCTGTTTGAGAATGAACTGCCGCAGCAGGATCCGGACGCAGACTACTTCCTTGGATTGACGGACTTCTTCATCCAGTGTGTTGAAGCAGGAAGTTCAGCGGACGTTACTGTTTACTGGGATCAAGACTACGACACGACCGATTGGTTGTATCGCAAGTTTTATGAAGGCTCCGGCTTTAGCAACTTCGAAGAATATGTCACGTATGGAACAGCCGACGTTGACGGACAATCAGTCACAACAGTTAGCTACACCGTGACCGATGGCGGATTGGGCGACGCTGACGGTGTTGCCAACGGAACAATCTATGATCCCGTTGGTCCAGCAGAGGACAAAGACGGTGATGGGGTCGCGAATGCTGCTGACCTGGACGACGACGGCGATGGGATTCTCGATACCGACGAAGGACTCCAGTCAATCGTCCTGGAATCAGGAAGGTTTCCAGCCGGGTCAGAGCCAATTGCAGTCAACGGCGGCGATCAAGACGACCTTTCAACCGGTGATATCTTTGTGTTCCCCGGCGCGTTTGGCGGTTTTGATTTGCGATTTGAAATCGTTGAAGTAAACAGTTCCGCAGAAGCAAGGATAAACGATAGGGGATCTCTTCTGCTTGAAGGTACGCCCGACAATGAAATCAGCTATATCCTCTATGACCTAAGCGTCGTCGAAAATGGATCAGTTCAAGCAGATCCTAACCTGATTGGAATCACTGTCCCGGTCACCAATGCGGAAGTGTTCATCGGTGACATTGACGCCCAAAATGGCAGGGACTTTTCAGATATTGGCGGCGTTAATACAACAATCGGATCAATCCCCGATTCCCTGGTTGTTGGCAACGCAGTAACGGACTTTACTTATCCAGCTGGTACCAGTGCAGCTGACTATGCCTCCTTTGGACTGATCAACCTCGGCACCGGCAACCCGGACAGAAACAATCCAGATTTTGGTGTTTCCGCTATCTACAGCTCATTTGAATCCGGAAGCTTTCTGCATGGTGTTCACGGTGTAGATGGAGATGGTAACCGTGGCGCTGTGTTCTCATTTAGCGGCGACCTCCTTATCGATACCGACGGCGACGGCATTCATAATGGCTGTGATCTGGACAGCGATAACGATGGCATCAGCGATTTAGTTGAAAGTGGTAATGCATTTGCGATTGCTGCCGATACCGATGGCGACGGCATTGTCAGTGTGGCCGAAGCAACAGCAGCCGGATTCACCGACGACGATGGTGATGGAGTTTATGACCAGTTGGGGACCCCGCCAGTTGATACCGATGGCGATGGCATCGCCGACTTTCTTGATCTCGACAGTGACAATGATGGTATTCCAGATGCCGTGGAAGCCCAACCAACCGACGGTTACACCGCACCCAACGGCAGTGACTTTGTTATTCCCGTAGACACCGATGGCGATAACGTCGCAGACTATCTCGCCGGCGACAGCGATGGTGACGGAATTTCCGACACTGACGAAAGCGGATTGACGCTAACGGGCACTGATGCCGATGGCGACGGTATCGATGATGGAGTCAACGCGTCCTACGCCGACCCTGATGGTGACGTCAACGACCCAATCAATGATCTTGAAAACACAACCGACAATGACACGTCGGACGTTGACTACCGCAGCGTCAATGACAAAGATAGCGACGGAGTCGCTGACCATATCGATCGGGACGACGACAACGACGGAATTTTGGATACCGTCGAATCTCCGCCTGCCATCGGCAGCATCACATCCGGTGACGGGACACCAAACGTTGCAGGTGTGTTCACAAACGATAACGGCGTGGAAGCGGCGTTTGATATTGCCAGTCGCGACACTAATGTTGATATCGTCGAAATTCCTGTGGGCGTCACAGAAGGTTTGCAGGTCCGCTGGGATCAGGGCACATCGATTAACTACGATTTGGACCTGACGATTCAACAACCGGTCGGCGGTATCCTTGAGTCAGTTCGTGTGGCAAGTGGAGCTCCGGGCACTACCAATGGACTGTCCAATGCATCCAAGTACGTCACGATCACTTGGCAAGGAAGCGGAACCGCTGTGCTTTCCGATCCAATGGGCGAGATCACCTCTCATACAGATGGCGCAGTCATCCACTCCGGTGAACGATTCCTGATAGATTCAGATAAGCAGCTGAGGGATTCAGTTTGGTCGTTGGACATCAACGTTTCCAGTGTTAGCGGTCCCGTCGTGATCAATTACGAATCTGAAATTGCATCGTTCCATACCGGTTCCATTGCCAACGAAGGGTTTGCGTTTATTCCCGTCATCCTTACCGACACCGATGGCGATGGAATTGCCAACCACTGCGACCTGGACAGCGACAACGATGGCATCACGGACAATGTCGAAGCTCAAACAACAGCTGGGTACATCGCGCCGTCTGGCATTGACCTGAACATGGACGGATTGGATGACGCTTATGACAATCGTACCGTCGACGCAACAACCGCCGCTGCCACCGAAGCCGATGTGAATGCACCTGTCGACACCGATGGAGACTTGACTCCAGACTACCTGGACACCGACAGTGATAACGACGGAACGTCGGATGCGGAAGAAGCCGGTCACGGTTTCACGCTTGCTGAGATCGACGCCATGACCGACACCGATGGCGATGGATTGAAGGATGGTGTTGACGCTGTCGACAACCTGGTCACGTGGGATGTCAACGATGATGACCTTGATCCTACAGATACCAATTTTAATCTGGCGGACAGTAACGACAACGTTGCCGCAGATGGCTCTGACGCGGTCGCCCTAGTTAACGACCTGAATTACCGCGAAGACCAACCACCCGTTATTGACTTGAATTCGGCTGCTACTGCCGGTGATTCAGACTTGGATTACACCGACGAATTTGTTGGTGGCGATTCACCAGTCAACGTAGCCGACAGCGGGTTGGCAGGCACAACCGGTTTTGGCGAAGACGATTTGGCAACACTCACGATCGTTGTTGACCCAGCGAATGTTCTCGATGGCGACTCCGAAGTCATCAACATCGGTGGTGTTGATTTCCCTCTTGGCACAGACGTGACGACCCCTGTCACAGTCGCCGGAGGACTCAATGTCACGTACGATTCCGCAACAGGCACTTTCGAAATCGTTAACGCGACTGAGACAACCCCCGGAACTCCCGACCCAATGGACCAGTCGACCCTCGATACACTGGTGCGAGGCGTCACGTATTCCAACCTGTTGCCTAACCCAAGCGGCGGTGAACGAACGCTGGACTTCACGCTTACTGATAACGGCGGCAATGAAAGCGAACCCGCAACGTCAACAATTGATGTTAAATTCAGCCCTGTGATTGATCTTAATTCGGCTGGCACAACGGCAGACACCGACCGCGACAACGATGTGACTTTCACCGAAGATGGTGGGCCAGTGAACGTGGCACAGGCCGCCGGAGATGTGAATGACTTTGGCGAAGTCGACATTGTATTAATGGAAATTGAGCCGGGCGGAATCCTGGACGGAACCGATGAAGTCATTTCGTTCACCGGCGACGGACCAACAACCGTTTCGATTCCGCTTGATGGAAGTGATACAACTCAGTATTCGATCGCGATCAACGGTACCGATGTCTTTATTCAATACAACGCGACTAGTGGCAAGATCGAAATTACGGAAGTCACTGGCGGCATCATCCCGGAATCCGATTTCGACCAGCTACTGCAGACAGTGACTTATGAAAACACATCTGAGAATCCAACCGATACAACTGATCGAACGTTGACTTTCACCGTCACTGACGACAGTGGACTGACTTCCGATCCTGCCGTGGCAACGATTGATATCGTTCCAGTCAACGATCCTCCAGTGCTCGACCTGAACAGTGCGGCTGATCCGGCGGAAACCGATCGTGACTATGCGGACACGTTCACCGAGGGTGGAGCAGCAGTACCGATCACCGACGCTGCGGTAGGAGTTTTTGACTACGACGATACTGAACTTGCGTCGCTGACGATTACTCCAGGAGGTATCGTTGACACTAACGAACTCCTAACAATCACTGGCGATGCTGGAGCGGCGATTGATATTACGCTCGACGGTACGGCTTCGTCTCAAAACATTGACATCAACGGCACGACTTATACGGTCGCCTACGATGGAACAGACATCGTCGTCACCGATCCAACGGGCGAGATTCCACTTGCCGATGCACAAGCCTTGCTGGCTGGTACGACTTATTCAAATGACGACCCAACACCAACGATTGGCGATCGAACGTTTGATGTCGTGGTTAATGATGGTGACCAAGACAGTAACACCGCGACCAGCACGATTTCGGTTGCTCAGGCAGCGGCGGCTTCGGCATGGTCGATCAGTGGCGCTACCGATGTCGACGAAGGTAGCTCAACGACTTACACCGTCACTACGGACAACGCACTCTTGCAAGCTGGTGAAGTGGCAAGCGTTGATCTTACGTTAGGCGATATTGATACCAACACGAGTGACTATTCCGACTGGGACACAGCAGTTACCGCAGCGGTTGCGGCTTACAACGCCGGTTCGAACCCGGGCAGTGTTGCATGGGATGGAACTACGTTGACGTTCACCAGCGACGGCACGGGTCCGATGGGCGATCTCGATATCGTGGTTGATGCGACAGGCGATGCGTTGATTGAAGGACCAGAAGACTATTCGATCACGCTCTCCAATCCGGCCAGTTCGACAGGTGAGACGATCACAATCAATCCTGCCGCAGCAAGCGTGACCACAACGATCAACGATGTTGACGCAGTGGGGAATCCTGACGGTCCGGCACTGTGGTCGATCACCGGTCCGACTTCGGGTGACGAAGGTTCAACGCCACAGTACACGGTTGCTTTGTCGGGGGCCTATGGCGAAGGCGAAGTTGTCACGGTTGATCTTGGCTTGACTGATTTGGACACCACCAGCGCAGACTATGGCGATTTCCTGGCTGCGGTTCAAGACGCGGCTGACATGAATCCTGATGTTGAGTTTGATGCTTCAACAGGCACGTTGACTTACACATCACCTTCCGATGGTGCGTCGATGGTTCCGTTGGAAATTGACTTGATGCTTACCGATGATGGTTTGATCGAGGGGCCTGAAGACTTCTCGATTGACTTGACGAATGCGACAAGTAGCACCGGCGTTCCAGTTGCTGTGGATGCCGCAGCCGCTGGTGTCACGACAACAATTAACGACACCCAAGGCGATGGCGGAATCGCTGATGGTCCAGCTGAATGGTCAATCACGGGTGATACATCTGTTGATGAAGGCGGAGCGGCTGACTACGAAATTGCTTTGACCGGAACCTATCAAGCCAACGAGCAAGTCTCCGTTGTAGTTGATTTGGTAGATGGATTGACCAATGACAATGACTACGAATCACTCGACGCAGCCCTGACACTGGCCGTACTTGGTCGACCTGATTTAGCTTACAACTCGTCGACCAACACGTTGACTTTTACCGCGCCAAGTGATGGTGCTTCGATGATTCCGCTTGAGTTCTCGCTGGATATCGAAGACGACATTTTGAACGAAGGTCCTGAAGACTATTCGATTGACCTTTCAAGCGCTTCGAGCACAACCGGTTTAATGCCGACCATTGGCGTCGATTCGGTTGAAACAATCATCGACGATACTCAAGGTCAGTTCGGACCGTTAGATGGTCCGGCAACCTGGGCGATCTCGGGGCCAGCCGAAGGTGATGAAGGAACAACGCCTCAGTACACAATCGAGTTGACGGGAAGCGTTTTTGGTGAAAACGAAACCGCGACAATTGGTCTTGCCCTGAACGACATTGACACCAACAGCAATGACTACGCCGATTGGATAACCGCAGTCGACGACGCGATCGCTGCGTACTCTGGCCAGGGTTCATTGGCGTATGACGGAACGACTTTAGTCTGGACAGCGACCAACGATGGCGACACGATGTCGCCTCTGGTGATTGATCTTCCACTCACCAATGATGGCTTCACCGAAGGACCAGAGGATTTCTCGATTGACTTAACCAATCCTGGAAGCACGACCGGTGCTAATGTGGTTCTGGATTCCGACGCGGATGGGGTTGTGACCACAATTAACGACACGCAGGTGCCTGGCGGAGATGCAGATGGTCCTGCTGAGTGGACTTTGACTGGGCCGACATCGATTGATGAAGGTGAAGACGCGGTCTATACGTTGGCTTTGTCGGAAACATTTGGTGAGAACGAGAATGCGAAGATTGATATCGCGTTCGATCAATTGACCACCAATCCAAACGATTACGGCGACGTGGTTGCTGCACTTCAAGCCGCAGCTGATGCAAATCCAGATGTTACGTTTACGCCAAACGCCACGGGCGACGGTGGAACGTTTGAGTACACCTCGCCAAGCGATGGTGCGGCGATGGAAGATATTCTGATTACGCTTCCGATCACCAATGATGCTTACACCGAAGGCCCAGAAGATTTCAACTTCACCATCAGCAACCCGGTTTCCGATACGGGTGCTCTGGTTGATACGGGAACTGATGTTTCGGTTACAACCACGATTGATGATGTTGAAACTCCAGGCGGAAGCGATGCTGATGGTCCTGCTGAATGGACAATTTCAGGTGTGACAACGATCGACGAAGGCGAGAATGCCTTGTATACCGTTTCGCTAAGTGAAACGTTCGGCGTCGGCGAGATCGCAACCGTTGATATTAACCTCGACGATCTTGGAACCAACGTCAGCGACTACGCAAGCGTTTTGGATGCCCTCCAAGCCGCAGCTGATGCGAATCCAGATGTAACGTTCACACCAAACGCGACTGGCGATGGTGGAACCTACACGTACACCTCGCCAAGCGATGGGGCAGCAATGGCTGATCTGGAAATCGTTCTTCCGATCACCAACGATGATTTCACCGAAGGTCCAGAAGACTATAGCTTGACGTTGACCAATGCTACTTCAACAACTGGAGCGAATGTTGTTCTGGGAACTGACGTTTCGGTCACGACGACGATTGACGATGTCGAAGTGCCAGGCGGGTCGGATTTAGATGGCCCTGCTGAATGGACTTTGACTGGGCCGACTTCGATCGACGAAGGTGAAGACGCTGTCTTTACACTGGCTTTGTCGGAAACATTTGGTGAAAACGAAAATGCGAAGATTGATATCGCGTTCGATCAGTTGACCACCAATCCAAACGATTACGGCGACGTGGTTGCTGCTCTGCAAGCCGCAGCTGATGCGAATCCAGATGTGACGTTTACGCCAAACGCCACGGGAGACGGTGGAACGTTTGAGTACACCTCACCAAGTGACGGTGCGGCGATGGAAGATCTTCTAATTGCGCTTCCGATTACCAATGATGGCTTCACCGAAGGTCCAGAAGATTTCAACTTCACAATCAGCAACCCGGTTTCCGATACGGGAGCGTTAGTTGATACGGGAACTGATGTTTCGGTTACCACCACGATTGATGATGTTGAAACGCCGGGAGGAACCGACGCTGATGGCCCAGCTGAATGGACAATCTCAGGTGCAACAACGATCGACGAAGGTGAGAATGCCTTGTATACCGTTTCGCTAAGTGAAACATTCGGAGTCGGCGAGATCGCAACGGTTGATATTAATCTGGAAGATCTTGGAACCAACGTCGGTGACTACGCAAGCGTTTTGGATGCTCTCCAAGCCGCTGCTGATGCGAATCCAGATGTAACGTTTACACCGAACGCGACTGGCGATGGCGGAACGTACACGTACACCTCGCCAAGTGATGGTGCAGCAATGGCTGACCTGAACATCGTTCTTCCGATCACCAACGATGATTTCACCGAAGGGCCAGAAGACTATAGCTTGACGTTGACCAATGCTACTTCAACAACTGGAGCGAATGTTGTTCTGGGAACTGACGTTTCGGTCACGACGACGATTGACGATGTCGAAGTGCCAGGCGGGTCGGATTTAGATGGCCCTGCTGAATGGACTTTGACTGGGCCGACTTCGATCGACGAAGGTGAAGACGCTGTCTTTACACTGGCTTTGTCGGAAACATTTGGTGAAAACGAAAATGCGAAGATTGATATCGCGTTCGATCAGTTGACCACCAATCCAAACGATTACGGTGATGTGGTTGCTGCTTTGCAAGCCGCTGCCGATGCGAATCCAGATGTTACGTTTACGCCAAACGCCACGGGCGACGGCGGAACATTTGAGTACACCTCGCCAAGTGACGGTGCGGCGATGGAAGATCTTGTGATTACGCTTCCAATTACCAATGACGCTTACACCGAAGGTCCAGAAGATTTCAACTTCACAATCAGCAACCCGGTTTCCGATACGGGTGCTCTTGTTGATACGGGAACTGATGTTTCAGTTACCACCACGATTGACGATGTTGAAGTGCCAGGCGGAAGCGATGCAGATGGTCCTGCTGAATGGACAATTTCAGGTGCGACGACGATCGACGAAGGCGAGAATGCCTTGTATACCGTTTCGCTAAGTGAAACATTCGGCGTCGGCGAGATCGCAACGGTTGATATCAACCTCGAAGACCTTGGAACCAACGTCGGTGACTACGCAAGCGTCTTGGATGCTCTCCAAGCCGCTGCTGATGCGAATCCAGATGTAACGTTTACACCAAACGCCACTGGCGATGGTGGAACGTACATTTACACCTCGCCAAGTGATGGTGCAGAAATGGCTGATCTGAACATCGTTCTTCCGATCACCAACGATGATTTCACCGAAGGTCCAGAAGACTATAGTTTGACGTTGACCAATGCTACTTCAACAACTGGAGCGAATGTTGTTCTGGGAACTGACGTTTCGGTCACGACGACGATTGACGATGTCGAAGTGCCAGGCGGGTCGGATTTAGATGGCCCTGCTGAATGGACTTTGACTGGGCCGACTTCGATCGACGAAGGTGAAGACGCTGTCTTTACACTGGCTTTGTCGGAAACATTTGGTGAAAACGAAAATGCGAAGATTGATATCGCGTTCGATCAGTTGACCACCAATCCAAATGATTACGGCGATGTGGTTGCTGCTTTGCAAGCCGCTGCTGATGCGAATCCAGATGTGACATTCACACCAAACGCAACGGGAGACGGTGGAACGTTTGAGTACACCTCACCAAGCGATGGTGCGGCGATGGAAGATCTTTTAATTACGCTTCCGATTACCAATGATGCTTACACCGAAGGTCCAGAAGATTTCAACTTCACAATCAGTAACCCTGTCTCCGACACAGGTGCTCTTGTTGATACGGGAACTGATGTTTCAGTTACCACCACAATTGATGACGTTGAAGTGCCGGGTGGAACCGACGCTGATGGTCCTGCAGAGTGGAGTTTGACGGGGCCGACTTCGATTGATGAAGGCGAAGACGCTGTCTTTACACTGGCTTTGTCGGAAACATTTGGTGAAAACGAAAATGCCAAAATTGATATCGCGTTCGATCAGTTGACCACTAATCCTAACGATTACGGTGACGTGATTGCTGCTTTGCAAGCCGCTGCTGATGCGAATCCAGACGTGACATTTACACCAAACGCAACAGGAGACGGTGGAACGTTTGAGTACACCTCGCCAAGCGACGGGGCGGCGATGAAAGATCTGTTAATTACGCTTCCGATTACCAATGATGCTTTCACCGAAGGGCCGGAAGATTTCAACTTCACAATCAGCAATCCAGTTTCCGACACTGGAGCTCTTGTTGATACGGGAACTGATGTTTCGGTTACAACCACGATTGATGATGTTGAAGTGCCTGGTGGAAACGACGCCGATGGTCCTGCTGAATGGAGTTTGACGGGGCCGACTTCGATTGATGAAGGTGAAGACGCTGTCTTTACCCTGGGTTTGTCGGAAACATTTGGTGAAAACGAGAATGCGAAGATTGATATCGCGTTCGATCAGTTGACCACCAATCCAAACGATTACGGCGACGTGGTTGCTGCTCTGCAAGCCGCAGCTGATGCGAATCCAGATGTGACGTTTACGCCAAACGCCACGGGAGACGGTGGAACGTTTGAGTACACCTCACCAAGTGACGGTGCGGCGATGGAAGATCTTCTAATTGCGCTTCCGATTACCAATGATGGCTTCACCGAAGGTCCAGAAGATTTCAACTTCACAATCAGCAACCCAGTTTCTGACACCGGAGCTCTTGTTGATGTGGGTGCCGATGCTTCGGTTACGACCACGATTGACGATGTTGAAGTGCCCGGTGGAACCGACGCTGATGGTCCTGCTGAATGGACAATTTCAGGTGCGACAACGATCGACGAAGGCGAGAATGCCTTGTATACCGTTTCGCTAAGTGAAACGTTCGGCGTTGGCGAGATCGCAACGGTTGATATTAATCTGGAAGATCTTGGCACCAACGTCGGTGACTACGCAAGCGTTTTGGATGCCCTCCAAGCCGCGGCTGATGCGAATCCAGATGTGACGTTTACACCAAATGCCACTGGCGATGGTGGAACGTACACTTACACCTCGCCAAGCGATGGTGCGGCGATGGAAGATCTGAACATCGTTCTTCCGATCACCAACGATGAGTTCACCGAAGGGCCAGAAGACTATAGTTTGAATCTGACGAATGCCACTTCAACAACTGGAGCGAACGTTGTTCTGGGAACTGACGTTTCGGTCACGACAACAATTGACGATGTGGAAGTGCCAGGCGGAGATCCAGATGGTCCTGCTGAGTGGACTTTGACTGGGCCGACTTCGATCGACGAAGGTGAAGACGCTGTCTTTACACTGGCTTTGTCGGAAACATTTGGTGAAAACGAAAATGCCAAGATTGATATCGCTTTCGATCAGTTGACCACTAATCCAAACGATTACAGCGATGTAGTTGCTGCTCTGCAAGCCGCTGCTGATGCGAATCCAGATGTGACATTTACGCCAAACGCCACCGGCGACGGCGGAACATTTGAGTACACCTCGCCAAGTGACGGTGCGGCGATGGAAGATCTTTTAATTACGCTTCCGATCACCAATGATGCCTACACCGAAGGTCCAGAGGATTTCAATTTCACAATCAGCAACCCTGTTTCCGATACGGGAGCCTTGGTTGATGCGGGAACTGATGTTTCGGTAACAACCACGATTGATGATGTTGAAGTGCCGGGTGGAACCGACGCTGATGGTCCTGCTGAATGGAGTTTGACGGGGCCGACAGCGATTGATGAAGGCGAAGACGCTGTCTTTACACTGGGCTTGTCAGAAACATTTGGTGAAAACGAAAACGCGAAAATTGATATCGCTTTCGATCAGCTAACCACCAATCCAAACGATTACGGCGATGTGGTTGCGGCTCTGCAAGCCGCGGCCGATGCGAATCCGGACGTGACATTCACACCAAACGCCACGGGAGACGGTGGAACGTTTGAGTACACCTCGCCAAGCGACGGTGCGGCGATGGAAGATCTTCTAATCACGCTTCCGATTACCAATGACGCCTACACCGAAGGTCCGGAAGATTTCAACTTCACAATCAGCAACCCGGTTTCCGACACGGGAGCCTTGGTTGATGTGGGTGCCGATATTTCGGTCACCACCACAATTGATGATGTTGAAGTGCCAGGTGGGACGGATCTTGATGGGCCTGCTGAGTGGTCGATCACTGGTCCGACCAACAGCGACGAAGGTTCAACGCCTCAATATACGATTGGTTTGTCTGGAACGTTTGGTGAAAACGAAATCGCCACAGTCGATATTGGCTTGACTGATATTGATACGTCGAGCACTGACTACGGCGACTACGTTCAAGCGATCCAGGATGCGGTTGATGCGTACTCCGGTCCTGGAACCGTGACGTTTGACGGAACAACAATCACATTCATGGCTGGTGCTGATGGTGATGCGATGACGCCGCTGTTGGTTGATCTGCCGCTGACAGATGATGGTTTTATCGAAGGGCCAGAAGACTTCTCGCTGGATTTGACCAACGCGACTTCGACGACAGGTGCCAATATTGGTATCGATGCGATGGCCGCAAATGCAACGACGACTATCAATGATACTATCGGTGATGACGGTCTGCCAGAAGTTGCGACTTGGGCGATCGAAGGATCCGATAGCGTACAAGAAGCCGGATTGGCGAACTATCAGTTGTCATTGGATGGAACATTTCAAGCCGGTGAAGAAATTTCGATCGAGCTTGGATTAGGAGACTTGGATACCGATTCGGATGACTACTCGACGTTGGTCGATTCCATTGAAACGGCGATTGCTGGCCGACCTGACTTGAGTTTTGATCCAGCGACCGGCGAGTTGACTTTCACCGCGCTGGAAGACGGCACAATGGAAGACCTTGTATTCTCCGTGGTTGCCAACGCCGACGGTGCTGTTGAAGCCGACGAAGAATTCGCCATAACATTGAGCAACCCGACTTCTGCAACAGGAAGCGATGTTGCAACCGATCCAGCAGCGGCGGTTGTGAACACGACAATCATCTCGACTGATCCAGTTGCTCCGCCACAAGGCCCGCATGTCAACGCTACGCCGATTGCTTCGGATGACACTGCCGATACGTTTGTTGACCAACCAATAGACGGTAACTTGTTCAGCAACGATGGCGATCCAGAAGGCTCTGTCATCACCGTTGTTGATCCGCTAACAGGTGTTGCGGCTACGGGGCCGGTTACTTTGACGACTGCCAACGGCGGTACAGTTGTGATTGACCCTGAAACAGGCGATTACACTTATACACCTGCAGCAGGTTTTGTCGGCCAAGATGAATTCGACTATCAGATAGTTGATCCCGAAGGAAACATTGCGGCAGCCGACGTCATCCTTAACGTGATTCCCGATACCGATCCGGCGACCAACAATCAGCCCGATGCGGTTGACGATGCAGTGGTAACTCAAGCGAACACCCCAGCGATGGGCAACGCATTGGCCAACGACAACGATTTGAACAACGATCCGATTGTGATCACCGAAGTTGCTGGAGTTCCCGTGGTGGCTGGAATGCCAACGACCGTATCAACACCAAGCGGTGGAACGCTTGAACTCAGTGACGATGGTTCTTACGTTTACGTTCCTGGACCTGATTTTCTGGGAACCGAGTCGGTGACTTACACCATTGACGACGGAATGGGCGGAACCGACACGGCCACGATTTACCTTTCTGTCTTTAACACCCCACCGCAGGTTGAGGACGATATCAACAACACATCGATCAACGTACCTGTTGAAGGAAATGTGTTGACCAACGACAAAAGCGATCCAGACGATACGCTTGTGGTTAGTGATGGTTCGGGCAATCCAATCACTGGTCCGACTACGATGACGACTGACGAAGGCGGTGAACTGGTCATCAATCCAGACGGCTCTTACACTTACACGCCGCCAGTTGACTTTTCCGGGCTTGATTCGATTACGATCGAAGTCTGCGATGAGTTTGGAGCTTGCGAGGAAGCCGAATTGACACTGACAGTTGTTGACACGACCGCCCCCAACAACACGACTCCGATTGCCGGAGACGACAACTTTACAGCCTTCAGCGACCCAACATCACCGGCCACGATTTCCAGTGATTTGTTCGGTAACGATGGCGATCCTGACGGTGATGTATTTGAAGTTTCAGAAGCCGGTGGTGTCGCGCCGGGCACACCATTCACGACTGCCAATGGCGGAACCGTGACGGTGAATCCTGACGGCACGTTTGAGTACACGCCAGCGGCCGGGTTCATCGGCGAGGACACATTTGACTACACGATTGTGGATCCAAGTGGTGCAACTGCTGACGCGACGGTTACGATTGATGTCCAGCCTGATCCAGATCCGTCGGCTAACGACGATCCAGACGCCAATGATGATGCGGCTGTGACTCAAATCAACACACCAGTCGATGGAAACTTGCTCGATAACGACACTGACCCTAACGGTGACCCTCTAACGGTAACTGAGATCGACGGTGTGCCGGTCATCGCCGGGACTCCAACAGTGATCCCGACGCCTAGCGGTGGGACGCTTGAGATCAACGACGATGGATCTTACACCTACACGCCAGATCCGGACTTCATCGGAACCGAAGAGATCACTTACATGATCGACGACGGAATGGGTGGAACAGACACGGCGACCATTTACTTGTCTGTTTTCAACTCGCCGCCACAAGCTGAAGACGACATCAACATCACTTCGGTAAACGTTCCAACCGAAGGCAATGTGACTACGAACGACCAGACAGACTCAGGCGACGAATTGATGATCGGCGATGGAGCTGGCAACATCATTACTGAGCCGGTCACAATGACGACCGACCAAGGCGGCATGTTGCTAATCAATCCCGATGGCTCTTACACGTACACTCCACCGGTTGATTTTGTTGGCGAAGATTCAATAACGCTTGAAGTCTGCGATGAGCATGGTGCTTGCGTCGAAAGCATCTTGAACTTGGAAGTGGTGGATACAACTGCAGATCCAGACAACACGCCTCCGATTGCACAAGATGACTTCTTTGAAACGTTTAGCGATCCGGATTCGCCTGTAACTTTGGCCAGTGATTTGTTTGGCAATGACGGCGAACCAGATGGCGATGTGTTTGAAGTTTTAGAAGCTGGCGGTGTCGCACCTGGCACTCCATTCACCACAGCCAATGGTGGAACCGTGACGGTGAACCCTGACGGCACATTTGAATACACGCCGGCACCGGGCTTTATCGGAGAAGACACATTCGACTATTCGATCGTCGACCCATCAGGTGAAACAGATACCGCAACGGTAACCATCGACGTTCAGCCTGATCCAGATCCGACTGCCAATGACACACCGGACGCGAACGATGATACGGCTGTGACGCAAGTCAACACTCCTGTTGACGGAATGGTTCTTGGCAACGACACCGATCCAAATGATGATCCGTTGGTCGTGACGGAAATTGACGGCATGCCTGTTGTTGCGGGGACGCCAACAGTTGTGACCACTCCGAGCGGTGGAACCCTTGAGATCAATAGTGACGGAACGTACGTCTACACACCTGCCCCTGACTTCGTTGGTACCGAAGAGCTGACTTATACGATCGATGACGGAATGGGTGGAACGGACACGGCGACGCTTGAGTTGGCAGTCTTCAATACGCCTCCGCAAGTCGAAGATGACATCAACACAACCAGCATCAACGAGCCTGTTGATGGAAACGTGTTGACCAATGATTCAAGCGATCCTGATGATGAATTATCTATTGGCGATGGAAGCGGCAATCCGATTACCGGCCCAACGACAATGACAACGGACAACGGTGGTGAGATCGTCATCAATCCAGACGGAACTTACACTTACACTCCTCCAACTGACTTTGTTGGTGAAGACACGATCACGATCGAAGTCTGCGACGAGTTTGGAGCATGTGAAGAAGCTGAACTTTCGATCGAAGTCCGCGACCCGGCCAGCACGACTGGCCCGAGCAACAACGCTCCTCCGATCGCTGGCGATGATAACTTCGAAGTCTTCACCGACACGCCAATCACCAGCAGCTTGATTGGCACTGATAGTGATCCTGATGGCGATGCACTAACAGTGACCACGACTCCGATCACGGAGCCAACAAACGGAACCGTTGAAATTAACCCTGACGGAACGTTCACTTACACACCTGATCCGGGCTTCATCGGTGAAGACACGTTTGAATACGAGATTTGCGATGCGGCTGGTGCTTGCGACACCGCAGTTGTGACGATCAATGTCCAGCCGGATCCTGATCCCAATGCGAATGACACTCCGGATGCAAACGACGACTCTGTTTCGGCTCAGAAGAACGACGTGGTTTCAGGTGATCTATTGGCTAACGACACCGACCCTAATGGTGATCCGTTGACCGTGACCACGACTCCAGTGGAAGAGCCGACCAATGGAACGGTTGTGATCAATCCGGATGGAACTTATGAGTACACACCAGATCCAGACTTTGTTGGCAACGACAGTTTCGTCTACGAAGTCTGCGATGCTGATGGTGCTTGCGAAGAAGCAACCGTTTACATCACCGTGTTTGATCAGCCACCAGTCGCTGTTGATGACTTTAATAACACGATCATTGACGTGCCGGTTGAGGGTAATGTCCTGTTCAACGACAGCGACCCCAATACGGATGACGACTTGACGGTCACGATGGTCAACGGCCAGCCAATCACCAGCCCCATCGCGACGGAGAACGGCACCGTAACGATACTGCCTGATGGATCTTACCTGTACGAACCCAATCCGGGCGCGACTGGAGTTGATTCGTTTACCTACACCGTCACCGATGAAGGAGGCAACGAAGTCGAAGCCACGGTGACGATCGAAATTCGCGACCCGGAAGCCGCCGATGGTACCGCTCCGATTGCCAACGATGACACTGCAAGTGGATTTGCCGACTCTCCAATCCAAGGCGACTTGTTAGCCAACGATGGAGACCCTGCTGGCAACCCGCTGACGGTCACCACGACACCAACAGTTGACCCGGCTAACGGAACGGTTGTGATCAATCCTGACGGAACGTTTGAGTACATCCCTGACGCCGGATTTGTTGGCACAGATTCGTTTGAATACGCAGTCTGCAACGCTGCCGGAGAGTGTGATACCGCAACAGTCACTTTGACCGTTTTGGTTGACAGTAATGGAATGGAAAACGATCCGCCATTTGCAAACGACGACGCCGGAGTGGGACAGTACAACGAGCCGATCGAAGGCAACTTGCTCGCCAACGACTCCGATCCAAATGGCGATCCTTTGACGATCAATACGACGCCAGTAATGGAGCCGACTAATGGAACGGTTGTGATCAACCCGGATGGAACTTACGAGTACACACCGGATCCGGACTTTGTCGGCAACGACAGCTTTACTTACGAAGTCTGCGACGATAGCGGAGCCTGCGAAGAGGCGACGGTTTACCTGACTGTATTCAACAACCCACCAGTTGGCGAAAACGATTTCAATAACACGGTCATTAATACTCCTGTCACAGCCAACGTTCTAACCAACGACGTTGATCCTGATACGGACGACACTTTGACTGTTTCCCAAGTCAACGGCCAACCAGTTGGTGCTCCAGTTGCAACCGAAAACGGGACGATCGTTGTCAATCCAGATGGAACTTACGAATACACACCTGACCCAGGATTCACAGGTACAGATACCGTATTGTTTACCGTAGTTGATGAAGCTGGGAACGAAGTTGAAACAAGTTTGACACTAGAAGTTCGCGATTCAACGACTGATCCATCAGAAACGGCACCGATCGCCAACGACGATACGGCTTCGACATTTGTTGACCAAGCGATTGAAAGCGATTTGTTAAGCAACGATGGCGACCCGGCCAATGAAGAGATTACCGTTAACACGACTCCTGTTGTCGGGCCAGAAAATGGAACGGTCGTCATCAACACTGATGGCACATTCAGGTACGTTCCAAATCCAGGATTTGTTGGCACCGATTCGTTTGAATACGAAATCGTGGACGAGAATGGAAACGTGGATGTAGGGCGAGTTTCTTTATCAGTATTCCCTGACGCCAACGGAGATGAAAACGATGCTCCATTGGGTGGTGCGGATGCCGGCGTAACAACCAAGAACGTTCCTGCCACAGGAGACCTATTGGCTAACGATTCTGATCCAAATGGTGATCCGCTAACTATCAATCCAACGCCAGTGACGCCGCCAAGCAATGGAACGCTGCAAATCAACAGCGATGGAACGTATGTCTATACTCCTGATCCTGATTTTGTTGGCAACGATTACTTTGAGTATGAAGTCTGCGATGCAGCTGGAGCATGTGACATTGTTGGTGTGAACTTGACCATCTTCAATCAGCCACCAGAAGCCGTTGATGACGTGTATGAATTGACGGACCTTGGACCGTTCGCTGGCTCTGTATTCGACAACGACTCTGATCCAGATGGCGACGAATTATCAGGCAACGTCGCAACCGAGCCGCAGTTTGGAACGCTCGTTTGGAACGAGGATGGAACATTTGTTTACACACCGGGACCAGATTTTAATGGGACTGATTCGTTTACTTACACAGTCACTGACACCAGTGGAACCTCGAGAACGGCGACAGTTGAATTGTCGCTTCCGGACTTCGGCCAAACTGGGGGGCGACCGCCGAGCCTCCCGGGATTGCCACCGATTGCAAGTGGCCGCCTCAGCAACCAGCTCAATACCGCTGGTGGATTCGCCAGTTCGGTGTACGCAGGCACTCCACTTGGAAGCAACGAAAACCCACTTTCGCTGCAATCCAACGCTCCACTTGGGGGTGGTTACGATGCTTCGGGTGGCGCCGGACCAGGCGGAGCAGGCCAAGGGCAGGGCACTACTCCACCATTAATCTGGTCGGCTTTCAATTCTGGAGATGGCTATGTTTACGAAGGCTCTGTCGCACCGTTCACGATCACACTTGACGGACCAATAAGCCCCGGCCAAATGGCAACCGTTCAAGTCAACATGATTGGTCGCGGTGCTGACGCAAGTGATCTCGGAAATGCTTCGGCAGCGATCATGGCAGCGGTGGACAACTACGACGGACCGGGCGTTTTGACTTTCGACGGCACAACGCTGTTCTACACATCGACCGATGGAAACACGATGGCACCATTGACCATCAACATTCCAGTCACGTTCGATGGTCAATCCGAAGGGCCAGAGAACTTCTCGATCGATTTGAACTCAGCTGGCAACTCAGAGGTCAACCCAACGGCCGAATCGGCCCCAGCCACGATCGCGCCATCGGACGAATCGGGTGCATCAAATGACGAAACCCAACCGAGTGACGAAGAAGCCCCTGAGGAAGTTGTCGATGCCGTGACAGAAAGTTTGGAATCGAAAACGGCCGGCAAGCCTTCGTTCCTGAAGCGATTTTCAAACTGGCTTTCGACTCCGACAAACAACATTCAGTCGTAACTGACGGATGACATCCCGGTTCTTTTGAACATCTGGTTCGAAAGAACCGGGACATGGACACGAAAAAGGCCCGCTGCGAATTGCAGCGGGCCTTTTTCATTGGTGTTTGACTCTATTTCGAAATGACCGATTACTTGAATGGCTTGGCGGTGACCATCAATGAACTGCCAAACGGCATTGGCAATCGGGAGATGGTTGCCTGCTCAATTCGGCTTAGCGTTTTGCAGATAGAATTGACCAAGCGTGATGGGACCGTTGGAGACTTTGCTTCGCCACCCAGCATCCATTCTTTCATTCGAATCAAAAGCTTCACTGGGCAAGTCCAATGAAAAAGGTAGCGTGAATCAAGACTCGAGAATCCACCACTTTTGATTAGCGGGCAAAACGTCTTTTTTGTGTAGCGAATGTAATGATGGTTCAAATCGTCGTGGCTGGTCCAAAGAGAATTGAACGCCGGCACGGTTGCGATCAACACACCGTCTTTGCTCAACAATGAACGAGCATGCTTAAGTGCCGCATCGGGATCAGGCATGTGCTCAAGAATGTCGAGCATCAAAATCGCATCGTATTTATGGCCCGGCGTAAATGTTTGATCAAAAAACTGACAATGGATTTGACTGCTCCATTTTCCATTTTCAGTCATCGTATTTGGGTCAGCTTCAACGCCTTCGACGGTTCCAAATTTTTGCAGCTCGTCAAAAAACAATCCATCTCCACAACCAACGTCAAGGATCCGAGCGTCGCTGCGTCCTGCGAAATGTTTTTCAAGCTGCGCAAGAATTTCGATTTCACGCGAACGCCACCACCAATGGCGTTTGTAAAGATTCCGATACTCGATTGCGTAAGCCTGTTCCATCGCTTTCTAATCCTTTGAATGTCTTTTTAAAAAGTGACTGAGTTGGATGAACTGTCAGGATCAATTCCAACGGCTGGAAATATTGCCTGAACGTCTTTGTTCGAGTTCTCTGCGCCTGCAAGACCTGACTCGTCCTGAGCTGATTCCACCGGCGACTGGGCGCTGTCAATTCTGGCGTTGGTCGAGTCAACGATCTTTTCGACAACGTACATGGGTCGAAGTTTAACTTGTTCGTAAATTCGCCCGACGTATTCACCGATCACACCCAGGAATAAGAGTTGAATTCCAGTCATAAAAGTCAGACAACAAATCAACGCTGTGAATCCAACAGGTGAGCGGTCAAAAAACAAGTGAGCCATGATCGAGAAAACGGCATACGCAATGGCGGCAGCGATTGCCGCGGCACCAATCAAAGTCGCAGCGCGAAGTGGTTTGACTGAAAAAGAAAAAATCCCGTCAAACGCCAATTGAAATAGTTTTGCGAAACTGTATTTGCTTTCGCCCGAATGACGTGCATCTCGCTCAACCGTGATTCCGGTTTGACGATAGCCAACCCAATGACGAAGGCCACGTAGATAGCGGTGTCGCTCTGGCATCGCGGTCATTCGATTGACAACTCGCTGAGAAAGCATCGCAAAATCGCCTGTGCCTTGAGGCAGATTCAATTCCGAAAGCGAGTGAATGACTTTGTACGCACTGGCGTAACAGGCCTTCAACAAAAAGCCCTCTTTGCGCTTTTCCCGAACGGCATAGACGACATCAAAACCAGCGTCAAACTTTTCGAGAAATCGTGGAATCGTTTCCGGTGTGTCTTGCAGGTCACCGTCCATCAACACAACCGCATCACCGGTAACGTGATCCAGCGCTGCACTCAAAGCCGACTGATGGCCGAAGTTTCGTGAAAAGAAAACGGCCTTTACGCGTGTGTCCGCGATTGCCAATGCAGAGAGCATTTCTCGTGTGCCGTCTGTACTGCCATCGTCAACGAATATGATTTCGTGCTCTCCACCAGGAATGGAATCGATGACCGCACGAAGCCGACGATAGAGCTCGGTAAGTACCGACTCTTCGTTGAACACTGGGATCGCTACAGAAAGGCGAAACCCAGGATCCGCTGTCGTTTTTTTTGTTCCGTGTGTCATGCTATTCGCAATTTGTATAGGCAGAAATGAAGGCTTGGGGAAATGATTACTGACGGCGTTTACCTTTGAAGTAAACCATGCTCCACAACACCACGCCGGCTTTCATGATCGGATACGGTTTGAACTCGACGGTCTCAAAATGCTTACTGAAAATCGGTTCCCAATCAGTTAGCGGTCGGGGAAAATCACCGCGATCTGAAAGCGCCAGGCTTCTTGCGATGCAGCGATTCTCAGGCAGAACGAGGTCGAGAATGTGAATATGGCCGTCAGGCGTCAACTGCTTTGAAAGCTGACCAAGGATCCGGTCGGTGTGCTCGTCGTCGATATGGTGAAGCAAGCTGTTGAGCAAGATAAAATCGAATCGGTTTTCGGGTTCGGCCTGGTATGTGCAAACGTCGGCAACTTGAAAATCGCGGCCAAAACGCTTGGTTGCTTGAGCGATATATTCTTCATTGATATCCAGCCCCAAGTACTCTTTGTCTTCGAAAAACAGAGAGTTGGTACCCGGTCCGCAACCCACATCGAGAACACGTCGCACTTGTGTCATGTCGTTGTGTTCAACGATCGGGCGAAATTTCATGTCCGCAAACGGCTGCTGCCAAAGTCGATAGGCAGTGGGATTGGCCATCACACCGGAGAGTTTTTTTAGTATTCCCATCGTGTTTCCGTTCGGAGTTATCTTTCAATATTCTTGGACGTTGGCGTTCGATGAAAAATGGAGGCATTTCAACGACAACGATTTCCCGCTTGAAAAAATAACACCCTGCCAAGGATGGGCAGGCGTTTTTGGTGATTCCTACCAAACGTTTCAATAGAACGTTGAGGATATTGCCGATTGGCTACCCGTACGATCCGAGCAAAACTCAAAGCCGGCAAAGCTTAACACGCTGGGCGAACGAATTGGCCAACGACAGCCTTGAAACTTGCGAGGCGTCGCCCATGAAGACTTACTCAATGAGGACTTACTTGTTCAGACATTAACCAGGCGATTGAGAGCGAAGATCGTTAACAAGCTTCACCGTTTCGGCAGTGAGGCGCGTGATTTCTTTGAATCGTCCATCTCGAATCAGATCTGATTTCGCCAACCAGCTTCCGCCGCAAGCGATGACGTAGGGCAGATTCAAGTAGTCTGCCAAGTTCGACATCGAAATACCGCCAGTTGGCATGAAGCGAATTGAACGATAGGGCCCGTGAAACGCTTTCAAAGTTTTCACGCCTCCCATCGCTTCGGCCGGAAAGAATTTCACGACTTCCAGATCGAATTCGAGTGCCTGCTCCAAGTCGGTTGGGCTCGAGGTTCCGGGAAACACAGGGGCTTTGTTTTCAACGCACCAAGCCACCGTCCTCGGGTTGAAACCTGGTGCGACGATGAATTTTGCCCCGGCGTCCATGACACTTGCCGCTTGTTCGGCATTGTTGACGGTGCCCGCTCCAACAAGAAAATCTGAACGCTTCGCCAGTGACTTAATCGCGGCCAGTCCGGCTTCGGTTCGAAGCGTGATCTCAGCGCAAGGCATTCCGCCCTCCGTCAAGGCATCGGCCAAACGCTCAGCGTCGTCAACGCTTTCGATCGCAACGACCGGCACAACCTTGAGTTTTTCAATCTGCTTCGCAACTTCATTCATCTCGCGATCTTTCTTTGCTACCCAACAACAAATACAATCAAAGCCAGTCTAACCTGTCGAAACATAACGTTAGATTGGTAAAGACTTCTAAACAACCGGCAAGCCATTGAAGTTTGCAAAGTGGATATCGACGCCATCGGACCAAAAACAAACCTCGTCGCCAACTTAAACCAGCAAGTGCCCTTGGGCAAAAGATGACGCATGATATCTAACTCTTCGATTAAAGCCAGCGATCTACTACAGAGCTTGGAACGGTTCTGGCAAGTGTCTGCTCAAAAAATAAACCTGATCAACCGCGAGTACGACGACACTCAGGGTTCGCCCGTTTTCACCGTGGCCGGCAAGTATTCTACGCGTGGCTGGACTGAGTGGACACAAGGTTTCCAATACGGATCTGAAATCCTTCAATTTGATGCGACGGGTGATGACTCATTTCTTGAAATGGGAAAACGAAACACTGTTGAAAAGATGGCACCGCACATTACGCATTTTGGTGTGCATGATCATGGTTTTAATAACGTCAGCACTTACGGCAACCTGCTGCGTCTCATGAACGAGGGGCGAATTCCTGAAAACGAATGGGAACGCAATTTCTATGTGATGGCGCTTCAGGCTTCCAGCGCCGTGCAAGCCAAACGTTGGACCAACATTCCTTCCGGTGGATACATTTACTCCTTCAACGGCCCGCACTCACTGTTCGCCGACACGATCCGTTCGCTTCGCATTCTTGCGGTCGGACACCAACTTGGTCATTCCATCATGGGTGAGAATGACAAAAAAACGAGCTTACTGGAACGGCTAGTACAGCACGTCAAAACAACGGCCGACTATTCGGTCTACTATGGCGAAGGGCGCGACTTCTACGATGTCTGGGGGCGAACGGCTCATGAAAGCATCTTTAATCTGAACGATGGCCAATACCGTTGCCCAAACTCGCAGCAAGGATTCTCGCCGTTTACGACTTGGACGCGCGGGCTGGCTTGGCTTATGGTCGGTGCATCTGAGCAGCTGGAATTTCTTAAAACCGTTGAAGACGCCGAGCTTGAACCATTAGGCGGGCGAGCGGCGATCGAAGCGATCCTTTTGAAAATGGCAAAGGCTACTTGCGATTTCTATATTGAAAACACTCCGACCGATGGCATTCCTTATTGGGACACCGGGGCGCTCAACTCGCACAAACTGGGCGAAGACGTTTATCAACGCGAGTCTGAACCGTTCAACGATGCGGAGCCGGTGGATTCTTCGGCAGCTGCAATCGGCGCTCAAGGCCTGCTACGCTTGGGGCGATATTTGGATGACTCAAAATACACCCAGGCCGGACTGACGGTAATGCAGACGTTGCTCAGCGACAAATACCTGAGCCTTGACGAATCGCATCAGGGCTTGATTCTGCACTCCGTCTATCACCGACCCAACGGATGGGATCATATTCCTGATGGCCAGTCGGTGCCTTGCGGTGAGTCGTGCATGTGGGGAGACTACCACGCCCGCGAAGCTGCGATTTACGTTCAGAGATTGGCAAACGACGAGCCCTATCTCAAATTTTACCTGTAAGGAATTGCTTTGGTGAGTAAGAAAGTAGCTTTGGTGACCGGCGGCGGTCGCGGCATAGGGTTTGGCATTTGTGAAAAGCTTGCGGCCGAGGGCTTCAACCTCGTTCTCAGTGGACGCTCGGATTTCGCAAAAGTTTCAGATGCTGTGTCAAAGCTTAAAAGCATGGGCGCTGAAATTCTTTACTGCTCAGGCGATGTTTCGTCAGCCGAAGACCGCGCGTCGATGTTGGTTGAAATCAAAAAACATTTTGGACGACTGGATGTATTGGTAAACAATGCCGGAGTCGCACCTAAAGTTCGTGAGGATATTCTTGAAGCAACCGAAGAAAGCTTTGAGTGGATCATAAAGACCAACCTCCAGGGGCCGTACTTTCTGACCCAGGCCTGTGCCAATTGGATGATCCAACAGAAACAAGCCGACGATTCCTTTGAAGGATGCATTATCAATATCGGTTCGATTTCGGCGACCGTCGTTTCGCCCAATCGCGGTGACTACTGCATTTCGAAAGCGGGGGTAGGGATGATGAGTTCGCTCTTCGCCGTCCGGCTTGGTGAATTTTCCATTCCGGTTTATGAAATTCGTCCCGGCATCGTTAAGACGGAAATGACCAAAGGCGTGACCGAGAAATACGACAACTTAATCGACAACACTGAACTGCTGGTCGAGAAACGCTGGGGCTTGCCCGAAGATATCGGCAAACTGGCCGCTGCGATGGCACGTGGCGATATGCCTTACGCGTCCGGGCAAGCGATTTATGTAGATGGTGGACTCACGATAAACAGGCTTTAGTCGATCTCATTCAAGCCAACCCGTTTGCGGCTCATGCCACAGGTCGATCCAACTCTAAACGAATTTAAACGATGCCGAAGCAATACAAGAAAGTAGCTCAACTTAAAACTGTCGAAGACTTTCGCGCCCGCCTGCAAGAATTGAATGTGGAGCTACCGATCGACGACGAGATTCTGACATCCAAACAGAACTCGCCGTTGGCTGACTCGTTGATGATCGATGGCTTTCGTGTTGGCAACCGCTGGTGCATCCATCCGATGGAAGGTTGGGATGCCAATCGTGATGGCACGGCGACAGAGCTAACCGAGCGTCGTTGGAAGCGATTCGGGGAGAGCGGTGCCAAGCTAATTTGGGGAGGCGAAGCGATGGCTGTCCAACCGGACGGTCGCGCGAATGCCAATCAGCTGATGGCCATCGAATCCAGCCGCCAATCGCTTGCGAATTTACGCGAGACGCTGGAGACTGCCCATCGCAACAAATTTGGCACGACCGATGATTTGCTTGTTGGTGCGCAGCTGACACACTCCGGTCGCTTTTGCCGTCCAAATTCTCATCAGCTTGAACCACGCATTGCTTACCACCATCCATTATTGGACGCGAAATTCGGGATCGACGGTGACGATGATTCCGTCGTCTGGACTGATGACGACCTTGAGAAATTAATCGATGCGTATGTTGCTTCTGCCAAACTCGCCCATGAAACTGGCTTTCGATTTGTTGATGTCAAAGCCTGCCACGGATACCTGTTGCACGAGTTTCTCAGCGCCCGAATTCGTAGCGGAAAATTTGGCGGTGATTTGGAAGGTCGATCGAGACTGCTAACCACAATCATCGACCGGGTTCGTTCTGAGATTCCCGAGTTGATGGTTTTCGTTCGGCTCAGCGTGTTTGACATACTCCCATACAAAACAAGTGTCGATGTGGGACTGCCGATGGATTCTGAAACGCCATACCAGTACGGATTTGGAACTTCAGAAAACGATCCGCTCTCCTATGATCTCGACGAGCCTTTGAAGTTGCTTGGAATATTAAAAGCCAAAGGTGTAGCAGCGATCAATCTCAGCTGCGGAAGCCCTTATTACAATCCACACATTCAACGCCCAGCGATTTTTCCGCCTTCCGACGGCTACCTGCCACCCGAAGATCCGCTGGTTGGAGTGGCCAGGCAAATGAAAGTCGTTCACCTGTGCAAGACGGCATTTCCCGATCTTCCAATCGTCGGATCAGGTTACAGTTACCTTCAGGATTACTTGCCGCATGTTGCCCAAGCCGCCGTTCGAGCTGGATGGGTCGACATGGTTGGTCTGGGGCGCATGGTGTTGTCGTTTCCTGATTTGCCGGCGAGCACTTTATTGGATGGCGAAATGAAACGCAAACTAATCTGCCGCACGTTTAGCGATTGCACAACGGCGCCACGAAACGGAATCGTTTCTGGCTGTTATCCGCTCGACAAATTTTACAAAGACATGCCAGAGGGCAAGCGGCTGGTCGAGTTGAAAAAGGCAGCGAAGAAGGGTGAGAAGATTTCACCCGAGAGTGCGTTGCCCGACGTTCCAAAAAGGAAACGGAGGTGGTTTTGACACCACCTCCGTCGTGATCGCTCTTGGCAGCAAGGCCACAATCCCTGTAGCAACGCTCAACCCATACGGGTCTCAGGCACGTTCTGCATCCGTTTGCAAAGCGAATACGATGATTAACATCATGTCACAATCATCATCGTCCTTGATGTTTTGTAGAGAACCGCAGCTGTTGAATGTTGTTTACACTCGCGAGGAAAGTATTGCCGTACTTTTAATTCGCGGCGCAGCCGGGTCCAGGGAAATGAAACGGGAAGGCGGGAAAGAAAACTTAGTTAGTTGTTGAATACGCTACGATTGGCGACTGTCGGAGAAGCGACTTTCGGAGAGATGCATTTGCGGTTTATGGCATCGACCAGATCGCCAGGGCGAAGCGGTTTTTGGAACCAATGGGCGACTCGATTTTTGCTTACATCGACTTTGGCGGCTCTGGCAGTTTGCCCGCTAATTGCAAAAATTTCCACGTTGTCAAAAGCAACGTTCGATCGGATCATCCGAATGGTTGAAGGACCGTCCATCCGCGGCATGTTCATGTCGATAAGGATTAGATCCGGTTTTTCGTTGGACTCGAGAAACTCCATCGCTTCGACGCCATCGACAACGGTGGTTACATCGTATCCATGAAGCCGAAGAAATCCGGCAAGCATTTCTCTTTCGTTTTCGGAGTCTTCAACCAAAAGAGCTTGGAGGCTGCGATCCGCAGGGGCAGCATCTCCCAATTCCGAAATCGTTTTCTCCAATTTCTCTGCAGCCAGGTTGTACTCGCCTTTTTGTATCAATTTCTTGGCAACAGCGGCTGCGACCGTCAGCTTATTGAGTTTGTTACTCGTGTCATGTTGGCTGTCTGCGTCAACGAGAATTTTCCGAGCGACAGTCGGATCTGTTTCAAGCTCGCCGCGAAGGACTTGGATTTCAACCGGAGCATCAATTCCAATTCGAGCGTTCGCCCCTTTTACCTTAAGAATTTCGATTGTGATATCGAGCTCAGGGAATCGAATCGTGTCTTTAACTCTTCTTGAAAGGACAAGCATGAATATCTCCGTACTGTTTTAGTCGGCAATCCGAGCCTACAAGTTGGGAGCTTCCGTGCTTGAGTAAAAACGACATCATGTCATTTACCTAATTGTTTTGATAAAAAAACAAATTGCAATCCCGCTAGACCTCGTTTAACAAATATAAAAACGCTAGCGGGTCATATATTTCGGCTTAAAAGTCAGGGTTAGATCCTGTTTCCAACTTGGTTTCCCTATCGCCTAGTTTCATCTGGATATTGTCAACCAATTTGCCCAGCGTAATGGGTTTAACAAAGAGTAGAACCAACCTAGCACGACAAAGAGTAGAACCAACCTAGCACGAGTTAAAGCCGCGCATGATGGCCCAACTCGCAAATGCAAACCTGGTTTGTGATTCCAATGGTCGCTAAGATCGAGGAATGAAACGGGCTTACTATTCTGATTCTATTGCAAATTTCCTTGCTGAAAAAAGTCAGTCTGTTCTTGGCGAAATACTTACACACAGTGATTTCTCAGTTGAGCAAACGCAACGTGATTCTTGGATCCATCAAATCCAACAGCTTAAATTGCTACTGGCCGAGCTAAACGGCTCTATCTATTTCGAGTATTCAATTCCAAGGATGGGGAAAAGAGTTGATGTCGTTCTCGTTATAGGCGCCGCCGTTTTCGTCATTGAATACAAAGTTGGCGAAAAGCTCTACTCGGCGTATGCAGTTGATCAAGTTACCGACTACGCACTTGATCTGAAGAACTTTCATGAAACGAGCCATGATCTATTCGTGGTGCCAATATTGATCGCGACTGGCGCACCCGAAAACAGCTTGTCCCTCAAGTTGACACCCCACAAGGACAAACTGTTTGCCCCCATCAAATCGAACGGCGAATCGTTGCCGGCAATCATCGAGAAGACACAAGCCTTTATCTCTCAAGTTTCAGAAGAAGAGAGTATCAACATTCAAGGTTGGGAAGAAGGAAGCTACTGCCCTACGCCAACGATTGTTGAGGCTGCTATGGCGTTGTACAACGGTCACGCAGTTACTGAAATATACCGAAGTGACGCGAGCGGCGAAGATCTTCATAGAACAACGAAAACGATTTCAGATGTGATTGCCGATGCAAAGGCGAAATCATACAAGGCGGCTTGTTTCGTTACAGGTGTGCCAGGTGCAGGAAAGACTTTGATTGGCCTGAACGTCGCCACTCAACATTTTGACAAAGACAATCAGATGTATAGTGTCTTTTTGTCTGGCAACGGCCCTCTTGTGAAAATCCTTCAGGAAGCCTTAGCTCGGGACAAAGTTGCGCGTGAAAAATCTGCAGGACGAAAACTGAAGAAGAGTGTCGCTCAAAGCGAAGTAAAGATGTTTATTCAAAATGTTCATCACTATCGGGATGCCTGTCTTAGCGATCCCAAGCCTCCAGTGGATCACATCGCTCTGTTTGACGAAGCACAGCGAGCAGGAACGTCGAACAAACTTCGAAATTCATGCGGCAAAAGAAAAACCAGCCCGATTTTGATCAATCGGAACCGGAGTTTTTGCTCTCATGTATTGATCGGCATACTGACTGGGGAGTCGTTGTTTGCTTGGTGGGTGGTGGACAAGAGATAAATACGGGCGAGGCGGGAATTAGCGAATGGGTTGCCGCATTGAACCGCTCGTTTCCTGATTGGCATATTCACATTTCAGATCGGCTGACTGATACCGAATTTGGAGCAGGTGAAGTTCTGGAAACAGTAAAGTCACGAAAGAATGTGCATTTCAATCCGGGTTTGCATCTTTCCGTTTCAATGCGGTCTTATCGCGCTGAAAACGTTTCGTTGCTTGTCAAGCAAATCTTGGATATCGACATCGCTGGAGCCGAAGCTTCGTTGAAAGAAATCGCAAACCGATATCCGATCATACTCACCCGTGATTTAGGAAAGGCAAAAGATTGGTTGCGTTCCAAGGCTCGCGGTTCAGAGAGATACGGTATCGTCGTTTCATCTCAAGCCAATAGACTCAAGCCGCTGGCAATTGATGTCCGACTGAAACCAGATCCAGTACATTGGTTCCTAGCTGACAAAAATGACGTGCGATCTTCCTACTATCTGGAGGATGTTTCAACAGAGTTTGATATTCAGGGTTTGGAACTGGATTGGGCATGCGTTACGTGGGACGCAGATTTCAGATACGACGAAGGTGGTTGGTTGCACCGATCTTTTCGCGGCAACAAGTGGCAGCGAATCAACAAACCTGACCGTCAAACCTATCTCAAAAATGCTTATCGTGTTTTGCTGACTCGCGCAAGACAAGGGATGATCATTGTTGTTCCCGAAGGCGACCCCAAAGATCCCACTCGCGATCCCAATTTTTATGATCCGACATTCGAGTACTTGTCAGGAATCGGTTTTGAAACTCTTTAACAAGAGACATCAGACTTTCAGCTTCTTCGAGACGCCTCGATTAGAAGTGTAAAAGAGCCTCACAGTTTGCGTGGATTGCAAATCCCAATTGCGCACGAACACGCGATCTCCAATAAAAAAAGCCCTTGCAACAAAATTGCAAGGGCTAAAGAGTGGAGGCGGCGGGAAACAGAAAAGTATTTTGAATTTTGCATTTCTCGTTAACGCAAACTCCTGTGATGTAACAACTTGCGTTCGCCTTGCTGTGTGGCGCCTCACACTATCAGAACATCTATAGGTACCTTAGGAAAAGGCACCAGCTGCGGTCCGTCGCAGCTGGTGTAGGTTATGGCAGTTTGAAAAAGGTCTTGGCCGCTTGTCCAAGTCGCCTCCCATCTGGAGGCGGTTCGTGTCAAGCGTTAGCGCAGACGAATCGCATATGGATAAATCCATACATATGTATAAACACAACATGGAAAGGTTACACTGTGTGGAGAGCAAGAAACTCATCATCTCGATCTCCTGTTTGTCCATCTTTGACGTGTCAGTTTAATAGACGTCAAATGGTCATCTGTACGAAATTGGGTTAATCCAATATCAAAGGCGATTCTTCGTAATCTTTCGATTACTTCAACTTTAACGCGTTTCGTGATTCCCGGAGCGTAGGCTTGGATCCAACCTAAGACTACGGATTGGAGATCGGCACCTTTAGCGACGGTTTCAGTGAGTGTATCACTGAACCGAGTGAAGGCGTCTTCACCGATTTCCAGGCAAATAGATCCATCTTTCCATTTGGGAATCATACCCAACAATGACGTTGTGTGTGATTGATCCCGTAAGTCAATGAATTCTGTACCTTTTAAACAATGACCGATTTCACCAAGCAAACAGCGAGCATTCGCCATGAGTTGGTCTCCTTCATCACGACTTCCAACAAGGAACGTTAAGTTGTCAACGTACCTATACAGAAGCATTCGTTGGGTTTGAGAAGCCATTCTCAAATCGAAACGGTGGTGGAGAAACGACTCCACCGCGACTGGTGAGTAGGGACTGCCTTGACCCATACCACCTGTCAAATCCTGACCTTCATGGCCAAGAGTAATTTGTCGTGCCAAAAATTCTGCTTTCGTTCCCTCAAAATGGCTCATCTGATCCTCCAAGACGAGATCAACTCGTGTTCTCGGAAAGCAGTCTCGAATATCGTCGAGAGCCAGCACATATTTACGGCTGCGGCGAACATCCAGCTCTAGTCGCGTGAAAATGTCGATTACGTCCTGTCCTAAGTTGGGCAAGACGGAACGCCAATAAGAATCGGTTGCAAACTGAAATGCCTTCGCGATGAGGCGGTCCTTGACGCAAGGTATGCTGAGCTCACGTATTCCTCCGCATCTTTTTTGGATTTCCACTCGGCGAACGGGCTCTGGGCAGTAAGTTCTAGCAGCAATGGATTCCTTGACTAACTTGAGCATCACCTTCAACTGGCTGCCAGTGACATCGTCAAATCGGATGTTGTCTGTTCCTGGTGCCTTGCCTCCAGTGGCTTTCAAATAATTCCAGACTGCCTGAAGGTTTTTTTCGCGTGCGAACCGCTTAAGATTAAAGCTCTCAGGGGATTGCGATGAATAGGCTAAGTCTCGAACGGCTCTGTTACGAAGTCCTCGTCTAATTTCTGGTTGGTAAATTTGGCCGGATGTCATTTTTAAATCCTCCCAATCTTCGAAAGGAAATGATCTATGCGACCTGTAGCAGCATCCAGGCCCATTGAAAAAATATCTCGTTCAGCGAACTGCAATTTTCGCTTGCGCGTGCACCGGTTTAAAAATTGTGTGCCCGTATCGGCGATGTCAATAATGTGAAGCGGTCTTGGGACGCCGCCGTCGCGTTGGTAGAGCCAAGATTCAGGTATTTTTCGAATGCATGTGGTTCCTCCCGCCCAAATCAAAACATCGAACTCCCAACCTCGAATTTTCCGCGAGTATTTTCCTTCGGTCAGCGCGAGGCAATTCTTTTTGACATGCCAGTTTCCTCGCTGTTCTCGAACTCGTTTACGGTGCCTATGGCTAACAGTACGCAGTATTTGTTTGTCGCCGATCTCAAGTCGCCAACCTTCGAGAAGGTCAGCTAGGTGCCCGAATTGAATCGGGTTGTTGGTTAAGACAACAACTGTTTTGGAGGACTCTCCCGCGTTACCAGATTCCGATCTCAAGGCGAGGTCGGATATCATCTCGTTCCTCTTTTGGTTCGCCCAAAACAATGGCTTTGGCTTTCGCCCTAAGCGCACTAGCGTGTTTTCTTCCCAATGCACGCCTACTGTTCTGCGAACCCGTCCGTGAGAGTTCAGGGCGATTTTTCTTGGTCCAAACCAACGCATTGTCATGGCAGACTCCTGAAGATTGAGCTGCGAGTTGCGATATTGAATACCAAATAACTTGAATCGGCTGTTGGCCTGGCAGACGGCGTGGTTGGCTCGGCTAAACGTGGACTGCCGTGCATCCGCCAGTAGGACGATGTGACTCTTGGGGAAATCATCGAGCGTGAGTAGGCCATCGAAAGTTGAGAGGATTACCCCCGCGTGTTCTTTATCTTCATGCGGTCGAAACTCTTTACCAGAGAAATTCAAATTCAGTCTCCCAATCAACGACGGATGATCTGAAATGAGCCGTTTATACAGCGACAAGATTTGTTTTTTATCCCTGGTGACAACAATGATCGAGCACGCAGGGTTGGCGATGGCGATATTGAAAACTACCTCATCCAAAAATTCCGGGTTTTGAATTTCAATAGTCCCCCTGGAGTTGGCTCTCACGAAGGCATCAAGACTCGGGTATTTGGAGCCGACACCTTCGTCGGTTGGAGGAAGCGTTCTCGTCGCGATGAAGGAAGCCCGATTTGGAATATTCAATTCGTTTTTATTGACAATTCGGTCGATCACCGGCTCCATCCCAGCGTTGATGAAGGGGATCGTCAACGGCTCCTGCGACAGTCTTGCTATGTGAGGTAGCGTATCGAATGGGTCACTACCCGAGCGCAGAAGTGATTCACGCGTTTTTTCCATTCGGAGCCCAAATTGTTCGTCCTTCACCGTTCTAACAACCTCGACTGCGATGTCGCCGCCAATTTTTTGAATTAGCTCGTCTGAATATTTGTGACAATGCGATGAATCCGCTTCGGGGGTCGCGCAGGGACGTAATGTGCTTTGCATCTTCTTTGCTTATGGGTAGATACGAACGGACAGAATCGCCAGACACGATGACTGGGTTTTAGAAATAACGCATTGAAATCACTACAAAGCCTCGAATTTGAGTGTATCGAATCATTTGGTCAGACAAATGAGGTGCTTTGGGCTCGACTGGTTGCTCTGGCTCATTGCCGTCAGTCACACCCGGGATTTGAATTGGCCTTTGATCCCGTTCGCGCCTCGAACTTCGTTTGATAGGTAGTTCTGCGAACAGTTGCCATTTATTCTTGGCACCTTGGCTACACGAAACTTTACAAAGAGTCATCCCATTTGGCCCACTTCCTTTTTCCATAACTACACAGTGTTTTCCGTCGAAGCTTCTGATACTGTTTTTGAATCCACTTGTATCTGTCTCAATCACTAGCAGGTCCGAGGGATTCAAGTTGGCATCGGTATCAAACAGAGACTGACATTTTTCAGCGGGCAATGCGTAGAGAGACCAAGTAAAGAGTCCGGCAGGAACTTCGACACTTTGATTTGTCAAAAGTGACGGGTTCGCTCTAGGAGTGCCCGGCAAGAGCCCCATCGCAATTGGAACAAAGGTTGAGACTGTCTTTCGAAGTTGATCCTGAGCCAAGTCAAACAATTCTTTGACGTCGACCCCTTCGATGGCTCCGATTCGCTTTAATAGGCTTGCTCCAGGTTCTTTTTCTCCTCTTACCACACGAGAAATGACAGACTGAGAACACCCGGCCATATGTGCGAACTTGCTGTTGTTCCCGTCCGCCAAGTCGTTAACCAGGCCCGCAATCTTGCTGGCGATTGGTGAAAGTTTTGTTTTTCTTTTTTTTGCCATTTGCATTCTTCGCTGTTGACTCGGTGACAATTCATGCCTTAAAAAAACATAAAGGCATGAAATGCATTTTCGCAGCAAAGACTCCAGGAGTCAACGACATGAACAACCAAAAACAAATTCACTCAGTCCCTGTGGGTTCGGTAAGCGCTCATCCGCTTCAGGAAAAAATTTACGACCCTCCCACAGACGAAGAATTCGAAAGAATCAAGAAAGACGTCCAGGAGAACGGACTCCGCCAACCCATAGAAATCACCAGTGAACGAGTTTTGATCGACGGTCATACCCGGCTAAGTGTGGCTAAATCATTGGGTAAAACCCACATTAATGCCTTCATCATTGACCTTGATGATGACCAACTAAACGAGCGGTTTATTAAAGGCAACCTGAACCGTCGCCAGTTGGGGCCTGTTGAAAAAGCCAGAGTTGTTCAAGAGCTGGTTAAAAACCGACGCAATCTGAATGGTAAAACTGGGAGCCACGGGCTTGATCAGGAATCACGGGAAACGCTGAATCAATACCTTGGTGGAAACTACTCTCAGCGAACGATAGATCGGCTTCTGCAACTGGCTCGCCTGCCAATACAGATTCGAAATGCAGTGTCATGCAACCTGCTCCCGATGACGAAGGCTTTGCGATTCGAAAGTCTATCCAGTGAAGAGCAAACCAAAATCCTGAGCCGAATCTCTAATAATGAAGACCCAAAGCAAGTATTCAACGAATTCTTCGGCCCAACTCAGAAGGCCAAAAAAAGTCGAGACGTTGTGGAACTGTTTCAGCTGACTCTGGAAGGATTGAGTCAGAAAATGCAGTTGTTCGTTGAAAGCCGAGAAATCATCCGGCAAAGAATCAACGACGACGTGACCAAGAAAGTGGCCAACGATTTTCATCAACTTGTCTATGACATGGCCCAAAAAAACTCTTCGGATTCGATCGAACATCGGTCTCAACTTCGGGTGGCTCTCCGACCATCTCAGACACCGTGACTGACAATTCTGTCGGCTCCTATTCTCCCAAGCAATATTGCCCGTTCATTTTGTAAAGCTACATCGAGTAGACGAAATGCCTCGCCCCAAACCAAAATTTGTCCCCGACTACTTTCCCCTGCGACCAGATATGGGCGCCGACTGGCGTTGGGTGTATGCAAACCTCCTCAGACAGCAAGGACGTAATGCAAGCGTTCCGCGCGATGGTGGGTTGATTCCGCGATTTAAAAGATACCAGCAAGCCGAAGCCAACAATTTCGCTGGTCGCCGTCACTCGGAACTCCCCGACGAGGAACCGTATCTTCATCAAGCCAGAACGATTAGCCAGACCAGCGGAGTCAAAGAGCTTGAGATCAAGTGCCGACTACTTGCGGGTCAGTCGTTCCAGTTAATTGGATATCTAGCTGGCTTGCCTGAGGAGACGATTCGCATGTTTAGCCTCGCCTTTTTTGATGTTTGTCCACGTTTAGAGGCCCGGTCATACATTCTTCATCGCGTCATCAAGCTCGAATACGAGAAACCAAATCCCCAAACAAAACTGATGATGCTTTCTTGCTTCCTACAAGGACCACACGCTGTGGATTTGTGGATTGACTGGCTGCCTCATGCTGGCGAATTTCATGATTGGCAGACTGAAGTTGGTCGTAACCGTCAGATCATCGAGCTATTTGTCCTTGCTCAGAATCTCTCTGCTTCGGGCAACAAAGAACGGCTTACTAAACTGATGACTATGGTCATGAGCTTGCGCCACAAAATGTCCCATGGCAAATTTGCCAACCAGATCCTGAGTCGTTCTATAACTGAAATGCTATCAGAAATGTGCGCACCCAACGCTACGCCAGAGACTCCAGTGGAAGAGAGGCGCCAGACAGATGGGCGTCAGGGCAATTCGGAAGCGACAAAGACCTTCGCATGTCGTGAGACGTTACTACAGCAGGCAGTCCAAGCAAACTGAAGAAAACGGTATCAGCAACACGCTATCAAACCCCGAACAAGATTTTGAGAAAGTTGAACAGGTGAAATGCCCCTTCGCAAATATTGGTCCAGAGCTAGAAAAGACGGCAACCGTGTCGTACGAGACTACGTCGGGCCGCTTTCGGACGATGTTGCCAGCTTCATCTACAAACTTGACGGCGTTAGTGCCGAGGCCAAGAAAGGTCTGCGAACAATTCGAAACGCTGAACGCGATTGGTACCAAAACACGGAAACTAAGATCCTTGCCAGCCTTGAAGTTGTTCGAAAGTGCGTCGGCTTTTGGCTGCGAGAAAGTGACTTGGGGCTCGATAAAAATTGGAATCTGGTTCGAGCCAGTTCGGTCAAGAACGAAGGAGTGCGGAACGTGGCCATTAACATGACACGCAAAGATTTTGAAGAGTTGGTGGTTCTCGCAGAGAATGGTCATGAGAAAGCTCTTGAGTCGTTAAAGACAATTATTGCGACCGATCGCGAAAGCTGGAGCAAGATTGGCGATTTATCCAACCACATCAAGATGCAGTTCATCTCTCTTATGACAAAAGGGAATCTCTTGGCGAAAGAGACTCTGTCGGCGCAGTTGGATGACCTTGTAAAGAGCCTGACCATAAGTCCAAGCTCGCCAGTGCGACAGCTGGTCGTTGACCAAGTCGTCAACTCCTGGCTCGACGTCCATTATCAACAATTACTGGCCTCAGAGCCTCGCGAAGAGAAAACACTTACTGACTTTTGGGACCGGCGCTTGGATCGAGCCCAGAAACGCTATTTGCGAACGGTGCGAACGTTATCCGAACTGGACGCAATCAAAACCCAAACAGACTAGCGTTCATTCGAACGGGTTCACAAACTCAATTTCAAAAAAGGACAAATATAGATATGACCAATAACAATCACGACTGCGATGCCATTAATGCCATCGAAGAAATTCAGGCCGACCTTAATCTTCTTGCTATCTACCGCAAATCCGGGTCGAGAGAGCTGCCGACGGTCAACGATCTTCAACAGATTGAAGAGAGAAATATTAGCCGCATGAAAGCTACGCTCGGGACAGTGCAAGAGGCCAATCAACTGTTCGAGCAGGCCGAACGTGAAACTGAGATAGTATTGTCAGCACAGGAGATCAATGGCTGTGACAAGCTTAGAGCGTTGGCAAAGGCAGAAGTAAGAATTCACCGTTGTTTTCAAATATGGCTATACTCCATGTGTGCGAGCGACACGCTTAAGACGCCGGAAAAGTTACTGGGCGCTGCACTACCACTGGTAATAGCTGGGAATGACGCTGAAAACCACTGGGAAAGTCTGGTGCCAGAGCGTGCGTAGCGACAAGGCCGATGTTGGACAGGATGTAGGTGTACACGAGGCCTTAAGTTCCTCGCTCGCCAACCTGCAAAAACTTCACGATTGGCGAGATGAAGGTGACACGATTGCGGTAGAAGAGATTGTCAGCACCCGGCAGTATACCCACGCGAAGCTTTGGAGTGCTGTCTCGCATGAAAAGCTTCATGAGCTGAGGCGGTGGACACAATTGCCAGTCGACTATGATCAATCCGTGATTGCAAAGCTCGTTCGTCCGTTCGATCGCGCGTTGTCAGAAGCTGAGTTGAGCCTGCGAAATCTGTTTCAATTTTGGGTGGCATTGATACCGGACAAAGTGCAGTTCGAGAATGATGGTCTCGCTCGCATCCGATTGGCTACAAATGTCGAATTCGATCGGGCATGTCACTACTGGAAACGTCGTTCAATCGCAGACGCCATTGAGTGGCGTCTTTGCCAACCTAGAGAAAGTCGAATGTTTTCCGAGAAAGAGCTGGCTGCTTACCAACACTGGATTCGACGCAATAATCACCAAACGATTGAAACAAATTTTTCGAACGGCAAATCAGGCTGTTGACTGTCGGAAGGGTGAGGGTATTTCTCTCATCCTTTAAGTGAACTTTGAAGCCGGGGAACATCGTGCGACCTTTTTATGACAACGGTGGAGTCTACCAGTTAGTCTTTGAACTTCGAGAATTCACAAGTATCGAAGTAGGCAAACTCGGCAGCGTTGAATTTACTCCAGGTTGGTACACGTATTTTGGCTCTGCTTGGGGCACCGGTGGATTGCGGAAACGAATTGCCAGGCATTACAAAACATTTGCCGATGGCAAGAAAGCTCATTGGCACGTCGACTACTTCCGTGAAAAGGCGAATCTCGTTGAAGCCTTCTTCGCACATGAGTCTCGTGAATTCGAGCATACCTGGGCAACCGCTTGGGCGGAGCTACCAACATCAACGGTTCCAGTGCGCAGAATGGGAGCCTCCGATTGTATGGGCTGCCCAGCTCATTTCTTGAAGCTCAATTCTCGGCCGTCAGCATCCTTGTTGAGGAGTTTGACCAAATCGCAATCACAACAGCTCATTCAAGTAATTGAATTTGAAAACGCAGCTGAAGTTGATTCTTTGGCAGAGTGGGAAAGCAGATATTGGCTGGGACGTTCCATCATCGAGCGATCTAGACTTCGATTGTACTCCGAAGGATGCGATGCACCCAAAGAAATTGCCCTTTTGACGAAGAACAGATGGCTTCGGGAAGTGATCACCGAAACCGTAAACGACACCGGTATTGGCTTCGATGGTTGCAAAGAAGCTATCGGAATTGCAAGTGCTGTAGAAACTTTGCTTTTCAATCACGGGGGGCTCGCACAGCGAGTGTTGTTTGAGTCCGATCAAGATCAAAGCACTGATTCGATCCTCAAAATCTCAAGAAAGAGTATTGAGCGGCAGCGAGAACGGTTGGAGCTCGTCAATAATGGAGAAGCCTGTTCAATTGCTCCGCGACCTGGTGATAAAGCTCCCGACACGATGACATTCGGAAAGCTGCTCTCACGGCTCGCACGAGCAAGAGGAGCGATAACTGCAGGGCTTTTCCTGATCCCCAGAATACGATCGCAACAAACACGATGCGAGTTGGACAAAATCACCTACCACGTGGATCAGTACGAAATCGAATTACGGAAATTTAAGTCGCTTGTTGAATCACTGGCAACCAATGGAGAGACAACTCATCCTGTTTCACAATCAAAGCAACACGTGGCCAGAGAAACCAAAGTGACGCCCAAACGTTTACACGTCCAACTCGCATCCGGAATGAGTATGATTTTGAAAAACAATCGTGACATTCCGCGCACATCATATGACCTTAGACCCTCGAAAGAGGAAAAGGCTCGAATGCTGGGCGAAATCAATGAGCTGCAGATGTTGGCAAACCAACTCGCTACTGCGGTCGCCACATGTGACGCTTAGTTGGCTATTAACATCGCTGATAGCTAAGAGAAAATCCAAGACTCCCCGCCAGCAATGGCAGGGAGCTTGGAATACAAGCGTAGATTGAAAGAGCAAGTCAGAAAACTTAAAGCACATCCGCCAGTGTCATGGTAGAGCCAGGGGTTGCGGAATCCCAATCGACGATTCGTGGCGGAGCGTCAAAATGTAGTCGTTCAAGGTCGTAAGTTGCGGCGCCAATCAAACTGAAACCGCGTTGGCTGATATCGCAAACGTCTTCGCCAGTTGCTTCTGCTACCGCCAATTCAAGTTCACTTTGAGTCATCGTAATTCTCCATAAAGAACGACCACTCATCGCGAGCGGTCGAGTTAAAAAACAAGACCGCTCCGCACGACGCGAAGCGAAATCAATGAGTGTTGTGAGAAGCTGGCGGCGAAGGCTTCGCCAGCCAGTGGTCTCGCAACCAGTCCGTTTCAGCTTTCAAGGCCGACGTTCTGTTTTGAAATGGGCCAAGCTTCGGCCCTTGAACTGGGCTTAGGTCGGCAACCCAAAGTCCATCAGGATTCGGTTCAACGTGGGATGCACGTTTGATATTGGTTGCTCCAAGCTCGGTCAGTTGGATTGCTTCACCGTAAACGCAGTTCACTACACCATCAGTGCCAACAACAATCTCCATCACTCACCGCCTGACTCTGGCGACCGGCGAAGAATGCGGCGCCGAGGTTGGTCAACCAGCAACTGGTCGAGCGAATTCTGAACAGTTGCAAGGTTGGTGGACAAACTTCTTCGGAGTGATTCATTGTCTCGAAGCCCCTGTGGCTGAACGCCAGTCATCAACTGCTCGCATCGTTCGACCAACTGATCAAGCTGTTCATTCGATCCCACATTCAGATCGCGAAAGCGGCGGAAGAAGTCTCCTAAATTGCTGACTGCTGAATCGCGAAAGATTCTAGGCCTACCGTCATCATCACCAGCCAATCGTTCTGACAAATGATTCACTATTCGTGCGAGCTCTTCCATAAACGCCTGTTCGGCCATTTCCACAGCACGTTCAAATCGTTGGGAGACCCTGCGAGCCTGCTCCTGATACAAGTCGGGATTTAGACGACGAAGGTATTCGGGCGGATCAACCGTTGGGAAATCCCACTCAATAGAGAATTCATCAACAAGCGAACTTGGATAATCGGAAGGATCAAACAATTCGCCGAGGCGATCCCTTGCAGCATTCTTGATCTGGTCGAAGTGGTCGGCGAGCATTCGAACCCCCGCCTCGATCTGCTCACGATAGTCTTCAAGCGTGGAATTGAATTCGTCGATTCGATCCTGCCGAATCAATCGAATGCCTGACTCTGGATAGGGCAACGAATTGTCTTTCCAGTATCGGGTGACTTGGGACTTGAGCGAGGTTAGAGCTTTATAGGCTTCGTGCTTTGTGTCGATCAATTTTTTGCCAGCCGAAATCGAGTTTCCGTCAGCGCCGAACGATTCAGCCGCTTGGGTCTTCTGCTCCGATGACAGAGTCTTGGAAGTACCCAGCCATTTGAACTTCACCCGGCAAGCTGCAAAGCCTTGCCGGACTCGTTCCGTAGGAATAGTGTTTGTTGTTTCGACAGTCCGTGACTCGGTCTGCGATTCTGGTTCGAGAGTTGTACTCATAGTGTTTCCTTGTTGAGTGGGTACATAAAAAAAGCCACTCAGAGATATTGAGTGGCGTGTGGTTTGGACTGAAGACTATTGCAATGGCTTAAGTAGTCTCTCCTTTTGAGAAGGCGTGAGTGAGTCAATTGACTGCTGCCTCACTTCGGGAGACATCAATTTGAGCGTCGCCTGATACTGGCTGGGTGTCATTTGCTCAAGAGCTTGTTGATGTGAATCATCTTTGAGCGATTGATAGGCTGATGTCTTGGCCGAGCTGTATGAATAGAACATCACCATAGCAAGAATCACCAATATCCAGCTTGGGATCTTCAAACTGGGAGTTTGCTGGCTTTCTGCCGAAGGCTCCTCTGAATTCGATTCGTCTTGGCGAAGCGTGCTGAATCCTTTGACGTAAATCCAAATAGCGTAAGCCGAACCACCCAGGATCGCGAAAATCACCAACCACGCGAACAAGTTTGAGTTCAAAAGGCTGTCTGGATTGTCAGTCAGGTAGTTGGTCAAACCGTAACTGCTGTCAACGCGTTTATTGGTAATCTCCGAGTTCCATCGAGCTGTGCCGACTGAAGAGCCAAGCCAACTAGATATGTACAGCAATGCGACGGAAGCTAAGGCGGAAGTGCCAATTTTCGTTCCTGGTTTCATTGGTCTCCTTTATGGTGAATTTGGGTTTTCAGAAATGATACTCATAGTCCGTGGCTTAGTTTAGCAATAAATGTGATGACTATCAGCATCATGGCTGATAGTGACATCCTTGAAAAATTCGGCAATCGCGTACGCGAGCTCCGCAAAGAAGGCGGCTGGTCTCAGGAAGACTTCGCTGAAGATTGCGGTTTGGATCGCACCTACATGGGTGGGGTAGAACGCGGAGAAAGAAATCTTGGACTTAAGAATGTCCAACGAATCGCGGATGCCTTGGGCGTCACGATTGCCGAATTGATGGAAGGCGTTTAGTTAATCCAATCGCCAGGTAGAAGCAACGTCGCGAACTTGATCCGCCTGGCTGGCGTTTTGCTAACCATCGCATCCTTACTCGCAAAATGTTGCTTCATCACGAGCTTACTGGACTCGATGTCGATCATTACCTGTCGAGGTCGCAAGTTAGAAAACGATTCGCGAGTTGCACGGATGTCTTCGTTTGCGATATCCAACAACAAGCCGTCTTCATCGAGGTAAGGCGCGAACGAATCGAGGTTTGGAGAAAACTCTTCATCAAAGTACTGAAGTGCCGCCCTGACGATCGCAAGTTGTTTTTCGTTGACCATTGATACTTTCCTTTCAGTTCAACGATGGATCAACTTTTACTTGTCGCCGTTTGGACTTTGCTTTGCCAAACTGATAGATCCCTCCTTTCTCCGCATCGAGACATCTGCCACTGGCCCAAGATCGGTTCCTCTTCACCGCCTCGGCCGCAGTTACTGCGATTGGCACAACATTGTTCGCGGCCTGTTTGAGTGGTAGATCAAGTAACGCTGCGAGTCGGCAGCACGCACGAATCTCGGCACCTGACCATTCCTTGTCGTTAGGTTTAGCCTGGCCCGAATCCAACTCGAACAAGTCAATGTACTGTCGCCAGATCAAGTCTTTTTGCTCTCGGTCCGGAAGGTCGACAAACACCAACCCGTCGAACCGTTCGCTACGACCGAACTCTGGCGGCAGTTTGGAAACATCATTCGATGTGGCCACGACGAAGACATCGCTCTGGTGATCGTTCAGCCAAGTCAAGAAACTTCCGAACATACGGGCTGTTACACCGCTGTCGGTTTGTCCAGAGCTTCCAACTCCTGCGAACCCTTTCTCAATCTCATCAATCATGAGAATGCAGGGGGCCATTGCATCTACGATTTGAAGAGCCTTGCGTGTTCGCTCCTCTGACTGGCCGACAAGCGAACCCATCAAGCTCCCAATATCAAGGATGAGAACCGGACGTCCCGTTTCTTTGCCCAGCGACTTGCAGAATTGCGACTTGCCGCATCCAGGCGGCGAAAGCAGCAACACGCCACGCGGTCGAACCGCCGTATTCTCTCGATCGGTGGATAGTAACGCTCGCTTGGTGAACGCCTTCAAGGCAGTAAGTCCGCCCAGCGAACTGAAGTCTTCATCACCACGATGCAGCGTAAGAAGTCCTGACTTCTTAAGCGTTTGTGTTTTGAGCTCCCAAACAGCATCCGTTGTGATCCGACCGTGGCGCACCAAGGACAACGAAAACGCACCTTCGGCCTCAAAACGACTTAAGCCTGACGCAGCATCCAGTACCGCCTCCAGCTCCCGACCGACCGGCAGCTCGCCTTCTTCCGTTGCGATCCCTTCGGCGATTTCCTCCAGCTGCTCTCGATTGGGGAGTTGATGCTCAACGGTTACAAACAGCCGTGTCAGCTCCAGAGGAATCGTCACGCTGGGTGCGAGTGCGATCAAGATTGTTCGGTTCAGCTTTCCAGTGATAAGTTGGTGGTGGATCGCTTGCATCGGCTCTGTCGACCCAACGAACTTGTGTAAGTTCGTCATGACCAAGATCGAAGTACCATCGGGCGTAGCCATTTCGCCAAGTGCCTTCACAGCTGCAAGTGGATCGGTTGCTTCAATGCTGGATTCAATTCCCGGGATCTTCATCCCTTGGTCGATATCCCAAGTAGCCAGCTTCCACGATTCGTCCCTGCAAAGCTGTGCGATTTCGAGAATCGCGTCATGATGCTCATGACTCTCGATCCAGATACCGGTAAAGCACGCAGATACAAGTTCCTTTAGTTTCTCTTTAAGTTGTGACATTCAACCTCCGTTGTTTGTGATTCGATTTGTGAATGACGGCAGGTGCCGCCGCTAGTTGTTGGTTTGCTCCTTTTGCTGTTGTACGTTTCGAGATTGAAAGAATTCCGCTGTGGTGCGCAAATTGGCCTGCGAGCCGAGTGCCGATTCAACGAACTTGCTTGCTTCGATACACTCACTCCCTGCGAAGCCTTTGGTTTCGACCTGGCTGTTACCTTTAGGATCAATCGTGATTACGATTCGCTTGCTCAAGCCGCACCTCCAACATTGATAGTCAGCTTGATAGAACCGTCGTCAAGTTTCTGCTCCAGCACTGAGTGACCTTTCCGTCTCGCTTCGATTTTGGATTTCTCTACGGCATACATTTGAAGAAACTGGTCGAGATACTCCTGATCTCCCCAGCGCCCCTGGTAGTTGTCGAATCGAATTTGCCCAGTCTCTGTGTTTGCTACGACTGAGTATTTCCACTTCGGCAGTTCGATCCCAAGCCCCGTTTCGGTGGACGAGTACAACTCGAAAGTCCCCCGTGTCGGCCGCGGCAAATGCAGTCGACGACAAGCCGACTTAACCGCCGACTCGTCACGGATCTCAGTTTTGATTTCAACAATGTGACTCATTAGTCCTCCTTTGATGTTTTAATTTTTGGATGTGAAAATTGGCTAGAAAGGCACTTCGTCTGCAGTTTCAGATTCACCGTTTGCCATAAGAAGATGATGCTCTTCTGCGAGGCGTGCAGAGTCTGTTGGCCCTGGCAGCAACACGGGAGAATGGCTGACCATTTCCTGAATCAGAATTTCGTTGACGATTCGTTCCTGGTCAGACTCGATGGTTTGATTCATCGAATACAGCACGTAAGCTGCCAAAAGAAGCGGACAAAAGCAGCCCATTAGGCAACCAACTATCCGAATTGAATCGGCGATAATCGGTGCCCGTCGCCGGTCGAGTTCGATTGATTCTTTGAGTGAATCTAGGTCGCCTCGTCTTTGATCGAGCGTTCTCCGCTCAGACTGAATTTGATGCTGCAACTGATCATGGGCCGCGATCATTTCTGACCGGGCTTTCGAGTCAGCTTCAACAAGTGATTTCGTCGCATCAGCGATCCGACGATTCTGTGCCGATTGTTCTCGCACAGATTGTTCCGCCATTCGCCGAACAGCTTCGGCACCGTTTTCCCCGCTACCACAGCCCGCGAGCATCACACTGCAGAGCACTAACGACAGGCCAAGAAAGACACAGCAGTTATTGATCATGTGTTTTATTGTTCCTCCAGTTTGAAAGAAGCCTCGCAAGCAACAGTTGCAGCGCACGCCGCATCCGCATTTCACGCGACAAGAAATAGACAAGTGTCAGCGTCACAATCGCGCTGACAAACAAAACGACATAGAGCAAGGATTCACCTCCGATAAGGCATGTGAAAAAAGACTGAACGCGCAAAGAAAAAGCCACATCCAGTTAGTCAACTACCTGAAAGTGGCCTTTATCGCATGTGCCAGAGGCTAACCTCAGGCCTCAACCTATATGCCGCATTTTTGTACTGAGTTTAGCCTTATCAAAACTGCAAAACTTTCCGAGTTGTTGCGAAATGTTTTTGATCCGGGTGCCGCGAAAATACCTTGCTTGCAACTCCCGCCAGTAGCAATTACGTTCGTCAAAACGGTTTGCCTGTTTTTAACCAATCAGGCCCGTCTAGCGAGATCCTTGGGGCAAGTGAATTCCCGAACGAGTCACATTTATCCTCGAAATCCAAACAGGAAACATGCGTTGATTTCGAACTCCAAGACAGCGCCCATTCTTTACAGGTAAAAAATACTACTTGTCAGCTTGTTTAAAGTTAGCTGACGGTACGATTTTCAAAACGTCCGAACCGAATATCAGTTTTAAAAATATGGAACAGAATTGAATAGCGGCTCAAAGTCGCCTGAACGATCCGCCTGACATATTAAATTTGAATAGTAGGCTTGCATTGAACAAGCGTCGGAGTGGCATAAAAATTCGTCTATTAACTCTTTCTGCTCTAGGGCATTTTTGGGGTTTCTCTCCAAAACCGCTGTTCTCCATAAAACGAACAATGAAAAGAGTTCAAGGATGTTCCTTTCTGAAAACTCCCCAACATCTTTTTTAAATTCTATGGCAGCTAGTCGAAATCGCTGAATGCTTTCAGAGGAAGGGCGACCTGGTTGCCTTGCCGTTGACTGGAAATAAAACCCAAGTGGATGACCGCCGTGGGTGTCAGCATCGTTTTCAAAGTCTGCGTCTTCCCAGATGTGGCCTTTTCGTCTTTCCAAATCCGCTTCTAAAAACTTAAGTTCAGTCCGCGAAAAACCACTTGGGTTAAGCTCGCGTAGATTTTTTATTTCTTTCTCAGCAGCCTCGAGACGGGAAGCACGTAACAATCCTCGAGCCAAATAGCACCGAGTTCGGGCGATATTTGCAGGGTCTACATCTGACTGTAGTTTGATTGAACAGTCGAATTGGTTTTGCCAGTCAGAAGAGCCTTGCTTACCGGCAATAACACCAAGTCGACCAAGAGTATTTCGCAGTTCGATTTCAACTTCAGCTTTCACAAATGAAGGCTCGCGAGTGACCGTTGAAACAACTGCGTTTAGCATCGAAATTCCAGCCTCAAAGTCATGGCCATCAAAAAGGCTTGCCGCCAGTTGTGTCTTTGCAATCACGATCTCTTCAAAGCTGGAAATCCGAGTACCCATTTTTTCAAGTTTTTGAACAGCCGACTCTGAATGGGATATTGCCTTTGCGAACCGACCTACGTGTCGATTGAGTTCCCGCAAGTCATGTTCAATTCCTTGCGAAATCCGCAGTGATGTTTCGCTTTGAAGGTTTGCGGCCCTATCTAGGCGTTCAGAAAATTGGAGCGCAGCAGCATTGCCGCCGGTTTCCTTAAGCCACTTGAGTCGATTTCTCGCCTCATTAAGTCCGGCAATGTCCAACGGAAATTCTTTTCCAAAGGAACTTAGTTGCCCTTCAATCACAAGTTTATCTGCCAAATCTTGATAAGAACCAACTCGCCAAACAACACTTTCGGGGAAACACCTCTTGAGTTCTTCCGGCACTTGGAAATTGATCGGAGCAACTAACAACGAAGCCTTCCCGTATTCACGGGCAAAAGCTGCTAGTTTGACGTCGAGCGATTCAACCTTGACCAACCTATCATCTTGCGGCATTACGACTGCGCAAGCTTTAGAAAACAGCTCACTTTTGTTTCCATTCATCGTGTCAATTACTGAAAGCAAGCCCGCGACAATCATTGAATCCCCATTCGTCCACACATTGAGTTCTTCTCGAATGGAGAAACCAATAATCTCTGGAACGAGATTGTTCAGGCTAAGACCAGATGCTTGAAGTACTTGGAACAGCGCATCTTGAATCTGCTCGGGATGAAAAGGAAGGTAGTTTTTTGTCACTCGCCAACCGCTTGAACTGCGAGTTGTTAACAGAGGATTAACAAACCCTTTGTTTCTGGGGTCCGTAGCCTGAGTGTCAACGACCAAGCCGACAACTCGAGGATCTGGGGGCAATTGCGATTGCCATGAATAACCTTCGAGCACTTTATGTTGGCGGGCACAAGTACTAAACAGGTATCCCTCTTGCTCACGGTCATAAATCCATTTGTGAAAAGTGGATTTCAATTGTTTGAAATTGGAACCTGGCTCAAGTGACGCATTCTTAAAGAAGGCGTCACTTGTCCATGCAGGATTGGAACGTAGGCGGCCGGGCGTGACACGGAGAAGTTTGCTTGCTCGACTCAATCTATCGCTCTATTGGAAGATACTGCTCATCGTTGATCGAAAACTCAATCATATCATCTGACCACTTAATTTCATCAGACGCCCAGTAGTAGCCTGCTTCGTGCCATTCCAGCTTCTCACCATTGGCCACGACTTTAGGAGGGACTTGGCCTTCTTCCAAATTGTAGATTTGAAAAAGTACTTCGTCTGCGTATTGAATCGCGACCAAAGTCCCTGGGCCATCAAACATCTTAATAGGACAGCCTACGGGAGTGTGCTCGCCTTCATCCAACTCTGGGAGCTTGTCGATGCCACTTGCATCTGCAGACAAAGCCATCGAAGAGTCAATTCCTGCCGCTCGCATCCAATTTTTGCTGAAAGAGTACGCGACAGTTATATCGCCGTCCATCGAAGTTGTTGTTGCCTCAGACTTGAATGCTTGGTCTAGCAGTTCTTGTTTGAACAGTCGAACAGCCGAAGACAATTCCTCTACCCATTCCTCATAGTCCGGGTCGAGGTCGGCCGCCAAAAGCGATCCTGCGGTTGGTAAATTGTCTTTCACATCTCGTGCCAAATGATCATGAATGTGTTCAACGTACACCGAATCCAATAAGCCGATGCGGTTATCAAAGTTGACGTCGTCAGTATGAATCCAAACTCCGTTCCCACACCGAAAATTTAATGGACCTTCGGAAGAGAACGCCGGAACAGCAACGTCACGCGTGCCAATCGTTGGAAATTCGTCACCAGGAACAAAAAACCACAACTCCTTGTCCTTGGAATTTGATAACACGGCAACAAAAGTTAATGGCAGGTCGATCGGAAAAATGAACAGATCACCAGACCGGATCTGCCGAGGCAACTGGGCAAGCTCAGTTGATTTTTTAGTCTGAAACTCGTTTGCTTTGCTTAGCAATTCACGAAGCTGATTTTGTTGTCCAGCATCCATGGGTATCTCTTTGTTTTTAGATTGATAGTGGGGGTGGTTCAGTCGATGATTGCCTTGACGGAACAGAATCGTGCTAGGCTTTACTGCGTTGTCACTATTTGGTTAGCCAATTCTCTCAGGATATTCATGTCATCACTAACTGTACTTCGAGCTAATTGTAGCTCTTCAAGTATTAGCGATTGAGAAACAGACTCACCGAATCCTGATTCTCGAAGACGGCTCGAAATAAAATCAACGATTGAATGAAGTCGATCTTTAATCTGCTTCCTGCGATCCAAGTCATCAATTTTGAGATGGATTTCACTTTCTATTTCATCCATCGCTTCTACTCTTGTCTCGTAACTGTTGGTGTCACGAACTATCCGGTCAAAAAACAAGAATTCGCTGGTTTCTTCGCTATGAACTGCAACGGGATCATCGGACTTGTTGTCTGCTGGCATATACGATGACTCTGAAAGCACCTGCTTCATATCACCAAAGATAAAGGGGACTTCACCGGCCGATTGAGTTGCTTCAAGCCCAGACTTTGTTGCTTGTGTGGCCGTTTTTCCAAATTTACGTATGATTCGAAGTGCGGGTTGCCAGTCCTCGCTGTCCGTCACGAATGATTTAAGCCTTTGAATTTCGACAGCCGTTGCATCAACTATGCCGATTTTTGATTCTGCGGTCACCCTTTTGCCATTACCGAGCATCTTGATCTGCTCTTCGGCAATCATGATTTTGATTGCTTTTTTGAGGTTCTTGAAGACGGCCGCTTCTTCGGGCGATGAATTCTCTTGCCGATCATGAACAAAATTTCTGATGCTTACGTTTGCAATTTTCTCGATGTTCTGCCCATCGGCGATTTTCTTGCGCCAGTATTCGCGCTTGCCCCCGGGGTTCTTTTCGCTCATCCCGACGAAAACATGGCAATAGCATTCAAAACCAAGTTCTAAAAGTGACTCGTCATCCCAACTCTTTCCCCCAACACCTAGTAATGATGGAGGTAAACTCCACAGACCTCTTTGCTTGAGGAGGCGTTTCAAATGCCGACGAATAGCCGCAAAAGCCATTTCCTCAAGTTCTGAATCGCTGGGATTCTTTAAATGATCTGTAAATATCAGACTATCGGTCATCAGGTTAGTCTTCCTCCTGACAGAACTCTACTTCGAAGGCGTTTTGCATTCTCCCCAAATCATCTCCCGACAAAAAAACAATAGTTCGATCGTGCATTGCTAGTTCAATCATCCTTTGACGAAATCGACGAAGTTCATTTCTATCGGTTGAAAAATAGGTGATCTTTTCGAGTCCATTTTGGTCATCGGGAAACACGTCAACGAATTCAGCGTTGTACTTTTTGGGCACTTGGCTTGTTCCTTTTAAGGTCTTAACCTCCCGCCGATCTTCGTCATACCCAAAACATGCACCAGGATGCTCAATTGTTTTGGGACAAATGAAACCCCAGTGTCTTTCATTCAACAGCATGACAACTCGCCCGACGAAAATCTCTCGTTTATCTTCAAATTCTTTAGCTGCATGATTTTCGGTGAGGCTTTCTTCCATAGACCTATCTTGGGTCAGGGTGTATTGGCGGAGCGATTTTTCAGCAAATCGTACCACATGAACGCTCAAAAAGAAAACTTTGAGACTTTTCGGAGACTCCTCTTACCTTCTGGTTACCACTCTTAAGTAATCAACCAACTGGGAATTTCCGAATGTCCAACACGCTCCAAAACACATCCGTAATTCAAACCGTCTCTAACGCTCTATCAACAGATGAAGTCTCAATTCATTTTGATCCCCCGCCAATTGAGCCAACAGATGGAGACTTTGGAAGTACTAATGGCCTTGGATTTTGTAAGTCGTTAAACGACTACCTTTGCAGCAACTTTCCGTCTGGACTTTATACACACCAAGCTGACTCCATCGCCAGTATTCAATCGAATCTCCACACCGTAACTGCGACCCGAACTTCTAGTGGCAAGTCATTTATCTATTCGTTGCCTGTAATCAATCAGCTATGCCAAGATGCCGATTCTACTTCGTTGTTCATCTACCCTCAGAAGGCGCTTGCCAACGACCAATTGGTCAAGCTCGAAGGCATGATTCTAGATACTGAGGGTCTCAATAGTAGGGCAGGCAAATTTCGACATTTCGTCAGTCGTTACGATGGGACAACACCCAAGGATTTGCGTCCAGAGATTCGGAAGCAAGCCCGTTGTATTATCTCCAACCCTGACATGCTGCACTACGCGATGCTTCAGCACCACTCAAATGGTTGGGAGCGGTTCTTCAGCAATCTAAAGCACGTGGCTATCGACGAATGCCACGAATACAGAGGAGTATTCGGTAGTAACGTTGGGTTCATCCTTCGCCGACTAAGACAGGTCTGCAAGATGTATGGAGCAAATCCAACATTCATTGCCACGTCAGCAACTGTGAGTTCACCAGAACAGCACATGCAAGCATTGACTGGCCTTCAATTCAATTGCATCGGCTCAGACTCTGATGGAAGTCGTCAAGGACGCCGCAAGTTTTTTATGGCTAGTAGCACGACCGACCACTACTACGATTTTGGACGAAAACTTGCCAAGCAACTCGCTGACGACGGCATGACGGTTCTCGTTTTTTGTCCTGGTCGTGTCGCCGCAGAACGGATGATGGCCGCAGTTAGGTCCAACAACGATGACAAAGCTTCATTTGCCCGAGTCTATCGAGCGGGGTTATCCCCCACCGAGCGCGAGGAAATCGAGCGGGGCCTTAGAGATAAGTCCGTTCGGCTTGTTTTCTCAACGAGTGCTCTAGAGCTAGGAATTGACATCGGAGCGATCGACGCTGTTGTCTGCGTTGGGATTCCTCAAAGCATGATGAGTCTTTGGCAGCGAGCTGGCCGTGCCGCACGTGGAGGTCGTGAAGGGGCCATCATTGTTATACCTGCTGATCGACCAATAGACACTTATTACGCCAACCATCCAGAAGAGTTGTTCGCGAAAGAGAACGAGCGTCTCGCTCTCAACCTTGACAACCAGCGGATCTCATTCCAGCACTACGCCTGTGCGATGTCGGAAGTTGGAGGCCAGGAAGACGATTTGAAAGGCGAAGTTCTAGGTGACCAGCTTACCAAAATTCAGGGAATGCGAGCCAATGGTAAGCTTGGGGATGAAGAAGCCTTCTATAGAGCCGAACCCATATGGAAGTCAACATCCGCAGCATGGGCGGCTGCTACGATCTTGAATGCAATGGAACAAAGATCGGTGATATTGACGAACACCACCTACTCCGTGAAGCATATCGCAACGGAATCTACCGTCATGGAGGAAAACCGTTTCGAGTAATCGACGTTATTCGCCCTCGCCGCGTCGTAAAGCTTAATCCTCTGTTCACCGTCAATGACACTTACCCTTTCATACAGAAAAAGGTCAAGCGAAAACGTCAATTGGCGATGACGAAATATCCTCAACTCTCTTTGTCCAATGAGACAATTGATGTAACTGAATTTCTCGTCAATGTTGTCGAGAAAAATCGCAAGGGCGAAACGGTTAACTCATGGCCGGGAAATGCAGGGATGCCTATTCACCCGTTCCCGACTGAAACCACATTGTTGCTATTGGACCGTGAACTTTGGGAGTCGATCGTAGGCTCGCTAGAGAATCCAGTGGCAATATCTGCCTTGCACTCTTGTGAGAGACTTATTCGGAGCCTTTTCCCAACAGTTTCTGGTCCCTGTGATAGTCAAGACTTCTCGTCACACTCCGAAATTTTGCCTTCTGGCGAAGCCGCAATCTATCTCTACGACCTCGTTTACTTCGGCGTTGGCCTGACCACCGTTGCGTTCGATCAAATGAACGAGCTGATAGGTAAAGCTATTGATCGACTTGACTCTTGTTCATGTGAAGATGATCTCGGCTGCTTCAAGTGCATCGCAAATCCAAGAGCCGACGAAGCATCTAGTAAGAAAGCCACTCGCTTCGTTCTGCAAAAAATCAAGGCCCAGTTAGATATGGTTGCCGAGAAAGTCATTGAGCGAAAGGGTGACAGCGAATCCAGTACGTTCGAATTGGAACCGCCGATCAATTGCCCAACTTGCAACGCTACCTGTTCCAAATCCGATCGCTTTTGTCGGAATTGTGGGGACAAAATTGCAGACCAATAGTTATCAAAAATTGTAGCGCGGCATACGCATGCGTCCTCTTCGAATGAGTCGCATCTAAAAGGGATTGGAGTACGAGTGTCCACACAAATTAAGAATGTAGTCGACCGCGTCAACGAAAAATTCTCAGTCTTGTTAACTGAAAATTGTGTCGCGGAACTAACAGCGAAGCCACTTCAAAAGTTGCTCACGGCTGACAAACTTCCAAAAGCTGATGCTTTGGTTGACTTCTACAAAACACAAACAAAAGGAGAGCAATCTTGATTCAATTGGAATCTATCCACGTCGAGAAGTTTCGAGGAATCCGAAACCTCCAGTTAGAATTAAACAGAAAGTCATATGGAATTTTCGGGCCCAATGGATCCGGTAAAAGCGGAGTTGTAGATTCCATTGAGTTTGCTTTGACGGGCAAGGTCAGCCGACTATCTGGCAAGGGCTCCAAAGATGTTTCGGTAAAAAAGCATGGGCCGCATGTCGACTCAAGCGAAGACCCTGGATCATCTTTCGTTCGGCTAAACGTCTTCGTCCCTAGCCTGAACAAGAGCGCGACAATTAGTCGAAATGTCAAGCAACCTCACAAAATGAAAATTGAACCTAATGAGCCAGACATTCTCGACGCGATTAAGAAGGCCAGCGAACATCCGGAAATCGCGTTATCACGCCGAGAGATTTCAAACTTGATCGTGATTGAGTCAGCGAGTCGCTCGAAAGAGATTCAGGTACTGCTCAGGCTCGATTCGATTGAAAAAACTCGAGCAGTCCTGAAAGCCGCCGAAAAGAAGACAGCGGTAGAGCTGAAGTCATTGAACTCGAGAGCCGAAGACGCCAAGAACTCTCTACTGGGACACCTTGGCCTTAAGGCCCTTGTACCTAATTTAGTTCTTCGGTCTTTGAATGCGCGAAGGACCGAGTTGAATTTGGAAAAACTCACCGACCTCAATGATTCCAAGTCGTTCAAAGAGGGACTGGTGGAGTTGCCTGGAGCACAACCACCAGTTTCAAAGTCGACAGCGAATGCGGACTTTCAAGAATTGCAAAAAGTGCTGCAAGCGAAAGATCGCGACTCTGATTTGGAAGTCATTACAGCGCAACTGGCGAAGCTTGACGATCCTGAGTTTCACGTCGCACTTCGCCATCGTAAATTGATTGAGGCAGGAATACCGTTCGTCAACAAAGATGAATGCCCACTTTGCGATTCACCAATGCCGAAATCAGAGCTTCTAAACCATCTACAAGAAAAGTTGGATTTAACTCAAGCTGCCGAGGAAGCAGAAAAACAAATTCTCAATGCCGGAAATTCCCTCAAGAGATGGATTACATCTGCACGATCTGCAATTGCGCCGCTTTTAAAATTGGGCATGATCGTAAAGTTACCTGCCGATGCTGCAATGTTGCGGCAGTGGTCGGACGATCTTGCCCGCCTTGCCCCAAGTTTTGATTCTATTGATGGAGTGATCGCAATCGCGTCTCAACTTCAGAAGAATCCACTCAGCGTCCCCGAAGCGGTTGTTGTTGAGATTCAGCAGATTCAAGATGCGATCAATTCTCTACCATCCAAAAATAAAACAGAGTAAGCTCGCGAGTTTTTGGTCATTGCAGATGAGCGATGGCAAGTGTTTTGTAACTGCAAACTCAAGGGTGAAAAAGCTCTAGCAGCCAGCGAACTATCGAACAAAGTCTATCAATGTTATTGCGAGGCATCGGAGCAAGTCCTTGAGTCGCTATATCGAGACGTAGAGCACGACTTCACAACGTTCTACAGGGCAATCAATCCAGATGACGAAAAGGACTTCAGTTCTGAATTCAAGCCGAAGGAGAGCCAACTCAATTTCAACGTCGCATTCCACAATCGAGGACTATTCCCTCCCTCTGCATATCACAGCGAAGGACATCAGGATGGAATGGGACTGTGTCTTTACCTCGCTTTGATGAAGCAACTACTTGGCGAGGAGTTCCGCTTGGTCGTATTAGACGATGTAGTAATGTCGGTGGACAAGCATCATCGACGTAAGCTTTGTCAATTGCTCAAGAAAGAGTTTCCAAACACTCAATTCGTGATGACGACTCATGATCGCGCCTGGTTCAAGCAGATGCAAACCGCCGGACTGACAAGCAAAAAGTCAGGGGTGTGTTTTCGCGGGTGGACTGTTGATGATGGCCCCATCGTTGATGTCGCCACAACAGATTGGGAAGACGTGGAAACTGCACTTGCTGGCGAAGACATCCCAGAAGCCGCAGGTCGTCTGCGCAGGTTGCTCGAATCACTTTCGGTTGAGCTAGCTGATTCGTTGGGCGCGGTGGTCACTTACCGATGTGACAATGACCATACTCTCGGCGAACTTCTGCCCGCCGTTCTGAGCTGTTTCGACAAACTATTGAAGAAGGCATTGGCCTCTGCACAACAATGGGGCAACGAAGAAGTCTCGGCTGAGCTAACGGAATTGACACAGAAAATCCGAATGTCGCGAAATCGCGTTAACGTAGAACAGTGGCCAATCAACAAAGCCATTCACTACAACTCGTGGGCTGATTTTTCCAAAGAAGATTTCGAAGAGGTTCTTGCTTCATTCAAGCAACTTCTTGACTGCATTAAATGCGGCAGATGCAACTCTTGGCTGGAGGTGCTTGGAAAGGGGCACCAGGCAGAAGCCTTGAAGTGCGACTGCGGCAACATCACTCTAAATCTAGTCGGTCCAAATCGCGAGCAAACTGACCTGTTGAAACGCTCTGAGACAGTGGCTGGAAAATAAACCCTAAAAGATCCGGACAAATTCCATTTGAGATTGTTAGTCATTTTTGTACAGCAATCAAACAAATGGAAACTCCGAATTGATAACCAAAACGATTTGCATCCTGGCTAACTCGATAAAACATGGCGGACGTTGTATTGCTGGTATCGAGGTTCAAATGAAAAACGGCAAGGTCGCTTCAATTGGTGATTGGGTGCGCCCGGTCGGACATAGGAACAACGGAGAGATTGACCAGCGAGAATCAAGGTTGGGGAACAAGGAAGGGGATCAACAACCAGAATTGCTAGACATTGTCGAAATTCAATTCTTGAAAAAGAATAGTTTGAACGGACATCCCGAAGACTGGTTGATCCATCCTTCACAACCCTGGTGTTTTCGTGGGAAGCTTAAACAAGACCATTTAGAGCTACTTGCCGATACACCAGCCAGCGTTTGGGAGATTGGCTTCGAGCGTCAAGATCGTGTTTCAGCAGAAGTCTTTCAGACGCAGGGGCTTTCGTCGCTCTGTCTTGTCCAAGTGGAAAACTTTAAAATTGAGATTATTGAAAAAGCCAATCCACGGGCGGGACGGATCGAAAAGAAGCGTCGTGCAAAATTCGAGTACAACCGTAGACAATACGATCTTGCGTTGACGGATCCGGCAATGCAAAACAAGTACTTTCCAGCTTTTCCAAATTTTCCTGTCGGTAACGTAAAAGGCCCTTCGTCAAATCCGTACATTTGTATCAGCATGACTCCAGAACTTAATGGTTTTCACTACAAGCTAGTCGCAGCGGTATTCGAATGAACAATTCAAAATCAATTTTGACGATCGGGCATTCAAACCATCCGTTCGAGCGTTTCCTTGAACTGCTAGTTCAGCACGGAGTCGAAGCTGTCGCGGATGTTAGATCATCGCCCTACAGCCGATTCAACCCTCAGTACAACCAGGAAGAACTTAAGCGGCAGTTGACCGCGAATTCCATTGCCTACGTCTTCTTGGGCAAAGAACTTGGAGCAAGACGAAACGAACCAGAGTGCTACGTAGATGGCAAAGTGATCTACGACAAAGTTGCCAAATCAGCCGTCTTTCAATCCGGAATTGAGCGGCTCATACATGGGGCCGGTAAATACAAAATCGCCATGATGTGTTCCGAAAAAGACCCTTTGACCTGTCACCGAACTATCTTGATTGCGCGTCAACTCGCTTCGGCATTTAAAAACATCAATCACATTCTTGAAGACGGCAGCATCGAAACTAATCAGGAAGCAGAGTCGCGCCTTCTTAGAGAGTGTAAGCTACAAAACCAAGACTTTCTAATCACCGATGTAGAACGACTCGGCTTAGCTTACCAACGAAGAGGTGATCAGATCGCATACCAAGAAGAATCGAACGAGAAAGAAACGAATGGATAACATCGAACTGTACACAATCGGGTTTACGAAAAAGGGAGCCAAAACCTTTTTTGAACTTTTGAAAAGCTCAAGCGCGTCTCGCATCATCGACGTCAGGTTAAACAACAGTTCTCAACTTGCAGGTTTCGCCAAGCGATCAGACCTGGAGTTTTTTGCCAAAGAACTTTGCGAAATGGATTATCTGCATGTTCCAGACTTTGCACCCACCAAAGAGATTTTGGATGCATACAAAAAACATGGTGGTGCCTGGGATGTCTATGAAGACAAATTCATGGAGCTGATGGATAAGCGCCGCGCCGAAGATTCTATTGCTCGTGAAAAGATCCACGGCGGCTGTCTCTTGTGTAGTGAACATGAACCTCACCATTGTCACCGTCGCTTGGTAGCTGAATACCTTAACGATAAGTGGAATACCAAATTGACGGTTACACATCTTTTTTAGGCGAAACCAAAAATGAAAATCTCTCGCAACCAAAGATGCCCGTGTGGATCCGGAAGAATACACAAACACTGTAGAACCCCAAAAGCATTTAAATTGCGAATCACTGGAAGTCGTTTTATATCGGCGACAGCAAGCGAGACATTCAATGCCGCAAGTGCGAGCGTTGGTACATGGGCAAAGAATTTTCGGACACTCTCAGTGTTCCTTGGTTAGCGAATTACATCTAAAAACAGAATTCAACTAGTAACATGGAGAAAACGTATGGGTCGGCTCTTGACCTTAACCCTTGGTTTCATTGCACTTTTATTTCTGCTCCCGATTCTTTGGGGAGCGGCTGTCTTGGAGCCCACGCCAGTCGGGGAAGTCATCGCTGCCACAGGGACTTGGACAGTCCTGAAATGGCTGGGTGTGATTTCAGTCGCCGGTTGGTTATTGGGGAAGGGCTCAAAGTGAATTGTTACCAACAGTTCAGATCCATGGCTGGATTTGTCGGTTAGGTTCTCTTTCCGAATTTGATAGGCCAATGTTTCCTTGGCCGGATCATGGATTAGGTCTAAAAGTTGTTGTAGACTTTGGGTTTATAAGAATGCGCAATTAAGCGAAACACCCAATTCCTCTAGCCTCTCCTCGCTATAGTCCAACAATGAATGAATGAGACACCTACGACCATCCTCGATGACGCGACTCAATGGCATTTCGCGATTGGCGGCTTGCAAACCAATTCGGCTTCTCTTGAGTTGTCAGGGGCGATTCGTTTAGAGAGACTCACATCATTTCCAACTCAGGACGACTTGGCAAATAACTTAAACAACCCTTTTGTGGCTGGTATCGTTGGGCACTATGGTCAAAAAAGTTTGACTCATCAATTGTCTGTGCGTGCTGCATCAAGCAACTTTGAATTTATTTGTGACTCAGTCAGGGCAATCTTGGCAGGACTCAGAGTACGCACCCAATCGGAACTATTCTCACCCGTTGTTTGCACGCAGTCATGGGACAGCCTTGATTCAGGACCATGCGTGGCAGCTCGATTTGAGCCCCATGTCTATTCATTAGAGCTTGGTGAGCCAACAACCGTCGGATCGAACGATCTCGACTGGGTCAAACATAACCTCGCCAAGGTGCTGGAGCTTAATAAACAAACCCGATTCAGCATTGCACTCGATGCTCTTTGCTCCTACCTCCATACCGAGCGCGATCGGATGAAAGCCGCGCAGCTTTGGGTTGGGGTCGAAGCGATTTTTGAAGTTCAATTTGAAATCAGCTACCGACTACCACTCTTAGCCGCATTGATGCTGCAGCCTCGTGGCGATGAATGTAAACAGCTGCGAAACCAGATTAAGAAACTGTACAGCCAACGCTCCAAGGCGATTCACGGCCAGGAGTTCAAGAACGCTAAAGAGCACGTCGACGAAGTTCGCCAGTTACTGGCGAGCCTATTGACGAAGATTATCGAAGACGGGCATCTACCGACCAAACAAAACTTTGATGATCTTGTCTTGATGCCCAGCAGCGAGGCCAGTAAATGAATGATGCTACAGCCTTGCCTTCAGGCGACGACTGGTCCGAAGTGCTACAGTGGCACTTTGCTGTTGTTGGCTTAGATCTCAGCCAAGAGAGTTATGAAATTGCTGACGGAATTACGATCAAGCGTATTAAGCAACTTCCAACTGCCGAGACGATAACCAACTGCCTCTCGAATCATGTCGCCTGCGGCTTGTTTCGACACTACTCAGATTTGGGCATGATTCGTTACGAACTTGTCATCGACCTTGAGTACTTGGAAGAAGACATCGAAGTTTCTGAATTGGCCGACCTCATTGTCACCAGCATCGGTGTCCGAACTCAATCCGACTTGTTTTGTTTGGCCGCGTGTGAAGAGTCATGGGGGCAGCTTGAAATTGGTGGTAATCGCATCTATGCATCGCGAATAGAGAATGCTCCGTATGTCGCATCGCTCGAAGAGCCCATTGCGATCACGGACGATGACCTGAGCTGGGTAAAAGAAAACTTCGAAAAAATAATGGAACTGGCGTTGCTGTCACCTTTTACGATTGCTTTCAAATCCTATTCGGCCCAAATGCACTGTCCTGATCCACGAATGGCCACAACGCAAATCTGGGCAGGTGTTGAGTCGCTCATCCAAGGAAGATTCCAAGCCAGTTATAGCCTGTCACTTCTGACTGCTCTTCTATTGGAAACAAAAGGCCCGACCTGCGAAAAGCGACGACAAGATATTCGCTCCATGTACGATCGTCGATCTGACGTTGTCCACGGTCGGGAAATCAAAGAAACGGATTTAGCCACTCACGTTGTCGAGGCGCGACGCCTCCTTGCGGAGCTTCTTTGTAAGTTCATCGAGCTTGGTAAAATCTTCGACAAAAAAGAAATTCACAAAATTGCAACGGAAGTTTCGGACGCTTCGGAACTGGCTCCGTTAGTTATCAATAAGTAAACCAACAAGCATCAGAAACAAACGTAAATGGCAAATCATAGCGAAATCGTATCCTTCATCTGGGGCGTCGCCGACCTGATCCGCGACACTTTCAAACGAGGCCACTACCAGGACGTCATCCTGCCTTTGACCGTTCTGCGCCGGATCGACCAAGTTTTGGCACCAACGAAGCCCAAAGTCCTTGAGACGTACAACAAATACAAAGACAAACTGGACAACCTCGATCCACAGCTTTGCAAGGCCTCGGGCTATTCGTTTTACAACACCTCGAAATATGACTTCGAGACCCTTCTCGACGAACCGCAACAGCTCGAAAAGAACCTGACCCACTACATTCAAAGCTTCTCCCCCAACATGCGGGAAGTCCTGGAAAAATTCGAGTTTGAAAACACGATCAGCAAATTGGCCTCGTCCAAGCTGTTGTACATGGTCATTGAGCGATTCGCGGACAAATCCAAAGTCGATCTCAGCCCTGAAGCCATCAGCAACCACGAGATGGGCTACGTCTTTGAAGAACTGATTCGCAAATTCAACGAATCACTTGATGAAAACCCGGGAGAACACTTCACGCCCCGCGAAGTGGTTCGTCTGATGGCGTCCTTGATGACATTCCATGACCGGGACGAACTGAAACAAGGCAAAGTCATTCGTACCGTCTACGATCCCTGCTGTGGATCGGGCGGCATGCTCACGATCGGCAAAGAGCAGATTCAGAAGATCAACCCGGACGCCGATGTTCACCTGTTTGGTCAGGAAGTCAATCCGCAGACCTTTGCCATGTGCAAATCGGACTTGTACATGAAATCCACCGACGGTCGTGACGCGGACAACATCGCCTTTGGCAGTACGCTGTCCAACGACGGCCACTCCGAAATGACCTTCGACTACCTGCTGGCCAATCCGCCGTACGGCAAAGACTGGAACCTAGACCAGGACGCCGTTCGCAAAGAAGCCGCCCGAGCCAGCAAGAACCGATTCACAGCGGGCCTGCCTCGCATCAGTGACGGTCAGCTCCTGTTCCTGCAACACATGTTGGGCCGGATGCACGATCCGAACGAAGGCACCAGCCGCGTCAGCATCATCATGAACGGCTCGCCGTTGTTTACGGGCGATGCCAAATCGGGCGAAAGCGAAATTCGTCGTTGGATACTCGAAAACGATTACCTCGAAGCCTTAATCGCGTTGCCGCAAAGGCTGTTCTACAACACCGCCATCACTACTTATATCTGGGTACTCAGCAACAACAAACCTGCAGACCGCGCGGGCAAAGTCCTGTTGATCGACGCATCGGAAGTTTGGGTGTCGCGCAGAAAAAACCTTGGAGACAAATCACGCGACATTCCGGATGGAATTGAACACGAAGACAACTACATTCCGTATCTCTTGCAGGCATTTGAAGCCTTCACGGATCAGCTGATTGAGGTACCGGATTCAGCAACCAAAGAAGATGAACCCAACATACAAATTCACAGCAAAGTTTTCCCGACCACCGAGTTTGGATTCCGCAAAGTCACCATCGAGCGCCCGTTGCGGCTCAACTTTCAAGCCAGCCCGGAACGGATCGAGCGAATCAAAGAAGCCCGAGCGTTTCAGAATCTAGCCAAGTCGAAAAAGAAAGACGCCAAGTTGCGTGAGGCGGAAATCAAGCTGGGCAAACTGATCCAAGTCGCCATTATCGGCTTGCTCCAAAAGAAGATGCCTACCGAGTTGTACCGCGACCGCGAGGAATTCACGGCGCTGGTGGAAGACATCCTTGGCGAGATCAAGAAGAAGCACGACGTCAAAATCTCAGCCGCCGTCCGCCGCGCGGTCATTGACGCCCTTTCGGAGCGTGATCCCGAGGCCCCGGCGTGTCTGGACAAGGAAGGCAACGAGGAAGCCGACTCCAGTTTGCGAGACACTGAAAGCGTCCCGCTGACCTACCTCGATGACGAGAAAATCCCGGCATCGCGCAAAGTTGCGGAGTTCTTTGCCCGTGAAGTCGAGCCGCATGTCAACGATGCGTGGGTGAACGAAACGATCCGAGATGAGAAAGATGGTGATGTGGGCTTCGTGGGATACGAGATCAATTTCAATCGGTTTTTCTACGACTACAAACCGCCACGTGAATTGGGAATGATTGAATCTGACATTAAGGCTGTCGAAAAAGATGTACTTGAGCTGCTTCAAGAGGTGGCCGGTTGATGGAAGCCATGATTGATACATCCGACGTCCGTCGATGGAAGCGTTACAACAAATTGACGCCAACCCGCAAAGAATGGCTAGGCGAGTTGCCTGACCACTGGCAGTCGATGGCCTTGCGAAGGGTCGTAACAACTTTCGTTGACTACCGTGGTAAAACGCCCAAGAAGGTTTCTCAGGGAGTCAGGTTGGTTACCGCCAGTAACGTTCGAGCAGGCAAGATCGACTACGAAGCTGTTGAGGACTACATTTCCAACGCAGACTACGAACCATGGATGGTTCGTGGATTTCCCGAAATCGGTGATGTTTTGCTCACAACAGAAGCACCGCTTGGCCAGTCTGCACTTGTCGATGATGAAAGTATTGCGCTGGCACAGCGCGTGATTCTAATGAAACTTGACAAGTCAAAAATGTGCAATGAATACCTTTGCAAGTACCTTCAATCCAAGGCAGGGCAGCTTGAATTGTGGACACGTGCTACGGGTTCAACAGCAGTGGGGATAAAGGCGTCTCACCTGAAAGGCATCCCCGTTATTGTACCGCCGCTAGATGAACAAATAGCGATTGCTGCTTTCTTAGATAGGGAAACAGGCCAGATCGACAAGTTAATCGCTTTAAAGGAACGCCTGATCGGCTTGTTAGAAGAAAAGAAGGGTACCGTAGTACAAAGAGCCGTTACGCTGGGACTTCGTGAAAATGCGCAAATCACCGAGTCTGGAATACCATGTGTTGGAATGGTTCCAGATCATTGGGATGTTGACCGAAACAAAGTAATCTTTCAAGAAATTGACTGCCGTTCGGAAAACGGCGACGAAGAGCTGTTGACGGTCTCTCATATAACAGGCGTGACCAAGCGTTCCGAGAAGGAAGAAGTCACGATGTTTTTAGCTGAAACAAATGAAGGTTACAAGGTTTGTGAACCGGGTGACTTCATCATCAACACGATGTGGGCATTTATGGGGGCGGTCGGAATTGCATTTGAAGGAGGTTGCGTAAGTCCTTCATATAACGTGTATCGCCCAAGAAATCCTGAACGGATCATTCCCGAGTATTTTGATTTGCTGTACCGGACAGAGTCATTAAAGACGGAAATGTTTCGCGGCTCCAAAGGTATTTGGCATTCACGGCTACGGCTCTACCCCGACGTCTTCCTTAACATGCGTACTCCACTCCCTCCGCCAGAAGAGCAAGAGGAAATACTTGAATACATCAATGACTATTCATCCAAGGCAAACGAATTGTCAAAAGCGCTAACAACGTCAATCGAACGACTTCAAGAATACCGCACCGCACTCATCTCCGCTGCGGTCACCGGACAAATCGACGTGCGGGAGGAGGTCGCTGCTTCTGATGGCTAAACCGATCTCCGAACAAGCACTCGAAGACGCAATCGTAGCCGACTTAAAAGACGCAGGCTACGTCCAGCGCCAGCCCTCGGCCTACGACAAATCGCTGTGCCTCGACGCCGGGCCGGTGATCGACTTCGTTCAGGCGACTCAACCCAAAGAATGGGAAAAGTTCGTCAAACAACATCGCGACTCGGCTCGACAGAATTTCCTCAAACGAGTTTCCCAAGTCATCGAATCCGACGGCGTGATCGCCGCGCTCCGCTTGCCCGTCAAAGCCAACGGCTGCAAGTTTCGACTGGCCTACTTCCAACCCGAGACTTCGCGAAATCCGGAAACCGAGCGGCTGTACCAGGCCAACCAGTTCACGGTCATCCAGCAAGTCCGTTACAGCGAAAAGACCAGCCAAAGCCTCGACCTCGTTTTGTTCCTCAACGGCTTGCCCCTGTTCACCGCCGAATTGAAGAACCCTTTCAACGGGCAGGACGTCAAAGATGCCATCACCCAATACAAACGCACCCGCGATCCCCGCGAACCGCTGTTCGTCCACGGTCGCTGCGTCGCCCACTTTGCCGTCGATCCCTTCCTCGTCTACATGACGACGCAACTGAAAGGAAACGACACATTCTTCCTGCCTTTCAATATGGGTGTCGGCACAGGCAAAAACAAAGGAGCCGGGAACCCGCCCCCAAAACTGGGCGATCCCTTTCCGACTTCTTATCTGTGGCGGTATATCTGGAGTTGTGATCGTGTCCTCGAACTGATGCAGTACTTCGTTCAGGACATCCGCGAACACGACGAAAACATGGGCAAGCTAGTCCGCAAAGTCATCTTCCCCCGCTACCACCAGCTCGACACGGTGAAGGCTCTCGTCGCCGACACTAAAGAGAAAGGAGCGGGTGAGAATTACCTGATTCAACACAGTGCCGGTTCCGGAAAATCAAACTCGATCGCTTGGTTGGCTCACCGACTGGCTTCGCTGCAGCACCAGGATTCCGAGTCGGGCGAATACGAACGGGTCTTCGATACGGTTCTAGTCGTCACCGACCGCCTTGCCCTTGATCGTCAATTGAGCAAGACCGTCAGCTCGTTCGAGCAAACGGCGGGATTGGTCGTCCACGTGGATTCGGGTAAGGAACTGATGGAGGCGATGGAATCTGGAAAGCAGGTCATCATCTCGACATTGTTCAAGTTCCCTGTGATCCTTGAACGGGTTCGGCAACTCGAAGACGAGTGGCGTACGCACCAGGAGAAACTAGGCTCCGACCCCGAGGCAACGCCTCCCAAGTTCTACAAACCAGACGGACAGAAGTTTGCGTTGATTCTCGACGAAGCCCACTCGTCGCAAGGGGGGGAGGCTTCTAAGGATATGAAGCGATCGACGATCGACCAGGACGATCTCAAGTCGGCCGCCGAAATCGCCGCTCACGATCAGAAGGCTCGTGGACGCCTAGAACACCTCAGCACATTCGCCTTTACGGCCACACCGAGGGAGAAAACGCTGGAGCTGTTCGGTGAAGAGAATCCGAACCCTGGCAAGGACGAACCGAAGTTCTCACCGTTCCGGCTTTACAGCATGCGCCAAGCCATCGACGAAGGTTTCATTCTCGATGTGCTGCAGAACTACGCGACCTATCACACGTCCTGGACGTTGGCCAAGAAGATCAAGGATGATCCGTCCTACGATCCAGCCAAGGCCACCAAGTTTCTCAAACGTTTTGTGGTGGAGAATCCCAAGACGATTCGCCAAAAGGTCGAGATCGTCTGCGAGCATGTCAACGGCACAGTGATTGAACAGATCAGCCAGCGTGGCAAGGCGATGCTGGTTACCAGTTCCAATATGGCAGCCAAGAATTTCAAACTCGAAGTCGACCATTACATCAAGACCCAGGGTTTTAAGTGGAAGGCATTGGTGGCGTTCTCGGGAACCGTTACCGATGACAAGACTGGCGAGAAATTCACCGAAGCCAGTATGAATGGCTTTTCTGACACCAAGACGCAAGCGAATTTCGAGGTGGATCAATACCGTTTGTTGATCGTGAACCGCAAGTTCCAAACAGGCTTCGACCAACCACTGCTCCACACAATGTACGTAGACAAGTCTCTCGCGGATGTCACGGCTGTCCAGACGCTATCGAGGTTGAATCGCACGCGATACGGCAAGTCCGACACTTGCATCTTGGACTTTGGAGATAACGAAGATCGTATCAAGGAGGCTTTCAGCCGCTACTACGGCGAGACGAATCTCAAGAATTCGACCAACCCCAACGATATCTACACGCTGGAAAGCCGTTTGAAGAAGCAGGGATTCTTCTTCGACGATGATCTCGAGAAGTTCAACAAGTGCTACTACACCTCCCAACCAAAACAGGATCGCATCTACGCCGTCCTGCAACCGGTCGTGACACGTGTTGAAGAGGCAAACGAAGACGAACAGAAGAAATTCCGTTCCAATCTAAACAAGTACATCAAGCTCTATTCGTTCCTCGGCCAAATCATCGGTTTTGAAGATCCTGACATCGAACAGCTATTCCAGTTTTGCCGTTACCTCGTGCGTTTGGTTCCCATCCAGCCCGAAGAGCAACCACACGAGCTGAAGCAATACGTCGAAGTCGGCCCAGTGAAACTGCGTTCTGAGAAAGGCAACGTCTTCCCAGAGAAAGCGAAAGGGACCATGGAGGTCAAGGAGCTTGGCTCCGACGATTACACGCCAACACCACCCACATTAGAGCCCCTTTCTGAGATCCTTAACCGCCTCAACGAGCGACACGGCACGTTGTTCGGTGGCGAAACAGATGAAGAATTTCTGGAAATCTTAGAGAGAAAGCTGGACGAAGACGAAAGCCTATCGGCCAGCTTCGATGTGAATACTCCCGAGAATGCGCGTTTAACATTCAACCTGAAGTCCAATGATCACATCCAAGACATGATCGACACGAACTTCAAGTTCTACAAACAAATCAACGACAAGCCTGAGTTCGCTGACTTCCTGAACGATCTACTGTTTGATCGGTATAGCGAGCGACAGAATGAAGAATGAATCGCTGAATCCTCTTAATCGAATAAGTAAAATGGAAGATATAAAAGAAAGCTCTGAAATTGAAGAATTGTTCGATAGGGGTAATGAAGGACCAATGGTTCTTTTTGCTGGGCAAGGTATTCTCAAAAATTACGATGCGGAAGACTATTTCTTGTCAGCTTGTATTGCTCGCTTTGGACAAGACGCACTTAGTTACAAAGACATCATGTCCGGTAAACTCGGTGACTCCGGCGCGACAGCAGGGATACTTCACAACATTAGCACCCGGATAGCCCCTTCAGACAGGCTCAAGAAACTCGCAAGGCTCCCTTGGAATGCCGTTGTCTCAAGTTCCTTCCATGAGGTTTTGGAACGATCATTGGAGGTGCCTTGGCGGTCGATTGACGTTGTATTCAATGAACAAAGAAGCCCGGCTAATTCGCGAAGCAAGATAAAGCTTCATGTTTTCAAACTGTTTGGTTGCGTTACAAGCGACAGGAGTGTTGAGCAGCCAGCGTTGGGGGTTATGGATTTGATGCAGCGCAATGGAGTCGCCGCAACCATGCTCAGTAGAATACCAAGTCTGGTCACGCCAAAAGGGTTTTTGGTTATTGATTCCCTGACTATGGATGAATGGTCGGGGTTTCAGGCAACACTAATTCCAGCCATTGCCAAATTAGGGTTGAAGCAAACGCATTTGTTCGCGCCGCCAAAGGAACTCCTTGAAGTAGACGAAATTGGCTACCTAGTTGGCATGAACAAACTAGTGATTCACGATCAGACTTTCGGCGACTACGTTGATTCGATTGGCGAGGCCAAATACGATGAACTCGTTTCGGAACACGGAGAGTGGAGAGACGGGTATCCGTTTAGTTATCCGTCGGGACATTCGCATACTTTTGAGCCCGCAGAATGGAGAAGGCTTACTCGTGGTCTAACCGTTCTTCACGATGACAATGTAAACGAAAAGCAGCACTTCGAATCTCTCGACGAAAAGTATCAAGCTTTTCGAGCATTCTTGTCGGGCAAAGGCGGAGTGCCAGACTGGAGCTCTTACAGTAGCGATTTGGTTTTCCGACGTGTTGAGTTCAAAGAACTCGAAGACGAAACTATTTCTCAACTTTCAAAACCTCGCTTGCGCTCCGAGCCGATTTTGATTTGCGGGCAAAGCGGAATTGGAAAGTCTGTCGCATTGGCCGATCTGGCCGTCTCAGTAAGGAAGAAGGGCTGGCCAGTTATCTATTTTGGGCGGAGCCAAACTGACTTTGACTTTGGTCTTATAGAAACGGTTTGTACCGAAATTGAAAAAATTGAAAAAACCTCAATCCTCCTAGTGCTAGATTCCAACTATTCGGACGTTGCAAACTTAAAAAATCTCGCAGGATATTTAGCCTCGCGTGGACGTAAAGTTGTCATAGCGGGTGCAGCTTACAAACGTTTTGATTCTGCAAGGTGTATTGAATTTAGTCCGAAAATGGCTGCCAAAGAAATGAAGAGGTTTCTTTCTTTTCTTGGAACCTTCGATAAGGAAATTGCTAAATCATTCGAATCTTTAACTAAGACTAATAACAGTTTTTGGGCGTTCTTATGGCGTTTGCTTCCCGAAACTCGAGGCAAGTTGCGTACAGGCTTGCTAGTCGAACTTGAGAAGAGTGAGCAATATCTACAAAATATTCTGAACGATTCACATTCCAATCCTTCAGTTGCCACGGGCGCGTTCGGGAAACTGCTCGCCGAGGCTGGAATTGTCACCAACCAAACAGATGCAACTTCCACATTGGACACCATGTCCGTAACGGGCGAAGCTGCGGAGCAAGTTGAACGTCTCTCTGGTTTAATCTTGATTCCTGGCCGCTACGGCAACGACGTTCCCGTTGACCTAGTATTGAGGTGCCTTGGAAATGAAGGATTTCAAGTAATCCAAGATGCTCTAAAGAATGTTGACTTGTACGATTGGATTCCCGACGACAAGAATGGGGAGCATCTGATCGGTGCCAGACAGCAACTGGAAGCGATGGCAGTCGTCAAATCGCGATTTAGCAGACTAGAAGAGTTTGAGTTTATCAAGCTTTTGATTTCGAAAGTTCGAATTGGCTCCAACTGGAGAGCACGCAGCTCAGAAGTAGATTTCGTTTTACGAATGTTAAGATCGGTTGGGCCAGACAGTGACTTCATCAGTCCGTCGTCAGAGGAACTGATACTCCTTGCTGGCACGATTGCCCAATTGCTCGCCGATAGCGGCCGTAAATCGAATCCATGGCTTCTATTCTTTGAAAGCCATCTGAGACGCGAGGCGATGCTTCGTGCGAAGGGCCATTTCGAATGGGAAAAAGTTGACGAAATCACGAACCAAATCGAGTCGTTTTGCGAACAATATCGTTTGGCCTCAAACGCTCTGGCGAATGCCGAAGCTCAATTTGCAGAGCACTCGTCTGCAGACCCCAAGAAAAGCGGGAAGTCACTGTCCCGAGTGCATACAGAATTTGCAAGCCTCTATGGCTTGATGCAAGAAGTTCACCTACGGCTCGGCGAAAAGCAGCCGGATTCAGAGTCGTATGCGTTGATCTCTCAAACAATCAAAGGTGGATTTGAAGACGCCATACGCCATTGCAAATGGGCTGCGTCACACGACAGCGAAAACGCAAACCCCAATGACGTGAGATTTAGGGTTACAAAGATTCAGATTGAAAACACAAAGGACATTTCATCGGAAGAAAGAGCGGACCTCGTTTCTGACCTTTGTGATATTCTGGATCACGAGAGCTGGCGGCACTCCAAAGTCCAGTTTGAAAAAAGGCGGCTGGAACTGGCTGATCAGCTGAACGACAAGGCGTTAGAAGAAAAAGCACTTAAAAGCCTTGCAGATATGGGCTCCTCAGCAGGTGAGTATTTGCTCGCATGGAAGAAGATGTTTTTTGCGGACCGAACCTGGAAGGGCAATCATGAAATCTCAGAAGCAATTGAGCGAATTGAAAAATTTCAATCACCAGATCTCAAGCTTTGCCGACTATACACCCAAGCTTGGTGGCAGCTTCATGGTAATCCGGATTTGTTCCAGTACGAAAAGGAACGCACGACCGCAGGGCTTTCGAAATCCGAATGGGAGCACTACCTAGACTGGCTAAACAAGAGGCTTAGTTTCAGTTTTGAGGGTAGCCTACAGGCGAAATTCTCACGAGCATGGGCCTTGTTCCAGGTTGGGCTTTATCGAGACTCTGAAGAGAAGTTTCGCGAGCTTGATCGGGAGAGCATTATTGGCAGAAACCGTGTAATTAAGATCTCAACTTGGTGCAATGAACTCGGGAAGCCGGTTCCGTGCAAAGGCACGATTCGGCGCGTTTACTTTGATCAAGATGCAGGGTACGTCTACGTTCCGCAAATCCGCCGCGAAGTAAAATTTCGCCCAAGTGATTATTCTTCTGGAACGATAGCGCCAAACGAAACACTCGAAGATTTTCACATCGCATTCAACTTTCGCGGCCCGCTTTGTGACCCGATCAAATTTTATGTCCAGTCAGGCATGAAAGGAAAGTCGGATGCTCCAAACTGAATTCGACCACTTGCTAGATAGTTTGCGTGAGAATGATCGGTCTTTACTTGATTGCTTTGCAGGCGAATCAGTAGCTCTTTCCGGTTTCTTGGATTCGCTCAAAACGGCCGATGCCCAGGCGGCTGAGATGCTATTGGTTGAGCACAATTGTCGGCACCACAAATTGGACAATCGAGTTGTCGCCGAACTTGGTCTGCTCGGCACGAAAATTACTGATTTGGAATGTGGTGCCCCAACACACAATCTAATGACACTGTTCGGACATCACGGCACCGAGAGTCTTTTCGAACAGGCTGACCGCTCAATCGCGATTAGAGGAATCGAGAATACTTGCTGCCAAACGATCGACCGACTTATAAAGCATTGGCAAGTTTGGAAGAATAAAAACAGACGGGTTGTCTTGTTTTCGCATGCCTTAAGTGAACAAACGAGATATGTGAAATCAATCCTTGAGAACTTTGGATTTCACCTAATCTCTATTCCGGCACTTAAAAAACGACAGCAAGACGTTCCTTTTGAAATTCATCGCATTGCTCAATCATTCAGTGGTGGACTTGATCAGTTTGAGTTGGAAGCGGTAAATAGGCTTGCGATGTACGATTGGGAGAGTGATGTTTATGGGCTCGAATTCGTAATTTCCCAACTCTATCAGGGATTCCACGAGACTGACGAAATTTTGGTTTCCAAAGAGCAGGTCGACATTGCGATATCCAACTTGCGCGCTACTCGAGGAGAAAAACTATCCAAATTGGGAAGCATAAACCCAACTATTCTATGGCAAAAAATAACCGAGACGATAAGTGAAGCTGATTCACGATGTATGGCGATTATCGGCTCACCATTTTTTGCGCGGAACAACATGCCGAATATCGAGTCGCCTTTGAAAACAACAGATCCCGAGCTTCGCTTTTTGAGACTAGTTTCATGGGCATATACAACCTTGTGGGAACGAAGCTTTCCAAACATGAAAATTGCTATCAGTAGTCTTCATGTTTATAACATGGAAAAGATCGGGTTAACCGAATGCCGCGACAACGTTCAAAAACTGAGAACCTTCTTCCAGCACTCAATGGAATTTTCATCCGCGCATGATCAACAAACGCTTGCGACCACAAACGAGTGGTTTCGCAACTCGATAGGTCGATCCTATCCGGAGCATTCCGATTATGAACCGTGCGCAAATCATCTACTGGATGAGATACACACTTGCGTTTTTAACGTCGTAGAGTTTCTCAGAAATTTACAGAGCGACGAACTAGGTGAAGCAACAATTGTCAAACAATGGAAACGCGAACGAGAAACAACGTGGCCAAAATATAAGATCGAAACACTAGTGAGTTCTACGGTCAAAAGGTTGGCTCGTAGTGACCTCAGTGTCCGTGCAATTACTGACCAATTGCTTAAGGAAATTCAACAACGCCTAAGTGTTGCAGCGGTCGACAGCAATCTCGAGCAAGTGGTTGTTGACATTGTAGAGCACGCACTTTCTACCAAGTTTAAAATGAGTATGCCTGTAAATGCGAAAGACATAATTGCATTGGGTGTTGAACCTGGACAACGCCTGGGTGAAATCCTGAAGGACCTGAGAGAAAAATTTGAAGGAGGAATGACTAATAAAGAGTCACTTCTCGAAGAAGCGCGGAAAATGATTTAAAAATCTTGTCATTGAAGATGGCGCTGGAAAGACTGGTGGTATTCACAAGTATTCACGAAGCAAATTGTTCATTACTTCAATCAAAGGCTGACTAGGACCGTATAAGTCTTCTCAATGGGTCATTGCGAGCTATGTCGATCACCATTTTATTGAAAACTCGAAGAGAATCCCGGACAATAAGAACTCAGTCTCGTTATCTAATCTAAAGCAGCTCCCACAACTATTAAATCGGTTAAAAGCAACGTTCATGGAACTTGATACGAAAATCTGGCCACTTGTAAGCCTAGTCCACAACAAGAACAACATTGATCCTACGCCCGAATACCAGCGTTATTCGGTTTGGAACAAGAAACAGCAACAGCTGTTGATGGACAGTATTTATCAAGGCATGGATATCCCGAAGCTGTACCTTCGAAAGACCGCTGATGGAAGTGAGTTTCAGTATGAGGCCGTTGACGGCCAACAGAGAATGCGTGCGATTTGGGAGTTTTACGACAACCAATACGCACTCAGCAAAGAGTTTACGCCTGCCCTAGGCGGAAAGAAGTATGGGGACCTTGATATGGAACAGAGTCAACAGTTTGACATGTTCAATTTCAGTGTTGTCATTATTCGCGATGCTTCAGATGCAGAAATTCGAGAGATGTTTTGTCGCTTGCAAAATGGTAAACCATTGAATGCGGCTGAAAAGCGAAACGCAATGGTCAGCGAAATGCGCAATTTCTGCGCGAAGCTTTCGGAACATCCGTTTTTTGATTCGGTCCGTTTTACGAACTCCCGTATGCAGCACCAACAAGTAGCGGCGCAAACAGTCATGCTCGAACTTGACGGAGGAACTCCTACCACTGTCCAAAGTAGCAAATTGAGCAAAATGTACGTGGAACAAAAAGACTTCAACGCCAACGGATCCTGTGCTAAGAAAGTGAAAAAGGTTTATGACTTTTTGCACAAATGCTTCCCTGAGAAAACACCCGAATTGAAACGCGGTGTGACCGTTTCAACCTTCTTGTTAGTCTCGGAGTTGATGAAGGACTACAATCTCTATGGAAACGAAAAAGCGGTAAGCAACTTCGTAATCGACTTTGATCATCGACGACGAACGTTGAAGAGTGACAACGAGTTCGTGACTTATGACAAGCACCTTGCCAGGTCGTCTGACAGCGAAGAGGCCATCGCTTACCGCCATCAAATGTTGCTCCGCGAATTCCATGCCTTTATTCCTGACTTGGTCCCACTTGATTCTCAACGCTCGTTCGATGAAGCGCAGCGCATTGCGATTTACCGCCGGGATGACGGTCAATGCAAAGATTGCGGCAATAAAGTGCCATGGGCTGATTTTCACGCAGATCACATTGTCGCTCACAGCAAAGCTGGGCCGACGACGGTTGTTAATGGCAGGCTTGCTTGCAGCAAATGCAACATGAAAAAGGGTGCGAAATCATTAGAGAGTCTGGCCTAAAGGAAGGTCGAGATGGAAATCCCCCTATGGTCCGCTCTGCTTCTTGATGATCAACTGGCAAAACTGGCCGATGAAATGACTCTCGGCATGATCATCACTCCACGTGATCGTTTAGTGTCCGTATCTAGTGGTGACACGGCAATTGATGCGCTCGCAAAGATGGCCGAGGGATTTAAAGGAACATTTACGCGTCGAAAAGCTGATGAATTTCGGCATTGCAAACGCCTAATACGAATCAATAGTCAACCAAGTTTGCAAACTTGTATAGTTTTTGGGCGACATCAACGGTGTCGGAATCCCTGTCTATTTCATCCATCGCGGACGAAGCAGCCTCAATTACGGGAACAAGTTTATCCAGTTTCCCTTCGAGCAACTCATTCAGCTTTTTCAAATACTGAGTAGCTGAGTTCTTTTTGCCGTTCAGTAGGTCGGACGCTTTTATTGGATTGTGCCGCCACATGCCAGCCACAACCTCGCAAATCATTGCAAGCTCGACAAGCGCCAATGGTACTTCATTTTTGTTGATCAGTTGAAATTCTGAAAACTTGTGCAGGATTTGCTGAGCCTGCTTTTGCCGATTTTGACTCGCCAATAAAAATGCTAGTCGGCGTCGAATACCATGTGCTGGGTAATTGGGAAACGTTCCATCAATCCAACCAGAATTAAACGTTCCAGCTGACTCAACCAGGGTTTCAAATCTATCGGTATCGTTCTGTGGCCACACGAATTCAGCTATGCCTAGACGAAGCCAGTGTAACAACGGAAAGCCCTCTGAGCCTGGGGCGGACTCAGACATTGACTTTAGTTTCGCGGCGACCGCATCATGCGAGACCTCAGGCAACCCCAATGATTTGCAAAGATGCTTCAGGGCTTCCCCAAAATTACCGTCAGCAATTTCTAATTGACAACGGTATTGGTGTTGTCGGCTAACGTCACGCGAATCCGTAAACTCTTGAATTGCTTTATCACTTAACTGCCTAGCCTCAACCAAAAGCTCAGGTGTCTTTTTCCCTCCTAGCACAAGCGCCTGTAACCACGTCCCCATGGCTTGGGCCCGGTAGTCAGAACGAACAGTTCCTTCAAGCTCAAACATTTCCGAGGCAAACAGTTCGCCGATCGTCGTGTCACAATTGACCAGCTTTTTCATGCTGTCGGCTGCCAATCCGAACTCAAATCTATCTGTATTGTGCACGGCCTGGACAATCAACCCTGTCGCCATAAGTCCGTTATGTTGCCATGATCGACAAATAGCAGGGGCCTGTTCCGAGACAAAGTTGGAATAGGTCGAGCCGTCGATGATTCTGCCTTTGTGATTGCAGGCGCTGAGTTGCAATACGCAAATGTTAAAAAAGAACCAATCCAAGGTTGTTTTGTCGTTGTCCCTCAAACGATTTCTAAGCGGTTCCCCGATACACTCAACTACCCATGCAGCAGTTTCTAGGCCGAAATCCAAGTCCCGATTTATTTCAATTGCTCGTTCAAGCCAGCTTGTTACCTGGTTTAACTGGACGTCACGAAATCGAGCAGGCATCTCTGCTACTTCATTCAGCGTTGACTGAAGCAACTCGTTCGCTTCCTTGTAAATTGCAGTTTCAACTCTTTGCTCTACTAGATGCTTGGCAATCGCGATCAAAGCGAGCCCATGCGATTTCTCACTCAGATAAAATTCAACTTTTCCAAGAAGCTCACGCAAACGAAATGAAAAATCAAATAGTCCAAAAAGCTCAATCAATTTGGACTTGTTGTCAGCCGTGAGTTTTTGGAAGTCCATATATGAGGCATTACTAATCCAGTCGCAGAGAATGAGTGTAGGCCATCGAGTACCTGAACCGGTTTGGACTTTACTCAATGTCCATGTTTTAGCATTTAGAGTTGCGCCAAGCTGGGCATTCATCATCCCTATTGATTCGCGAATTCGATTCTCATACTCTTCTGGAGCAATGGTGTCGGGCCAGTCTTCCTGGCTCAATTGAAGATTCATTCCAGCTGGAATGACGTTGAGCTGGCAGCCCGCTTGACCTCGTGCTCGCAAGCGATCGAAAATTTTTACAACTAGTGTCGATGCGAAATTGATGTGAGTTTGCGCTCGTTCACCAAATGAAATCTGTTCTTTGTTGATCAGGCGAACCGGCTGCCAACCCCTTGTCTCAATTTGCTTAAGGATAAGTTCAAATACTTCGTTGTACTTCTCGATCCCGTGCTTTTTGATCAATTCGGTTGCGTGATTTATCTCGGAAACGTCTAACGAACATTGCTTTGCGACTGCATCAAGTACTTTCTGCGAGTTCTTTTTGTTGAGTTCATCTCGACTGGCCAATAGGCCCACTAGTTGACTGGATGTCTTATGTTTTTTGGCGGTATCAGATTGCCTCCGCTCCAACTCATTCGAAGACGTTTCCATGAAGTCTCCGCTTTCATCAAAGTACAGATCCATTTCGGCAATTGAGTTGCGGTTGTTCATCGTCATTGTCTTTGCATGGATTTAGTTGGCATTGATGCTTTGGCGTAGGTTAACTGCGATTTGACGCTGCCAATGCAGTGAGCCCATTAGAATCTGTTTCGGGTTTCTCGAAAACCGATCCGTCGCAAGCCCAGACAATTTCGACGTCCCACTCTACAAATTGGTACATCACGCGAAGCATATGGCGCGTTTGTGTTTTGGCCAGTTCAATCGTCTCTTCTTGCGAAACGGTGTGCTCAACCAGTCTTTGCGCTTGCGCCATAGATTGATCTCGAAGAACGTCCGGGTCACCGCGATATGGAATCCATGATGTCTTTTTAACTTCCCATGTTTTAGTTCTCGCGTGATCGACCCTGGGCTGTATGACTTGGGGCTCAGGAACCTCAATGACAACACGCTTTGCCAATTCGTTGGAAGACAAGACACTTGCCTTGCGCATGTTGACCGATACCAGTGCATCACCCTTAATCAGCCAAGATCCTTTGTAATCCGCTGTAGCACCAGTCAAAACGTCGCCAACGGAAACTCTCAAGACAACCAATTCGCCAAGAGCTTGAACCCGTTCGATAGTTGGGCCAGTTGATGTAAATTCAACTCTGTTGGAGCTTTTGAACCAGGTTCCGATGTACATGCAGAATCCGCCAAGGATTACTAGCAGGATGGTCGCCAGGCTAAAAACGACCACAGGAGTAGCGATTTTTTCCATGTCAATTTCCCTTTGAAGTGGAACAATAGTCAGAATCGAAACTCGTCCATGTCGATGAGTCGTCGTTGCTACATCCCGCGAAGAGGCTCGTAGCGAAGAAAAGTAAAAGAAGAAATGTAATCCGACAAATCTCCTTGATCTTTTTCATTTGTTTTCGGGCGAATGATGTCATGGCCCTTGGTAACTGGACGTGTAGTCGTTCGTCCGGAATTGTAGAAAGTTTGTTCCAACCTTAACCGCAGCCTCAAATCGCAATTTCGCTGCTGGTTGGATGCTTTCTGACCGTTGCGGCTACTGAACACCAAACATGGCCGCGGCTACGGCGAACAACCTCTCGTCCAGCTGGTTTAAATCAGGAGGCAACTCATCTTCTTTCGTGTCTCTATGGTGCGCGATTGAATTGCGAATTTGGATTAGATAGTCGATTTCCTTGGATAAGCTTGGCAAAAACTCACATGCAAACCGAATTCTCGCGATATGCTTTAGCACCTTATCCTCATCGAAAAACGCAAGTGGGAGCAACCAAACCAAGAAGCTCGCACCTGCACCTAACTTGTCTTTTTCGATTTTCTCAATTGAACTGAGGACGTTTTTGACACTACTCAGGTTGCCAGCAAGATGCTTAAAGGAATCTGAAACCAGGTGAAAGAGGCCCAAACTCTTAAACTTCTTGCTGAGCATTTCTTCAGAAAGATGAGTTTGCCAGAAATCGCTTCGCTCGGCTTTTGACATTGCCTTGAATCGACTCCCAAAATCCAATATCTGCTCGACAACGGGCTGGCGAAGCGACTTGGCCAAGACTTCTATCGCATGTTCGTGTGCATAGAATGCGTCACGAAGGCTTTCCGAAGACGGGTGTGCCCGCCAAAGTAAAAGCTTCCCTTGGCTGTATTTTAACTCATCGGTTAAGACCAATTCACTTTCAGAAAACGATCGGATGTTGTTTTCTTTTAGTCTGCTATTCCAATGTTCTTTTCTGATTCGGTCGAACTTTTCGGGATCCAGGTTAGCGAGCTTCAGAACGTCAGAGTTTTCTTCTTTGGCAAGTTTAGCGCTATTTTCCAGTTCGTCGTTCAGCTCTAGCCAATTCATTGCAATCCACGGCTGTAATCTTGAGTCTCGCTGCTGATGCCGTTCAAGTTTTAACGTAGTGGCGTATTCACCAGGCAGGATCTCAGGCCGATAGAAAACACTAGTGACGCTGCTGTCGAAGCCTGGCAAGAATTGGACAATTCCCCAAGTCACGGTTTTGACCCGTCCTTCACGGTAAATGTTAACTGTGGAGTCGACCGTTATACTTCGGACTTTGAGTTCACCAAAATTTGAGAATTCAAAGTTTGGGAAATCCTGTAGAGCGTTGGCTTGCCTTGCAATCGTGGTGCGTAGATCACTCGTCTTACGGACAATCAATTCTGGATCGACTGTTAACTTTTTGAGTTTATTGACAACTTCACTATGCTCGGGGAGTGAGACTTTTGGATAGCTGGCTTCGTCTATTTGGAGAATCGTTTGGTCGGCCCCTGCGGCAACTTCGCCGGAGCCAATGCAGCTACTTGGCAATTTGTCGCCGATCCAAATTCGTGGCAAAAAGTCGTTGTTGTGGGGGCAAAAGAAGGCCCACGCCGATCTAAGGTCTCTCCCAGGAAATTCCAATTGAGTATCAACGGCCAGGTAGGTACCGCCTTCAGATTTTCTCGCTAAATTTTCATCCACCAATTCAGCCAGAGCGGAGGCGATGAGATCAAATTTCAAACCAATTGCAGTTTCGATTTCCTCTGGTGTCCAGGCTCGGATCCGGAGAAGTCGCAAAACAGTTTCGCAAAGCAGGTCGAGACTCTGTTCTTGGGCAATTCCAACAATGACGCGAACTGCGTATGTTGGAACTGGGAACCAATTCCTATTTCGCATCCAAAATCCTCCTGCTAGGAATGATTCTTTGAGCCCCAAATTCTTTTTCGATGCGATGATAAACTCGCTGAAGGGGGTGCATTTCGCCAGGAGATTTCTTGCCAAGGTTAGCTCGGTATAAAGTGACTGCGTCTCCAATCATCACCAGTTGAATCTGAGCACGTGAAATCGCGACATTGACCATCTGAGGAACCTTTAAAAAGCCAATCTTGCCGGACTCATTGCTTCGAACCGTTGAGAGCAGGACCAAAGGGTACTCTTTCCCTTGAAAACTGTTTACCGTCCCACATTCAATTAGTTCAGCGACTTTCGGCGGCAAGCGATTCAATGCGTTTTCGATTTCGCCAATTTGCTTTTTGTAGAACGACAAAATGCCAACCGCTTTTCCGTTGTCACTGCGTTCTGCCCATCCCTTTAAAGAACGATAATCGCAATTCTCAAGGACACTCAAAACAAGTTGAATTTCCAAAGGGTTGGTTTCATTGAAGTCCGATTTTGGCAGTTTGTATTTGCGGCGCAGTTCGGTTTCTGTCAAAACATCAGAGGTGTCAATCCAAGAAATTGGAAAGTCCTTTGCGATACTCAAATCAGGAATTCGTTTTTCACGACTAGATTTCTCGGCAGTCCAAAAGCTATTCAGCTTTCCTTTATAAAAACACTTGCTGACGATCCTGCCAATTTCTTCGTGCATCCGATATTGAGTGTCGAGCATGACTCTGTTGGCTACTGGTAAGCGATCCCACATCCATTGAAAAAACGATTCTGTTTTCAAATCGACATCAGCATCCCTTTCTAAGGATTCAAAGACACTTTCTTCCACATGCGGAGGAAGTTGATTTTGGTCGCCAACAAGAATTACCGATTTACCCATGTTCATGGGAATTAGGATGTCGATTCCGGCGCGTGCAGCCTCATCGACGATGACGATATCATAGTCTTCTTCTGTATGCCGTCTGGGTTGTCCTGACCTTTGACATGAGGCAGTCAAAACCGGCGCGTGATTTTGAAAAACTTCTTCTAAGCAGGCGGGTTCTTCACTTAATCGTCGAATCCAATCTACCAAGACTGCAGATTCATCGTTGCCTACAGAATCCCATAATGTTTCCAAATTGACTCGGACCCTATCTATAAGCTCCGTCGCAGCGGAAGATTGAAGCTGAAAGAATTGATTGACCGGCTCTTCTGAATTTTGTCTCGCAACCAAGCTGTTTGATTCATCTCGCAAATCCTGCCAAGTTTTCAAACACTTTTCGTCGATGGATTTTCTTCTGATAGCGCGTCGAAGTTTCGTGGCCAAACTGCGCCACCTTTCGGCGACTTCAATGTCATTGACCGCTAATCCACTTAATTCATCAATCGAGAAACTGTTGTCTACTATTTCAATTACTGCCTGAGCGGAATCTAAAACAGAAGAATACTTACTCAAGTCCGTAAGTGTCGTGACAATCGAATCCGGTTCATTGATTGGCTTGGCCGAAGAGCCTCGCTGGCTATCAATTTTCTTGGTTAGTATTTCAGCGAATTCTCTTGCATCCTTTTTGAGATTGTTGGGCAAAGCCTCAAAACAATCGTCCTGAATTACAGCGACTAGCTTGGTTGCCGAGTTCAAGTCGAACCCACCGATCGTGATTTGAGAATTGACTATTGTGAACTCTTCTTTTAGTCGCGAAAGACGCCGGATGGCCTGAATTGCTCCGCTTCCACGATGTTTATTCCAAAGGTTCTCCGCTATTTGCTCGGCTTTCTTAATAAAGCTATGCCGGTACGCTTTCGATCTTTCTGCCTGTTTTCCTACTGAGGATCCAAAGTCCGAATAGACTTCCACGTTATCGCTGGACAATTTTTCGATCGCATTAACCACTGCGTCGTTCTGCACGCTTGTAACCAAAACACGAAGTGCACCTCCATCGGCTTGTTTGCGATTCCGATATTTTTTTCGCAATTGTCTGATCAGTTCCACAATTACACTGGTTTTTCCAGTTCCAGGTGGGCCTTGTACCAAATAGAGGCTGGGCTCCGTGATCCCAGCCTTTATCGCTTCCTTTTGTTTTTCATTAAGTGGTTTTGAATCACTGTGTGGTTTGTATTGCTGCGCAGGAATGACTGGCTCAACTGCAGAAGGTGTTGAAATGATTTCCAACATTTCTGGACAAGCGCTTCCACCTCGCCTTAGCCTTTGAAGCGACTCGGCACGACGTTTCAATTGGTGTACTTGACCACCACTATGAACAGCAACGATTCGGCCTTTGGGTGGCAACGAAAACTTTTTCCGAACCAACAGTTTGCATGAAAAGCTATTAGTATCTGGTTGTTGTGCAAATGACTGGAGCTCCGCGGGGATAGGTTCAGTTGCTTGATTTGTTAGGCCGTGTATTTCGACTTCAGCACGAATGTTTTCAAGACTTTTTACCTCAAGGGGCTTGGATTCTTTGGTCCACTTACTCAATTCAAGCTCGCTATTTATTAGCCGAACCAAATAGATATTATCGGCATCTTGTTGGGCTACACTATCGTATTCGAGATTAGTTTTTCGCCTCTTTGTATATTCGACATTGGCTCGTTTGATTGCTTCATTTTCGTACGCAACCCAAGTGCTTAAAAAGGGATGTATTTGCGGCCGAAGTCCTTGTAGATCGGTAGGGCTAACATCTTCAACGTTGCAAACAAATTTTGGAGCGGAAGGGATTCTTGCGAGACGACCATCCAGTATCGACGGAGCACAGTTTTCAATCTCGACAGCTTCAAGCCATTCGCGGCCGACTTCACCGCAAACCTTACATTCAATCTTCTTGCGATTGGACAGGTAAATCGAAACATTTTCGTTTGCTACGGTTCCATCTATCGAAAGGATATTTGTAGTAAACAGAATTGCGGATTGACTATACGTTTGAAGCCAAGATTGCTTTCCTAGAGTTTCGTGGGCGATCTTCCTCTTCGGGTCTAGGTTTTTTAGCTTAGCCAACAGGTCAGGGCTCAAAATGATGCTTGGCGCGATTGCCAAGTCAATTGTCGAGGAGGTTCGCATGAAGGTAAGTCGTGATCGAAACTCAAGTGTAGAATTTGTCGCGTCCTCCAAGCGAAACAATGATCTTCGACCAAGCTTCTTCAACCAATCTCTGGCCTCTCGTTCCTCTGCTTTTTTCTCAAAAATGATGGGAACTGACACATTACCGTCGTACAGGGTCAGACGTTTTCCGTCTTCAATGTGCACCCATTGACTGGCGAATTCTCGTCCCATATCCGAAACCGGAATCGCGATTGGCCACTGCTGCATGTGGCCAATGTTATAACCAAGAAACTTTTTCCTGTTGGGCAGGGCTTCCATTCTATTTATCCTCTAGTACGCGAATATGGGCAACTCTTTCACCTCGCAATGTGGCAATCGTCATTGCTGCAATGCCCTCAGCTTGTTGGAGGTCATTACCGTTGGCGGGCGCAAACCTGGACTTAACTGTTCGTCCTTGCTCTCGAAAGAAGCCAGCTAGTGATTCAATGCTGTCGGCGAGCGCTCGCATTCGTTTGGAACCAGCGTCTAAAGCATCCTCAATCCCTTCGTGTCCGCGTAGTCGCGAGAGTGCTAGAATTAGCGCATTCGCTTCCGAGAAGAGTTCTCCGGCAGCGCCTTCTTTATTCCAATCTGAGTTAAGGTGCTCAAAGATCTCCTCAACTGACTCAACCAGTTGGTGAGCTTGTTCCGAAGAGATTTTGTAGATGAGTTTTTCACGCGTCCAAAATCCAGTATTTAGAACCCAAAGAGCTATCTTTATGTTCGCCAATTGTTTTGGGTTTACCTCTTTCATTATTCGACAAAGTGACCCCAAGATTTTTGAAGTCGTTTCGCGTTCTGGGTTTAGCGTCCTTCCAATCGCGTGCATCATAGAATTCGGAAGGCTGCCGATCGAATCGGCCGATTGGTGTAAGCCCCTCTCAACGGATTCGTGAATGTCGCAACGAAGACGAGAGATCAAGCGAATTGAAATTTCCCCCAACTCTCCCAGAATCTTTTGAATTTCGGTGTCTGTTGTGCTGAGGAAGGTTTTGTTGATTCGTTTGGCATCTGGTTGATTTCTTTTCTTCTTTTTCTGCGGCTGCAAGGGAAGTGTCTTTGCAAACATAGCCACCAGATAAGGGGTAATTCTTTCAACTGTTTTGGACAGCGGACCTAACGCACAACTTTCATCTCGATTCGAGACCCAAATTGACTTTGCTAGTTTGTCAGCAGAAGAAATCGAGTCGAGCAACTTTCTAAGTTCTCCTTTGAATTTGTTGTATCTCTTTGCTTGGACCTCGTCACGACTTGATGTCGAAAAAGCTAAATCAAAACACTCGACTATCCTAGAGCTGCTTTCATCAAACTTTTTCGTTTCATCTGCTGTGACTGAATTCCATGGGATTGAACTTGGAAATTGCGGCGGTTCGTTTTCAATTTCATTGGAAACTTTTTCACTAGGGTTTGTGCGTGCCCAAGTTGCTTCTAAGTAACGAAAAGGCTGTGGTGATTGTGGCACCAATTTGACACGAAAACTGTCCTCTGCATGGCGATACGAGACCAACGTCTTTACTGGGATGCTTGAGGCCAGAGGGAAGTGCTCTTTACAGTCAATCCTCGCTACATAGTTCATAGGCGCAGCGTGGTCATCTCTTTGCAGCGCAAGTAGATACGCACTCTGGTTTGGAGGCAATTCAAAAGCCTGGTCTGACTCTTGCTCGACAAACTCTCCTGGTTTAACAAACTGTTTTTGGAAAAGCTGGATTCTTGTTGGCGAGTTTGTTGGCTTGATAAACAATTCAGGAATCAAATCTACCCAAGTTGGCAATCCTGCTTGTGATCTATCCAGGTATTCAAACGCACCTTGAGCCGCGACTTTCGAATTCATTGCGATAATAGATGCGTTTGGTATTCCAAATCCGCTTGAGATCATGTTTGCAGCTAATTCAACAATATCTGTGCGTTCAAAAATTCGGCCAAACAGTACGAACTTTATCCGAATAGCTTTCGACTGTGCCTTGATATAACGGCACTGAGCTGAATCAAGCCACATCTCAATCCAATCTTGTAGTTTTTCGTTGATCTTCTCATCCGCCTTTGACGAATGAGTTTCTGAAAAACGCACAACATCGAATGCCAATGATCCGTTGGCTGCTTTCATCCATGCCGTTTCCGTCGAATCTGAAATGCCGAGCTTCAAAAGTTCATCAATGTAACCATTATCAATGTCATTCGTATTCAAAGAATCTCGAACGGCATCCTCGCACCGGTGCACTAACCACTCTTTGTCAGTGCAGTGCGCGGCATTACTCAAAGCAGGGAATTGAGTAGGCCTTTCCCAATACCATGGATCGGGATTCGTACCCTTTATGTTCTCACTGCGAAGCCGCAAAAATGTGGCATTAAGTTGTTCGGCTCCAGAGTCGATAAGCACGACACAATCATCATTTTTCAATTCAACTTTATTTTCGTCTTTTATTTGCTTTCTAAATGCAAGTGCACAGGCAACTGACCGCCATACAAAGGTCGATTTGCGTAAATAAGATGGCAATGATGATCTGATTTTTTGGAAGTCAATCTCGTCGAAATGGTCTGGGATGGCGATCGCGATTGACGAACCGCTGGCCTTTTCAGCGGGTAGCAACGACTTAAAAATCTCTCTTGCTGCAGTCCGATCCTGGTCTTCGAACTTATTGTCACGTGAAAGCAAATCGTCTAGAAAAAATGCTCTTGAATTTTCGCCCGTAGATAGATTGCATAACTCGGGACCCGACAGCCACTTTGTTCCCCAATCACCAAGATCAGTCAGGCTTGCAACAAGAGGGGGCGTCAGCTGAACGGTATTGGGGCTTGCTTCCACTGCATGCAGTTGGCTGATGTCCAGACCAAGAAGCGGCGTATGTTTATTGCGCTCGAATATGTCTTGTGAAAGTGAGTATCGTATTCCTTGGCTACCTTTTTCAGGTTCGAGATCCTGAGTTTGGAGCAGCCACAAACCGCATTCTTTTAGGCCAGCCCCACCCACGAAATGAGGTGAAGTCAGAAGCTGCTCACCTACCTCCAGCAGGCACTGAAATCGCATTTCATTGCCTAGGAACTCTTCATCTTGATATGAAAAATCGGCATGTAAATTGATGTGACTCGTTTCCAACGCCACCAAAGCTGAACTGGACCGCAACTCCATCAGTGTCTTTTCAATTTGAATACATTCGGGCGCCAACTTGAGTCGAAAGTGAAAGTACCGTCTGTCGCTTGCTTGGCAAATCCACGAATCATCACCCGCCAACTTGCTTTTTCGTTGTTCACTCTTATTGATATCCGCCTCGATCAAGCGCCAACTCGCCTCGTTCCAAACACAAATTTCGTTGAACCTCGATGAGACGGTCAAAGCAATTGCTTCTCGCAGGTTTCTTGGACCTTGTTCCCAAGTTTGCTTTTGCCTTGCTCTATGTGAGTTGAGGATTTGCAAAAGCTTCCATGCTTTGGCATAACGCCTATCCCCGAGTAAAACGTTATTTACGCGTAGGTCGAAAGCTGAAACGCATTCGCTAAGCTCTGAAGATAAGAATCGATCAATTACTTGCTTCATTTGACGAAGATAATTCTTTCGCAGGCAACGAGCACTTTGGTCTACCAAACGATCAATCTCAGGTGCGATCTCTCTAAATAGTCGTGCAACGATACGATTCTCATGCGTGTCGAGAGTCTTTGGTCGAGTGACGGACAAAATTTGTTTTTGCCCCCCAATCTTCTCCCTCGCATTTCTTCCTGGTTGTTTCGAGAGCCAACTGAGACACCGCACATCGAGTTCTCTGGACTTTCGTGGGTTCAGCTTTTCATGAATGCGCTTTTGGACTTTCGTGGGATTTCTAATGATTTCATCAAGTTCCGAGCTGGCCCATTGAAACGCACGAGTTGTCCAATCGAACCGACTGAGTGGAAGATCTTCCAAGTGCGCCAATACCTTACGATGAATTGAGGTCGATACTTGTGGAAGCATCTCACCACTGTCTTCATCAAGGCTCACCAGAGTCATTATCAAGTCCTCAAACGTACTTACAGCGATCCAATATGCTTGAAGTTGATTTTGCGAAGACTGCCCAGCAGTACGCATGGGATCGTATTCATCGAAATGCGCTGGAGCATGCTCCCACGGTTTTGTTTTCACTGAATTCAAAGTTTTGATTCACCGTGGTAGAGATAAGAAGAGCTATTCCATTGAAATTGCCCATGCTCAGTTTCGCGAGCTTTTTGAAAATCATCGCAAAGTCCAGTCGCTTTTTGCTCAATCACTCCTTCAATGATTCGAATACATTCCCTGCCGTTAGTTGACTTGGCACTAATTCCACGCAATTTTGGCATCAGTTTTTGCGCTACCTGATCTTCAAAAGGAGTTTGCCACTCATTGGCTTGGTTTTCTTGCTGGGACGGAAAATCTGGATGATTGGCAATGTACTGCTCTGTAATTTGTAGGACTCGGTGAGCAACGGCCCGATTGACAAGAGCCAGTCCGGTGTTGATTTCTTCAAATGCTGATTTGATTTCACTACGAATCGTGGGTGAAATGTCGGTAACGGAACGCCGCCAATTTCGCCATGTTGAAAAACTAAGGCGATTCTTCTCGCTTGACGCGAGGCTATCATCATCGCGAGTCGCTAAAGATTTTGGCCTAGGAAAATAGATGACGTTGGATCTGTCGATCACTTTGTCAGACAAAGTGTTAGTGGTTTCATCCTCGTTAATAGTGCCAACAAATAGCAAGTTGTTACGAAGTTTTAACTCGTAACTAGTTACTCCGGGGCCAATGTCTATTGGCATTGTTGGAACTTCGCCTTTGTCCCTTCTGGTCTCAAGCCGACTCAGAAGCTCGCTAAAATAAAGTTCGACTCTCGCTAGATTCATTTCATCGAGCATAACAACAAGCATCGAATCTGAACCAATGCCTTCTTCATCGCTTTGGATCATGCATCGAAGTAGTTCAGTCGGTTTAAATTGTTCCGATAGGTAGTCATAGAAACCAAACAAGTCTGCAGGCGTGTCCCAGTTCGGCTGCACTGGCACGCCAATAAAGTTCATTCCTCCAAATCTCGAATAAAGCCTTGGTAGTTCAGATTTGCCTGTTCCGCTTACTCCAGCCAATACTGTCAAAGAGGACCAGTCAGCGATTTTCAAGGATGTATGAAAAGCTTTTAAAAGACGAGTGGGAAAGAAAAACCCGCTTTCCTTTATGTTGTTCGCTACCCGCCCAAGCCATTTCGTCTCAGACTCAACTTTGAGTACTTCACCTTTAAGGATGTTGCGAGGAACTTCAAGCATCACGCTAATTCGTTCCTCGCGACTTGGCGCTCGTTCTTTGTTTTTTACTTCATCACGAATTCGTTCTAAGCGTTTTTCATAGCTTGCGACCTCACCAACCAATGTTTTTTGAGTTCCTTGCAGTTCGGCAATTGAATTCGCTATAGATTTCTTTGCGTCTTCCAATTCTCTTTCGTTTTCCTGGAGATTCGCAATCCGATTTTGAAGACTCGACGCATGACGCCTGATTTCCTGCAAGTCACGAAATTCCGCCGAATCAGCATGGTAACGATTGCGCCATTCGTCGACTTGACCTTGGAGCGAAGATTCAGTTTCAGACAGTCTTCGGACCAAACTCTCAAGACCCTCTAATTCGCCACGATGCGTCTGCTCAATCGTCGTACGTAGCTGGCTTTCCAAGCTTTGACGGAAGGAGTGATTCTCTTCGCTTTGTTCTAGTCGTTTTTGATCGAGTTGAGCGCGTTCTTCAATTAGCTTTTTTTCTAGTTCACTAATTCGGGCCTGCGCTTCTATATATTTGTCGTAATTTTTTTCGTGAGTTTCGAGCTGCGCCTTCAAGCTTTCAACTTCTGAGTCGAGTTCTGAAACGTGGGACTCGATATGAGTATGCTTTTGCTGACTGGTGTCTCTTTCCTGCTCCGTTCTCTTGAGTTTTTTTCGCATGCGGTCAGACTTTTGAATCCAATTTTGTTTTTCTGATTCCAGTTCTGATACCTGATTTTGTAATTGCAGGATTTGTTCACGGCGTTGAATTAAGTCATCTTCCAGATTCGTCTGCTGGTCGACTCGTTCTTTTATTTCTTTCAGATCAAGGTTTTCATTCCTAAGTTGACGGTTTTCTGCCAAGAGCGTCTGGTATTGACCGTGCTCTTTCTGAATTGCGTCAAGATTTGCCAGTTCCACTTGCTTGAGTTTTTCAATCTCTTCCAGATCCTTCTGTCCAGACTGAAGTTTGTATGAATCACGTTCGCGTTCCAATTGGTCAATGAGGTCGTTTTTTTCCCTTAGCTGTTTCCGCTTGTTCTCGCGGTCTTTTGTGAGTTCTTCAATCTGCTGATGCTGAAATTCAATCGTACCTGGTCGATACCGACTGATGAAATCCTTTCGTTCGTCGCCAATATCATCTAAGTCATTTATCGCTTCCTCGACTTGAGTGTGCTTGGCTTCGATCTTTGTTAAGACCTCCCTGAATTCTTCGACCACATCTGATTTCAATTTCTGCGAATTTGAAGTCACTTTGTAGTCAATCAAAGCTTCGAAGTTTCCAAACTCGACTGCCAAGTCATCCAGCCGACTCTTTAACTCAGAGAAGGATTGTGAACCCTCAGCAGACTCCTCTTTGGACGCCCCTACTGATTGGGACTGATTGTGACCTACCGGAATATTAGGATCGGCTTTCAAATTGTCAGAAACCGGAGCCTTGGATGGGGCGGTTTCCAACTGTGCCGTCTTAGATTGTGCACCGTTCAAATTAGACGCTTGGCTTCTTTGCCTATTCGCGTTTTGCTGTTTGCGTTTTCTTTTTTTCTTGCGGCTCAATGTATGGTTTCAAATAGAGGAGTTGGATGAAGGATCGACATTATATTTTGAATGGTTTGTAATTTCAAAAAGCAATCTAGACTGGAATTAAGTTTCCCAAGTGAATCAGATTCAGCCCGTGATCTCTCCGAATCGCATTGTCATTCCATCAATGTATCGAAATGCTTCCAAGCAATAAGGACTAAGCATAGGCTCAGTATTGACGGATATTGCCTTGCGGTTTGTAAAAATAAATACTGGAGGACTCCAGTCACCCAGTCGAAATTTCATTCGAAAGTCGACTACTTTTTGCGGTCGATCGTTTGCCGTTTGATGCCGACTGAAAGAGCCACGGCATTTGTGGATGTGGCATGCGTAATCAAAAATCAAAATTCCCGCAAGATTTTCCATTGACGTTGAGAGGGTAGATAATTCTTCTGGTGTGGCTACTTGAACGTTATTTGCCACGCCAAAGTCCACAAGTTTTTCCTTAACCATTTTAGACGACGGAACTACAACCCAATTCGAACTGATGCAATCGTCAAGATGCCTGATGTGTTCCATCATCCTTTCGAAACCTGGGCAGTTTTCAACAAACAAACCGATGTTGTTGATACCAAGCTCCATGGCTGTGGCTTTATCGAGTTTCATACGGTCAATCCGAAGAATTCCGTCTCGAACTTTTAGCGTTCCACGAAAGACCGTGCGCTGATAAAGATGATCCACGATCAGCTCTGAATTGCTCATTGTTCGCGGAGTGGAGGTAATTGCATTCATATGTTTTGGGATGCGTTGTAAATTATGCAACTGACTAAAATGGAACTTCGTTTTGCTCTTCCAGTGAAGTTTGGCGATTAGGGTTTGCGATAATTGCTTGAACGTACTCGTTCTTCAGTTTGCAAAGTCGCACTTTTCTAATATCAATGATTGCCGGGCCGACCTCTTCGCCCTCACTTGAAATCACTTCACAGGCAACAAATGGCAAAGACAATGCTTTGACCAAGATTGGAACACCACAAGGGATGTGGCCGATCGTATCCGGTATAGCAACTCCTCGATCAATGACCGCCCCGGGCGTTGGCCTGAATGAATGGACAGCTACTGTTTGTCCTATTTCGATGTCGTCAACTGAAAGAACAGATCCCATAGCTCTCCATTTTTTTAAAAGAATGATTATCTGCTCATGGTTAACTCTTCAAATTGAAGTTGTCCGAGAAAAAATTTGCTTTGCGACACCTGCTCGCTCCGAAATCTTAGCGCAAGTTGCAACAGTACCGTTCAGTGATGCGGCCAAGCCCTATCCCAACCGCTCATCGCAACGTTTGAAAAACCGATTTCCCAAGTCCCGACATTCGGTCGAGCAACATGAGCATTTCTCGGATCGAGATGCGCACAATTCAATACTTTAGCCCTTGCTCGATTCGATTTTCAACTGAAAGACGGTTGGTCACACTGCATTCATAACTTTGCATTTGTCACCGTCGCACACGCAATCTTGCAAAATGCTGAAGACTCTGGCGAAGGCATTGCGATTGGCTACAGGCATACAAACACTACGAAGATGTTCGAACCATCGAAGTTGCCTTGCCCCATCGGTCCGGAATAAAAACAAACTTTCTTCCGGATAAATTGAGTTCAGTTCAGTTACGAAGCTGAGAGTGGCAGTTGCCATCCATTCCCAATTGAAACTGAAGACTCAAATGCAATTTATCAACAATCAAATCCGATTCTCTCCCAGTGATCTGACTAAGTTCATGGAATCGGGATTCGCCTCTTGGATGGATCGCTGGCAACTGGAACGAAAAGCGGGAAATCACGAGCAAACTATTCCCGTCGGATTCGAAAACCTGGGAATTGCAAAGTGCGCCCCAGACGAAAGTGATGAAGAACTGGAAATCATTGCCTCAAAGGGTATTGAACACGAAAAGCAACATTTAGAATCTATTCCTGATTCAGAAGTAGCCAGGATTCCATCTGGAGCAGGCTCAATTCAGGCGACGCATTGTGCATTGCACGAAGGCTCAAACGTTATTTTCCAAGCGCACTTGGTCAATGATCAGTTTGGCGGTTACGCGGACTTCCTTGTGCGAGTTCCGGGTGAGTCGAAACTTGGAGACTACCACTACGAGGTCGCCGATACGAAACTGGCTCGATCACCTAAACCCTATTTCATCATTCAATTGTGCGGTTACGCGGAGTTGCTCGAAGAGATACAGGGGCGGCGTCCCGCGGAATTCGAAGTGGTGCTGGGCAGCAATGAACGTGTTCGCTTCGAGACAGAGAAGTTCTTTTTCTACTACCAAAGCCTGAAGCAATCATTCCTGGAGTTTCAAGAGAATTTTGATCTCAACTCGCCGCCTCACCCTGGGATGGCAAAGTCGTATGGTCAGTGGAGTGAGTTTGCTAAAGAGGTCTTGGAGGCTTCGGATCACCTGTCAAAGGTTGCTAAGATAACGCGATCCCAGATCAAAAAGCTTGAATCCGCGGGGGTGACGACGCTGACACAGCTCGCCACCGAAAAACTTGATCATGTGCCGAAGCTGGCAGATGTCACGCTTCGCCAATTGCAGTGGCAGGCTCGAATGCAACTTGATTCGACCGGCAAAGCACGTCCTTTGTACGACGTAATTCAGCCCAAGGATGACGAACTAAGATTAGGGCTTCAGCTGTTGCCACCGGCTTCTCCCAACGATGTATTCTTTGATATGGAAGGTTACCCATTGGTCGATGGTGGCTTGGAGTACCTTTTTGGTGCGACGCACTTTGAAGATGACCAAATTGCATTCTCTGATTGGTGGGCACACGATACCGCTGAAGAAAAGAAGGCGTTCGAGGGCTTCATTGATTGGGCACATGCTCGCTGGCAGGCCGATCCGTCTTTGCATATCTACCACTACGCTGCATATGAAGTTTCGACGATCAAGCGATTGATGGGTAAGTTCGCCACACGAGAGGAAAAGGTCGATGACCTCCTGCGGAACCAGGTATTCGTCGATCTCTACACCGTGACGCGACAAGGAATCGTTTTGGGAACTCCAAGTTATTCACTGAAGTATGTTGAGCATCTCTACATGGATGCTCGTGAAGGCGAAGTTACCACTTCTGGTGGTTCTATCGTGGCTTACCATCATTGGATTGAAAGCAACGAAAGTCGCAATTGGAATCAGTCTCCAATTTTGAAAGAGATCCGTGATTACAACGAAGTCGATTGTGTTTCGACCTGGAAACTGGCTCAATGGTTGCGTGAAGTTCAGGAACAACACGGAATAGATTACGTGTCACCTAAAACAGCGGAATCAAATCCTGATCGAGAGGTCGTGAGAAACAGCTACAACGATGAGTCTGTCGTTCTCGCCGATCGCCTAATCGGAGAAGTGGAAAGCGGCGTATTTTCCGATGCTAAGCAAGAACGCATTCAACTTCTTCACGCTTGGCTGCTTGAGTTTCATTGGCGCGAGGCGCGCCCCGTATTTTGGCGCAAACATGCGATGGCCGAAATGACCGACGTCGAATTGATCGAAGACCAAAATTGTCTTGGAGAATTGATTCGTATCGACGCTGAGCCTGAAAAAATCAAGCGATCATTTGGTTATCAATACAGGTTTGAGCCCGCGCAACAAACAAAATTGCACGAGGGTTCTCGCTGCCTGTTTGCGAACAACCTTGAACAAGGAACAGTCATTAGGGAGTTTGATCAGTCTGCCGGAACGCTACAGTTAACACTTGGCCCCAAAGCTCCTGCCGCTCCCGAGCGAGTCAGTTTGATCCCGAACGAATACGTTTCTGCCAAGATGATCGCGAACTCTGTTTTTCGATACGTTCAAGCCTGGGCCAATGACGTATCAATTTCTCCTGCGATTGATGATCTACTTCATCGAAGACCCCCAAGCATTCGTGGGCACCTCGGTGGAACATTGGTTGATGTAAACTTGCCAGCATCAGATGCGACGGTTGACTTGATTCGCCGAATGGACAACGGGCTACTGTGCGTTCAAGGCCCACCAGGGACTGGAAAAACGTACACGGCTGCCAAAGCAATTGTTCAACTTCTTCAAGATGGCAAACGTATCGGTGTAACCGCCAACGGACACAAGGCCATTTTGAATGTGCTTTCTGAGGTGCACCTTCAACTTGGAGAGACCGGATTATCACACGAAGTGTATAAGGCTGGTGGTTCGGGAGCTGATGCCGAAGAGGCAGGCTGTACTTGGATCAAGAATAACAAAGATGTTGCCGAGCTTCTTAGCGAGAATCCATGCGTAGTTGGCGGCACTGCTTGGCTGTTCAGCCGAGAAGAGCTTCAAGGAGCGTTTGACTATCTTCTGGTGGATGAGGCGGGGCAATTCAGTTTGGCCAATGTCGTTGGAACCGGATGTTGTGCCAACAACATTGTTCTGATCGGCGACCAAATGCAGTTGGCATCACCTGTTCAGGGTGCACACCCGGGTGAAAGCGGCATGTCGGCGTTGGAGTATTACCTCAATGGTGCGGCAACGGTTCCACCAGAGTACGGTGTGCTCTTGAACCAGACCTGGCGGATGCATCCAGACCTATGCGATTTTGTGTCTGATTCTATTTACGAATCCAGGCTCAGCTCGCATCCAAACACGGGAAGGCAAACGATTCAGCTTAAAGAAACTGGGCTTTCGCTCATTTCCAAAGCCGCAGGTATCCAGTTTGTTCCTGCATTTCATGAAGGGAACTCTCAAGCCAGTTCAGAGGAAGTTGACTTGGTTGGCCGACTTTTCGACGAGCTTCTCGAATCGGGCTATACGGACTTCGAAGGGAACTTCCACGAACGGTTGTCGGTGGAAGATATATTGGTTGTCGCACCGTTCAACCAGCAAGTCCGCATGCTCCAAGAGCGCCTTGGGGCAGAGGCTAGAGTTGGTACTGTTGACAAGTTTCAAGGGCAGCAAGCACAGGTTGTCATTGTATCCATGTGCTCTTCGTCAATCGCTGATTCTCCACGCGGCGCAGGTTTCTTGCTAGACCCAAATCGCCTGAACGTCGCTGTCTCTCGCGCCAAAGCCCTGTCGATTCTGGTCGGCAGCCCAGAAATCGCGAAAGCAAAATGCAGCTCGATTGATGAAATGAAATTGGTGAATCTTTACACTCGGCTAATCTACCCGTGAGCCAAGCTTTACAAGAATTCAGGTGTTTTTTTACTATCGTCTCATCGCTAAGAAAGATGTCGAATCATCTGGCTGTCACTTCAGATATGTCCCAGGAAAAACCCTCGCGAAACACGACTTTTGTTAAGCCGTTTTCACTCGCCTGGAAAGATTTAAGACTTCCATCGAAAGAGTCTTTGTGGTCGTCAACGACGAAAAACCTGAAAGGGGAAATTTGCATCTTTGCTAACATACCGTTTAGTAGTTTTAGAAGCTCTAAAAGGCGTGGCGAGCTTTCAAGATTCTTTAATTGATCACCAGATGCCGCACTGCAATATGTCAATATTGCTGGGGTCAACTTGTATGTATGTGGCAGATTGAAGTCAGCTAAGAACCGCCCTCGCGCTGTCGAGACTAGCGAAGTGTACGTAAAAGCTTGCAGAATCGCTTTTAAAATCGACTCGGAACTCTTAGGCTTCTTCGCTTCGACGCAGAGAGCGGCATCACCAGTATCACAAAGCAAGTCAATGTCACCGTGAGAGGCATCCCTCACTTCTTTCAACGAAACTTCATAGTCAACGATTCGTCCCAATATCGGAAGTCTTTGGTCATTGTAGATGGCACGAATGATTCGCTTCTCTGTAATTTGCTCAACGGAAGTCTGTAAAGAAATTTGCCCGTGGTGATCATCAATCCGAAAAGATCTTTTTCGAAGACCTTCGTCTAGTAGGGCAATGCTGTCGGCTGACTCGGAAATCCACTTTGCTATCCAGTCGCAATACCGAACACCCGTAATTCGCTTCCATTGATAAATTGAATACCAATTTTTTTCGAGCGAATTCCATTCGTCACGCAGTTCTTGTTCATTCATCCGTTTTCCTAAATATCAAGAGCTTGGTGGTCACAAAGGCGCTTCGTGCTATTGAATAACTGAGAGAAATTCTGGGACTCGAAGGTGTGGATTGGGATCACTATTCTAGCGTCAATTGTATCAACAAATCTTACAACATCTTCAATATAAATGTGTCCGCTTGAATGAGCTGAAATGAATTGTCCACTAACCCTCTCAATTTGCTCTTGGACGCTAATCCATTCGGGCTTTTTCAAGTATCCGTGCCAATATGAATAGAGTAATTTTGACTGATTGGGAAATTGGGATTCGAAATCTAATCGTAGGTTACTGGGGCGGAAACAAAGAACGTGTTTGGTAGGATTGGCGACGATCTCCGGCAATGTGATTTGATTGCCTGCAAACATATCTTTCAGCTTCTGAACGCCGCGGCGTTCAAAATGTTGATTGAAATAGACTTTCATGCAGTCGGCGGACTTTGGGTCAGGTAAGCCGATTTCTTTGTGGACTAAGTGCATCACGAATGCTGTGTAGGCGTCGGCTATAAAAGTCCGCCCACTTCGCATTGAAGCTTTTAGGTATGTAACCAAACGATCGACGTCGATCGGTGAGAAGGAAGCCAGTACGAGTCCGGGCGCTGACTTGATGTGCTCGACGATTTCGTCTTCGAGTTGATACTCTGTCTTGCGTGGGGGGCGCTTGCTGCCAAAGTGCGTTCCTTCCATTACCAAGGCATTAACTTTCATTTGGCCAACTTCCTCGACCAACGACTTAATCATGCCAGGCTTGCGACCGTGCCATCGAAGGTCGCCGGAATAGAGTAGCTTTTTACCATCGGCTTCGACCAAGAATGCAACTGCTCCAAAGCAGGAATGATCGACTGCGTAGGGTGTGATCTTGATGTCGCCGACAACAAAGGGCACTCGACTGGCGATCTCGCGATGTCGATCTCGGTCAAGCGATTTCTGCCCCGCGAAAACAGCACCCGCCAACATCATCTTGCTGGTTCCGGCGGTCGCATACACGGGGATGTCGACTGGCGCGTGCTCAAGTAACCCAACGTGATCCAGATGAGCGTGGGACAGAAGAATCGCATTAGGTTTGATTCCGCCCTCCGTAAAAAGCCCTGGAACATCTGGAACGACTTTGGCCTCAACCAATTCCAATAGCGTCTTGCCTTTCATGACCGCGCGGTCAAATGGCTCGCGATCTTGATCAACAAGCGGCAAACCCACGTCGATGATGATGCGAGTAGAATCAGTTGATATTTCGACGCATGAGCCGCCGATCTCTTTGGTGCCACGATGAATCTTTAGTTGCATTCAGGTTCCTTGCCGGTGGAAATTGGTTTGAAAACGTGATTTGAGTTATCTCTATACGTCTGTAAAGATTTCTGCACTGGGAATTTGGCCAATAGACTTTCACTTCCAAGTCAGAACATGCCATAATCCCTTGGAATCACTTAGTTTTTCACTTCAAAAATATTTTTTCGCTCAGAGCTTCAATGAGTGCAAATCCACTCAGCCATATGCCTATTCCTCTTATGGAAGACCACGAATGGGATGCATTGTACAGGTTCAATTCCGGAGCAGATGACTGCGACTTCAACGAAAATGAATGGCAAACCACACCTATCCCCAACGGCCTTTCAGCAGAAGCGGTGTATCGCTTACTTCCCTCGGCTCCCACTTTCGAATTCGGCGGCTATTTAACCGATTCTCAAATTCACTTTGTCGAATGCAACGAACTGTCAGCCAACACTATCAGTTCGAATCTCTGCACGTTTCACACTCATCCGACGGAAGTTGCAGATACCGAGCCAGACCTGCCTTCCAACAAAGACATTTACTCATTTCTTAAATGGCGACAACAACGAGCAATTACTGTCGGCAAGGAACTAATCTGGATTTTTGACAAGACCATGGAGACCATTCCCGTAATCAAGAGACTTGAGAGTTGGGAGCGAAAAACCATGATTTTGACGTTTCGGAAATTGACGGAAGATAAAGTCGAGAACCAGGCCGAAGCTTACGTCCCGATCGCACTTGAGGCTTTGGGGCTGGATTGGCCGACCAAAACAAAGCATATATCCAATGAGTTTCGAAAAGACTGGACTGATCAGCTGTCCGCGGTGCTTAAGTTTGAAGTGGACTGCTTCCAGCGTTAGGCCAAACGTGTGGTCGATATGCTTTTAGGTTTATGCAAACATGCAAATTCAACGACTCTGAATCATCACGGTAGATTGTGTGAATAAATTTTGGGAGATTCTTCCAAGAAATAATGGCTTCCTGTTTCACGCAAACTTTGTACCCAGGCAACGACTGAAGGGCGACTGTCGTTACCTTAGCGAATTCTCATCGCTGAAATTTGGTGGCGGGCACATTGCGAAGCGGTAAAACCAGTGTACAAAGTTCCCTTTGCGATCCATGAGGGAACGTCTGAACGCTTACTTCAGCACTGTCAGGGCAGTTGTTGCTGAGTTTTTCGGAGGTCGTAATGTTTAAGACACTAAAAAACAGCTCTATAGTTTCCGCAATTCAAAAAGAAGGCCGCATTTGGTGTAAGCCTATATGTGGTGGAACTTTCGAACCCAACTTGTTTGGCTCTGAGGATGCGATTGAAATTGCTGGTGCGATTGGGGAAGGCTACGAGGCGCTGCCAATTCCGACTCTGTTTGCTTTGGAATTTCACAAGTGGTTTGAAGGCTATCTTTTTAAAGATGTTGATGATCCTTACGACGAAGACGGAGTATGGCTTGAACCAAACCGACATCCTGCTTATCGAGGAATTGCCTCGTTTCTTGAACAGCTGAACATCGCTGCAGTTAAATGGCGGGAGATCCAAAAATTCTTAAGTGACTCTGAGAATCCCAGTGCTCGTTCAATCGTTGACGCTATGGAAGATGGTTTAGCGGAGAAGTTTCATTGTTTCGTTGAGAGTCTCTCTCAGTTTCAAGACTATGAAATAGTCGAAGTTTGATTTTGTTAGCAATCATTTGCTCTCTTGTATCTTTCGAACCTCAGGGCTGTGGGTAGAGATTCAGAGTTCTGTACGTCCACAGACCGGTGAGCGGCTCGCCGGTCTGTGGAGCAGAGAATACACAACTTAGGCACCAAGACGGTTCCCTCAAGCTCATTCCTTCCGACGGTTGAATGGCGATGGTTGCTGATTTGGCTCGTCGGATTAGCCAAACTCTCATACGTTAAAGCACGTGTCCATTTGATTTTAGCAATCCAAGCATCGGCGGTCCCAATTACTGGCCCAGCATCACGACGATTAATTCTTCAAGGTCTTTTCCCAGCTTTAAAGATTCCACTGTCTATCCGTTGGTGATGAAGCGGTCGGTATTGGACTTGCCCGCTGAAGCCGGTGAGACCTAGAAGCAACGCCGTTGAGCGAGAATTTGTATCTCAATGGCTTGGAAGCCGAAATCGCTACGAACCGTCAGTGCCTAAAACAAGATCGGGAACAACTTCTTAACAACCACTGGGCGCGATCAGGAACATTGATCGCAGCTTACTGTCTTAGATTGCTCAAACGGATGTAACCTTTTTTGTTTTCTATCGCCTCTTTTCAATATGGATACCTACAGTCTTGTTTTTGGTATCTCCAGTTGCATTCACGCGCTGGTCGGTCGCTCTTTATATAGACCACCAACGGGATGCCGATTGGCATTGCGTTTGCATATCGCTATTTCGCCTTCGTGCAGCCAGTTGGTGGATAGTCAATCACAGGAGTAGTTTCCAATTTTGCATGCGTGCAAACGAATAGAGATTGAAACTTCAACGTCGTATTTTTTCTAAGGGATGCAAATGCAATCAAATCAACGCAGCTATCGAGGACTGCTACATACACTTCAGGTGTGCACTTTTTTAGTTTTTGTCATTGCGTGGTTCTATCCGTTAATTGCTTGGGCATTCACCGCACCATTGTTGCTTGCTGTCATTTGGGGGCTTGAGCGGACGCACAAAAAAGTTGGACTGGAAAACACGCGAGCTCACATGCTTTTCCTCGCTATTGCAGCACCATCAATTATTACGCTTTGCATCGTTCGTATCGGCTACTGGGTCGCCTCGATCTTTTGAAAAGCACTCGTACATAAAAGTGAAGCAATAAGACAAATCACTCAATCAAAGGAACGCAAAAATGAATTCTGGGGAATCGCAGGAAGTAGAGCTGTGGACGGGTCATACATCACAGTTGGTGAACATGAAACAAATCCTTGGCGCGATCTTTGGCTTCTGGATGATCTTTCCAGCAGTCGCGGCAATCAAAGCGGCTGGTGAACTGTGGTTTCATGAGCACGTACTGACGTCTGACCGGCTGCTCGAACGCATTGGCTTTTTCGAACGTGAAGACCATGAGATGGAGCTATACAAGATCATGGACGTTAGTTCCAAGGCGAACTTTTTTCAGCAACTGATCGGGGTCGGTGACATCTACATCAAGTCGAAAGATCCAACTCACGAAGAACACGTTTTGCGTTCCGTCCATGACTACCGCGCCGTGACGAACCTGATTCGAAATGCTTCAGACCAAGCCAAGCATGACCGTGGATTCCCGGAGCGAATTTTAGGTTAGACGCTGAAGATGAAAAACAACAAGCGAAAGAAGCAAAGGGATAACAAGATGGTCGATACAACAATTATTAACTCGAAAGATGGATGTGTTACGTGCATTGTCGACGTTGGAAATTCCATTTTTGCCGCTGATGCAAAATACATTACTCCGGCTCAATTTTTTTATGCGAACGTTCTGGGGCAGCGATTTAAATGTTCTCTTTGCCGATCAGCTTGAAGTGGACTCGGTTGACGAGCACCAAATCAGTATCACGTTTTACGGTGAAAACAAAGAGGAATCAGAAAGGCTGGCATGGTGCTTTGAGAAAGTCGTCGCAGAACTCTGTGAGTATCAGGAGCACCCTTAGAAGAAACGCCAGTTCTGCTGGGCCAAACAAATAGATCCGCCGCAGACGAATCGTCGAACGGTCTAACTGGTGGTGATTCAATGACCACGCCGAGCGCACCAGACACGAGAACGTCGTTCCGCAAAAGCCTGATCAAAGAGATCCTATCGAGGTGAGAAATCAAACTCAACGAAAACCAAGAGAGACGAATTGGATAAATACTAGACGATCACCAACTGGAAAGGAAAGAAATTGAACGCATCGTCCCCAACCTACCAGCAAGAGGGATCAACCAACCAGCATCCTAGATCGAAGTTGACCAAGGGTTCTGTGAAATGGCTCAAACTGCCAGCTTGCTTGTCCATATTCTTTGGGATGCTGCTTGTGTTGGTGAGTTGGCTCCCCTGCGCGCCGGGCTTCTATTTGGAAAGCCGATTTGTATTCCCAGAGGCATGGGGTTGCGTTATCCCCGTTTTGATCGGGTTGCTTTTGACGTTTGTGCTATTTGTGTCTCTGGTGCTGTGCGCAGAAGACTTCTTTGGATTCATTGCGTGCGCTGCCCTATGGTCAGTTGCAATCTTCGTGATTCTCAACCTCGATCTTCCGTGGGTACACATACGTGGTGTAGCCCAGCCTGCGATGCTGCCTCACCTGATTTTCGGGATACTATTTCCTTTTGGTTTCGGTTTCGTGAGCTTCGCGATCTTGATCGGTATTGGGCTCGGTTTGCTTAGTATGCCGAAGAAAATTTCGGTGCCGGTCTTACTGACTCTGGCATTGTTCTCTGGTTGCATCAATCACACTCTCGACCTGGATCGTTATCCCGAAATGCAAACAGGAATCGCTTTCAATAGCCGAATAATTCCCACCCTAGCGTCTCAGAATACCATCCGCCGGGACAAGTTAGCCAGAGTCGACGTAATGAAAAACCGGCGGTTCAACCATGACTATAGCTTCTTAAGCAGCTTTTCAACCAAAGGAGCAGATCGAGAATTCGCGTTGAAACTCCATCTTGCACATGGTGACCACCGCTCGGCAGACGTATTCGTTCAGGCGCTTAACGACCCGGATTCGGACATCCAAGTTATTGGGATAGAAGGGGTTGAAAAGCTGAATTTGCAATCTGCGGAAGTCAATTCCAAGCTTGAGTCCCTGGCTGTCGACGATCGGAACTCTGTCCGAAATTCCGCTTTGCTCTTGTTGGCCAAGCGTGGAGGCAATGATGTTGGCCTAGCATTGTTCAATATAGCTGCTGCGGAAATTCGTAGCGGTAATGAATTCTCTAAAGAGATCACCTTTGCTTGTAACGTTTTGGCGAACCACTGCACAAAATCCGCCCCGGAATTCCTGACAAGGCTCGTACAAATATCAGAAGGAATGGAGCCGGAACCGGCGATCGAACGTCTCGGAGATTTCCACTACGCACCAGCGGTTGACATCCTGCTCGATAGGGTTGGCGCTGATATGGGTGATCCGCAAAGTCTACTGTCAGCCATTCGCACCAACAAAGAAAATGGATGGTGGTGCGGACGATGCGAGTTGGTAATTAGCACACTGGCGGAGATGGAAGCGACGGAATTGAAAACATTCTTGCCAACGTTGATTGAGGCTGATGACATTCCACCCGGAGTCCGGTCCGCAGCGATTTCCGCTGCGGCAGCCATCAATGATCGGTCAAAACTTGCAATGATCCGCAAAATCGCAGCGTCTGACACTTGGCAAGAGTATCGTAAGTCAGCCATCGGAGCACTCGGGCAACTGGGAAACAAGCAAGATCACGATTTCCTTATCGAAATCGCCGACCGTGGACGCATTGGCGATGTTTCTTATACAACCGCCGAGCAACTCGAAGCGATTACCACCGTCGGCGATCGAGACGCCCGCGCGATCATCTGGGCTGTTTCCCTTTTCAAACAAGAGCTTGGACTCGACTGGGAAACCCGACGCAAACTAAATGCCTTCGTTGTATCCACCGGAGAGGCCGCTTTGCCGCTAATTAAAAAAGTATTGGTCCAGCCAGATTGCAAAAGTGCTCCTTTGGCAATTCAAACAGCAGCAGAAATTGGTGGGCCACACACTGACGAAATCCTGTCGTACGCATTGAAGTCTTCTGATGCTTATGTTCGATTGTCGGCAATAACCGCGAGTCGCAGTTTACACAAAACATGTCCGGATTTCCTTCGCAGGCATTTGCTTGCCAACCCCAACGATTGGAAAGTTGTCGCGCTGGTGGCCGAACTGGACCCCAATGACAAGTTTTGTCAGCTCGCCCGATATTTAGTCGATGGCAACTATGCTAACACAAAGCACGTTCGACAGATTCTGGCGTTTGGCGAACGTGCGAAGCCGGTTTTGATGGCAGTCGCGAGCGGTCGGGATACCGATGTCGAAGTTAGAGCTAAGGCTATCGAAGGCCTTGGCGCTTATCACGATCATGACGTGATTTCGTTTCTTGCTAAGTGCGTCCAAGCAAATTCTCGCAATGACGAGCTCGACGGTGCTTCAGAACACGCGATCAACCGTATCGGAAACCCGGCCAGAGAAGCGGTCTATGGTCAGCTTCACCAGTTCGATCACGCTTTCCACAACGACGATGACCTCGAATTCGCATCAAGAATCCTTGCCCTACACCCGGACTACCAAGAGCTTGCCAAATGGCTGCCTGCTTTGGCCGACAAGAATGCCGCCAAAAGAATCGAGGCCGTTAAGAAACTAAAAGCGTTGGGGCCCGTCGCAGAACCCGCACTGAAGCTTGTGAAGAATGATCGGAACCCCGCCGTGTCGAGTTTGATCGAATAACGTATTTGTAGATTGATTCGTTAGTTTGTAGTTTCATGCTTCCTTACCTTCAGTAACAATTTTGTTACTGAAGGTAGGCATATTGGAAGTCGAGCAAACAAACCAGCAAGAACATCGGCGACAAAAACACTTATCAACCGGAAATTAAAGCATTGGCACGCCGATTGCTTCAAGGAAACAATAGTCCACTGATTTCATTGAGGAGTTTGAATTTGTCTGAAGGCACTCAACCAAACCAAATCGGCAGCGAGATCGTTGTTTGCGAATTTAGTGACGGTCTCTGTATTTGTTACCAGACTACGGGTCGAGGAAAACTTCCAGATGGATACTGTGAGCTGCAAGGCCCGCACCCTATGGGCCAGGTTTACCGGCTGATTGAGATGAGAAATGGTTTGAAATTGTCAGACTCAACCTCTGGTTCAAACTTGCAAGGCCAAGGTTAACAGGATGCAAGTTCTTATAAATGGAGTCATTTCTGGAATGTCGATCGCGTTACTCGCATTGGCCTTTCAAATCGTTTACTTGCCAACGCGGGTTTTCTTTATCGGAATGGCGGGAATATATTCGCTCTGCCCCTTTGTGGTCTGGTCTTTTTTGAACGCAGGCATGGGCTGGCCTGTCGCGATTGGCGTGGCATTGCTGTTGGCGACCCTCGTCGGGTTCCTTTGCGAGGTGTTGGTGCATCGGCCGATGGAGAGTAAGAAAGCGAGTAGCGGCGCGCATTTGATTGCTTCGCTCGGAGCATCAATTGTTCTGGTTCAAATTACGGCCATGATTTGGGGCAATGAAACAAAGTCCCTTCGCACAAACCTCGACTCACTAACCCATATTGGAAGCGTCACCATTACTGGCGCTCAATGGGTTACGCTTGGGATAGGCACTGGTTTGATACTCTCATTCTGGTTAGCTCTGATGAAGTCCAGCCTTGGCCTAAAGTTACGTGCGCTTGCCGACAATCCGATTCAGTTTTCTCTCTTTGGTTACTATGTCCCCAGCTACAGAGCTGCATCGTTTGCTGCCGGTGGCTTTCTCGCTGGCGCTGCAGCCATTGGGACGGCGTACGACGTTGGTTTTGATCCGCACAACGGTCTACATGCTGTTTTGCTCGCAGTGGTTGCAGTGATCATCGGCGGGCGCACGACATTCGTCGGGCCAGTGCTGGGTGGATTGCTTCTCGGCCTAGTTCGGGCCGAGGTCGTTTGGCATCTATCAGCTCGATGGCAAGAGGCATTCACTTTTGTGCTATTGGCTGCGGTTCTGTTGCTGCTTCCACAGGGATTGATTGGAAGTAAAACTCGACGGGAGGCGATGGAATGAATTATCTCCTTCACCTAGTTATCTATTTTGACATTTACTTGATCATCGCCCTAAGCCTGAACCTGATTGTTGGCTACACCGGAATGCTGTCTCTTGCGCACGCCGCGTTCTATGCGATTGGCGCCTATGCATACGCGTTACTTTCAATAAACCTTGGCTGGGGGTTCGTCCCATCAGTTGCAGTTGGAGCGGCAATAGCGGCGATTTTAAGTTTGACGGTTTCATTGCCAGCGTGGCGGTTGAAGGGAGACTTTTTTGTGCTGGCAACGCTGGCCGTCCAAGCTCTTATCTATAGTGTGATTTACAATTGGTCTGACTCGGAAGCGCCGATTGGGTCATTGAGCAATCTGACCAACGGCCCATTTGGCATTACGGCAATAAGTCGTCCGTCAATATTCGGAATGAAAATTTCTGGACAACTTTCGTACTGTATCTTCGCGTCAATCGTCGCGGCTTGTGTCGCGTTTCTCTCTTGGCGATTGCAGAACTCACCATGGGGACAATTGCTGAAAGCTGTTCGCGATGACGAGCTCGCGGCCCAAGGTTTGGGCAAGAACACGCGGATGATTAAAGTCCAGGTTGTCGCGATCGCAAGTGCATGCGTCGCCGTGGCGGGAGCATTGTATGCCGCACACGTTCGATACCTTGATCCGTCGATTGCGAACCTTGATGAGTCGATATTGATGATCAGCATGGTCATCGTTGGTGGACTCGGGAACTTCCGTGGACCATTTGTTGGGGCTGCAGTTATCGTTCTCCTGCCCGAAGCTCTACGCTTTGTCGCGTTGCCCGACGCAATCGCCGCAAATTTTCGATTGCTAGTTTACGGTTTGATGTTGATTCTTCTGATGCAGTTTCGACCTCAGGGAATCGCCGGAGAGTACAAGATGGAATAGCAAACAGATGTGATACGGCCAGTATCAACTTTGGTACTCGATGTGACACTTTTAACTCAGGCGCCGTAAGAGCCATGCAAACTAGCCAGTTCAGTCAGTTTGGCATGCAAGATGCAATGCATTCATTACCAATTAAGCAGATGAGCCAGATGTTAAAAACTCAAGGACAACTCGATCCGCAACCTGTCGCTTTCGAGAGCGAACATGGGATTGTTTTGTCAACAAGTGGCCTTTCAAAGTCGTTCGGGGGGATGTCAGTGCTCAACGAGGTTGATGTTGAGCTGAAGAAAGGCCAGTTCGTATTGCTGGAAGGGGAGAATGGAGCGGGTAAGACACTGCTGATTAACTTACTTACCGGCAATCTAAAACCAGACGCAGGGATAATTTCCTATTTCACACCGGAATCAGTTTCCAAATTTCGGTTTCCATTATCTTTTACACAAAACGCCAACCCGTTTGGTCGCTTCGCGCCAGACACAATTGCACGCCTTGGTGTTGTACGCACCTGGCAAGACGTTCGTCTATTCCCTTCAATGACACTGCGAGAAAACGTCTGCGCTGCAATTTCTGAATCTCGAAGAGAGAATCCCATATTTGGTTTGTTAGGGCTTGGTGGAAATGAAAAGAAAGAACTTGAAGCAGCAGAGCTTTTAGATGATCTGGGACTTGCCGGACGAGGCGACTCGTTTGGTGACATGATTTCGCTGGGCCAGTCTAAACGGGTTGAGATCGCTCGAGCGGTCATGGCCGGTGCGAAGGTGCTGTTCCTTGATGAACCGCTTGCTGGTCTCGATCGCGAGGGAATTGCTGACGTATTGCGACTCCTTGAAAAACTTGTCAACGAGCACGAACTGACTGTAGTTGTGGTCGAGCACGTTTTTAATAAAAGGCATCTCAGACATCTGATTACTGAGCGCTGGCTGTTGGAAAATGGGCGACTGCTAATCAACCCCTCTCTGAATGGTGGAGAAGACAAAGGCGAAGGAAAGCAAATTGGACATAGTTGGATTTCGACATTCGAAAATCGTGCTGACAACGTTGTCACTGAAAAGCTCCAGCGTGGTGCAGTACTGACTCGGTTTCAAATCAATGGCCGTTATGACCAAAGCAAGCCGGTTTTAGAGTTGAACAACTTATCAATCCGCCGAGGGCGCCGAACTGTTATTGGCCTTTCAGATTCCGGCGATGAAGATGGATTGAATTTGGTATTACACGCTGGTGAAATCGCGGTGTTACAAGCTCCCAATGGGTGGGGAAAAACAACCCTGCTGGAATACATCAACGGAGCTAAACAAGTCATTCCACACCCAAGATATCTACCCGCGAAAGATTCGCTTTTCTTGGGATTGTCAGTTGAAGAAAACCTGGAACTTGGTCGCGCCCGGTACACAGCTGTCGATGAGGGAAACAAAACTGCTGGCAAGCTAAGCGGCGGACAAAGGCGAATGCTTGCCATTAAAATATTTACTGTTGTGGATCCAGCTCTTTGTCTGATGATGCTAGATGAACCTTTTAACGCATTGGACACAGCCCACGTACAGACCTCGATTAATTTGATTCTAGACAACAATCCGAATCCAGCAATTCTGATTGTGGAACCTGAAAGAATATAAGTGAATTCAGACCAAAGTTTAATTCGTTTTGCAGAGCAGTTTTTGTCACGACAGGTTCATCAATGTCGTGCGGGAGAAGCTTCCGTCGAATCTCAAGATTCCGTTGTTCATTACACTCTGTTTCGCGAAAACGAATTTCAGGTCGAGCAATACGTGATTGTGGGTCGGGATATCGAGTATCCCCCCCATTCTCATCCAAATGTGGAGACTATTGAGTTCCGGCTTTGTGGTGACCTGCTTTTCTATGTGGAGGGTCAACCATGTGAACATAACACCACACTAACGCTTGAGTTAGATGGAGAGCAACGACTTGAAAATGTTGTTCGGATTCATGCTGGCCAAGAGCATTGGCTCAAAGTTGGAAGCACAGGAGGCGCCTTTCTCAGCATACAGCGTTGGCTGAATCGTCGTCCAACTTCGGTAGTGTTGGACTGGGATGGACCTGCCTTTAGTGACACACATGAATCAAACGTAGACAACCTAAAAAACCAAGAGGAGAAAAAATGAAAAAACTACTAATTGGCCTAGCACTACTTGCGTTAGTAGTGCTTGTAGCAGTCTTTGCAAATCGACGTGAAGTCAACAAAGACGAAGTTGTTTTTGGTGCGGCACTAGCCTTAACGGGCCCTCAGGCTGATTTCGGTCTTAAGGTAAAGGCCGGGTTAGATATGGCGGCTGAAGAAATTAACGCCAAGGGAAGTGCTAAAGTTAGGATCGTCTACGAAGATACACTTTCGAACGCCAAAGATGGATTGACTGCCTACAACAAGTTGTCGGACATCGACGGCGCGAAATACATTTTTGGAAGTGGAAGTTATCTCGCGAATGCGATTGCACCACTTGCCGACTCGAAAGACTCTCTATTTGTCGTTGTGGGAACTTCATTGCCTAAAATTACTGAAGGTCGCGATAATGTCGTCCGGTATTCTTATACAGTCGACATTAGTGCCAAGGTTGTTGCCGAATATGCAGCTGAAAACCTCAACAAAGTTGCCGTGCTTTATGTTGAAGAAGAATATGGCCAAATTGCCAATGACATTTTCAAGCAAACCTTTGAAAGTGGTGAGAAAGAAATTACATTTTCCGGATCATTTCAAGTAAAAGAAACAGAGGTGAGGACATTGGTAACGAAATGCTTGGCAAGCGAGCCAGAAGCTATTTTTATACCTGGATATGGTCCTGGAATGGTCGCGGTAATTCGCCAGATTCGGTCTGTCGCACCGGAGGTAATATTGCTTGGCGATGTCGCACTAGCAAATCAATCAATTATTGAAGCTACTGGTGAAGCCGCCAATGGGTCGATCGTTCCCGCGATGCCATTGGATGGCGGAGTTGCTATAACGGACAAGGCGAAAAGCTTTCTTACCAAATATCAAGAGAGCTACGAAAACGATCCCGATATGTGGTTTGTTGGCGCTTACGAAGCCGTTCACCTGTTGCACCTCGCAGTTGAAAATACCGACGCTTCAACAAATTCCGTTAGAGAGTATCTCATTGACGGATCGCCACACGAGAGTTTTTCAGGTCCTGTAGAGTATACGGCGTCTGGGGAGAGCCTTATTCCAATGACGTTGTTCAAAGTACTAAATGGCAAACTATTGCCAATTGACGAATAGGTTGGATGAATGCCAGAAAAACTACCCAATTTGATTGAGATTGCCGTCAAGGCGAACCAACAGGCTTTGAACGGCTTAGCAAAACTTCACAACTACTCAGTGAAGAATGGTCGCGAAGCGGAATTCCTGCGATTGATCAATCGAACATTTAGCTTAGAAGGCAATTCAAAACTCAGTTGTCATATTTCAAAAGTAGAAGAGGTGTGTGAAACCGAACACCACCCTCCTCTTTGGGCAACCATTTGCAAGGCAGTGAAAGAGATTTTTGAGAGGTTTGAGTCCCAAGAACTTGTTTGGGTATCCTCAAGCATTAACCCCGCTGAAAAACGTAATTCTGAAGGCGGGCGAGCTCTGGGTTTTGAAGATGTTGTCGTTGTTCACAGCGCCGATCATGACGAAAATGGACTTGGGAAATTGCTCGAAGAGAATTTCAAGACCATCGCTCGATGTTTTCTTGACCAGCTTGGAGATGACGCTGTCTCGCACTTACAAAACTTGCCTCAACAGTCGGGCATTAGTGGATTAAGTTTAGTTGAAAAAAACGAATTCAACTTCACGCAACCTGATCCCGGATTTCGTATCTGGAACCTTAACGTTGGCGATAATCATTTCAATGAATTGAAGTCGATCCCAAACAGCGTCTTCGCAGGAGCTATTAAGCAATGGAGCAATCACTGGGAAACGGTAGGAAGTTTCGAGAGCTATTTCAAAACCTTCGGCGAATTGCGTGGGGGGGACAACAATGGCAACCAGAAATTAATATTCTGCCCCGTAACTTACTTTGATCTAAGCGGGAAACTGGCCGCTGGAGCCAATATTTCGCTGGGTTACAAGGAGACTCTTAACGACGAACAGTTGCGCCACATCATTATCGCATGTTCAGTATTGCAATCAGGCCTAGCTTCTTCGGTAGCAGCATTTAATGACGTTCACAAGCGTTTAATTGAGCTTAAGAGATCGCAGGCTGTTCTCGATCACTTGAAGCAACCGCTTCGAGAATTTCGAAGTTTGTTTAATCAAGCCCAGGGCTTCAATCAAGAAATGTGGGCGCTCTTGAATGAGCCAGAAGAAGGAATCTTTGGTCTCCACGATATCGTCGCGCCGATTTTTGATGAATCAAAACAGTTCTCAATTTCTCCAAATGTTCAGTTGCGAATTTTTCACGAATGGGATGTTGGAGATGGTGAATTGGATTCTTCTTCAATTACGACGGCCGAACTAAGGATGGGGATAATGCTGTTCTGCTGCCTAGCATTTGGGGAACTTGACCGTTTGTCAAGTGTTGCGTCGACTGAAGAGTTTCTTTATGAATCTAAGCTAATAGTAGCGAGGAATTCGCATCGTCCCTTGAAAGAGAAAGTCGTTGAAAGCCTCAAGCGAGTTTTTAGTTTGCGGAGCGATGAAGAATTTTGTGAAGTAGGTAGTCAACGAGCTGATGAAGATGTGTCCGATTTTCGCCTTCGGATTTCCCGCTACCTTCGCACAATAAAAGCATTGTGCCATCGACCGTTTAAGGTGGGTGAAACCAATCTCCCCGAGTCAGCAATTCGGTTCGTGGTCGATGACAGTTTTGATTGGCTCAATTACAAACCCAAGGATGACGAGGCTGCACTGTATTCATGGTCGCCTGTAAGCCCTCAAGGCGTGCTTCAGTTCCTTTGCATCCTAAAGAGTTTTGGTGAGGACGGTTATTTGAATTTGGATGCTAAGCCGGAGCTATTGGCGGATACATATGGAGCTGGCAAAACATGGAGATGCATAAGCCTCGATTTATCCAAAGCAATAGTTGGATCACCATCCCAATTCAATAGACAACAGTTGCTTTTAAAGGTCGACTTAGAGTCCGATATGAAAGGCAAAGTTTACGGCGATTTCCGAAATCTTTTTGCAGGTTTGATTCGGCACATTGTTGTTCCGATAGACGACAGCTCAGAAGGCGATGCTTGGAATCCCGACTTTTCAAAATGCGAAGTAACCAATCTTCCGGATAATGTAGACCTGATGAAAATAACTAGCCCGCAAAAAAATGTCTTTAAGCTAACCCAACAAAAAGTAGGAGCTGGCAAATACAAGCTCTCAATTTGCTGGGAGGAGACTGAGTGAATTTCGTCATTATCGACCACGAGACGTTTTGGGAATCTCAACTGGTACGAATGTACAAAGAACAAGCTACCTACAGGACTATTGACGAAGAGGCTCTTGATGAAGATCGGTTTCCCTCCGACGAAGAATACTACGTGGTAGTTCATTCTGCTAAACGTTTAAATGCTTGGTGCGAGAGAATTGGGCAGCAGGCAAGTTGTGCTTTAGTTTTCATTATGCGACAAATCGCAATTCCCGAAAATGAGCAGGAAGACCTAGCAGGTCTGCTACATGGCAAACAAGTTGCGTTTGGTCACTTTCGGCACGTGGAGTTAAACGGTCGTCGAAAAAAAGTAGATACTTTGGAAGCATGCTTGGAGTTTTTCGACCGGGAGATCAACAATGAAGAATGAAAAATCGGACGCAAATTTCCGGAGTACAGCTGCTGCATTTCGGATCATTCTCTTTTATTTTGTTCGCTTCAATACAAGTCGCCCGGTGAAGCTAGAGGAGCTTTCAGCAGCGTTGGAAAGTGCTCTCGAAGTGGATATTCACACTACATTCAGAGACAAGTTTGTACGCCGATATCGGTCAATTAAGAACCCAGAGAAATTGAGTGAAGAAATTGGTCAACGTAAATTTCCGGAACAACTTTCAAAATTGTTTGAGGAAATTGATGCGGCTAACGTCGAGCTGAAAACCGCCAAAAATGCCTTGCTTTGGGTTGACGCATATCTTGAAGGTCATCCAGAGCCGAAAGGAGAATCCAATGAGAACTGAATCAGGTTCGACTGCTCGCTTTCAAATTGCAAAACTAAACCACAACATATTAAGAAACGAAGTGCATTTTAGTGCAAATACTTTGGCTGAATCATTGGGGGTCTCAAATGAAAGGCCGCAACGATCTCCCTTATCAACCGAAACTCTGGAGTCTATTCATCTGGAGTTGCCCAATGAATGGTCGAAATTCAAGAATGCGATCACCCCGTTACTAAAAAATTTCGTGGTCAACTGCGGCCCTCGGAAAACACTCGGGCATTTGTTTGTCGGAATGCGAGAATCACTTGTTGAGGAAATGCTTGACCTCGCACAAGATCACTGGCGGACGAGCCGCAAAGTCGATCAGCAGCTTGCAAACATCAGTCGTCAGATAAAACTTGTCGAGGACGCTTTGGCGGGCGTTCAAAAGTGCAAGAAGCTTGATTCGAACTGTACCTCGTTGGTTGATTTGGACGAGTCGCTTGACGAATTGGCCAATCTAATCAGCGAGCTCCCGCCAGAAGGGTCGGTTTGATGACGGCTAAACCACTGACAATTGTGATCGACGACCTATTCGGACGAGTTCTCAAGGACGGCTCCAATCCTCAAAAAACAAGATTTATGCAGAGGTTCTCTGGAATTTCTGACTTTGATTTTTATCGAGGGCAGACTCCCGTCCATGCAAGTTTGGGACAGATCGTTGAAAATGACGAATCAGGATCTATTGAATTCGTAAGGAAGCATTGGGATGGCGAGCGTCGCCCAGCGTGTCTATTGCTTGATCTTTGTTTTCTGACCGGCAAGGTAACTGAAGATAGCGAGAAGCTTCAGTCGGGAATGCCAGAAGGTCGGAAAGGTGACGATCAGAAAGAGGGTTTTTTTGGTCTCAGGTTGCTGAAGATTCTTGCTGAACAGTTTCCAGATTTGCCAATCATGATTCTATCCAGCATGAGGCGAGAGGATGTTGAAGACGTATTTGTCGAACTCGGAGCTTACCAGTTTCTTGATCGCACCTCGAAAACCGCATCGCATGAATTTGAAAAATACCTTGATCATCACGGATTATTGCCCGATCCAGAGGGCAAAATAGTTGGCAATTCAATTGAATTGTTGAAAGTGTTGCGCGAAGCGAGAAGGGCCAGAAAATCTGGACGCGACATTATGCTCCGTGGTGAGCGAGGTAGTGGTAAAGAACTACTAGCGGGTTTTATTCACCAGTCTAATTCAGAGAACCCATTTGTAATTGTCTCTTGCCCAGCACTCGAAACATCAATTTTTCGTTCCGAGTTATTTGGGGTTGAACCAAATAGTGCAACGAATGTTGCAGGCCGAATCGGCTTAGTAGAAACGGCTGAAAACGGTGATCTTTTTCTAGATGAAATCGGCGACCTCGAAAGTTCTTTTCAGCCGATGTTGTTGCGGTTGGTCGAGGCTCGGGAATTCGTTTCTGTTGGAGGGCGAACCCCCAAGAAAGCAAACATTAGAATTATTGCTGCGACAGAAAAACAGATCGAGAGTGACGACTCTGGATTCCGAGAGTCGCTTTTAGATCGCTTTGGCGATGAGTCTTCACGACTTTGGATTCCGCCGTTACGCGATCGGAAATCAGACATCAAGCCATTGGTAGTTCATTTCTTGCGGCTTGCTGAGCTAGAGTACAACGACTCATGTACTCGAGAGGTTACAGAATCATGCTGGAAAAAGTTCTTTCAGCACGATTGGCCAGGAAACGTACGCGAGTTGAGATGGGCTGTTTTTTCGGCGGTGGAACGGTTTCCTGATGTTAAACAACTGACTCCAAAACAAATCCAATTCGGCACCAGAAAACGGTCGAAGAATCGTGCAACCGGTGATGGTACTGATCCGGCTTCAAGAGCTTTGTTTTCGCAAGTCTTAGAAGCGATGGATAACGTCGAATTCCCTCTTGACTCCGTACCAGAATGGAGAGGCGGACTAAGCGTACTCGCAGAAGCAGTAAGGGCACTTGAGACCCGAATGCTCGCGGCTGCCGTCCGAGCGGGGCGGCTAACCGACCCTGAATCAGACGGTTACATTAAGGAGTATCGAATGCTGGTCGATCTAAGTGAGAACAAGCTTCCAAGTGGAATCAAAAACTCAAATGCTGCCGTGAAACGAGAGGTGCAACGTATTCTCAAAAATGCATTGCCTGATGAGTTGGACGACAATCTCCAAACGATAAAGAACAACATCTGCCCTTAGACGATTGACGTAAATTTCATGACCTTTATTCTCTGCCAGTCCAAAGCGACCGCTTATGCCTGCCGTTTGTGGTGTGAAACCAGTGATGACGTTACAGAGCTGACTCCTTTAGAACACGAAATTGACCGAAATTCCTTGGAGCCAAAACCGGAGACTTATCAGGCTCTTTTCAATCGCTTCGTGTTGACTCTTACTAATGTTGACCGAACCGATCGCTTGAGAATTCTAGTTGACGTGTTCGATGCGAGTTACGCTTCCCAATTCGAAGGCGACGATATCACGCCTTCAGCCATTACCTCATCTTGCTGGAGCTCGCTGATTTCATCCCTAGTATTGGCGTTTCCCGATGCGGATTGGTTCTTTGGAATCGTTTTGGGCAAATCATTGCTCGATGAGTCAGACCGCAAGCTATTAGACCATCATTGCTTTTCCCAACTCAATTCGATTTCCAGTTCCAATGTTTTTGACGCCTCTGGCTTGCGAAGTTGGATACGACAACGCACGAATATTAACCTGTCAGGTAATGTGAAGGCAGAAGGCAATAGACACTCAGCGTTTCAATTACCTGTTCGATCAGAAGCGGCGGCGGTCATTGAAGACGAAGAAGACTATGCGATGCTTCATAGCTACGCTGCCTACCGATACGGATACCGCGTCCAAATAATCAAATCATGGCATCAACTCAAAAAGCATTTCAAGTCATCGAGAACCAAAACGAATTCCCACGGATACTCTTTGATCATTGAAGACATGCGGCTCCAATTTGCGGATAAAGATGCCTCAACCCATCTTTCAAATCTGCGGGAACGAGGCAAGGAATGCGATCTTCTTTCGGAAGAAAGAGATGATTCAAGGTTTCGCTTTCTCGTCACAACTGGCCAAGACGAATCTCTACGCGTGGATTTGAAAGACAACGAAGACTTTCTTAATTCTCATGACGGAGGGCGGGTACTGATCAAGCCGATCGGAGGTCCAATCGAATTCTGGGAGAAGTCGCGATTAAAGCATGAGTTGTCTCACTTGGACGACGCTGAATTTCCACGCGGCAATGCAGCTCGCTTCGTTTGGCCTCCAGTAAAAATCATGGATGACTTGTATTCGGGGCATGCCGCCCCAGGGAAATTAGCAATGGTGGCCAATGTTTTGCTAAATAGATCAAGAACAGTTGCAGGGAATGCAGCAACCCCAAGCGATTGGTTGTTGGCCGCGCTCTTAGCCGGTGACGCGGTCGAGCTGATCGGTGGCAAAACACCAGCCATGGCGCTCGATGCGTTGAGACTAAAACACGTCGCAGAAGTGAGAGCGGAATGTGCGTTTGTTGGCGCCGGATTTCACTGCGATCTGACAAGCCGAATCAATGAGCTGGATGCCGAAATCAAATCAGTTTGCCGTTGGTACAAAAAAGAGAATCGAAAGAACTGCTTCTGGGATGCGAAGGCAACGATCCTCAATGAGTTGATAAACGTCTTCCGCGATACGGGGCAAATGGAGGAAGAAGATAAGTGTCTGCATGCGTTCAGGAAGGTAAACCGCAAACTTGAAAGGCCAAAGAACATTCATAGGTTCAATCCATTGGCGTGGGCGTTACATGGCGTATTGGCCTATGCAGAATTTCTGTTGTTCAGCCTTACCCGAATATTGATCGCATTTGCTGTGGTGATCGTGATTTTCTCGCTCATAAGCATGGCCGTTGTAGGAAGCAAGTTTCCGGAAACACCTGCAAATCCAATTTTCTTCGTTGCTAAGCAACTAAACTGGATGATCGGTGGCGGCACTCACGATGTCAACGTTTTTTCCGAATCAGACTTAGGTGAGGCCCAAAGCCCAAGTTTGGCGTTCGTGTCGATCGTCGCGAACATCGTCGGCGTGTTCCACTTCGGCATATTAATGTCCTTTTTGTACGGATTGATTTCCAGGAAATAACTGACCTTGAATAAGAAAGATAGAAACCGGAAACGCCGTGAGAGGGAGAAAAAAAAGAATGCCGCGGAAAGAGCGGAGAAGAATTCCAATACACGAGCCGCTAGTCAAATTCCTCAACAATCTCGAGCCACGCCAATTTCCATGTCCAATCCACCACAAGAAACTACTGCCGAGCTAAAAAGTAAATTGAAAAAGTGCGAGGATGAGCTTAGTAGCTATCGTCGCAACGTTCCTAGTTGGCGAGCCAGAGCCATCTTTGCTGGCATAATGTGTACCTTGACGCTGTTGATGTTAGGGGCGTCGTTCTTTTTCTTGTTCCTTAGCGAGCTCGCTGATATCAAGATGATTCACATCGGATTTTTTGGTGTTTCCGCCAGCGTTTGGTCTGTTGTGTTACTTGGCTCGTTTTGGTTTCTGCGCAAGCTACGTTAATCAATATTTGCGACCTGGAATGTCGGATTCGAGACTGAGAGTAACAACTAAGATTTACGCCATTTTCGGTCCATCTAAAAACTTGAGCAACTGAGTAAGCGACCGGTTTCTTTGCAACCTTGGCCTGACTTTTGCGAATGTACTCGTAAACAAATTTCGTTTACGAGGAACACATGAGTCGAAATAATGTCGATGCTGGTGAGGTGATCGCCACTTTGGTTGGAGGGTTGTTCGCCCTATGGCTAGTCGCGGCAATCATCTGTGGAATTTGTGCGGGCGTTTTTTGGTTGATATATCAAATTTGCCTCGGCATCAAATGGTTCTTTGTTTCTGGGACAGTGTTCTATCCGTTGATTTTGGCGCTAGTTGTTTCTGCAATTGTGCTAATCATTTTTTCGATCTTGAAAATCATCCATTTACAAGCTGATCACCGAATTGAAACATTTCTAAAGCAATACGTCCCGAAAATGGACGAGGCATTAAAAGATATCGAGAACACAATTGATTCTTTCGGCAACAAAATTTCTTATCGAGCCGAGCGACTTGTTGAGCTTGGCGAATACGAACTGTCGTGGTCACCAATTTTTGATTTAGCATTCTTCGACTGTGGTCGACTTCACGGCCATCGGACAGAAAAGTTCGGCCTTCAATTGGACATTGACACTAGCGGTTGTAGTTTGTTGTTATTCCTTCGGAAATTTCAAGACCAACAGATCGTGAGAGATCTGTGTCGGGTTTATCAATTGCGTGAGCTTCGCAAAAGTATCTACTCGGATGGCCGCCGCCTCTATAAGAAACTGGTCAATGCTGAAGCAAACACCATCCAAATTTACGATGTTAAAACCGACACGATGAAGGAAGTCATGCGTCTCAAGACTATTGAATGTATTCGGGCGAGCGGTGACATGGTGGCGTTCGATGCCCAGCAATTCATCGAAGACGTGGGGCAATATGATTTATTCGGTATTTCGAGACAGGCAAAAATGAAACGCAAGCCGCAAAGACGTCAGACGGCTACGCAGCAGTATGAAGAGTTGATCAGACAGGTCAATCAACACGGCATTCGCGATAGCAAGCTTGATACCCACCGTGACCGTTGCGACTACTCAAATTAGCCATTTCAAATGATTTGATCGCGTATCCGAATTGGCACTGCTTTTGCATTTCCTCACTGGAAGTAACTTCACTTCCGTTCTTAGGAGACACAATGCAAACTGCGAAACCAACTAAGCCCGTCATTCAACCATTTCCGTTTTGGCCTGTCCTTGGCAAGTCCTTACTGTGGTCTTTCGTTGTCGCCATCGTCGGTGGCTTGTTCGCCGGAGTGCTCGGCGTTCTGGACTGGAGTGATCAGATCCCTCTGCTCGGGCAACTCGCTCAGAGCAATAAGGTTGTTGGGGTCAGCACGACGTTAGCCGTCGTGGTAACGCTAGCCGCCTGCGTCGCCTTTTTTGAAGAGGCTGGCGTGTTCTTTGGATTCTTCATTCTGTCTTGTTGCGGATTATTGGTGTTGGGAGCGTGCATCTGGTTTGGCCATCATGCCTTCAATTTCTTTCGGGCGATGATCGCCGGTGGCTTGCTGATCCCAACACTCGGCTTTCCAGTCACGTTTTGGATTGTAGCCAAGAACACAGATCGTTAAACGAATTAGTTCTGCCTTCCTTGCTCTTCGTCATTCAACTCATGAGGTTTCGATGAATCAGATTGCTTCCACTAACACGTCACCTTGGCATTCCAAGATGGCAAACGGGTTCCAGTTCCCAAGGATTGACCGTCCGGTGGTCGCATTCGTTTTGGGTGCGATCCTGTTCGGTGGCGGGATGCTTTTATTGGCGGGTCTCGGTATTGAATGGAATCCAAATCAGTTGAAGCAAAAGAAGCCATCAGAGGTTGCCGCGATGCTGACAACCATCGTCGGATGCGCCTACATAGGGGCTATGATTTTTGGCGGAATCGCCATGGTTGGTGCGGCAAAGAAGCCTGAGAATTTCTGGCGAGAGCAATTTCCAGTTGGCGGAGTCCACTGGCTCGCGGGTTTGCATTTCGCCGCCTTGTTTGTCGTGGCAGGGATGTCGGTTGGTTTTATTGCCGACGCACCAAATTTGATTGCAAGGATCAAAGCAGAAGCCTTTTTGGGCCGAATTACGTTTCTCGTCGCCCTGTTTCTGTTTTCGACACGAGCAAGCTGGTACGCTCTCACCTTTTCGTTTCCAAGATTTTCGCCGTGCCAATATTTGATTTTCTTTTTTGGATTCGTGGCATTGCTGAATGACTACGGAATTGGAATCGAACAAGGTGCGGCACCAAGCCGGTTATCGACGCTCTTGGCTTGGACTCTATTGCTTAGCGATCGAAGTTGGAGACGCGCGGAGTCGTTCATGGGTGGCAAGATTAAGCGCTTGGGGTGGATTCCATTCTTGACCCTGTTGATCGGCAATTCAATAGTTACTGGTTACTTACTCTGGTGTCTCGCTGGATTCGTAACGGGGCGCGTAGATCTGTTTATTTTCGGCTCACCACTGTTGGCTATTTGGTTTGGTTCGATCGTAGGATTGATGAACTTAAGGAAGTCCTAGCGTGGCCATAGGAATGTTTTGATACATGCAGGCGAAAGTGCCATTCGAAGTTTCGTCGTTGACAAAAAGGTTGAAAGGACTGGATATGAAAATCGAACTTGAGTTTTTCGAAGGTGCACCAGCCCCAAATCCTGATCGAAGCAAACGATATTTTGCATTGCTCGACTGTGGCAAGTACGCCGTACTTTTCTACGGATGTGGTTCTTGTGACGGGAAATCGAATTATTGGACTACCGTTCATAGCGGATTTACCGTCAATGATTCTCGGATCCGGGCCCATGCACATGCACCACGAGTTTCCGAGTTGACCTTCTGTAGTGCCACGACCAAAAGTTGAACCTAAATCTTGATGACTCGTCGATCCGGTTCCCGTCGTGACTTATCCGATTTTTTCGAATCCTGAACGTGGTAAAAATTGTGAACAAGAGCCCTGATTGCTTTGCGCTGCCAATCTTTCAATTCGACTGGACAGCTCTCAAGCCACTCTTGTAGCTCAGTGCAGGAAAACTCACTGTCCCCAGTACTGCCCCAAGAATTCGCCGATTCATTTGATCTCGGTTTTTCATTGGTGAAAGTCGAATCACTCAATCGACTGTTGATCTGTTTGTCGCAGGTTGGAGCTTTACCAAAGGAAGATCCGTCATTTGTTTTCGTTTCATAACGATTCCTTGTGACGTTGGATATGCCGCGACGTGGCCGAGCCAGAGAGCCCTACTGTTGCCGCGATTTGGCCTGTGGGATACCCGTCGTTATGCAATCTGATGATTCGATCAACGATCGAACGCTTGGTGTAAGCCTGTGATTGTGGTTCAAATGGACTTGAGCCAGCAGCCTTGAAAACTGGTTGCAAATACCTCTCGACTTCGCGGATTGCTTTGAAGACCTTTCCAAACGGCCGGTTGGTGTATGCGTCGCTCAATGCATCCGACTTCACTGGCTGACCGTGGCAATCGAATACACCCGCAATCTCACCATCTGAGTATTTTTTCACAAGATCACTGGCCGTCTTCCTGAGCTTGTTGAATGAAAGACGCTGGATCTCACAATCATCATTTGTGATTCGATCAATCAATCGAAGGAAGTGATTGGGGATAGTTTGATTTGCGTTTCCATTCTTTGTTGGCGTATCCAACGCCTTGCCATTCTTGTTCAGTAATAGACGAGCATCGTCCGCGAAGCCAGGAAACTTCTTCCGCTGTTCAATTGCCCACTCAATTCCTTGGACAGTCATCGGAAACAAAATGTGTTCGCCGTAAACTCCGCTTTTTCGCCGCACTCGTTTAATAAACGAATCTTTGTCAGTTGTTTGGTAGTTAAGTAACTCGCATTGCCGTTTCGTATGGCCTGTATGCAGCTTGACTTCTCCAACAAGTAAGGAAGCAACCTCGGCTCGCCCGAACCCGCAGTTCAGCCCCAGCAAGATGAGTAACCGGTCGATTGGCTGGGCGTATTTCATCAACAGAACGAGTTCGTCGAGTGAAAAGGTTTGAACCTGCTCCAAACTCTTTTGGGCATGGTCACTTGGAAGTCGACGAATGCGACGGTCGATGTCGTTGAACGCGAAGGGCTTTTCCCAGTCGAATCGGCTCGACCGGTCCAGCCACTTAAGAAATCGCACCAGGTTCGAGCAATAGTTGCTGGCGGACTTGGCTGTCATCGGTTGCTTGGTGCCCTTTTTGTAAGGTCGGCGCCGCCAATAACCAACCATCTCATCAACCGCATCCCCGTCAAGTTTCGACAACAGAATGTCTTTGTGATGTGCGCGCAAAGTCTTGGTTTGGCGAACTTGAGTTTTTCCCCATGACGAAATCTGCTCCAGCTCTGGCTGGTGATACTCGCGTTCCAAATACTTCTCAAAAGCAGTGAACGCTTGATAGAGCGTTGATCGGGGAGTTCTACTGGGTCTAGCATTGTCAGTTGGCCGAACATGGGCCTTCTCTGTTTTTGTCCTTACGCTAGATGCTTCCAAACGGGCTTGTCCCAACGTCCCAGGTTTAATCTTACCGATAGAGCTTACCAAGCTCTCGGTATTCGCATGGTTGGACAAAACAGCTACCTCATTTGGGATCTCCAAACCAGCTTCTGCTAACCGCCGCTGCGCTTCTGAGAGGGCCTCAATCACATCCGCATTGATAATTTCAGGACGAGCGTATTCCGGGGCATCAATTAGCTCGAACCCCTCCAAAGCAGCCTGCCCAATCTCGAAAGCATGCTGGTCTTCTGGCAAGAACAACACGACCGGGTATTTGGCCTGCATCCTCTGGACTCGATTGGCGTACTCCATTTGCTTTTCGTTTGGGCCGCGAGGCACAGGGACTTCAGGTATGCCTTTGGCAATACGCTTAGCGATGATCAGCAGATCGTCAGGCCAAATAGGCTTTGTTTCTTCTCGTTCAGAAACGAACGTGTCCCAAAGCTCCTTGAGCTTGCGTTCACGCTTCTCGGCTTCTTTGCGATCTTGGCCCAGGATGAACTTGGGCTGAAGCAGCTTGCCTGACTTGCTGCGTTTCCAGCCGATCTGCCTCGTATAGTAGCCGCGAGAGTCAGGTTTCCAGTTTCGTCGAGATCGAGTCGCCATAATAAGAACCCGTTTTCTGGCGTCACAATAAGAACATCAGTGCTCTAATCGGAACCTTATAAGAACATTTATCAGAAATCCCAGAGGTTGACGCCGATTACAGATCCTTTCCTGGCCCGCGAAAACACTTGATTTCCAATAAAAATAGCCCCTTGCAACAAAATTGCAAGGGGCTAATCAGTGGAGGCGGCGGGGATCGAACCCGCGTCCCGCGATGTTTCCATGAAAGCATCTACGTGTGTAGTCGGTGATTTAAATTTCGCTCAAGTAGCCGGGCAGCGACACCCTGAAATCTGAACTAGCTCGAAACTTTATTTAACAACAAGCGTATCAAACATGACTTGTTGCGATCTGGAATTGGTGACCAGCATTCAAGGCTCTCCAGCGAAACCTATCAGCCGGGGCTTTCTATTTCTAGGCAGCCAATGCGAAAGAGTTATCTTCTGCAATTAAAGGTTTTGGTCAGATTTTTACGTAGCCCTCTGACCAGCTACGACACGCCACTTAAACTTCTAACAGTCCGGTCGAATCCAATTCGCCCCCTGATATTTTCGTTCGCCTGTCAGGATTGCTCCCTCCATATGAACCGAACGGCTCAATCTTTCGAAATCGCCAAAACTTCGCTCCAGCAAACGCCAATCAGCTAAGCATAATTTGGTGGTCTTGCGGCTCCCAATTCTGACACACTTTCAACCACAAAATTGCGGCTGATCAAAACGCCAAAACAGGCACGCTCAATTCAAGCCTGGAAATCCAAACCCGATCTTGACCGCCAAACGGCTCAACTTATCTCTATCCCAAAGAATAGCACGGCCCCCGTGAAAGACCAACGGACTTCGTACCAATCAGTCAAATTGACGGGATTTTGGGAATACGCCATGCACTTAATAGAGTGACACTCTTTATGAATGACACTTCTCCCACTCCCAAGTTCGGCTTTTTAACGGCTTGTTCCTATATGCTGGGACGTTTCAGGGATTTTGATGGCTCCCCTTGGCGGGTAAATCATCACTGCAGTTTATGGGGAATGAACTGAGCTATCGCCAAATAATGGCACTTGTTTTAGATGCAAAGGCGTCTCTAGCGGTGGCTTGTTGGCGTAAGCACACGGACCAAAATGCAGCGGTGACTGAGGTATTGAAGAAGCGTAATCAGTCAGATTCCTCGCTTACGCGTCGGGTTTCCATTTTGATGAAGCGTAAACAGGCATATTCCTCGCTTACGCGTCGGGTTTCCATTTGGCTGCCATGACATATCGAAAAGTAAGTGCCATTGAGCTATCGCCTAAATGGGCAGTAACAGGACAGCTATCGGCGCGAGTCGGGGAGAACCTCGCAAGTCATTGGACAGAATTTGGTCCGACAAAATGCCGCACTATTAACGTCGCACTATTAATATTGGGACGATCCAACTCCCCTCGCATTCGGTAGCATTTAACACTTGATCCATCACGCAAACGAGAGAAATGCGTCGGCAGTCGCAGAAATCCAAGCCTGAATCGAGAAAGCCGTTGGGGCCGACCCGCGGGACCGTAAAAAGCCGCACAAGTTGACAAACAACTCGTCGGCGGCCCTATGCTTGATCGGCCAATTCTGCAATAATCCTCGGGCATTCAATGTAATTCTATGCCCTCCCTAAAATGTTCATGCGTGCCTGCTTCTCAAAGCCCACGGTATGAACCACCGCTGCGGGCAATTCAAATTGACGAATGGGCGTCAAAAATAATACAGGAGATCTGACTACATGTACAAAATTCTTAATAGCCAAGGTTTGGGCGTTGCTGGTAAACAAAACGAACTTATCGAGCTTGCCCTAACACATGGCTTTGACGGAGTCGAAGTTGACATGGTCGATCTGATTGGCCGCCACGATACACTTGGGAAACAATTCGCCTGCCAGTTTCTTCAAAGCGCGAAGATCGATATGGGGACCTTCCAATTGCCGATCGATTTGGGTGCTGCCGACGAGCAGTATAACGCTTCGCTTGAGAAAATCCCTACGATCCTCGATTTGGCAACAACGCTAAATGCGAAAAGCTGTTACGTCGAAATCGCTCCCAACAATGCTGATTTTTCATTCCAAGAGAACTTTGAAAAGCACCAAAGTCGACTTCAGGATTTGAGCGAGAAATTTGGCGACCTCAAGATTGGACTTTACCTAAAAGCGACGCAACAAGAACCTGCAGATGGCGAATTCAAATTCATCCACGCTGCAGAAGAGCTTTTGACACTCGTTAAAGCAGTTGGCCAGCCGAACGTTGGAATTTGCTTGGACGCTTGGCAATGGGTCGTCGGTGGCGGAACAGTTGAGCAACTTACCGAAGCCGGTTTTGCCTCGACTGTTACCGAAGTACGCTTGGCCGACGTTGCGGCAGGTGCAAACCTTAAAGAAATCAAAACTAGCGAGCGGACAGCTCTACCTGGTAACGAAGAAAACTCGTTCTCCGTTGCGATGAGCAAAGCCGTTATCGAAACCAAAGCCGAAATTCCGATTTCCGTTTCCACTGATCTTTCAACGTTCACCGGTGGTTCGCGTGACAATGTTGTTAGCCAGCTAAGCAAGCAGCTTGATCTTTTGATCGCCGGCGAAGATCCATTTGCGATCCAACAAGCCGCCAATGCAGAAGCCGAAGCAGCGGAAGGCGAAGAAACGGCTGTGGCTGCGGCTGAGTAAATCGCTGAAACTCAAACAGCTTAAACTTACCTCGAGTTCTGCTCGAGGTTTTTTTATGCCTTGAATTTCGCGCCAGGCCGGAGTTTGCTGGGATACATGAGTAACTCACTGCACTCTATATAACTACGCTAAGTCCATCAAAAACGCGAAGTCCGCTTAAAAGATGGATACCTGACGAACGTAAAGCCAAGTTAATCTGGCCAAGTCTTTATGGCCAAGCCCAACCGCTTGCCCATTCTCAACGGGCTATTCTCTCAACTGCCACTCTCAGTCACTCAAGGTCGCCTAAAAGCGATATCGAGAACGCGTTGGCTTCGATTTTGAGTAAGGCAAACCCCCACCAGGAATTGAATCTGCTTTCACGCGATGCTATCGGTTTGAAGCGGTGGTAAAGTTTTCCGGTTAGGCAAACACTACCCATCAGCTAAGTGGGAGGTTCAAAATGTAACGCATGTACCGATCATTCACCCATCGGAATGGGATAAATTGGATTAATCGGAACAACACCGTAAGGAGTTAGAACTAGGTTGGTCGATACGTTTGGTGGAATGCGTATTTTCGATGCATTGAAGGGCTCATTTTTTGGCCTTTCACCCCACAACAATATGCCAGAGGTTTGAGATGCCACTCAATATTAAGCACCATATCGCGATCGCATTAGGAATTGGCGTTATCGGAGCGTACTTCTTTCACCAATCCAAACCTAATTTGCAAGCTGAAAGAACCCAAAACGCTGCTGGCCAATTCAAGCCGCTTTCAAGTTTTGGAGCAATTGAAGAATCACCAAAGGTTGACCTAAGCAGTCAAACTGATTCAACGGCAATTGTTAACGTCAGTGACGAGGCGGCAGTGGAAACGGCCATCCTCGACGAGCCAGAAGCCATTGACTTGGGGGCGTCTTTCGCTGCTGAGCAAGCGGAATTGCCACGCCCTGAGCGAGCAACCGATATGGAATCGTTCGAACTGCCACCGCTGGTCATGGACGACGAGGAATTCGATTTCACTGAGCTGGATTCAGAGCAATCGGAATCCGAGCTAGTGTCGGAAAGTGAAACATCATTGGATAACCAGCAAGTGATGCCTCCAAGTGAAATTTCGCAAACGACACTTGTTTCACAAACGATCAACCAAGACATCGACTCGGGCGCTACCAGCGGTGCAAACGAATCAATGGCTTCTCAGCCTTTGGCACGAATGACTCAGCCACAAGCTCAAGGCTCTGGTTCACGTTCGGGTACAGCTTGGAAAAAAAATCCTTTCATATCAGGAACAGCCACCGGATCGTCAACGACCCAACCAATGGCAATGCCTGGTGGCCGTCGCGGTTTTCAATCGAACCGATTTAACACCGAGCAATCAACTGACGTTCAAACTTTGGGGCATATTGCCGAACCAAAGCGTGCACCTGCTTTACAAGTTGCTCATAACACATCAAACCAAGTTCGTTCTCTAAACGCGTTGCCGAGCATGTCGAGCGATCAGAGCACTTTGAACGAGCAACCTGCAAGCGTCTTGATGAACAGAAGTCAAGAAACGATTCAATCGCACTCTCCCGCCAGACAGGAAATCAACAGCTCTGCCAACGGAGCGATGCAAAATCAGTCGTATGGTTCGCCCGATTACTCAGACATGGGAATCACTCCGATCTCAACGGCTCTACCAGAATCCGCTGCACAACAAGCCGCCCATCATATCGAGTATGGCAAATCGCTATCTCGTCGCGGTGCATCATTTGCAGCAAAGCAGGAACTCTTCTCAGCGTTGAGAGTCATCGCACAGGCTAACGACGCGAGCATCGGTGGCAATAACTTTTCGACAGCCCTTGGTCGTGGAATCATGATCATGAAAGAAGCTGAAGATTTCGTTGTTAGAAACCCGCAATCGTCTGTTGCACTGGACGTCGCCAAAGTCATCGACTCACACCGCTCCAAAGTCATTTCAGCTAACGAAGCAGCTTCCATGACGCCGGCCCAAGCGATGCAACGATACTATACCGTCGCTCAAGAGCAGCTTGATTTTGCTGGTGGACGAAACGTGGTTTCAGCCGAAGCATTCTTCTGCCTTGGCAAACTTCAAACTGCCCTTATGAAAACACAGACTGTCCCAGGTCCACTGGATACAGCGAAAGCAATCGTGTATCACCAAGTCGCCCTTCAAAGTGACAACAATCACTTCCGAAGTGCAAACGAATTGGGAGTTTTACTCGCCAAAACTGGTCAACTGGAACGATCGACTGAATTGTTCAAGCAAAGCCTGATCGCCAATCCAACCACCCAAGGTTGGCAAAACCTCGCCAAAGCACATACTCGATTGGGCGAGCAACGTCTTGCACAACTGGCCCACTCAGAAGCCGTGGTCGCCTCGCAGGTCCAAGTCGCAAGCTCTTCTGCTGGAATTCAATGGATGCCTGCCGCACAATTTGTGGCTCAAGCACCCGTCCAATACGAAGACCGAGTCGCGACTAAACCAGGTGATTTGCCACCTTCAAGGTTGCCCCCGAAAGAAGAAGATCCAGAACCAAAATCACTTTCTGACCGAATCAAAGATCTATTTTGATCTTAATCGTCTCACCATTGATTGTGTTTTTGCTCAAGAGTTTTATAGATTCAAAAAAAGGCATGGAAGCCATGAAGTTTTCTCTTAAATTGATTGCCTGCGGAGTCCTCATCGCGGGTACTTTTGCCATCATCGCAGCTCAATCTAACCAAGCTCCACCGGTCGAAGCACATCTTCAACCTGTCTCGGCACGCCCATTGGCGCAAATCACGCCGGCAGTTCACGACGAAGTGATTCACGATCAAAACGTTGTTCTATGCCAGGGCTACGATTGCGGATGCCAAGGCGGCTGCAACGGTTCATGTGGCGGCGGAGTGGAATTTCAAACGGGAGTTCCTATCGGTGCTCCGGTGGAAAACTATGGTGGAAACTTCGGTGGAAACTTTGGCGGCAATTTTGCACACAACCAAGGCGGGATTCCACCTCATCGAACACTTCAGGGCGTCGACCAAAGTATCACTGGTCGATTTGGAGAGGCCAGATGGCGTCAGCGATCCGAAGTGCCTTTCGAAGCATTCGGCTATGGCGAATACCTTGGCCCACATCGCACGCCTCACGTTTCGGAGTATCGTTTGCGAGTCGACGATTCACTTGAATTCGTTTACGTGCGAACGCGTGAGAAGTCTTTTGAGCCTTACCAACTCTACGTTGGTGATGTTATCCAAGTCTCTTCACCGATTGACGCGAGTTTGAATCAATCGGCACTCGCAGTTCGTTCAGATGGAATGATCTCACTGTCTTTGATCGGACAGGTCCGTGCCGCGGGAAAAACGATTGACGATCTACAACGCGAATTGAATGACAAGTACACCGAGTTCGTCAAAAATCCGGCAATCGTCGTTCAGGTAACTCAAGGCGACACGCCACTATTGGACATTTTGGCTTCTGTTGATGCTCGTGCCGGGCAGGGTGGTCAAGCCCGAGCGGCTACCGTTTCACCAGACGGCACCGTCCAGCTTCCAGGAATTGGAAGTGTTCCTGCGATCGGTTTGACGCTCAAAGAAATCGGCCGCGAAGTCAACGCTCGCTACCGATTGCGTCTTGGCGGAATCGAAGTCACTCCAATTTTGATCGAACGTGCTCCACGATTCATCTATGTCGTTGGCGAAGCAGTACGACCTGGCCGTTTTGAATTGACAGGCCCAACAAGTGTCATGCAAGCCGTTGCTTTGGCTGAAGGATTTTCACCAGGCGGCAATCTTCGCCAAGTCATCGTTTTCCGACGCGATCAAAACTGGCGTCTGACAGCGACAAAACTGGACCTTGCTGGTGCACTTTTGGGTAAACGCCCACAGCCTTCCGACGAAATTTGGTTGCGAGATTCAGACATCGTTTTGATTCCCCAAAAGCCAATCCAACGACTCTCAGAAGCTGTCAACCTTTACTTGGCACAGACGCTTTACGCGATCTTTCCACAGCAGGGAGTGGCATTCAACTTTGACGATTTCACTTCGCTATAAAAAGCGAACAACACCTTTGGTTTGATTAGCACGCTTTTCGAACAAACCAAAGCAACAAAATGACGTCCTTAACCGCTCGGGTTCTATTTGAATTCGGGCGGTTTTTGTTTTTACTCCGGGATCAGAAATTAATGATAGCAAACTGGGCGCTTTTCATTTAATTCGTAAACTTATCCCTTGCAAATCCGTTGGGAAAAAAATCGTTACGAATTTTTCCCGGTTTTAAGGCAAACCACCAGCCAAAACTTCGTTTTACAGATCTCAAAAAGTTTGCATCCTTTTGCTGAGACCTCCATAATGACGCTTCATCCAACCTAGGGCGAGTGATGGTTCAAACTTTTCAAACCAACTCTCGATAGAACAACCATATCATCACGGGTTAACAATGGACTTGGGGCAACTACGCTATTTTAGCAAGATCGTTGAACATCGAAGTTTCACACGTGCCGCAGAAGACTGCAATGTTTCGCAGCCCGCTCTCAGTCAACAGATTTCCAAACTTGAAAAAGAGCTTGGCCAACCCCTTTTTGAAAGACAAGGTCGTTCGATCCGACTAACGCCTGCCGGGCAGGTATTGCAAACCAAAGCAGACAAAATTCTCTTGATGGTCGATGATGCCAAGAAGCAGATCACCGACGATGGGCAAACCGGTAGAATCTGCGTTTCTGCGATCCCCACGATCGCCCCTTATTTGCTTCCTCAAATTTTAACGTCCGTTAGCAGCCAGTTTCCCCGTGCAAGTTTTGTCATTTGCGAAGACACAACCGACGAACTGCTCAAACGCTGCTCCAATGGAGACATCGATGTCGGGCTGGTTGCACTTCCAGCATCCGCAAAATATTTGAACATCGAACCGTTATTCGAAGAAGAATTGCTTCTGGCACTTCCAGTCGACCATCCGCTTTGCAGCAGAACGCGCATCACCACCAAAGATCTGGTCAAGGAGCCGTTCGTTCTGCTTGGCGACACGCATTGCCTGCTGGACACGATCGAAGCGTTTTGCAATCGGAGAAACTTCCAACCAATCACAACCTCCCGCATCGAACAATTGACGACGGTCCAACATCTTGTCGCGCTTGGCCACGGTCTGTCACTGGTTCCAAAGATTGCCACTGGAGAAGACTTGGGCGGCCAAATCGTTTACCGTTCGCTCAGCGGTGCAAAGCCGACCAGAAAAGTCGCGATCTGCTGGAACCCTTATCGCTACCAAAGCCAACTTCTTTCGAACTTCATCAAAGCACTGATTGAATTCTGCGGCTCATGCACGACGACACCGAAGCAAAGCAAACCTATCGCTTCCACTCAGGCACCCGCTGCTGCCAAAAAACTTGCCAAGTAATTCGTGTCGCCAAGTGATGCCAACTGATGCCGAATGACAAACGGGACACGCGTGAGATGCAGCTCTTCTTTGATGCACGCGATGACAAGCTGTTTGAGCAAAGAGGAATGCGAAACCTCTACTGGCTTGATGACCTTGGCGCTAAACCGATTCAAGAAGCCAAGCAAGACGACGAGGGTTTTCTATTTGCTGGTGCTCGATCTATCAATGACTACAAGCAACTGGTTCAGCGCACACCAAACATTTCTGATTACGCTGACGACCGCCAACCACTTATTCGCCTTGAATCGGTATTGCATCGACTAGATGAAAACGATGTTCCGACACCTCGACCAAAGACTTGGCGTCTGCGGGTCGACCAGCCGATTCCGAAAAACATTTCGTTCCCACTGTTTGTTCGCGCCGGAATCTCGTCGTGGAAATTAGGTGGCAAAATTTCCAAAGTCACCAATCAAAGAGAACTGGAAGCGGAAGCCGGAGAACTGCGGCGAGCATTCGGGTGGGACGAATTGATTTTGGCCAGACAATGGCTGGACATTGTAGATGCGGGGCAATCCATGTATGGCCCGATTCCCCTCGAAATCAGAACATGGATCATCGACCAAGTGCCGTATGCCTGGTCATTCCACCACGTGCATGCCGTACCCAATGCAAACGGGTTTCCGTTGACCAAATCCGACCTAACTACATTGAACCAGTACGCTGCTGATATCGGTCGTGCGTTTACCTCTCGCTTGGTTTGCGCCGATTTTGTTCGACTCAAAACGGGCGAATGGAATTTTCTCGAGGCGGGCCCCGGCAGCTGTGCCGGCACTGGACACGAACAGGTCTACAAAGCGATAGCAAGCAAATTGATCGGGCAAACATTCCCAATCGTAGCGGACGATTATGGCAATACGTTTTGAACGTCGATTTTGACGGCGGCGGCCTTAATCCGACATCAGAAATTCGACTTCGACTTTCGTTTCATTGGGCGGCAAGTTTGTCGTTTGCACGTTCCCCTTTTTGTCGACCAGCATAATCCGAGGCGTCTTGGTTGACGGAGAATGGTCCAAAATCGGATTCACTTTGCCGCCAGCCACAAACTTTATCGACTTGTAACCGGCGGCCATTTTTACAATCGCCTCTCGAGAGACGTTGTCCAAGTCTCGATCGATACAAACAGCCAACATTCTAACTGGCGATCCCCCCCACTTCGCAGCATACTGACTCAGCAGAGTAAATGCTTCCGGTGACCGTTCGTCGTTGCTCGACCAAAACAACACCACCACGACTCGGTTCTCGAATTCCTTAGGTTCGATTGGAGCACCATCAAAGTATGCCCCTGCTAACGCAATCGGTTTACCGATCGTCTCGATTCGCTTCAAACCATCTTCGGCGAATTTCCGTGCAACCACAGATGCCTCTGGATTGACTAAATTGTCAACCGAATCAAGCATCTTTTGGTAGACGGATTTTGCCCGTTCGTATTGGCCGTCTTTTTCAAACCATTGAACCCGATCGTCAACAACAGAAAATAAAAATTTCCCCGCATCAGGCTTGGTCACCAACTGTCCAGCCATTTCACAAAGCGCACTCTGTCCCGCTTCACCATGAATTCGGCGATTTTCATACAACTGCTCAAACTCAGCCTCAAGCAAGATTTGATTGTCAACGAACTCTTCTATCATCGTTTTACCTGCGGGTGACTTGTCCGCAACTCGTAACTTTTGTTTGTTCAGTTCACCGACCAACGCGGCGCCTAACTTACGATCATTGTCGTTTAAAGTTTTAACGATTAACCCACATTTCGAAATCAAATCCTGGTCACTTGGCAGATCTCTCAACAGGTCGACCATTTGCCCTGCGATTGATTGCACGCCACCGTTACGCCCTGGTTTCATTAACTCGATCGCATCAACACGCAGGATCGATACGCGGGCTAACCGAGCAAGTTCGGCATCAGCATCCTCGGCATATACACCGGTAATCGCACGAATCGTCTCGACAACGCTCGGCTCATTCAATTGCTCTCTTTCATTGAGAAAGTAGATCAATGAAAGTGAATTAATTTTGCTCTTAATTGAAATCAGTCGCTGGGACTCTTTCAGTTTCATCGTCAACATCTTGTCAGCAATCTTGATTCGACGGCGGGCCGCGCGTACTTTTGCTTTGGGAGTTGCATCATTAGGTAAACCGTCGAGTTCCTCAAGACTCTTGACCAACATGTCCGCATCAGAAGAAGTGACGACTTCTACAAATGAATCGTCGTCAATCGTTCGAATCCCCGATTCTTTCTCTCCAGATTTTGTACGTTCCAAAACCTGCGCGGTTTCCGGCGATTTTGAAAACAGGCCAAAAATCATGAACAGAATCATAAACGAAGTCACCAACCCACAAAGCAACGCGAAGAAATTGATACCTTCGTCTTGAAACTTCTTTTTTGGCGCGAAGTTAGCCTCAGCGGGCTTTCGTTTTCGTTTGTGCTTTTGTTTTTTGCTCATGGTTTTCTACATGGCAATCTGTAATTTAAGTCTTAATGGGTGGGAAGTTTATTAGATCAAACAGTTTGGACTAAAACAGATTTCAAGAAGCGAAGGAGCTTGTTGATTGGCTCGAAACCATCTCGTGGACTCAAGGCAGGACGATTGAAGATTTAGGCTTTTCCTCTGGTTCAGGCGGAGCGTTCATGTCGATGTTCTCGCTCGAAACATAAGTCATTCGCAACTGATGAAGTGCATCGCGGAGATGATTCGTCTCTTCCTCATCCAAATTGCCTTTGGTTTTTTCCTGAAGCATCGCCAGCATATCGATAAAGTGCTTGGCCATCGGGCGATTCACATTAGGCTTACCGGTAGAAGGATCTGGAATGAACCCAAGACTTGCCATGGCTTGAGTCGCCAGAGTTGAAAGCAAAACCATAAAGTTCGCAGGTGGCAGTTGCTGCCCTCCGCCAGACTCGCCGGTCGAACTGTCGGCAGCTGCATTTTCGGGAGCTGTTGCGGATTCTGGTTTTTCGGATTCTGGTTGGGTTTCGTCTGACATGATAACTCCTGATTGGTTTGCCAACTTTCAACAGCAAGCGTTAGTTAAACCTTCTCGACTTCTTGTTTTGAACCGCTGTTGGAACGTTGGATCGCGGCTTCGACAAATCCTGCAAAAAGCGGATGGGACTTCGTTGGTTTTGATTTGAATTCCGGGTGAAACTGAACAGCCACAAACCAGGGATGTTCGGCGACTTCGATGATCTCAACCAACGAATCGTTTTCACTAGTTGCAGCAATCTTAAGCCCGTGAGCCTCTAACTGCTTTCGATATGTATTGTTGAACTCGTAACGATGGCGATGACGCTCGGAAATTTCATCCGACTGGTAACACTCAAGCGACTGAGTGTCTTCGTTGACTTGTGAGATCTGAGCTCCCAACCGCATCGTGCCACCTTTGTCGGTGATATTCTTTTGTTCGTCCAGCAAACAAATTACGGGATGCGGCGTATCTTTATCGAACTCAGTCGAATTCGCACCCTTCAAATCAGCAACATTCCTGGCGAACTCGATCGCGGCACACTGCATGCCGAGGCAAATCCCCAGGAAAGGAATCTTTCTTTCGCGTGCCCAGCGAATTGCCTCTACCTTGCCTTCAGTTCCGCGTTCGCCGAATCCACCAGGCACGAGAATTCCGTCGTACCCAGTCAGCAAACGCTCGGGGCCTTCTCGCTCGATCTCTTCACTTTGAATTCGTCCGATGCGAATCTGGGCGTGATTCTCAATTCCAGCGTGGTCAATCGATTCGTAGATTGATTTATAAGCGTCTTTGTGTTCGGCATATTTTCCGACAACTGCGATGCTGATCTCAGTTTCCGGATTTCGCAAACGATGAAGCAACTCTCGCCAGTTGTCCAAATCCAATGTTTGTTTTGGGAAACCAAGCTTACTGACAATCAGTTCATCCAACCCATGTTCAACGAGGCTAAGCGGCACTTCGTAGATCGAAAAGTCTTTGTCCTTCTCTTCGATGACTGCTTTGACTGGCACATTGCAGAACAAAGCGATCTTTTCACGATCCGAAGCCGCCATTTCTCGTTCGGTTCGACAGATCAAAATATCTGGTTGGATACCGATTTGCCGAAGCTGACCAACGGAGTGTTGGGTTGGTTTTGTTTTGAGTTCCGCGGCCGCCTTGAGATACGGCACCAACGTCAAGTGAATATAAAGGCAGTTCTCCTTGCCGACGTCCAGCGAGAATTGACGAATGGCTTCCAGGAAAGGTTGGCTCTCAATGTCACCGACGGTGCCACCGATTTCCGTAATCACAACGTCTACGTCTTCGCCGCCCAGATTTCCAATGCAGTTTTTGATCTCATTGGTGATGTGCGGAATGACTTGGACTGTCTTGCCAAGAAACTCTCCGCGACGTTCCTTTTCGATCACATTGAGATAAATCTGACCGGTGGTGTAGTTCGACTTTCGAGTCAAAGGAGCGTGAGTGAATCGTTCGTAGTGACCAAGATCCAAATCCGTTTCACTGCCGTCATCCAACACGTAAACTTCGCCGTGCTGATAAGGACTCATCGTGCCCGGATCGACGTTGATATACGGATCCAGTTTTTGCAACCGCACGCGTAAGCCACGTTGCTCAAGGATCATACCAACGGACGCGCTGGTAAGGCCTTTCCCAAGTGAGCTGACAACACCGCCGGTTACAAAAATATGCTTGGTCATTCGTTATGTGTCCTTTGCAAACGGCATTCAACACTCGCGTTAAATCTGCCGCTCAATCCTTTAAAAAATCAATAAAACAAGCGCATGATCCAATCGAAAATGCGCTTCGCCCCTGTATTCATTTATCAGGGGTATCTTATCAACTTGACTGTCTTCTGACAAACGACGCATAGTCCTCGGGCGTGTCAATTCCGGCGATGGGATGGTCAATCATCCCGACCAAAATCGCGTTTCCGCTGAACAATACTCTCAGCTGTTCAAGCGACTCGATTTTTTCAAGTTGAGACACAGGCAGGCCTGGAATCTCTAATAGGAATTCACGACGATATCCGTAAAGTCCAACATGTTGAAAAAAATTCGGCGGGTCAGCCGCAAGCAAACTTTCACTCCATTCTCGCGGATGAGGAATCACACTACGGCTGAAGTACATCGCTTGGCCCTGATTGCTGACGACGACTTTGACACAGCTGGGGTCTTCTAACAATTCAGAGCTTCGAATTGGAGTCGCCAAAGTCGCCATCGGTGCGTGTGGGTTTTCTTCAAGCATTGAAATCGCCAGATCGATTGCCTCGAAAGAAATCTCCGGCTCGTCGCCTTGAACGTTGATGATGATTTCGGCGTCGAGAGATTGTGCGACTTCGGCGACGCGATCGGTTCCGCAAATGTGGTCCGGACGCGTCATGATGACTTCGCCACCAAACGATCTAACTTCTTTGGCAATCTCATCGTCGTCAGCCGCCACGATGACCCGCGCTGCTTTTCGACTGGCACTAGCCGATTCATAAGTATGCTGCAGAACTGATTTACCCGTTTCGCTCAGCAATAGCTTCCGCGGCAACCGAGTCGACGCTAACCGCGCGGGAATGATGATGACAGAATTCAAAATAGTATTTCGTGGTTGGGCTTAAAGGATCCAAGGCAATCAGCGCAGTCTAACTAACTCGTCAATGGACAAAAATAGTCATTCAGAAAATCCCGGGAAGACTGCAAAGCTTGGCCGTGGACAAGATGGCAACCCGACGCATAAGTCATCAACGAACGCCTTGACGATACATTCTCTTCTGGGGAAATCTGTCTTGCTTCCTGATTTGCATAATACCATCGGAAATTCCAGCGAAACTTTCGGGCAAAAAACTGGTTTAACGGGTACATGCAATTGCACGATCTGGAGTCAACCATGCGTCCTCAAATCACTGGCTATCTTGCGGTTCTATTAACGTTATCGCTGCTTCTCCCATTCACGACACTTGCCATAACCCAAGAGCCAACACCCAAACCTAAAGTGGTCAAGAAAAAACCAAAACCACGGCCGAAAAAAGTAGAGCCGAAGCCGAAAAAAGAAGATCCGCCCAAGCTCTCTGAAACACAAGAGCAATTGATCAACACACTCTACCAATCCGCGTTTAGTAAAAACGAAACGATTCGATACTATGCGTACAGGATGTTTGTTCGCGACCCTGAACTAATGGAGCATTTGGGGCATGAGATTCAGTTGGAACTAGTCGAAGCCGTATTTGAGGATAAAGATCCCGACATTCGCATCCTTAACTGTGCCTTTGACATACTTGAACAATCAACGATGCCAGCAGCCCGGCGACATACCGTTTTGCTCAAGTCGCTGAATTCTGAAAACGAGTCTCTACGATCACTCTCGCTCGATGCACTTACCGCTGACAAAAAAATCGTGCTTAAGCGTCTAATCGCTGAAATGCGTGCGGACTTGACTGGCCAACACGACACAGCTTTTCAATTGATCGAGCGCTGGGGTCCAGATGCAGCCAACGCCGTTCCAGTATTGATCGAGCGTTACGAAGCTTTGAAAGCTAAAGCGATTAAGAAAAACCCAAAAACTTCTTCGCCAAAATTTGATTACTTACCCATCGTCTATGCACTAGCCGAGATCGGCCCCGCCGCCAAAGATGCGATCACGATTGCTATGGCAGCAACTAACGAGAAAGCAAAAGAGAATCGTGCCGAATATCCCCTTGCCGGTATCATCTGCATTGAAAAGCTTACTTCATCAGGAAGCATTGTCGAAATACCAGACCGGTTAGGGCGGGTAGACTTTTCAAACCTCGATCCTGATTCTGTGAAAAAGTACAGAAAGTATGCTGCATCGCTTATGAAATCCTATGACAAAGATGGAGACGACATGCTTACCAAAGTGGAAATCTCCGAAATGAGACGTCCCCCAAGTCCAAACCCAGATCTTAATAGAGATGGCTTGGTATCAGAAGATGAACTGCTGTATTCGCTCGCGTCACCGGGTTCCCGATCACCAGCTTCACGATCACGGTCATCAAGGAAAACTAAACGCACAATGGTTCGCGACCGAGTCGAAGGCCTTCTCAATGACGAAAAGCTTCGCATTGAACAAAACAAGCAAAAAGCACCCGCCGCGTCGAAACGATAATCCGGCTCGCTTACTAACAACCCGAAGCATTAAACGAGCGAATTGCAGGATAGACATCATTCTTTTCCGTCATCCTGCCAGCGATTTTAGCGCCTGAAAATAGCCGAATCAGCTTGAAATCCAGTTAGTTTGAGCTGGCCAATTCGGTTATCCTGACAGGCAATTCACGTTTGTCTTGATTTCCCAAGCCAACCAGATAGTGGTGGCTGGCCAAATCCCCAAAATCGCTCAAAACCAGTCATTTAGCCATTTGACATAAGTGTTTATAATCTTGGTAGATTCGGTCGAAAATTGGAATCCGTCAGGATATTTTCCCCGTTAGATTTTGTTCACCAAAAATACACGACGCCAATACAGAGCGCCCTAAAAAAATGAATCGTATTCAAGCGTTGTACGCCAGCACGATTGGCAAAAAATTCATTGCCGCCATCACTGGACTGGTCCTCTTTGGTTTTCTCTTGGGGCACGTCACCGGCAACCTCAAAGCATTCACTGGCAAAACCGCCGAAGGCGTTCCGCACATTGATGAGTACGGGCAATTTCTTAAAGTCGCCGGCGCGCCACTGATTCCCGAAGGCGTCGGACTGTGGACTGCTCGATTGGTATTACTTACCAGTTTGATACTCCATGTATTTGTCGTGGCGCAGCTCGCCATGCTCAGCGCCGAAGCCCGCCCCGTCGGTTATGCCCGCAATAAAAAACGAGCCGCCTCATTACCGGCGCTTTGGATGATGTTCTCAGGCACAATCATTTTGGGATTCATCATTTTTCACATCCTGCATTTTACAACCGGCACGATCAAGCTTGGCACCTTCGAGCATGGCTACGTTTACAACAATCTCGCTCATTCATTCTCCAACCCATTTGTCGCGTTGGGCTATGCGGCGGTGATGGTAGTACTTGGGTTTCACTTGAACCATGGAATCTGGAGTTTGTTTCAAACGCTCGGCCTCGACAATCCTGACCGAAACAAAATCCTTCGAATGACCGCAACGGGTCTTACCGTTGCAATCGTTCTTGGGTTTATCGCGGTTCCACTGTCGTTCTTGAGCGGCCAAATGCCAGAAGCAGTTAACTACGCCCACGAACTGTTAACGGGTGGCCACTAACGAACATTAGCCATTGGATAGGCCATGCTTCCCGCTGCGGCATTTTCAAAGGCTTACCTTAGATCCAACAAAAACGCCAACAACAAAAGTATCATTTATTATGCTTACGTTAGATTCAAAAATTCCTGATGGGCCAATCGAAGAGGCCTGGACGAATCACAAAAACAACCTCCGCTTGGTCGGTCCAAACAACCGCCCAAAATTCAAAGTCATCATCATCGGAAGTGGACTTGCCGGCGCATCGGCTGCCGCCTCGATGGGCGCGATGGGCTACAACGTTGAGTGTTTTTGTTTCCAGGACTCCCCGCGGCGTGCCCACAGTATCGCAGCCCAAGGCGGCATCAACGCATCGAAAAACTATCGCAACGATGGCGATTCGACTTGGCGTTTGTTTTACGATACTCAAAAGGGCGGCGACTATCGTGCCCGCGAGAAAAACGTCTATCGCTTGGCTGAGCTAAGCACATCCATCATCGACCAGGCCGTCGCGCAAGGCGTTCCGTTTGCACGTGAATACGGCGGCAAACTTGCCAACCGTTCCTTTGGCGGCGTGTTGGTAGAACGAACTTTTTACTGCCGCGGCGAAACGGGCCAGCAACTTTTGCTCGGTGCTTATTCAGCTTTGGAAGAGCAAATCGCTGCCAAACGCGTCACCATGCACACCCGCAGAGAAATGCTGGACCTGGTTGTCGTAGACGATAAAACACGTGGCATCGTGACGCGGAATCTTGAGACGGGCGAAATCAATTCGCATGCCGCTGACGCAGTCGTACTGGCAACAGGCGGATATGGAAACGTTTTTTATCTTTCGACAAACGCGAAAGGTTGTAACGTAACATCAAACTTTCGGGCGTATCGCCGAGGAGCTGGTTTTGCAAACCCTTGCTTCACGCAGATTCATCCAACATCGATTCCCGCTTCTGGCGAGTACCAGTCGAAACTGACTTTGATGAGTGAGTCGTTACGAAACGACGGTCGCATTTGGGTGCCGCGAGCCCCTGATGAAAAACGCGCACCAAAAGACATTCCTGAAGCCGAACGGTATTACTATCTCGAAGAGCGATACCCTCGATTTGGAAACCTCGTTCCCCGCGACGTGGCAGCACGAAACGCCAAAGACGTTTGCGACAAGGGGCTGGGCGTGGGTCCAACTGGCTACGGCGTCTACCTCGATTTCGCAGCAGCCATCGAAGCCAAAGGCATTACCGAGGTCAAAGGAAAGTATGCCAACCTGTTTGAAATGTATGAGCGAATCACTGACGAAGATCCGGTCGAAACGCCAATGCGAATTTACCCGGCAGTTCACTATACGATGGGCGGTCTCTGGGTCGATTACAACTTGATGACCAACGTTGATGGTTTGTATTCAATTGGCGAATCCAATTTTGCTGATCACGGTGCCAACCGCTTGGGTGCCAGCTCGCTAATGCAGTGCCTCGCCGATGGCTACTTTATTATTCCCGTCACGATCGGAGACTTTCTAAGCAGGCACAAACCTGGCGAAATCTCGACCGACCATCCGGCTTTCAAAGAAGCCGAGAACGAAGCGAAGGATCAAATCAACCGCTTGCTGTCAGTCAACGGCAATCGCTCTTCACAATCGTTCCATCGTGAGCTTGGCAAAATCATGTGGGAACATTGTGGCATCGCCCGCAGCAAAGAATCGCTGGAAGAAGGCTTGAAAAAGATCCCGGCGCTCCGCAAAGAGTTTTGGGAAAATGTAAAGGTGCCGGGCAAGAGCACCGAAATGAATCAATCGCTTGAGCACGCCGGTCGAATGGTCGACTTTTTAGATTTCGGTGAATTGATGTGTCGAGACGCATTATCCCGTGATGAGTCCTGCGGCTGCCACTTGAGAGAAGAGCATCAAACGCCTGAAGGTGAAGCCAAACGCGACGACAAAAACTTCGCCCATGTCTCGGTGTTTGAATACAAAGGCGAAGGCGTAGAACCTGAACTTAACAAAGAGCCGCTCGCATTCGACGCATTGCCGCTTGCAGCGAGGAACTATAAATCATGAAAATCAAACTCAACATCTGGCGTCAAAATACACGAACTGACAAAGGCCGTATGGAAAAATACGAGCTGGATAACGTCACGCCCGACATGTCGTTTCTGGAAATGATGGATAGCCTCAATGAGAAACTGACCACCGAAGGCGTTGAGCCTGTGGCGTTTGATCATGATTGCCGCGAAGGCGTTTGTGGCATGTGCTCCATGGTCATCGACGGCGAAGCCCATGGTCCCCAAGCCGAAACGACGACCTGCCAACTGTACATGCGGCATTTCAAGGACGGCGCTGAAATTTTCATCGAGCCATGGAGAGCCAAGGCATTCCCTGTCGTCAAAGACTTGGTTGTCGATCGTTCCGCGTTTGATCGAATCATCCAAGCCGGCGGGTACATCAGCAACCACTCGGGCCCGAAACCAGAGCCTAACTCAATCCCGGTCGAGCCAGAAGTTGCCGAAACGGCACTCGACGCAGCGACCTGCATTGGCTGTGGTGCTTGCGTGGCGGCGTGCCCAAATGGCTCAGCAATGCTGTTCACGTCAGCAAAATCTGCTCACCTGGGAATGCTTCCGCAGGGGCAAACCGAGCGATACTCCCGCGCCAAATCAATGGTCGGGCAAATGGAAGAAGAAGGATTCGGTTCATGCCGAAACTACGCCGAGTGCGAAGCTCAATGCCCAAAAGGGATCAGCATCGCGTTCATCGGTCGCTTGAATTCCGACTTCCTGAAAGCCTCCATGGTTGAGCCAATCGACCGGCGCGGAAAAATGGAATCGCAATAGGAAGCTTTAGCGAGAGAGTTGACTAGTTTGTAGTACCGGCTTTAGCCGGAAATTCCGCCTGAAGGCGGTACTACGAACTATTTACTTCACGAAAGGCAAAACGCTAGTTCTTCGTCGATTAAGCAAACGAATAGCGAGACTACTCGTTTGGCAATTCGAATACGAACCGTGCGCCTTGGTCGCAATCGGAGAGATAGAGCTTTCCGCCAATCGATTTGGCCATCTTCTTACAAAGCGCCAGCCCAAGCCCGACGCCTGATGCCGTATCTGCTGCTTCCTGATCCGATTTACAAAATGGCTTGAACATTAGCCGTTTGAATTTCTGCGAAACGCCCGGGCCATGGTCTTGGACGCAGATTCTGGTGTAGTTGCTGGCGGTCGAAGTCGTCACGCTGATTCGTTTGTCTTCGCTTTCGCCGGCGTACTTGCAAGCATTGTCGACAAGATTAAAGACGATTTGCTCGACCTTGGCCGCATCCGTTTTACAAACGTTTTTCGCGGCTTCTCCCAACTCAATTTCAAGTTCCATGTTGGATTTTTCCGCGCGTTGCAAAAGCCGATCTTCGAATCGTGAAAACAGATCTGTTACCGAAACGGACTCGACTCGCCCTTCGCCGCTACCCCGTTCCAAACGTGCAAACTGGAGCACGTTTTCGACCAACTGCGATAGTCGATCGGCTTCCACTTTCATCGTCTCAGCGTATTGATGTTGTTTCTCAGCAGGAACCATTTTTTCGGCAAGCATTTCCGCATACATTCGAAACGTGGTGAGCGGCGTTCGAAGCTCGTGGGTCACCGCAGACACAAATGCTGCCCGGCGTTCACTTAATTGCATCACCCCTCTAAGCAACAATGCAGCGGCCAATGCAGACAATGCCAAACCGATCCAAGCGAGTAGTAAACTGATTTTCAAACCGGACGGACCACTCCCAATCACGGTGGGTGAATCAAGCGCCAACGTTGAAAGCAACTTTTGCGAGTCCACAACCAAATGCACAGGCAGTGTTGCCATCGCGCGACCGAACTTAATGTTGCTCACATCTTTGATGGGTTCAAAATCGACTTCAGGAAGAATGTCGGCGACTTCGGATTGGAGTTTTTTCTTGATCAAATCCCAATCGAGCCAGCAACATTGGACCAGTTTTTTGCCGGCGCCTTCCACCCGGCGTGCGAGAACCAAACGCTCCCCCAACCACAATGGCCGCATGACGCCTTCACGAATCAATCCGTCATCAACTGGTTTGGCAAACGTGTTTAGCTGAGCTTGTGCCCATTGGCTGCGAGCATTTTTTTCAGCTGTTTGAGCACGTTGCAAGTAGTCTTGATTGCCACGAGAGGCGTTTCGATCAATTTGCTGGTCTGCTTTATTTCCGCGTCCCCCTTTGACTTGCGGCGTAGGTCCCTTCATTTGCATGATTGATTGAGCAAATTTTTGTAATTCAACCTTCGATTTATCTGGCAGTACATTTGAATAACGATTGAATTGCGGATCACGATAGACGGTTTGAAACGTTATATCTCCGCTTCCAGGCACTGCTCCGGCTTGGATGTTCGATCCAGCCTTCCCAGCCAACTGTTGTTTTTGCTCTGAATTTTTGGGGGTGGTGCTTCCCGTTGGCAAGTCGGGACAAAGGTTGACGATTTCATCGTATTTACAAAACTCGGATGCCGCCAAGAGGTTTGCATCATTGCCGAACATGGTTGCCTCAGGGACACCGCATGCCATCGCCCGATCACAAGCGGCACCAATCGGTCGTTGTGGCGAAGTGACTAAACCATCCGCCGAAACCTGGAAGTGCATGACTACAAACTCGGACGTTTCATAAAGCAACGGGGACGGCTGCTGGATTTCGCTTTCGAGCGTATCCGGTTTGATTTTCGTTTTCTTGTCTTTCGATGCACCCGCACTTAATTTTGAACCGCTCGCCCATGGAAGTTTGATACTTGGCCTTACATTGGAAGCAGCACTGACGCGATAAAACGGCTCGTACAAATAGTAAGGCCGAGCGGCTTCCTGGGCCACAAGTGGTGTTGCCCACCAATCCATGCGATAAAGCGCGCTACTGATTCGCTCTTGTAATTCAGCTTCCTGTCGCGCAAGTTCCGTTTGCACCCGGTCTTCTTCGCGCGCGCGGTCAGCCTCGTTGATCTGCCATGTCAGCCATCCCATTGCCGGAATGACGATCGCCAGGATCAGCATAAAAATCGCCCAAATTTGCCAAGGCTTTCTCATTCTGATTCCAACGAAATGGGCAAGGTTGGTGTGGGATCGGTTTGATCAGGTTCGCTTGCAAGTGTTGGATTTGACGACGCTTGACTGGCAGGCATTTGGTTTTGAAACATATAGCCTTTGCCTCGCACTGTAAGCAAGATTTTGGGCTGACCCGAATTATCGCGTAGCTTTTCTCTAAGACGCGCGACATGCATGTCGATCGTTCGCGTCGAGATGCCTTGCGGGCTCAACCGCCAAACACTTGATAATAACTCGTCGCGCGAAATCGCGCGTCCACTGTTGACGGCGAGGTAGCGGAGAAGATCTGATTCTTTCTCTGAAAGCTCAACTCTTTGATTGTCACCAAATCGAATTTCGCGGCGGGCAAAATCAGCTGTGCCGTTAGTCGAGCCGCCCATTCGATCGCCAAACTCAATCGAAGCCACGTTGTCTGGCCGGGCCGGTGAGCGGCGGAGCACAGCCTCGACTCGAGCCAACAATTCCAAAACACTGAAGGGTTTTACGACGTAATCGTCAGCGCCCGTTTTCAACCCTTCGACTCGATCGGTTTCATCGCCTTTGGCAGTGAGAATGATAATCGGCTGCGTTGGATTCGATTTGCGAACCTCACGAAGAATTTCCATTCCGGGCGTACCCGGCAAGGCCAGATCAAGCAGCATCAGATCGTAGGTCACCGTCGTCGCAAGTTCCAACCCAACGTTTCCATCGGCCGCTTCGAGCACACGGTAGCCCTTGAATTTAAGTGCATCTACAATCCCGCGCCGAATCGCATGATCGTCTTCGACGGTCAAAATTGTGTATTGATTTGTCATAGGCCGTTTCGACTTTCACATTTACATCCGCACACACCAAATTCACTATCGGCTATTTTACGATCCAACCAGCAGCCACCCTGTAACTGCTGTGTAACAACGAGCGCAAAACACCATGAATTCCGACTATTCCCCGAATTTCATGGCTCAGACAGGTTTCTGCCCAAGAGATATTTAGGCCAAATAACGCACTTGAAATTAGAGCATCAAGCCAGCCATAAATCAAAAACTGGATGAGAATTGCCGAATCGCCAATTCGGCGAACTGAGCGACCGAATTCACCTGGTCAATTTTACAACCGGCGGCGTCAACTAACGGTTGGTTGGATGGGTTGCGATTTAGCCAAACTGATTTCCAACCTGCCAAATTCGGAGCAACACAGTCGTTCTCGCGATCGTCGCCAACCATTGCGATTTGCAACTTCGAAGTGCCTAAACGAGATTCGAGATCGGATTCAATATTCCGATAGAAGTTTGGGCAAGGCTTGCGAAATCCGACTTGGGAAGAACAGTAGATAAACTCAATCCTTGAAAGCGGCTTTTTCGCTTGGCAGATATCAATCAGGCGAGCGTCAAAATTCGAAGCCAAACCGATCTTGAACCCATGCTCGCTCAGCTTGCTCCAACACTCAGCGACATCGTCGTAGACCACCCACTGCTTGGGATCGGCAAAGTGCTTCCAAAGCTCGTCAAAAAGTGCATCGGCCGTTTCCAGCTCATGAAACACGTCGAGCACTAACCGTTTCCATAATTCGCGTTCAATCGCTTCACTGGAAATCAGTGGCTCAAGATCTTCACGCCCGGCAGCGCTAGAGCCGACGTGAAAATACTTCTGGCGGGCTTGGGCAATTCTTGTTTTGATTTGCGAGCGAGAAAGCCTGCTCCCAAATCTATGTCCCAACTCCGTGTAAACATCAGTCACACTTGGATTGGGAGCGATTACGGTTCCTACTGCGTCAAACAAAGCGACCGAAACAGGTTGACTCATACCGAACACAATCTGACAGTTTCAATATCGAATAATCTGTTTGCGGACGAGATTTGTATCTCAAGAAAAATTATCGCTCAACGGTGATCAGTTTTGCACTGGCCTTTAGCATTGGAACATGCGAGTGAAGATCCTGAGAAGCCATATTGGCTTTTTGCCAGACTGAGTCATCCAAATCGACCTTGCCGCCTTTCTTGATAACCACTGGTCGCATTCGAATATTGGCAACGGCTTTTCCTGCATCGGGATCGTTGGTTGGCCGAGCGGTCATTCGCAATACCTCAATCGGTTTCTGGATTGGCTTAAGCTTGGCCGGGGTAATTGGAACTTCAACCATCGAGTGGTGCTTAATTCCGCTTGTGTTTGCTTCATTGATCCACGGTCTTGGCGGCACACGATCCAAAGTGGTTGACGGGAGAATCGCTTTTGGGTTGTGTGATTTCGGCGTTTTGATCATGTTGTAATAGATCGAGTGTGCATCTGACTCTGCTACCGGATCCATCTCAGGTAACTCTTTAAACTCAACCCGCCCCTTCACTGGTAACCCAAAACGATCAAGTTGTTTATTGGCTAGTTCAGCAGCTTTCTGACGTGCGTCATTGACAGTGTGGCTCTGAACAGGGCGAGCTTTCAGCACGATTTCACGTGACGAATCGTCAAATACCTGGGCCACACGAGTTGGCTCTTCGATTTCCTTAACCGGTTCTGGGGCAGCTTCGCCCAGATCATCTTTTGTGATTGGAGGGATTGCATGAAGCGGGATGATCGGAGCGTTGTCGAAATTGTCTTCGATTACATCTTTCGCCTTTTCCAATTTCAATGAATCAAGAAATTGAGAGTCGTCTGTCTTGGGCGCAACTACCTCTACTGGGGGCGAGACCGGCTCAGGTAACTTTGCAACAGGCAGAGCTTTGGCTTGCTCGACTTCGGGCTGGAAAGGAGGCGGCAACGGCGCAACATACTGGTTGGTTGGCAATCCGATCGTACCGACGATCTCATCGCACCCACAGTCTGCTGACGCTTCGGCAAAATGTTGAACACCACTTTGTGCGCCCTGTTTGCAGTAAGCGCATCCACATCCAGAAGGACGTTCCACCTGCTTCTTTGAAAAATGCGAAAACAGCCGACGCTGCGAATTTCCTGATTTAGAGCAGCAACCGCAGAATACGACCAAAGTCATTCCAAGGCAGAGTAGGCGATTCATATCAGTCTCTTTTTTCTGAATACACAATCCGGTCATGTGCACCAAGCCAATACATAGGTGCAACCGTTATATCGAGTGGTTTCTCTTTCAAGAGCATCGACTTGCAAAATCCAGACCGTCGGTTTTTCTGTAGGCCTAGCCAAAACTGACTCAATCAGGCTGATAAAGAAAACGTGAACAATCGGTGGTTGAAGCAAGATCGGAATTACCGGAACAACCCGAGTTCGGGCTGGGTAAACTGTACGGAATATTCAACCAGCGGATTGGGAAGAACAACATCCAACCCGTCAAAGCGGAAAAATCGGCACGCAATCACTCTGGAGAATTGCCACTACCTATGCTTGCCACCCAATGTTAGCCAGCGGACTAAAAGCTCCGCGCGCCACCGCTTAACGGCAACAAAGAGGATTAACTAACAACAAGCCACTTTTAAAAACCGTAGCTGAACTCGCCAGAGTTCAGGCCTTTCGGCAACGCCTACGTAGCAGAAGTCCAGACACCAGATACGGCGATACATGGAATCAATGGCCAACATCCATTGAGACATCGCGAGAGATTTCATCCATCGCGGGAATTTCAATGCGGTATCGGATCAAGCACTTGGTCGCATCGGCCGGAAGCTCCAATTTGCCTTGGGCGTAATGGGCGATCTCTTCTTCCGTTTCTGGCTCAAAAACAGTGGCCGTTTCTTCTGTGAGAACGTCTTTTACGCTGTTCGGATCAGCAAGCTGTACAAAGACTTTGGCATCGGCGAGCGCCTTGCTGTCTTTCATAATTACCACGGCCGGTTCAATCGAGTCCCCGCCGTGAAAGTGCGTTCCGTGATGGCCAAGCCAAATTTCGATATTGGTATCGCCAACCTTCTCTTTCACTTTCCAAACCAACTCGTCACCATGCTCGTGCACATGCGGAGCAGCGTCGTTCGTTTTTTCAACCGCCGCATCCTCACACCCGATGGCAATTGCCAAAACGGCAAAGCAGAGAAAGCTCATTTGCAAAAAGTGATTCATAAACTCTGCCTGAATAATTTGTGCGGCTACAACACTTCTGGCTGTCCTGTTAAACGCCAAGCTGATCGATCTTTGCGGCAAGGATAAAATCGTTTTCGCTTAGGCCGCCAATTGCGTGTGTCCAAATCTCGATGGAAACGTTTTTGTAGCTGACCAAATGCAAGTCAGGATGATGGGCTTCGGCTTCGGCGACTTCACCAACACGCTGAAAGAAGCTTAGACCTTCAAGAAAATTCTCGACCGTCCAGTCTTTGCGAATTCGTTGATTGTCATTGGTCAAATACCAGCCTGGGAGTTTTTCCAACTGCTCAGTCACAAACGGAAGCGGACAGGGATCAACGCCTCCTTCACACGGAACACACTTTCGGGTTTTCAGTTGGTCTGAATTTTGAACTTCCATTTTTACCTTTACTTTTCTCTAGCAGCTTTTTCTATACGGCTGGTGGGTTTTCTGGCACCAGTTTTAACGCTTCGCCATGGACCGCCAAAGCATCAATCACAAATTGAATATGCGGATTGAGTTCGACGCCCAAGTCTTCAGCACCTGAGACAATGTCTTCACGGTTTACTTTTTCAGCAAAGCTTTTCTGTTTAAGTTTCTTGCGAACGCTTTTGGCTGACATACCAACGATACCGGCAGGCCGCACTAAAGCAACCGCTGTGATAAATCCACACAATTCGTCACAGGCAAATAGAGTTTTGTCCAATCGCGAAACTCGTGGACAATCGGGAACTTGATCAACATGTGATTTGATCGCGTAGATCACGTCTTCAGGATACCCTCGCTCGGCCAATATTTTAGAGCCTTCGAGCGGATGTTCAGGAGCCGTTGGCCAACGTTCATAGTCAAAATCATGCAGCAATCCAACGATGCCCCATTTTTCAACGTCTTCGGAAAACGACTCCGCATAAGCACGCATTGCAATTTCGACACTCAACATATGACGACGTAAGCCATCCTGTTTGGTGTACTCACACATCAATTGGTAAGCATCATCGCGATTCAATTGAAAACTCATTGGGCGAAACGAAGTTGCGAACGATTGTCATTTTTTATCATCTTCGTCGTCCTTATCTTCATCTTCCTTGTCATCGTCGTCCTTGTCTTCATCGTCGTCTTTTTCATCTTCGTCTTCATCATCGTCGTCGGCGTCTTCATCTTCGGCGTCAGACTTATCTGAGCCGTTGTCATTCTTCTTCTCTTTGGATTCGTTCTCGACGTCCTGAATTTCGCGCCAAGGCTCTTCCTTTTTGTAGCTTGCCAGTTCTTTGGCCAAGCTCGCCTTTTGTTTATCCGTTCTAGCTTTATCGTTGTCAGCTTTATTGGCTTGAATGACATTGAGTTCCTGGGCTTTCTCGACCCATTCGATTGCTTTTTCAAAATCGCCGGTCTCAGCGTATCCCGAAGCCATCGTGCTCAAAATATGTGCTTCTTCGTAATCGGTTGCTTCGGCAGCTTTCTTCGCCAACTCAATCGCTCTTTCTCCGTCTCTTAATTCATCTTTTGGAGAAGTGGCGAGCACCCAAGCCAAATTATTCAAAGCCCCATCATCCACTGGAATCAACTCGCCCAACCCCTCAGCATCCTGAAGCTCCAGGAGTTTTTCATTGAGCTTCAAAGCCTCTTCGTAATCCGCAATGGCATTTTTGTGCTTGCCCGACGACAGCCATGCATCAGCTCGGCCTCGCAACGCAACCGCCCGAGAATCCATCGCGATCAATTTTTTTCGCACAGATTTCCCTTCCCATGAATCTGCTGGAACGTCATCAAGGATGTCATCAAAAACGCGGCGTGCAAGGGTTGGTTTGTCGGCGGCGTTATAAAGCACACCCAACTGACGGCGGTAATTATCAAACTGCCCGCTGTCTACCAGCGTTTTAAAGTCCTTGATCGCAGAGTCAAAGTCTTCCTTTTGCGAATAAATGATTCCACGACGTTCAAGCCCAGCAACCGAGCCGGGGCGAATTTTCAAAGTTGCATTCGCATCTTCAAGAGCCAAGTCGTACTCTTTCATTGCAGAATAAACTTCTGAACGTACCAGCAACGCTTCAAGATTTTTGTCATCAAGCTCGATCGCCTTTGTTGTGTCTTCGATCGCATCGTCGTATTTTTCCATACGCTGATAAATCGTAGCGCGAAGCACCAATGGCGCTGACTTTTCAGGTGCCATCTTGATAGCTTTATCAATAATTTTGATCGCTTCCCCCTGCATGTCTTCATCAAACTTTTCGCCGGAGTCGATCATGCTCTCGACGACAAAGAGGTAGCTGCTCAAATCTTTCTGGTCTGAATCAAGCCACTTGTTCAAATCATCAAGCGCCATTTCAGGTTCGCGTTTTCGCAAATAGATGATTCCTCGCAAGCGTACGGCATCAATGTTGTCGGGATTGACTTTGATCGCCTGGCTTAGATCTGCCAATTGCGCTTCCTGGTCTTCAGCTAACATTGAACGCGAAAAGAGTGCAGCGGAAAGTTGCTTGCGATCGTCACCGGCTAGCTCAACGGCTTTTTCTACCGCCTCAAGCGCCGCATCGCGATCGCCGCCTTCTTCGGATTGCAAGTCGGCCATCATCAAATAGGCTTTGCCCATTTCCGGGTCGAACTCAACCGCATTGCTTAACTGCTTTAATGCAGCACTTCGAAAAAAGCGCCAGCGCCGGTCTCGATCCGAGCCTTCGCCAATGCGTTTCTTGAGTTGTTCGGCATGTTCAAAACTTGCAACCGCTGCCAGCTGCTTGGCTTCCTCAATGCCTTTTTCGTCCAAGCCCTTTTTGATTGCAGACCTGCAAAGCCCAACAACCGCATCCAGGTCTTTGGTGGTCTTTGCCTCAAGCTTGGCCTCAAGGGCCTTGCCCAAGTCGTCTTCGCCCTTTTCTGATTGCCCCAAAACCGGCAGGGTCATCAAACAGAATAAGAATGTAAGTGCAAGTTGTGACTTCCGGATCCAATCTTTCGATCGCATCTTTGACTCCCGTAACAATTAAAAGGCTTTTATCAAACTATGATTCTATTTGATTTTTTAGGCTTCGAGAACAAGTATATTTCTCCAAGGAAACAACGCTATTTCGCGAAAAAGCGGCTAATTGTGCATTTAGCTACCCTAAGCAACCGAAAACCCCTCGCCACCCGCGACGCTTCGTCGCAGTCAGGAATATTTGCACCGCATCAAATTACAATGACATCAGCAAGGGCTGACACTCATTCCTTGATTCGTATTCTCACCTTCTCAGGTGAATTACTGCTCTTTCGATTTCAAATTTTACTGATTGAAGTAAACTGTTTTCATCGCCACCCCAGTACGTCCAAAAGGTGGCAACCATTCCGATCTAAGTGAATGCCAACTAAAATCATTCGATAGGACTTTTCCAATTAGGGCAAAATCAGTTTAATAGCCCAGTCCAAAATCTCACGTGGCTAAGGCCAATTCTCAACCACAAGCACAACTCTAAAGGCTTACCGAAATGTCGCAATTGCTCCGTCGGAGTACCATCGCCGCCCTGATTCTGGGCGTATTCTGTGTTTCTTTTTTAACGCTTCAATCAGAAGTATTTGCGTTTCAAAATGATGACGCCGATGGACCAACCTCCGTTAGTGTTCAGACCGACTCTACACCAGACTCAACAAGTGCCAATCCTCCCGAGGCCAGCACGATGTTCATGTTGCTGAGTTACCTGATTCCTTTGCTTGGAGTCGTTGGACTTGGCTTCACTTTTTGGAAATCCAAATGGGTTTCTGAACAGGATGTCGGTTCCGAAAAAATGGCACGCATCGCCCAAAACATTACTGACGGTGCGATGTCTTTCCTCAAAGCAGAGTATTCCATTCTGACGGTGTTTGTGATTGCCGTGGCCGTACTGCTTGGTTACGCGGGACAAACTCAAGGCGAACAGTCATCACCTTTGATCGCTTTGTCATTCGTTCTGGGCGCTTTTTGCTCGGCACTCGCTGGCTTCATTGGAATGAAAGTCGCTACCAAAGCCAACGTTCGTACAACACAATCCGCGAGAACCGGACTAGGCCAAGCCCTCGAAGTCGCCTTTGCGGGCGGTAGCGTGATGGGCATGGGCGTTGTTGGTTTGGGTGTGCTTGGACTAAGCGTTCTGTTTCTCGTTTACAGCAACATGTTCGGCTTGAGCACAGAAAATGAATTGACACGCGTGATTACGATCCTGACTGGATTCTCTTTTGGTGCTTCGTCTATCGCTTTGTTCGCTCGCGTTGGTGGTGGTATCTACACCAAAGCCGCCGACGTTGGAGCTGACTTGGTTGGTAAAGTCGAAGCCGGAATTCCAGAAGACCACCCGCTCAACCCCGCAACCATCGCCGATAACGTTGGCGACAACGTGGGTGATGTGGCCGGAATGGGTGCGGATCTTTTTGAGTCGTATGTTGGCTCGATCATTGGAACCATGGTTCTGGGAGCAGCCTTTTTCTCGCTTTCAGAATTCACCGGAGGCGAGGGCGACGGATTCCAGGGCCTCTCGGCAGTCATGCTTCCACTTGTACTGGCGGGCGTCGGAATTCTCACTTCGATCGTCGGAACGTTTTTCGTCAAAGTCAAAGAAGGCGGAAACCCACATCACGCGTTGAACTTCGGCGAATTCGGATCAGCCTTTATCCTTCTGATTTTGACTTTCCTCATTATCATGTGGATGCTGCCATCGGAGTGGGTTGTAGATCGAGGTTTGCCAACCGAAAAAACCATCACCAGCATGGGCGTATTTTACTCGATCCTAATCGGCCTCCTTTCAGGATTGGGTATTGGTAAAATTACCGAATACTACACCGGAACTGGCACTGGTCCTGTTATCTCAATCGTAAAGCAATCCCAAACAGGTTCAGCAACCAACATCATCTCCGGACTTGGTGTCGGCATGATGTCCACAGCGATTCCGATTATCATCATCGCCTGTGCAATTGTGGGTGCTTACCACTTTGCAGGACTTTATGGAATTGCGATCGCAGCGGTAGGCATGCTTTCCAATACTGGAATTCAGTTGGCCGTTGATGCTTATGGTCCGATTTCAGACAACGCGGGCGGCATCGCTCAAATGGCTGAATTGCCAGAAGAAGTTCGCGAACGAACTGACAAACTGGACGCTGTTGGAAACACGACAGCCGCGATCGGAAAAGGTTTCGCCATCGGCTCGGCGGCTTTGACGGCTCTGGCTTTGTTCGCCGCTTTCATGACGTCATACAACCTGACTCACACCAATTCGCAAATCGTATCAATCGACATCACCAACCCATTCGTCATGGCTTCATTGTTCGTCGGAGCCATGTTGCCATTCCTGTTTTCCGCGTTGTCGATGAACGCAGTCGGACGTGCGGCGATGGCGATGATCGAAGAAGTCCGCCGCCAATTCCGGGACATTCCGGAATTGAAAGCAGCGTTGAACGTGATGTCCAAGAACGAAGGTAAAGACTACGACCAATGGACAAAATCTGAGCAGGAAACCTTTGATGCTGCCGACGGTAAAGCCGAGTATGGAAAATGTGTTGCGATTTCAACACGTGCTTCTATTCGTGAAATGATCGTTCCAGGATTGATTGCCGTTCTTGTTCCAGTCGCATTCGGATTTGTCCCGAAATTCTTCATGGAGCCAGATTCCAACATCAACGCCTTGATGCTGGGTGGCTTGCTTGCTGGAGTAACCGTCAGCGGTGTTTTGATGGCTCTATTCCAGTCAAACGCTGGTGGTGCTTGGGACAATGCAAAGAAGATGATCGAAGAAGGTTACGAAATCGACGGCACCAAGTTGGTTAAAGGTAGCGAAGCTCACAAAGCGGCCGTTGTTGGCGACACAGTCGGCGATCCGTTCAAAGATACTTCCGGTCCATCGCTAAACATCTTGCTCAAACTTATGAGCGTTGTTGCGTTGGTCATCGCGACGTTCTTGTAAACCGAACCAAGCCGACATTCGGAACTTAAACCAAGCCTGATTTGCTCAATGCAAATCAGGCTTTTTTTCTGTCAATTAGTTCCGTCGTGCTCTCGATTGAACACGGAACAAGCATGCTTTTAACCATGCTCTTGATTAACCACAGAGGACACAGAGGTTCACAGAGAAGTAAAAAAGGCAAGGCGTCGGCATACGAGCTAATCAAAGGCGGCCTCAATATCGTCAAACGGCGACACGGAACTCTGTGTTACTCCGTGTCCTCTGTGGTTAATTATCGCGCCATAGCGCCGGCAAAACAGTCCTTCACCAAACCAGCATTCCGGCTCACTACCCCGATACCGCACCAATAGTCCAGATAGATCCGATTTTTCCGCCCCCCCAGCCGTCGCCCGTGGAGTACTAGCATCGACCGTCGCAACGATACCAAGGGTACGAATGAGAACATTCTGACCAATCTGATACCTCAAGATATAAATGGTGGTAAACCCAGCATCAGACGATGTTTCCTGTACACTGGGAATCCTGTAATCGCTTTTTTAGCGAAATCCGCAGATTAGAAGAGCACATTCGGTCGACCCTGTGTCCCGAATGTGCTTTTTTTTTATTGCGGGGAAAGCTAAATTAACGCGGAAATTACTTGGATTTTGAATATTCCGAGACTATCCTTGAAGCAGGTTGTGGCCAATCATTTTTAAAACCCATTGGCTAAATTGTATTTAATTTGATACACCTTCTGGTAGATCTGACCGGTGCGGGCAAGAGGCATCGGTTCCAATAACGAGGAGTTCTTTGATGAGAACAAAGTTGAATCATTGGTTGAAGTTTTCGGTCGCTCTTTTTGCAGCAGTCGCCATCTCAGGTTTGGCAAATGCTGACGACAAAGACGAAACCAAAGACGAAAAATCAGAAGCAGTCAAAGTCGAATCTGTAAAGCCAGAATCGGCCAGAGCCAGACTGGTTAGAGAGCGTCGTATGAACACGATTGCCAAAACCCAAATCCCTGTGGAAGGTTTTGAGTCAGTCGAAATGTTTAGCGCGATGAGCCAAGGTGACATTGAAGTCATCGTCAAGGCAAACAGCTCGGCCAAAGCAAACATCATTGTCAAAAACAACTCTGACAAACCACTCGCGATTGAAATGCCAGCCGCATTTTCAGTTGTCCCTGTCTTGCGACAAGGCTTCGCTGGTGGCGGTGCCGGAGGCTTCGGTGGTGGACAAGGCGGAGGCGGCCAAGGCGGAGGTTTTGGCGGCGGCGGTAACCAAGGTGCTGGCGGCGGTGCCGGTGGCGGACAAGGCGGAGGCGGTTTCGGCGGTGGTCAAGGCGGTGGCGGACAAGGCGGTATTTTCAATATCCCTCCCGGACGCGTTGGCAAAGCTGCATTCAAGATCGTTTGTCTTGAAGAAGGAAAGCCAGATCCCAAGTCACGAATCAAATACAAAATTCAACCGCTGACTGACCTGAACAAGGATCCAAGAATTTTCGAAATGTTGCGAATGCTCGCAAACGACGAAATCTCTCAGCCAGTTGCACAAGCTGCTGCCTGGAACGTCACAGATGGATTGAGCTGGCAAGAACTATCCGTCAAAAATCGCATCGAGCGAATGGACGGATCATACGAGCGTTACTTCGCTCCACAACATCTTTACTTTGCCCAACGCGTTGTACCGGCCGCTGCAGAGCGAGCTCTACTTCGTGCCAAAGCAGAAAAAGAAAAGATGAAAGCTTCACAAGACGATTACGATAACGCCAACTAAGCGTTCATCAAAATCGAAAGTCAATCAAACGGCCGAGCAAACTTTGCTCGGCCGTTTTTTTATGCGCGTCGCGCTGGGATCGTTCGCAAGGCGGCAGCTCGCGACGGGGTTCGTTCGTTAGTAATAGTTTGCTCCAAGGCTCTTAAAAAAGAAAGCAGATGCCTACAGGCACGTTATACTCTGGGTGCCATGCTCACGCGCAGCATGAGCATGCTTGCACTTCGCGTAAACATGGCCCGGTCAATTCAGGTTTGACTAGTAAGCGTTCTGTAAAATTGCGGATCATTCATGCCTTCCTTCTCAAGCATTATCGATCGTAAAAGCCATCACTTCGCTAACTGATTTCGCACCCAACGCCAGCATCACCAATCGATCAACACCAAGAGCCACGCCAGCGCACTGCGGAATCCCTTTACGCATCGCATCCAACAAACGGCTGCCCTCAGGCAACAACTGATTTCCATCCTTCACACGCATCTGATTGTTAATCGAATTGCGCCGCGACAGCTCACGTGCCTCCAACAACTCGTGGTAACCGTTGGCCAACTCCACGCCATTGACGTAAATCTCAAAACGCTCGGCCACCGGATGCTCTTCTTCACGAACCATCGCCAATGCCGCTTGGCTGGCCGGCCAATCGTAAACAATGGTCGGAGCGTTGACACCCAAATTTGGCTCGACAACCTCTGACAAAATCACGTTCAAACAATCGTCACGACTCTCGCCCTCCAGTTCAACTTTCACACTGGCGGTGCGGACCGTGTTTTGAAGCGACTCGATTGAACTTTCAAACGGATCAATATCGGCGAACTTTTTGAAAGCCTCGCGGTAGCTCAACCGCACAGTTTTGGGCGTATCCAAAATCGTCTCCACCAACTCCGCCAGCAGATCCATCCCGGTCACCAGATCATCTCCCGCACGATACCATTCCAGCATCGTGAACTCGGGATTGTGAATTCGACCGATCTCATCTCGACGATACGCTTTGCAAATCTGATAAATCGCCACCGCCCCAGCGGCCACCAAACGCTTCATCCCAAATTCAGGCGAAGTCTGCAACCAAAGTCGTTGGTCCGAATCGTCAGCCCGTCCTGTCAAATCACTTTTGGTCACACCAACAGGATGAAGATACCGATCCACAACAATGTCATGAGAAATTGTCGGCGTCTCTACCTCAAAGAAATTTCGCTGATCAAAAAAACTTCGGATCGAACGCACAACTTCCGCACGCTGCCGCAGCATTTCAATCGTTGCTGTTGGTAAAAAATCGTCTGCCATTTCCTTCACGCCAAACTAAAGCCATAATTCTAAAACCTCAAAAGCCGATTGGCATTCTACAGTATCGCGTTCCACAACATTCGAAAATGAAACTCCGCTTTCTCAACGAAACCTACTCGGTTTGCCAACTTGCTCCCGACGCCGACATCCCAAACTGGTTAAAAGGAGAATTTGTTGCCATTCTTCGAACCGATGAAGAGCTTACGATCGTCGCACCATCGTCTTCGATGCCTGCCCCATTCGTCCATTCCGACCAAACCCAAGTCAGTCCCGATTGGAAATGTTTTCGCGTTTGCAGCGAGCTCGAATTTGACATTGTTGGCGTCATCGCCGGTATCAGCAAAGTACTAGCCGAAGCAAAAATTTCGATCTTCTCACTTTCAACGTACAATACCGACTACTTTCTTGTTTCGCAGACCAGTGTGCAGAGCACGAAACAGGCACTCACAAACGCAGGTTACACCTTCGAGGACTAAAACTAACATGTGCGGACGGTTTACACTTCGAACTCCAGCCCCTTCATTGGCAGACCTGTTTGACGACCTGAGAAAACAACAGCTTGTTTTTCCTGAACTCAAGCCACGCTTCAACGTTTGTCCAACCCAACCTGCACTTGCCGTCCGTCAAAATGATTCCGGCGAAAGCGAAGTAGCAGAGTTACGTTGGGGCCTGGTTCCGTTTTGGGCCAAAGATCTCAAAATCGGCGCCCGCATGATTAACGCACGTTCGGAAACCGTGGCGACCAAGCCCGCGTTTCGTGCGGCTTTCAAAAAACGCCGTTGCCTCTTGCTGATCGACGGTTTTTACGAATGGAAAAAGCAGGGAACTTCCAAGCAACCGTTTTACATCTCCCGCGTCGACGACCAACCGTTTTGCGTGGCAGGGCTTTGGGAGTCGTGGACCGACAAAGAAGATCCTTCAGCAAAGCCAATCGAATCTTGCACCATTTTGACCACTGAAGCCAACAAGATCATGCAGCCACTGCACGACCGCATGCCTGTGATTTTGGAGCAAAAGCAATTCGATTTCTGGTTGGACAATGAATTTTCAGATCGCGAGACATTGGAAAAAGCCCTTGTCCCGTACGATTCAGAAGAACTTCAAACGTACCCCGTGGATACAATCGTCAACAAAGCCGCTAACGATTCACCCGAGTGCATCGTGCCAAAAGATATTGATGCTTGAATCGGATGAGGGCTACAGCACAGGGTAATCGTTGTCACAAATTTCGAATACATCGTAGTATTCTCGCTCAAAACTCTCATCCATGATTGCAAACACGTCTGGAGCAACTGCGTAGGTTTCGGATTTAAGAAATAAGAGCTTGTGCTTCTGAAGAAGACTAACTGAAAACCAATTGCTCCAGTCACTCGTTGCCCGGATAAACTTAACTGGCTCCCTATCAAAATCCATTGCGACCACATCGTCGAAACTGCCATTTTTTATCGCGTATGTCGACGACACAGCGATAAGTTCAAAATAGTCAGTTTCAGACTTGAATTCGGGAGTGTGGTACTGCTCTACGAAATCCAAATACGCCAACCCGGGGTCCGTGGTTTCAGACATTTCACATTCATCTTGGCTCTTGCCAGATGCTAGGCAACGCTCTAGCTCTCTTTCGTGATAGTCATCAAACAGCTCAAACCCGTCTTTTCCGCTCCAATCGAAAAAGAATGGCTCACCAATAACTGCACTTCTCCATTTTACGTCGACCAACGACTCCAGTTTTTCCTTCAAACTCCCGGACAATACCAGTTTGTTGCTTCCCAGTATTTTTGGCATGACTGCGGTGTTTTTGCTCAACACAGCGATGTCATCTGGCGGAAAGGGAACTGCGTAGTGACGGTTTCGAGATCCTTGAATTGTCTGAGTCTTGCCAGACAACTCACCAAATAAAAACTCTGGAATAAATGGCTCGCAAATACTTTTGCGAACCACAACATAAAAAAGAATACTGCCCATTCAGCTCCGTTTTTCCTTTCGTAGAATGACATTCTTGTCGCCTCTTTCAGGCTCGTGAATGTCGGACAGGAATGTCCAAATTACTTACTACTGGCCGTTAGATGCATCTATCGATTGGTAAACCTTCGCAAGCTCTAACAAGATCGGCTCCATCTTTCGGTAAAACGTGTCTTCGTCCATCATCTTCTTTTGTGCACGTAAAACCTCAAGGTTCATTTCCAACTCGTCACGCCGCTTTCGTTGCTCGGGTGACAATTTTGCCTCGGCACCTCGGCGAACCAGAAAAACTTGGTTGGCCGCGAACCCGTCCGGCTCGCCCTTTTTTGATTTCTTAACCGCACGAGTTCCTTGAAACCAATCGGCTGGTGTGCCGAGCCCATCGCTGTTGTCATCAATCATCGCCAATTCAGTTGCCAAACGAGTTTCCTGCAAGTAAAACTCTTGCGTTCGAGCCGACGCCCCAAGAAAAGCCTCCAAAAGCGACGTCTGCTGGTCTTTGTCGATATCAAGCGATGGGTCTGCAATTGCCTCCGAAAGGTTTCCACCAAAGCGAGAAAAATTCTGCTGAGCGGCGCTCTTGGTCGCAGTGACTACGATTCGGTTTTTCGATTTCAATTTGTTAATAAAAGAACCACTCGACGACGAGCAATTGATCACGACCGTGCGACAGGGCAGGGGAGTAAGCCATTCGTTTAGCTGTTTAGCCGAAACATCAGGCCCACGGAGGTTGAATTTCGATGTCTTGCGATCGTCGGTGCCGTGACCAATCAACACAATCCACAACTCGCCGACTTCTTTAGGTGTACTTGCGATTTCTGACTTCAAAGAATCAAAAGCTGTTTTCTCGCTTGAAGAATTCAATCCGATTTGAACGAGCTGGATCTTTGAATCCGCTGCCGATTCAATCGCCGTCTTCCAATTGCTGGCCCACGTTTCGAATTGGGTTCCAAATGTTTCCTCACCGGGAGCACCGACGACCACGATCACTTTCTGTGATTGAGCGGAAACTTGCTGAGCCAGACACGGCAACCCAACAGCAAGCAATAATACAGCAGTTGCGATTTTCTTAATGATCATGGCAGCCCTTTCCAACGTCGAACTCCCCACTCGCCGACCAGCAAACCAATCGCCATTGCGAAAATGGTCCAGCGATGCCACCAAGGCAACGATCTTACTTCGGTAATCGGCACCTGCCTAAACTCCAAACTATCAACAAACTGATCCAATTCATCGAGTTCGATCAACTCACCGCCGCTTCGTTTGGCCAATTCATTCAAAAATGTTCGATTGGCTTCGAGCGATTGAAACTCTTCGCTGTCCGGCTCTGAAACCCACCCGCCTTCGCGATCTTCAATTGCACTTCCGTCGTCGGCTGCAGCCCGCACAACAGCGCGGTACGCACCAGGCAAGCTGGAAACAAAGTTCGCAACATAGACACCCGGCTCGGTTCCCGCTGGCTCGCCCGTCATCTCAATAGACTTGCCATCTGGCGTTTTGATTTCGATTGCAACCGTCGCATTATCGTACGGTTTGTAAGCCTCATCGCGAACGCGGACTTTGACAACGGCAGTACGATTGGCGTCGTTCTTTCGCGTGACTTCGACTTCCACGCGTCGCGGGACATCGGCAACAGACCAGCGGAGCGTTTGGCGCCACGCCTTCATCATGTCGTCACTTCCTTCGTCGCCCTGCAACTGCCAACGCCAAAGATCGCCAATCAACATCGCGGCAACCTGACCTTTTCCAAACGGCTGAACCACTAATGCAGGAAATTGTTGTTCCGTATCAACCGATGCTCCCAATCCCATTTCACGAGCGGACACGGTGGCCAGAACAGTCGCTCCTGGCTTGATCGAATTTGAAAGGTTCACCGTTTTGAAATTCGGCATGTTTCGCAGCCGTTCCTGCTCTTCGATTTCTGTCGACTCGATTCGCACCCACGGCTGCAACCAGCCTTCACGTGTCAGATCAAGTGCATATTTTGCTTGAGGAGCCACCACGCGATTCAGGTAGATCGGAAGCATCTCGCCGATTTGCGTGCGATCATATTTGCCACTTCCAAACGATTCCTGCCCGCCCAACATCAGCAACCCGCCTCCGCGAAGCGAAACAAATTTGCGAATCAATGAGCTTTGAGTTTCCGAAAAGAACTTTTCCTCAAGGTCATCCAACACAATCGCATCGTATTCAAACAAATCCTGTTCGTCTTTTGGAAACCCACCCAGCAGTTCGTCTTTGTCACGCGTCCCTAGCCGCAGAAAAACGGGCTCGTCATGCTTCTCGGTCGTATCATCGTCTTGCGATTCGAATCCGCGAAAGAGCGAATTGGATTGTTGGCCCGTACGACCACGAAAGGAAAATTTTGCTTCGCGTTTTGCAATTCGGACCAACGCCACCAAATCCATTTCGTCGTCTTCCTGAATCGCTCGCCGCAGGAATTTCAATTCCCAGTTCGGTCGGCCAGTAACATAAAGCACTCGAAACGGCCCGCGTCCACGTTCGACGACCACCATTCGCTGGTTGTTAACGATTGTTGCTTCGGTCGACGACTCGGCAGATTCGTTTTCCTCACCTTTAGCCGAAGCCGCCACGCGATAAACGCTGACTCCTCGCTTGACGGGAGTCGTTTTGAAACGCACAGCGAACGGTCGGCCATCCTGGATTTTATTGACTTCTTTTCGCTCGAGTTCTTTGCCTTCTTCGTCAAGCAATTGAATCGCGATTCGTTTTCCCGAATAACCGTGAGCGGTCAGTTCGGCCGTGATCGTCACCGGCGCCGACTCAAAATTGGTTTGCGAACTTGTGATCTTGGTAATCCCAAGATCCTTGGCCGGTTGTTGCTTGCCAACGACCACCGGATAAATCGGCGGCATATTTTCCCAATCCAATGAATCCAAATTCAAACCACCGATATCGGTCGCGTTCCCATCGGTCATCAACATGATTCCAGCCGATGGACGCCCGCTGAAACGATCGGTGACAAGCTGAAGGTTGCTGACGATATCACTGCCGCGTTGATCTGCTTTGTAGCCAACAAAGTTCGACACCGGACGCAAGCGCCGATCGAATTGGTATCGCCGTACGTCAAAGTCCTCTGACAGGTTGGCGAGCCACTCGGATTGCTCGTTTAGCCGTCGCTGAAGTTGCGTCTCGCGAGTGTCTGAATTCCCGCGGTCTTTGATCTGTAAACTCTGACTATCGTCGGCCATTACAACCATCAAATTCGCACCCTGCTCGGGACGGCTGTAACGTTGAAGCGGTTCAAGTAGGCAGACGGCCAACAACACCAACGCCGCAATTTTCATCACGACCAAGAACGTCTTTAGCCCGATCGACGCCTGCGATTGAGCATACGACCAAACCAAAACCGCCAATGCGACCAGCAACACGATCGCAATTGGAATCAACCAATCCATCGAGCCCCAGGCATTGGGATACACGCTGGTTTGAAAAACGGATTGGAACGCGATCGGCAAAAACTGATCAGTTGAAATTAAATTGGAAACATCAAAACCAAAAATCATTTGCCGCTCCCTAGTCGCTCATAATATCGACGAACGGCATCCTGATATTCAACCGGAACCGGATCCCGGTCCAGTGGAACCAAAGCATCTTTGGAGCCGCGTCTCATGATCTCCTCGGCAACGCGGTCCTTAAGTTCAGCAAGTGGTTTGGCGACTTTAAGTTTGACGAGATCCCAATTTGGATCGGCCGAATGTCGCTCTTTCATTTCTTTTCGAAGCTCACGAGCCTGCTCGCGAATCCGAGATGCTTCGGCACGCAAATCGGGGTCGGCGATCATCTCTTCAACATCTCTTAACCGGTCGGACCAATCGCGAAAGTCATCACCTGAAATTGGTCGCATCATTCGCTGATTTCCAGGGCCCAAATTTTGCCCGATGTTTAAGCCGCGTCCTTCGCCCGGTTGTTCACTAAGCTCGCGCATTTGACGCTGCATCCGCTCAAGCTCCGTTTCATTTTCGTTGTCGGCGCCACCTCGATTTCGCTCGCCATCGCGATTCCCACCCTGGCCCTGACCTTCTTGAGGTTCACCTTCCTGAGGTTCTCCTTGGCCTCGACCCTGACCTTCTTGCGGTTCGCGTTCTTGGGGTTCTCCCTGACCACGGCCTTGTCCTTCTTGCGGTTCACTTTCTTGGGGCTCACCTTGACCGCGGCCTTGTCCTTCTTGTGGCTCGCCTTCTTGGCGCTCACGTTCTTCACCATCTCGTTGCTCGCCTTCTCGTGGCTCGCCCTGACCACGTCCTTGTCGGCCTTCTTGTTGGTCACGGGGTTCTCGCTCCCGGTCTTGGCCTTCGCCTTGCCCCTCACGTGGCTCACCTTCTCGGCCTGCGCCTTCTTGCGGCTCCCGTTCTTGACCTTCACGCTCACGTTCGCCATTTGCCCGACCGCCTTCTGCTGGCTCGCCTTCCTCTCCCTCTCGGCGATTTGCGTTACGCGAATTGGGCGACCGGTTGGGATCTTGCGACTCGATCTCTTGCTCCAACTCGCGATTCAAATCGCGGAGCTTTTCCTGTGCTGCCTTAAGCGCTTTCGTTTCATCACCTAAAACACTTTCCGCCGCCTTCTCGATCCCTTCACGCATTTCCTCAATGCCTTTGCGAGCCCGTTCCTCTTCGGCAATCGCATCATCAGCCCAGCCACGTTGAATCGATCTACGTGTTGATTCAAGTGCTTCATCTGGACGAGACGCTTCAGACTTGCGATACGTCTCATACAAATCATCTGCTAACAGCGGCTCAAACTCCTCGGCTTCCGTAATCGTTTTCCGCATCTTTTCACGCAACTCTTCGACCGCCAACTGCTGCTGGCCGATTTTCTCCTCCAAACTTGCAAGGTCCTTCGTCGCGTCTTCGCGAAGTGACGGAGCCGTTGGTTTGGCTTGATCCGCGGCACTCTCAGGAGCCGTTTGATCGGCAACTTTTTCGGCAAGCTCTTGCGCGATTTCCTGCTCTTGCTCTTCAAGCTTTTGCGCTTCGTTTCTCAACTCACGCATCTCTTCAGTAAACTGACCCGCGGTTCGATTTTGAAACTCATCTCGCAACTCTTCAAGATCGCGTTGAGCACGGGTCCCTTCAGCAGCAGCCTTGGATGGCTCGTTTTGGTTCAAAGCCTCTGACGCTCTCTGAAGACTTTCGCGAGCCTCTTCCAGCTTCTCCGATTCCTCGGACATCGTCTGCTGGTTTTCTTCCTGCTGCATTCGATCAAGCAATTCCTCAGTATCGCGTAGCATCTGCTCTTGTTGCTCTCGAAGCGATTTCAATCGTCGCTCAATCTCTTCTCTTTCTTCTTCCGTTACCACTTCTTCCAATGCCGTCTGCAGCTCTTTGACACGCTCATTCAAATCGTCCTGACGACGGGAAAGCTCTCTCAAGCGACTAAGCACCTGACGATCTTCCTGTTGCTCAGTTGCTTCTTCCGCTTGCTCCTGAGCCGTTTTTTCGTTCTCGTACCGGTTTTCGTCTTCTTGCAAATTCAATTGATCAAGCTGTTGCTGAGCTCGATTTTGTTGCTGTGAGGAAGATTGCTGCTGCTGTTGCTGTTGTTGCTGCTGCACGACATCATGCTCACGCGCACGAAGTTTCAGCAATCCTTGATACGCCGCTTGTTCGCTCGACAAAGCAGGTTTAAGCGCCCCAGTATTCTCATCACGATTGGCGTCATTCAGATGAAGCACCGCTTCGTTCATAAACGTCCGCGCCGCCTCAACGTAGGACTTTGATTGCTCGTCTTCCAACTCAGCATCTAATTCATCCAACAAAGCGATTGCCGAAGTTTGAGACTCTGACAACAATTTCGTATCGTCGGCATATCGCTCCGTAACCGTGTCACGCAACTCGCGGCGTATCACTTTCCAAGTTCCGTTGATGATCTCTTTCTGAAGCTCCGCCAACTCCTGCGCCTGCTGCGCGTTCTGGCCTTGCTGACCTTGTTGTTGCTGCTGCTGTTGTTGCTGCTGGTCCGCGGTGGGCGCTTGGCCCTGTCGAAAAATCTCTTCGAAACTTCTGACTTCAGCGAAATACATATCACTCATCACACGACGAACATTTCCGTCGGGCCCAACGTCTTCTGCCCAAAAGTGATAGGAAACCAAATCATCTGGCTTGGCCTCGAGATCCTCAAGCGCCATCAAGTGCTCAACTTTCTTTCGCTTTTTGCCTGCTGCTTTTTGCTCAAGCACCAAGTCCTTTGTTTCCTGCCCTGCGATTCCATAGTTCAAACCAAACGACTTGAGCCCAAAATCATCCCAAGCGTTGGCGCTCAACTGGACTTCTTCCAACGGCGAAGCCTGAATGTCTCGCCCGGGCGCGGTCAACTTCAAATCGGGAGGATTGTTGTTGAGCATATTGAAAGTGAATTTTGGCGGAAAACGATTCTCACGTGTTGCCTGATCGATCAATCGAAGCTCATATTTCTGCGACTGATCCATGGCGATCTTGGCCGTGAGCTTCATCGGATCTTGCGAATCAGGAGTCAACTCAACGGGCTCGCCTTCACCTCTTCGGCCAACTGGAAACAACCAAGCGTTAATGACTGGTTTGTTAACAAAGAAAGCCATATCGACTGTGGTGCCTTCGACGGCGTTCAAACGCCGAGCGTCCTGAACAACTTTTTCTTTCAACTCCGTGTACTCGGGATACTTAAGCGTCGCATCTGCACGAACCAATTTCGGATAATCAAACACGGTGACGTCGTATTGGTCGGTGACGTTTTGAGCGAACTCAATTCGATAGTTTAGCGCCGTTTCAACCGCAGCAACGCGAGCTCCAAACACTGGATCGTCCAAGCTCTTTGTCATTGCAACCCGCGACTCGGCCCCATCAGCTCGGGCGTAAACCAAAGTCGCATTGGGTGGAATCGACTCGGCAAAACGAGCCAACACTAACAAGCTCGTCCCACGTTCGATCTCAGCATTACCTGGCTCTACTGAGATTTCGTAATTGGATTGATCAATCGCCGCATCAGCAAAATTGATCGTTTGATCAACTGGAATTGCTTTTGGATAAAAAACCAAAAACACCATGGCGATGCCAAACGCGATCAGGCCGATCAATCCTGCAACGGGAGCCGCAATCAAATGCCAACCTGGAATAATCGCCGGCCATGAATTGAGATAACTGTGCGTGACGGCGCGGCGAAGCACATCCTGCTGCAAATAACCCAGCCTCTCGCCCTTCTTTTTCTGTTGTTCGATTGCAGTAATCAAAGTCGCATCAAGATCGGGAAACTGTTTTTCCAATTCCTCAGCGACTTGAGCAACCGATTTCGAATGATAAAACGCATTGGCCGCGCCGATCAAAGAAGCCAGTACCGTTCCACCGACCACGAACCACAGCAACCGTGAGGAATCAAAGACTTGATTCTGATTGAGAAAATAAATTGCAATCGCGATCAGCGCCCCAAGGCACCAGATGATTGCCAACGAAATGGCGACTCGACGAAATTGCATTCGCCGGACAACGGGCTTAAGTCGTTTGTAAAGCGTTTGATCCATCAGGCCATCTCGCTTAGTCCACTGGACGGTTGGAGGGAAGGTTGTGTTTCGTTGGCAAGCATTTTTGTCGCCGTTCGACCGGCCAGCCATGTTTCGCCGATAAGCAACAGCAACGCGGCGACAATCAGCCACTTCCAAAATTTCTGCTGTCCTTCAAGTTCACGATCACGCATCTCGCGCATCATGGACAACTCACTGGAAGCCGTTTTCTGCTCGCCGACTTTGACTTCGAACATTTCAATTTTTTCAACAGGAATCGCTGCGGTCAGGCTTTCCGAACGATCAACGTTCACCGCAAAATTTGCTTGGGTGACGCTTGGCTGGTTTGTTTCTTTTGAAGATTCATCATTCGCGGGTTCAGCATCGCTTGATTGATTCGAATCCGCGGGCTTCGCCTTTGGCATTGAAGCAAAATTCAACTGATAAATACCGGGCAGATCCACATCATCGAATCGCGACTGGGACGCGGCAACTGAATGCCTCGAACCATCCGGTTTGATCATCACGCGCTTTTGATTGGGTAATTCAGAAGCCGGAAACTCGATCGTTTCACCCACGATCAACGATTGATTAAGCTGCGGAACATCGGCGGCAATCTCAATCAGGCCTTTGATCAGCGGAAGAAACTTCGTCGAACGAGCAAGCTGACTGTCACCGGGATCCCAGCCACTGGAAAACGCATAGACATTGCCGCCATCTTCGGTTTCACGACGCCAAATCGCCGGAGCGTCATCATCAAACCGTGCGATCACATTGACCAACTCTTCGTCTTGAAACTCAACATTCTGATGTTTCCAAAATCGAATCCGCGTAAAGTCATTAAAACGCGGGTTGGCGAACGGCTGAAACAACGCATCCGCAAACTCGATCTCTGCCAATATCGAATAATCCAACGACTTCCGTTTGGCTGCATCCGGCTCGGCGACCGTCGCAAGCGTAAAATCAGCCGTGCTCTCAGTCGTTGCCTTGTCTCGCAGCACAAACAACACCGTACCGCCAGATTTCAAAAACGCATCGACTTCGCGTTGTTCGTTTTGGTCAATCGCCGAGGGCACGACCAATAAAGTAGGCGGCTGTTCCTGGTTAAACGAAAACGGATCTGCAACAAATTGCTTGACCGTCACGGAGCGGCTGGCTGTGTCAACCAACGCGCGTTTGAGGTAATAAAGCATTCCCTCTGGATCGTTGACGTCTTCATCACCAAGATAAGCGATCTCCAATTTTTGCTGTTCAGTTGGGACAACAAAAAACGTATTGTCAAAATCTTCGCTGTCTCCACTTACCACGAACTGCTGAGCGCCGACGGCTTGTTCGGGCGAGATTTTCAAAACTCGGCTGGTACCGGGCGGAACGTAAAACGGCACAGGGTCTTCGTTCTCGCGTGCTGATTCACTTTTCCAATTAACCGTGAATTGCTCAATGCCTGATTCAGTTGAATTGGCGACGCGAATTCGGAATGACGGATCGTCTTCCTCGGGCACAGGATCAAGTAGCTGAACCGTCGCATTGGAAAAATCGTCTGGCGTAACGGGCATGAATTGAACATAGACAGCGTCAGGCCATTGGTACGCCTGAAGTGCTTCGATGTTGGAGCCTTTTTGCAAATCGCTGATCACGACCACCTGAAGCTTCGCCGTTTTCCCTTGCTCTTTTGCCCGCTGTGAATCGCGCCACACATCCAAACGATCCGCCACCGCCACCATCGCTCTGCCGAGATCTGAGCGTTGCCAAGTCGGCTCAAGCGAACTGATTCCATCGCGAACCAGACCTGCCCGATCAACATTAACCTCAGAGCCATCATCAAACGCGACGATCGTTTCTACCGAATTGTCAAACGACAAAAGTGCGACGTCATCTCCTTGTTCGAGCTTGTCCAGCACCGTTTCGACGTTCTCTTTGACTTGTTCCCAAAGGCCCGAGCGCTGCATACTGGCGCTCGTATCAACCAGGATCGCGACACGGCGGTTGGCGACTTGGAATTCAGACAGTGAATCGGCGCCGCGGAAAAACGGACGCATAAACGCAAACGCGATCAACGCGATTGCGGCGGCTCGCATTAACAACAGGAGAATATTTTCAAGCCGACTTCGCCGCGTCAACGTTGGTGGTGTGGGCTTGAGAAACATCAAAGAACTGAATTCGGTTTGGCCTTTGGGCGTACGCCGAATCAAGTGAAACAAAAACGGGAACGCGACAGCGAGCGCACCGAGTCCAAATAGCCAAGCAAGAACACTCATGCCGATCCTCCCGCCTGGATCGCACGTTTGACAGAACTGCCTTGCTGGGCACGGACTTGCAACAAGTTGAACAACGCCGTTTCAAGCGGCTGGTCAGTCTTAATTTGAAAAAGGTCGATCCCAAGTTGATCGCAAGCTTCTTTCAATTCAGTTTGATGCTCTTCGAATCGCGACTTGTAATCGCTCGCCGCAGTTTGCGGGTCGATGTAAATTTCTTTTCCAGTTTCGAGGTCACGAAACATGGTTGCCTGATCGAACGAAAAATCGACTTCGGCTGGATCAAGTGTTCTCAAGATCACGACGTCATGGCCACGGGAACGGAGATAGCCAAGGTTCTGTCGGAATTGATCGACGGGAGCCAGCATGTCTGAAATCAAGACAACCAACCCACGTTTGGAAACGGTTTCGGCAATTTGCTCAAGCGGCCGGGCAACGTTGGTCGATTTGCCAGAAGTCGATCTCTCTAAAGTCATCATCAATCGGCGTAAGTGGCCTGCGCGATATCGAGGCGGGACCATATCAACGATCGATTCGCCAAACGTGATCATGCCAACCGCATCGCGTTGATGATTCAGAAACCAGGCAAGCGTTGCGGCCATCGTTTTCGCGTATTCAAACTTGCTGAATTCCTGCGAACTGAATCCCATCGACTGGCTCATATCAACGAGCAAGTAACTTCGCAAATTCGTCTCGTCTTCAAATCGCTTGATGTAATAGCGATCACGACGCGCGTAGAGTTTCCAATCGAGATAGCGGAGATCATCGCCAACCGAATACTGCCGGTAGTCGGTGAACTCAACCGAGAATCCATGGTATGGGCTGCGATGCAAACCCGACATGAAACCTTGCACGACAATTTTGGCGCGCAATTCCAAATTCTTGATTCGCATGATGGTCTCAGGCGAAACGCGCGCCGCCTGTCGATTTCGATCAGGCGAGTCGTTATTGGTTTTTGAGTCGGACATTTTTTATAATAGCGGTGGTCTCCCACCAAGAATCCTGCGTGCGATTGGTGAACAAAACACCGGCCATCGTTAGTTATTTCAGCGGCGTTTTCACATGATCCAATAATTGATCGATGATTTTTTCAACCGTTACGCCCTCTGCCTCGGCACGGTAGCTCGGCAGGATTCGGTGACGCAGTACCGGATGGGCCAGCGATTGGATGTCGTCGAGATTTACGCTGGAGCGACCGTTGAATAGCGCCCGAGCCTTGGCACCCAGGATCAAATTCTGAGCACCACGCAAACCCGCACCCCAGTTCACGAATTGGCTTACAAAATCAGGAGAGCCATCGCGATTGGGACGACTCGCATCCGCAATCTGAACGGCGTAACGAATGAGCTCTTCAGCAACGGGGACTTTGCGAACGGTTAGATGAAACCGCCGCACGTCGTCTGCTGAAAACAGTTTTTCAATCGAAGGTTTCGCATCGGACGTCGTCTGCATCACGACTTTGACTTCATCGTCTTGAGAAAGGTAGTCGATTTTGACGTTGAACATGAAACGGTCGAGCTGGGCCTCAGGAAGCGGATAAGTTCCTTCCATCTCGATCGGGTTTTGCGTCGCCAAAACGAAAAACGGTTCGTCCAGTTTGTAGCTAACGCCCGCCGCGGTGACTTGGTGTTCCTGCATGGCCTCCAAAAGAGCAGCCTGCGTTTTGGGTGGCGTTCGGTTGATCTCATCCGCCAGCACAACGTTTGCGAAAATCGGGCCAGGCACAAACTGCATCGAGCGGCCGCCATCTTGCGACTCTTGCAAAATCTCGGTACCGGTAATGTCAGCAGGCATCAAGTCAGGCGTGAACTGAATGCGATTGAATTTTAAGTCAAAAATCTGGGCGATGCTGCGGACGAGCAACGTTTTGGCAAGTCCAGGAGCACCAGTAATCAAACAGTTTCCACCAGCGAACAGGCTGATCAACAGTTCCTCGATCACGTTCTCCTGGCCAACGATGACTTTGGAAAGCTGGTCAAAGATTTTTTCGCGGCCGTCGCGAATCTGTTGAACGGCAAGCTGTTCTTCTTCAAAGGTGTTGGAAGTCGCACTCACGTTGGCTCCGGTTTCGTTTCGGTTGTTCTTCTTGATGTATGTTTAGTCTAAATCTTGTTTTGTCTTGTCTTGTTCGGTTGGCTCTGAATTGAACGCGATCTTGATCAATGCGTCAGGGCATACGTCACGATGTTGATGCCAAGCGGATAGGCATACGGTTCGGAATAAGTCTCAAAATACCCGCGGTCGACGCCTTCGCGTTCCCAACCGTCTCCCAGATCTGTGTTGTGGCAAATGAAAACCATCATGCGTTTCTGATCGTCAAAGATCCCTTTGTAGTGGGCGACTTGAGCATCAGAGCGTTCAGTCGTCAGCCCGCTCATGTAGTGACCGATGCTGGGAATCTGAGGCTTCTTATTCAAGTCGTAAACGATATGGAAAATTTCGTGTTCCAGCGGAACCTCTTCGGCGACGCGATCAGGAAACACTCGCGACATTTCGAATTCAAAGTTTTCCCATTCGTACTCGCCCCAAAAATCATCCACCAACAGGAATCCTCCTTTGTTCAAATAGCGACGCAGCGCCACAACTTCTTCTTCGCTGAACACGAGGTTGCCTGGCTCGATGATGTAGATAAAGGGGTAATCGAACAGCGTTTCATCAGTCAGCCGAATGACTTTTCCGTCCGGGTCAACCTCCAGCGACGTTAACTCTTTCAAACGAAATGAAAGATTCAAATCGGCATCTGGATAGTCCGTTCGCCACTTGCCTCCGCGTCTCCCCCAACCGCCACGGCTTCGTCGGCCATCGTCGTATTGAATTCGCACAAACGTGAACACGTCGTCTTTAAAGTCTTTGTCGTTTTCCCAATTGGGAACCCCGCCACGACTATCTGTTGGCCGCCGCAAATAGCCTCCATAACGGCGCTGATAATCCTGTGCAAAAACAAAGCCGCCGATTAAAAGGCCGACCAAAACGACTAACCATTTGAAACTTCGAATTCGATTCATCGCGACTCCTTTTTCGTTTCATCAGTTGCTTCGGATCCATTTTGACCTGATCCGCCCCGAATCGTTTCGCCTTGATTCGATCCGTTCGGTTCCGATTCGCCTTGCAACAACCTGCCGCTGGCTTCGTCTTTTCCTTCTGCCACGATTTGCAACAACAACGCATGGGCGTCACGGTAACGAGGTGCGACCTCAAGCGCCATCATGGCCTGCCGTTTTGCTTTGTCCAATTGCCCGGAGCGGTGCAGGGCAGACGCCAAACGGTAATGCACATCGGCGGCATCCAATGGATCCATTTTAGCTAAAACACTGAGCGATTGGATCACCGATAAATCATCTTTAGTCTTCTCTGCTGCCATCGAAAGGTAGCGGTGTGGGGCTGACAGCAGCGGATTAAGCGCTATCAGCTTACGCGAATAATACTTGGTTTTATCCCACTGTCCTTTTCCTGACGTAATCTCAAGCAGCCGCGTATAAACCTCGACGCGATCACAATTGATCGTGGCCAGCTTCTCCAGCGTCGCGAATTCTTTTTCGGATTCACCCGTTTCTCGATACACCCGCGCCAACATTGGATACGCTTCGGAAAGTGTCGGGCTAAGCGAAACAACTTTTTCAAGCGGAGCCAACGCGCCACTCCAGTCCTTTTCATTGATGCGAAACGCTGACTCGGCAAGCAAACCTTCAACGGATGTTGGGTGTTCTTTATTCCAAGCCGTCCAATCCTCAAGCGACTTTATGCTCTTACGTTTTTCTTCATCCAACTCGCTGAGAGAATTCCAGTCCGCTTCAGGAGCGAATGTGTTCGCGCGTGCATGAGCGAATTTTTTGAAATCTCTATCTATATACTCAACGGGTGCTGCGTGCCGACGAAGCGCATCATTGATCGGCGTTCCCTGACTCAACTCATCAAGCACCCCAATGACCGACTTGATCCCGTGCTCTTGCACCAGATACTCAACCACCAATGACGATTCGTAATAGGCGAATTGCAAATGCAAACCTGATTTTGGTCGCAGGAAAGCGCCGCTCAACTGGCTCACGGGAGTCAGTTCATCCCCCAACAACATCGTGCGATATTTCGGGTTGAGCGATTCCCCCCAAGCCGTGTCCTTTAGATTTTCTTCGTAGACCGAGATGCCTTCGCTCAGCCAACGCGGCATTTTGTTTTTCGTTTTCTGCAGCGTGACGACATGACAAAACTCGTGCCACAGCACCGATTCCCAACTGGTCAGATTGGCGCCTTGTGCGGCGGGGCTGTTCATCGTGATCACGCGACCAAAACAAACACCTAGAAAACCGGACCCGCCTGGCAATCCAAATGTGCGAATAGCAAAGTCTTGCTGGCGCGGGAAAATCTCGATAAAGATCGGCGTTTCGAGTTTCGCGCCATACTTTCCGCAAAGCGTTTTGGATGCATCTGATAGAACATCGAGAACACGCTCGCCATAAATTTCGGCTTCGTCCTTCGCCATTCGCACAACGAAACCATCTCGCTCTAACGTTTTGAATTTTGAGATTTGATCACGAAGCGTAACCAGGTTGTGCGCGACGACGCTGTATTGATCAACACTGAAAACCTCGTCGGCGAGCTTCCAGCCTTCCATCTCCTGCCCGAGACGAAGCAAATCGTGCGCGAGTTGCATTTTTGCGGGAAGGAAATTTTTGTCGTAAACCAGAGAACGACGCTGATACTTTTCGCCTTCCTTAAAACGATACTTTTGTGAAAGCTCACGGCCAATAACATGGTCAACTTCGGGGTTGCCGCTCCAATTTGCCATCGCCGTCGTGCGACATTCGCCTTCTTTGGCCGGATCGTTGTCGAGATGTGCGATCACCGCGCGATAAGCCCAAGCGATTGGGTGCTTTGGATTAACCGAAAGAATTTGTTTGAGCGTTTCTTCTGCTTCGTCGTACGCTTCGGAACTGATTTTCTGTTCAGCCACGATCAGCAAACACTCAACATGTTTAGGATTGATTGCGAGAGCTTGGTTGATATACGAATTGGCTTTTTCAGAATCGCTTGGCAAAAACGATTTACCCAGGAGACAAAGATCGTCAGGGTTGCCTGGCTCAAGCTCAATGACTTTGGCAAAATTCTCTGCAGCCAAACCATAATCGTGTTTGTCGAATGCCATTTCGCCGATCGCACGGTAGACGTCCGGGTCACTCGAATTGCGTTTCTTAAGCGGATTGTAAAACGTATCAAGAACGCTTTTGGCGTCGGCTTGTTTGGCGAGGAAGTGTTTACCAAGCACAATTCGGCTGGGTGCGTTGCGGAAGAGATATGACTTCGACGAAGCCAACTGTGTGATTTCTGTGAACAGATTTGCAGCCCGATCTGGATCGTTGTTGTAGCGGCAAATCTCTACGCCAATCCAACGAAGCCGAATACTGTTCTCCAATCGAGGCCGGGCGAGCGCTTCGTCAAGCGTTTTCAAAGCTCCCTTGTAATCGCCAATTCTCAATTGCGATTTAGCGATTAGCAGTTGCCATTTTTCTTCGACGCTGTACTTGCCCAAATTTGCATCAGTGACTCTGGCGAGCGCAATCGCTTCTTCAAAGCTGCCTTTATTGTAAAGCTCGATGACGCGATCTTCAGGACGTCGTAACGAAATATCCTCTTGGGCTTGGGCGGTTTGATTGAAAGAAAGCCCAAACGCCAACAGTAAGAGGCAAAGCAATTTGGCATACAACAAACCAGCTCCCACAAAAAAACATTTGCCAAGGGAGTTACTCAACGGTAGAGGATCACGCCTAATAATAACTCTACCTGAATGCTGAATGTGGGAATGGGAATTTGTCGCGTATCGGTAATTGTATTCAACGAGAATGAAGGTGCAAAGTTGCGAAAAAAAGAGTTGGTGTCAAAGAATACGCAGTTAATAGCAATCACTAAAACAATCGTTCACTTTTGGCGAGCTTTTGACCGCTTCGGCTAAGTCAATCAAAACTAAAAAAAGCGGAATTCTGAGTTTCCCGAATCGAGCCAAAGCCAAAATACCCCTAGTTTGGTTGATTTTCCAAATCCAATCGGTTACGTTTTGAGCCGACTGGAACTGCGGGAATCGAGCCCGCAAAAAAAATTGACAACGGATTTCAATCTTTCGTCGAACGGATTCTCAGATGTGGCCTACTTCACAAGGCGATCGAACACTTAGCGGAAAAGAAGCCTCTCTCGTGCGCGCTGCGATTGGCTACCTTCGTGACATGATCACCGTTGCGATCGATCTTGATGAGGCTCACGAGACGGATGTTGAGTTATTGAACCGACTGCAACCAACACAGCAGTTGGCCATCCTTCACGAAGTCGCATTTGCGCTGCTTGATAAATCAACACCGATGCCTGAACTCACAGCCATCGGTGAAGCAACCGTTTTCGCGATTTACCGGGAAATGCTCGCGTTGATCGAAATGGAAATCGATGCAAACCGCAATCGGATTTCCTCGGACTGTCACATTCGATCACTGGCGTTGGCTGCATACGAAGAATCGTGCAGCAAGCCGGAAAGTGAATGGGGCGAGCCAGAATATTTCGAGGACCAATTCTCGGATAGCTTTCCCCAAGCCGCCGATTCGATTGACATGGAAAAGTGGGAGAATTTAATCGAACACCTCGCTGACGAAGTTCTTTGGGACCGAGATTTTGAAATGGAATCAACCTTCGCAGACCATTCCCCAGATATTTCTGCAAAGTTAAAAAAAATGACTGGGATTGCCGATAATTTTTACTCCTCCGCCGCTCCTGAAATCTACTCTAGTGAATATCACCGAATTGACGCTGAATTGGCTAACCTGATCGCGAGCTCCGATTCGCACTTAAACTAATCCAATCCACGCCTGCTTCTTAACTGACAATCCGCTCAGCCAATAACTTGCCCGAAAAATCAAAACACCCTGTTATTCAATGGCTTTTTGGATTCCTTTGCGGAGTAGCCATTTGGGCCAGCCTGCTTTGGCTAATCGGTTGGGCTTTCGGTCACGTATTTATGATGCGGACGCTTTTCGTTTTCATACTGTTTGTCTGTATCACAGTCGGGCTCTGGATTCGAGATACGTACATGACCTCACGAGATACCTCGTCGAGCACAGCCAAACTGGAAACTTGCGACAACAACACTCAAGCTTCATTGCTGGTATCGCAGCTGAAAGAATCCGGGATCAACTCAACGGTAGCCGTTAGCGATGATTCGAAAATTCAAGACGACCGCGTTGATGTAGTAGTAAGCGTTCAAGATTTTGATAAAGCGAAAACAATCTTGAAAAAGTGGAAACAAGACGCCGAATAGATAGCGAATGCTTGTACCTTTTTTCCAAGTTGGATTTCCGTCAATTAAAGTCAACCGCAGATCAAGCTTCAGAGTTGGGTGGAACAATCGGCTGTTGATCGTCCGAATTACCAGACTGCTCGACTTGCGAAACTTTCAACGGACTGGCCAACGTTAGACGCCAGAATTTTTCGATTTCGTCGTGAGCTTTGGCCAGCAACGTTCCTTCAGGGTACACACCGTTTTCGTCTGGGCGACCGGCTTCATGTCCCGTCATCAACTCGATCGCGTCATAGATATTGTCAACGGCATAGACATGGAACTTGCCAGATTTGCTCGCTTCAACAACGTCTTCACGAAGCATCAAATCGCCTGCGTTTGACTTGGGAACGACGCAACCTTGTTCGCCGTTGAGGCCAAAATAATCACAGGCATCGAAAAAGCCTTCGATTTTTTCGTTGACGCCACCGATGGCTTCGAGATTACCAAGCTGATCAATGGCTCCTGTCATTGCCATCGATTGCTTGACCGGAATTCCTGTCAGCGCAGAAAGCAAACAGACGATTTCAGCGCCAGACGCCGAATCTCCATCGATACCGCCATAGCTCTGCTCAAACGCGAGTGAAGCACTAAACGCCATCGGGTGTTCGGTTCGAAGCAGATGTCGCAGCAAACCGCCAAGGATTTGAAAGCCCTTTGTATGAATCGCTCCAGACATTTGCGCGCGGCCTTCGATGTTAATCAAACCCGCGCTTCCCGGACCAATGGTTGCGGTGATCCGAGCGGGGAAACCGTAGGTCAGTGGCCCAGACCGCATGACTGCCAATCCATTGATCTGGCCAATGACATCTCCGTCTGTTTGGACCATCAAGGTTTGGTTTTCGACCATTTCTCGAAATTTGCGAGATGGCAAACTGGACCGGGCCTTGGTTCGTGACACAGCGGATTTTACATGTTCGTCGGTCACAATTTTTCCATCGGCCAGGAACGCAGCTTCGCGCGCGATATCGGCGATTCGACCAAACCGGGCTGTCAATCGATGGTTGCGAGCAACAATTCTTGCACCGTGCTCAGCCAACGCTCCGACGGCAGAACGATGGAACGGGGGAAGCGACTCTCTATGTGAAAGTCGTGCAACCACGCTGGCGTATTGTGTTACGCCCAAGTCATCCCGATTCATTTCGCTGTCAAAATCCGAAAGGACTTTGAACAACTCTCGGAAATCCGGATCGGCGTGATCCAGTTGGTAATACGTTTGCACATCACCAATCAAAATCACGCGTACACTGACCTCAATTGGCTCTGGCTGAGTCACCACTGTCTGTCGCATCCAGCCCATTTCCGGCGGAACAATCTCCAGCCTTCCCGTTCGCAACGTACGCATCAACGCTCGCCAGGCACCGGGTTCAGACAGCAAATCATTGGCGTCCAAAACCAAATATCCACGATCGGCGTGGAGCAGGGCACCGGCTCGAATTCCCCGGTAATCGGAAATAGCCATTCCGCCTGGCCCCCATTTAGGCTCTACCGTTCCTAACAAATTGATTAGCGAAGGCGTGTTCTCTTCGACGACTGGCCTGTCTGTCAAATCGTTTTGGGCTAACACGACGTTGACGCCATACAAGACTTTGAAGTCTGGACGCCCCTCTTCGTCGCCAGACTGCAATCTGTTTTCAAGCAAATCCTTGATGACCGCATCGATAAAAGATTTGACTGCCGGCGTGTCATGCTTTTCAACGATATGTGCCGTGTAGTCACTCGCAAGCGACCGGGCGACCGACTCGTTTAGTTCCTGAACTTCTTTGGAGGCACCGCGAATAATTTCAGAGACCTTCCGCCCCGTCTCCTTTAATCGCTTTTGATATTCTGGCAAAACCTCCTCGAACGTCGACAACTGATCAGCCGGCGCCTTGCCTTCTTTGATAAGCGCACTTAGTTGCTCGGGTTGAACGGGATTCCCATCAACCACTGGCATGATCATCGTTTGTGAAGCAGGACCTTGCTGGACTGAAACCAAGGTCATGCCGTTTGCTTCGAGTTCATCCTCAAGGGGCTTAGTGGTTGCCTGAATTTCTCCTTGCACCCGATCCTGGATGGCTTGCCGTTTGGCAATATGCCGCTCGGAGTCGAGCGCTTCCATTAACCCTTCTTCAAAAAACTCGGCGGCACCGGTCATGTCGCGCCGAAACTCACAAGCCGTTCCTGGAGGCAACGTGATTAGGCTGGGATGATCTGGCCGCTCGAAATTGTGTACGTAGCAATAGTCACGCTTTTCATCGCATTGCGGATCCAGCTCGTTTAGCAAGTGGCGAACCATTGTGATTCGGCCAGTTCCCCTTGCTCCTCGCACGTATACGTTTTGCCCCGGAGCCATGCATTGGACGCCAAACTTTAACGCTTCATATGCTGTTGGCTGGCCAACAACCCCATGGGCAGGGTCTATTTCTTGGGTGGTTTCAAAGGGTAAGAGTTCCAGATCACAATTCCAACGAAGTAACTCTGGGGAAACTCGGGTCTGTTTTTTTGCTGACATGTTTTTGTAGTGAACGAGCGATCAGTAATTTAGTTTTTAAGAGGTATTAGTTTGACCCCATTCTATATCGCCGAGCAAGCTTTAACAGCGAGCCTTACACAAAAAAAAGACCCACATGCCGAAGCAAGTGGGTCTTTTTGTCTATCTCGAAATCTTGGTCAACTTACTCAGTCAAAATTGTCGGCAAGTTGTTCGCAATCTCGTTAAAGTCGCGGACCAGGTCCGCTCCATCATCAGCGTGGTATGCACGACCGTGACCGATTCGGGCAACTTCCCGCATCGTTGTCTTATCTGCACCGGCAGTAAAAGTCATCGTATGGATGGTGACATCATTGTCACCGATAATGTCTTTGACCGCATCGATTGGGTCCCTTGTGTTGCTACTACTAACTCCATCAGTCAAAACAATGATCGTTTTAGCCGCAAACGGTCGAGCTCCCGCACCATTGATGATAGGAGGAAGACCTGTTTCAAGTCCCAAGCCAATCGCTGTTCCACCACCAGGGTATGTATCAACAACTCTTTCACGGATCGGTCCATACGAACTCAGCAGGACTTCATCCAATGTTGCTTCAAGGTTAAATGTCACAAGAGAGACCTGCTCGTCTTGGGCGGTGGACTCCAAAACCTGAAGAAATGTCTCGACGCCTTGCTCAACAAACCACCAACTACTGAACCGCGGAGCTGATGATCGAGCATACTGCCAATCTGCAGCATACTGGGCCATAGGAGAGGTCAATTCGTTGCTCTCACTGGAGTGGAAGGCACTACCTAACGTGTGATCGCTGTTGAAGAAGGCCTCAAGCTGGTAAATCACATTGTTGGAAAAACTTCGAACATTGAATGCTTTGCTCGCGTTGCTATACTCGGTGTCCGTGATATAGGGTCGATCTTCGTATTTATCAACGTCTCGATAGTCCCACCGATCGTACCACCAAAACCCGCCTTCAGCTTCAGTAGCGGCTATAGTCAAATAACCTCGGTGCTGCCAGACTCCTCGGGTCCGACTTGTCCATATCCACTTCCAATGTCTGTACTCACGCTCGGTATCGACCTTTACTTCCCTTTCATTGCTGTGGAGCCAATCCAGAACGTCATCGAGGGCGTCTTCGTCTTGGTAGAACAGCATTGAACCAGACCGATCAAGTACCAATGCAATATCACGATCAACCTGGGTAGCGATCGAACGACGAGTTGCCTGGAAAGTGTCCCCCAAACCAGTCACTGCAAATATCATTGGCATATTAAGCTGTGCAGAAACGAGAAAGCTGGTTGCTCGTTGTGATCCATCGTCGACATCCTCACGTGGCACATCGGTGAATTGAAACCTTCCATTGTTGGGGCGGGTCGAAATCCCAAAGTCCATTGCAATCGTCGAGTTTGAGCTGCTGTCTGGATTGTCAGGATCGGCAATGGCCAGCACCCGACCGCCAACAGGATTCAATTGAACCATGCGTTCAGCTTCGCGAATTGCAGCTTCAGTTGTTTGCTCTAGACTCATCGCACGGCCGCCTGCATGACTTGCAGCATCGGTGGCAATCTTCAGTTCAGTGGACAGCAACTGCATCCAGGCCACATTGATTGCGAATCCCGCGAATAAAATAAGTACTGGGAAAAGCAATGCGGCCAGAGGCATAACTGCCCCCGTTCTTACTCTGGGTTTTTTAGTTCCAGGTCGGTTTTTCAATGCTGGGTCTGACATTTCAAGCTCCGATAAAGTTAGTTTCTTTGTATTTATATAGACTGGTCAATTTTGGATTACTCGCCGGAATTGATCTCACCGAAAAAGCCTCGGTACCTTTCGGAGCGAAGACTTGTCTGGGCAATAATCCTGTTTTCGCCAAATATTGATCCAGGTAAAATAATCGCATTCTCTTTGAGAAAGATTTCAACGCGACACTGTACGAACTCGGTTTGTGCGGTCAGTTCGCCATCGACGTTTCCATCTTCGTCTCCGTCGCTGCCATCTTGACCATTGATCGTGACAACCGGATTGTTGCAGCCGAGCCGGAACATCACTTCTTCAGCTCTTGCTATTCCATCTGCAATTGTCGAACCTTCTGTCATAGCGAGCCTCGCTGCTTCGTAACAAGCGTTTTGAGCAGTGTTGCGCAGAATAGACATCCGCGAAAACTCAGCACAGACTGCCATTACGAAAATGAAGGTCGGTGCAACCATTGCGAACTCTACCGCCGTGGCTCCCCAACGAACGTTTCTTTTTTTTCTTCTTTTTAACATGCTCATTAATCTTCCTCGATTACTTCTACTTCATCGAACTCACGAACCATTGAAACGGAAGCCGTCACAAACTCTTGAGAGATCGAAAAACTATCGAACATGCCGATCGATACTGAGTCGAAAACAAATCGAGAATTACCTTTGGTTGGAACACTCACTTCTACGGTGACAAGATCCAAGGCTTCCATGCCCGTAAAGTCCGCAGGCGTAACTGTAATACTGCCGTTTTTGCCACCACTGTTAAGCAAGATGCCACGATCATTGAGCATCTCGGTGACACGATCCGTGACGTCTTGACTGGTCGTATTACGTCCAAGTCCAGCGCGAACGCCTTCAAACGCACAGATCGATACTGATTCTTTGAGGTAAATCCGGGAGCAAATCTCAAGTGTTCCAAGCATCAGAATAATGATGAGTGGAATCACAATGACTGCCTCCACAGCTGCACCACCTCGTCTCGCACTAGCGAAACGAAGTGATCTCCGTGTCTGAAATTTTGACGTTTGTTTCATTGGTTTAACTTTAAAAGGGATTCAGTCCTTCAAAACCTATGTCACCTTCAGAAGCTGGGCTCCCATTGAAACTAAAAAGCTGCCGATTAGTGCCCAAACTGCAATAAACAATCCGGAAATACCACCCAATCGTTACAACCTAACGTCATCAATTAGCTAACCTGACAAAATGGGCGAACCTGAAAACCCTTGCCGGTACGCATAACCGTCCTTACCCAAAAAATTTGACAAGTCGATAAAGACTACGCAGCGTTATGTTCAGGTTTTTAGGCTTGGTAATGAAATCCCAAAGGAAGACCTTCAATTTGTCTTCGATCATTGGCATCACGATGATGCTTGTGATATCAAGCTATGCCCTCACTGCGTGTGGGCAAGATGCGATTGGTCAAGCTGCGCCCCGTTTAAAGCCCAGCCCGGCATCCGAGCGAATCCGGGAATCGCTCAATCAGAAAACTGGCGGGCAGTTTATATATACTCGCCAAAATTCCGCCACCCAACCAAAAGCAAGCCAACGACTCGTCTCTGAGCTCAAGCGACGAGAAGAGAATCGTGCCAAAAATCGGAAGAAAACGGTTTCTAACGATCTTGCGGATTTGGCGCCGGATGCACCATCAAGTGCCACAACACCAGGCATTCAGCCGCAGTTTTCCCAACCCACTAATCAATCAACACTGCAACCCGCGGTAACACCGCAATCTGTCGAGGTACCGGCTTCGTCCATTGCAACTTCCTTTCCAACGTTGGCTGAATTCGAACGTATGGCCGTTGAGAACCATCCAACTCTTAACTCGGCCGCAGCGCGGGTTCGTGCCGCCCAAGCGGAAGGCATTCAGGCTGGTCTGAGTCCCAACCCGCAGCTTGGCCTCTTCATCGATGAGCTGGGTAACGAAAATGATCCTGGACTTTGGGGAGCCTACATTCAACGTAATGTCGTACGTGGCAACAAGCTTGGGCTGGCTCGCGAAATTAAAAACCGAGAAGCCTCCGTACTTGAGCTTGAGTTTGAAAAGCAAGTTCTGCGGATCAAGACTGATGTTCGCACTGCGTTTTACCAGCTTTTAATTGCCCAACAGAAATACGAACTTGCCTACCAACTTTATGAGTCACAGAAAAATGCAATTGAGAAATCAAAACAGCTTTTTGAAGCAGGTGAGTCTCCTCGAACCGATGTGATTCAAACGGAACTTCAGGCCCAAAAAACGCTCGTGCTGCTTCGCCAATCAGAAGTCGCACTCCAAAACCTTTGGCGCGAGCTTGCCGTCGCCATTGGACAACCGGAGCTTGGCTATCAAATCATTTCAGGTCAACTGGACCCGATCACGCAACCCATTTCATATGAGTTTTGCCTAAGCGAGATCATGAGCAAGAGCCCGGAACTGCTTCAGGCCCAAGCCGAAATCGAAAAGGCACGAGCAACCGTTAATCGTGAAGTCGCCGAAACTGTACCCAACTACCAAACACAATTCAGGCTGGGCCGCGACTCGGCGACCAATCACTTTTTTACTGGTGTCCAACTCCAAGTCCCAATCCAAGTTAACGATCGCAACCAAGGCAACATTGCCGCGGCCAACACTCGCGTACTCGAAGCCCAAAACAATGCGGAAACGATCAAACTTAGACTCGCCAAACGACTGGCCAGCGAATTCCGTCAGTACGAATCAGCCTTGCAAAAATCGAATTTGTACGCGTCGCAGTTGCTCCCAAAATCACAGGAAGCACTAAAGCTTTTAACTCGCGGCTATCCCGAAGAAGTCGGCATTCTCCAGGTCCTCTCCGCCCAACAACAAGTGATCGACATCACCACCGAGTTTCTCGATTCACTCAGCCAGGTCTGGGCAAGTCGCGTTCGCATCGAAGGGCTTTTGCTGGACGATAGCCTGAATCAATAGGTTTGTACCGAGTCAAACCTTGCCGCATATTCCAATTCTCTTGTGTCGACTAGAACGACCGACAATTCTCATTTGGACGGGCAACTGGGTTCGGTTGGAAAACTCAAGTGAATTTGCCGATTCTACCGAATGGGGGTGAATTGAAGCGTCAAACCATTTTCCAAATGGCTTTTAGATGTAAAATCCATTTCCACTAGGCGAGAGACGCGAGCCTTGGAAATACGCGTAAGTAAATTGGACATTCCTGTCCGACAGTGGAACTGAAAAAGACGGACAAGAATGTCCATCCTACATATTGTGTAACTTCAAAAGGCGCACGCGCTTTTTTAACTTGAATACCTTTTTAACCGTCCGTTGAAGATTCATGCGACCGGACCTACGAAAAATTTGGCCCACTCTTTTGCTATGCACCGTGCTGTTGAGCCTCGGTGGAATCGCCGGTTTTTTGCTGCGCCCCATAATTCTCCCTCCAACAGCGGTGGTCGACAAACCAGACGATGCGCCCATCGATACAGGGCATGGCGCTGAAGTTGTTGAAGTGCTCGAAAAAACGATAGATAACATGAACCTCAAATATGGAAAATTTGAAGTTCGCGAATACTCGAATCGAATTCGAATCCCGGCCGAGGTCGTCGAGAAAATTCCACAGTCGCGGCGCAGCGTCACCGCAGCAGTTGCAGGTCGCGTCACTAAAGTCTACATCGCCCAAGGGCAAGCCGTTCGCCCCAACGAAAAACTATTCGAACTGCAAATCACAGACAAGTCGCTTTCCCAAGCCCAAACTGAGATGCTTGGCGTCCTTTCCGAACTCGACATCAATCAAAAAGAACTTACGCGCCTAACCCGACTTTACGAACAAGGCGTTGTGGCGCGAAAACGCTTGATCGCGATTGATTTCGAAGTCAAAAAACTGCTTGGCAAAAGAGACAGCTTAAAACAGACGCTACGTCTACAAGGGATGGACGACGAAAAAATCTCAAGCCTGATTACCAATAAACAACTTTCTCAAACCATCACCGTGCTCGCTCCGGCTCTCGAAAACCTAGCGGAAACCTCGACTCCACAAGTCACACTTGATCCGTCAGAAAACACAGTTGAGCGGGCGTCGTTCAACGTTGACGCAGAAGAATCTGCGGACGCTGACAAACTGTACTTCACGGTCGAATCAATTGACGCGCTTGAAGGGGCTTCTCTCGAGCTGGGACAACAGATGTGCGAGCTTACTCATCACAGCAGTTTGTTGATCAAAGGTTACGCTTACGAAGTCGACATCGAACAGATCGCAGCCTCGCAAGAAGAAGGAAAAACATTTACGGCTCGTTTTGGCGACGACCATCATCAACAGCAGGAAGTCCGCGAAGGCCTGAAGTTGTTCCAAATCGACAACCACGTCGACACGAAATCACAGACTTACCCGATCTACATCGAGATCGGAAACGAGATTCTCAGCCGAACGACTGACAAGCAAAACCGAACCTACGTCAACTGGCGATTTAAACCCGGCCAGCGTGCCCATCTCGAGTTTCCAATCGAAACTTATTCCGACCAAGTCGTAGCGCCACTTTCTGCACTCGTTCGCGAAGGCCCAGAAACATTTGTGTTTGTGAAAATTGGACACACGCACGAAAGCCCGGAAGGGACGATTCATGAGTTCAAAAAAATCGCTGTCAAAGTTTTGCACTCAGACCAACAGTTTGTCGTGCTCTCACCATCGATCAATCTGGATATTTACGAAGAGTATGCACTGGACCAAGCATACAAATTGAATCAAATTCTTAATCTGGTTGCCGGTAGCGGAGCTGACCCACACGCGGGCCACAGTCACGATTAACATTTCGATTTGGCAATCGTTTGGCAACTCACTTTGCTTTTCGCTTGATTGAATGCCGACTTTCTGATTCCGAATTCACCGATTCTCGACTTCACCGATTCCAATTTCACTGATTCGCACTTCGCATGCTAAACGCAATCATTCAATTTGCACTTCATCGACGTGCGATCGTTGTTTGCATTGCGATTGCTGCCATCGTGATGGGGGCGCGAGCAGTCAGTGACCTGCCTGTCGACGTGCTACCCGATTTGACTCGCCCGCGCGTGACAATCATCACCGAATCGCCAGGCATGGCTCCCGAAGAAGTCGAGCGTTTGGTCACGATTCCGATCGAGACCGCCGTCAACGGCACCTCAGGAATTCTTGCCGTGCGCAGCAAATCTGACGTCGGACTTTCGGTGATCAATGTCGAATTCGATTGGGGCTCGGACATTTATCGTTCCCGTCAGATCGTGAACGAACGTCTGTCGATGGCTCGCAACCAGCTTCCAGGAAATGTTCAGCCGCGCCTCGGCCCGCTTTCATCACTGCTGGGCCAAGTCATGTTGATTGGCATGTGGAGCGACTCCGATTCGACTGATCCACTTGACCTAAGAGAAGAAGCTGACTGGGTTGTCAAAAAACGCCTGCAACAAATCAAAGGCATCTCGGAAGTCATCACAATGGGCGGCGGGCTCAAGCAATACCATGTCTTGATCGATCCCCATCAACTTCATAAATACGATGTAACGCTTACCGACATCGAATTGGCGCTTTCCCAAAGCAACCTTAATGTTAACGGGGGTTATGTCGATCGAAACTCGCGTGAGTTTTTGGTACGTGGAATCGGACGCGTCAACGACGAAAATGAGTTGGCGAAAATCGTCATCCGCGACGACACCAAACGCTCCGTTTTGTTGGAGAACGTCGCCGAAATCAAAGCTTACCCGCAGGTAAAGCGAGGTGACTCGTCGGTCAATGGAAAACGCGCCGTCACTTTAACCATTCAAAAACAACCCAACGCTGACACGCGAAAACTATCCGATGAAGTCATCGCCGCCCTCGATGAACTCCGCCCGTCGCTTTCGGAAGACGTGAGACTCGAAGTCACTTACCAGCAAAGAGAATTCATTGACCACAGCGTTGGCAATGTGATCGATGCGTTGCGAGACGGGTCAATTCTCGTTGTCATCGTCTTGTTTCTGTTCCTCTTTAACTTGCGAACGACATTCATCACGCTGACCGCGATTCCTGTTTCGATTTTAACCACGGCACTTGTATTTCAATATTTCCAACTCTCCATCAACGTAATGACACTGGGCGGCATTGCGATTGCACTTGGTGAACTAGTGGATGATGCGATTGTCGATGTTGAGAATATCTATAGGAGGCTTCGCCAGAACTCAAGACTGGAAAATCCTCGCCCGATCCTCAAAGTCATTTTCGAAGCCAGCGTCGAAGTTCGCAACGCGATTGTTGTTAGCACGATGTTAGTCATCGTTGTGTTTGCTCCCTTGTTCGCACTGAGCGGAATATCGGGACGGATGTTCATTCCTTTGGGCGTGGCTTACATCGTTTCAATCCTCGCATCGACGATCGTTTCGCTGACGTTGACACCCGTGTTGTCCTGTTTTTTATTAGGCAAAACAAAATCCACTTCGAAATCCGGTGACGGTTTTGTCGTTCGTGGTCTAAAGATGGTTTTTGCTCCGCTGATCCGACTAAGCATGACCAAGCTGGGTTTCTCGTTGATGTTTCTGACAACGCTATTGGCCGTTGGCGTCAGTGGATTGATTGCCAGTCGCATGGGGCAGGAGTGGATTCCCAAATTCGACGAAGGCTCAACGCAGCTTAACCTGTTCTCCAACCCGGGCACTTCGTTAACCACTTCGCTGGAGATCAGTGGATCAGCAAATAACGAATTATTGAAACTCGTTCACAGCGACGACAACCCCGACGGATTCATCAAATATTTCACTGGACGCACCGGACGAGCCGAGAACGACGAGCACGTGATGGGTGTTAACACGACCGAATACACCATCTCGATCGTCGAAGATACGAAACTAAATCGCAGTGAAATCATCAAGGCGATCGAGCAAGCGGTCGTTGCAGTCCCCAATGTTCAAAACGAAGCGGACCAGCCGATTCGGCACTTGATCAGCCACTTGATTTCCGGCTCGACGGCTGAGATCGCGATCAAGTTAATGGGTGATGACCTCGATATGCTCATCCGCAAGGGCAAAGAAATCGAATCCGCCATCTCGGATGTCCCAGGTATCAAGCCGCCAAAAATGGAACAGCAACAACGGATTCCACAATTAAGAATTGAGCCCGACTACGACAAACTTGCGACATACAAACTTGGTCTGAGTCACGTTTTTGAAATGGTGGAAACGGCAATGCAGGGTCGCACCGTCACTCGCGTCGTTAAAGGCGAACGTTACTTTGACGTCGTGATTCGTTTCTCTGATTCGTACCGCGAAAATTTTGAAGAGCTGGGCCGGATTCCCATTGAGCTACCAGACGGCGGCTCGATCCCTTTGTCAACGGTCGCAAAAATTCATCAAACAGATGGCCCAAATACGATCAGCCGTGACGGCAATCGACGCCGAGTCATCGTGAAGGTTTACACTGACGGAACCGATCTTGGCACCGCGGTCGCTGCGATCAAAAAGAAAATAAACGAGACGGTTGAACTTCCCAAGGGCTATATCGTTGAATATGGCGGCCAGTTTGAAGCCCAGAGAGAAGCGCTTCAACAGATTCTGATTTTGAGCGCCGTCGCAATCGCGGTCGTGTTCGTTTTGCTTTATTCAACTTACTCGTCGCTCAATATCGTATTTCAAATCCTGATCGCACTACCAATTGCTTTCGTCGGTGGCGTGTTGGCACTTGAAATCACGGGCCAAGTCTTCACCACCTCAGCTATGGTCGGCTTCATTTCACTTGGCGGGATTGCTGCGAGAAATGGATTGTTGCTTGTCTCAACCTATTTGCATAACGAAGATTTCGAGCACTCAGAGTCTGGACTGGAAGCAATTTCGACTGACGGCGATGTCACAAACTCAGAGCAAAACGCAGCAACTCCAATCACATCGGAATCAATACTCCTGGGAAGTCTCGAACGCATGACGCCGGTTTTGATGACAACGCTAACGACCGGCATTGGCCTGTTGCCATTGATCGTATCGGGCAACCTGCCAGGTCGTGAAATCCTTTATCCAGTCGCAACCGTGATCGTCGGGGGATTGTTGACTTCGACTCTCTGTGAATTCTTGATTCGCCCCGGTTTGTTCTTCTTTTTCGGGCCTCGATTCTCACTGCCCAAAACTGATACGGAATAGCGATTAAGCCGAAACAAACGCCGGCATCTTTTCCTGAGCTACCTTCTCGCGAATTGCTTCAATGGCCTCTGGATCATAGGGCGTCAAAGGTTGCTTGCCCCAAATCGGCCCGGGCCAAGCCGCATCATTTGAAAACCTGGCGATGTGATGAATGTGCAACTGCGGTGTTACATTGCCTAACGCGGCGATGTTTAATTTCTCGGCATTGAAAATCTTCTTAATCGCGATACTGAACGTTCGCGACTCCGACGAAAGAGCTTCGTAGTCTGCGGCCGACAAGTCGATTGCGTCTCGGATGTTTTCGCGTTTGGGAACGAGCACGAACCACGGGTAGGCACTGTCGTTGATAAGCAAGACGTGACAAAGCGGGAATTCTCCAATTGGAATTCCGTCTCGCGCGAGGTCAGGGTGAAGTTCAAATGCCATCTTATTTTTCTTCGGGTTCAGCACCAACGAGTTGTCGAATCAGACTTTTCATTCATCGCAACTCGCGATTTCGAAACAGTTCAGCTGGGTTAAAATTTGCTGATGTCATTTTCCAATCTCGCAGATACACGCACAACCCACCGCGCGCCGCCACGAAATCTTGGACTACGTCTTTCTGAATCCCCTTTCTTTTCAGGCATTTTTTGGTTGCAGACAAATTCAATTCTTGTGCTATAGTGTTCGCTTGTCGATTTGGTGATCGTTCACGTGTTTTGTGGATGGTTAAAGGGAATCCAGTGCGACTCTGGAACGGCCCCGCCGCTGTAACTGGCGCAAAATCACCCTAATCTTATTGCCATTGTCCGCTGGAAGCTCAACACGTTGAAGCTTTCAAAGGATGAGAAGGCGGGGTTGATTTGCCAGGAGTCAGAATACCTGCCAATTCGAAACATCCGATTGTGTTCTGCGAGGGACGAACACATCGAAAGAAGCTACGTATGTTTATTTTAAATCCAACGAAAAATCTGCGCGACCGGCGTGCGCGCTGCAAGGCGTTTACGCTGGTTGAATTGCTCGTTGTCATCGCAATCATCGGCGTCTTGGTTGCCTTGCTCTTGCCAGCCGTGCAAATGGTTCGCGAAGCCGCCAGACGCACTTCCTGCTCCAACAATCTTCATCAAATTGGACTGGCACTACACAACTATCACGCCGCCCATCAGGAATTTCCGATCGGTGGAATTGAATGGAGACTAGGTAACGACCCAACCAAACGACAACTTGCCTGGAGCGCATTTTTGCTTCCATTTCTCGATCAGCAAAACGTACACAATCAGCTCGACCTTTCAACGGCTTTCGACAGCGCAGAAAACGAAGCCGGCGCCGCAACGATCATCCCCGTTTTCGTTTGCCCAAGCAGCCAACGTGGCGCGACGCTGGTGAACGGCCGTGGGCCTTGTGACTACGGCGGGATGTTTGGCGAACGGATTTCCAGTCCAAACAATCCTCCCAAAGGAACCATGCTTAACGACGTTGCCATCGCGCTGCGCGACGTGACAGATGGATCCTCAAACACCTTGATCGTCGCAGAAGATTCTGGCTGGCGTGATGGGCAATGGATCAATGGACGAAACATTTTTGACCAAGCATTTCCAATCAACCAAGCTCCCTTTTTTGAAAACGACATCCGCAGCGAACACCCTCAAGGCGCCAATGCCGTTTGGTGCGATGGCAGCGTTCGATTCTTATCCGAATCAACAAGCCTCGAAACACTTGCCGCAATCTGCACACGGGCAGGCGGCGAAATTGAACAATGATTTCCAACTAACGAATTAACTCTTAGTCTCACTGAACCTTAGTCCTACTGAAAAAAATCTATAAACAACTCCATGAATATCCAGCAACCCAGAACAGTTATTGCCTTGATCGTTTTGTCAATTTTGTGCCATGCCCGTCACAATGTTTCCGCCCAAACCACTCTGACGTTTGAGTCACTGCCTGTTCCCACAGATGGATTCTTTAACGGTGATACCAATGGCGAGAGTCCCTTTCGAGACAATTTTACAATCACTGGAACGCGCGACAATTTTGGCGAAACGGAATTTCTTCAACTCTGGGAAGAGGACGGCGTCGATTTCTTCAACGGTTACACTCCCGCGTTCGGATCATGGAATGGATTTGCGTGGTCAAACGTCGTAGACACAACCACCGCAGGGTTCGGAAACCAATACGCATCGTTTGCTGGAGGTGGAAGCGACGGTGCAGGGGGAGCAGTCGAAGGTGAAAATTACGCAGTCGCATTCTCTGATGCGAGCTATTTCAATTTGCCCGACCAGCAGGATTTGGTTTCCGTTGACCTGACCAATACAACTTTCGCAGGAATCGCGATTCGCGACGGAGATGCATTTTCGAATCAATTTGGTGGCGAGACGGGAGACGACGAAGATTTCTTCAGCGTTCAGTTTACCGGATACGACGACGTAGACCGGGGCGGTAATGAAATCGGATCCGTTGAGTTCTTTCTGGCCGACTACCGGTTTGAAGACAACGCGCTGGATTTCATTGTCGACCGATGGACCACGGTCGATTTGAGCAGCATCCAAAACGCACGCTCTGTGGGCCTGACGTTTACCACCACCGACGTCGGAGCTTCTGGCCCGAACACACCGACCTATGTAGCGATTGACAATTTGTCTTTTGCAACATCGGTTCCTGAACCAAGCAGCCTCTTATTGCTTTTGCTTGCCTCCACAACGATCTTGCAACGCCGCAAAAGTCACCGCAATCAATCATTTACAATTTGAATTGGATTGGAGATACCAGATTCAACGACCAGCCAATGCCGATCAGTCAATTCGGCTCTGGCTTCGGATACATTTATTTGGATTCCGCTGGATCAGAATAGCGCTGAAAATTATTTGAGTTACGAGTCAGTAATCGTAGTAACTTGGGATGCGTAAAAAGCTTTTTTCGCCCCAATACGACTTCTTCCAGGATGCCGATATCAACAAGCTGTTTTAATTTTTTTGCAGCGGTCTGCCGAACCGATCCTTCCATGTCAACCAAATTCTGGATTCGACAATACGGCAACTCAAAGATCAAACTAATGAGTTCATGTGAGTATGCTCTGCCAGCATGTTCGCGTGCAAACTCGGCTGTATGCTCGAACAATTTCAGAATGGCATCAATCTTGTTTTTTGTCCAAGTCGATGTTTCTGCGACACCTTTAAGAATGAAAAGCGTCCATTGTTCCCAGCTCTGATCGCTAGTAACTTCCAACAACAATCGGTAGTATTCGGTTTTGTTTTCGATAATGTAGCGACTGAGGTAAAGGATTGGCAGCGTCAGCAACCCCTCGTGAATCAAGAATAGACTGTTTAGTACTCGACCGGTCCGCCCGTTGCCATCGGTAAAAGGATGAATGGCTTCGAACTGATAATGTCCAACCGCCATGCGAACAAGCGGATCAATATCAGTTTCATTGTGTAGAAATTGCTCCCAGTTGGCGAGCAAACTTCGTAAGCGGTCTTCGCCCTCGGGCGGCGTGTAGACAATTTCCCCTGAGTCTTTTCCAAGTGCCGTGCCGGGAACCTTTCGCACTTTCATTTCAACGTGCTTAATTTGCGTACAAATCTTTTCGGCAGTGCGCGTGTTGAGTGGCCTCTTGTGTATCGAGCGAAAACCTTCGAAAAGAGACTGACTGTATCGCAATGCCTCTTTGGTGGCCGAATCAGCGTTGTGGTCTTCGTATTGGTTCTGAAAGAGACTGTCGGTCGTGGTGACAATGTTTTCGATTTCGTTGCTGGCTTGCGACTCAAGTAACGGCAGTGTGTTGATCAAGATCGCCTGATTGGGAATCATCTCCGCTGCCTGTTTGAGTTCAGCGAGGGCAGCTCGGGCAGAAATACAGGCTTTTAAGACCGCTCGCGTTTCCAGTTCTATTGCTGGAGGAAGCGCTGGCAAATCGTTGTATGGCAAGTTCGGTTTCCACCTGGATTTTACCGTTTTGCTCGATGATTTTCGCGTTTTGGCCATACCAGAGTTTATGTCACCAATTTTAACAGGTCAACAAAACATGTTAATAAATTTCAATTTATTTAACACATCTGAGGAATAGGTTAATTTCGTTAACACATTCAAACAGACTCATTTGGATTTAACCGACGGAAAATGGTGAAGAAAAACGACCTTCGCCTGCAATTTTCACTGCTAAAAAGCGCCAGTACCCAAACCCGCAACTTGACCGACAGCTGCTAAGATGTTCTTACGAAGACACAAAATTAACTTTGTTTAAGAACACTCGATGCCCCAATTCACGAAAACGAAAACAATTTCGCTACTTTTCTTAAGTGCAAACCTGATCATGACGAGTGATTCGTCGGCTCAACAAGCGGCAACCAAAGAAGCGACCAACAAGACCACGCTGGTTTACAAAACGGTTGGTAAACGCGAGCTTAAAATTCACATTTCAAAGCCCGCAGATTGGAAAGCAACTGACTCGCGACCGGCGGTGCTCTTTTTTCACGGCGGCGGTTGGACGGGCGGCAAACCGGGGCAGTTTGACCCGCATTGCGTTCACCTGACAAATCGCGGCATGGTTTGTTTCCAAGTCGAATATCGATTGCTGAAAAAAAAGAAGAAAGCGAAATCTGACTCGACGCCAACCATCTGCATTCGTGATGCAAAATCGGCAATGAGGTGGGTGCGCTCGCGAGCCGAGGAGCTTGGCATCGATGCGGATCGAATCGGGTCGGGTGGCGGTTCAGCAGGCGGTCACCTCGCTGCGTTTCTTGGCACGACCGACGGTACGGATGATCCCAAAGACGACACAAGCGTATCGGCTCGCTCAAACTTGATGTTGCTTTTCAATCCTGTTTACAACAACGGACCAGGCGAATGGGGTGCGTCGCGGGTCGGTGATCGTTATCAGGAATTTTCTCCCGCACACAACATTTCCAGTGACGACGCCCCATCGATTGTATTTTTGGGTAGCAAAGACAAACTCATTCCCGTCTCGGTCGGCCAAGCATTCCAAAACGAGATGAAGGCGAAGGGCGTTCGCAGTGACCTACGACTTTACGGCGGAGCAGGGCATGGATTTTTCAACGAAAATAAAGAAGGCGGAAAGTGGTTTTCAATGACCATCGAAGAAATGGACAAGTTTTTGGTTTCACATGGTTGGCTCGAGTAACAAATTTCAGATCGTTGATGTTGCACCGATCCTGTGGCGAACTACTTCGCCGACTGAGCTTTTTTATACATCCAAAGGATTGCGCCACCCGCGATCGCAATTGGAATTCCTTCGCCAACGATCCAGTAAACCGGCATCGGCGAAGTCAAATCAATGCCGAACATTGTCAGCCCAATTGCAACGTGCAACCACCCAAACACAGGTACGAGCGGCCAATATCGTTTTAAATCCATCGAGACAAACAACATCATCGCGCCGTGAACTGCATACAACATTGAAGTCGAACGCGCGAGATAGATGGTGATCGGAGCATCTGGAAATTCGCCCAGCCCAAGCCAGCCATGAACAGTCGCCATCGCTCGAACGGGCAAGAAAACTGCGACCGTCGCGACGAGCAAGCCAACTCCCACGATCGCCAAAAACCACTTCAACCAAAGGACGTACTTTGGGTTTAGCTGCTCAAATTCAGTCACGCTAAATTAACTTTCTCTGAACTCTCAAAACTGTTTTTACCGGCCAACTTTTATTCTTACGAAAGCTCGTCCACTTTCCCAGTATTGGCACCGAAACACTCCAGCACATATCCATGTTTGGTATATTCAAACACAGATAGCCTGTTGCGTCTGCAAAAAGCAACCATTCTCTGGCTCTATCCCTTTTTGCCCCACGACTTTTTCGGCTCGGCTTTCGCTGAAAGTTGCTTTCGATCGATCAACATTTCAACCGATGTCTTGCCCAGCAACTCGGTCAAACGTTTAGTTAGTTGATCGTTGATGTCGACTTTCTTGTTGGAGTTCATCTCAACTCGCATTCCGTTTTCCAACACGACTTCGATTTTTAATTCACGGTTACCAGGATAACCACGCAAAATCTCATAGGCGTTTTTTAAGACATCGGCGCCGTGGTGCTGTTCGTCGATCATGATCTTCATGCCATGCGTCAAGTTCTGATCTAATTTCTCGATGGGAATGACTTTGTCAACGATCATGTTGGCTTCATCACCGCCTCGATAGTCAAGCCTTCCCTGCAAAACGACAACGGCATCGGACACAACGAACTCACCCATTTTGGCGTAATCTTGCGGCCAAAGAATACATCGAATCGCACCGTCGACGTCTTCCAGATCGAACATCGCGTACTTGGTCGGCGAATTGGCATCGCGTGGATTCTTGACGTGCGATTGCTTCACCGACGAAATCATTCCGCCCAGGCTAACGCGATCCCGGTCTTTGGTCCCTTGGAGGCCCGATGTCTTGTGAGAGCAATAACGCGCCAGTTGAGCTTCGAATTGAGCCAGCGGGTGGCTGGTCAGGTAGTAGCCAAGGACTTCTTTTTCTGCGTTTAGCAACAAACGCTCTTCCCACTCTTCCATCTCAGGAAGCACGACAGCGACTTCTTCTTCGTCCTCGTCAAGATCGTCGCCACCAAACAAATTCTTCTGACCACTCTTCTTGTCAGCCAACATCGCAGCACCAGCCTGAAGAGCTCGATCAGCGACGGCTGACAGTTGAGAGCGTTTGGCGCCAAAACAATCCATCGCTCCCGCTTTGATCAATGTTTCGATGGACGAGCGACTGCATTTCTGGCCTTCTACTCGTTCGCAGAAATCGAAAAGGTCTTTGAAAGGGCCGTCTGCTTCGCGGGCTTCGACAATCGAGGCAGCCGTTGAACCGCCGCAGCCTTTGATGGCCGACAAAGCAAAATGAATCTTCTCATCGGCAACGGTGAATTCGACACCAGAAGAATTAACACACGGCGCGACGACCTCGACTTCCATCTTGTCGCAGTCTTCCATGTGTTCGACCAGCGAATCTTTACTGGTAAAGTTTCGTCCGGGAATGTCGCCCGTCAGCAACGCCGCCATGAACTCGACGGGATAATGGGATTTCAAATAAGCCGTTTGCCACGCGATCGCAGCGTAAGCCGTTGAGTGACTTTTGTTAAAACCATAGCCCGCAAACTTCAGGATCATGTCCCACATGTCTTGGGCGTCTTTTTTCGAAAGCCCCTGCTCAACAGCTCCTTTCATGTAGTCAGCGTGGTTGGCCGCGATGACTTTTTCTTTCTTCTTACTGATCGCTTTGATACATGTGTACGCTGAAGCAAGAGGAATCTGGCCAAGCCGATTAAGAATCTGCATGACCTGTTCCTGATAAACCATGACGCCATTGGTCTCTTCAAGAATCTCCTTGAGGACGTCAAGTTTATATTCTGCGGGGCGGCGGCCATGTTTCACATCGATGTACTGCTGAACCATCCCGCCTTCCAAAGGCCCCGGACGGTAAAGCGCGTTGGTCGCGATGATGTCGCGGAAATGGTCCGGCTTCATCTTCTGCAAGAGGTCACGAATGCCGCCACTCTCAAGCTGGAACACGCCTTTGGTGTCGCCACTTTGAAGCAAGGCAAATGTCTTTGGGTCGTCCAATGGGAAATCGAGTGGATCAACGTCTTTGCCGGTCGTTTGCTTAATGAGTTTGACCGCGTTGCTCAAAATCGTCAGCGTTCGCAGACCAAGAAAGTCCATCTTGAGTAGGCCGGCGTCTTCGACATCGTTCATCGACCATTGCGTAATGACGTCTTCTTTGCCTGCGACGCGACCAAGTGGAACATAATCGGTGAGCGGGCCATCGCTAATCACAACCGCCGCGGCGTGCGTTCCAATATTCCGCGCCAAGCCTTCGAGCTTCAACGCAAAATCAATCATCTCAGTGATTTCAGGATCGCCTTCATAGACGCCGCGAAGTTCTTCACTGGCATCAAGCGCACCCTGAAGTGAGATCCCCAGCTGATCCGGAACCATACCGGTGATTTGGTTCACGCGAGCCAGCGGAATGCCCAATACCCGGCCAACGTCTTTGAGCGCGGCGCGAGCTTTCATCGTTCCAAACGTACCGATTTGGGCAACGCTGTCGTGACCGTATTTTTCCTTCACATATTGGATGATCTCGCCCCGACGTTCTTTGCAAAAGTCGATGTCGATATCGGGGGCTTCCAGGCGGTTTTCGTCGAGAAAACGCTCAAAAAGCAGGCTGTATTTGATCGGGCAAACGTGGCTGAGATAAAGGGCATAACAAACAATTGCCCCTACGCCACTTCCCCTCGCAGTCGAAGGAATATCGCGCTGCCGGGCTTGTTCAACAAAGTCCCAACAGATCAAGAAATAGTTGGCAAAACCAAGCTTATTGATCACGCCCAACTCACGGTCGAGGCGATCTTTAACAACCTGTGCGAACTCCCCGTCGGCGTACATTTCCGGGTTATTTTTGTATCGATCTCGCAGTCCGTCTTCGCAAAGTTGTCGGAGCTCGTCTTCGGGCGAACGCTCTTGCGGCAAATCAAAAACAGGAAAATAACGTTCGCCAAGCTCCAGTTGAATGTCAACGGTATCAGCAATCTGCTGCGACCGCGCGACCGCGTCTTCGAGGCCAGGAAAATTTCGGTACATCTCTTCGGGCGGACGAAGATAAAACTCGTTGCCTTCCATTTTCATCCGTCCAGCGTCTGTACGGAATTTGCCCATGTTGATACACAGCATAACGTCTTGAGCTTCGGCGTCTTCTTTGTCAACGTAGTGGCAGTCGCTGGTGGCAACCAACGGAAGGCCAACTTCTTTTGCGATCTGAACAGCGCCTTCGAGTTGTGGCTGTTGGATGCTGACATTGTTGTTCATGATTTCGAGAAAGTATCGATCACCGAACAAATTGCTAAACCACTCTGCCACGCCTTTGGCTTCGTCAAGACTTTCTTCAGCGCCGTTTCCATTGCCGCGCAAAATCGCTCGGCTGAATTCACTGGAGACACAACCGCTTAAGCAAATAATGCCTTCGTTGTATTCCTCCAACAGGTCTTTATCGATTCGTGGTTTGAAATAGAAACCGTCCAGACTCGCGTGCGAAGCCATCTTTACGAGGTTCTTGAATCCAGTCGCGTTTTGACAAAGCAATGTCAGGTGGTAACTGGAGTCTTTTCCTCGGCCGCCAGATTTGTTCGTGCGACTACCTGGCGCGATATAGGCTTCGTAACCAATGATCGGATTGATGTCTTTGGATTTGCAAGCGCGATAGAACTCGAGCGCCCCATGCATATTTCCGTGATCCGTCAAAGCAAGCGCGTTCATGCCGTGGTCGGCGGTACGTTGAACGAGTTTGGGAATCGAGCTTGCCCCGTCCAAGAGGCTGTAGTGGCTGTGGCAGTGCAAGTGAACGAACGGTCGTTCTGACATGGAAAATCCTTTTATCTGCAAAAACTGGCGCACCAGTTGGGTTTCAATCAATTTTGTTTCGCGAGAGGCGATTCTAAGCAACCACTTTCGTTCTGGCTATCTACGATGCTAACGGTCGAAGGGTTTGTATCAATTTTACGCTGGTTTTGGCCCGTTTCGCGGCAAGAAATCGGCCCAAGGATTGAATCGAAAAAATAACCGCTTGCGCCTAAGAGGAACCTATGTTTTAAGGGCAGCCAATTAGATTCCTCTGCCTCAATGAATAACACCCGCCTCGCCACATCGGCCCAATCACCACACTGTAATGGCTAAATCCAACAACAAATCTTCAACGTCTACCAAGCCAAACAAGGCAGCGGCGCAAAAATCTGCGACGCAGAAGGCTTCGACTAAAAAGGATTCATCACGCAAGCCAAGCCAAACGGCTCAGATCCTTGAACGTATCGATTTGCTGATGGCAATGTATGAGGATGGGCCCAGCTCAGTCTCGCAGAATGAAAAAGCCACTCAGAATATAGACGGCGGCGTTACAGAAAAAGCGATTTCCGAACTGCTCAAGAATCAAAGTAGTGAAATCGACGCGACTTTCGAGTTGTTAGTCGAACAAGTTGCCGAAATCGATTCCAAATTCGACGAGCGTTTCAAGTCAATCGACGAGCGAATTGACCAAGTTTCCAAACGTCCTGAAACCGAGGGAACACCGTCTGAATCTATTGAAACATTCAAATCAGAGTTTGAAGAACAATTTAAATCGCTTGGCAATCGCCTCAGCAAAGTCACTGATGAAATTAAACGTCAGGGCAAAACGTTCGCCGACGCTCAAAAGAAAACCCAAGGCAAGCAATCAAACTCCAAACAAAACTCGGATTCCACAGAGCTTGCGAAACAGGTCAAGCAACTCAAAACTGACTTGGAAGAGCATCTTGAGTTGGCAACACTTCAGCTGGAAGAGAAAACAAAAAGCTTTGCCGATTCGATCGTTGCGAAGTTCGAATCAAAAGGCGGATCTCAAAGTGAAGACGCCCAGTCGCTTTCCAAGGATTTCCAAGCAGAGCTTGAACAGCAAATAGGCCAACAGCTTGAGTCTAAGCTCCAAGAGCATCTCGAACTGACAACGCTTCAGTTTGAAGAGAAAACGAAGAGTCTCACCGATTCGATCGATAAGAAGCTTAAGTCGCTTGGTAAATCAAAATCAAAAGACCAAACACAGGGCGGAAACGCTCAGCAATTGTCTGATGATTTCCAGGCCGAGCTTGCCGAGCAGCTGAACAAACAGCTGGAAACAAAGCTCCAAGAACATCTCGAATTGACGACGCTTCAGCTCGAAGAGAAAACGAAGAGCCTTACCGATTCGATCGATAAGAAGCTTGAATCACAAGACGGAACCAATGGAACTTCTCAGGTGATTCCTGAAGACTTCCGAACTGAGCTTGAAACGCAATTGGACCAACAGCTCGAATCCAAGCTTGGAAAACACTTGGAATCACGTTTCGCTGAACTTGATGGCCAAATATCGAAAATCACAGAAGCCGTAACCTCGCAACAGATGCTGATCGAGGCGAATCAGGGCTCTGGCATGTCCCAGCAACTCGAAGAGAAGATCGAAAGCATCCAAGCCTGCCTGACACAGATCACTGGTCAAGAAATCACCGACGATTCAGATTCCGATCAGGAAACTGAACCTGAAGCAGACAGTTCTGAGATTGGCAAACATTGGCATGAGCAAAAGAAGGCAATGCTTTCCAAGTACGGAATCGATCCCGACTACCGTCCAGCAATCGACTCGCCGACAAAAGAAACTGACTCAACAAGCGTTCCAGTGTTGCGTGACGACAACCAAGAAAAGCTTGAAGATTTCCAGGATTCAATCGAAAACATGTCCGAAGCTGATGCAGAGAGCATCAACAATCTTAAAGAAGAGCTCACTTCGAAGCTTCGTGATGCTGAAATTGAACTTTCAATCAACCGTGCCAAGCTCAGCCAGTTCAAGGCACAGCTGGAAGAAAAACAGGTTGAACTAGACCGCCGTTCGGCTGCTTTGGAAAGCAAACTTTCGAATAAGAAATCCGATGTGAAAATAAGTTTCATTTCGCGAATTAAGAATCTCTTTAAGCAACAGCCTGACGACCGCCGTTAATACCTCGGCTCGCTTAAATCGCTAGCAACCAGCTCATCAGGTCAAAGCATCAATCGGATTATTCCGGTTTTGCCTAGATTTCAAGTTGTGAATCAAACCCTACCGCGCTGATTCTCATGGTTCGACGTCTCTGCGTCCGATTACAACTGGTATTGTCCCAACAGGGGGCGATTTGGTATTCATCACTTACAAAATACCGCGCAAGGATTGCGCAATCTATTCCTAGATTCGCTTCACCTGCGACACAACAACACAATAACGGCATGGATGCTGTAGAGTGATTCACTTTCTTGTTCAAAAAGAACAAGTTGCTCTCGGTTCATGCGACATGTTTCCTTAATGGTAAAACGTCATGTCCGAAATCGAAATTGATACAGAGTACGAACTTGAAAACGACGACTACGGTCCACGATTTTCAAAAGCGCTTTTTGGCCGCATTCTTGCCGTTGGCTTGTTCGTCGTGCTAGGCACCTTAGTCATCATTCTTTCGATGAAGAACAAGCCCAAGCCTCAAGCAGACGGTACCGATCCAGCGAACCCAGATTTCGTGGCAGGGAACGACTCAGATAAAGTCACTTCGAAGGCCTCGCTGTCAGCCGCGGGTTCACTTGGAACAACGTCAGCCGCCGAGGGAACAGAACACGTTCTGTTGGCCGCCGCCAAGCTCGGTAGTGCGAAAATCATCCCTTCAGCTTTTGGAGGCAAACCAAAACTTACTCAAAAACCTCCGCTACTCAAATCCAAGCCCAAACTCAAGCCAAGTTTTGAGCCAAATGGTTTTGGGGCAAATAAAACTCCCGTTGCAAAATCGGCTTCGACAATTAAAGCATCAAAACCAGTGGTTAAACCCAAAGTTCAACCCGCTCGATTTGCTCAAGCTCCAGGAGGCATGCCTCTAACCAATAGCCAAGGTGGGTTTAGAGCAGGCGCGCCAGTTGTTGACTCCTCTGGATTCAAAACGAACGTATCGACCACGGTCACCCAAGCAAAGAACGCTGCTCAGAATTTGAAAAACCAAGCAGGAAATGTTGCGGCCAATGCGCAATCAAATTTGGCTAACGGAGCTGCTGCACTCAAATCGGGTGTTCAAAAGGGCTTGGGCGTTTTCGATAAAAAACCGAATCTTGGTGCCGTTCCAAGAAAATTCGAGCCTCCATCCATCCCAAACAGCTTTGGGCCTGCTGCTTCAGCAAAAAGCAGTAGCAATTTCAAAGCAGATCTTCCAACCATCAACCCAGGCCGCGCTCCCAATGCATCCTTCAATGCAAATGGTCCGTTGGTTCGACCGAAAGCTCCGACAAACAACACTGCCGCCAAAGCCAACCCGTTTGACAACCCGCCAGCTCGCAACACGTTGCCGCCAATTCGCAAAGTAACGCCGCCCGCACAAGGCGGATTCGGTGGGCAAAAATCTGCCGCGACAGCTGCACCCTTCAACAGCCAAGCCACATCACGAGCAAAGATTCCAGCCGCGCAAGGCTCAACGGCTCGCCCCGCTCCAGTCAACAATTTTGCAAATCGGCAAAACACTAACTCAAACCGGTCGAACACGATCGCACCAAAAAGCCTGCTTGGTTCGGCTGCTCCAACTGCCATGCCAGCCCCTGCCACGATGCTGACTCGCAACGTGCCTGGCGAGCGAGGTCTTGAAGGCATCCAGGCTCCGGCACTTACAGTCCAAAAACTTTCACCGCGTGAGATCCAAGTCAACTCAACGGCTGATTTTGAAATCGTAATCAAAAACGTCGGTCGTGTTGCTGCTGAAAATGTACGCGTATTTGACCAAGTCCCAGACGGGGCTCAGTTTATCAGCTCCAATCCAGAGCCATCCAGATCCGCCCGCACTCGGGACATTCAATGGGACCTTGGTTCGATGGCACCGGGACAAGAAAAACGAATCAAACTCCAACTTAAACCAACCCGCCCAGGCGAAATGGGAAGCGTCGCCCATGTGACGTTTGCCACGCAAGCCTCCATGCGAACGCTGGTCACCAGACCCGAATTGGAAATCATCCATCAGTCTGAGCCCAGACACTTGATCGGCGACGAAGTGATTCTCGACGTTGTGGTCAAAAACAAAGGCGATGGCCCTGCGAAAAACGTTTTGATTCAAGAAGACGTTCCAGTTCAGCTTAACTCGCCGATCGGTCGCGAAATTGAATACGAAGTCGGCACCTTGATGCCAGGCAAATCTCGTCGCGTACGATTGGCACTCAAAGCAGCCCAAGTTGGCCGCATCAAAAACGTAATGTTTGCCTCCGCCGAAGGTGGACTGCGAGCGGAACACAAAATCGACCTCGAAGTCGTTGCGCCGAACCTGACAACCAAAGCCGACGGGCCGACGATTCGGTACTTGAAGCGAAACGTTAGCCACACGTTCTCTGTTGCCAACAAGGGAACTGCTCCGGCGACCAACGTCGAACTGATCGCACGACTACCAAGTGGACTTCGATTTATCAGCGCCAACAATCAAGGCACCTACGCTCCAGCATCTCATTCTGTTTTCTGGAGTCTGGCGGAGCTATCTGAGGACGTTGAAGCCAAAGTCGAGCTCAAGACCACACCCATCGAAGTCGGTAGCCAACCGATCAAGTTCGAAGCCTTGGCCGACCTCAACATTAAATCCGAAGCCAACCAGCCGCTTAACGTTGAGCACTTGGTCGATGTATTTTTCGACATCGACGATGTGGTTGATCCGATCGAAATTGGAAGCGGAACGAGCTATAAAGTTCGCGTCGTTAACCAGGGAACCAAAGCCGCAACGAACGTTCAATTGCAAGTTGATTTTCCAGCCGGCCTGACGCCCACCTCAATCGACGGATCGCTTCGTCACACCATCAGAGGCCAGCAAATCGCATTCGAGCCAATCGCCAGCATGACTCCCGGCGATGAAATTAATTTCATCATCAACGCCACTGGACGAGGCAAAGGCGATCACCGAGTCGTGGTGAACATGCGAACCGATGGTCGACAAACGCCAGTTTCCAAAGAAGAAACAACTCGCGTTTACTCGGATCGGTAAACCAAGCCGAACGAAGAAAAGACACCGAGTGATTCGCCGCGCAAGCCATCATTGCCGCCGAGCTTGGTAAGAATGCATGACCCGGAACGCACGTTCGTAGAGCACGTACCGACGAATCCGGTTGCAATGAGCAATGGCGAAGAACGTAACCAAGCGTACGTCGCAAATACTGGCGGTGATGTCCCAGCTCGTTCATGAGATGTCATGCACAGCATGACCTACGATCCATTCGATCTCGAGCCTTGACTCATCGCTGATCGTTTGGCCAAAGGCCTTTTTCACCGTAGCCTGGGACATCGTCCCAGGAGGCAAAGCCAAAAAAACGCGTTTGGCTGAAGGCCATTTTTACCATCGCGCTACCAAGCTCCGCCACAGATGGGCGCCACCGAGCTAGTGCGTCCTCGCACACACGAGATGCTGCGACGATCTTTAGGGCGACCTTTCGTATTCTGATTGCCAACAATGCCTCGTACGCCCCAGAAACGACCCGTCGAATGGGTTAATGGCAAACACGGCTTAATCCGCCCAAATCTCTGGCAAATTCCGGCAAAAGTTCAAATAACAGCCGTTAAATAAACGAGCCTCATTTGGTAGGATGGCCAATTCGAATTTTGCGGGAAACACCCCCTATTTTGATCTGTCTTGGAGTTGCCGTGAGACGTCCATTGATTGCTGGTAATTGGAAAATGAACTTGAATCGCGCACAAGCTGTTGAACTTGCTCGCGGACTCGTCGCGGCTAAAACTGGATCGGATTGCGACATCCTGGTTTGCCCACCTAACGTCTACCTTGACTCGGTTGGTTCGGCGCTTTCGGATTCTGGAATTTCACTTGGTGGGCAAGACGTTTACTTTGAAGCAAGCGGCGCATTCACCGGCCAAACCAGCACTGCAATGCTCAGCGACATTGGATGCACTTATGTGATTTTGGGCCACAGTGAGCGGCGTCACGTGATGGGCGAATGCGACGAATTAATCAACAAAAAAGTCCTTGCCGCATTGGAGGCGGGCCTGACTCCCGTCCTGTGCGTTGGTGAGCTACTTGAGGAGCGAGAATCTGGTGACACCAAAAAAGTAGTCCAATCTCAATTCGATGGATCTCTGGCTGGATTGAGCGAAGAACAAATGCTCAAAACCGTCATCGCCTATGAGCCGGTTTGGGCCATTGGAACAGGCAAAACAGCCTCGCCTGAGCAAGCCCAGGAAGTCCACGCTGACCTTCGCAAAATGCTGGCTGATCGTTATAATTCTGAGACTTCGGAATCCGTCCGAATCCTTTACGGTGGAAGTGTAAAACCAGCTAACGCAGCGGAGTTAATGTCGCAAACCGACATTGATGGTGCCTTGGTCGGTGGAGCGTCTTTGAAAGCAGATAGCTTTGCCGCGATCATCAACGCTGCCGGTGTTAACGCTGTCTGAATTTAAACGCTGCTCAACTTTCAATTCTGCTTAATTTTCGAATAACACATTCACCCAACAAAACAATTTGTCGCTCGACTTGATCGAGAAAAAAAATGAATATTGAACTCTTAGCCGAAATCAAAATGGGACTTCTAGTGATGGAAGTTCTCTTGTTCTGCACATCGCTTTTCTTGATGCTTTTGGTGCTTGTCCAGCGCGGAAAAGGCGGCGGTCTAACGGGTGCGTTGGGCGGCATGGGCGGCCAAAGTGCTTTCGGCTCAAAAGCCGGTGACGCGTTCACAAAAATCACGATCATCACGGCTGCTATTTGGATCGGTCTTTGCATGGTCACTATCGCTTGGTTCAACGCTCCGCCACCACCAAAGGTAGCCAGCGATCAAGACGTAATGATTGGCGCTTCCGATGAATCGGCTGATGAGGACAAAATGACTGGCGATTCAATGACTGGTGATTCAATGTCTGGTGACGCAAAAGCCGGCGACACAAAAACTGGTGATGCTGAATCAACTGACCAAGGCAAAACAGACGACGGAGCGGATGCAGCAGCTGTCGAAGGTGGTGCAACGCTTAACCTCGGTGGCGATACTGATGCACCAAAAGCTGATTCGCCAGAAATGGATGCGCCTAAAACCGAAGGAAAAACAGACGACGAAAACTAAGTTGCATCACTGTTGCTAGTTCTGCATTTACCTTCAATCGAATCAAACTTGGAACGCTTTCGCCGCGTGCCAAACAAACACGGCAGGCTTCGACCTGCCTTTATTTGTTTTAAATTGTTCTCCGTTTTTCAAACTCGCCCATAACGATCCCCTGGAGTTAACTTTTGTTACTTAGCATGACCGGTCACGGACAGGCCTCCGTCCAGGATGATCAGGTCCACGTGGTTGCCGAATTGAGAACGGTCAACAACCGGTTTCTTAAAACCAACGTCAACTGCGACCTCGATGCGGCCCATCAATCCAAATTGGAAAACCTCGTCAAGCAACACATCAATCGAGGCAGTGTCAATCTGCGCATCAAGACTCAGATGCTCGGCTCGTCTGAACAATACAAACTCAACGAGCCAGCCTTGCGTGCGTATTGGCTGCAACTTTCTGAGATCGCCGAAGGAAGCGTCAACATTGAATCACTCTTGAGCCTGCCAGGCCTGGTGACCGAAAATGTCCACGAAGGCATGAACGAAATTGCTTGGCCAGCCGTCGAAAAAGCCACCCTCGAAGCCCTCGCCAGCCTGAACCAAATGCGTTCAATCGAAGGGGCGATGATGGAAAAAGACATGCTGTCCAACCTCGGCACAATGAGCGAGCAACTGGAGCAGATCAAATCCGGTGCTCCTCAGGTCATCGAAAAATACGCTCGCAAGATGACCGACCGAATCAATCAACTTTTGAAATCACATGATGTCACCGTGGATGCTTCCGACGTCATCAAAGAGGTCGGGGTTTTCGCCGAGAAATGCGACATCTCCGAAGAGACCGTTCGGCTGGGTAGCCATATCGAACAGTTCTCCAAAGTTCTCAAGGATGATGAAAGTAACGGGAAAAAGCTCGACTTTCTTGTTCAGGAAATGCTCCGCGAAACAAACACTATCGGCTCAAAAGCCAACAACTTTGACATTGCAAACCATGTCGTGGAAATCAAGACAGCGATCGAACGAATTCGCGAAATGGTTCAAAACGTAGAGTAGAATAGCCACTCGACTTGGCCTCGAATCAGCCTTGTTGAGCCCAACCCAACACACCACAAACGACCTCCGCCCATCACCACGCCATGAGTGAACCAATCAAAAAACCTGGAAAGCTGGTTATCATTTCCGGCCCATCTGGCGTTGGGAAAACAACGGTCCTGCAAAGGCTGTTTGACGAGTGTCCTTTGCCGCTTGTCGAAAGCGTTTCCGCAACAACCCGACCGCAACGTCCTGGTGAAACCGAAGGTGTCAGCTACTACTATCTAACAAAGGAGAAGTTTGAGGAGCATCGCGAAAAAGGCGAATTCCTCGAATGTTGTGAGGTGTTTGGCTACGGACACTGGTATGGCACCTTGCACGGCCCCGTAACCACTGGTCTGGCCGAGGGCAATTGGATAGTCTTAGAAGTTGACGTTGAGGGTGCCGGTAAAGTCTTGAAACATTACCCAAACGCAATCACAATCTTTATTCACCCCGGAAGCCTGGAAGAACTTGAGCGTCGATTGCGTGGACGAGGAACCGAATCCGAAGAGGTTCTGAAACGACGGCTGGACGTTGCCAAACATGAGCTTGATGCATCGCCGATGTATCGCCACATCATCATCAATCAATCGGTCGATCAGACCGTTAACGATATTTGCCAGAAATTGCTTGGAGAAGAAACTGAATGTATGACGCGCTAAAAGAAGAAGAAATCGTCCGCAAAGTTGGCGGTCGTTTCAAGTTGTCAACTTTGATTCAAAAGCGAATGGTTCAACTGAACCAAGGCGCTCGCCCATTGGTCGACACGAAACTACAAGACAAAATGGCGATCGTTCTTGAAGAAATCCTTCAAGACAAAATCTTCCTCGACACTGCTGCAAACGTTGGAATTGCCGAATCACCAGATTTTGGTGACACACCAGAGCTGAACCTAGACGATCTATAATCGTTCGCACGGTCCAGATTCCTGGCAATCCAATTTAGTTTCTGGATAACGTCAAATTGAGTTGGACGACGGGCGAGCATGCCCGTCGTCAACTTTTGCGCCCAGTGATTCCTGTGTCTGAGAAAGAGATCGTTTAACGCGTTCATTTTACGATCGCTCTTCTACATAAACCGAGCCTATTGTTCGAACGATGATTTGATGCAGAACCCAGCAGCGAACCAACCGGTAACGACCAATTAAGAACGATCCAAACTAACCCAGCGATCGAAAATCATGCCTGAAAAAGAAATCATCATCGCAGTCACAGGTGGGATCGCCGCATTCAAAGCAGCTGCGCTCACCAGCCAATTGGTTCAAAACGGTTTTGCAGTGCGCGCCGTTCTGACTCCCAGCGCTCAAAAATTTATCGGCGCCGCAACGTTTGCTGCACTCACTAGCCGAAGCGTTGTAACAGAAACTTTTGATCCTCAGTTTCCACTTGGCAGCCATATTGAATTAGCCCGATCAGCAGACGTGCTTTGCGTCGCACCGGCAACAGCAAACTTTCTCGCCAAAGCGGCGTCTGGAATGTCGGATGACTTGATCAGCACACTTTACCTTTGCTTCACCGGCCCGATCATCGTTGCCCCAGCCATGAATTGTGAGATGTGGGAAAAAGCCGCCGTCCAACGCAATGTTGAACAACTTAAATCCGACGGTGTAAAATTCGTCGACCCCAAAGAGGGATGGCTGAGCTGTCGAACCAAAGGCATGGGGCGAATGGCTTCTCCCGAAGAAATCGCAGAAGCAATTCAAACAGAACTAAAAAACACGAAATAACAACTGCCTACTGCCCTCTGCCAACTCCAAGAAAAACCCATGGCAAAAATCCTCATTACCTCTGGCCCAACACGCCAATACCTCGACCCCGTTCGCTACATCAGCAACGCGTCGAGCGGTCAGATGGGAAGTTGCCTCGTACAGGCTGCGCTTGATTTGGGCCACGAGGTCACTATCATCAGTGGTCCTGTCCTGGTTGAGTATCCCAAACAAGCCACACTGATCGACGTTGTTTCTACCGAAGACATGCTGGAAGCCGCCATTGAAGCGTTCGCCACATGCGATGGGCTGATCGGCGCGGCCGCGCCTTGCGACTATCGCCCGATCGAAGTCGCGGATCACAAGATTCGAAAAACAGGCGAAGTCCTACAACTGAAGCTTGTCGAAACACCAGACGTTGTCGCGACACTTGGTGCGAACAAGAAAGCGAACCAATGGACAGTTGGATTCGCACTTGAAACGGAAGACGCACGCTTTCGAGCGTTGGCAAAACTCCAACGAAAAAGCTGTGACTTGGTCGTACTCAATGGCGTGGCTGCGATTAACTCAACCGAGAACAGTATCGAAATCATCGAACCATCAGGCGACGTTCTCAAATCCGTATCAGGCTCAAAGCAAAAAGTAGCAGCTGAAATCCTGAGCGTAATCGGTAAACGTCTGATTCAAGGCTAACGAACAAACGATTAATTCTATTTTCGAACGCTATCCGCCACATGAGCTAGTGCGAGTGGCGGATCAGCACTAAGCATCCCGAAAAAGGGTTCGCCAAAAACTGAGACTGGGCCACCGACCTCGGCAATAAGACCACAACTCATATCAGCATTGACCAAGTAAAAAGGGTCAGCACAAGGAAATACCTCGTGAGGCCACTTCACGTCACGAGACGGTATTCGTTCCAAATCCAAGCTGTACCAAGTGTGTTGAATATTTTCGATCACGTACCACTTCATCGAGTTCAAAGCAGGAAGCTTCAAAATGTTTAGGCACTTGCGAATTATATCAGCATCAAAATTGATCAAGTTTTTCGGAGCAGACTCAATTACGTGTCGCACATCCCATGTGGCCGAGGGCGCAGGAAAACAGAATTCTTTATTGTGAATCAGTTTTTGAAACATCAACTCCCACAGCTCGTCCCTGGTCTGGTCATTAAGCTCAAGCCACCCCAAACTCGCATTGACCTCAGTTGATCGGCGGTTTCTTTCCAACGCAATTCGGCGACGCTGGTCTTGGGTCGAATTCTCAACAAAAATGATTCGATGGTATTCTCTCTCGCACTCCTCCAGGGCAGTTTTGGCCGCCTCATAGTGTGCTTCTGAAAATGTCATACTGATAGAAGAATCCTGTGTCGTTTCATCAATTCATTTTCGTTTGCCTAGCTAAATGATCGAAACTGGTGCGCGTGGCCGTTCCAGCCACGCCGCGTTCTATTTTGTGACTTTTTCAAGTCGTTCCAGCAGCATATCGTTGTAGGCCGATAGTTTGCTTTGGTCTTCAGGAAAACTGACGCCTGACAACAAGCTTGAGTCTTGGGAAATCGCTTTGGAGATTTGTCCCATCATCGCGATTTGTCTCGGACTCAGAATCTTGCGCACTTCAGAAAGTTGTCCACCACCGCGAGAGGACAACACGTTGAGCTTGACCGCCTGCAACTCGTTCAAAGGCAGATACGCCAACGGTGTATTTCGAAGATGATATTTCTGTTCCGATTTCCTGACACTCCGTGTTTGCTGTGACGGTTTCCAGGGAATGATATTCGACGTTCCTGCTTGCTTGGCGATTTTCAGTTGATCGTCATCGTAAGTGTAAACGGCGGATGTACAACGCATTCGTGTTGCGCCGGCCAACAACTTACTGTAGTCAATGATTTTTGGATCGTAGGTAACATGCACGACTTCGTGGTGTCCCGCCCAAGCTGATCGGGTCGAGTAAACTCCGTCTAATGAGCCCAACTGGGCTTCTCCGGTCCAGTATCACGACATCGCAAACGTTGCGCGATGCAGATTGCTGGCCCAACTGCGAGAGACGGTTTTCAGGAAATCAGGAACATCGCGGTTGGCGGCTTTGAGACTGGCAATCATGCGACTGGCCAATCCAGAGACACTGTAGACTCCCGACTTGCGAGTGATGATGTCTTTTCCGTCCTTGTCGAGGAATCTTACAACTGGATTATTCCATGAAGGCTCGTTGAACGATTTCAAAGTGACCGCGTCTTCTGGCTTGTTATTGTAAACAACGACGGGAATGAAATGGTCTTCAATGGCTTCGACGAGCAAAGGCTGTGACAACGGACCGTTGCCAAAATTTTTGCAAGTCGATCAGCCGGGGACTTCCTGGAAGAGCACCAAAATGGGTTTGCCACTTTCCGCCGCCATTGCTTTGGCGTCGTCCAGATCGCGTCCCCAATTGACTTGGCCTAGTTCTTCGGTCTGGTTCTGAACTCTAGGTCGGAGAGGTGTATTGCCGTCGCCTAGCGATCCATATTGTTCGCCCGGCTGGTATTGCGCCGCGCAGGACGCCAAAAAAATGATCGCAATTGCGAAGCCAAGAATCAGTTTCATAGTTTCCCCTTTGGTATTTTTTGCGGACGTTAAAGTGTAGTACTCAGCAACGACCGGGCCCATGGGAATCCGAACAAAGTGCCAAATTTTGCGAGCTGCAAAGCGTTGTAACGTAAATATTCTTACGGTTCGTTACAGCTTTCAAACGAAATCGGTGAGCAAAGGTTGGGCTTTATGAAATTGCCGATTGATCGTTTCCGGCCACTAGCGACTCTGTCTTCAGTGCTTCGCCAAGTTCAGCGAGACTTAAATCTATCTGCTGGCTCAATTCGCTTTCTAATTCGACTTCGCCGAAACGAACTTCATTGAACAATTCGGTAATTTCTTTTACCGTCGATTGGATCAATTTCGCAGCCGGATGTTTGGCAAAGTGCGTTGAGACTTGATCCGCAAACTCGCGATGCGTTTGGCTTGGACTTCGTTCCAAATCCCGCTTGGCAAGCAAATCCGACATTCGTTTATAGAACGCGGTTGGTCTGTTGACATTTGCTCCCGCAATCACCCACTGCCCAAGCCCAGGTGAAATCAATGAAATTGCGCTGGCAAACAGTCGTCTTATACGGCTGACTTTTGCCAGATTCTTTGAGCCTTCATCACCACGTGAACGTAGACGCTTACGAATGTAGAACAGCATGAACAAGAATCCCAACACCCCGCCCACAATATATTTGAATGAGGCTTCCTGGGTAAAACTAGTTGCATTTCGGATTTTGGATTCCCACGTCTCCATCTTCAATCCTTGAAGCAATTTGAAAAACGGACTTTGAGACGGTCCTGAAATAGGTTCGTTGTCCATTCCAATGACATAGTCATCCCAAACAGTTCGGGCTAAATCAATTGCGTCTTCGCCAACGGTTGCTTCCTCATCAGCCGAATAGGGAGTCGCATCAACAATGACCCAAGCGCCCTCTGGCCCAGCAAGCCCCCGCTCAATCATGTCTGGCGTACAGTCTTCGGGGCGTAAGTAGGCTTCAACCCAAGCATGTGCGTGTTTTTCGCGAACCATATAGATCTGCGAAAGATCGTTGAATTCCGCGCCATGAAATCCGACCACCAATCGTGAAGGAATGCCTTGGTGACGAAGCATTAATGTGAGTGCTGAAGCGAAAAGCTCACAGTGACCGCTACGATGATTTCGCACAAAGTCTTCAACTGGATCAAGCGATTCATCTCGAATCACATTGCGAAAATCCAATGTGTACTTGAAACGTCCCGCCTGAAGAAAATAGCTTTCGAATTTTTTCAGCAGGCCCATTCGCGAGCCCTCATAGTCTTTGGCCAACTGCTCGGAGAGTCCAACAATGGTGGGATATCGCTCCGGATCCATATTCGTCAACCACGCTTTTTGCGGCGGATCTTCGGACATGGGAACACGTCGATTGCTCGGTGTATTGGAAATGTACGGCCATGACTTACTGAATCCACCGTTGGCATCAAGCACCGTTGTTGCGGAATAAGGATAGGGTGCCATTCCGATTTTTTCGCCAGCGCGCGAACGCGTCAAAGCTGAAATTTCATGGCAGAACAACATCTCTTGAGGTGTACGATCATTTCGCGAAAACGGCATCAGACCGTAGATCAACGGGTCAGCCGTCTCCTCAAGTGTTATTTTCTGAATTAGTTCCCTCGCGTTTGCGCCATACGTACTGCTGGAACTCAACGATTGGTAAATACCGTCGTGGACGCGATCGTGAGGTGCACGCCAATTCGTTTTTTCATTTTCAATCACCAAATTCGAAAGCGCCAAACCGCGAAAGTATGGCTCGGAACCGGAGAAGTCATACAGCTCGTCGGAACCGGGCTCAAAAAGTTCAACTCGAAAAATCAACCTCGCTGACTGCGAAATGACTCCTCGCTCATCCAAGTCCACAGCTTGGGAAACACCTGTCGCTGAAACCTCGACGTTGTTGGGGCCAAACCATGGTTGCGCATGTCGTGGAATCAAATAGAACATCACCGATGTGAAAATCGTTGCCATGCCTAGCCACATCATCAAATACATGGCCATCGTTCGCACGTTGGATTTCGTGGTCACTTGGGAGTCAAAAAACGCCAAGGGCAGGGCAGGTTGGCTGAGTGACTGTAGCTGCGATGCGTTGACCGCCCCGCCACTTTCGACTTTTTCTCCTCCAATCCGGTTGGCAGAGAGTGTGTTCTGCTGCTCAACATCGACCGCGTCGGAGTAAACGGACTGGAGCACCATCGCCAAACCAACGACGAAAAAGTAGAGCAAGAACAACAAACCGGCTTCAAAGTTCAAACTGAAAATCGCACCAACAACGACTTGAAGCAAACTAAGAACCAAAATCTGCCAGTTTAGACGTGGTGTTTTCTTTTGAAACATCAAAATGGTTTGAAGATAAACCAACAGATTCGCAACGGAAACCAGTTTTCCAACGCTGTTCTCAGGGAAGAAATCTTTCATCGCCAAAACCAGAATCACAATCGAAGCGACATTGGCCAACACGCCTTCGATGCGAAAAAGCTTCAGCAAATCCGTCACCACAAAACCAATCGTCGCCCCGACGACCGCAATCATGATCAGGCGATTGCTTTCCAAACTCATGCCCAACAGCAAGCTGCTGATCAACACGAGAATGAATAACGTGAATTGAATTAGGCGTTTAACGTCTAGCATGGCTCGCCCATTTAGAGGAAAACTTTTGCAGGCTGGCCGCCTGAACGACGTCCGGCTCCAACGAAAACAATTGATTGAACAATTCCGTTTCCGTTTCGATCCACCGCACCAATGGAGCAATTTGGCGAAGTCGTCGCCGCAGCTGAATGGTCTGGCGACCGCTCGCCGAATCACCTGCGTTTACGTCCAGGCCATCATCGAAATTGGGATCAAGAAATGAAGGGCAGTTACGCGAGCTGACGACATAAATCGGCGTACCTTTGGAGACCAATCCTGATATTTGAATCAAAATCTCGGCGACCTGAGGATCGTCAGAATATTGAGCAACGGACAACCGTCGCATGGCGTCATTCACAATTCCTTGTTGCGAACGGCTATGGCAAACTTCCGTTTCCCGTCCACCGACACCAATTGCAATCTGGCCTTGAACTGCATTTCCAATTTGTAAAACGGCGGTCGCGGCGAACTTCAAAGCCAGTTCGCAGCGAGATGCCAGAATTTCATCGTTGTTTTCGCAAAACAAATCCAGCATCAAAGCAAAGTCGCGATTGTTTGGCTGGTCATGCTGCTTAACAATCGGCTCGCCATATTTTGCGCTCGTTCGCCAGTGAATGTTCTTTTTGCTGTCGCCTGATCGCCACGGCCGAAGTGCGTAAAACTCATCTTCTTCGAGTGCCCGTCGTCGCTTGATCGCATCGGAACCGGTCGCAATCGATTGCACGCGACGTTCCCAAGTTGGTTTAAGCTGGCCAGTTTCCGGAGCCACCAGAATCGTTTCGCGTTTTCGGTAATATCGGCGACTAACGATTAGACCAAACGGAAACGTCGTAGAAAGTTCCGCGGGTCCAATAATGTATTTGCCACGTTTCCCAAAAAACGTTCGATAGTTTCGAACTTCTTCCTGTTGCGGATTGACTCGCAAAAAACCAAGTTTAACAAACGAGGTATTCTCGCTGGAACGCTTACGCGAAATCCGTTTTGTGACCTCACCAAATATCCGGGAAAACCAAGTCTCCGTTTCGCTTGCGGATTCGGTGACGAAGTGCTCCATCGATTGGCCTTCGTCCGGGACGCGCGTAATCGAATCGTTAACCACAACATTCCAAGCCGCCATCGACGCGCCAGTGTTTTCGCATGTCCACTGAACACTGGCTAATTCATTGGCGTGAATTCGTTTGGGACACCGCCGAGTAGCCTTGAGCGTCTTTAGCCGATAGATTCCCAGCCTCCAATTCAGAATCAATGGCGCGTACATCATTCCGGCCATCAGAATCAGGAGGTTGACGTTTCGCAGCAATGAGCCAACGGTGATGAAGCACAGGACGATGAGAAAAACCCACCCCTCGGGCGTCAGCTTGTTTTCAGCCAACGGTTTTCTCCGGCCTTTTTTGCCACCGGTTTTCTTCATAGCGATTCTATTCAACAGTTTCGTTCGCGGATTCGATCACATTGATTTACTAGGTCGGCAAACCAATTTTGCTGGTAATTTCGTTGATGATCGCTTCAACATCATCTCGTTGCCCTCCCTGGATGCCACCACGAATCTGAACCCGGTGACTGAGAACGGGCACAGCAAGTGTCTTTGCATCGTCAGGAATGGCGTAAGTTCGCCCATCCAAAAACGCGTGGGCTTGAACGGCGCGGTACCAGGAAAGAACGCCTCGCGTACTAACACCGACACTTAACTCTGTTGACTTTCGTGTTTCGTGAACGATGTCCAGCAAGTACTGCGAGATAGAATCTTCAACAGTCACATCGCGAACGACATTTTGCATCTGCAGAACGGTACGCCAATCGCAAACAGCAGCAAGTTTATCAATTGGCTGACCGTTTCTATGGTTCTTGAGAATGTCGGATTCGAATTCACGCTCGGGGTATCCCATCGAAAGCCGCAGCAGAAAACGGTCCAGTTGACTTTCGGGCAACACATAGGTTCCCTCAGACTCAAACGGGTTTTGCGTCGCGATCACCATAAACGGCTTGCCCAATCGATGGGTTGTGCCATCAACACTTACCTGCGCGTCACTCATCGCTTCCAACAAAGCACTCTGCGTGCGAGGCGGCGCTCGATTGATCTCGTCGGCCAGCACAAAGTTACTGAAGATCGGCCCTTCATTGAATTCGAATTCAGCTCGCTGAGAGTTAAAGATCGAACTACCAACGATGTCGCTTGGCAACAAATCTGGCGTAAATTGAACGCGACGGAATTCCCCATCAACACTGCGAGCAAGGGCCTTCCCCATCAGCGTTTTGCCGACGCCGGGAACGTCTTCTAAAAGCACATGTTCATCGGCCAGCAGAGCAACCAGACAAAGTTTGGCCACGTCACGTTTCCCCAAAACAACTTGGGCGATGTTTTCTAAAAGCGTACTGGCAGTCTGTTGCAGTTCGGAAACCGACACCTTGCTTTCAGGTAGTTCATCAAAAATGTCTGAGTTCTTTTTGTCCAACGAAGTCACCGTCCTCGATCGTCTCAAATTTGGCAATCTAACGTTGCCGTGATTCCTCTCTTCTCATCAGACTTCATTCTAGCGGCAATCAAAGTAATTGTCTTGCAGCAGAGCACGATTAAACCCATTCAAAGTCGTGATTGGATTGGTAATGGAACGTGTCCGTAGACTAGGTAGGTCTTGGACAGGCAATATGATGCGTTTGGCGTGGCCCAATCGACGCTTAAAGAAAACGATAACTGCCAACCCAACAAAAAAAGACCCCATGATGGGGCCTTTTAAATAGTGGTCAAATTTTGGATTGGTGTGACCATGCTAACGAAACAAGCACGGTTGCCAACTAATCACTTGCTTAGAAACTCGTTAGTACGCCAAGGGAAACTGGATGGAAAATCGCCAAACGTACGGAGTTCAAAAAACAGGCGGAGCGTCGCCAAGGTCACGAACACCAAAGCCAAAAATAGCATTAAGTCGAAAATAGTGAACGAGCTGAGCAGAGATTTTTTCTGTTCCGCCGCTTCATCTGAAGTTAGACCAACCGCATCGCCAGCGGTTTCCACCGGATCGACGGATTCTTCGACGAAGTCTTCACCACTATCAATGATTTCGGACATAGAACAGACCTTAAACTCTAACCTTTACAGCGTCTTTGAATTGACGCCTTTGACTTAATTGTAATTGGATGCGTTAACGAAGAAGATAATCGTGGCAATAGTCAGAAACAAAACTGACAACATCAGCATCACGGTATAGATGCTGAATCCCTGCTTTCGGTATTGCGGCGGCAGTGGCATATTTTGCTGCACTGATTCTTCACCGACTTCTTCGATTGCGTCGCCGAAACTATCGTCACCGAAATCAGAACTTAGTTGTGACACTGTCGCCCTCCCGAACTTCGCCCAACATGAAATCTTTCTCGATTCGCAATGCCGAGATATCGTTTTTGGCAGTCACGACAATAGCCTTTCCGATATATCGGTCATCTCGATAGATGTCCATGACATGACCGGGGTTGACGCCATCGTCACTGCCAAGGCTAACTGCAATTGTGTCTTTAAGAATGCGAACGACTTTGCCATCGACTTTTGGGGGAATGTGGTCGATCAAAGAAGATTCTGTCAGGCCATGTGCACGAAGCACTTTTATCTGCTTGGCATTTTCTTCTTCCAGCTTTGATTTTCGCTCAGCCAAAAGCTTTGATTGGTTACGTAGTTCAAAGTTGTCGTTGGTCAAAATGCGTACGTTGCGAAACTGATCGCGAATGCTATCGGTCAATCTCGTAACGTCAGCTTTCAAAGCAGCCAACTCGCCATCCTGCTGCTTCAATCTAGCTGTCGCTGCTTCAAGTTCAGTCAAACGAGCCTGACTGATTGTTTGTTCCTTATCATACCGCTCGCCTTGTTCTCGAACGTTGTCCAAAGCAATTTTCAATTGTGACTCAAGGTTAGCCAACTGGATCGCACGACTAACTCGTTCGCCTTGAAGCAGTTTCTCTTTTTCGGTCGTCGTACTTTTTGCAGCCTGCAAACGAGTGGTCGCTTGCCTCGCCTCGTTTTGCTTTGCAGCAGCAATCTCTTTCCAGTTACGATGCGTCGCACCGACCATGACTGAGATCACCAAAAAACAAATACTCATGAAGAAAATCAAAAGCGTGAAGATTTTTCCCATCAAGTTCATCAAGACACCTCTTTGAAGCCAAGTTGGCAGATTTGGAATGGACCAAAATTGTTAGTTACGTTTGGAATCGAGGATCGCGAACTGAGAAAGAAGACCTTCCCACGCACCCAAATTCACCCCAGAGATTCAATTATACTTACCGAGATTTTAGCTTGCCAATGTTTTACGGGAATATCGCCAAATGTCCGCGGTACGACATCTATTCTCTTACCATCGACAACCTGCTATCGCCATTGTGCATATTCCCCAATTTTTGCTTGCAAATTGCGGGCAGGACGGGGTTCTGACCCATTTCCCTCGAACGATCAGTGCAATCGATCCGGTGGTCATTCCGCGCAACCCGCATAATCACTTGGAGTTGCGAGACGTGATTCTCAGATTTCCCTCTGCTCAAGACGGGAGGCTGGCCATCGAGACCGCCAAGCTCCGTTCACTGCCCAAGACTCGCAAAATTCTCGGATTCCCGAAAATGGATTCAAAACCGAATCCACCACAACACTAGAAACCTTCGATTGAAAAATCCAAAACCACAGCCCGATGATCCGACCCGACATCTGGACCGATCCGATGCTGTTGCACGGTAATCGCTGCTCCAGCCAATGCGTGATCGATTTTCAACCCACCTAACCATGTTGGAAAAACGTGCCATGTCGGCTTCGGTGAAAACCCTAAAGCCGTATCTCGCAGACCGCCAATCGTTTGGATTTTCTTAAACAAAGGCGACCAAGGCGTTAGGTTAAAATCTCCAACTACGATATTGGCTTGAGTTGCTTGACCTTCAACTGAATTTATTCGGGCGGCAATGTTGAAAAGCTGTTCATTGCGGCGGTTGAAGTTTTCTTCGCCAATCGGCGGCAGCGGGTGGGTAGCAACGATGCGAAGATCACCCAGGTTGGAAAACCTGACATCCATTGACTCTACGCCACCAGGATTGACTCGAAACACTTCCAGTCCAGCCCATTGGTGCTTTGACAAAAACGCGATACCAAAATTGTCTTCTTGCGATCGGAATTTGGAATGCGGAAACCGATCATCCAAAACACTCAACGCTTCTTCCCAAGCTCGATTGACTTCCAGCAAGACCAGGAAATCGGGATCCTCGGCTTCAATCGAATCGATAACGTCTTGAACCCGTCGATTACTTGTTAAAACGTTTAAGCTCATCAAGCGAAACGTATTCTTATCCTCCAAAGAATCGACTTTGCTGGCCACGTTGCCGGCAGCAAAATCAGGTGGAAAGTAATACGGCAAAAACTGATATCCGCAAATCACCATCCCAACGCAGCCCAGCAACATCCATCTCCATCGACGCGTAAACGCAAAACCGATGACAACAACGATCCAACAGATCAACCATTGAAAACGAAGCTGAGCCAATAGATCGGCGACCCAATGACTTGCGCCCAGGCAACTGGCGATGGTGACCAACGTGCCGAGGACCGCAAACACTTCAAGCTGCGAAACAAATTTTGATCTCTTGACAGGCGAACGCTCGTGCCCGGAATTGGACGTATCAATACGAGCTTTCGAATCGCTCATCTCAAATCGCCTGTCGCATGACGTCCGTGTAAGCCGCGTACAGCGCGTCGGCTGCATCAAATAAATGAACAAGCAAAGCCGCACGAACCCACATCCCGTTTCGGGCTTGCCGGAAATACATTGCGCGTGGATCAGAATCAATCGCCGTTGGAATTTCTCCAACAACACTATCACGCGGGAATGGATGCATGATCGGTGTGAAGCTTTTTAATTTAGCGGCTCGGTCAGTTGACAACCGGAATGGCTCAAGATCAATCTCGCCAATTTCTTTTTCGGTTTGACTTGAGTTGTGTTCTCGCTGGATTCGCGTCATATACAGACAATCAACCTGTGACAAAAGACTTGTCCCGTTGTGCTCGGCGTCGAGACTATTGAATTCTTCAACTTGGACGCCAGCGCGTTTCAGACGATTCCTGAGTTTTTCATCCAGCTCCAAAACCTCATGCTTGGGCGAAACGAAAAATAACTTTACACCGGGATATTGCGAAAGCACCGTAGCAAGTGACCGCACTGTCCGGCCACGACCAATATCACCGCAAAACGCATAGGTCTTGTGTGCGGGCCCTTTGACCAAATCGGGATAGGACTCTCGCAGCTTTGCCAGCCGCGATGGACGATCAGACGATTCATCAAAATCAAACGTTCGAATGATCGTATACATATCCAAAAGCGCTTGGGTCGGATGCTCATCGCTTCCGGCTCCCGCGTTAATGATTGGAACCGAACGCCGCTCTTGTTGTTCCAGATCGTTCATCAAGTACGCACAACACTCCGCAAAGTCATTGATCTGCGAACGCATGATGATCACGTCAAAGTAACTACTGAACATGCGAATCGAATCCATCCTCGATTCACGTTTTACTTCCGAAGAAGTTTTAGGATCACGAACTTCATTGCAAGTGATCCCAAGAATTTGACACGCCGCCATGAACGACAAAAACGTGCGAGTGGACGGCTGGGTGAAATAAAGCATCGCCCGTTTGTGAGCAAGCAATTCACGCAAGCGGCGATTTCCAGCCGGGTTCCGATTCATCTTGCGAATCAAATCGGCCGAACGACAAAGTGTTTCAAGCAGTTCAATCGAGAGTTGATGACCAGAGATCAAATGCTTCAGCCGGCCGTGGCGTTGAAGCTCACGATTCTTCTCTTCTGGGGTTCGCTGCAACAGCGATTGAAACTCTGCAAAATCTTGCATGTCTTAAAAAGCCAACGGTGACACTGGGGCGGGATGAAAACGCTCCCAATATTATCGAATTTTTTCAAAATCGCCAGATGGCAACTCCAACCAATCGTTGGTTCCCGAGCGAGTTGGCCAGCTCAAGCGACTGACCACAACGCTGGCGGCGACTTAATTTTCAATCACTTCCCGCTCCGCGATACTGCTCATCCCACGAAGAACCACAGTATCGGTTTGCTCCGAAAAGAACTTTGCCGAACCATCGGCCATCGAGAACAAAGCCCCGCCGGGATGATTACTGTTGAAGCAATGAGAGTTGCGAGCCTGGACATCGCCAACGTAGTTTCGATTTGTATTAATGGGATCCAAGCCAAAGCTCTTGACTGCGAAAGTCTCAATCGGGATATAGCGCGGCGTTCCATCGAAATACAAAATCTCTGCCTCGGCTCCGAACGTCCAACCAGTACGATGCGCGAGAAAGCCCTGTCGATTTTCCGTTCGTGAACTCTCCCCAATCGCAAATGTTGTGGACGTTCCATCAAGAATGTCACTGAATTTAGTTGACCGATTGGACGAGTAATACGCCGCCCCAAAACTCCTCGATCGTGCCGGTGAAAACAAGCCGTTGGTTCCAATCGCCCCCAAACCCGATGCCCCTGCCACGACCGTCCCAGGACTAAAGGCGTCATACGCACTTGTTGATGTGTTAACGCTCGCCCCGCAACTGCCAACGTAATGATTGGTCGAACCAAGCCTTACGCTATCATTCGCCTCGCCGTCCTCTTGCGTTGACGAGGGGCATTGAAAACCTGAGCCATTGGACGTGAACGTAAAGGTTTGCGATACAAAAACGCAGGCGCCTACAATTTGTGTATCGGTCGACCCCGTGACCGTAAGCCGTAACTCATCGGCCACGTTCTGTTGCTCAAGGTACGGTAACAGAGGAACAATCCAACTGCCACTTTCGGTCGAAGCGACACCCGTCGTCAACGTTATTTCGCCGACTCCAGATGGAAATCTTGACTGAGCTCCTTCGTAGTTGTGACACGCCAAAGTCAGTTGCTTCAAATTGTTAAGACAACTCGTTCGCCTCGCCGCCTCTCGCACCATCTGGACCGCTGGCAAGAGCATGCCTACCAAAATGCCAATGATCGCGATTACCACCAACAACTCAACTAAAGTAAATCCAGTCCGTCGTCTCGTGCATGAACCGATCCTGCTTCGACACTGTTTCGTTTCTTGATAGAACATAAGCTACTCCCAGTATATTTCTGCGTTACAGACAGGGTGCCGAGAGACAATCTCAATTCGCAACAAAGCCATTCTCGTGGCAAGGTAGATAAATGGAGACGCTGACTTGGCGGCATTGTGGAAAAGAGCGAGAAAGTCAAAAAACTCCCTCAGGCATCAGACAAAACGCCAGAAGCAATTCCTGTCTACTCTTTTTTTTATGAATAATTGCTGAGAAGCCACAAAAAACGACGCACTCAAGAAGAGCACGTCGTTAAAGACGTTTTGTTTTTTCGCAATCGCGATGACTAGCTTTGTAGAAAAGTCTCGCTGGCAAAGTTTTTTGTGGAAGTTAATCCCGCTTTACCGAGCGAAGCCAGCCTCGAGGGACCTGACCACAACGCTGACAATGACTTAATTTTCAATCACTTCCCGCTCCGCAATACTGCTCATCCCACGAAGAACCACAGTATCGGTTTGCTGGGAAAAGAACCTTGCCGAACCATCGGCCATCGAGAACAAAGCCCCGCCGGGATGATTACTGTTGAA
>CAYUWY010000005.1:0-165292 GCA_964448575.1 uncultured Pirellulaceae bacterium
AATTGGAGAGCCTTTTTAAATTTTGTAAACTTTATGTTTCAAACCTATCAATGGATCCAAGTCGCATTTCACGTCGGTTTTAATGTTTCGTTTATTTGCTGCGACTGGGTCATCGCGGACGTTATCCCGCTCAACAAAATTGCCATTTCTTCATGACATCAGGAAACTCAAATCCCTACAAACCACCGGAAGATTCACTTCACCGCACTGAGGCCGGCGGCGAATCTGCAGTAAGTAGTGACCAAACACTTAAGGCGCCCAAGAATGCCGCTTGTGCAAGCTGGCTCTTACCGGTTACGGCATGCTTCGTGCTTCTGTCCCGCGCCCCTCTCTCACTTGGGGCCATCGAGGATTTGGCAATTTTTCTGGGAGCCACGGTTTTAAATATCGCGGGTCTTGGACTTGGTATTTACGCACTGGCTTTATCTCGCAACACCAGTGGGATCCGGAAACCGGCCACCATCGGTGTGCTTTTGAGTTCAGGGCTGCTGTTCTTTCATATCAGCAGTTTCGTGCAGGGTTTATGAATGCTACCAAATAGCCATCGCGAAAGAAGAAAGAGATGTCAAGTACCTTTTTGACATGTTCGACTAGCCGAATAACAAAGCCGTGAACCGGAGCACTCATTCACGCGGCAACTGAAATCAAAGCCTTCCGTTCGTGCCCGGTTACGACAGGCGTTATCTGGCTTAACTTTTAGTTGAAAACTATGAGAAGATTGAACGTGCAGTACTCGATATTGAGCCTCTTAGCTTTGACACTTCTTGTAGCGGTGTCCCTAGCTCTTTTGCTTCCCAAGCCAGATCCTGTTCTATTAATGCTTAATCGAACACGAAGAATGTCAATTTCGGAACTTCGTGATATGCCGGCAGGTTATCTCCGCAGTGTGGCCATCGGGCAATGCCACCCCTCTATTTGCAATAGTGGGTTCGCAGAGTGTTTTTACCATTCTGAATCATTCGATTACCTCGTTCCATGCGTTGAATTTTACGAACGGCTTAATTGCACTAAAATGGCCAATATATTCAGATCAGTAATCATTGCGATTCGAGAGCAACATGGAGGTCTGGAAGGCTTTATTCCCGATGATTACCCAAAGAGCTTTGCAGCCATTTCCACTGACCTGTCGGAATTGGATTTTTTGTACTACGAGGAACTGAAGAATCTTCCGACGGCCAACAACAAAGAGGCAAACTTGCCATGGTCGGCAATTGGCTACTACATGGATAGATTTCCGGAGGATTTTAATTGACCAGACCGACTGACTACCAGAACCATCCAGATAACAATGTGCGGCCATCTCGATAATCAATGAAATTTCGTTTCTCAATTGCGTGGTCACTTCTTGTGACGCTTCTTATCGCTCAGTCGTTAGCGATTGTAGCTTTGAACTACAAGCTGGCCGTTACCAAACGCCAACTCAACGAGTATCGCAAAGAACTTGGCGAGCTGGTTGTAGGCGACAGGGACAAACTTCATTTTGTCGCTGAATCGCTCGACATCTCAAATGAGTGGAAGTGGCGAATCTATGTGCCGAAAGGGAAATACGGACTAAATTTTGGTTCTTCAGTAGGTGGCGGTCAGGCGAGATCAAATGTAGCGATTTTGGTAAATGGTCCTTCGGAATTCACGACGTCGATGGTTGGTCAATTAAATTCCAAAATGAACTGGGAATTGCTCGTTACGTCGACTCACGACAATGGATTCAAGGTCAAAACGAACCCACTTCCACAGGAGTTCGAAGAATTTTTAGCAGGCCAGCGCGAGCGAGTATGGTCAACAGGATACAGTAACGAGTCGAAGTCGGCGGATGCGAACAAGAAAACAATAATTCACCAAATCAACATGAAAAACTCATCATTCAGCGTTTGGCTTGAACCGCTACCTGACGGCGATAACGCGAAATAACAAAACGACACACGCAAATCCGCCGACAGCGAGGGCCTTGAATATAGATCGCTCCGGCGGCTCGGTGATCGCAAACGTTATCTGCTCAACCTTTCGGAAAATACAATGCGAGGTGTTTTGATATTTGGAAATTCCGGGTCCGGAAAATCGACATTAGCAAAATCTCTTGCTGATTCCGATGACCTCGCTCATTTTGATCTCGACACCATCGCCTGGCTACCAACGGACCCGCCGCAGCGCATGCCCGTCGCGGAATCCGCTGAGCAAATTAGTCGCTTCTTATCAGAGAATTCCGACTGGGTCGTGGAGGGATGCTATACCGATCTTATCGAAATAACATCGCGTTACGCTACAGAGATGATATTCCTCAACTTGTCAGTTGACGACTGCATTGAAAACGCAAAGAATCGGCCTTGGGAACCTCACAAATATCCGTCAAAGGAATTGCAGGATGAAAACCTGGAAATGCTTCTGGATTGGATTCGAGCCTATCCAACCCGTGAAGACGTTTGCTCACTGAATGCCCACCAGCAACTTTATGACAACTTCGAAGGCATAAAATCGATGTTAAATGCAAATGAAACTCGCAAATAACAATGCATTGCGAGAACGCGGGCTTACGCGTGGTTTTGAAGTGGTGAATATTCGTTCCGGCTCGATGATCACGGATGTTATGTCGCTTGTGATTTTTGACTTTTTGGGATTTTGGATTTTCATTTATGCAACGATTGATTCAAAGAATTTTTGGAAGGGGAAAAACCAGCTCAATCCTGCCGCCAATTCAAAATGGACAGCCCCTTCACTTTTACCCTGAACCGTTACCGAATTTCCGATTCGGGGTCGCATCTTTGACTGGCTCCAAATCGGATCGAAAATTACAGATAGAGATTTCCTACCCTCAACTCGACATTGCAAAGTTTCCGCAACGAGAAGTGATAACCGATACTTACATTGTCCAGGTTCCCGAGTTTGCAGGTGATCGTCCTGTTGACGTTAACCTTGAGGAAAGAACCAGGCGATGCGAGATCGCCATTCACGATGAGGGCACAGCGAACACCGAAGAGGACAGGTTGCAATACTACGTGATAGGAGTGCCCTACACTGAATTCGATGACGAAGGAATTGCAAGAAATCGTTCGCGGATCGAAATTCGTAAAAGAAAAGCTTTTCCAGCAGAGGTCGCGGTTGGATTCACTCCTCGGATTGTCAGAGCAACGCATGACTTGAATGTTGTGGAGTGTTATTCACGCAAAAAGAAGCGATTGACCCCGAAACAGATTTTAAGGATTCTAAAAAGAGAAACTCCAGTGTTGCTAGTCAACGACCTGCGTTTTATAACGAACTACTTCCAACGGCTTTTAGCACCCGACACCATTATTGTTGTTGACAATGGAAGTGGTGTTGCTGTTGATTAATCGCGACATAACAAAATAATGCACGAAAATCCAGGATTCGCGCGGTCTATGCCGCTCAACTGAATGCCAGAAAACCCTTTTCAACCTCCTGGAGTCACTCCGACTCGCGCCCACTCGTCAACTGGACTTGATAAGCTTCGATTGCCCGCAATTGTAATGATCGGGGTCACAATTGTTGGAATGCTGAACATTTTGCTTGGTCTCGCAATTAGAGGAGCAAACGGTGATCTCAGTCTCAACCCTCGCAACCTGATTTTCATCGCTCTCTTGTTTCTGGCGCATGGAGTCTACTTATACGGATCGTATCTCATGCTCAAAGCAAAGGACCACGAGGGGCGCAACACTCGCCATGACGTTTGCGTGCATCCCCATTTGCTCTCCATCCACAATACTTGGTATGCCAGTTGCCATTTGGGCCTTGGTTGTACTTTATGATCCTGACGTAAAGGCCCAGTTTGACCTTGTGGACAAGGGAACACTTCCGGTTCGCAAGAGTGTGGACTTAAAAGAGAATGGGGCTATTCATTGCAATTGTTGCAAAACACTTTTCGTCCCATCTGATCGGAAGGTATGGAACATGAACGGATATTGTAGCGTTGACTGTTCTGAGAAATCAGGCGTGTCGGTTTCGAATGAGCAGATACAACGGCAGCTGGTCGAGCACAAGGTATCCAATATCGAAATTACTTGTCCCAACGGACACAAATTTAGCGTGATGGCTTCTTTTGCAGGATGCATGCGTCCATGCCCGACTTGTGGTGAAAAATGCAGCGTTTAGCAAACCAGGAATCAGTAACTCAGAACAACGTTGAGACTTCTCGCTGAACGCCACCATTTTTTGAGCATTAGATTTTGCTAGAATCTTTACTTGCTGGTTTTCTTTTAAAACCGCGGATGGACGCAGATAAACGCGGATTCAAGTTCTGTTTTTATCCGCGTCAATCAGCCAGCGTTCATCCGTGGTTCTTTCTTCTTCAGTTTTTCCCGTGTTGAAAACGAATTCGGTGTTGGAAATCGGCGGTGTTCACCTGGACTGTCCGCATAAACGCGAATACAAATTCGGTTTTTCATTCGCGTCCATTGGCGTTCATTCGCGGTTCTTTTACTCTGTCTTTACGCATTGAAATCGAATTCGACGATTCCAAGTGGTGGTGTTCACCGAGGACTGTCACGATGTCTGCTTACTCAAGCATTGCCGAGCTGTAAAACTCAGTTGCGATTGCTGGCACTAACCAGGGGAATTTATCCAAGAGTGACTTACTGACAGTCAAAGAAACGGTGTTGTAAAGGCTTAAAAGCTTTCCAGATTTAAGTGTTAGCTCCAAAACGAGCGCGTCACTGAACTGTAGCCGATGGAAGAACGGAGTATTACGGTTTACACACGGCAATTCTGGCAAACCCTCTACAGAAACATATCTGTTTGCAAAAAAATTACTCTTGGGAATGATGCGCCCAACTATCTCGCTCTGGAAAAAAATCACCCGGTTTTTTGGCTGATACCATTTTTCGTTTTTTAATTTGCTCAACCAGAATTCTCGACCATCGCAAAAAGCTCCCCGTGCATAAACTCCAGTTCGCATGCCGTAATCAATTTTAAAACTGCACAGTATTCGATCTGTGAATTCCCGGCTCAATGAATTCTTGCTCTTTAGTAAATCGCAAGTTTGCAAATAGTCGAATTCCGATTCATCATTCACAATAACAAAGTGCTCTTCTCGGCTGAATGTTGATACAGGGCGCATTGTAAAGTTGCTAAAAGACGTCAATCGAATCTCCATAACTGTATTTTACATGCCGCCTACAATAAGCATTCCAGTCACATGTTCTTTTCTAGCGATCAAAAACGCATAAAAAAGGGCCGCATCATGCGGCCCTGATGGTTTTTCCCGAACGATTAAACAGCACTGATCTCGATACCGTCAAAGATCGCCGAAAAAGTGTCTGACGGCGACTGATTAAAATTGGACGAGAACAAACCAACGGCCAATCCAGTAGTCTGTCCGTTTACGCTGTGATTACCCTGAATCGCATCAAACACTGCTGTGCCATTGAGGTTGATCGCAGACCCGCTAACAACAGTATTTCCATTGGCCGTTTCATAAATCGCCGTCGGAGTCGCGAAACCAGAATTAACATCGATTTCCAACTGCAAAACGATTTGGCTGCCATCAGGTACCGTAAACAAGTCATCGGCCTGGATATAAGTTTGACTTTCAACATTGTCATCATCCTCCAGTACCAATTCAAATTCACCCGACGGATGACTGATCGCCACGAACTTCAGATAGTTACTTTGATCTCCCGTACCAATGAATCCACCGATCTGCTGGAAGTTACCCGCAATGTCTGAGCCTGGATTGAACACCGTCCACTCGACGGTCACGGTATCAACTGATGGAGCAATGGTTATTCCCGTTTGAAACAGAAATTCACCATCGTTGTTACCTCGGATCGCGTCCCCATTAGAAACGTTTTCGATCACGGTCGTGCCGCCACCAGCAGCCGTCGTGAACTTAACGTTGTCCAAATTGATAATCTGATTTGGATCCGAGGAAGGCAACTGAAAGAATTGCTCAAAATCGGTAACCCCATTTACCGCGACCCCGGTCAATCCTCCACCGAATCCGTTCGGGCCAACAAGGTTGTTATCTTGATTGGCGTCGAAATCGAAAGTAAGCGTGCTGTTTGGATTAAGAACCGTCTGGCCGCCGTTACTGGCGTCTCTGGAAAATGGATCAATTGCGTTGACCAGCCCGTCGCCATCAACGTCATTGCTAATGCCTTCAACGGTTGACGAGGGCGCGAAAACTCTAATGGTGTCACCACCTAACTCCGCAACAAAGATCGTCCCGTTGGGACCGATTGTTACATCCAGCGGAGTCGACAGTCCGGTGAGGCCGGGAATAGTCTCCGACGTTGCCGATGTTCCGTCGGAACTCAGATTCAGGCGGGTGATATTGCCATTGAACTGGGCTACCAGAAGATCACCATTAAGCTGGCCTCCAAATGCATTGCCGGAATATTCCACCAGCCCGTTGCTGGATGAGCCCAGATTTAACAATGCGTTGGTTTGCGAGCTGTCACGTTCAATGCGAATGCCGCTTTGATCCAAGCGATCCTGGTCGCCCGTGAACCGACTTGGATCAATCACAAATCCGTCCTGAATATTGACTGAATCTGGCACCAGATCAGCCAACGACGAAACAGAGTTTACCGCAAGTGAGTTGTCGGGGTTGCCATTGTCGTCAAAGGCGGTGAAAGCCAAATCCTGGTTGGCTCTGATCGGGTTGGGATGCCCGTAATAGCCGCCATCGGTAATCAAAAACAGCGGTTCCGGATCACCCGAACCACCGTCGTTGGGCAAGCTTGTAATCTCACCATTAACGAAAACAGGATCGCCACCCAGATTAGAATTCGAACCATTGTCAACGGTGTACAACAATCCGTTGGCGGTGATCACCAGATCGTAAGCATTTCGCAAACCGTCTGCAAAAATCCTCAGCGGAGCATCAGCCGGCAGGATCGCCTGATTAAGACCGTCGTTGCCACCAAACGGACCTGCTTCATCAAGTCCATTGGCATCTTCACCGACACCATCGGTGATATTGGGAATGTTCGGATCGTCCAAGGTCGGCAAGTCGTAAATGTACTGTCGTCCATTTTGTCCTGGACCATTGTCGGTCAGAATCGGACGGCTATTAATGTCGTTTAGATCAATTTCGAGAATCGTTCCAGAGAGAGCATATTCATTTGCGTACGAGAAAAACCGAGACGGGGCACCATTGTTGGTATTACCGCCGATCGAAACGTACAAAAAGTTTCCATCAGGACTGATCACCAACCCGTTGTTGGAATGGTTTTCTTCTGAGCGAGGCAAACCGCGGATGATATCAACCGCAGCGAAAGAATTTCCAGAACGAGTCAGCCGTGTGATCGTGCCGGAATTGGTATCGAGATTAACTTCTCCATTGACGGAGATTCTCGGATCGCTGGACGAAACATAAAGCACCGGCTGCGACGCCGTTCCTGTCACCACGATTCCTGTCACTTGACGAGTGTTGAGATTACTCAGCGAACCATCGTCATTATGATTCTGAATTTCTTGAACCGACGTAATCACTTCCACGTCTGTCGCAAAGTACTGACCGTTGGAGACCCCGATCGTAAACGCATTGATGGCTCCATTTTGCTCAGCCACATAAAGTCGTCCATCTGGTCCAAACTGTAGCGAAGTCGGATTGTTCAGAATGTCCGCTCCACCAAACACACCGTTGAAACTACCAGCATTGGTGAAGCTGATCGGAATGTCTGCACCTCCATCGCCTCCATCGCCTCCATCGCCTCCTCCATTATCGCCACCAAAATCAACTTCAAAGAATCCATTGATATGAAGGATTTCACTCTGATTGAATCCGCTTGGAAAATCTCCGTTGACATATGTTCCAAAACCGAACGTCGAAGAAGCTTCAACTTGGCGCGTGGCGCCATTGATCGTCACATTGTCAACGACCAAGTTGGAATCGATCCCGTTGGCCGCATCAAATTCATCATTGACGAATTCGATTCTCAAATCCGATCCCGCTGAGTAGTTATCGGTCGCGAACGTATAAGTTTGAAACTCAGTTGTCGCCACCCCAGAACCGATTTGTGTACCGTTTGAAGAAATGACGAATTGCTCCGACCCTTCATCGCCCCGCAGCACAACTTGAATCACGTCGTTGCCTTCGCCGTTTGTTGCATTGAAATTAAAAACGCCGTTGGTGTGCAATGTCTGGGACTGTCGAAAACCGGGCAGAAGTCCGTCCGCGAGATAGGTTCCCGTTGAAAAGGTCGTTGATGCTTCTGTTTCGAATCGTTCGCCATCAATTCTAATGAAATTAACATCGAGATCCGTATCCAGGTTTTGACTTGCATCGAACTGGTCACCAAAAAATTCAATGGTGACATCTGAAAGTTCGACATTGCGGTCGGAGTTAAAGCTAAATGTCTGAAAGCTGCTTGATGTCGTGAAAGTCTGGACCGTTTGTCCGTTAAGGATCAGATTGAATTGCTCTCCACCTTCTGCCCCACGGGCGCGTACTTCAACATTGCTGCCTCCGTTCCTGTCGGAGAACTGAAAAAATCCGTTGATGTGCAAAGTTTCCGACTGGCGAAAACCAGGTTCAATTCCGCCAGCAAGATAAGTTCCCGTTGAAAACGTGCTGGACGACTCTGTTTCGAATCGGTTGCCATCAACAACAATGGCATCGACGGTCAGGTTACTGTCAAAACCAGTGTTAGCATTAAAGCCGTCATTCAAAAATGCAATTCGAACGTCGTCCGCAGTGATTGTTTCAGGCGTTTCGAAAAAAAATGTCTGGTCGTTCAAGACGTCCGAGGATGCACTGATTTGAAATGTCTCAGCGACATTTCCATTGATCTGCAATTGCAGTTGTTCGCCACCTTCAGAACCAGATGCAAAAATCTGAACGGTCGACAGCATCATGCGAGGCTCAAGGTTTTCGATCTGTAGTCGCTGTTGTGAAGAGTTAACTTGTCGATTTTTCGAAAACAGGTTTGTTAAAAAATTCATTCTGTAGATCTCGGAAAAAACTTGCGATTCAAGGTCGTTGGAAGGAGTAGCCCTCGACTGAGAGATGTCTCAAATTTCAACTGGATAAGGTAGGAGTGAAACGGTCGATTCTCGTATCCGGCCGCAACCCATCAGATTATAGTTACCACGAGTGGACGATGATCGCCTCGCGAATTTTCGACCCAAAACAATTGATTTTTATTGCAATTGAGCGATTCCAGATTGGTTAAAAAGGTGTCAATTGGTAATAAACATGTGGTAAAAAGGTGTCAAGAAACAAAGAAGGTAACTGAACTCAAGTTGCCTATCTTTAAAAACGGTATGTGACACTTTTCTCTTGCTTAAGGCTCGCTTGGCCTGCGGTTACTTCTTTAAAGTCAATTGAATCGGGCAGCAAAATTTGGCTTGCGACTTTTTAGCAAAATCAATTCTTGGAGAACAAATGAAAACTCTTTTCACAATATTGCTTTTGTTAGCTTTTTCAACAAATTGCTTGGGGCAAGATGATCTGCCATTCGATCCGGCCGTGATTGCTACAATTGATCTGTCGAAAGGCAATGCGTTCACACTGAAGACCAACCAAGACGGAAGCACGAGCTTTGTTCCGATTGGTGAATCGTCTGACGACCCTCAAACAGCCAGAGTCATTGCTAGTCAAAAGCTTGCCCTGCAATTGGCAAACCAATCGAGTGGCATTAGTACGTTGCTTCGCCAATTCTCTGTAGAAAAATTCAACGCGCTGTCCAGAGTTGAGTTAAGCGACGAGCAGAAGGCGGAAATTAAAAAAATTGCCACCGAATACAACGAAGGCATTGGTGAATTTCCACGAAACTCGCTTCCGGCCAACAGATTTAAGATCAAACACGCTAAGAGGATTCATGAAGTCCTGCTGCCAGATCAGATTAAGGCGCTTCATTCGTATCGGTTGCCACGAGGTGGTGTTTTTAACATTATTCGCGACGATGACATTTCTAAATACTTGGAGCTTACCGACAAGCAAATAAAGGAACTCGAAGCTGATTGCAAGAAAGCTAACGACGAACTAGAAGTGCTTATTCAGAAGCAAAACGAAGCATTGGAAGCTAAACGCAAACAGGTGAAAGAGATTTATAGTCGGCTTGCCAACGAGCAACAAGAGAAAATCAATTCTCTTCTAGGCGGCGACATCTCAAAGAGCTTTGGCAATGCAAGTTTGAAATCCTTGCGTGACGTGACCAAGTTGAAATAACTTTTTGAATGCACACTCACCCGCAAAACTTGGAATTGCAGCACGATGAGTCCTTCATGAACCAATCACCCTACACACCGCCTCGAATTCCGCCTGAGGACCACAGTAGCGATCAACTTCCGAAGAAGACAAGCTGGCTTCGTCGATTCGCACTTTCGATCATCGAAATAATCGTCATCGCAGTAAGTCCAATCATTCTGATTGCTTGGCTGTATGGCCTGTTCTACGGCTGGGGCAGCGACAACCCGCTAACGTTCCATTTGCTCTATGCAATATTAGTGCTCGCCCCTGCCATCGGCGCGTTCATATTTGCATTCACCGGACATGCTCCCGCCGATTCAGACAATTCTTTTGCCCCCTTCAACTGGATTGGTACCGTATGTCTGTGCATCATTGGCACCCTCGTCTTCTCGCTGTACCTGTTTGCGGTATTTTCATGGCACGGGCTGATTAAGATAGACTTCTAGCGGCCGCCTTCCATCTCCTTTCATCTAAAAACGTAGTGGACGCGGGCAACGAGCCCTGAAGCTCGGCACCGCGCGGACGACCGTAATACGTCGAAGCACTACCAAGCCCATTTGGCCCGACTCGACCACTGGAAAAAATCGCGTTTTCCACGACAATGGTTAGTCCGCGAACTCCGCCATGGAGAGTTCGTGATTCTGTTTTCCGACAACAAGCGACCAAGAATATGTCCAAATCAAAAATCATCTACACACTTACCGACGAAGCCCCTGCTCTGGCGACAAGATCGTTTCTCCCGATCGTGGAAACTTTCGCGGGCGTATGTGGAGTCGAAATCGAAACCCGGGACATCTCGGTTGCTTCGCGCGTTCTGGCTAATTTTCCGGAAAACTTAACCGAACAACAAAAGCATCGTGACGCTTTGGCTGAGCTCGGAGAATTGGCGAAACAACCAGAAGCCAACATCATCAAGCTTCCCAACATCAGCGCCTCGGTTCCACAACTCAAAGCCACCATTGCTGAGCTTCAGGCCAAAGGATTTAACGTTCCCGATTTCCCGGACGACCCGGCCAACGATGATGAGAAAGCAATCAAAGCTCGATACGCCAAAGTTCTTGGAAGCGCCGTCAATCCCGTCCTTCGCGAAGGCAACTCCGACCGCCGCGCCCCAACGGCCGTCAAGCAATATGCCAAAAAGAATCCGCACTCGATGGGTGCCTGGAGTTCAGATTCCAAAACCCATGTCGCCACGATGGGTGCTGGTGATTTTCAAGCCAACGAAAAATCGACCACAATTTCAAAAGCCGGTAGCCTGAAAATCGAATTGGTCGCCGATGACGGAAACGCAACAGTCCTCAAAGAATCAGTACCCGTTCTCGAAGGCGAAATTGTTGATGCGACGGTGATGAACGTCGCGAAGCTAAAAGCATTTTTGGCAAAGGAAATTGCAGACGCGAAAGAACAAGGCGTTTTGTTTTCGCTTCACATGAAAGCCACGATGATGAAGGTGTCGGATCCAATCATCTTCGGCCACGCAGTTCGCGTTTTCTTTGCCGACGTGTTTGAGGCACACGGAGACGCGCTTGAAAAAGCTTGTGTCAACGTCAACAACGGTTTGGGAAATTTGCTCGCTCAGATTCAGGACCTTCCCGAAGCGACGTGCGGACAAATTGGATCGGCCGTCGAGGATGCTTACGCCAAAGGCCCTGCCATTGCGATGGTCGACTCATCCAAAGGCATTACCAACCTTCATGTGCCCAGCGACGTGATCATTGACGCTTCGATGCCGGCGATGATTCGAACTTCGGGGCAGATGTGGAACGCAGACGGTGCTCAGCAAGACACCAAAGCCGTCATTCCCGACAGCAGCTACGCAAGTCTCTACCAGGAAACAATCGCGTTTTGCAAACAGCACGGCGCGTTCGATCCAACAACAATGGGCACCGTTCCCAACGTTGGTTTGATGGCTCAGAAAGCAGAAGAATACGGTTCGCACGACAAAACGTTCGAAGTCCCCAATTCCGGAACTGTTCGCGTAACCGATTCCGATGGCAATGTTATTTTTGAACACGCTGTCGATAAAGGCGACGTCTGGCGCATGTGCCAAGTCAAAGACGCACCGATTCGCGACTGGGTAAAACTGGCCGTCACCCGCGCCCGCGCGACCGGCTGGCCGGCGGTTTTCTGGTTGGACTCGGCTCGCTCGCATGACGCCGAAGTGATCAAGAAAGTCAAGCAGTACCTTGGCGACCACGACACTGACGGACTTCAAATCGAAATCATGTCGACCGCCAAAGCCACCCAGTTCACGCTTGCCCGCGTCAAAGCAGGCGACAACACGATCTCGGTCACCGGCAATGTACTTCGCGATTACTTGACTGACTTGTTTCCGATTTTGGAACTTGGCACCAGCGCAAAAATGCTCTCGATCGTTCCATTGATGAACGGTGGCGGTTTGTTTGAAACGGGTGCCGGCGGATCGGCTCCGAAACACGTCCAGCAATTCAATCAGGAAAACCATCTTCGCTGGGATTCGCTTGGTGAGTTTTTGGCATTGGCGGTTTCGCTTGAGCATTTGTCTGAATTCAGTTCGAATCCGCAAGCCAAAGTTCTTGCCACGGCGCTCGACGAAGCAACTGGTAAATTGCTTCAATCGGGAAAATCGCCTTCGCGTAAAGTCAACGAGCTAGACAACCGTGGAAGCCATTTTTACCTCGCACTTTATTGGGCGCAGGCACTGGCGGCTCAAACGGATGACACAGACTTGCAGCAGAAATTTGCACCGCTGGCCAAATCGCTTTCGGAAAATGAATCCAAGATCGTTGACGAACTCAACGGCGCCCAAGGTTCTGCGATGGAGATCGGCGGTTACTATTATCCTGATTCTGAACTTGCCTCCAATGCGATGCGGCCAAGTGCGACATTCAATTCTGCCTTAAAAGCATTCGCCGGCTAGAAGTGTTAGCTAAGAATCGAACTGGCGGTTGGAATTAATTTGGACGGTTGCAAACGTGATCGTCCAGGCCAGCTGCCGCCCGCCATTGAACCACTTGAAATTGAATGAACTTCGAAATCTCACTACCCGCTTGGGCGATCACCGAAAACGCAGCGCTTCCTGAGTGCATTAAATCCGTCGAAGAACGGATGCGTGAGGTGATTCGATTTTCGCGTTTGAATTTTGAGAACGAAACGGGCGGGCCTTTTGCGGCAGGCATTTTTGAAAAAGAGACTGGCAAAGTCGTCTTGATCGGTGTCAATCGCGTGGTGCCCAACAATATGTCTTCGGCCCACGCTGAAATCGTGGCGCTTTCTTTGGCGCAAAATAAACTTGGTACGTTTGATCTGGGTGGCCCCGGGATGCCCGAGTATCAAATCGTTGTCAACGGTCGGCCGTGTGCGATGTGTTTTGGCTCAATCCCCTGGTCGGGCGTGCGGAGCGTGGTAGTCGGCGCATCGGGTGAGCAAATCGAAGCATTAACTGGATTCGACGAAGGCCCGATTCATCCAAACTGGCAAAACGAATTGCGCAAACGTGACATCGAAGTCATTGAAGATATTTTGGCCGATGAAGCTTGCGAAGTATTCCGCGATTTTGGTGACAGCGACCAACCTGTTTACAACGGTCGCGGTGCGTAATTGGTACGTGAGCGCCAACGTGACGAATTGCCTTCGGTGGACGATGACCGGCGATTGAGGATGCTAGTTGTGCGTCAAACGTGAATTGCCGTGCCATGTTTACGCGAAGCGTAAGCATGCTCATGCTGCGCGTGAGCATGGCACCCAGAAACCCTGAGGCAAACTGGTTTGAAGATCCACTATACCAACCAGATCAAACCGTGCTGTGCTTCCAGCATGGTTGATTCACCGTTTTCACCTAAACGCGAATCGAATAGGACTTCGCCTACTCCCAAGTCCTCAAACGAAACCGTCTTACTCGTTTCCTTATCCAATCGCGCACAAATGTGGAGCTCTTTCCCGGCTAACTTTCCATCGCCTTTTGAGAGTGAATTCGAGATCGAGTAAATCACTTGATAAACATTCAGCGCGGTATCCGATACGGCTTTCATATTCGCGACCGTTAACCAACCTTCATCCACGCCTTGCTTTCGAAACTTCAGAAGCGTTTGATACCACTGATTGGTCTTTGCATTTTGGCCGGCAGGTTTTGGTTTGGATTGCAAAAACGCCGCGGGATCTGAAGGAAGCGGTGAACCCTTCCAATCGTGGTGCGGATATTCATCGCGCCGACCCTTGTCGACGGCGCGTCGCAAGCCTGCGTCTTCAAAGTCTGCAAAAAATGGAAACGGCGCGTCGGTTGACCATTCTTCTCCCATAAAGATCATTGGGATCGACGGATAAAGCAAGAACAGTGGCGCGGCTGCCAATTGAAAATCAAGCGACGTCAATTGATGAAGCCGTTTTCCATGCGGATGATTGCCAACACTGTCATGCGTTTGCAGCGGCACAATCAGAGACTCAATATATTTCCGGTCACCGCTGGGATGGTTCTGCTTGCGAATCTTTTCGGTCACTCGAATGCCTTGCGGCGTGCAAAAAACGTAGGCGTGATCCAGAGAGTCCGCCAGGTCTTGAGAGCCACGATAATTCCGGTTCGTCAAACGAAGCTCGGGATCACCGACCGAGTAAACCGAATGCATTAGGCAGTCCGACCAAATGGCATCGTAATTTGGATTGCCATTTTCGACGTCGCCGACCAACTCCGGATCGTAAATATTTGACTCGCCAATTAAATAAACCTGACGGTCGATTGTTTTTTCGTACTCGCGAAACCGCTGCTGAATTTCGTCAAGAATATGCGGATCTTTGTCGTCGAACATGTAGTGAACCGCATCCAAACGCAGCCCATCCAAATGATATTCGTCCAACCAAAAAAGCACATTGTCGACCACGAATCGTCTGACTTCTTCCGAGTCAAAATCCAGTGCGTCGCCCCACGGCGTTCCATATTTTTTCGACCGGTAGCCGCCAAACTCAGACAGATAGTTTCCTTCAGGGCCAACGTGGTTGTAAACGACATCGTTGATGACGGCGATCGAATGGGCATGACACGCGTCAACAAATGCTTTTAACTCATCGGGAGTGCCGAACGTGTTTCGCGGTGCGTAGTAGTTGACGCCATCGTACCCCCAATTCCAACGACCCGGAGATTGCGAAAGCGGTAGGACTTCGATCGCGGTGATGCCCAACTGTTTGAGCTCATCGAGCCTTTGGATTGCGGCGGTGTATGTTCCGGCCTCGGTGAAAGACCCAACGTGCATTTCATAAATCACCAAATCGCGTTTGGCGACGCCCGTCCACGATTGATCTGTCCATTTGAAAGACGCTGGATCGATGACTTCGGATGGGCCGTGAACACCAAAGGGTTGAAAGCGTGAACGAGGATCGGGACGGCCCATGTTTTCATCGAGCTTGACGCGATAAAGCGTACCAGGGGGGCAATCGTTTGCCGTGCCAGAAAAAATGCCCTCGACATCTCGTTCCAGAGCATGGGTTGCTAACACCGACTCTTGACCGTCGCGGCGTCTGATTAATTCGATCGAGAGTTTTTTCGCCTTGGGCGCCCAAACACGAAACTGAGTCACGTTTTCCGATACAGGAATCGCGCCGTAAATCTTGTAAGAGGTCAATCTAGAATCCGTTCAATCGATTGGTTGATATCGCTGTTCTGGTTGAGCGCTGTCCTGGTTGATCTGTCTGGTTGCCTTTTCAGTGCCGATCATCCGATTGCCGACTGATTCCACTTAAGCGCCATCGACAATTACTAACTTATGGTTTTGGACATCGTACTGATACTTTTTGTTACCGGGTAAAGCTGGCAATTCAATATTGTATTTTTTGATAATCTCAGTCATGAACTCTTCATGGTCTTTGGGAAAGCGGCCTTTTTCGGCTTGGAACAACTGAATGTTCCTTTCAATTCCCAACTGGGAAATTTTGCCAGCCGCAAATCCATACCCCTGCAACGCGGCGCCGTAAGGATTTTTTGACTTCACCTGCATATCGGCAACTTTCGCATCTCCATCGGCATCAAACTCAGTAACATCTTGCGTTTTCTGATTGAAAATCGAAGACTTCTCTTGTTTCTCCGTCAAAGCCTCTGGGTCCTCACAGCCGAAAACACAAACGATGGCAAACGACATTGCTACGGTCAGGATTCGCTCTAGCATTTTTCTGTTCCTCACAAAGGTGATTGGCTGGCGGCAAATGATGCCAAGTGAATCCAGCGTAGGAAGGGCGTTTTGTTTGGTCAAGCGATCGCTATTAAGTAAGTGCAAAACTACACGCCAAAAAATCCTCACTGAACGGATTCAGTGAGATATACGACTTAAAGGAAACTGAGCCAAACGAGGATTAAACTTTGTCGATGTATCGGTTAACGATATTCTCCAGCAGTTCCTGACGACCGCTTTGGTTTCCGGCAATGTCGCCTTTCTCAAGCATCAACGCTTCGAGATCTTTGAAGTTCATGGATCCGCTTTCGATTTTCTGGCCAAGCTCAGAATCCCAGCTGCTGTATCGATCGTTCACAATATTGTCGATCGCATTGTCGGCTCGGATAGCAGCAGCGATTTTCAAGCCACGGGCAAACGCGTCCATGCCGCCGATGTGAGCGTAGAACAGATCGACTGGCTCGAAACTTTCACGTCGGACTTTGGCGTCAAAGTTCACTCCGCCGGGAGCCAGACCGTACTTTAACAACACCAACATTGATTGAGTGGTCAGATAGTAATCGGTTGGAAACTGATCCGTGTCCCATCCCAACAATAGATCACCCGTATTGGCATCGATCGAACCAAGCGCTCCTTGCATCCCGGCGTACTCAAGCTCGTGCATCATCGTGTGACCGGCCAAGGTCGCATGGTTGGTTTCGATGTTCAATTTGAAATGATCCATCAAATCGTAAGCCCGCAAGAAATTCAAACACGCAGCGCAATCTGAATCGTACTGGTGCTTGGTTGGCTCTTTTGGTTTTGGCTCGATCAAAAATTGACCTGTGAAACCAATCTCTTTGGCGTAGTCGACGGCCATGTGAAAAAACTGACCAAGGTGGTCCAGTTCTCGCTTCATGTCGGTGTTGTAAAGGTTCATGTAACCTTCGCGGCCACCCCAGAAAACATAGTTCTCACCCCCAAGCATATGGGTCACTTCCAAAGCCTTTTTGACCTGCGCCGCAGCGTAAGCATAAACTTCGGCGTTACAAGTCGTCGCAGCACCGTGCATGAAGCGCGGGTTGCTGAACATATTGGCGGTGCCCCAGAGTAGTTTTACCCCAGAACGATCTTGCTCTTCCTTCAACACAGCCGCGACCGCATCCAAATTCGCATTGGACTGGGCAAGTGAACTTCCTTCGGGTGCGACATCGCGATCATGAAACGCATAAAAAGGCGCGTCCAGTTTTTCGAAAAACTCAAACGCAACTCGTGCGCGGTTGCACGCATTTTCAACTGAATCAGTTCCGTCATCCCAAGGCCGCACCATTGTTGCTGCACCAAACGGGTCTGCGCCGGTGGCTCGGAATGTGTGCCAATAGCAAACGGTAAAACGAAGATGCTCTTTCATCGTTTTGCCTTCCACCATTTCTTCCGGGTTGTACCAGCGGAAAGCGAGTGGATTGTCGGACTGTGGGCCCTCGTATTGGATTTTGCTGATTTCAGGAAACGCGGTCATTGGTCCTCGGACTCTCTATATGAAAAGTGTGTCTAGGTTGCGAACGTAATTTCAACACCACATACGTCGGCTGGCCTTAATCTATCCGACTGTTGCGACCCTAAAAACGGCGGGCAGGAAGGAATGTGCTTTATTCGCACAAAAAGCAAACTGCGATGCGTGAAATCAGCCTGAATCGGCGTTCTTGTTTCGAAACTTCAGCTTGGGCAATCTATCGTGGATATTTGCCGGAAATATCTGTGCTTAGCAGCTGAATTGCAGGAAAACCCGTTTTTGCAGGCATATTCGATGCCAAATTTGTTTGATGAGGGTACAAAGCCTATTTTTTTTGATTTTTTTCGTGTTAGAGGGATTTTTAGCGGGTAAAAGTTATCTTATGAACAATATTTAACTGGGCGCAAAATCTTACTATAATAGTCTTCCCCACTTAAATCTTCGAACCTACACACACAGACTACACCTTGGAGTTTTACATGAAATTGGCTTTGAAAAGTTGTTTATGGATGTTGCTGGCCTTTGCCGGAATTCCTGCGATTGCTTCAGCAGACATCGTCGATAATCTTCAAGCCCACTGGGCGTTGGATGGTGATGCAACATCTGCTTCAGGTAACCATGACGGTACTTATGTAGGCGAGGGCACTGAGACTTACGCTACTGGTAAGTTTGGCCAAGGTATTGACCTTGAAGCCGACAACGACGAGTACCTTTCAGTTACAACTGCTGCAACTGATTTTGGTGGTGCAGGTGGCGACTTGAGTTTTTCAGCTTGGTTCACCACTGAGTCTTTTACTCACAGCTGGCAAACAGTTGTGGCTACAGGAGAGAATGATAACTGGCGCTTTAGTCGACAAGCCAACGCTAACAATTCGGCTCTAGCAGGCGGAGGTGGCGACATACGAAACGCCGCCGATATTTCGACGGGCGCAGCTCCTGCCGATGGATTTTTTCACGTAGCTGGTGTTTTCGAAGCAGGCGTTGGCACAACGCTTTACGTTAACGGAGTCGCTTTCGTGGATAGTACCCCAGTCAATCCGGCATTGACCAACACCACGAGCATTTTCGCGATCGGCAACAATCCTGATCGATTAGAGCGATCCTGGGATGGCATCATTGACGATGTCGCCATTTGGGATGCTGCTCTCTCGCAAGATGAAGTTTTAAGTATTTGGAATGGTGGAGAAGGTGCTTCAATCGCAAGCTTGACCGCCGTACCTGAGCCGTCCAGTCTTCTAGTCCTCGGAATGTTTGGATTGGTAGCTGCTGGTCGCCGACGAAAAAAATAACTAACATTCGAAAAAACGATTGTTCAACAGGCCGTGTTTTTTACACGGCCTGTTTTTTTTGTCATTGCTTTCAACGTAGCTGGACTCGCCAGAGTTCAGGGCTCCACTAAAGATGTCGCATTCGCACCGTACAGCCTACCACCTCAAATAGTTGCGCGCCGACAAGGGCTAACTCTTCACAGCTTCTCCCGAAATCTGGCGCCCCGGCTACCAACCTACCAGCCACGTAGCTGGACTCGCCAGAGTTCAGGCGCCCCGTTTAAGATGCTGAAATTCGATAAGGGCTAACTCTTCACAGCCTCTCCCGAAGTCTGGCGACTCCGGCTACCAATCTAGACTCCGACTACTTCCGACACGTCGCCACCTAACCCAAGAATGCCGAACAAGATATAACTACCGACTGTATTTTCGCACGCATAAAATCCAGGCAACCAAGGAGTCGGTTTGACACGATCCGATCTCATCGGAATTATCTTCGCTCTGGCAAGTGTCTTGTTTTGCGTGTCTGGTTTCCTGCAACTTCAAACCAACACCGAAGACGTATTGCAGTGGTTGCCTGACCAATCGCAGGCGCGCGAAGACTACGACTTTTTCGAAAAGAATTTTGGTTCCGACGATTTTCTAATCGCGACCTGGGACGGCTGCACCGTTGATGACCCACGGCTGAGCAAGTTCTCCAACGAACTTTTGAAGCACGATCCGGAACACCTGATTCAAACCATAACCACCGGTGCGGATGTCGTAGAGCGGTTGGAGGTTGAGCTTAAACTCTCCAAGCGTCAGATCACAGAACAACTCAAAGGCGTTTTCTTTGGTGCTGAAAATCCGAATCTGACTTGCATTTACATCCAACTATCACTTGCCGGCACCCAGGATCGTTTGGGCTCAATGAAAGTGATTTGGGATGCGGTCGACAAAACCAACGGGCTTGAGAAAGACAAAATCTCAATCGGCGGCTACCCATATATCGCGACTTACATCGATTCCCAGCTTAAGAATTCCTACCGCAACATCATGATCCCTTCGATCATTCTTGCGACGCTGGTCTCACTGCTTTGTTTGAGAAACTTTGCTCTGACAATGATCGTATTTGTAACCGCTGTTGGAGCCGCCGCCGTCAGCATTGCATTGGTTCCCATCTGTGGAATGAAACATGGCGGGTTGATGTCGATCATCCCTGCCCTCGTTTTCGTATTGGCGACTTCCGGCAGTATTCACTTGATCCGTTATGGATTGACGGCGATTGGTGACACGCGCAAGCTGATTTCGATCGGCTGGCGGCCGTGCGCTATATCCACAGCGACAACGGCAGTTGGAATGTTCTCACTAACGCGAAGTAGTTTTCCGGCGATTCGACATTTCGGATTCTTCTGCGCGACCGGAGTTATTTTAGCGCTCACATTTCAGCTGGTCCTCGTTCCCTGGCTGCTTGAACGATTTGGGCAAAACGGATTGAGAAAACTGGCGGCACGCAGCAAAGTGTCATCTTTCTGGCGAACGTTGATGGACAAAATCCAGGGGCGGAGAATCATCGTGAGTTTGGTCAGCATGGGGCTGATGGTGCTTGGCGGAACCGGGTTGCTAAAACTGGCCGCTGAAGTCGAAGTTGAAAAACTGTTTCGACCGAATTCGAAAATCATCCGTTCGCTTACTGACTTGGAGCATCGACTTGGCCCGATGGACCAAACGGAACTACTGGTTGTTTTTGATGACGTTGATAAGGAAGGATTTTCTAATCGAGCCAAGTTGGTTCGCAGGATTCAATCGAGCGTTGGCAAACTACCCAACGTCGGAGTGACGTATTCGTTGGCGAACTTTTTGCCAAAGGAACCACAAGGGAAATCGCTTCGGGCGAAAGCAAAAAAATCAACTTACCGAACGATCCTACGACGTGAGCGAGAGAATCTGTCCAACGGAAGTCTACTTCAAATCGACGGCCGTCAAGAATCATGGCGCATTAGCTTGCGTTTTCCGTTCACCAAAAAGAATGATTTTGGTGGGTTGGCGAAAAGTGTAGTTGAAACGTCCGAGAAATTGCGAGAGACGTACGAGCCGGTTTCGCGTGATTTAAATCAGATGGAAGATTTGGATCAAGTGAATGAGTTGGATCAAGTGGACTTGAATCAACATCCAACAGAAAAAGCAAACGGTTCGTCGGCGACAATGCTGCGTTTCATTTACACGGGCAAGACTCACTTGTTCCATGACGCTCAAGTCACTTTGTTGACCGACCTGTTTCAGAATTTCATGTTGGCATTTTTGATCATCACGCCGATGCTGATCATCGTGCTCCGCTCTTTGACGCTTGGCCTGATTGCGATGTTGCCCAATGTCTTTCCGACGCTGATCGTGTTTGGCGGAATGGGTTGGGCCGGTTTTCCAGTGGACTTGGCCATCGCAATGACGGCATGTGTGGCGCTTGGAATTGCGGTCGATGACACGACGCATTTCTTGATTCGTTTTCGCGATTTTGGTGGCCAGTTAAATCAAGTCGTGGGCCCAATCCGCGAAACGATCGAACAGTGCGGCCCTGCGATGTTGCATACAACGCTGATCGCAAGTTCTGGTTTAATCGTTTATTACTTTAGCGGCATGTTGGTTGTTGCGAGATTCTCTTGGGCAATATGCACGCTGTTGCTGATTGCGCTTCTTGCTGATGTGATTATGTTGCCTGCGATCCTGTTCCTTGTAGGGAAGAAAGAAAAAGAGTTGTCAGTTGGCGATCATCAACTGTCAGAAAATGAGAGTCAGAAAAGTAAATAATGGACGCGGCTCAACTGCAGCGTAAAAGTGAAAACAGTCGGGCCATCAGGCGGCAACTGCCCTTGGTAATTGACCTCGCGCCACGGTTTTGTTGCTGTCAACGACGCCAGATACTGCCGACCAACTACCCCTAGCCTTCCTGTTTTACGCCACCCTACCCAGTTCAAAACGAATCTTTAATCCAAACTTCAGTTTGCGTTGAAGCACGGACGAATCATGTTATTGTTTAACCCCTCCCCAAGTTTGGTTCTAATTCGCGTCGGCCCAAAATGAACATCGTAGTTTTTGAAGACGCTGGCGTCAGAAAACTTTTCCCGATCACCACGGGCCGCCCTGCTTACGCAATTTCCTGTGGCAGTTTTCGCTTGATCGATTGGCTTCAAGAATTCGACGGCAATCTGGTCGGCTTGGTACGCCCTTACATTGAGACAATCCAACTCAATGACTATCCCCAGTTTCTGGACCAGCTGAATTCTGGACTGCAATGGACGCTGGTCGTCAACGCGAGAGTCGCTCCTTCGGTGGACAACTTGCGGAGGCTTCAACGATTGATGGGCGAAACAAATTCGGACATCAAACCTGACCAATCGATTGTAGTACGATCAAACTCGGCGATTGCGGCGGCAATTGTACCGACATCGAAATTTGGTTCAGACAAAACGACTTGGCAAACAACGATCCAAGATCTCGCGAATGAGCCTAACAACAAAGCCTCCGAGAATGGGCTGGTTCTCTTTGACTATCCGCACGACGTGATTGCTGAAAACATGAAGTGCTGTGAAGCCAACCTTGAGCACCGAATCGGGATGGGGCGTTACAAGCAACACTCGCCTGGTGTTTATCTTGGAGAAAATGTTCAAATCAGTCAGCACGTCGTTTTTGATTCGGAGCCTGGCCCGATCTTGATCGATGACAATGTAAAGATCGGTCCATTCTGTTTTCTTCGTGGCCCAATTTACGTCGGCCCCAATTCAAAAATCAGCGAACACGCGGCGATCAAGGACTTTGTTTCAATCGGACACACTTGCAAGATCGGTGGCGAAATCGAAGGGACGATTCTTGAGTCGTATAGTAACAAGCAACACCATGGCTTTCTTGGGCACAGTTACCTTGGTAGCTGGATCAACCTGGGCGCAGGGACTTGTAATAGCGATTTGAAAAACACTTACGGCATCGTCAACATGCAATATGGTTATGGTGACGAATTCGAGAAAGTTTCAACGGGCATGCAGTTTGTCGGCTGCATCATTGGCGACTATGCCAAAACGGCGATCAACACTTCGATCTTCACTGGGAAGTTGATTGGCACCGGCAGCATGGTCTACGGATTCGCAACGACCAACGTTCCCAGTTTTGTAAACTACGCCAGGACGTTTGACAAAGTGGGTGACCTGCCACCTGAAATTATTGTCACGACACAAAAACGAATGTTTGCCCGGCGCAATGTGACTCAACGCCCCTGCGATATCCAGTTAGTGCATGATATGTATCGCGTCACGGATTCTGAACGTCCCGACGGCCTTTCTCGCGAACCGCTTTCGCTCTAAACCGATACTCGCGTTAACAGTACCAAAACGTTCGCAACTCCCCAGTAGATTCTTGACATTCAAATCAGTTGGGCTGTCAAAAGCGTTCCCTCGTGAATTATGATGGAAGGCAACTCTGTGACTGGTTGAGGCTGGCTGTGATTGGTCAAACCAGTGGCTCGTTTCCAAGGATCCTAATCTCTGGGTCAGACGGGCGACCGATTCCACCGAGTTGTTTATGAACTTTATTTCCTGTTGTATTGCTGTCCATGTCTCTTAGCCAAATTTTCAATTCAAAACGCGCCATTTCTTTTGAGCTTTTCCCGCCGAAAACCGAAGGTGGCGAACAGGCGTTGTACGCAAACGTTGAGAAGCTGATGCGTTTCTCGCCCGACTTTATTACCTGCACCTATGGAGCGGGTGGTTCAACGCAAGGCAAGACGCTCGACATCATCGACAACATCAAAAAGAAGTTCGACGTTCCGGTTGCATCGCACCTGACACTCGTTGGCAGTAGCGTTGACGATTTGCGAACTTACATGAACAAGGCGAAAGATCAGTCAGTTGACTATATCGTTGCGCTGCGTGGCGACCCACCAAAAGGCCAAACTGAATTTAAACAAACCGAGGGCGGACTTCGTTACGCCAATGAGTTGGTCGAATTGATCAATGCCGAGTTCAATGATTTCGGCGTACTGGTCGCGGGCTATCCTGAAAAACATATCGAAGCTCCCAGCATGGAAGTGGATCTGGTCAATCTAAAACGCAAAGTCGACGCGGGTGCTGATGCCGTCGTGACGCAACTGTTTTATGACAACGATGATTTTTATCGCTTTCGTGATCTGTGCGTCAAACAGGGAATCAATATCCCGATCGTTCCTGGCCTGCTGCCAGTTACGAGCTTGGCGCAGGTCAAGCGAATCACGGGAATGTGTGGAGCGAAACTGCCTCAAAAAATGGTTGACGCACTGGCGGCTAGCGATGAAAAAGAAGCACAATTCGAAGCCGGAATCCAACAAGCCGTCGAACAAACCGAAGACTTGATCAAGCAAGGCGTCGCAGGCTTGCACTTTTATGTGCTCAATAAATCCGAAGCAACGTCCAAGATCCTGGAAGCAATCAATCTTTCTTAGGATCGATCTTTTATGGGATCGATTGAGCCAAGGTCAGCCCAATCCTTTTTTCCTTGTGCTTGCTTTCTCAACAAGTAACAGAAACTTGCGGTCCAATGGCCACATGTACTTTGTATTAGCTTGTTTTGTCTAACTGCCCACGCTTCGTTCGGCAATAAGTTGGAAACTCTTGTACCCATTGCCGCGTCAAAAGGTTAAAAAGGACGGCAAGAATTTGCGCTATTGAGCAAAATCCAAACGATTCAGTTCACACCGAGAAACCAATGAACTCACTTAAGAACGCATTTATGAACGCACGACTACTATTCAACGTTTCAAACGCAGCAGTGATTGCTTTTGCATTTACCGTTCTTGCTTTCAACGTTTCTTCAGAACAAATCGTTTTGGGGCAAGGCAATTCGAAATTCGTTCCACCGCAAGAGCTTGATGGCTCAAGGACCCAACCGGGACAGCGGCAAAATCAATCCAATGGCAATCCTGCTTTACCAAGCGGGAATGCTTCAAAGCAAAAGATGTTTGATCAGTTGTACAAGGAATTGGATAACTTGATCCCTGGCAAATTCGCAGATGGATCGCCCCAGAAGAAAGCAATTGAAGACGCAATAACCGCTTTTCAAGAACGTGATGCCAATCGAGTCGTTGAAATTTTGAATGCGCAAGGCAAGGCCGATCCCAATTTCCCGCCAACCGACCTGTTGTTGGCCGGATTGAGCTTTACCGTCAAAGATGAAAAGTCCGGTCGAATTTTGATGGAACGTGCAGCCATTACCCACCCCAATAATCCCGCTGTCTATTCGGCGTTTTCGAGATTGGCAATTAACGAAAGTCGCTTCACGGATGCGTTAGCGCTATTGGAGAAAATGGATCGCCTGAGATCAGCAAGCCCACTGCCCACGGAAGCCAAAGAGTTTTACGCGATCAACTATATTGACGGCATGATCGACGTCGCAATGCGGCAGAATCGTTTTGACGACGCAAGAAAATTTTTGACGGACCAACGCGCCCGGCTGCCAGGCAATCCAAAAGTCCTAATGGTCTCGGCTGAACTTGAATTCAAAGAAAAGAAGTACGACGACGCCATGAAGTTTCTAACGGAACTTCGCGCGGCATTCCCACCAACACGTGCTCCTGAGTCGATCATGGCGAGCTGGTTTCAGCGTACTAAGCAGAACGCCGAGGCTCAAAAATGGCTGGACATCGCAGCCAAAAAGTATCCCAATGATACCCAGGTTCAACTGGAAGTAGCCAGTTTGGCACTAAACGAAGAAGACTTTCCTGCGGCCAGTGAAGCGATCAAGCGAGCGGAAACAAACGGCGGTCGGGAAACAGGGTTTTCAAAGAACTTAAAAGCCAAAATTGCTTTCGCAAGTCAGTCTTATGTGATTGCCGAATCACACTACTCTGGCTTGATAAAAATGCAGCCAGATAATTTTGACGCGGCCAACATGTACGCTCTTTGCTTAGCCGAAAGCAAAGACGAAGCGAAACGCAAACTGGCACTGGAATTTGCGAAAAGAAACTCTCGAGCATTGCCTGAAAACCTGGTTGCTCAGTCTTCGCTTGGTTATATCCAGCTAAGAAGTGGAAACACCGAAGCCGCAAAATCGGCGCTCATCCGAGCGGCACAAACCACAGGCACATCCCCAGAAGTCGATTTCTTCGTCGCATCATTGCTCAAAGAACTAAAGCGAAATGACGAAGCGAAAACGATGGTCGAAAAAGCGTTGCAGCACAAAGGGCTGTTTCTCTATCGGCAGTCAGCCAAAATGTTATTGGCTGAACTATCAGGCTCCGAACTACCAGCGCCGAAAAAAGCTAACCCGCTGGACGGCAACTAGTGTGCGTCCAAATTGAATACGAATGTAAGTCGTAGCCGAGTCGCCAACTTCGGTTTTGCCAGACACGGGAATTTCGGCGGCCACTTGAGAAGAACATCAACAGCGCAGCCAGAAGACCATCGAGGCTACTCGCGCGCCGCTGTCCAGTTACCGCGATTCTGGTGCCATGCTCACGCGCAGCATGAGCATGCTTACACTTCGTGGCATTGGACGACTGAGAACCCGTGAGATTCGCGCAGAGAATCTTTTAGAGGGTGCGCGAAAATTCGACGGCTTCAACGAGTCCGTCTTTGGTTGTTGTGGACGCTCGCGCGGGGCTTCCAATGTCTTATCAAATGTTGCGCTTTTACCCCAAGGGGTTTTTACTCCAAAGCCCAGTGTCGCGCAGCGCACACTGGGTGTAAATGATACGCCAAACGAACCCCAAACGGGGTTCAACAGCGCTGTGAAACCCCGATTGGGGTTTGGGTTGTGAACGGCATAAAAACCCAGCGTGCGCTGCGCGACGCTGGGCTTTGGAGTTCAACGCCGTTGGCGTAGTGCGCATTTCTTCGGACTCATATTCATAGCGCTAGAAATCGTACCTCGCGCAAGCTTTTCAAAAGCCGTGAACTGTTAAAAGTGAAGCTCTTGTCGCAAAAAAAAAAGAAGTTGCGCCGTTTTAAAAACAGCGCAACTTCCGTCGTAGTTTCACACTAGGTCTGAATAAAGAATAAATGAAAATCCTAGTAAGAGCTCAGCCTCAAATTACTTTTCCATCTTGTCCATCTTGACGAAATCAGTAGGTGATTTGATGAACATCTGTCGTTGTTCATCTGCAGGGAAAAGATACCGCATCCCTTTGTAGATCGCTGTAAACTCTGTGCTACCTGGAACTTCTTTGTTCATTTTCACTGTACATACAATGCAATTTCCGTTGGCAGCAAGATCGACGTTCGCATACTCAGCTGGCGACTCGTCAAACATCTTTTTCTGCTTTTCTTCAGGGAACAAGTAAACGCGATTTTCATGCAGAGATGCGAATTTTACATCGCCGGCAACCCGTTTTCCGACTTTCGCCAAACATACGGTGCAGTCACCACCAAGTGCAGGCACGTACTTCACAGGGTTAGCCATGAATTTTTCTTTTGTTTCGCCATTAGGAAAATGATAGACAGTGCTATCGTAGGTTACTTGATGCTCAGCTGAACCCTTCACCCATTTCTTCATGTCGAGAATACATACTGGGCAGTAACCTGCGTATCCGAGTTTCGTCTCCGCTTTTTTGCTCATCGACTCTTTATTGCTTGAGCCATCGTTGCTGGTCGTCTGCTTGCTGCTCGAACCTTTGCTGGATGACTGATTGCTGGTAGTCGATGACTGCTTGCTGCTGGACCCTTTTTGGGAAGACTGATTCGAAGTGTTGTTCCGACTGTAGTTTGATCGGTTCGAACGCTTAGAACCAGATTGGGCAAGTGCTGCTGTTGAAATCAATGCCATACAAGCAAACACAGTCGCGATTTTTGTGGACCGTGAAAGGAAAGAAAGTGTCACTAGTATCTCCAAAGTAAGATTATTTAGTTAAGTAAGTGCTTGGCTACGACCAAGTATGAGTTCCTAAAGACGTTCATTACAATCACTCCTTACCTTGAATTACCGCATTTTTTTGTGCTGTGTTGTCAATCGAACATTCCCGCGAAAACTAGTGGATGCACAACTTTAGAACTGTCCACATTTTGTATATCTCGCCTGTTTAGTGAATACAGGCAACCACAATTTGGAGCACAAGCCCGTGAAACGGCTAACACTAATAGCCTTGTCTCCAGCTCAATTTTGGGGGCATGCCACGCGAAGATGCCTATGAAATGGAATTTCAAACAGTCACGCAATTGTAAACATGGACCTAAAAATTTGCGGGTATTGGACGTGAACTTAGATTGCTGAGCTGGAACCAAAAAGTTGGTGTTCTTTCCGCATCGCATTTCATTATTTGGTACATTTGGAATTCGATTTTCGACGAATAGTTCCATTACGAGTTCAAAATGCGTTCATCTTTCGCGTATCCAATTGCCGCGTTGCTTTTATTTGCCGTGCTATCGTTCGCCTCATCCGAAGTGATGGCTCAAAGCGGGCAAAAGCAAGAGGAAACATCCAGCAAGCAGTCACCTGACGCTGAGCAAATGCTGGCTGAGTTTTCGAAAGCCTGGGACGAATCAAAGTGGCAACAAAATTTTCGCGGCAACCAATACATGCGGGCCACCGGCGAAGAAGGATGGGTGATCCGGGCAAAAACGATGAAGCAATTGGTTGCTGGTGGAGACGCTTCGATTCCAGCGCTTGAAAAATATCTTTCCAGTGAGCACGCACCGACAAGAATCCTTGCGGCACAATCACTTGGCTACCTTGCTCCCAAAGCCAACATTCAAAAATTGACAGAAGTTGCTAACAACGACGCTGATCCAGCCGTTCGACTTTACGCAGTTGATGCTTTGGGGATGTCGGGCAAAGGCGAAGAGATTGACTGGGATACGTTATCCAAGAATCAAAGAAACCGCGATGTGATTAAGCATATTCATTATGCGAAAACACGCCAGTCAAAAGGTGTCGAAGATTCAGTGGTCAACTCGCTGGCACAATTGCCTGAGGCGGCGATCAACTCCGCAAAAGTTGGTGAGCAAGCACCAGATTTTACACTTTCATCAGTCGATGGAACCGAATTCAGCTTAAGCCAATTCAAGGGTAAGCAGCCTGTTGTTTTGATCTTTATTTACGGCGACACATGACCTGTTTGCCATCGGCAACTCGGGAAGTTGCGAAGCTCTTTGGAAGCACTTAACGAATCTGGCGCACAGGTTTTGGCAGTTGATCCGCACGAGGCATGGTCGGCCAAATATTTATTGAAGGATGCTGGAGCATCAACGGACGATTTGTACTTTCCTGTTTTGATGGATCCGTCGCTCACGACCAGCATGACATACGGAGTATCGTTTCAAATGCGAATCCATACTGAACGAAGCAATCGTCCAGCGACTTTTGTGATCGACAAACAAGGCATCTTGCAGTACGCGAAACGCGGCGAACGATTTAATGATCGCCCCAGCGCAAAAGATATCCTTGGTGTTTTAAAAGGGCTTGAAAAGTAAGCTTTCGCTGCGGGAAATACATTTTCATTTGATGCAGGCAGTGTGTTAGGCTTGGCCCAATATCTGGTCAGTCGATTCATATTAATTCGTATCTTCGAGACCGTATTTTTCTCCGCCGGCTATTGTTCCCAGTGCGCCCCAAACACCGAACGGACTTGGACTAACGCCACCTGCCATTTCCGATTCGGTAAGTGGCGATGCATCGTCTGCACCACAATCGATATCACCGTTGATCACGTGGGATGATCCATCAGCGAATGCGGCGACGAAAATACCTTTGTGAAATGAACCGGCCGAGTAAAACCCATCACCGGCTTGGTTTCCCGTGATGGAGCAACTTGGGCTGTTGGGCGGCAATATCGTGTTGACCATACTGCAACCGGCAGCACCATCGGCCCAGCAACCACCTCGGCCAATGGCACCAAGTCCGACGCGCTGATCAAACTCTTTCGGATGGGACGAATCCAACAGGCTTAAACACTCTCTCGGTTCATCCAGAAAGCCTATTGGCTGGCGAGTCGCGTAATTTGAATTCGCTCTTCTTCCCTCTGACGTCCCCATCTCGACCAGGAAAATTGTGTTGCTTGTTCCATCTGCAAAATCCTGAAACGTTCTGTTCAACTGCGCGCCAAACGCGCCGCGAATTTGCTTCGGATTGTGAATTTCTCGTGGAGAGTCTCCGATGCAAAAAGCATAATTGGTTTGGCCAAAATCGGCTCCTTTTCGTCCCAGCGAAGCAGGACAAAGAAAATTTGGAATCTGTTCTGTCCAAGGTTCGTAGCGTATGTCCCAGGGAGCGGCTCCCATGACAGGGAAATCAACTCCAGCAAATGTCGACGGTTTTGAGACTTGATTCCAAAGCTGGTTTTGTTCCAGAAATGGCAACAACAAAACCATTCCGCTCAGACGATTGGCATCGGGATGCGACGACATTTCGACCAAACGCTGATCACCCATCGCCGCCGGAAACTCTCGATGCGCCGAATCGTAATTGTGCATTGCCAATGCAAGTTGTCTGATATTGTTCATACAAGTCGTACGGCGAGCCGCACCACTAACTCTTCGTACTGCAGGCAACATCATGCCGATCAGGATACCGATGATGACAATCACAATGACCAACTCGACCAGTGTTAAGCCAGGCCTTTTGAATCTGCGTTTTTTGAATCTGCAGTGTGTCATGAATTAACTCTCTGATTCAGGAAACAAGACTTGTGCTGGTCTCATGCAAGCTATCAATTTGAAATCGTCCTTCAACAAAACGCGAATGACGAATAAATCAATTCAAGTCAAAAACCAATTCTACACTGGCTTTTGTTTTAACGGCCAGCTTGTAATTAATTCCTCTCGTGCTAGTGCCAATGCGACAAGCTCGTTTAGATCTTTTGCAATGACGCCGCACTTGCCAGTATCGACCGAACTCAAAATGACTTGTCCATAACTTCCCAGTTTCGAAGGAGCGCAATCAAGATAAAGAAAAACACCGCCAGGGCCGTAAATTATCGGAATCCAGTCAGTCCGCCACAACTTGCCTTGCTGCACGTATGGGCAATTGGAATAGCAATCTGAAAGCTTGTCACCTTGCTCTTCCTCATGATGCCACGTGATCCAACCAGCGATGTCTTTCGATGATTCCAAAAACTCTCCGCCAAAAAGCGGTGGGCCATCGTGGCGAGATTGCCCATCGCCAAATTTCAACATTTCAACCAACTGAGAAGGTATGCTCGGCTCCGCCACCTTTTCCAAATATGCCAATCCACCAGATTCAAGAGGTGATTTTAGCTTGATAGATTTTGCATCCAACAACTGCTGGTATTTTGCATGGTCAAATTTATCCATGGTCTTCCCGTCCTGAGAAAGCTGACGTGCGTGGCACTCCGTTTGCATACTTATCTCTGCGCTTTTTCATATGTCTATTGCGCCCAATTCGAAACCTCCAGATTTCAAAAATGGCCAGTGGAATTAACCAACTAAGCCATGCAATAAATCGATAGCTGACCACCGATTCGTAACTCAAAACGATCATGGCACCCGACATTAGACGTAACAACATGGGTGAGCACAACAAAATAAAACAACGGGTGGCCCACAATTGATGGCCTACGAATCGCCGTTTCCGCGCATGGTTGACTGCCATGATTGCGGTTGTGGCGGTAGCAATGGACAACGAAGCAAATCCCCAGCCCGCGATTGGACCAGCAAAAGATTGAGTTGCCATCACCAATCCGCTTGGTGCCAGAAAAGCGACGACGATAGACATTTGAATCCGCCCCAACAGTCGGTGTGCGGTTTTGAATTTTTTCCGCACTCCCGAAAACATCAACACGGTCCCGGCCACGATCGTAAAAGGCCCCATAAAGATGTGTACGTAAAAGGCGGAGCGATAAAGCCCTTTGAAAGTTTCCTCACGTCCAGCGAGAAAATTTGACTCTGCGAAGTTTGGCGGAAAGTAAAACTGGTACTCAAAGAGAATCAAAGCGAGAACTCTTAACCCTAGAATGACCGCCAAAACAATGGCGACTCTTTGCAGGATTCTAACTCGGTTTGATTTTGTCATTTACACTCTTGGTGAAGTTCAGACCACTTGCCACACGCCAAGTCATCTTGGCCAGTTTTGCGATGCACCCAGGTCCAGAACTCGCTGGGCTTTCAAAACAGAATAGCCGTATCGTTTTTGAAGTGCCGCAAACTTGCCGCCCAAATCGGTAAGCTTTTCTGTTGAATCGTTTCCTGGATTCATTTGACTAACGATGGCCATCGCCTCTCGATAAAACTCTTTGGCTTTCTTGGTAGCGTCAGCGTCCTCGCCTGCAAACAGCCGATTGTTGGCCAGTGGATTCTTCCCTGGCGGATTTTGCTCAAGGTCAGGTTGATTGTTATTTGGTTGTTCCCGCGGAACTGGTTTTTCAAATCTCAGTCGGTCGCGTTTTTTTGCTTCGTCTTGCATTTGTTCATCGAGTGGCGCTTCAATCGCAGGGTTAGGATTGTCACCAACGGCTGGAATGTTGGTTAACGTTTGCGCCACTCTTGGCTCGCCCGCTGCAAAGGCAACAAACAAAGACACACCGATCAAAACCAACCCAAGAGACACGACGGCAGCGATAACAAAAGGCCAAAGGAGCGAGCCTGATTTTTGCGAGCGCCTTGATCTGACTGGCGATTTGGTAATCGATTTCGCAAGCGGATGGCGTGATGCAAGTGGCATTGAGCCTTGAGTCAGAAAGGTTTTCGAACCGTGTTTCGGCAGCGGAGGGGGATATTGTACTGGTTGAGCATATTCCGGTTGTTGCTGAGCCTGAGTTGATGTTGATTGGCCAACATTTCCCGGCAAACGAAAACGCTGTTGGCATTGTGGACAGCGATATTCAGGCGCAGGTTCAACGCGAAGAACTTTTGAACAGCCGGGACATCGCGTTTTTATCATCTACTCTCCGTTTGTAGGATGGCCATTCTTTCTTGTCCGGCTTTTTCAGGTTCGTGACTGTTGGGTAGGAATGTCTTTCGGGGCCTTGCTTACGCGGCGGGTTACCATTGCAGACGCTTTCGCGTCTAAATCAAGCCGTTGGGATTAGCCTCGGCATTGGGGCAGCCATTCGTCGTTTATAAATCATAGTCCATAACCGTGGCTATCGCCAAAACGGCTCACGTTACCGCTGGAGTAAATCCGGACCACTCCTGCGGACGTAACATGCCTACCAAAAAAAAAACGAAGCGTTCGTTGTGAACGCTTCGATCATTTTCAGCAGTCTTTCCGGCACAATGCCATTCAGGCCAAGCATCAGGACAGTTGCACGACAATTAATTAGTCGCCAGCTTGGTCAGACGACTTGCCACCCGACTCTGGTTTAGCGTTTTTCACATACTTGTTCATCCAGGCAACCATCTCCGCTTGCGTGTGCAGCACAGATTGTCTTGCTCGGTAACCATGTGATTCAAACGGCAACATGCACAGCCGAACGGTGCCGCCGTTGCCTTTGATTGCTTGGTACATTCGCTTTGACTGAATCGGAAACGTACCACTGTTGTTGTCGTTCTCGCCGTGAATCAAAAGCAGCGGCTCGTTGATTTTGTCCGCGTTCAAAAACGGTGAAATCGAGTGGTAGATATTTTTCGCTTGCCAGTAAGGACGACGCTCCGATTGAAAACCAAACGGAGTTAACGTGCGGTTATAAGCACCACTTCGCGCGACTCCGGCTTTGAACAAATCACAATGGGCCATCAAGTTCGCGGTCATGAACGCACCGTAACTATGTCCGCCAACGCCGACTCGGTTCCGATCCGCCACGCCCATCTCAACGGCTTTGTCGATTGCAGCTTGAGCAGCGCCCACGATTTGCTCAACGAACGTATCGTTCATCGTTTCCGGGTCACCGATCACAGGCATCGTTGCCGCGTCCATGATTGCGTAGCCTTGGGTTAGCATCGTCAAGTGCGAGATACTTCCCATGCGGGTAAACGTCGAAGGCGTTCCAGAAATCTGACCAGCCGTTTTCGCGTCGCTGAATTCGCGTGGATAAGCCCAGACGAGTAACGGCAATCGCGTGCCCTCTTTATAGTCGGCCGGCAAATACAAAGTCGCCGAAAGTGGGACGCCGTCAGCTCGCTCGTACTTCACAAGCTGCTTTTTGATACCACGAATTTGCGGCGTCGGATCTTTGAAGTCCGTCAGCGGCTTGATCGAGTCATCATTGAGATCACGCAAAAAGTAGTTGGGCGGCAGCGTCGGTGTCTCGCTATTGGTGATCACCACGGGCTTGGTAGAGTCACTACTTTTTACGATTCGTACAAGCGACTCGAAAGTCCCTTCTTCGCAACGCCAAAGCCGCTCGACTTCAAGCGTCTTGATATTCTGTCGATCGACAAACGGCAAATTGCCTTTTGCAGACGCACCCGCTCCACTGCGATAAATCCAGTCTCCATCCTGACGCGCAACCACGTGACCTGATTCGTCTGGCACGTTAATGATGCGGCCGGGATCGCCATAACGATCGCGAATACTTCGGTCCATCAAGACTTTGGGCGTCGTTCCGGGTAGCTTCAAATCATGCATCGACGCCCGAACCCAACGTCGATCGCGATCGTACTCGGTCGCGATAACAATTGTTGGATCCTGGAAATAAGACAGCCCAAACGCTCGGTGTTCGACTTTGAACAGCTCGGCCGGCTCGGCATCGAAAGGTGCGTCGAGTGTCATGAAGCGATCGCGGTGGGAGACTTTCTTGTTTGGGTCGCCACCATCAAGTGCTTCAGTCCAAACCAAAGTCGCAGGTACACCTGACTTCCAATCAATACTTCGCGGTCCAGTAATGACGCCTTCGATCGGAATGTTTTCATCCATCGGTCGGTCGACGATCGTGTGAACGTCCGGACCACTCGCCGCATCGTTGACTTTCCAGGTTTGTGTTGCGCGAGGAAAACTTCGATAGGTCATCAAGTAACTAAACGGTTTCTTGACCGTGCTGACCAGCAGATAATCTCCGCTAGGCGATGGCTCGGCACTGGAAATGATCTGCGCGTCACCAACCTTTTTTGTTTTCCCATCGACACCGATGATTGCCAACTGAGTTGTTGTGTAATATTCAAAAAGGGCTTCATCGGTCGGATTTTGAAGCAAGTCTTGATACGTTCGCGTGGGAGATTTGTTTCCGTAAGATTCCTGAATATTTGGACCGGCTGGAACTTTGCTAGTTTCCGGCTCAGCACCTCGATCCTCAGGAACGAGACGACAAAGGATACTTTTTCCGTCAGGCATCCAAGAGAATCCGCCCATGACGGTGTTCAATCGATCGGTCAACATTTTTGGCTCTTTGGGAGATCCAACGGTGCTAACCCAAAGCTGCTGGCCTTTGTCGGTGACCAACACGAATGCAAAATCTTTTGAGTTATGTGACCAGCTGACGCTTGAGACTTTTGGATTCTCAGGCAGGGGGATTTTAAAGTGTGTATCTTCGTTTTGAATTCCAGATGGATCAGCACTTCGTTTTCGAAGTGTCATCCCTCGGAGGTAACCTGTTTGAAATCGTCCGTTGGAAGCGGGATCGATTCGCATTCCAGCAAGCTGCAACATCCGCCGCGACACGTCAGCGATATCGGGCATCGCATCGCGGTCGATCATCAGCATCCATTCGGCATCCGGGCTGAGGCTAACGGACGGTGTAGGTTTTGCGTCAACGATGTCAACGATGGCTTGGGGTGGAAGCTGGTAACCTGATTGCTGCGCCACGAGTTCCTCGACAATTAAACTTGAAAAGATCAATATTAGGCAGCTGAAAATGCACTTGGACTTCATGGATAACTCCGCGAATGGACTAATCATTTTGAATTAGCGTTTAGTTTAAGCGTTTTGAGTTGAGTTACAATCAATTGGATCTGTTTGTACTTCCAAGAACGATCAAATTTGCCCGTGCGGCCCGATTCCCGCTTGTTTGCCAGCGCCAAATCCAATTTGTTGTGAATTTTTTTGACAGCCTTGGTCGAAATAAATTACCTTTGTTTACGACAAGACAAATTAGAAATTTGTTTGTTCCGACATTTATCACAGCATAGATGGAAATTTACAATGATGACATTGATAGGTGACATAGGCACTTCGGCCTTAGTTGGCGGGATCGTTGGGGGAGTTGCCGGTGGACTCGCAGTCGTGCTGATGGGGGCTTTCGCAAAGCCCAGGAATTGTCCGAGTTGCCAAACTCAACTGCCCAAGTACCGAAAAGCGCAGAACATCCGCCAAGCCTTATTGGGTGGGTGGACATGTGGAGAATGCGGTTGCGAGGTTGATCGCAAAGGAAACAAGATCGGTTGAATTCTGAAGAATGGCTTCTGACGGCACCCTCTTTCTTCGAAACAAATGATTGAATCGTGAGCACCAGAACTAAGTCCGATCGTCTGGGCTATCGATCCTTCACTTGGACCCATCCACCGTAAACACAATTCGCCTGTACGCGTGCAGACTTGGATCGCCGTCATCGCTCACGTCCAGAATGATGTGAATTTTGTTGTGGTCGTAACGGGCTTTCGGAACCTCGAAGGAGACTTTGTCTGTGTCTGCACCTGTCAGCTCGACTGACCACGCGCGACGTTCGTGAGCGACGTCGTATTCGGCTTCAGGGTAGTGAAACCATCGGTACGTTAGCTTGTTGCCATCGGGGTCTGAGGTTCCTTCGGCACTAAGCGTGACTTGCTGGCCTGCGCTGACGTTACGATGCAGCACTTTCTTGTCTTGTCGCCTTCCACGACGACAACCGGGTTATGGTTCGTTTCGCTCGGGTCTTTCACGGTCCAATCCATGCGAGCTGCAAAGTCGTGTTGGTAGGCGACTCGCCAGCGCCAAATTGTTGCTTGGCCACTGGCGTAAGTTTTATCTCCCGGGAGCGTGACGGCATCTCGGCCATCAGTCCAAATTGGTCCGTTGCCAGCGGCGACTTTTTTGAATTCGTAACGACCACCCCAACCGCCGTAGCCGGGACTGACGTGACTGCCAAGTCCGTTGTTGATCAAGCTAAGAAACGAAGGAGTGTCGCCTTCCATCATGTACTCAATCGGTGGATACAGTTCGCCAAGCGGGCCGTGATTCTCACGAATGTTTTGCTTAAGCCAATCGTTACTGACAAGTTCCTTTTCGTAACCAGGCCCGTTCATAAAAAAGACGTCGCCAGAGATTCCAGTCCAGGTGGCGCGGTGATAGTCCTTGAAACTCTGGCCGCTGGGGCTCACGACGTAAAACAGCTTTGGAAATGTGCGCCGCAGCCATTCACCGGAATCGTCCTGGTCGCTGATTGCGTACACGCGAAGTTTTGCCACGAACTTATCGACCTCAACATCGCTACGGTCTTCTTTGATTCGCCATAATGCCTGAGCCAAACAGTTGGTTCCTCCCCACGCAGTAACCCAGATTGGTCTTGGGTCATCGGCATCGACAACCTCGATGATATGCCGGGAGCCTTCTGAGTCGTTGCCTTTGCCGACGCCGGTCATGCCGTACTTCGGCAAACCGTCTTTGATGCGGTCTCGCAGGAACTTTGCAGTTGGAAACCCGGTTGCGTGTTTCGCGAGTTGAGGCAGAACTTTGTCGTAGGCATCCACGCAGAGGCGAATATTTTTTGAACTCGTTTTGTCGCGCAGCCAAGTCGATGTTGTCGCAATCAAGCCTTCAACATCGTACTCGTTGGAGTACACCAAAAACCTTACCAACGACTGTTGATCATCGGGTTCGTTTGTGATGTCGGTGAGGACAATCACGCGCGGTTTGGAATTGGGGATCGGATCGTCAAAGACACCAACGAAGGCCAGTTGTTGATCCTTCGTGTTCTCTTCGTGACGTTCTTGTGCCGACGCCGATACGCATACAAGGAGGCTGAGAAAGCAGGCTATCGATCGCATGTTAATCCCTTCATTGGCTGGCTGAATGTCTAACAATGTAGTTGGTTAGCGAGCTTATTGGAAATAAAGTAGCTCGACTCTCCGAGTCGTATATATACAGTTACGACTCGGAGAGTCGAGCTACTATCGATTACTTCCCTGAGGCTAAATCTTCCGGAGCCGTCCGTCCATTTGGTTTGGCATTGGGAATCAGGCAATTACCCGCCGCCTTTGAAATTCAACACAGGCTGTTGTTCACTGACGATTCGAACAAGCTCCCGTTGTGAACGCATGACTTCGCGGACGTCTTTGTAGGCTTCGGGAGCTTCGTCACGCAAGCGATTGGATTTGCGCCGATCGAACCAAACGTGCTTCATCTGTGCATCAAACCGTTTTGATGAGACCTTCTTTTTGGCTTCGGTTCGGCTGAGCCTTCGCCCTGCCCCGTGCGAACACGAACTCAAAGCTTCGGCGCACCCGCGGCCAGCAACAAGAAAACTACAGGTTCCCATCGAACCGGGAACGATTCCCGCTTGGTCTGCTTCTAAATGCTGAGCGCCTTTTCGGTGGACGAGAAATCGCTTGCCAAAATGAGTTTCGAATTGAACATGATTGTGGTCGGTGTGAATCAATGACTCATGATCTGCATCGATACTCCAGTGAGCTTTCAATAAACGCAACGTCGCATTCATCATGCTTAACCGATTTTGCGCTGCGTACTCACGCGCCCAATTCATATCGTTGAGATACTCTTGGCCGGTGGAATGCTCGGTATCAAGACCAATCAATCCTGTTGAATTGCCACTTGATTTGTCCAAGTGCCAACGCGTTATCGATTGGCCCATTGCCCGCGAGCCGCTATGGATCATCAGCCACAAACTGCCTTCGACGTCGGATTGAAATTCAAGAAAGTGATTGCCGCGACCAAGCGTACCCAATTGAACTCGTGCGTCTCGCGGCTTCAACTTCTCAAGTACTGGATCGCTTAGCCGCCAGTCCAACAACTTCTGATCAATCGATTCTGGCGCGGTTGCGGAGTGATGTTTATTGGTCGGAACGGCCCGATAAAGCCCTGACAACAATTTCGCGGCTTGAGTCTCGCTAGAAAACAAATCGGCTTCCACATCGAGCCTGATCGCGAGAATTCCACAGCCAATATCGCCACCAACCGCCGCTGGGTAAACGATCGAGTTGGTCGCTAACACGGCTCCAATGCAAACGTCCGTTGCCAGATGTACGTCGGGCATCACAGCGAGATACTCGACATCGGCGGCGCGGCGCATTGTGATCAACGAACGCTCGACGTCCGTGCTTAGCCGATGGGAAACCCATTTTCGAATTGGTGTTTCTGAATCACTCATGAGCGTCTCCTTCGGTTTGTGAAGAAGCGTCCTGATCCGATTCTGAAGTGAGCATCGAACTCTCTTTTAAGAGAACACTAAAACTCAAATTTGGAACCCGCTTTCGACTGATCGAACGACCAACCTCAGCCCGCAGCCTGCCCGTTTGCTCTTTTAGATGCAACTGAATCTGACTGCGATCAAATTCTTCGGGTGGCATATCGGCGATGATCGTCACCAGCATCCGAGAACTATCAGGGGCCGGTTGAACGTTGTCGACCATCAGCGATTGCATTAGTTCGTCGTCGCAATCACCAAGCACCATGTCCAACGTCTGCGCGACTTGACGGCAGAGTTGTTTGGCTTTCTTGTTGGCTTTTGCAAGTTTACGATCGGGTTTGAAATACTCTTTGGGGTCAACGCAATCGTCGTCTTGAAGTTGACCACAGTACGCCAGGAGATCCTCACGGCGATTTTTACTTTTCTTCTTTGGAGCTTTATCAGCCATCTTTGATACTTACCTTGAATGTAGAGTGCGCAAACGAATTCGTGTTGAGCAAAAAGTGCGCAGATTGGGCGCAGAAAAACGAACGGTCGGTGGTAAGCGAACCGCGGTCGTCAGAAAGAAGTTGGCTGAGGCTGCCAGTTCACCTGCATTCTATGGCAGATGATGAAGTGCTTGGGCTAAAACCTACGCTCAAATTGATTCCGCACGAAACGCAAGTTCGCTGGATACCAAGAGCAAATTTGAAATATAGAATCGCATGGGATTTCCTCCACTGAAGTCGGGGTGAGGCCTGAAGGACAAATCCAAGATGAATTGGTTCACGAAAAACGTGTATTGTTTGGCCGGCCTGACCATTCGCTGCGGTGACGTGTTTTGGTTACCACGCTGCGGACCCGTCTTTCTGGCAACGCTGGTTCTTTAGTAAACTGTTTTGATGATGCGGCGTTTGTTGGCTTCGGAAAGAAGCGGTGTCGTAAAAACCTTCCGTCGTACGAACTCAGCTTTCCCTTTTTTGCCATGAATACTGAACTTCGACGACACACCGATGAGATGCTCGGCCTTGACTACGAAATCTGGGGCGCTGCACCTTTGCAGGCGCTCGGAACTGTTCGAGATCGCGAGTTCTACTTTCGTGCGCGACACACCGAATGGGAATTCGAGGTTGCGCTCGAGAATGGTGACCTCCCATCCGACGTTGGCGCGGAACCTGAGTTTTACAAGACAGGCAAACATCCCAACGCCAGTTACATGCCCATTGACACTGGAATCGCATGGAACATCTCGAGCCCAAAACTCAGATCGTTTTGATGACCGGACATGAAGTAGCCGGTTTTTGAAAACTGAGTTAATGCGTTGACATATTCAGATTGGGAACTGAACTTCGACAGGTCGCCTATGCTCAAATGTTCGACGAGATGCGCCAAATGCGGTTTGCCGTCTCGCGCTCCTGCTTTAACTGACAACGCCCAGGCGAATGATCGGGTGGCTGGTCGACTGCAAACGATGACTTCAAGCCCGTTTGCAAGTTTCGCTTTGGCGTACTTGGCAAACTCTGATTCGCATCGACTCAATATTTGCATTGGCAGTTTGGAATCTGTTTCAACGATTCAGTTTCACCGAATCTATTCAACTATTCGTGGCCAAAGGCAACAGGTCCGATCGCACTTTCGTTGCTGACTTTCGAAAAACGACCTGAGAGCACCCAATTCATCACGCTGGCAACCAACAACTGAAAAAATGGAATGTCAGTGCTTGTCATTATGGAAAACAATGCGCGCATTCCGCAGTCTTTCCAAACGCCGCCACCTTTGAGAAAGAAGTAAAGATCGAATCCGACCACGCTAATCAGGCCGAGAACCGCGACTGCGAAACAAAGCGACCAAATTCTCTTGATACGTGTGGCTGGATAAACCCATACGATAAAACCGGCCAGTGGAAGGATCGCTGAAAACCAAATCATGTGCATTGAAACCAATGCGTTAGTCGGTGGAAGTCAGCCCCATGCCCCACAAAAATTGTGCAGTTCAGGCATCGAAACCGCACCCAGCAACGTTGATCCAAAAACGAGCATCCCCATGAAGACCAAGGTTCCGATTAACTTGTAAGCAAACAAAACAATTCTCCCTCGGTTGGTTAACAACCGTTGGCACACAATCGGGCCAACCAATTTATTTTGATTTGGTGTCAGGCACGGCCTGACCTACGGCCAAATCAATCGCGACAGTAATGCAAAAACGAGCACAAAAATCACCGGTTTTTGATTGCCTCTACCCTGCCTGTTGAATCTTTCAATGACGCCGTAAACTATCTAATTCTACCAGAAGGATAGAACATTGAAATGTTCGACGTCCAACCGAGTTAAAGCTTACCCACTTTCAAAGAAAACATCGTGAATTCTCAAGAAATTTTGGGAGATGGCGGTCTAATCGCCAAACGACTTGAGAATTACGAGGAGCGAAAACAGCAACTCGAAATGGCGGACGCCGTTGCGCGTGCGATCAACGAGAAAAAACACTTAATCGTCGAAGCCGGCACTGGCGTCGGGAAAAGTTTTGGCTATCTCGTTCCGGCGATCCTCTCGCTTCAAGAAAACCAGGAAACCAAAGACGGTGGCAAGCGGCGGATTGTCGTTTCGACGCATACGATCAGTTTGCAAGAACAGCTGATTGAAAAAGACATCCCGCTTCTCAACAGCGTCATCCCGCTTGAATTTTCTGCCGTCCTCGCCAAAGGCCGCGGCAACTACGTTAGCCTTCGTCGACTCAAACAAGCACTGCAAAAGTCCGAGAGCCTGTTTTCAACCGACGAACAAATTGACCAACTGCAACAACTCAGAGTTTGGGCCAACGAAACGGGAGATGGCTCGCGTGCAGATCTTGGGATGAAAGTTCTGCCGCAAGTTTGGGACGAAGTTCGCAGCGACAGTGGAAACTGCATGGGCCGAAAATGCCCGACCTACGCTGACTGCCACTATTTCAAAGCCCGCAAGCGACTTCAGAATGCCGACATCCTGATCGTCAATCACGCTTTGTTTTTTAGCGACCTTTCACTGCGTCGACTGGGCGTGAATATCCTGCCCGATTACGACACCGTCATTTTGGACGAAGCCCACACGATCCAGGACGTCGCAAGTGATCACATGGGATTGGGCATCACTCTGGGCCAAGTCGAATACACACTCAGCAAGTTGTACAACGACAATACCAACAAAGGGTTGCTCGTCCATCATAATCTCGGCGCAGGACAGCAATCGGTTATCCAATGCAGGATTCGCGCAGAAGATTTGTTTCATGACATCCTGAACTGGACCGCGCGAAATGCGGGCGCTCAAGGTCAATCGCGAAACTCGACAACGCGAATCAAGAAACCGGGAATCGTTGCCAACGAACTTTCGCCAGCGCTCGATAAACTTAGCCAACTCGTTCGGCAGTTCGGCGAGAACATGAAAGACGCCGCAGAGAAACAGAATTTCGTTTCCGCAGCCGATCGCTTAGCCGCACTTTCGACGCAAATTGAGGCTTGGCGGATGCAGGAAATGGAAGGCGGCGTTTACTGGGTCGAATCAAATCTGAATCGTTACGGAAAACAAAACATCAAATTGAACGCGGCTCCGATCGACATTGGCCCAGCGCTTCGTGAAAACCTGTTCAACAAAACGGACTGTTGCATTTTGACTAGTGCGACGCTGGCGATCGGCGATCAGTCATTTGACTTTTTTCGCAATCGCGTTGGGCTAACGCAATCGGACTCGGTACAGCTCGGGAGTCCGTTCAATTATTCCGAGCAAGCCCGTTTGATTCTTGTGACCAATATGTCCAGTCCGGCTGAGCATCGTGACACCCATGAACGGCAATGCATTGATGCGATCAAGCAATACGTTTCGCGAACGGACGGGCATGCGTTTGTTTTGTTTACGAGCTATGAGTTTCTTAATCGAGCCGTTCGCGATCTTACGCCGTGGCTGACCGACAAAGATTATGGACTCTATGTTCAAGGCGGCGGTATTTCGCGGACGCAACTTTTGAATAAGTTTAAAAGCAACCCTCGTGGTGTTTTGTTCGGCACCGATAGTTTCTGGCAAGGCGTCGACGTCCAAGGCGACGCGCTGCAGAACGTGATCATTACCAAATTGCCTTTCAGTGTTCCCGACCAGCCACTATTGCAGGCGAGACTGGAAGCAATTCGAGCGGCAGGCGGAAATCCATTCGGTGATTACCAACTTCCAGAAGCGATCATTAAATTCAAGCAAGGTTTCGGGCGACTGATTCGAAGCAAAACTGATTCTGGAATCGTCGTAGTGCTTGACCCGCGAATTAAAACGAAATCGTATGGGCGAATTTTTCTGGGCTCGCTTCCCGAATGCCAGGTTGAATACGATACGATTTAGTTTGTGCTTGTGTCTCGTATTCGATTTTGGAAATCTTGCTGCGTTGGCTTGAACGCTCGGTAGCTGGAATCATTGCCGCTTACTTGTTGCCTTTCAATTACGCGCGCGTCGGATATCCCAAGCAATCGAAGCACAAACGCTAGCGATGTTGTGCCAGTGTTTTGTCATTCAAACGGAATCCTTTGACTTTGCACGCCCCAGTTTTTATTGGTTTTTGGCGACAAGCAAGGAATCTGGAAAAACTGTTTGCCAACATGCCGGATGTCCATTGATCCAACTAGCGGTAATCTTTACAAACAGCCATGAAATTGTTGCGTGGATTTGTTTGAACTCGTTTCAAGAATCCCGATTGAAAATCGGCAACAACTTTTTGACCCAATCAAATTCGGTTTCAATGATCAAAATTGAACCCTGATCGAAATTGTGGCACAACGATTGCGATAGAGATTGAGTAGAACAACCTGGCTCACTTCAAACTGTTGTTTGCGATTGAGCCGTTCGAAGGACAACTTCGAAAAACACAAACCAAAATTAGTCGACGGGCGAAGGATCGCTTGTCAGAAACAAATCAGAGTACGTTTCGTCAGTCATGGAGGACGAGTCTTGAAATCGACTATCATTAAATCATTGTTGGTGGCTGTTGCCGCTATTGTTGCCCCGCTTGCCACTCAATCGGTTAACACCGCATCAGCTCAGGAAGGCAAATCAGGCTTGGTTGCTGTTCTCGATGTCGCCAAAGTCTTCAAAGAGAATCAAGCCTTTGATTCCAAGATGAAAGCCATCAAAGCAGAAGCCGACTCGCTGAAGGGACAGATTGTTCAGCAGCAAGAAAGCATCAAGTCTCGCGCCCAGCAACTCACTGAGTACGAAGTTGGTTCAGCTGAGCGAAACAAGTTCGAAGCCACACTTGAGCAAGAGCAGGCAGCTCTTCGCACCAAAGCACGTCAGGCAGAAGCCGATCTGCTCAACCGCGAAGCCCGTGTTTACTATGAAACATACGAGCGGATGCGTGGTGTTGTTGGAAACCTTGCAAGCCAGCATGGCATCTCATTGGTACTTCGTTTTGACAGCGAAGAAATTGATCCAAACAATCGCGCTGAAGTCATCAAAGGCGTAAATCGTGCAGTCGTTTACCACCGTCGACTTGATTTGACCGCCATGGTCAGCAAAGAGATGAATGGTGCTGCAACGGCTCAAGCCCCAGCTAACACAACGCAACGCTAAGCTCTCCAAACTTACGTTTCGAAAAGAGCCACCTTCCCGATCGAAGGTGGCTTTTTTTATGCGCTAATCGTACGGGCGACGAGCAACCATATCGCGCATTCTGGTCCGCAACGTTGTCTTATTTGAACAAGTTGATGTTTTGATCCAAGTCTTGATAAATCGGTTTTTCACTCCAGTCCTGAGTGTACGCCTTGCCTTGGTCGTAGGCTGCGATGATTGGCAGAACGAGCTTCTCCTGTTTTGAATTGCATCGGACAACGACTTTCTGCGCCAACGATTTTGCTTCTTCAAATTTTCCGTCGACCGCAAGTTGCTGAGCTTTCAAAAGTTCGATCGCCCAAGCATTTATCCCCGGTGGGAACGGGGTCGCGTACTTTTTGGGGTCAAATTCAGCACGCGTCTTTGAATCTGGCGACGTCAACATTCGCCACGCATAGCGATAAGAAGACCAGTTTTCATGCGATTGCATATAAGGATTGCGATCAATATGCATGCCAGCATTGGTCGGACTGATAGCGCAGCCGGCGTTGTAAACTTTGACTGCCGTTTCGTAGTCTCCGTTTCTTTCATAAGCGTCCGCCAGGTAAAACGCGACGTCTGATTTCTCAATTCCCAGCTTCACGGCTTGCTTGTAGGCATCAACCGTTTCGTCTTTATTTCCCGCACGATGAAGCGCTCTGGCATACCAAAAAGCGAGCCAGCGATCTTTCGGATTGTCATCCAGCAGTTCTTTGTAATAGGCGACGATTTCATTGGGCGGGCCCGCAAATGATGGGGCTTTTTCTTTCCATTTCTTTATGCGAACGTTGCTTAACTTGAAAATGCCTCTACCCTTTCGAACTTCAGGGTGAGAGATCTCGAACGTGTTTTTTATCTCCAGTTCCATATCCTCAGGAAAACCAATTCGACGAACGAAATTGTCGTTGATATAGACTTCGCAAAGTTTGGGTTGCACGATGTACTTGAAATGGACTTTCTGAGATGCCACCTCAAGGTAAACCGGAGCTGGCTTGTTTCGCAAGAAAAATCTTCCGATGTAAAAGGCACCTATTTGAGCCGAAAGCTTACTGCCCATCAGTTTTGTGGGTTTCGGGTTTAACGACATACCCATCGTCACGAAATCTAAAATTTCGCCTTTCTCAATGATGTATGGGACGTATGAAGGAACCAAATCGTGTGCCTGAAAAAGCCCACGAACGTTGCTTGTCGGATACTCAAGATCGAACTCAACGACTTTCGCGCCAGGACATTCAACATTTGCCGAAAACCGGAACCCTGTGAACTCTCCCGTGTTATCAACTTTCAGAGTGCTGGGGCTTTCGTATGTGATTTGCTCTGACGCATTACTGCCCCATAGTTCCAGCTTTTTGGTGAACCCCAATTCGACTTGCTCACCCGTGTCGAAATCAAATTCGGCTTTTACTTTTCTTCTGATTTTTGAAAAGTAAACCTTGGTCACAGGGTCGCTTACTTCACGAAGAACTGAGTCACAAATATCTTTAACTTCCTTGAAGTTCTCCAACCGAGCTTTCAGGCCACCTTTCATCAGCTTGTTTATTTTGTCGGCTTCAGGCGTATACTCGCCAGTCATCGCATGATCTCGCGCGCGAAATGCATCAACCGAAGAAGTGCGATACCCTGTTACTCTGATCGCATCCTTATCAAGTTTATCGCCGAGCAAGCGAAACGTTTCGTCCGCAACATCAACCACACCAAGCTGCTTTGCGAAAATCGCCTTCATCGAAATAAAGTAGTACTTGTCACGCATCTTGCCATCGACTTCGCGTCCATCTTCGTCGATGTTCTTGATGATCAAGTCCAAACCTCGGAGCATGTCACGTACAAACTCAGGCGATTCAGTAGCTTTTTTTCTCTCTTCAACCGAACCAGCAGCTTCATTTCGAATGGTGAAATAACAAAACAACTGCAAGTAAGGAAGCATGCTGTCGTTTTGCCCTTTGAAAGCCTGCTCTTTGGTAAACGCGATCATCTCTTCGATTGATCCACCCCACTGTGGCAGCAAATTAAAAAGCACCCTACAACAGGCGCTGTAGCTGTGCGGCGCGGCGCGCATGGTTTGTTCGAACCAATAGTCACCGGGCTCTTTTCCGTCGACGTTTTCCAGGTAGCCAAACTTAGCGATTGATAACAAGCCTTCGGACGATTCGGGCGACCAAGGATTGATTTCAAAAGCTTCTTTGTAAAATTCTGCTGACTGTTTGACTCGGGTCTTAAAATATCCCCAGTGCTCTTTTGAAACCGTATCGGGCATGCCCTCACCTCGATAGAAAAGGCCAACTTTTCGCTCGTAGTCAGCACGAATCATGGCTCGCAACCATGGAGGCAGGTCAGTATTGGCGGCGACGGTCTCATGGACGTCGTTCATCATTTTCCAGTCATCATTGATCGTCATCAATTCAACAAATTTTCGATAGGTTACCAAAGCAGTTGAGTGTTGCTGAGGCTCCATCTGAAAATCTTCGGACAGCCAATGTTTGACAGCGATCCCATAGCGAACCAACTGTTTGACTTTGGTTTGCTTGCCAACGCGATTCTGCTGGTAATCGAATAACCACCTGACCGTGTCGACCACTTCCCAACTTGGGTAATTACTCTTTTCAAATTCTTCGAGTGAGTTTCGGAGTCGTTCAGCCGCTCCAATTGCGTCTCCCGATTTTCCCAACGCGATTCCGCAATACTTCAGGAAGATTGGATCAAGGCGCAAACCGAGTACTTTGCTTTCAAGTTTCGTTGCCTCGGTCGCCAACGACTTCCAGCGCTTCTCGGCGTGGGGACGAACCGTTTCCGTTACGATCGACTCCATGAGTTTGACCGCTGCTGCTCTGTCTGCACTTGTAAGTTTATAAACTTCCGCCTGCTGGAAATTTTTTATACCTCGCATTCTTACTGATTTAAGCGCATCAAATTTGTCTCGGTACTTTGTCGGTTTTTTCGCGTAGTTGATTGGGACCTTGGGGCGGGACCTAGAAAGAGTGGGAAGCGGGCCTTCCATACTTCCTGCGGACATCGCAAATTTTGTGCTGACGCGAAGGCTGTTCTTTTTGGGTTGGGGGTTTGCCTTGCGCGCCGCTGCAGATTTAGCATTTTTCGGATTGTCCGCAGCAGTCATGATCATCTGGTCAAGATATCGTTTAGAGACTGTTCCCGTGGGTGACAATGAGGCCTCCAAACTCTCCCGGACGGACTGGGGCAAGTCTTCTCGTTTCAAGACATCGCTAATCTTAAGCTGTTCTTTTGCAGCCGATTTCTTGGGGGTGGTCGATTGGCCACATCCACTAACGCCTAAAACAAGAAGAACAACCAATAGATTTACGAGAAAAAAGACATGCCGGTACATACGAACCCGCTCTCCATGTAGAAGTGAAAAGAAAGACCCACATAGCTTACCGCACCCAAATCATGAATGCGAATATTCAAAACCCGCGTTTAAATTAACGAGGAGTTTCGCTGGGGAATGGAATTCGATCTGTGCTGATCAATGCGTGCGGGACAAGACAAGAATCCAAGTCCGAACGAAAGTGTTAAAGCACTTTTCAATTTTTAACTTCGCCAAAAATCTCATCGATTGATTCGCCAGGCGGAAGCGATTGCTTTTGGAGTTTTTTCTCTGTCTCAATGGCGACGCGTTCAGGAACGGCGATTGGCATGCACAGTAGTTCTTTTGAGGCGACCGCCATCGCGATTATCGTCACTATTAAGGCTTGGATCACGAAACAAAAGATCCAGACAACTTGGCTGCCAAGCACTACCTTGTCATCACCGATATCCCATGTCGTCCAATGCCAATTAAAAACCAACCAGAAGGACGGGTCCCTTGGGAAGTTCGTCGTATTGAAATGAATCACCATGCCTCCAATTGACATGGTTGCGACCAGCAATGCACCAATGAGCAAACTGACTATGGGGCCAATACCCGGCCCCCATTCACGCTTCCGTTTTTCCAATCTTTTGACAATCAGATAGACAATCGACAAAAACCAGAGAACGTAGATCAACGAAACCGCGCAGGCAAATATTTGTTCGGCGCTAAGTGGCACTGCCCCGGCTCCCCAGCGTGCTGCCGCTTTTTCAAGTTCTGCCTGAGAAACCAGCTGCGGGCCAAACCACCAGATTGCACACAAACAGATACTACATGCAAGAATGTTGGCCGCTGCAAACAAATACCCTCGACCAGCGCCGGGCATTAGCAGTGAGAAAAAGGAACGGGAGAAAAATGTTCGTGGAAGCGTGCGTTGAACCCGTCGTGAAATGGTTGATGATTCACCAATCATCAAGAACCCCATCAACAGCCAGTAGTGTCCCGCAAAATAGACAGCTATCATGAACGATTCCCGATCAAATAACGAATGTTTTAGCGCCAGGATGATAAATGCGAAAAACAACATTTGTTGAACCAGCATTCCAACTCGAACCTTGGACGAACGATTGTCAGCTGCAAAAGAGATTTGCGAAACGGCAGCGACCAACAGCAACAGCGCCGTTGAACCAACTAATGCGATAGTGAGAAATGTGGCTTCCAGAACGCCGTCTTCGTTCCAATCCAATGGATTGCCATACGAAAAAAATTCATTGCAAAGTATGCACCAGAGAACGTACAACCAGCCAATAAACAGGACAAACAACACCGAAACGCCGACGCCAAGCGTTTTGGATCGAAACGCGCCTGCGAGAAATAGCCCAAGTATTGTCAACGCGATTGAACCGCCTACACACATGGCAAGAACCGCCCAAATCTGATCGATACTTACTCCGCGCAGCAGGTACGTACAACAGATGCATGGGGCAAGCACAGAGAGATAGATCACCATCTGCAAAATCGCACTTCCGAATTTCCCAATCACGATTTGATAGGGCTTCATCGTGGTAATCGAAATCAGGCTGATCGTGCCGTCTTCAAATTCCCGGGCAAGCGAACGGTAGGCGCTGAATGGAATAATGACCGCCAATGGAAATCCAAGAATCGTGAAAAACCCGGTCAACAACGTCGGGCCGATTTGGTAAGAGTTTCCGCTAAACGTCAGACCAATTACCGTCCACACACCGACGCAAACCAGGAGAACTATGTAAGTCCAAATGAACTGGCGGCTTTTAAGCGCCTGGCGGGTCTCTTTGACCAAAATTGAGCTGCACCATTCACTACAAGTTTCATTGAACCGCTCAAACCAATGACTTTTTTCGGAAGAGATCTTGGATCGCTCAACTTGCTGGGTGACCGCAATTTCCGCTGATGAAACTTTGCTCATTGGACGTGCCCCCGAGTCACAGACAAGAAAACGTCTTCGAGCGATTTTTGCTTGCTCGTAAAACCGACAACTCGAATTCCAGCCTGAATCATCGCAGCCAACAAATCGGCATGCACCTCCAAATCAGGAGAACAAGTGATTCGAATCATTTTGCCACCAACGCTTTCCTGAATCGTTTCATGAACCTCAACGTGTTCGCGTTGTTTCAGCCACTCAATTGCCTGAGTCAAATCCGACAAAATCGTGATCGCAATTTGAAGTTCATTCCCTGTCTCTGCACCGGCTGATTGTTCATTGAGAATTTCTTCGACTGTGCCGACGGCAAGCAAACTGCCATGTTCAACGATGCCGACCCGATCGCACATTTCGGCAAGCTCGGTCAGGATATGGCTGCTAACTAAAATCGCTTTGTCTTCAGACGCCAGCTCACAAATCATCTCGCGAAGTTCGATTCTGGCACGAGGATCCAAACCAGCTGCCGGTTCATCCAAGATTAGAACTTTGGGATTGTGAATCAATGCTCGCCCCAGGCACAAACGTTGCTTCATGCCTTTGGAAAGTCCCGTAACTGCTTTGTTCGCCAGTTTGTCAAGCTGCGTAAATCCCATCACGTTGACCAACGCCCGCCGACGATCTTTGCCTCGCAATCCATAAGAGCGGGCGAAAAAATCAAGATACTCCTCGCAGTTAACATTGGGGTAAGTCCCAAATCCGTCAGGCATCCAACCTAACCGCCCTCGCACTCGGTCCGGATCATCGACCACCGAAAAACCATCAACCCAAGCTTCGCCAGACGTAGGTTGGTCGAGCGTTGAAAGGATTTTCATGCTCGTCGTTTTGCCAGCTCCGTTGGGTCCAATGAACCCAAACACTTCGCCAGCGCGAACATGGAACGAAATGTCGTTGACGGCGAGCGTATCTCCAAACTGGCGCGTGACATGATCCAATTGGATCATCACATCGCTAGAGGAATCGGGATTACCATTGACCACGGACAATGTGCAGCTCCATTTTGTATTCGACTGTTTCTGTTTGCTTGGCCGTAAGTGGGAACTTTTTCAACAACGCGACATAGGAATCGGGCTTAAGCGAACTGCTTGTTTCTTTCATACTCATGCTCACGAATTGGTAGTTTGATTGACCATAATCGTTTTCTCCGCTGTAGTTGAGGAATCGGGAATTTCGAATGATCTTCGGGGAGTTCTTATTCACGAAATAGGCAACTTTATTATTTGCATCATCAGCCAGAATTGGAGTCGCTTCAGCGGTCTCATTGATGCCCAAGCTTTCAATAATAAAGAACTTATCGCCTTTGCGTATGATGGCCATTTCCACTTCGCCTTCGAGTCGATTCTGCACGACCACTTTTCCTGAGTCAGGATTTACCTGCACCAAACGCTGGAGCGCGGGTTGGCTGGAGATGGAAACGACTTGGTGAGGTGTTCGCGGCCGAATGCTACCTCCAGAAATTGAATGAGTATCCTCATTGAATCGATGGAACTTGGATTGTTGGTCGCGGTCTGTCGGAGCAAAGGCAACTGTATCGCTGGAAAATTCGTAAGCACCAGGAGCGGTGCCCGAGTAGTAGGCCGCCCTTGCATGGGTGACCGCCATATTGGTCCGATGATCAAGATTCGTATAGCTCTGCACCCTGCCCCATTTTTTTGAGCCGTCAATCAAGATGGCGTACAGAAATAACGAGATGCAAAAAATGACCGACAGCAAAGGGACAGCAACAAACAGGAACTGCATGTTTTCTGTTCGCCGAAGAACAATTAATGCGACGGGCCCAATAAGGATCAGGAATGTGCCAATCAATATTTGAAACATCTTGACCGGTGGCTCGCCAACATCAGGAATCTCAAATCCGTCAATACTCAATTCACTTATGGATCCAAGCTGACGAGACATACTTTGCCCAGATACGCTCACCGTGTTTTGAAACGTTCGCCAATCTTGAGTGGTCCACTTGGTCATGTCGTCGCCAACGGCAAAAATCTGCCCGCTCAAATAGTTGGAGAATACAAATTTCGCATCCCTGGGAAACTGGTTTAGCCCTGAAAACGAACTCCAATCGCCATTCAATTTCGAGTAATCTTCGCCACCGGAATACCACAATCGCCTATTTCGTTGATAATAATATTCTTGCGACACCGGGATTAACCTTCTTGAGCTACGTAACGATCTGCCTGGCTTTTTCCACTCAGTGGGCTCGCGGTTCTCCCAAGCCGAACGTTCAGGGCCTAGCATTAGTTGAAGCAATAAATCGTCGTCCGCGGCGTTTTGAAATTGGCTAGCGGCATCAAATACCAACAGCCTGCCGCCAGCTGCAACCCATTTTTCAATGTTCGACCGCTGAGTTGGTTTGGTTTTGCAAATCAACTCGAAGTCCGCGAAGGAAATCATGAGCTGATCAACACTGGTCAACCCAATCCACCTTTCGGGCAAGTTGTCTGGGTGCGTAACATGTATTCGAGAGTGCTGACTCGCTACCATCGTCGGAGTGAGCTTGTTAGTAGCAACTCCATTTAAATCGGAATCATACGCGCTGAACATCTTACCGAAACTCGGCAGCGCACTTGTCGGGAAAACACGCTGATTGCCACCATCGTTGACCGTACTCCCGTAGCAAACTACCTTTCGGTCAGATACAGCTTTCGATTCTTTGCTAGACACAAGTAAAACCGTAGGTAGAAGGTAATTAATGTTTCCAGGGAAGAGCTTTATTTGACAAAGGTCTTGTGGATCAAATCTGCCCTCGAAGTCACCTTTTTCAACCAGCATTTCGATCCCACGTAACGCCTGCCATTCACCCAAGTCCAGATACAATTCAACTGTTCCCGACAATTGCCCTGCGGGAATTTCAACTTCGCCAAGCGTCACGTTTGGAGATTTTCGACGAATCTGTTTCCACAACGAAATCGTAAATTTCTGACTCTCAGCAAATGTGACTGGCGGGTTGTTTTCGATCGTAACGCGGACTGGTTTGTATCCGAATTTGGATACGCACCACGAATCTTCTATCGTGACGGTGTGCCCAGAAATTCCCGCTGGAACGATTGCTTGGGCCAATAGCTCATTGGTTTCAACTGATACCGAAAGACAAAAAACGATAAGCAGCAGAATATTCACACGGACTCTTAACCAGTCAGCCATCTGCTTACTCCGTTTGCGAATTGTTGGAATTCGAATTGGAATTCGAATTGGATTTCGGATTTATTTTGGACGGGCTGGATTCAACCAACCCACCGCCACTCAAACCATCACCAGCAGAAGTAGCCAATGCATCGGATGAATCCGTAACCGTTTTCGGCACTTTGAGTAGTGCCAATCCAAACGCGAACCAATGGACGATTGCGTACGCCACGAATGGAATGGCAGTCGAGAAAATTGCGACCGACAACGCGAACGCAACTCGATTTCCTCGTGACGCTCCAGCCATACATGCAGAGACCATGCCGATCGCGATCATCGCTAACAACAATTGACGAATGGAAAACTTCGGAATCATATTGCTTTCAAATCCCGTTGCGATTGTTAGATATCAAACTCTGCAAGCCATTAATGCTCTTCAAAACGACAAATCTATAAACCCATTGATTCTCACATTGATCCTCAAAATCGTGTTGATAAATCAATAAACCTCGGACAGACCCGTCAAATTTAAGTAGGCTAAAGTACCTGGTAATAAGCACCGATTTTAGTGTTCGTAGGGTGCTTCACAATATTGTGAAGAAAATTGGACTCAAAGAATTTTTCGCCATTCAGCTTCGATTTTGATTTACCTACAATACCCCGTCGAGGATTAACGATTCTTTATTGAAGAGAAAAACATGAAACCACTATCACAAGGTGTTTTGACAGCCGGATTAGCGGCCGTCTTAACAATCGGCTTGCTGGGCTGTGAAGCGGGAACAACAACGACCGCGTCCAACACTAACACAGCGAACGCAGCAAGTGCAAACCAATCTGTTACCTTCTTCGTCGAAGGCATGGTCTGAGGCACGTCATGAACTACAGCTGTTGAAGAACAGCTGAATGAGCTACCGGGTGTAGCTGAAGTATCAACAGACATGGACTCACAAACAGCAACTGTCACTTTTGACCCTGCTAAGTTCAAACCAGCAGACGCCGTCTCGATTGAAGAGGGGCGCTTCAAATATTCGGTTCATGAAGAATAAGCTTCGAGCTTAAATTTTTTCTTTTTGTCCATACGATCGGAATTGTCAGACAAACAACCACTTTGTATTTGCCGAATCCGAATATCCGTATTTAAAATATCCCCAGTCGAACCCGGCTGGGGATTTTTTCGTATCACGCTGGAGTTTCAGATGTAAATTTTATAATTCAATCCCACGCCAAGGGCGCCAACAGATTTCGTTTGGATAACTCTGGAGATCAAGTGAACGTGCAGCCTATTCAAAATCCGCGAACCTCCGCCATGGCGTTTCGATTCCACGCAATTCAAATGGTCGCCATCGCCATATGCCTGTTGGCGTTACCGGGTTGCAAGAATGACAAAGTTGCCAACCTTTCGACTGGCGCAACCGCTTCTCCGTCTGCTCAAAACAAACACACAGATGCAGACACCGTAAATTCTAAAAACGATCAAGCAGCAGCAACCGCCCCTGCGATCAAGAGTCCGCAACAGCAACAGCCCAAGCAGCGAACGCAGACTCAATCCAAAACGAAAGTCACGGTCAAAAAGCCGGCTTTTACATTGACTCGCAAAGGGCGAACTTATAACCGTTCTCAGTTGCACAAGAACTCAACGTTGCTTTTTTATGCGTACCAGCCAGACCTCCGCGCGGAGTACGTGATTTCACATGTTCGCAATATGTTGACGGATGAGCAATTCGTCCGCTGCAAAGAACTTGCCCTGAGTTGCGATGATGACTTTCTGGAGATCATTCGCAAGCGTGCCGAGATTCTTGAGACAGCCAGTGATGACGATCCGGAATTGGAAAGCAAGTTGCTCAACCTGAAGATGGACACAGCCGACGCCGTACAAAACATTCGCGGTAGAATTGCTCGTGAGATCTTAACTGACGAGCAGAAAATAACCTTACGCAAACGCAACGAAGAATTCTTAAAACAACAAGAAATCGAACGCGCCCTCGAAGACAAAGCCTGGGCCGAAGCACACGGCACAGCCACCAAAGAACAGAGCAGCGAAGAAAAGAACACCAAAGACCAAAACAGCGAAAAACAGGATGGCAAAAAAGTCGGCCCAACACAATGAACTAAATTCCGCATTCCGCATTCCGCATTCCGCATTCCTCAATAACCAACCGGCTGCGTCCAAGCCTGTTGTTTCTGATCCTTAAACGACGGATCGACATGCGGCTTACTCGATGTCACGACCGCACGCACATACAGCTCATTGCCGGTTAACGTGTAACTCGGATCGGTCGAATCAGAAGTCGCCAACACCGCGCCAACGTCTTTGGAATAAATCCGCGTTGCACGCATCGGTTTTCCACTACCGTCAACTTGAGCAACCGATTTTTTATCGTAGTCTTTTTTGGTGCCAATGAAATGTGTCGTATACGTAACGCCTTCTTCGGCTTTGATTTTGAGCGTCAACTTTTCATCAACCAACTCAATGTCTTCAAGCTCAACACCACTTGATGCATAGAAATCGCCCGCGTTCATCGCATCGATCAACGACTTCGCATCCAGGTTTCTTGCTTTGACCATCACCCAGCCACGTCCGACATTGGCCGACTTTGGCGCTTTGATGCGGCCGTGATAGTGGTGACTGTCATCGGTACCTAATCCAAAAATCGGTTTGGATTTAAGTTCGCCGATTCGAATCGTATTGGCGATATCCCACATTTTTTCTACCGATGGTCGGTTTTGGTCGCCCAGATGGTTGATGCCAGGATGTCCGTTGTAGACTTCGAAGAAACGCTCGTTGGTCACGGCGGCAAGATTCTCAGCGGTGACGGCCCAACCAAAATTAGGATGGTTCAAGTGAACCAGAATTGGCTGGCCGTTCTTTTTGGCTTGCTCTTGAACAGCGCGAAGATTGTTATTGATGGCCTCTTCAACAGTCTCACCACCGACGGGCTGAATGACGGATTTCAAGTTCGTGGCGTTCATGTGGATGGGAACGCCTTGGGCTCGGTCGCTGATTTCTTCGGCTTCGATGAGTAGAAATTTGTTGTCAGCTTCGAATTTCTGACGAAACTCAGACACCGCGCGAAGGCGAACTTGCTGAGGTGCGGGTTTGTTTTCTTCTTTCTTGAGATCGCCGTCGGCTGGCGTTTCTTTCTCGACGTCCTGATCGGTTTTCGCTTTTTTCTTGACTGGTTTGTCTCGCATTTGAATCCAGTCATCGCCAAACGCCTTGCGACATTTATCAATCGCTGCCGTTCCGCTTCGTTTTTCGATGGCGGCCAAATCCATCCAGCGTTCGCCCTGGCTAAGAATATTATGATCGGTCAAAGCCAAAAAATTGTAGTCGTGATCGACATACCATTTCGTAATCATCTCGGGAAAGTCATTGCCGTCACTCCAAAGCGAATGGGTGTGCAAGTTGCCTTTCCACCAGCGAGCTTCGGCTTGCGTGTTGGACTCGGGGCTATCGGTGGCTTTGCCGTCTTGCGCAAAACAGGCACTCGTCGAAAAAACAACGACCCAACCAATAGTAAGAGCGATTGCAATAATGCCACGACGCGTTAATCGTTGTTTTACTTTCACTCAAATCTCCAAGATGTTTGCAGCACGGCCAGGTCGATAGGAGCATTATGCACGCCGAAGTGTTCATTGGAAACTCGACGGCGACGTATCAATGATGGAAGAAATGAAAATCCGCTGCAAGGTATGGCTTGATTCATTGGCGTCTGAATAAGCCTGAAGGCCTGGTAGCCGGAGTCGCCTAGACTTCGGGAGCGGATGTGAAGAGTTCCCATCATTGAGTTGGGCTTCGTTGAATTAGCGGCATCGTTGAGTTGGGCAGCTTCAATGGGCCTGAACTCTGGCGAGCCCAGCTACGTGGGTTGGTTTGTGGTGGCAATTTAGTAAGTAGCCGGAGTCGCCTAGACTTCGGGAGCGGATGTGAAGAGTTCCCATCGTTGAGTTGGGCTTCGTTGAGTGGGCAGCTTTAATGGTGGGCGCCTGAACTCTGGCGAGCCCAGCTACATAACGGCTCCGACATGAATCCCTTTCATCCGGCATTTTCGCTTTGTTCCATCGGATATCCGCAAGGGAATTCCCTAAGGGTGGCATGAATAACTCCGCGGCTCGTCAGCTGAGCTATTTTTTCCCAATCAAACGCAGGTTCTCTACCGCGTCTGAAGAATGCTTAGGTCTCCTCCAATTACCCCTCCACACAAACACTGCTTGTCACATGCGCCAAAATAAAACCTCCGTACTCCCTTCCGATTCGTCGGTCATGGACGCTAAAAGAATTGAAACGCAAAGATGCCAACAATCGTGGCGTTACGCCTGCGTTGCCTGGGTAATTTTTGCATTCATGGCTGGATTTCTTTGTTTGCGAAACTACCAAATTGGCGCTTGTATTTGCACCGTGCAAACGTTCGTACTGTTGATTTTGATGTTGCTGTATCGAAAGAAAGAAGGGCCTGAAGAACGGAGAAGATTCACCAACCTGTTTCTTGGGCTTAGCTGCTTGGCAGTTTTCCTGGTTTCGATATCCCACCCAAGCATCTCAGTCGTAATGTTCTTTCTCCCATTGGCCATCGTAATGGCGTCCCAAGTTCTTGGCGTGGAGAGAGCAATTCCATGGTTAGTAGTTAACCTTGTAGCATTCGTGGCATTCGCACTGTTGGTACATTCATACGGCACACCTTGGACGGCAACGGAACTTGAAACCCTGGTGATGTCCTGGGGAGTCACGATAGGAACTTTTTTGTGTTGCCATCAATCGGAATGCCTGTTTGGCAAACGAACGGCAGCGTTAGTCGAATTGAGTTCGGGTTTTCACCGCTTGGCCACGACCGATTCCTTGACGGGCCTGATGAATCGTCTCAAGTTCCAGGACCAGTTGGAGGCGTGCCTGCAAGAAGCCGAAGAAGAATCTCGCGGCTTGGCGTTGCTATTGATCGACATGAATGGCTTCAAGAAAATCAACGACTCGTTGGGACATCTGGTGGGCGATGATACACTTCGCGAGATCGCCAATCGGTTAAGCAGCGTGGCTGGCGTTGATTCGACATTTCGACTCGGCGGTGATGAGTTCTGCGTGATCTTGTCAGGACTGACTGATTCGCAGAAAGCGAACGAGTTGGCAAAAACAATTTGCCACTCTCTGCGCGAGCGATACTTCCTTGCTGAGACCGAGTTTCAGTTGGGTGCGAGTATCGGAATCGCGCTGTATCCAGAGCACGCCACGACTTCCGTCAATCTACTTGCTTTTGCAGATACGGCGATGTATCACGCCAAAGAAAACAGACTGGGAATTTGTGGCTATGATGACGAATTGACCCAACAGCTTGTCGGCATAACCAAGATGCAAAATCGGCTAGCCAGTGGACTCAAACAAGATGAATTCTTTCTTGTCTACCAACCTCAAACGGAATTGGAATCGGGAAGAGTCGTGGGCGTCGAAGCCTTGTTGCGGTGGAACTGTGATGGAAAAGTCATTTCGCCCGCTGAGTTCATTCCTTTATTGGAAAAGAGTCGTTTGATCATTCCTGTCGGACGCTGGCTGGTACGTGAAGCCTGCCGCCAACTTCGCGAGTGGACTGATGCTGGATACGATGTTTGCATTTCTGTTAATGTGAGCGTAGTGCAGTTTCACGATACTGAATTCACCCGTTCAGTCTGCGACGCGATTGACGAGTTCGGTGTTGACGCAGGCAGGTTGGATTTTGAAGTAACCGAAGGCGTGCTCATTGAGAACTTTCCAGAAGTCGTTCAACGACTTACGCAACTCAAAGAAAAAGGCGCAACGATCAGCATTGATGATTTCGGTACCGGGTATTCATCGCTTGCTTATTTACGTCAGCTGCCACTGGACAAACTAAAAATCGACCGTGCGTTCGTCAAAGATATTCCCAACGGAGACGATGGTACGATTGCCTCCAGTATTATTGCGCTCGCTCAAGCTTTAGATCTTAAAATCGTAGCCGAAGGTGTTGAAACGCAGGAGCAGCTGGACTTTCTCAAACGTCAGCACTGCGATCAGTACCAAGGTTACTTCCACAGTCGCCCCGTCAAAGCCAACGAAGTGACAAAGTACCTGGTATCAGCTGATTGTCTCGCGAGCAAATAGATACGCGTTGATGTTTGACCGTCACAGATGGAATGACGACATTTGCAAGCAACGTTTTCTTGCGCTGGCCTGATTGTAAAACGACAATCGGGTCGGAGTGTGGATCAGGTTGGAAAATGGCGAGAGCAAAAATGAGGTGAAAGAAACACCAAGCCTCGCCCTGAATTTCCGTTTCTTGCTGGATCTTGAACAGATTCTTGGTCTGTATTTCTCAAGAACTTCGTGTTGCTGAATAAACGGATACGGAATATCGAATTGGGACGTCAGTCACCTGATATAATAAGTGCCGTATTACCAAGCAAATTCGGAACTCGAAAAATGTCAAACGCCCCCAAACCAATTCTCTTGCTGCTCTTGGCTATCTTGATTTTCTCAACTCAGCCATTGCTCGCCCAACGCGGAAGAGGCGGCCCGGCTCGCCCGAGAATCGCGCCAGAAGACCTTACTGCAGAATTGGGCATCGACAAAATTGCTGACCACGAGATGTTTCAAAAGTTGTCGTATCAAGGCACCGAAGTCTATCGCGATCAGTATCTCGCCGATCTGGAGTTTGTAAAATTCGTCATCGAAAATTTCGAATCTGAAAACACAGACGTTTATTTCATGAACACCGAAAAGTACCGAGCCCACCCGCCTTGGATGCGAATGGTCGGTATCAACAGTCGTTGCCGAGGCGCGATCACCTATCTTCCTCGACTGTTAAACCCAAGCGGAACAGCTGGCCTGTACGTCATCGACTTTGAACCCAATGATTCTTATACGTTTGAGCAAATCAAAGAGATCACGGATTTGCTTGTTGAGCACATGCCGGCACTCAAAGGCAAATTCGCGTTCCACCCGCTCGAAGGAAACGTCCGCCAATGCAAAGCGGACATGGACAAGTACAAAGCCGGCAACATAGCGGTCCACACTGACGCTGACATTTACGGAAACATCGCTTACCTCCCGCTCAATTCAGCCAAAGCATTTGGCATGCTTCGATTGATGGACAATGCCGATGCTCGGCCGTCACCACGTGATATTGTGATTTACAAATCGCTTCCCAACCTGATGCCGCGAGTCGCTGGCGTCATCACCGAAGCCCGACAGACTCCATTGTCACATGTGAACTTGCGAGCGGTTCAAGACAAGATCCCCAACGCGTTTATCAAGGACGCACTCAAAGACAAACAGATCAGCAGCTTGCTCGGCAAACTCGTCAGCTTCGAAGTCACCGCTCAGGGTTTCAAAATTGAAGAAGCAACCAAAACCGAAGTCGATAAACATTTTGCAAATATTCGTCCATCCAAACCACAAACGCCGCCACGAGATCTGACTTTGACGACGATCAAGCCGTTGAAAGAACTTTCGTTTGAAAGTGGAAATGCGTTTGGCGTGAAGGCTTCGAATCTCGCGACGCTGCACACGCTCGAGCTTCCCGAAGGCTTGGTGCCGGACGGTTATGCGATTCCATTTTATTTTTACGACGAATTCATGAAGCACAACAAGTTTTACGAGATCGTCGACGGCATCATCGCTGACAAGGATCTACAAAACGACCGGGACAAGCTTCAAACAGCACTGGCCGAGTTGCGGAAAAAGATCAAATCCGGCACGATGCCTGAGTCAATGATGACGGCACTGGCGAAAACTCAAGCCAGCTTTGCCGAGGGATCGTCGATTCGTTGTCGCTCCAGTACCAACAACGAAGACCTTCCAGGTTTCAGCGGTGCCGGCCTTTATGACTCTTTCACCCACAAACCAGACGAAGGCCATCTTTCAAAATCAGTCAAACAGGTATTTGCAAGCCTCTGGAATTTCCGGGCTTATGAAGAGCGAGCGTTTTATCGCATCGATCACAAAGCAACTGCGATGGGCGTCTTACTTCACAACAACTTCAAAGACGAACAAGCCAACGGAGTCGCGGTCACTGACGATGTGCTTTACGAATCCAAAGGCAACTATTACCTGAATACGCAAATTGGCGAGGACCTTGTCACCAATCCCGACGCAGAATCTTCGCCAGAGGAAACGTTGCTCGGCTGGTACAAGAGAGATGGTTTTGAAATCGTCCGCAAGTCGACTGCATCCACTAAACCGCTTCTAAGCGAATCGGACCTCGACGCAATGCGAAAGCACCTTGGCCGAATTCACGCGGACTTTGCCAAGCTCTACAAAAAGAACAAGAACGGACAGTTTGCAATGGAAGTCGAATTCAAAATCACCAAAGAAGGCAAGCTCGTAATCAAGCAGGCTCGTCCATGGGTTTACCCTCAATCGGAATAAACTTGTGGATAGACTCTTCACAATAGTGTGATTTGAATGGGTCTATTGGGATCGAATTTGAAGAACTTGTCACGTTGAAAACAATCTTGGGAGATGGTCGGTGTTGAATTGCAAAACAAGTAGGCTTGTTTGTGCGTTTTTTGTTTTACTCTTTTGGAGCCCAGCACAAAATTCGATTGCCTTTCAATCGGATGCAAAAGCAACATCAGAAACGGCTAAAAAAGCAAACCCCAGCCAACCAAACATCGTTTACATCAACACGGATGATTGGGGCATCGGCAAAGTCCCACCGTACAAATTTGATGATGCGAGTATGAAGATCATCAAGACGCCGAATCTTGACGCCCTGGCAAAAGCGGGCATGAAGTTCAATCGTGCTTACGCAGGCAATGCCGTTTGCGGGCCATCGCGTTGCAGCCTGTTGACGGGTAAACATGGTGGACATGCGGCTTGGCGAGCGAACCATGGGGGCAAACCGGTTGAGAGTTGGCCACCCAGCTATCCACTGCTGGGCGAAGTCGCGCGTCAGGCCGGTTACACCACTGCAGGTTTTGGCAAATTGAGCATGGGCGGCATGCACAAACCAAAAACCATCACGCAAACCGGATGGGATTATTGGTTGGGTTACCTTGGCCACGTTGACTGCCGTAGTTTTTACGGCACCTACATTTGGGAGAACGGAGTCAAGAAACCGATTCCCGAGAACGATCGTAAAAAGCTCAAGGAACACCTTCCCGTTTTGGGTGAGCATGGTGTCTTCACCGAAGATCTTTACACCGACAAAATCATCGAGTTCATGACCGAGAACAAGGAAAAACCTTTCTTTGTTTACTTTGCCAGTTGCGTTCCTCATGGCGACGCGAGCACCGTTCCTTTTCACGGGCTTTGGACGCCATCTTTGGAAGGCTACGACAAGACTGAGCTTACTGAAAGAGAGCGATTGTACGCTGCGTTGATGACACGCCACGATCGCAACGTCGGGCGCATCGTTGCCGCGTTGGAAAAATTGGGCCTGACAAAAAACACGATCGTTATCTGGACATCCGACAACGGCGACGAAGACAGCTATTACGGGCGGACCAAAACATGGGACGGCAACGGGCCGTTTCGAAAGTTCAAACGCTATCTGTACGAAGGCGGCATTCGAGTTCCGTTGATCGCCAGTTGGCCCGGCACCATTCCGGCCGGCTCAACGACCGACCAATGGACCACCCAATACGATTTGATGCCGACGCTTGCTGACGCAGGTGGCATGAAAAAGACCGCCGAAATGGACGGCATTTCGATTCTTCCAACCTTGCGAAATCAACCGGAAAAACAGACGAAGCGCGAGCACCTGTATTGGGAGTTTTACGAACGAGCGAAACAGCAAGCGGTTCATCTTGGCAAATGGAAAGGCTATCGGCTTAACGGGCTCAAAGGGAAAGTCGAGCTGTATGATCTCAGCACCGATATCGCCGAAGAGAAAGACGTTGCCGCCGAGTTTCCAGAAGTCGTCCAGCGAATCGAAAAGATCATGCTTGACGAACACAAGAAACATCCGTTCAAGCGTTGGCAGCTTCCGGGCATCGACGATTAGGCCGTTCCTGAAACACTCAAAGCCCGAGAAAGTGATCGCTTAAAATACAAATTTTGCAATTGGCTGCGAGTAGGCTCGCTGAATCAACAAAGAGCAATGCGATCATGAATCCACGTTGTCAACAAACGGACGCAAGAACCATTCGAGCGATGCTAAATTGCTTGGCCATTTTGGGTCTGCTGACTGGGACCACGTTTGGACAGTCGCTGGCTTACAAAGCGGCACCAGTCGACAACCCAATGAAAGGTTTGGTTCCGTATTCCAGCAGCGCGGCTGAAAATCGTTTTCCGCACAGCCTTGAGTTCTCATACTTCGCGCTCAAAGATGTGCTGGTCGGTCAATCGACGTCAGGAGAACTGCAGTTTGATTGGACTGCCATTGATAAATTTTTGGATGCTGCCAAGAGCCGAGGCAACCAAGGAATCTTTCGGATCCACTGCGAGTATCCAGCGAAAGATCCGGTTCCCGAGATTCCTCAGTTCCTGATAGATCAGGGAGTCAAAGTCACAAACTTAAAATCTACCAAGGATCTGAATTCCAAAGGCAAACCTAAGTCTTCAGCGATGCACCCCGACTATGAAAACGCTCGACTGCAGGCGGCCCTTAAAGCAACCATAGTGAAGTTGGGCGAAAGGTATGACGGTGACCCACGGATCGGAGCGATCGAATTAGGAATGCTTGGGTTCTGGGGCGAGTGGCACAACTATCCAAACTCGGATGCCAACTTAGGTCTGGACGTCCAGAAAATTGTGCTCAATACATTTGACGATGCATTTTCGCGCACCCAATTGCTTGTGCGATACCCGCGTGCCGGAAACGAACGGTTTGCCGCCAATAACACTTTAGATATCGGTTACCATGACGACTCGTTCACATTCAGCACATTGCCAACTGAGCCTTGGAACTTTCTTTCTCTGTTAGCCGATGCCGACGCCACAGAAAAATGGAAAACGAACGTAATCGGCGGCGAGCTTTACCCGGAACTCAACGCCAGTGTTTTCACCAACGATCGTGCCGGATCGGAATTTAAGAAAACCGTCAACGCAGCACATGCTTCGTTTATGCGCGTCGAAGGCGTGTTTGGTAAAAATGTTTCGGCAAGCAGAATTGAGACCGCAAAATCTGCCGTTCAATCAATGGGCTACGACCTGCACTTCACCGAGGCGATGGTGCTTCATGACGGTGACAAAATTAGTCTGAAAGCAAAACTCAAGAACAGTGGCGTCGCACCGTTCTATTACAACTGGCCAGTGACAGTTGGCTTGCTAGATTCTAATGGCAAAACTCTCCAGCGGTGGTCCGTAGATTGGCGCATTGATGGATTGCTACCCGATGCGCAGCGAACATTCACCGCGACTATTTCGCCAAAAACCGCTCCTCCAGCCGGCGCCCAATTCGCTGTTCGTGTTCCCAACCCCATGGAGGGCGGGCGCCCACTTCGATTCTCCAACGCAACTCAGCAAATCGGGGAAAAAGACTGGATGATATTGGGTAACGCAAGCAAAAATTGACCGCACCAGTACGGTTAGTATTCGCAAAGGCGGTTGCCAAAAAGTGCTGGGGCAGGCCTTGAAATTGTGATGAATTGAAGCAGCCAACCGACTAAATTTTGTGTAGAATTTAGACCATCTTTTCCGATTGAACTCGATCGAAGTTCGCATTCGCATTTACCATCTTTGAAGAAAGCTCTGGCATGGCTCAAGTTCTCAAACGTCGAAATCGCAAACATAAGGCTGGATCCGTTTCGTATGAGGCTTTGGAGCCAAGGCAGCTCCTTGCGACTTTGACTGTCACAACGACTAGCGACGTTGCTGACGGTGGAATAGATGGTGAAATCAGTTTGCGCGAAGCGATTATTGCGACCAACACTAATGCACCTTTCGGTGACGCACCAGCTGGCGATGTGTTCGATGACAGAATCGAGTTTGCAGATTCGTTGCTCGGTCAGACCATCACGCTCAATGGCTCCGAACTTTCCATCACAGATCAGCTGACGATTTTTGCTGAAGGTGAAGGTGTTACCATCGACGCGAATCTTGAAAGCCGTGTGTTCTCAATCACAAGTGATCAAGATGTCATTCTAAGAAATCTAACTATTACCCGTGGACTCAATGAGCTTGGTAGTGGGATCCATATGTCTGGTGGTGGAACACTTCGCTTGTTTGATTCGACTATTTCCAATAACGGACAAGCTTCGAGAGGTGGGGGAGTTTTTCTTGACGAAGGAACTTTAGTATCAAACGGTTCCGAATTCCTTAACAATCAAAGCAATATTGGCGGCGCGATCTATGCGAAAGGCGATGCCATTCGGATCTACAACAGCTCCTTTACCTCTAACAGAGCCCCGAGCGGTGGCGGTGCGATAACCGTTGCGATGGGTGATCTGCTTGTTTCTGAATCGGAATTCGTAAGCAACAACTCTCGCTATGTTTTTTCATTTGGAGGTGGCCAGGGTGGTGCGATCAATATTGTCGAACGCGATAACCCTGACGACGGCTCGTTCGCTTTCATCGTGAATAGCACTTTCGACATGAATTTAAGTGGAGACGGAGGGGCAATCTCCAATGGTGCAAACAATTCGCTTGTCAGTCACGGTTCAACGTTTACATCGAACCGGGTTATTCAAGACGGCTCTCAATTCACTCCCGCTCGTGGCGATGGCGGCGCGATCGAAAACCTTGGGTCTTTACGACTGGTCGATGCGTCATTTATAGACAACAGTGCCGGTAGAGGTGGAGCCGTGTACAGTCTCAACAGCACGCTTTTCAATCGAGTGGACTTGAAGGAAAATTCGGCTAGTTTTTCAGGTGGCGCGGTGGAAGTTCGTGGAAACGCTCGGTTTTATGACACGACGTTCGGAGGTGACCACGAAGAAGACGGTAACAGCTCTAACGCTGTAGTGTTAAGAGCCTTTGGGCAAGGCGGTGCTTTGGCGGTCTTTGGCTCGGATAACGACTCAGACAGCGTAATTGTTGTTCGTGGCGAGTTCAAGAACAACGATGCGGGCGTCGAGGGCGGAGCAATTTACGTTGCTGAAAACGCTAATTTGCAAATTTTTGGCGGGACTCAAATTATCGGCAATCGTGTGCAAAACACAATTTCCTTTGAAGCCGCTCGAGGAGGTGGAATCAGTAATTACGGATCAACACTCTTGGCTTCCACTGAAATCAAAAATAACTTTTCGAAGCAATTCGCTGGTGGAATTTACAATGGTGGCGGTAACCTCACGATGATTAACTCTGCCATCTCAGCCAACCACGCCCAAATACGCGGGGGCGGAATGGAAGTCGGCGGTGGAACCGCAATGCTTTTCTCAACTACGATCGGGGGCGATTCATTGGCGGAAGGAAACTTCGCCGGCGTGTTCGAGGAGGATCAAAGCGCTACTTTGTATTGGCAAGATTCGGCTGGAAGAGGCGCTGGCGTCTTCATGTCTGGCTTAGCTGGCTCAGGAACCAGATTTCAGATGGTCAAAGGCGAAGTTTCAAATAACGTCGCGAGAGTTGCTGGCGGAGGATTCCACAATCTCCCCGGTAATGTCATTCGTTTCGACAATGGTGTTCAAGTCACAAACAACCGTGCACTCCTTGAAGGTGGAGGAGGAGCCTACAATCGCGGCGGGCACTACGAAATTCGAGACGCCGTTTTTTCAGGCAATACAGCACGACAAGGCGCAGGCATCTTTAACGACATCGGTTCTGCGAACCTGACCAATACAATTTTAAGGGACAACACAGCACGTCGGTTCGCCGGTGGATTCTACAATCGCTCTTCTTATCGTTTTATTGGCTCAAGTATTGCGAACAATTTTGCGGCCGAATTTCCAAATTTCTTCGATGAGAATGACTAAGGATAAATCGGATAAGACAGTCACAGCTCGTGCACAAACTAGCTGCTCGTGCTTGGCAAGTAAGTTTGATGATGGCTTGATCAGTCTGCCAAAACAATCCAGGGTTGCCACCACTTCTGAATTGGGTGTCAATCAATATCAATCGACCATCTTGCGGATGCAGCACGCGGTCAAGACGCTTAACCCGATCTGGACGCCGCTCAAGCAAATTGAAAGCGGATACTCGCTGCCGCTTTGATGCAAACCGTTAATGGATTGCTTTTTGAATTCGACTTGGTTACCTGAATCAAGATCTATCTGATCCGGAAAACGATTATCAAACTCGGGCATTACTTTGGTGATCGGCTCATTGCGAATGCCATCCAACTCGTATCCAAAAAGCGAACGCGCCGAACGATTGCAATAACGAATCGTGCGGTCTCGATTCAAAACAATGATTGCGTCAGGCGTGACGTCGAGCAGTGCCTCTTGCTCTCGCCTGGTTCGCTGCATGTACTCGTTCACATTGCGACCCACCGCGTAAACCAGTTCTTCATTGGGTACGGGAGAAAAAGTCCAATCGTACCAGTGGTACACGCCACTAGAGTCTCGCATCCGCAATTTCAAACCGCTTAGCGAACGGCCTTCTTTCATCAGATCAATGATTGCATCTTTCGGGCCAATGTCTTCTGGATGAATTAAATCGGTTGAAGTTTTACCGATCAAGTTTTCGGGACACCAACCAAGTGATTCCCAAGCGGAATTTGCCCAAACGGCTTCCGGGGCATAGTTATGTATCAACATCAAATCAGTCGTTGATTCAAAAAGTTGCCGGCGCGCTTCAAGTGAATTTTGGCGCTCGCCTTCAAACGAAAGCCAAGCTTCAATCTCGGTCGCCAACTCAGTGGGAGACTGTTGTCGTTCATCAGGATTTTTTGAAATCGCACGCAAACATATTCGTTCCAGTTCAAGCGGCAGAGTTGGAACCAAGTCCGAGGGGGCAACAGGCTGTTTTTCAATAACATCGGCAAGCACTTGCTCTACATCGTCACCGACAAAAGGTGGACTACCCGTCAACATCTCGTACATGATCGCACCCAATCCATACACGTCAGTGCGTTGGTCGATCGCCGAGTTGTCTCCCCTCGCCTGTTCGGGCGACATAAAAGATGGCGTTCCCAATCGTGCACCCGCACGGGTATGTCTTTTTGACAACGTAACAAAAGGCTGGTCATCCGCATCGATGGTCAGTCGTTCAGAAAACGGGTCTGTCGAAGAATTCTCCGCTGCACCTGCGCGAGAACCTTCGGTAGAAGCGGCAACACTGTTGTCGGAATCTCCATCGCAGATTGTATCCGCGGTTCGACTGGTTAGTGATTCAAACGGAGCCAAAGGGTGCGACTCATATGCATCACTCTTGGTTTCAAACGGATTGGAACCGCCACTGTTTTGTGAAGACGAATGAGTCGGGCCATCGGATTCTGGCGCTGGATCCATCAAATTCATTGCCAGCCCCCAATCGATCACGGTAACCTGACCAAAGTCTCCCATGACAATATTTTCGCTTTTGAGGTCACGATGCAACACGCCTCTCAGATGGGCAAAGGCAATGACTTGGGTCGCCGAGACAAGGCTGGTCATGAGCCGATTCAAACTGACGCTTAACCCTTGCAAGCATTCAATATCGTGTGGATTGGCATGCGCCTCAATTTGTTTCAAGTGATGATCGCGAATCGTTTCAGTGAGCGTTCGACCTTCGATCAACGACATCACGTAGTAGCTGTCTTTACCGTCTTCCACTAAATCCAAAACGAAAACGGTACCCGGATGATTCAAGCGAGCCGTGACTTTGGCTTCTCTCAAAAAGCGTCGACGAACGGATGGATTGCCAGCCGTTTCATCACGAAGAGATTTAACAACAACGTTTCGCCCGAGCGTAATATCACGCGCAACCCAGACTTCACCGCTGCCTCCAGTTGCCATCAACCTAAGCAACTCCCATCGGCCACCTAAAATTTTTCGGTTGGACTTTGATTTGGCTGGCGAATTTTCCGAGCCGCCTGTTCCAGTGTCACTTAACGTCAACCGCGAATGGTCCGACAATGCGAAAGTTGGATTCAGCGCAGATTCGGACGCGATTATCTTTTGAAGCAACGGATCGACATCATCTTGAAAGTCATCCAAAGCTCGGGCACACGCGTCACAATTAGTTAGATGATCTTCTATCAACATCTGTTTGTGGGCATCCAACTCATCGCGCATCCATGCACGCAAGGTTTCGGGAAGCGGATGAATTTCTTGATTGGAACTCGACAACGTTTTTCCCCTGAGGCCTGGAAGGTCATCAAAGATTCTATCAACAAATCTCAAGCATACATGAATCGCTCAACACCAGTTAGCAGCGGTTCAATCCAACATCGAACCTGCGATTTGGCGAAGCGTCTTTAAAATTCGATGCTGGGCAACACGGATCGCGCCCAAACTCATTGAAAACTCGTCCGCTACGGCCTGTGCGTCTTCGCCTTGGATCGATACCCGGCGGAATGCAGCCAAGTGCTTGCCATTGAATTTTTGACGAATCGCATCCAGGAGTTTATTGATCAAAAACGCATTGTGCTCGTCGTCCCAAACACGACTCATTCGGCTGCTGTCGTCAGAAATTTGATCGGCCAAGTCAGACAGGTTGACTTCGCTGCCATGTTGCTGGCTGCGACTTTTTTTGGCCCAGACACGACGTAAGCGATTTGCAGTGATCCGACGAAGCCAGCAACGGAACGCACCCACCCGTCCGTTGTGTTCAAAATTTTTGACTTGCGTAAACACAGCAGTCAATACTTCTTGCGTGACATCGGCAGCATCGGCCGCCTGAATTCCTTCGCGGCGGAGCCAATGGGCAATCAACGAATTGTAAATCTCGGAAAACTGCTCCCAAGCTTCTGGGGATTCCCCCAGTTTTACTTCATCGATCAAGCTTAAGCGGGTTGATTGTGCCATCTGTCTTTCTCTAAATTGGCTCTCCTCTATTCTTGTCATAGATGCTAACGAAATCAACAACTCTAGATTCGCAAATACGATTCGCTTGGTATTTTCCTAGCCCCACCGCCTGAATAGGTGGAGATGCGGTCTCAGAAAAATGCAAAAACACCATAGCCCAAGCACGCATAGAATTTCTCAAAGGCCAAAGTCTGGCGTCTGCGGCAACGTAGCTGGACTCGCCAGAGTTCAGGAGCACTGGCAATTCGCCCGAAGTCTGGCGACATCGGCTACGTAGCTGGACTCGCCAGAGTTCAGGAGCGCTGGCAATTCGCTGGAAGTCTGGCGCCCTCTGGCAACGTAGCTGGACTCGCCAGAGTTCAGGGCACTGGCAATTCGCCCGAAGTCTGGCGACATCGGCTACGTAGCTCGGCCCGCCGTTTCTCTAAGATTGTCCGCGCCCAAGAAAAAATTGCTTCACAAAAAGTCAATTCAAAAGTGCGTCTCGAATCTGATCAACGTCTGGCCAAGGCTATTCGATTCATCCCACAAAGCGAAAAAGGTTTTTTTTGCTTGGTACTACCACGACCTCTCGACTGATTCCATCAAAATCAGAAATTAGGAAATTAAGTAGAAATAAATTGGGGCATTTCGCTCGCGCTGTCTTGCCAGCGCGTCTGTCTGTACATGTCTAATAGAAGTTGGCCGGCTGATCTAACGCTCGTCGGCACAGACTTGTACAGGTTTTGAAACGCCTTGTGGTTATTATTCAGAGACTGACCTGTCCGATATTTCACTTGCAAAACTCTTTTCCAGAAGCTTAAGCGATTCGCGTGTCACACCACCAACGATTCCTTTATCAAGACATAGATGGCTAAACGCCGAAACTAGCTTAACGAAGAACCCAACAGACACTTCAATATCGTCTTCAAAATAATAAGCGATCACTCCTCGCTGTCCTTCTTTGATCTCCACACGCAACTCTGGCGGGGGAGTCCCATCATCTTCGTCGGGTTTGTAAAAGAAAAAACCAGTTGCGCCTTCGATACCAAGGCCGGCACGTTCAACCACTAAATCGATAAAACGTTCTCGACTCCAGCATGTCGAAATTGCATAACACAATGGTGATAGTTCGCCGCGGTCAGTCGGTTTGAGTTTAGCTGAGAAACGATTGTTTGCCCCGCTGACTTCTACTAGAAGGAGCTCAAAACAGATTTCGTTCACGGTGAACTGATGAGATGGTGAAGTCATGTTTTGGTCCAGAGCCGGAAGCTAAACGCCAGTGTCGCGGAATCTTAAGATCGCACCCTTAAAGGACTACGGCTTCACGCCAAAGTTTGTAGTAACACCATCGCGCACGCACATAGACTTCTTAAATGGCACCTTCGCATGTAACGTCATATCTATCACCTGTATCGATTTTTCCGCCCAAAACTCCGTTGAGTTTTCAATAGTTCGGCAACCTCCCGTGACGGGGTTCGCTCTCTTTTCGTCTCAACGTGAGACAAACGTCTCGTAGCGAGAGAATCTTGGCTTGAAAGACCGGCTAATGAAGGCGTTTTTGCTGGGTTTTGGGCATTTTTGTCTTTTGGCACACTGATTGCGTTATAGATATTTCGGAGTGAGCGAAGTTCTTATCTTTGATCTCCCGAAGCTATTGCCTCTATTTCGCTCACTCCTATTTTACCTACCAAGAGCTGGAGCCTACCACCCAGCGATTCAATAAACCAACACCCAGCCGTTCCCTACGGTTACTGTTCCCCGGGTTGTTGGTTTTTTTTATGCGCTGATTTTGGCGCGAGATTGTACTGGTTAAGATATCCATTCTTAAACACGTTGCGACGTGTTTAAGCCAACTAATTGCAATCCACTTGGTATCGCCATGAAACGATCATTGCCTCTGGCTTTCTTATTCGCTGTCACCGTTGTCGCAGCAAGTTTCGCTTGTCAAACAACTCTTGCTCAAAACCAATCGGATTCAGATGGCTGGGAAACCATGTTCAATGGCACGGACCTGACGGGCTGGAAAGTCAACGAGAACGAAAAATCCGTTTACCTTGAAGACGGTTGCCTTGTCACACACGGCGCTCGGGCTCATGCATTTTATGTGGGAGCCAATGGTAATGCGGACTTCACCAACTTTCATTTCAAAGCCAAAGTGAAAACGACCAAGGGCGCCAACTCCGGCATCTACTTTCACACGAGGTTTCAAAAATCAGGTTGGCCTAACCGTGGCTACGAAGCCCAAGTCAACAATACGCAGAAAGACAAAAAGAAAACGGGCGGACTTTACAACGTTCAAGACAATTTCACGCCTCCCTGTAAAGACAATGAATGGTTCGACTACGAAATTATTGTTCAAGGGAAGCACATCGTTGTCAAAATTAACGACAAAACGATTTCCGACTACACCGAACCTGATGATCTCGACCGCCCCGAGCGTTGTCTTTCGCATGGAACATTCGCTCTGCAAGCTCATGATCCTGGCAGCAAAGTTTTTTATAAAGACCTGATGGTCAAGCAACTGGATGTCGCCGTCACTCATTCCTTCCTTGGCGTTGGCAAGGCGAACCAAACTGTGATTGTTAACGAAAGCGGCGAGGTCGAGTGGAAATGGGATATGCCCGCGAGCGACGGCTGGGTCTTGCCATCTGGCAACGTTCTATTGGCGCTTTACAAAACCGAGGGCTTTCCCAATGGCGGCGTGATCGAAGTCAATCGTGCGACCAATGAAATTGTTTGGGAATACAAAGGCCAACAAAAAGAAGTTAGCACCGTTGTTCCGTTGAAAGACAACACTTATCTCGTTTCCGAACTTGGTGATGAACCGCAAGCCGTTGTGATCAACCAGAAAGGTGAAGTATTAAGCAAGATGCCACTTGCCTGCCAAAAAAAGAACGCTCACATGCAGACGCGAATGCTTCGCGTGCTACCAAACGGCAATTACATCGCACCACATTTGCTCGACTTCGCCGTCAAAGAATACGAGCCGACGACTGGCAAAGTCGTTAACTCATTCGCAACCGATGAGCGAGGTCGCGACAAACGCGACTGGCCGTTTACAGCGATCCGTTTGGAGAATGGAAACACAGTCATCGGCTGCACCAATGGAAACCGAGTGATCGAAGTCGATAACGAGGGGAAAATAGTTTGGAGCGTTGCCAATGACGACCTCGGCGAGAACTTGATTGATGACGCTTGCGGCGTTCAACGATTGCCTAACGGAAACACAGTCATCGCGAGCTACCACGCCAAAGGTGACAAAGTAAAATTGCTGGAGGTCACATCAGAAAAGAAAGTCGTCTGGCGGTTCTCCGGTATGAACGCTGGATTCCACCACTTTCAAATCCTGACAACCAATGGCAAGCCGCAGGAAAACAACACCTGGAAATAATTAAGCACCGCTGGTTGACGGGCTTGCAAGGGACGCGTTTTTGCGCACCTTCAACACCTCGTCGGCTCGGCGCGAACTGGCAAGTGTGTTGCGAACTTTTCTTTTGGTTTTTTGTCGTACTCTCATCAGCCGCAGCCAACAAGGAATTCCAAACTGAATTCACACAAAATACCTAGAGAACGATTTCTTGCCGAAGCACCCGACGGATGGCGCCGATTCGGCCAAGTCATGCAGCGGTGCAGCATTAAAGAACTGTCTCGCTGGATTGACAACGACAACAAAATAACGTCTCAGAGTTCCGGTGAGACTCACTGGCTAGGTCCAACGCAAGCAATCAGCAAGTCCATCTTTGATGATGGAGATGTGTGGATCAACTGTCGCCGCGAGGACTATGCATTCTGGGTAAGCCGCTTGAGCGAAGAGACAACGTGGAAGCTGCAGCACATCGCAAAGTCATCTGACATGGCGACGTCACACAGAATCATGCGTGGGCTGCATCGTTCGTTCTACCCTGATTTTCTTTTCCGCCAGGATTCGCTTCTCGATGCGATTGCAAAACCGTATTTCGAACTGATCTCGGTTGAGCATGAACCGACCACCGCGTATCCCAACCTGTTCAAAGTTGTATTCAACTATGAACATCCTTTTAGGAAGTCTGGTAACGACTACTATTACAACTTTGTGCAAAAGGGAAATCTGTGGCTGGACGCTGATAACAACTGGCTAACGGTACGACTCCAGGCTGAACTATTGGCCAAAGAACGCACATACGTGGAAATCAACTACGAATTCGATACCGATTCCTTTCGTGGTGTTCGATTGCCTGTCCGAAGACGCGACTTCGAGTTGGACGCAAGTTGGCAGAAGGTAGAAAGTGACGAATACTACGAGGTCGACTACAGCCGGATTGATCCAAACGACCTTGATCCGAACACAATGAAGTTGTCTTTTTACGGATTTGCAGAACCTGCTTTGGAGTGTACGGATACGCAAATTGAAATTCGTCTCGAATCCGATATCAAGCTGCCGGCAAACGGCCAGTCGACAGTTGCGTTCTCATTGAAAAACATCACGAGCGATCCGTTGGAGATTATTGGTGTTGCCGCGTGCTGAGGCTTCTCTGCCGACTTCGGTCCGAAGTCAAGAAAATGCCAAGTACCCGCTGGTGAAACCCAAGTGGGCCGATTTCATGTTTATCCGAAATCATCAGGCAGGTTCGAACAGAAGTTTGAATTCTTTGTTGCAACCAACGGTTCAATGCATGTCCAGCCTTACCTGTTCGTTGGTGAAGCAGTAACAGAGCAAGACGAATAAAGTACGAAGCGCAACTCGAGCCACCGCCAACTGTGAACATTGAAGCCGTCCGTCAAAGCATCGAAAAAAAGACGTTTTGAGCGCTTAAGTCTCCCGCGCCGAAAGCTCGCGCAGTTTGGCCTGGAGGATTACGACGCAGGTTGGGGCGTGGGTTATCTCGCCGTTATTTACTTTGGCTACGGCTTCGTCTAGCGGCATCACAACTGTCTCGATTTGCTCGGTTCCTTCGGGATCTTTTGCAACCGAAGTCAATCCGTTGACGATGTACAGCCGGGTTGGCGAGACGACAATGGTGGTGAAAGGATCGACCGTTGCGACGTGCTCCCAATGCGCAGCTTCCAAACCAATTTCTTCTTGAAGCTCGCGCTGAGCCGTGAGGTCGGGATCTTCGCCCGGTTCGATCCCGCCGGAAACCGCTTCCAATGAATAGCGACCAACTCCGTAGTGGAATTCGCTGGTTAGGTAAACGTTTTTCTCATCGTCCATCGCCAGTACGCATACGCCAGGTTTGATATCGACGACAACATGTTGGCCATCTTTTCCGTCAGGACGAATGACTTGATCAAGCCGAACTTTGATAAACCGATCTTGATAAACGTCGTCCGTCTCTTTGATTTTCCAAGGCCCGTGAGGAATCATGTTTCATTCGTTCAATAGATTTGGGAGATGGTCATTTTGTACCAGCCTTAAAGTGAAAAGGAGATTGGTAAACTAGGTCAAATGTAAGCAACGATTTCCAATTACATACCCCCATCTCAAAGGAACCGAAATTTCCATTCGATGACGGAAGTGTTTCCAAAGGCTCATTCGCGGGGAGGAATTACGACGTTAGGTTTATTGACAGCAGATCAATCTTCACCAAATTCTTTGAAATAGCCCGACAAGTTTCTAAAATCGGGGCACGAATCATTCACACGGCCGCATCGAACTGACTGGCCTACTAAGCCGGCATGTTCGCCTTTCTTTCAATGGGTGACGGTATGAGTACATGGCTTTCGGAAACAGAGTATCGCCAAAGCGGCGCAGAATCCGCTGGCGTCACGATCAACGTGGCTTTCCTTCAAGAAATCAAAACCGATTTTGGTTTCCGGATTTTGCTGAACGAAGTTTATCACCGACTCAAACCGAACAGTTCCGATCAAGCGAATTGGGACGATCCGTTTGCGAATCAGCAAGTCACGTCAAACGAGGCAGCCGATTTACTCAGCGACCTACGCGACGAGCTAAAGACATATTTCGCACTGGAAGAGTTTTACGGCTACTTCTCACAGTCCAAGGTCAGCAATCCGTCTGTCAATAAAAAGGCGGTTGGATTGCAAGCAGAACACGAAACGCTGTTCCTGGAACTCAACGATTTGGTCGAGCTGGCAGAGCAAGTGCTGTATCACGAAATCCACGATGTGCCGATTGAACAAATTGCCGACCAGTTCGAAGAGTTTTGTAAGCGACTTGCCGCTCACGAGCAAAACGAAATGGAGCTGATGATGCGTCTGTGCAACGAAGAGATCGGAGTTGGCGATTGAGCGTTGCTAAATGGAAACCCGACGCGTTAGCGAGGAAGGAAGAAACGACCCAATTCCGCCATTCTTGTTTCATCGCTCATCAACCGTGGCTATCGCCAAAACGGCTCAGGTTAGTGCGATACCGACGCAGTTAGATTTCCAACCCCAGGGTTCTCGAACCCTGGGTATTAGAAAATATTTGACGGCTTAAACCCAAATCGTCTAACTGTGTTTCCAAGAAAAACCAGCGACCAGGTCACGCCGCAGAGCTTGGCTTAAAACTCTTCATGCAAACGATCAACGGCTTGCATCAATTGTCGCCACTGGTGAAAGATGTCTTCGGTGTTAAGCTGACCGGCTTCGTCGCGCCCCATTCCCATTTCGCTAACCGCGATTTGCTCATCAAACTCTGCCAACCCTTCGAGCATCGCTTCGTATGGGATCGCCAGTGGAACTCCATCAATTTCGTTAGATGCGATTGGCAATTCGAAAGGGTCGACTTCAGTGCCGTCTTGACCTAACAATCCGTCTTCATAGTCGCAAATTTTTTCGTCCATGATGCGATGCATCGCCCACAGAGCAGCACCTTCTACATCGCAGGCACCAACAACGAAAGATACGCCACCGGATTGAATATAATATTTTGCCATGTCTGAGTTCTCCTAAGAAAGTGCAGTTTCTGTCTTGCACTATCTTTATCGTAGAGCCGTTTGACACATGAGGTCCTCCGGCAACACGATTTAAAAAATTCGTATTTTTATGCGAATTCTGCCTTGAATTCGCCCGAATACGCGGAGGCACTCCGTTGTGGCGCGTAAAGTTCTCAAAGATAGCACGCCCTTGGAAAACGGGCCGGCTATCACTGGCAATTCGATTTGAATTCGGATTAGCCACCGTCCGGTTGTTCGTTCTGTATTACCTAAGTAATTAAGGAAAGGCTTCAGAATTCCAACAACAACTCAAGAGAATTCGTAATCTGATTGAACAGCAAACTCTGCCAAAGCCAAGCAGCTTCACTCAGTCGGTAAAATCCTGTTCAACCTGTTCAGTTAAATTCAACTGACAGTTGGCTTCAACACAAGAACTCAACACGCAAACTCAACGAGTAAAGTTGACCGCCCTCTTTTGACAACCTTGATCCGACCGCCATCTTCAATCAAGCAGCTTGTACTTCCACCAATGGTCCGGCGTAACCACTCTGACCAGAATGCCAATCACCGTTGCCGCCAAGATCAACAAGCCACCGGTAACAATCGTCACGACAAACCCACTACTGATTCCTGCAATTTCGAGGCCACCATCGAAGTCATCGCCTACAAACCCAAGCGATTGCGCGAACAAGATCCCAAACATTCCCGCCAGCAGCTGCGCAATTGGAAACAGTTGAAAACTGGCAACCAGCAAACCGCCGACCATGACTGGCCCTGCAAAGCCCTTGCGGTAACTAAATACTACGCCGCCAACCAAGAAAACAAGAACAATCGCAAGCAACACACCAATCAAACCAAATTGATCGACCACACCGTATGCGAACATTCCGGGCACAATCAAGTTGACCACAAACACACCCAACCATTTTCCAGCGATCAAATAGATGTTTGAGAATTCGGTAAATGTATCCCGAGTTGGTTCTGGTGCAGAAGAACTCGGCGCGGCGTACGGATTTTGTTCTTGGTTATTCGTCATCACTCAATGTTGAACGTTGAGGCAGTTTCGGGGTTCCTAACATAACCTCTGGACAACGCAAAGACGCAAGAAACTTCCTGCATCACGTGGGACATCAATTCTGACTTTGCAAATCGAACTCCGCAAAATTTGCCGAAAACGATCTTCACGCGATCAATAGTCTTTAAAGTGAAAGACAGTGCAACCCAAAAACAACATCACCGCCATGAACCCCAAACCACTCCACAACGGAAGCCATGGATTGGTGGCTTCGTCACCGCGATTATTATCCACATCAGCGTTGGACAATCCATCGCCCGAAGAGGAAAGGTGCGTGACGACTTTGTAAAACTCACCGGGCTTGGGGCAGACACGGTAGAACGGTCGCAGGCCATAGCGAAAGAACTTTTCAAACAACCCGCCCGACGGAGCATATTGACTCGAGGCTGAATTGTTGGACAAGTCGTATTGAGCGATTCGGTCAGCATCACTGGCGACCCACAGTTGATCATCGTCTGTAAACGAGAACGCACAGATTTGCCCCTGGCCTTTGACCTTTGCCTTTTCGATTTCCCGATCACTACTTTGCAAGTCGTTCAACCACAAATTTCCGTTGCGATAGAGCACCCCAAAATATCGACCCGTGGGGGATGCAATGACATTGACGATGCCCGATCGCGATTCGGGTTGATACTCTTCCGCCTCTTCGAGTTTCTCTGCATCAACCGTGATGACTTTGCCATTTCCAAATGCGACCACGATCGTTTGACCGGCATAAGCCATCAACGCCGTCATATTCTTGTTGAAATCCAGATCCAGAGTCAAGCTCGCACGCGCTTCATATCTGCCACCCTTTTTGGATTCAAAAATCTTAAGCACACCACGTTGGTAAATCACAAACTCATCTCGTTCCATGCTGTAATCAACATGGTTTACGCTCCGAACATATGCTGGTTTGGAAGGGCCGATCGGATCGAACAACTCGAACGGCTCGTCTAGTGGTTCAGACATATCTAGTGAGTCGCCAGCGTCAGTCGTGGTGGGTTCCTTATCGGTCTCTTGTTTGTCAGTTTCTTGTTTATCGGTTTCTTGTTTATCGGTTTCTTGTTTATCGGTTTCTGCAGTACCAGGCTCGCTTTTTGCCGCACGCGATCCATCTGCTTCCACTCCACGTGCTTGAAGACTTTCATCCTTTGCAGATTGATAATTGTCTTCGTTCAGCCGATAAAACGTTCCATCGGAGCTTACCGTTACGATTCCATTTTTGGTTCCCAACGCGATTACGGTATCACTTGGAAAGTCACCGATTTTTTTGAACTTCAACTTCTTTAGGTCGACGTTGTCTTGCCCAATATCAGCGACCAGCAATTCCTTTTTACCGGTGGAAGTCTGGCCAAACTCGTATTTACTCGTGATGATTCGATTATTCTTTTGATCAACTACCGGCGAAATGTAGTCTCGCAAACCAGCAAACACTGGATGTTCTTTCAATGGCGCTGCCCACATAACAGAACCTCTGAGAATCTCCGCTTGGCTATCCATTTTAGCTTCCGTTTTCTCTTTCCATGCTCCTTTTGATTCATCCCAAGTTCGAATTTGCTGAAGCTGGTCAGCAGATAACACCTGATCCCCAACAGGCACCACGTCGAGAATACTGTTGTTGACCATCAGCATGTTGCAAACTCCGTACCCTGCGCCGACTGAAAAACAAAGCGCCCAAAAAACAAAGGTAAGAATTACTGAGACAATTGCACTTCTCCAAACCAGCCCGACGAAAGCAGAGACGGAAAAGTAAATTGCAAAAACGATGATGTACAGTGGGATACTCAATAACATCGCGCGGTCCCACACCCCCATCGCCAGCCCCATCCACAACCAGACTCCCAGGAACAAGTAACACGCACAAAGCGACACAAACGCACATCCACCGATGAATTTGGCAACGTACAATCCCGATCGCGAAATGGGCTTGCTCAACAGCAAGTTTAACGAGCCGGCCTCGAAGGTTTCCGGAATCAAGTTTGCAGTCACAAGCACCGCAATCAGCAACCCAATTGACAATACAAATTTGTCAAAGAGCGGCGGCAATTGTGAAGTCAACATTTGCGCAAACTGCCCCTGAGTCATACCAATCGGACCGATCAAACTTTGAATGGCATAGAAAAACTCAAGCGCCGTGTCTTTACCTGTTTCAATTTCAGGCGACAATGCCGTGGCGATCAACAAACGATTAAGCCGCTTTGAGCGAACGTCCGTCAGGCTACCTGATTTCTTCAACTCTTCTGCTTCAGAAGGGAGTAACGTTTTCTCCCAATCCTCAGCTTGATAGAAATCACTGTCTTCAATTGTCTCATTGAGTTCGTTAATCACTTCCCGATATGTCAACATATCCCGTTCTGGCTTGGACATGCCCGGGATGTCATTTTCTTCGTCCTCCTCATCTTTTCCATCCACAATCTCGATCATCTTTTCCTGAGTCGAAGATGAAAAAGACTCCCAAATCGCCGCGATTGGCATTTCAGATTTCCCGGAAACGATTCGACGAACCATTCGATCAGGACTGCGCACATTTGCTTCGCCCAATTCCCAATCCAGCGTTTCACGAACATGAAACGGAGAGATCGCGAGCAGCAAAAGCGTGATCAGCACTAACAAAACGTAAAGCACCCGGGATGCCATGGCGGCACGGAATGAATCTTTGATGATCGCAATATAAGGACGCATCGACTGCTCTCTTGGTTTTCAATATGGGTGCAAAAATCTGCAACGAGACGATAAAACTAAGGCAAATAAACTAATCGCTTTTCTGTTCGCCCACGATTTTCAGAAACGCGTCTTCGAGCGTTACCTGTTTTCTGGACATTCGGTGGATACTGACACCTCTGGCTCGCAAGCCATCAACTAACGCGTCAACACCGCCTTGATCGTCCAGCGAAACTTTGACTGCGAACTTTCCATCGCTGTTGCCAACGATTTCGAAATCCTGCCCGGTGAAACCCTCATTGACGATATCAGGCGCACCGGCGACTTCAATCTCAACGACGATTTTATCATCTGTAACGTCGGCTTTGCTTTTGACGAAATCGCCAATTTCGGCAACGGAACCGTTGTATCGCAGTTCGCCTCGCGTCAAAATTACAACGCGTTCGCAGATCATCTCGACTTCCTGGAGAATATGGCTGTTAAGAAAAATCGTAACGCCCTCCCCTTTCAATCGCCGAATCACTTGCCGCATTTCGGCGCGGGCCTGTGGATCAAGTCCGTCCGTTGGCTCGTCGAGAACTAATAGCTTGGGGTCATGAAGCAACGCCTGCGCCAGCCCCAGCCGCTGCAGCATCCCTTTTGAGTATTTCCCGCAACGATCTTTGGCGCGACTGGCCAAACCAACCAACTCTAAAAGCTTGTCACGTTTGCTACGCACAACCGCATTGCTGACATTGCTGAGATTGCCATAACATTCCAATGCCGTGTATCCGTTGAGGTGCGGTGGGATTCTCAAATGCTCTGGGAGATAGCCCACCAGCTTTCGACCGGAACGACTACCCGCGGCGTGCCCCAGCATCGTAGCATTGCCGCTCGTTTTTCGAATGATTCCAAGCAAGATTTTGATGAATGTTGTTTTGCCGGCACCGTTGGGACCGAGAAGCCCAAAAATTTCGCCTTGGTTGACGGTGAAGGAAACGTCTTTAAGTGCTTGGAATTTTTTCCGAAAAACCAAACCTTCCGAATAAATTTTGCTTAACCCATTTGCCTGAATCGCAGGTACGCTTTTATCGATGGCCAGAGAAGCCATCACCGGTGCTGGATTGGAATCCTTAATCATGCTCGATCTTAATCTCTAAGTTTTGAAGTGGTCTCGAAGTGTTTTAGCGAGGTGTGTTTTCGCTCAAACGTTAATGACTTGGCACAAGAAATCCCAACCTTAGCTAAATTATAAAGGCCCGGTCGGTAAAGTGATAACCGGCTTCAACAATGCAAAACCAACCATCCCGCCAACGCTCATTCAAACTTGCGTGATAATCCAAACCAACCCTGACGTTCCCAGCTTACTCCAGACCACGGGCCTAGGTAGAGGCAGAGCGGGAATGTAGATTGTACATCCAGTTCATACCCGTATCGAATCAGATTTGTTTCGCTTTGGTTTCGTTCATCAGCCCAATATCTTGACGTCTATTTCCAGTTTAAACCTGACTTTTCTTATGCCACCCAATCCCTCTGAGCGGTTATCGGATCCCGTTGTCTTACTTTTTGAAACGTCCCCCTACGGCACACTCGACGCGATTGTGCAGCACGATGGCAAAGCGGTCTTTTTCTACTTGAATGAAGGACAAAACGCGGCGCAGAACCAAGACAGGCAGCCAACCGATTCGAACCAAAAATTTGGAACGCGAGCCTGCTGGGTTCGTAACCTAGATATCGGGCCGTACGTTTTGAACGAAGAGGAAATGCGGCGCGGCATTTCACCGATGCTTCCGCGAACCCACTGCGTCAACACTGATCCTGGCTCCATTCCGGTTGCAGAAAATCTGGAAATCGTCTGGCTCGAGGAAGGCAACGGTGCGGCGCTGATCGAGAACTTACCTGATTCTCCCGAACCAAAAACGCTGGCCGTCATCCCGCCATGGAGCGGACTCGAAGGGTTTCATGGTTACGCAAGTGAATGCGCAATGGAAAGCCCATTGTGCTGGCCGATGCCCGACAATCCACGACTGCAACAACGTATTGAAAGTGCCAAAGAATTTTGGAACCAATTCGAACCTGACAATCTTGGCCCAGAGTTTGACAATCAAACCTATTCCGACGCTCCGTTCGTCGGACTCCAACAGGAATTGCTTAAGTGTTACGACGCACATTTTTTGAATGAGCCAAACCAATCGGCAACCGCCGACAAAAAATACTTTGCAATCGACGGCGGAAAATTTCCACCGCGCGGAATGATCCAATACTCGACGGACGACTCGTTGGTCTTGTTGACCGTGGGAATGTCGCTTTGCCCACAGCCGGCCGTTGAAATTTTTTCAGACACTCCAAAAGAACAAAGAAGAATTGAACTGGGAATCCGAATTGATGGAAAAGAGCAAATTCAATTCGCGCGAGAGAATGTTGGAGCACAATTAAGTGGCCTGGCAGCGTACCCTTGGCAAAATTTTACTTGGCTGGGAGCCGGCCACACATGCGATTTCTCGAATGTCATCCCGGGATATACGGGCGCTATTTTAACCGTTGCGGATCAACCCAAACTTCCAAGATTTCGCGAAGACCCAGTTACGTTGCTTTGGTTAGTCCCAAAAACTGAGGCTGAACTGGCCGCACTTCAAAATTGACGATGTATTTCGAAATTCACTTATCGATTTCGCTCAGACCGACCGATTTTTATATATATTTGGAGCAACGGCTGGACAAACGTTTCTGAGATAAATCTTATGAAATTCAACGACCCTTCGACAGACACTCATATGAGTTTGATTGAGTGTGCGAAATTGGACGACAAGCTCGCTTGGGACAAAATTTTTGCGCTATACAGTCCGCTCATTAAATTCTGGGCGCAGCAAGAAGGCGTCCAAGACAAGCACGAAATCGAAAACGTTTGCCAAGAAGTTTTGGCGAGGATGTTCGACAACCTTAATACGTTTTCCAAGCCAAATGGTCGAGGCTCTTTCCGTGGTTGGATTCGTGTTATCACGCGAAACTATATCGTGACCAAACGAATGGGTAAGTCCCCCATCATCATCGGCGGCTCAGCGTGGCATCGTCGCATGAACGAGTATGCGACCACCGAAGCCGCGGACGAATTATTGGATTCAGTTTCTAACCTGCATCCTCCCGAAGAAAAGAGCTTTGTTTTTCGCAAGATCATGAATTGGGTCGAGCAAGAATATTCCGAAGAAAAAAAACAGATGTTTCGTAGTGTTGTCATTGACCAGCGCTCACCCAAAGATGTCGCCAAAGACTTCAACGTAAGTACAAATGTGGTGTATCAAAACAAATCTCGAATCCTCGCGCGAATCCGTGCCGTCTACAAAGATCTGTTTTAAACATCGCCCCCTCACCAACTCTCCGCAACTCTTAAATCCGAAACCGCATCGATGGACGATTGTCCGACTTTAAAAATATTAACGGACTTTAACCAAGGTCGGATTACCGATCATGCTGAAGTCGATCAGATCTCGCTTCATATCGGCAGATGCGTCAAGTGCCTTCTAATACTTGACGAAATGCCTTCGGGACCGCTTGCCGAAGGCTTACGCAACTCGTCAGACGAAATGACACTAGGTGAGTGGGAAGCTGATCAGTCTTCAGGCAAATATTTAGACTTGGTTTCGCTCATTCAGTCCACTTCTGAGTCAACGTCTTACATTGATCCCAAAAAACTGGGTGAAAATCGTTACGAAGTTCTGGCTTCAGTCGGAGACGGCCAATTCGGACGTGTCGTGGGTGCGTTTTCAGATACGGCTGAACATGTTGACGAGAATTTGTTAGCGATAAAAATTCCCTGGGCAGAAAAACTGACTTCTGAACGACACAAGCAACAGTTTTTTGCGGATTGCAAAGCAGCCAGCTCGCTGGATCATCCAAATATTTTACCTTGCATGGACCACGGACTCTGGGATCGGGATAGAGTTTTCTACGCGACTAAATACCTATTCTCCACTTCGTTGACCAAATGCACTCGTAGCGCCCCCAACCTCTCCAATGAACTGTTGGTTTCAATCTTTCAGCAAACTGCAAATGCGCTCCAGTACGCTCACAAACAAAACGTGCTGCACCGGCACTTAAATCCAAGCAACATTTTTCTAGAATCCGTTGAAGGCGAAACTTTGCCACACGTCATGGTGACCGATTTCGGTTTTGCAATGGACAGCCGGTATTTGTTCGACCTGTTCGAATCCAAGGAATCAAAGAGCCCCTTCGCGTCGCCGGAAAGTCGAAATCTTGACGTCAAATATATTGACATACGAGCCGACATCTATTCGCTGGGCAAAATATTAAAATTGCTTCAACGAGTAAGTGCACCAAACGGTGAAACAGCAAACGAATTCCAAGTCAGTCTCTTGAGAATCATAGAGAAAAGCACAACAGGACGCCGACGTGACCGCTATCAAACGCTTGAAGAATTCGTGGCGGACTTTCAATCGGTTGCGGACAAAAACTTGTCTTGAATTCGCTCATTGCTGCCAATTCAAAACTGAGCGTTGACAACTTGACCGATCAGCTTATGATTCTGTCATGATTTTTTCTGCCCACAATATGCATCACCATTTGCACCATCATCTTCGATGAACATCGTGGACTAGTCTGACGCTGCATTTGCAAAATCAATAAACGCTGGCCTCACGCCAGCGTTTTTTTTGTTTCAAGTTTTTAGTTTTATGCTTTGAGGTAAAGATGTCTCTCACAAATGATCCAAATAACGTTCGAATGGCTCTGCCTAAAGGTCGGATGTTCGATCAAGTCGTCGATCTCCTTAAGGGTGCCGGTATTTCGATTCGCAACTCCGAGCGTGGCTATCGTCCGACGATCTCTTTGCCAAATTTCACCGCAAAAATTCTCAAGCCACGAAACGTAATCAGTATGCTGGCCGCTGGAGCCCGCGACATTGGATTTGCGGGCGAGGACTGGATTCAAGAAACAAATACTGAACTCGTCGAACTACTCGACACAGAACTTAATCCTGTTCGATTGATTGTCGCAGCGCCCCATCAGATCCTGGAAAATGGACAACTTCCAAAACGAAAGATCGTCATCGCCACTGAGTACCCTGCCCTCGCAAAAGGCTGGATCCAAAGCAATCAACTCGACGCGACAATACTCCAGACTTACGGAGCGACCGAAGTCTTTCCCCCCGAAGACGCTGATTGCATCATCGACAACACCGCGACTGGATCAACGCTTCGCGCCAACGGGCTGGCAATTATCGACGAAATCATGACTTCGTCCACACGTTTGTATGCCTCAAAAGCAGCCATGCAAAACGAGAATATCAAACCCAGAATTGATGATTTGGTCATGCTGATTCAATCGGTCCTGCAAGCCAGAACGCGAGTGATGATGGACTTAAATGTGTCTCAGGAAAACCTGACCGCTGTTGTCGAATGCCTTCCTTCCATGCGAACGCCAACCATAGCTCCGCTGCGCGATTCGGAATGGGTGGCCGTTCGCGCCGCGATCCCAAAAAACAAGTTGGCAGAGATTATTCCCAAACTAAAAACGGCGGGCGCTTGCGACATCGTCACCACGCCGTGCCAACAATTAATTCCTTAAGCTTCCGACTTTGTTACTTACTTGACGTTTATATGTAGCAGCCATTTGGCGCCAAGAAAATCAAAACGATCCATCTTCTGAAAACGTTTGAACCATGTCGAAAACACAAGGCTATCAGCCTCCGGAATTCAAAAACGAAATCACACTACGGCTAAGTAGCAACGAATCCAAGTGCGCGATCTCGGATCTGGATCATGAACTTGGAAGTCTGGATTCAAAATTCGTTTCGCAATATCCGTCCCATATCGAACTTCAACGTTCGATTGCTCAGTGGATTGGTGTTGAAACCGATCGGATCGTCGTCACTGCCGGCGGAGATGATTCGATCGACCGCGTTTTGCGCAATTCACTTGCCGGAAAGCGAAAGTCGATCGTTACCCACGCACCTTCGTTTGAGATGGTCAACATCTATGCGAAACATTACGACGGAATTGTCGATTCTGTTGAGTGGCTCGAAGGCGATTTTCCGCTTACTGAACTGGTCGATCGAATCGATTCCAATACCGCAATCGTTATTCTCACCACGCCCAACAACCCAACGGGCGGTTCGATTTCCGCGGAAACGATTCTTGAGATCAACAAAGCTGCAAAAACCGTGGGTGCGAAACTTCTGGTCGACAATGCTTACATTGAATTCGCTGACGATGACCCAACACAAAAACTGATCGCGGATGACAACCTTTTGATCGTTCGAACTTTTTCCAAAGCCTGGGGGTTGGCGGGATTGAGAGTCGGATATCTGATCACCCCTGATGCCCAATTCGCAAACGTCATCAGAAACTTGTCAGGTCCGTTTCCCGTTAGCGCTGTTTCACTCGAAACCGCGCGTCGTGCCTTGAGTGACTACAAAACTCAAATGACCAGCAATCTCGCGACGATCAAAACGATGCGTGGCCTTGTCACCAATCTGATTGCGGAGTGCGGCGGCACCCCATTTCCATCACAAGGCAATTTTGTGTTTGCGAAATTCGACGACGTTGACAAAATCTGGGATGGATTGGCCACCGACGGGGTTGGCATTCGAAAATTCACTAATCATTCGCTTTTAAAAGACCGTGTTCGAATCACCTGCCCGGTCGATCCCGCTGATTTTTTGAAGCTGGCTCAATCGTTATGCCGAGTTACCAACTCTGATTTTGAACCACAAAAAATTGCATTGGGCACGATGCTAAAACCCCAAAATGTCGCGACCGAATCCGACCAACCCAACGTCGAATCGAAATCCGATCGAACCTGGAAATCAAATCGTGAAACCAAAGAGACCAACATCGAACTTGAATTGAATTTGGATGGAACGGGCAAAATCGAAATCGAAACTGGCATTGGATTCCTTGACCATATGCTTACCGCGTTGGCGTTTCACTCCGGACTTGATTTAAAACTCAAGTGTGATGGTGACTTGCACGTTGACGACCACCACACTGCCGAAGACTGCGCAATCGCATTGGGAACCGCGATTGACGGGGCACTAGGTCGGCGAACCGGCATCAAACGTTTCGGTTACGCTTACGCCCCGCTGGACGAAGCGATGGCGCGCACGGTGATTGACTTAAGCGGTCGGCCGTGGCCCGAAATTCACTTGCAACTGGAGCGAGAGATGGTGGGGACTTGGGCGTGCGAAAACATCACTCACTTTTTTCAGTCCCTCGCAATGACGCTCAAGTGCTCCCTTCACGTCGATGTTTTGCGAGGCACCAACGACCATCACCGTGCCGAAGCGGCATTCAAGTCTTGCGCCAAAGCCCTCCGCGAAGCCCTCACCCAAACCGAAGGCGACGTCCCCAGCACAAAAGGCGTTCTTTAAACCTAAACTCAAAAATTCACCCAGCCAGCCAACTGATTACTGCCAATTTAAAAATATGCTTCAAATCATCAACACAGGCGTTGCCAATATCCGCTCGCTCCAAGCCGCTTTCGACCGCTTGGAATGTGAGTGGCAATTGACCGAAGATCCCAACGAAATTGAAACGGCGAATCACGTGGTTCTTCCGGGCGTCGGTGCGTTCGATGCTGCGGCCGAGTCACTTGATCGATTGCAGCTTCGGGAATCAATTTCCAAACGCATTAACGACCCGGCACTTCCAACACTTTGTATTTGTTTGGGCATGCAATTGTTATGCGAATCAAGCGAAGAGGCCTCAACCGCAAAAGGTCTTGGAATCATTCCGCACACCATCAAACGATTCAGTAACGACGTTAAAGTTCCGCAGCTGGGCTGGAATCAAGTCACACCCAGCACCAAGGATCAAACAAACGATCAATATTACGCGCCGGGCGAAGCCTATTTCGCAAACTCGTTTCGGCTACAGGATCAGCCCGAGGGTTGGGGGTTCGCAGAAACCGAGTACGGTGGAAAATTTGTCAGCAGCATTTGGCGCGGCCGCACTTTGGCGTGCCAATTTCATCCTGAACTCTCCGGCGAGTGGGGGCAAAGCGTTTTAAAAAACTGGATGCAAGGAAAGACTGTGGAGCCATCATGCTAAAGTCCCGAATCATCCCCTGCCTCGACGTAAACGACGGCCGCGTTGTCAAAGGCGTTAAATTTCAAAACCTGCGCGACGCCGGTGATCCCGTTGAGCTTTCGTTTCACTACCAAGACCAGGGTGCAGATGAATTGGTGCTGCTGGACGTAACGGCAACACGTCAGGATCGAATTGCGATGTTGGAAACGGTAGAAAAAGTCCGCCGAAAGCTTGGCATTCCACTGACCGTCGGAGGCGGTATTGGCTCAGTAGAAGACGCGGGCCGGTTGCTCAATGCGGGCGCTGATAAAGTCAGCATCAATTCTGCGGCTGTTCGCAATCCGGAATTGATTCGTGAAATGTCAGAACGATTCGGCGCTCAGTGTACAGTCGTCGCGATCGACGCAAAACTGACCGATGGAGTTTTTCAGGTTCTCACACGAAGCGGAACCGAAGCCGAAACGTTGGACGCAGTTGCCTGGTCGGCACGTGCACAAGAATTGGGTGCAGGTGAAATTTTATTGACAAGTTTTGATCGAGACGGAACTCGAAGTGGCTACGATCTGCCAATGTTGGATGCGGTAACGGCGGCCTGTAGTCTGCCTGTGATCGCGTCGGGTGGCGCCGACTCAGTCGAACACATGGTCGAAGCGTTCGAGCATGGTGCCCACGCAGTTTTAGCGGCTTCGATTTTTCACGATGGAAATATGACGGTCGCCGAAGTCAAAACAGCACTTGCTAAACACGGCATACAAGTTCGAAATTGATTCGCCTATTCAAATCGAAAAAATTAACCTGAGCCGTTTCGGCGCTAGCCACGGTTTACAAGCTCATTGAATAACCGAGGCTATCGCCTAAACGGCTCATCAATGACACTTACACTTGCCCGCTGAACTAAAACCAAGAAGCGAATCGAAGAAAAAGTAACATGATCATCCCACTCCTTATACACTCAAACTACCAATCCGAGCTTCAAGACTGTTTGTCTCACTGGAGCTTGTTTGGAACGGTCGCCGTTTCTGCCGTCCCGCCAGCCGACGTCGACGCGCTCCAAGAGATTGTGAAACGAATTGGAGGCCAAGTCGACTTGATGATCGGACTGGAATCGCCAACCGACGAGGACGCACTTCGCTTGCTCAATGCCGGCGCCGCTTCGATCATTTGCAAAGATCCAGAAAACGCGGCTCGCGATCTTCCGTCAATTCCTGAAGATCGAATGACCTTTATTTTCAACGACGATTCAACTGACCAAGCCATCCCAAAAGGCCAAGTCGTTTCGTTGGTCGAATCGGCTCCTGCTGCAGAGCAAATGGCCAGTCGAATTGCCGAGCTGGAAATGGCTCGCGTTGATTGTCTTGTTGACGCCGAATTCCTGAACCAAAACACCGCTGTGATTCTTGATTTCTTCAAGCAAGTTTTGGTGACCGATCGACCCGACGGACTTTGGTCGACTTTGATCGTTGACCCACTTGGGATCGCTTTGGGGCTTGCATACTCAAACGAAGAAAGCCTGTTGCACGCACTTGAAAACCGATGTGGCACGTATTGGTCTCGCTCTCGCGATGGGCTTTGGATCAAAGGTGAAACAAGCGGCGCCACTCAGAAGTTGCTTGACTTGCGGATGGATTGCGACCGAGATTGTTTGCGTTTCATGGTTACGCAGGACCCGCCAGGTTTTTGCCATCGCAATACTCATGCGTGTTTTGGTGAAGAACGAACGATTCAGTCGGTTCTGCAACGACTATCTGAGCGAATGAGTGAAGCCGATGAGAAATCATTTACTCACAAATTGGCACAAGACGCTAAAATGTTGGAAACGAAATTGCTGGAAGAAGCCAAAGAGCTTTCCGACGCAAGCCAGACTGATGACAAACACGAAATCGCTTGGGAAGCCGCGGACGTTTTGTATTTTTCGTTGGTTGCGATGCTAAAAAATGGAGTCGGTTTAGACAAAGTTTATCAAGAACTCGCACGTCGGATGAATCGTGTGGTTCGTCGCAAGAATAAACTTGAATCCGATTAAAGTGATGCGGCACAGAGTATAAGACATAGATCGTTTTGAAAACTCAATCTGTGAGCAAAGAATGAATACCATGACCCAGTTTCCTTTTGAGATCATTGACGCCAAATCGTTCGAACCACATCGCGGTTCAGTTTCGCTTGACGCAGAAACACTTGCTGGTGCCGAAGCGATCGTGTCTGCCGTTCGCACAGAAGGTGAACCGGCGATCCGGAGATATGCGCGGCAATTCAACGAACGCCAAGACAACCAGCCGCTTTTGATCACCCAAGACGAAATGGAAGACGCAGCCAAACGCATCAATCATTCCGATGTCGAACTGCTTCGTCGCGTCGAGAACCGGATCGCCAATTTCGCCCAAGCACAACTCGATTGCCTCAGTGAACTTAGCTTTCCAGTTCCTGGTGGTCTGGCAGGCCATACGCTTGAACCAATTTCACGAGTCGGATGTTACGCACCCGCCGGAAGGTTCGCGTTGCCTTCGACCGTTTTGATGACCGTCGTTCCGGCAGTAACGGCAGGCTGCAAAGAGATCATTTTGGCGACTCCCAATCCATCTGATTTGATGTTGGCAACGGCGATGGTTGCCGGAGCAACTCGCGTTTTGGCCGTTGGGGGTGCACATGCGATTGGAACGATGGCTTATGGGTTCGATGATTTCGAAAGGTGCGACATCATTGTTGGACCAGGCAATCGCTGGGTAACTGCGGCCAAGAAAATTGTCAGCGGCGATTGTGGGATCGACATGCTGGCCGGTCCTTCGGAGCTGGTTTTGGTTGCCGATGAATCCGCCGACCCGGAAACGATTGCAGCCGATATTTTGGCGCAAGCCGAACATGACATCGATGCGAGACCGTTCCTGATCACAACATCTCGACCGCTTGCAGAACGGGTAGTCGAATCGCTTGTTCGTCAACTCAATGTGTTGCCCACTGCCGAAATCGCCCGGCAATCACTTGCCAACGGCGCGGCGATCGTTACTGATTCGGTCGAAGAAGCAATCGAAGTCTGCAATGAACTAGCCCCTGAGCACCTTGAATTGCATTGCGAAAATGCGGAGGACGTTGCAAACGAGATCGTAAACGCAGGCTGTATTTTCATTGGTCATCAATCAGCCGAAGTGTTCGGTGACTACGGGGTTGGTCCGAACCACACCTTGCCGACAGCCGGAACGTCTCGCTGGAGCGGCGGACTCAATGTGTATACTTTTGTTCGCGTGCGGACATGGTTGCAAATTAACAAAGCACCGCAATCTTTGATCGATGACACCGCGAGACTAGCGGAGCTGGAAGGCTTAGTAGGCCACCAGCGTTCTAGCTTGAGACGTCAACGTTGAGAATTTTCTCAACGCTATATTCAATAGACCGGTGTTGGAATTATTTCCATCGAACGCTTAGTTGGTAGCGGAACTCATCACGAGTTCTGTTTTTTTGAGCTTGCGGCCAAACTCAAGTGCCCAAAACTCTGGCGAGTTCCGCTACGGCTCATCATTACGATGCTCTATTCCAAACTTGCTTTTCGAAGTTCGCGCATGCTTGAGTTTCTAAACCGACGAAGCATATCATTGAACTGAAAAACAATTGCATCGCCAGAAGACGCCACAAGCAACGGTCGAGTAACCTGAGGCCTTAATCGAAAACGATAAAACTTGGCTTCTGAATTTGATTTTCGCAAATCGAGCTTGGTGGCAAGCTTTTTTCCCGGCTTCAAAAGCGGCAACAATTTTGCTTCGACGTACTTGCCAGTTTTGCAAAGCGCGATCTGGCTGGGCTTGCCATCTTCACAAACAACTTTGGCATCGATCGGAATGTCGATTAACTTCGCATCGGCAGGCGGCGTCTGATTCAAATAAGTTGTAACTTTCGTGACGTAGGCTTCGCCATTTTTATCGGTTTCAATATACATACACGAAACGTTGGCCAGCGTGTTCGCCAATCGACGGCGATACTCCATTGCGGTACCAAACAACTGAACGAGAAACTCAAAACGTTTTTCACCGACCGTCTGATACTCAAGCGTACGGGCATAAGTCAACATACTGCCCCGCCGCTTTTTGATTTTTTGCAAGTCAATGACCAACCAACCGCGCTTGGTCCGACTAAGCAATCCGTTGAGCGCCAACATGAGATCGTCCGGTTCGCGTGCTGGAACGATCTTTCCTTCTTTGCGAACCTTCCATGGCTTAACCGTCTGTGTGATCTTACGCATCCAACTGTTGGGCTTCACCTCGATTGGCGTTGCGGTGATTGACAACTCTGAATCATCAATAATCAAATCATCGGATGGCCGATTGTAGTTGGTACCAGCGAACTGATCGGTAACCACCAACCGATGATGGGTTGGATTTTCGAGCAACGGATTGTCCGTGTCGGTCCACGAAATCAAACCATCCCCGTTGATTTGATGGGGCTCAAACGCATTCTTGGCTTCAACGCAGGCCTCATCCAATTTCTCGTTTTTATCGTCGAACCAAAGCAGCGTTTGCAACTCAAGGTCTGGCGTCCTGGAATCGCGAGCAATCTTTTGAACGGTGTGTTGAACTTTGTCTTTCAAGTCGCCGATCTCAGCGACCACCCCTCGAATCCCTGGCGGAAAATCTTCTCGATCATCAATCCAATCCGCCAATGATCGCTCAAGCCGCTGAACAATATCTGCCTCGCTAAACTCCTCACTCATCTCATCATCCCGATGCAATTCTATCTTGACCAACTAATCTGTTGGATGGATTCTAATCGGGCCAATTGAAAGTGTCGCGTGATCGTGGAATCTTGCGGTGGCAAAAAAAACAAACTGTTCCCCAGTGCAACCAATAGTTATGACTCGATCATCTCACGAGCAATTGAAAGACCTCGTCGTATCGGTTCTTCCAACTCGACCAATCGGTTGAATCATTTACCATCCCACCGCTGACTTTTAAGTTTTTGTATTCCCCAAGTCCATCAAAAATCTTTTCTGAACCATCCCGAATGTCCCAGTTCTCATGGGGATTAAACATGTCGAATCGTCCCCACTGCAGGAGAACATGTGTCTCCTGTTTCACTTTCGCCATCGCTTCTGAGATCATTTTTTCTTGAGCTGCGAAGGCTAACGGAGATTGAACTGCAACGTTACCGAACAAGTCATTTCTGGTTGCTGCGGTCATCATTGCATCAGTTCCAACAAACCCACAACCAAATACAAGCCGGGATTTGCGATCAGCAATCGTTTTGAACTCTTTATCAACATAGGGAACGATCTGCTCTTCAATTTGCTTCCAGAATCCAGGTCCTCCCCCATTTAACAATACGATGATCGCGGCCTTTTCCGGTTGTAACTGAAACAACCGATCGGCAGCACTGGTAAACTCACCAAGCTTCTCTGCATTGCCCCCATCGAAAACGTAAACGACTGGGTACCACCTGCTTTTGCCAGAATCTTTGCCCGGCGCGTACCCGCCCGGCAAATAGACATTCAGCTTGATTCCTTTTCCTTCTTCATCGTCTTCCCTTTTGATCGTCCGCTCGACCAGTTTTCCTGACAGTTTTGATTCGCCATCAGCCCGTTTTAAATACTCTGGCTCAGACCAGTTAGGCATTCCAAACCAAGACATTTTCAAGGGCGCGGCTTTCGACAGTCGAATGGCAAACTCCATTTCCCCTGCGTACATCGAGCTGGTCATTTGGCGGTCGTTTAAGCTATCGATTGCTGGCTTGAAGTTTACGAAAAAGCAATAATTGACTCGCTGATCGGCAGGAAATTTCATCGCGTAGTAGAAAAGATCCGTTGAATCAACTCGCTTCATTTGCTTTTCCTGGCGGGCGCCAAAAAAGTCGCCAGCCAACGCGACATCGGATTGATCACCTCGATAGATGAAGTGCGCGATATCGTTTTCGACGACGGGGAAATTGGACTGAGCTTTCATCCAGTCATTCACAATGGCTTTTTTGGCGTCACTAGTCGCAGCGGCTTTGACATCATCAAGTAGTTTTTGGAATCCGTTTCCGACTTTCATTTTCTCACCGGACGCAACTTTTTCTGGCGCCGCTGTAGCTTTCAAATCGACTCGGGCAATCTCGCCGAAGCTTCGCACAAACACGGCGTTGTCGCTGTAGGCAGGAACCGACCAGACAAGCTCTTTGAACAAATCTGGTATTTTTGAAATCTCTTCATAACCACTGCTACTCGCGTTGGCCAAGTGCAATGAACCTTTTTTCGTAATCACAATTAGATGGCCATCGACTGAAATCAAGAATCCGTCACCAGGCTTTCGAGTCTTCCAAAACGCGCGCCCCGTTTCGGGATCGACGCAGGTCAGGATACGCGTCGAATAGGCAAACACACCAGGTTTGTCGCCATCGACCAGCACTGGCATGTTGTAAGTATTCTTGATTGACGTCGCTTGCCATTTTTGCTGGACATTGCTGATTTCGACCTTACCCGGTTGGTTTTGTTTGGGTTGAATTGTCACAGCGCGGGAGTGACGATCATCAATCGTCAGCAACACCGTCTCGCCTCCGATTGGAACAGGCATGACGGATTGTCCATTTCCGCCTTCATGTGCGTACTCAAACAGGATTCGCCCGTCGACTGGATCGACGCCGGTCAAATTTTTGCCGCCCGATGCCAAAACAATCGTTTTGCCGTTCACTTCCATCGTTGAAGGCGACTGCGAATTGATCACGTCGTCTCCGGCGGTCCATTTTGTTTCGCCTGACTCCAGATCAATCCCGAAAAGCATTTTTCCGGGAGCTCCAACTTGAAGCAGCAACGTGTCGCTAACGACGATAGGTGAACTAACGAAACCATAAAGAGGCTTTTTGGCGTCAGCTTCTTCGACCATGTCGCGTGACCAAATTTTCTCTCCATTTTCAAGCTTCAAACAAAAAAGCTCGCCCACGGCAGAGAACGCATAAACTTTTTCATTGTGAATTAGCGGCGTAGAAAGCGGGCCGTCAAAAGAACCGTTTTCGCCTTTGAACATTGAGTTCGTTTTGGTTTCCCAAATCGTTTCGCCAGTGGAGGCGTTCAGACAAACGACCAAGTCATCGGTTCCATCGGTGTACATCGTCACCGCGCGATCGGCGACAACAACGATGCTCGAATATCCGCTGCCAAGCTTCCGTTTCCAACGCGTTTTCAGCTCAACCGCCGAAGTAGTCGAGAGGATGCCGTCGGTCGTGATAGATCCGTATCCGTTGGCTCCGCGGAGTGCGGGCCAGTCTTGGGAATAAGAAACGGAGGCCGGTAGAATTAAAACTGACAGAAAGAGCTGCAAACAAAAAAGCCGGACGATCGCTACGCGGACTTGAAACATGGCTGACCAACATTTTGAGTACGAAAATCAAAATCTGATCATATCAAAGTTCGAGCCAGCGCATTGGCATGAAAATTCCGACTGGGAAGATGTGTCGCTAACTAATTGTCACCGCCGGGATTTTCCATCTTATCAACGACTTCCATATCGGCCTTCGCCTCTGGGAAATTCGGGCTGATCTCCAGTGCCGTAGCAAGATGTTTTCTTGCATTAGCAATTACTTCATCGCTCGCGAATTCTGCTTTACCTTTTTGGATGTAGTAATGGGCCGAAATCATTTCCGCCAGCCACGGGGAAATAAATGCCTTCTCCTGATGCTTATCCATGATTTTTTTGACGACATCAATGTTTCCGCTGGCACCCAAACTCGCAATTGCGTCTTTCAAGATCGACCAGCAGTAACGATGCTCAACACCTGTTTCCGAGAAATCCTCTTGCATCCAATGAGCGATTGCGTCGGCTTGACGTTGGTGGCTGATATACGTTGGAATCTTTTTCGGTTTCGTATTGATGCGCTGAGTCATCGCAAGCACAGGAAACCGTGAAGGGTATTTGAATTTTGGATAGTCGTTGATTGCACCAAGCAAAAATTGCTGTGCTTCCGCTTCTTTGTCATTGGCCAAGTAAACAATTCCGGCGATGTGTTGCACAAACGGATCGCTTGATGCGTTTTGACCTTCAACAAACGGCTTGAGCGATTCAAAGTGGGACGCCACATCTCCATCTGGCTTTTGCGATTCTTGCAGGATTTTCTCCAGCAAACTTCCCAATTCAATGGACTCTTTTTCCTCTTCATGTTCCTTGCCATAACACTTCGCGCCATCAAGCAGATAGGCAAGCATGCCGGCATCGAAATCTTCATCCGATTGTTTTTCACCAGAGTATTTTTCGCTCGTATCGGCCGCTCCAGCAGCAGAACGAGTACTGCCATTGTCTGAGAAAATATATTTGAACGGCTCAGTTCGCTTCTTCTCAACAAATCCTTCGGGCGTAGGAAGTCGCGGTACCCCAAGCCCTTTGGGGCGATCTTCTTTTGCATACGCTTCTTCAGCAACTCGCTTGGCTTCTTCTTCGGCAAATTTTACTTTTGCCGCTTCGTTTGTGACGAACCAATAGACTCCTCCTCCAATGATCGCCAGCCAAACCATAACAATAACTGTCGAAACAAGAGCTTTGCCAGAACGAGTATTTTGCATTTCTAAATCCGCTGATAACTTTGCACGTGGGCACATCCCAATAAAGAGAACAGTCTAAATGTAATGTCCTTTGAGACCAAGTCTTCCAAGGTCGAGATGGTAAAATTTTGCCTCAAATGGGCAAGTGAATTGCTACACAATTCCGTTTTCGCGGCTTTGTTTGGCTGGACTCTAGCACAACGAACAAGAGTTCTCACATAGCGGACAAGATCGCTACTTACCCAAGCGGTAAATCGAATTGTGAATCTTGCCCTGAAGCTTTTTTCCCGCTTTCGTTTTGATCGAGTAATTGATCTCCATCCCCCAAGTCGGTTGGATGTCAGATAGGAACAGCTTCACCGACTGCCCATCGGGCGAGGCCGTCACCCGTTCGATTTTTAAGCGTTCTTCGTTGTAGTGTTTCGAGCCGTAATTTTTTGTCCGCTTCAAATCCCAAGTGTTTACAGAATAATTCGACACGTCGGTCGCAATCGCAGGATCAATTGGGCCACTGAATTTGATTTCCAAGCCATCTGTTTTGGCTGCCAATCCCAGCGGCAAATGAACGGGATTGCCTGTGTAACGAATTCGATAAAGCCCGCCTGGCTGTTGCTGGCTACCCGCCCACGCAAACATGCCGCAACAATAAAGCTGTCCATCGTTGGGATGAAAACGCCCTCGCATTACGCCAGTTGGAAATTGCTCAATCGGGAACTCGCACATTCCGCCTTGGACTTTTCCGTCGACCGACTCATGCGGAACGATATAAACTTTTCCGTAACCGTATGAAAAATTCAAAAGTGAACCTTTGATCGGCCCCCATTTGTCACTCGTCACCCAAAGCAATTCCGATGGCGAACGGTCGAACGCGTTGGTGATCCAGCACAATGGATCTTGCATCGCCGAATCGGATTCGTCCTTTACGTCGTGATAGCCATACATGTTTCCGTAGAACTCACCCGGTCGCACCCAGTTGATTCGATTTTTTGGATTCCAATGACCTTCTTGATCCGTGACTAGAAATGAACCATCAGGGTTAATGCAAACTCCATTGGCCGCGCGAAATCCGTTGGCAAGGATTTCCGTTTTCGCTCCATCGGGGCTGACCTTCAGCAAAGTCCCATGATGCGGAACGATTGCCGTTTTCGCATGTCGCGCCGATTTAGCGTAGTAAAAATTGCCCGCTTGATCGGTTTGTAAACCCATTGCGAACTCGTGAAAGTGCTCGGTGACTTGATGGTCTGAGTTAAAATTCTCATACCAGTCTGCTTCATGATCACCATTGAGATCATGCAAGATCACGATCTGATCGCGGCACGTCACGTAAATTTTTTCATTGAAGTATTTCACGCCAAGCGGCTGAAACAACCCAGAAGCAATTCGCTGCCACGTCAAAGATTGCTCTTTCGTTTCGCCTCCCTGTTTCGACTCCATGCTCGTTTTCAAACCTGTCACTCGCCAGACCGACCCATCCCAAGCCGTCACGATCATGGTGTCTCCATCTGGCAAGAAATCGAGTCCTGTCAGTCGCATCTGGCAGTTCCAAGGATTGTTCTTGGGACGCTCAAAAACATCGACCGCAAAAGGCCCGTCTTCATTCCCGCGAATAATCTTGCCCGTCAATTTCTCGGGATAGCTGGCGGGGCCACCATTAACCAGCGCTGACAGATCGCGTGGTTTTTGAATCGCTGGCAATTGTTTTTCAATGGACCGAGCTTGTTTCAAATTTTCAATCGCGCAATGTGAAATAACCAGGTTTACCGGATCGCCGGCTTTGATTTTTAAATGCAAGTTGTCACCACCGCCAACCCACGAAGACTCACCGAGGGATGTTCCGGCAATCAAGCCAAGCGATGTTTTCCTGGCTCCCGACGAACTCGAAACGGCAGCCGTCAATTTTTTGTTACCGCCTGCCTCAAGAAACTCACTTCCTGTTTGGGATTTCCAAGTGCCAACCAGTTTCGCGGTATCAATTGAGTTTGGATCTTTGGATTCGTCAGCCGTTAGCTTTCGTTGATAGAATCGAACCTCTTCCATCTCGCCGTCAAAAAATGGTGACTCTGGGAAATTGCTGTTGGTAAAACCGATCCGCACAACTGGATCTTTAAGCTTTCCTTCGGGCGCGAGTTTTCCTTTCTTTGCAGGTTTGCCGTCAACGAAAAATTGGACTTGTTTAGACGCAGCATCCCAAGTCATCACAACGTCGTGCCATTTCCCGTCGTTGACTTTGCGATTGGATTGCACCGCGCCAACCCATCCGATATCAAATGTCGGCCTACCGTCTCTTAGGAAAAACGTTTTGCCTTGCGGAAGCCAATCCTCCTGATTTCTGGTTTGTGCGAAAATCGTTCCGTCTTTTCGTGTCTTGATACGCGCGTAAATCGAATAATCCGATTCCGTCATATCAAACTGCTCACCGTTTGCAATTTCGCCAAACTTTGAACCGTCAAAATTTAGTCCGCTGGTCGAATCAGCGGGAACCTCTCCTGCTTCGGCTGGATCAGTAACATTGATCGATGCGTTTGCAGGCCCTGCTTCGACCAAGTGACCTTCGCCGCTAACTTTGGCCACTCGGATCAACATGTCCTTAGTGCGTTTTCCAATATTTAAAGTTCGCGTGTAGACCGGCTGGCCATCGATAAATGCCAACCCTGGCATTTCCAGAATTTCCGTTTCCGCGACCCGGTATTTGATGATCGTCTGCTTTCCAAAACGATACATTCCGAGATAGCGCGCCCAGTGTTCGGGCAATGGTCCATAATGTTTGCCATCTCGACCGACGACTCGCTCATCATCAAATCGCCCGACTGTCACGTCGCCTGCGTCAGCCAATGGTTCTTCAGAAGGCTTGCCAAATCCTGGGCCGGTCGGATTGGCAAAATGAATTTCGCCTGCAACGCTTGGATGGCGACCGTGTGTTCCATTGAAGTGAATGCCTTCCCAGTCAATGAATTTACCACTCCATGCACCTGCGACTCGCATCGTGTCATGCTCGTACATCATCCAGTGACTGCCAGACTCGACCCCGCCCGGGCCATCATCGAGGCGAACAACAATTCCTTTTTGGGCGATATTCGAACCGTCGTCCGACACTTCAATCGTATTGATCATACTCGGACCGTAGTCCATCAGCGTCCAAGGCGTTGAAACAACAGGCTTGGGGCCGCGCGTATTTCCGGCGGGAAGCTTTGCCAAAAATTCACTGGTCGCGTCGAAATACTGGCTCTTGTTATTTGGCTTTAAAAAGTTTTCACGGATGTAGTGGATCACTTCGTATTTTTGTTGGGGCACCATCCAGCGCTGTGGATTCATCATCCCATAACCGTGCGTCAACGTTTGATACATCGAAAACGGATCGCTTCCGTTTTTGAATTTCCCTGACGCAAAACGAAGCGACGTTGGCATGGAGCCTTCTTCCTCTAGGGTACCGTGACAACTGGCACAACGCAGTCGATACGTTTCAGCGCCACGGGCGAGCGAATCATCATTGAGGCTGCGAATCAAACCCGCGTGATCAACACGCGACTCGTATTCCGGCAGCGGCGCAAGCGTAGCTAGATTGACTGGCTTCAGCTCAGCCCAGCGCCCGGGGCCTTCCGAAATAGCCGCCAAGTAACTGACGAGATCCAGAAACTGTTGCCGGTCGGCCAACTGATTTGCCAATCCTTCCGGCATGGAGGAGAGTTTCGTTTTCTTCCAGTCATCAATGGAGTCTTTGGATATCTCAAGCGGTTTGTCTGTTTGCTCAATTTGATCGATCAATAAACTCGACGCGGTCTCTTTTACGAACACGCCCGTGACCATTTTTCCGTCATCCAAAAACACGTTGGCCGTTTCAAAACCTTCTTTGATGGTTGCCGAGGGCTTCAGAACTGATTCAATCAAGTGGTCCCATTTGACTTCCCGTTTCTCAGCCAGGTTTGGCCCCAGCCGCCGATCTGTCGAGCCTTGCGTTTCATGACACTTTGCACAGTTCATCGTCGATTGATAAAACGCGAACGCGCCGCGCTGGGGATCACCAAACTTTTTCGCATCGTTAACCAATTGATCAACCGGTTCGGCTAACAAACGACTGGACAGCGGTTGAGTCGATGGCGACTGAGAATTGGCATCGGCAGAATTGATTACGCAAACAAAACAACAGGTTGCGATCGTGAGAAAACATCTGAATTTCAAGGCACAGCTCCAAAAGGCAGCACAGGGTGCGCGGTGGCGATACGCAATAGCTTAATCGATCTCCCGACTGGTAACGAATGTCTTTTGAATGCCTTTCTGGATAGGCATTTTGAATACCAGTTGGCGGCAGAAACTTTGGCTGTTTTGGACCAACCCTCATTTCAGACCAGCGCAAAAAAAAACGCGAGCAGTAAAGCTCGCGTTTTGAATTTAGTCTGGGCGTTGATTACGCCTGATGTTGCAAAAAGCTCTGGCCTAGCCGGCTGGTCCAGCGACTGGCTTTGAACCTGATTGCTCAAAATATTTTGCTGATTGCAAACTGGAAGAAATCGCGTTTGGATCTTCTTTACGAGTTGCTTGACCAGTCAGGAATTGATCGGCTTGATCGTCAGTGATTTTGCCATAGTGCAAATCGATCCAGATTCTTGAAGCTTCTTCCAGATCTGCTTCTTCTGCCAATTTACTTGCACGTTTGTAAGAAGCCGATGTGACGCACTCAAGCTTGGTAGCGAAAAATCCAAGGATCGACGCGAACCCAATTAAGAAACCCATGATTAGGTATGCGGTTGTTTGCTGCTCGGTCAAGCTATGCTCTATCAAGTTCCAGCCGAATAACATGACCAACGAAAGAAACCCAACCACCACTGTGATCGTCTGGGCGTACGCAATCAAAAGTGAGTTTGCACTAAGGGCAACCGGAACTGGTTCACCGTCATCCGGAATGAAGTAACTACCCTGAGGGACAATTGGCGCAAGAAGGATGTGTGTGAATTTGGTGGCAACGTGGCCAACTTCTTCAATGCAGTCAACTTTGCCGTAATATCTGGTACCGATGATAGACATGTTCTTCGATGGTTCGCTAAAAGGAGAATGGGAGGGTTCCGTTTAGAAACATAGCTTTCTTTTGACGGTAAGCACCAAATCACAAGGAATTCCTGCCAGGGAAACCGAGCGTTGTATCGCGTGTTCCGATTTTGACGGTTGAAACTCAGTTGAAGAGAGCAAGCTGTTTCTGTGCCCAGCGCCGCGTGCTGACGAAGATGCCACTTAAGTTCGGTGCTTAAGTTCGGTGCTTAACAAGTTCAATACTCTGCTGATAGCCTAACCCAGCGGGTCGTCCAAACCTTCGAGACCCAATTCTTCGATCGGTCGAGAGAGAATATCGCCATCGCGAACGGACTCTTTTGCGCCTGCGATTTTGATATCGCCGTCGTATGGCTGAACGTAAATTCGGTGCTCGCGGACTTTGACGACCTTCACCGCGTCGCCGGCTTCTACAGCAAAGCCTTCGCTGATGGCGTCAAATTTTTCGCCGTTGATCAAAACAATACCGCTGGGCAACATCTTGGTTTTGGCAACTCCAAGCTCACCCACCAAACTGTCGTTACGTTTTTGGTAGTGAGAACTGTTGGGCAAAACGTCTTCGGGTTTGATCTCTCCTAACAAAATCCTTTTTCCCAGCGGCGTGTGCGGCCAGACTTTCACCATAAACCCAAGCAACATCGGCAGCGCGATGACGGTCAGCAAAAGGATCAAGCCACCTGTTTTTAATCCATCGCGAAACCCGACCACGACCGCTGCAATGAGCAAGACACCTGCAAGAACGCCAAGCATTCCGGCTGAAGGTAGAAACAGCTCAAGCACAACGACGATTAAACCTGCGATCAACAGCAGTAGGGCCCAGTAGATCGGATCCATTAATAGTGGCCTTCAATGGCGGGAGGAAATGTCTACCTTGATCGTAGGATAGACTTGCGGGCTGTCAACCAACCGCCGCGTTGGGACAGCAACAATCACAAACAAAGCCAGCATTGATGGTTGGTTGCTGGCTACTGTTCGTCTTCGCTTGCGTTTGCTGCCCGGACGACAACACGATTTCCAACCGCTTCGATCACGACGATCGAGACACCTTTGTCGAGCATTTGGCCTTTTGAAATCACGTCGTAAACATCGCCGTTAATTCTGGCTTTGCCTGACGGGAACAATCGCGTCACGGTCTCGCCGGTTTGATCTAACAGATGGCTCCAATCGACAACGGCTTCCGGATCGCCTTCGAGTCCGGTTTCATCTCGAACGCGAGGCTCCAGCAACATGTGTTTTAAATAAGGCGAATGCGGAATGATTTTTCTCAAGGCAAAGGCACCTGCGATCACTCCAAACGCGGCACCAATGACCGGCATCAACGAGTAAGGGATTTGTGCGAGCTCTTCGTTGGTACGTGGAATGATAAACGACTGCGACGCGAGTACGAGCGCGACGATCATCATGAACAATCCGCCAATGCCAAAAATCCCGAAACCGGGTAGTACAAAAATCTCCAGCGCAACGAAAATGGCTCCGGCCACGAACAGCATGATCTCCAACCAATCTGCGTTGCCGTCAAGAAATTGACTCCAGAAAAACAATCCAAAACAAACGAACGCAAGAAACCCGGGAACTCCCAATCCCGGTGCGGACATTTCAGTTGAGAAAAAGAACATCGCGCCAAACAACAAAAATGGCGCGACGGCGGGTGAAGCCAGGAATTTCGCCAACCGTTCAACCCAGCGATCCGTTGCCGAAGGAACCAACTGGCGCGGGCTGCCCTCGAGGCCATAAGACGTTTGAATCTGCCCCATGTCTTCGGCGATTTCCTGGGCCATCGAATACTCAAATGCCTTGTTGGCGCCAATTCCGTTGGTGCTTCCGATCGGGCCGAGTGAATCCCACTCTTCTGGATTTTCCAATGCCAGTAATTCTTCGTTGCAGAAAAACCGAATGTGTTTTGATTTCTTGTGGATGTAGCGGGTGACATCGTATGCCTTTGGGTCGAGCATCGACATCATCATCGACCAATTGTCCGCCTGTCTGTCTTCGGCGAGTCCCAGCACGACTGATTTCAAGAATTCAACTTCTTCTTTGTCGACAGTTCCAAAAATCTCGATCGCACGTTCATCGACCTCACCGCCGAGGGTGGCATCTTTGGACATCGTCAAATGGCTACACGAAAGCGCGATCAATCCGACTGGCCCTTGGGCTTTGCCATGAAGAAACGCCATCGTGCGGAGCTTGGATGGATCGTACTTTACCAAGTGCTGTGACAATTCGATGCACGCATTAACGTCACCGACACAGGAATCCATTTTTAAGATAACAAGGTTTGTGTCGTCGGAAATCTGATTAAGACTATTGATCACCCACTTTGCGGTGCTCTTGTCGATAATTTCAGGCAGCTGAATTTGAACGGCTTTCCATTCGCTGCCTTCTGCCGGATTACCATTGAGTGAATTAGGGCTCAAGTTCAACGTCCGCTCAAGGTCAGGACGTGAATTGGGAACCAACACAGGCAATCGAAAGTCAGTCATTTGCTCAGCGGTCAAAACAGTCAGTTCACCCGCCGCACAAATTTCATCTGCTTCATCGGCACCAGCGAGTTCAAGCTTGTTCCGCTCTTCGCTATTAACGTACTCAACACTTTTTTCGAGAGTGACAACACGAAATAATTCGAGATCTGGATCGAGCATACTCATGACGACGGGAACTGGAAGCGACCTGAGTCGTCTGCCGGCCACGAGGCGGTAAGCGTTTTCGTCCAACGGATCCAAATTCGAAATATCAATTCCAGCAGCACCAATTGCAGTTTCCGGTTCCATCGCCAACTGGCTGGCCGCAATCGCAACCAGCACGGCATGCCCGTTCAATTGAGCTTTCGGTTGATCATCCTCTTCATCTTTTTTTAGTTGCGATCCTCTGGGGCGCGGAATATATGCGACGGTGTGAATGCGATTCAATTCAGGTTCGCTGAGATATCGAGCCAACGCCTGACAGGCTTCGAGTTCACTGCCCCGCCCCGTTTTGTTGCTTGACGTTTCAAACTCAAGCACCACAACTGTCGCATTGGATCCACGGGCAGCGCTTTTCGATTTCTCGGCCAACAGCTTGAGCGTCCCACGAACTTTGGCAGACACCGCGCTATCGATAGGGAGTGGAACTTTTACAAGATAGCCGAGCTGGGGTTCTTTCCCGTCACCATTCTTGCCCGATTCACCCGTTGCAGCGGCTTCGTCTTGATTCGCAAATACTGGTGATTGCAAAAACGAAATGGAGGCCAGGCCGATAAGCATCGCTGTAAAGATTGCTGACTTCTTAACAATTGCTGACTGCTTGACGACTGCTGACTTTTTTATGTGGGTCAGGCGCATAAAGTTGCCTAGAGGATACGGTTCGATTTTTCCAACAATGCCTTTCTCACCTCAATTCGGCAGGAATGGACATGTCTTGGTTTATTATAGGAAACCGATCGCAGGAAGTTCAATTAAAACAAAATACCGCCAGATTGCAGATCTTGCGGTACTTTATTTGAATTGGCCACGGTTGAACTGGTCTTTTTTTGATCGACACTATGCTGGCGGGACGACATCACGAATTTCGATCGAATCAATCCAACCAGAATCGATAAACATCAATTTCAAAATGAAGTAAAACACAACACACAGTCCGGCTCCAGCAGGAATCGTAATCGCCCAGCCAAGGACAATCTGCTTCATCGTTTGCAAGTTCAAGGCGTTGATTCCGCGAGCCAACCCAACTCCCAATACCGCTCCCACCAAAGTGTGTGTTGTCGAAATTGGCAATCCAATCGGAAGCACCGAAGCCAGCAAAATCGTAATGGCGGCCGCAAACTCGGCACAGAAACCACGGCTAGGAGTCAGCTCAGTGATCTTCTCACCGACTGTTTTAATCACTTTCCAACCCCAAGTCGCCAAACCGACGATGATCCCAACCCCGCCCAACAACAGAGCCCAGCCCGGCGTCGATGAACTGGCTTTGATCGCTTGCTCGTTGACTGCTTGAAAAGCCGCAGACAGAGGTCCGATCGCATTGGCGACGTCATTTGATCCATGTGCGAACGCGACCAAACAGGCGGTAAAAATCTGCAACACGCTAAAGATCTTTTCGACTTTTCGAAGTTCATCCGAATCGCTGTTGGTCGTGACTTGCTCCAAGGCGGAATCCTGAAGTGACTCCGCTTCGGCCAACAACGATGTTGCTTTGTCCTGCAGCTCACCGCTTGAGTTATTCCGCACGCGCTGAAGATGCTTGATCGTTTTCGCCAACGACCGAGACACGTCAGCATCCATCAACGGATTGCCTTTGCTTTCCGATCCAGGTGTGTTATCAAAATTCCTCAACGAATATTTGGTGATGATGAAGCCAATGACTCCCAGCACGATGGCAACACCAACAACCATTAGCATGAAAGTCGGATCTTTCGGATCCATGTCCCACTTTTTCCAAAGCGGTTTCAGCCCTTTGTAACAAGTCATGCCCGTCATCACGAACATCAGAAAGAATACAAGTTTCGGCGCAACACGACGCGCAGCCGCCACCGGATTCTTTTTATAAAACACCGTTTTCAACAAGATCCCAAATACGATGTAGGCAACGGTCGCCGAAATCAACGGCGAGACCACCCAACCTGCACTGATCAAACCGACTTGGTCCCACTTAATGCCTGAAAAACCAAGGGCAATACAGCCGAACCCAACTACCGCTCCCACAATCGAGTGCGTAGTTGAAACGGGCCACGACATCCAAGTCGCAATGAGCAACCAAGTACCTGCCGCCAGTAACGCCGCAATCATTCCACAAGCGAGAATATAAGGTGCTTCTTCGGGAGTATAGAAACCGCTGCTCACAATCTCCAACGGATCGAAAATACCTTTGCGGACTGTTTTCGAAACGTTCGATCCAACGATGTACGCACCGGCGAATTCAAATATCGCTGCCAGAATAACCGCCCGGCGAAGTGTCAGCGCTCCAGAACCTACCGAGGTTCCCATCGCATTGGCTACATCGTTGGCTCCGATATTCCAAGCGACATAAAAGCCACAAACCAGGATCAAGATAATCAGTACTAGTTCAACACCCATGATGTCGTGTGGTGACCCTTACGTGCAGTGAAAATGATTTGATAAACAATCGAAATTGATAAAACTAAAACTCTTAACCAGTCTTTCAAAAACTTGGTTTCTATTTAAGACTCAATGTCTTAAGGATTCGGTCCGCAAGGTTTTCAGAAATATTGGACAACCGACTAAGCACACGCGTGACCCGCATCCAAAGGTGAAATTCGCCCGCTGAAAAATCGCTATCGTGAGCGTAGATCTTTTTGAGCAACCGCAACTGAACCACGTCGGCTTGGTGTTCGGCAAAGGCAGCGTCTTTGGCCAATCCGCGGATGCGTTCGGCTTCTACGCCACCGAATCCTGACTCAATCAACTCGTCCATTTGGCCGATGATCGAAGCGGAAATCTGGCAAGCCTCAACATTGAGGTCAACGAATTTTTCAAAGTCCTCTTTGAGATCGCCGGGAAACGGCAACTTCTTGAGAGTAAGCACCTTGCAAACGTCCTCTGCGGTATCCGCCAATGAATCTTGAAGCGAAACGATTTCCAAAACTTCGCTGCGGTCGATCGGCATGAAAAACCGTTTCAACAAACGCTCGCGAATATCGTCTTTGATTTGGTCCGCTTGATGCTCTAACTGGGAGACTTCAACAGACAATGGGTCCAGTAACTCGAACTGCCCTGCCTTGACGGCATCAAGCGCTTCGGACATTTTGTCAACACATTTAGTGACTTGCTCCATGTGCTGCTGAATCTGCCCGAATGGAGAGCGTCCAAAAAGTTTGCCGATCGTGCTCATTTGGCTGCCAAATTTGAAACTGTTAACTTTAAGCCAGAGATCTTAGTGTTAAGATTTCTTCATATCTAGTAGCCCTCTTTTGAATTGCGATTCACCCAATAAACCCAACGATTTCGACAATTGCGTAAGATAAAGACTCTAGGATGTGCATATGAAATTTCCCCTCGCTCTTCGACGCCTGCTGATCGGCTACCTCGTTTTGCACATTTTGGCAGCCGGTATTTTCGTGCTGGTTCTGACGCGAATCGTTCGAAATCAAATGATCCGCGATGCGCAAGCTCGAATGGGCGCGATGGCGACGATGTTGAGCGAACACATCGACGAATTGGACGACAGTATCAATGCGGACAGCTTGAACAATCATCTCAAACAACTGGGTGAAAAAACCAACGTCAGATTTACGTTGATTCGCAATGACGGTGTCGTTGTTGCTGATTCGACTACCGGTACGCGAGACATTGGGCCGCACGGAACGCGCGAAGAAATTCTGATTGCCAAACGAGAGACCACAGGATTCTCTCAACGTTACAGCGATACGCTTGAGAAACCGATGATGTACTTCGCGCGCACCTACGTCGCCCCAGACAATTCTGAGAATAGTGGTGGATTTGTAAGGGTCGCGATTCCAAGTGATTCCATCGCGATGGCAATTGGATCGATTCAGGCTTACGTTTGGACGTTCGCAATTTTGCTAAGTGCGTTGACCGCGTTCCTGATGGCGATTTTTTCTGCCCGAAGCATGCAGCCGTTGACTTTCTTCTCTCAAGCCGCCAGACGCATCGGAGTTGGACAGTACGACTCCGCACCACCTGTCCAGCATCGAAACGACGAGTGGCGAGAACTGGGTGATGCGTTTAGGCAAATGCAAACCGAGCTTACCAGTCGTGAGGATCGGCTGGTCGAAAACGGCCAACGTCTGGAGGCCGTTCTCTCAAGTATGATCGAAGGCGTTTTGGCGATCAGCCCATCGGGCGAAGTGATGCTTGCCAACGGCGCTGCGTGTGAAATGCTGACCATTTCTCGCGCCGATTTGGTTGGCCGAAAACTACTTGATATCGTTCGCATTCCTGAGCTCCAAGCCGCCACCGAGAAAACACAATTGCAGCGAACGTTTTCAAAAACCGAATTCAAAACGTTCTCTGAACCGCAGCGAACCATTCGCGCACGTGTATCAATCCTGGCCAATAAAGACAATTCAGGCGTTGCGATCGTGCTGCATGATGTAACGGAGCTTCGACAACTCGAAACGATGCGCCGCGATTTCGTAGCCAACGTTTCGCACGAACTCAAAACCCCATTGGCTTCTATTAAGGCGTATGCGGAAACGTTGAGAATGGGCGCGATTCACGACGACGAAAAAAACATCTCGTTCGTTGAACAGATCGAAAATCAAGCGGAAGTTTTGAACCAGCAAATTCTTGACTTGATTCAACTCGCTCGCGTTGAATCTGGGCAGGAAGCGTACGACATTGTCGACGTAAACATCAACTACGTTTGTAAAGGTTGCTTTGAAAATCTCAAAGTCTCTGCCGACGAAGCCGGGCTTTCACTAAACCTTGAACCATCGGACATCGCTCCGATCGTGCGGGCAGACAGCCAAGCCGTCGAAACGATCGTATCGAATTTAGTTGTCAATGCGATTCACTATACGCCTGTCGGTGGAAGCGTAACAATCAGCACGCGAATTGAGAAAGAATTCTCGGTGATCGAAGTGACCGATACAGGAATTGGAATCGCAGCAGATCAACACGCTCGCATTTTCGAACGATTTTATCGAGTAGACAAAGCACGGTCGCGCGACAAAGGCGGAACCGGTTTGGGCCTGGCGATCGTCAAACATTTATCGCAGGCGTTTGGTGGGAACGTAGTTTTAGAAAGCCAGCCAGGCAAAGGCAGCAAGTTTATCGTTCGTTTGCCATCGGTTGAGATGCGGTAACTACAAAGACAGCTTGTAGGTCAGCTATGCCTGACTTTTTATAACTTGTTCCAATAAAAATTCTCCACTCCAAACCGGCCGCTTCAACAGACAGAAGCGACCGTCGCAAAGAACCCAACATCATAAAGAACCCAACGTCACATTTGGATCACTTCTTTTTCTTTGGCTTCGCCTTTGGTTTTGGCTTTGCACGAGTTGATTCTTTAATCGCTTTTACTCTGCCTTCGATTGTCATTTCGAGTGGCATGCTTGCAACGCCTTTACCCGAACTTGAAATCGCGATGGCTTCTACCTTGACTGGTCCACGGCCCAATAGCGAAGCCGGTATTTTGAACTTTACGTCTCGACCTTCTTCTTTGGCCAACGCGCGGCCGTTGTGCATCAACGTAATTGAATCGCCATAATTTGATTTGGCAGTGAATGTAATATTATCAGTCACATTCATTTTATCGAATTGAGTTTCCAATTTCGTCAAGATATTTCTGTTGTTTACGATCACTGGAATCGCCGTACTGCCGATTGTTTCAAGCCGGTTCTTGGCGACAGCGACAATCCGAATTTCGTGATAACCGTCAGTCATCCCTCTGGTGTCAAAAGGAATCGCCTCTTTCATCGCCGCTCGGTGAACAGGGACGCCGTCGACAAACATAGTCAAACTCGAAACGGGCACGGGTGATGCGGAATCGTCCAACGTAATCTTTATTCTTCCTTTGATCGTGTCGCCGGCAGCCATCCCGCCGATGTCCAATTTTGGTTTCGTAGCCCAAGGTTGGCACAATGCGTCGCCTACCATCAACAGCTGGAAGGGGCCGTGTACTGATTGATAAAACGCTTCACCCAACGAGCAACCGCGTGCGTAGTGAACGTGGATCATCGGGTGAGGAAATTTTGCCTGAAGCGCGTACGGCTCGATGACGGTACCGCTTGCACCGGCTGCACCGTGGGCAATGAATTCGGTTAGCTTTGTCTGGCTCGCTTTGTTGAGAGCGCCGCCATAACTCGTGAGATTGTCGCAAATAGCACCAGGAACAATTCGGCTTTTTGTTTGCCCCCAGTCGAACTTTGCAGTACCACACGTCAGCCCCACGACATCGTCGACTTTGTTTGGCATTTTGCCTTTGACGAGCTTTGTCTTCATTCCCATTTTTTCCAAAGCTTCCATCGCCGCGTCATAGTTGGGGCGTCGAGTTTTGGTACGAACGTCACCTGTTTCGGTGAAGTAAAACGTGCCCGCAGGTCTCGATTCGTCAGCTCGCATCGACGCCTTTAGTTGGCGCAATGATTCTCGTTCGGTGTTGCCTTCGTTTCGGGTTACGCCCAACATCATGGAGATAAAATGCCGATTGCCCTGCCCTGGTTCAGCATTTAATGATCCATTTGGACCCCATGGATATCGGCCACTAAAAGACCGCGATGGCGCATAGTCAAAAGGCTGATCCGGCAGTCGCTCAACGATGCCTTTGAACACAGGATCGTCTTTGACTTTCTCAAACGCTAAATCGGCAAGCGTATGGGTTCGGTAGCTCCAGCCTGCACTTGCGGCTCGAGTGATCCAAGCCGTTGCTTGACTTGAGTCGCCCAGTTTTCCGTAGAACCTGGCCAACCAATAACTAACAGCAACTTGTTGAGGATTCTTTTCCGCTAACTCCAGAAGTTCATCGACGGCAGCATTCAGCTCGTCCTTCGATTCGGAATTTAATTTAGCAACCGCCGAATCAAATTTCTCTTTCGATTCTCCGATGAACGGGCGCATCAGATACGCTGCGGCTGGCTGGCAGTAATAACTGTTGGCTGACAGTCCAATATAGCCGGGCTCGTTTTGCAAAATCGCAGCTGCAAAATAAGTCGCCGACGTAAGCGAAATATTGGGATGGAACAGTTTCCACTGCGGCGTGGGTCCGTCACCCTCTCTTTCAGCAAAAACTTTTTTGAGTCGGCTCAAGTGGCTGTGATTGGCGACGATCGATGGAAAGTCCGATGAGTAGACGATGTAATCGATGGTGCTCGCTAGCTTTCGAGTTTCGATTTCTTCAATAATTGGCTTGAGGATATCGTCGCGGAAGATCTTCAAATCCATGATTTCTTTATCTGGAATCCCGCTCAGGTACACCACGTTTTGAGCTGGAATGTTTCGACCGGCGACATAATAGTTAGCCAGCATTTTGGACGAAGCCGAATCCGCATTTACGACCACCAAGACATTTTCCGGCCCGCCACCGGCAAACAAGGTGGCCGGTCCGAATAGAAAAAAAGCAGCCATTAAGATCAGTTTGCGGGTGTTCATAAAAGTCGCTTTCTGTGCGGTGGTGAAAAAAATTTCACTCGTAAATTCGAATTTAATTGGGGATTTACACACGTGTTTATAGAGGCAATGTGAAAACTTAGTATTGTTAAGAACTCTTAACCTACGCTTCACTTTTGATTGCTACTCTTTGCATCGATGGGAGACATTTGAGCCCAAACATTTAAGTAGTTTATTTAAACGGAATCAAACAACTATGAGTCGAAACGTTTTTGCTTCACTATTTTGCTGTTTTTTAATGGCTTTGGCCAGCGGATGCGAAAACTCAAAAAGCGGAGATGCCAAAAAAGGTTCGGGAAGTGCGAGCAGTAGCACACAAAACACGAGTCTTTCTGGCACGATTGCAATTGAGGGCTCCAGCACGGTTGAACCTATTTCAAACCGAGCCAAAGAAAAATTCAACGAACAGTTTCCAAGTGTAAATCTATCTGTCAGCGGTCAAGGTACTGGCAACGGATTTAAAGCGCTTGCTGCAAAAGAATGTGATGTCTCAGATGCCTCTCGCCCGATCAAGCAAAAAGAGCTCGACGGTTGCAAGGCAGCTGGTGTTAACTTCTACGAAGTCCCTGTGGCATACGATGGTTTGACGATCGTTATCAACAACGCAAACGACTTCGTCAAAGAGCTTACCGTTTTGCAGCTGAAGCAAATTTTTCGCGAAGACATGGCTGCGAAGACTTGGAAAGACGTAAACCCGGAATGGCCTGCTGAAAAGATCTCAATCTACGCCCCAGGAATTGCTTCGGGAACACATGATTACTTTGTTGAAGTCATCGGCAAGAAAGACAAAAAAGGACTTCGTGCCGACGAGCAAACAACACTTAGTGAAGACGATAAACTTCTCGTCACCGGCGTGAAGGGCGACAAATTCGCAATCGGTTTCTTTGGATTCTCTTATTACGAAGCTAACAAGTCTGAATTGAAAGCCGTTCCAATCGTAAACCCAGCCAACTCAACTGCCGTCACACCGTCGATGGGCACAATTGAATCTGGTGAGTACGCCCCGTTCAGTCGCCCGCTATTCATTTACGTGAACGCGGAATCGTATCAACGGGCAGAAGTCAAAGAGTTCGTTGATTTCTATCTCAAAGACATCATGTCGATTGTCAAAGACGCTAACTACGTTCCGTTGCCGCCTGCCATTTACGAATCGGCAAAAGAACACATTCTCAAAGAGCAAACCGGCACCCATTACCTTGACTCCGCTGGTGAAAAACGCAACGGCTCAGTAACCGATGTTTACAAAGTAGAAAACTTGCCAAATTAGTTGACATGTTTGAATTAGAAGTCGGGCCGAGGATATTTGTCCAAGGCCCGTCCTCTGTTTCCCGCCAACGTCGCCAAGGTGGTTCGCTCATCGCGAACACAGCCGTTTTACTTAGCAACGAAAAAATATGAGCAACTCTCCTTCTGCCGAAGGAAAACTTTTAACGGCAGATTCCAACCAGAAACGCTTTCGCGTCCGCAGCTCTGCCGCGAGCAAACGCTCACAAGCGATTGTGGTGACTTGCCTCGTATTTTGCTCGCTTGTTTCCCTGTTCACGACGGTTGGCATCATTGTGATGCTAGTGTTTGAATCGTGGGGCTTTTTTGCTGACGAACGAATCAACCTGGTTGAGTTTCTAACGGGAACAAAATGGACGCTTGGCCAAAGCCAAGGCTCGATGAGTTATGGCATCTGGCCATTGCTATCGGGAACACTTCGTATCACCGGCATCGCGATGTTGATCGCCCTTCCAATGGGCTTGATCACCGCGGTCTATCTCAGCGAGTACGCTTCTAAACGAGTGCGCTCGATTCTCAAACCAACGCTTGAAATTTTGGCGGGTATCCCAACCGTCGTTTTGGGCTTTTTCGCAGTCAAGTTCATCACCCCGTACATGCTGGTTCCATTCGATGATGGGTTCAAAACATTTAACGCAACTTCTGCCGGAATCGCGGTAGGCATTTTATGTTTGCCGTTGGTGACGTCGCTCGCCGAAGACGCACTTCAGGCGGTTCCCAATCGACTTCGAGAAGGTGCCTATGGACTGGGCTCGACTCGACTGGAAGTCACACTCAAAGTCGTTGTGCCGGCAGCGCTTTCAGGAATCATCTCAGCATTCTTGTTGGCACTCGCTCGAGCGATTGGCGAAACGATGGTGGTCGCACTGGCCGCCGGAAGTACGCCGACGTATACACTCGACCCGCGTATGCCATCGCAGACCATGACCGGATTTATTGTCGAGACGTTTCAAAGTGAATCTGTTGTTCCGGGAACATTGCCTTACTTTTCGATCTATGCGGTCGCGGCCGTTCTGTTTCTGATAACTTTCGGAATCACGCTTGTTGGTCAGATCATTCGCATGCGTTATCGGGAGGTATACGACTAGTGAACACTCCTGACAAAAAAGACAAATCCGAAAACCCGGTGCAAAAGCATGAGTTTCGCGGAGACACGCGTCGCAAGCGATTCAACACTTCGTTCTCAGTGATCTGCTTGCTCGTTTCCAGTTTGGCAATTGTCGCACTGACTTCGTTACTGATTTCGATTTTTGTCACCGGTGGGAATTGGCTGAGTTTTGAGTTTCTGTATACCAACCACCGCGAAAACAACCCGGAAGCCTCGGGAATCGGTCAAGCTATCGTTGGCTCGCTTGTAATTTGTGGGATCTGCGGAATGTTCGCCCTTCCGGTTGGGATTGGCACCGCGATTTTTCTGGAAGAATTCCAACCCCGCAACCGATATTTGAAACTGTTTCATGGCTTGGTGCAGCTCAATATCAACAACCTTGCGGGTGTGCCCTCGATCGTCTACGGAATCCTCGGATTAACTGCATTCGTCTATATGTTTGGCACTTTCAATTCAATCCGAGTCAACTCGCAGCCCGACTATGAAGTCGGCGCGACTTACTTTTATCAAACCAAAACATTGGGTGGGACCTATGTAAAATTCCCAGCCGTCGCTGCGATCCAACCAACGTTTGAACTGCAAACGATGATGAACGCCAATCGAGCCAATGGCGAAAAATTCAAACTCAACGTCGTAACAAATGAAGAGTCGAAAACGCTTCCCGAGGCCAGTCGTGCCAACTACGCGATTCGAGGTACCAAAGCCAAACTGGTCCAACGCGACGGCAAAGATTTCTACGAAGCCCAAACGCTTGACGGTGAGACAATTTCGTTTCGCGCCAAACCAACGTACAGTCAATTCGCAAAACTATTAGAGCCGATTGATGTTGTCGGGCCTGACGGCGAAACATTCCAACTCAACGTGCTTCCTCGAACCGCATCGACACCCAAAGACGAAGAAGTCAAACTTCGTTCGGTGTTTGCAGATTCACCCGATCCCACCAAACGATCGTCGGCTTCGATCTTTCGCGAAAACTCATTTTTCCACTTACATCTTCCGTTCAGCAAAAGTGTCCTGTCCGCAGGGCTAACTTTGGCGCTCGTTATTTTGCCGATCGTGATTATCGCTTCTCAGGAAGCCATTCGCGGTGTGCCGGCAACGTTACGCGAAGCCGCTTTTGGAATGGGAGCCACCCGCTGGCAAGTCGTCCGGGGTGCAGTACTTCCATCGGCAACTCCAGGCATCATGACAGGCGCCATTCTGGCGATGAGCCGCGCCGTCGGAGAAGCCGCTCCTCTACTCGCTGTGATGGGTGGAATTTTGGGAACGACAAATCATCTATCGAGCTTAATGGACAAAACACCTGTCTTGCCCGTGACAATTTTCAAATGGGCAGGCGATGAAAATCAGGGATTCGAACATCTGTCAGCAGCGGCGATCATCGTCTTGTTGGCAATATTGCTGCTGCTAAATTCCGTGGCAATTTTGATTCGATACCGCTACGAAAAACGACTCGGAAAATAATACTACTGAGGACAATATGCAGGAACCAACTTTGACCGAACCAAAAATCGTACCTTCAATGAATTTCAAAGCGACCGTTGCCACGGCGACGACGGCAGTAGAGCCGACTTCTTTCGCCATGGAAATCGAGTCTTTCAACGCGTTTTATGGTGACTTTCAAGCGCTACATAATCTCAACCTGAAAATTCCAGAAAAGCAAGTCACCTCGTTCATCGGCCCCAGTGGCTGTGGCAAAAGTACATTGCTTAAGTGGTGCAATCGGATGAACGATATCGTTCCGATCGCTCACGCCAATGGAAAACTATTTGTGGGTGACGTCAACGTGCTCGACCGAAGCACCGACGTTGTTGATTTGCGCCGCCAAGTCGGGATGGTGTTTCAAAAAGCCAATCCATTTCCCAAATCAATTTTTGACAACGTGGCGTATGGCCCGCGACTGCACTACAAAATTTCTCGCTCCGAACTGTACGACCTGGTCGAGTGGTCTTTGAAAAAGGCAGCTTTGTGGGACGAAGTTAAAGACCGCCTCAAGAAATCGGCACTTGGACTTTCTGGCGGCCAGCAACAACGGCTTTGCATCGCTCGTGCGATTGCGACGGGACCAGAAGTTCTTTTGATGGACGAGCCTTGCTCCGCACTCGATCCGGCATCGACATCCCGGATAGAAGATTTGATTTTTGAGCTGCGAGAGCAGTACACAATTGTGATCGTGACGCATAACATGCAACAAGCCGCACGTTGTAGCGATCGGACCGCTTTCTTTTACGAAGGCAAAATCATCGAAGAGGGACTAACCGAAGACGTATTCACCCGTCCAAAAGTCAAACAGACTGAAGACTATGTGACTGGAAAATTTGGCTAGTAATTCTGGACGATGAATCCTTGGAATTAGCTGTCCGCGCTAAAAACGGTTAATTTGTATGGCTCTGATTGATTTCCACTTTCCACTTTCAAAACTCACAGCCCGAAACCGCCATGTCCAAACACCTCCAAAACGATGTCGAACTTCTCCACCGCCGCTTGATGTCGGTTTTTGGAATTGTTGAGCAAATGATCGACAAAGCCGTTCGCGCACTCTGCGAACAGCATGTTGAACTGGCCGATGAAGTGATCGCAACGGACACTCAAGTCAACCAAGCCGAGGTTGAGATCGAAGAGGACTGCCTCAAGATTTTGGCGCTTCATCAACCCGTTGCCGCTGACCTTCGCCGCGTCACGACGGTTTTGAAAATCAACTCAGACCTCGAACGAATTGCAGACCTCGCTTGCAACATCGCCGAGCGTGCCCAATGCATGCATGAGCATCCGTATTTTCCGATCCCAAATCAGCTTCCTGAAATGGTGCGACAATCGACAACGATGGTTCGCCTTGCTCTTGATTCATTTGTGGATTCCGATGTTGCGCTTGCCAAGCAAGTCATTTCACTTGACGCCGCGGTGGACGCCAACAACTTGGCCGTCATCAATGAGCTTCAAAGTTTAATGAAGCAAGACTCCTCGCTCGTTGTCCCTGCTCTCCATTGCTTTTCCGCGTCACGCCATGTGGAACGAATCGCAGACCACGCTGAGAACATTGCCGAAGACATCATCTATTTAGTTGAAGGTGAAATCATTCGCCATCGTCACGGCCATTTCGTTAACGGCGAATTGGCAGATCAAATTGGAAAAAACCTGGAACGAGGGCCACATCTTTAGAATCGTTTCCAAGTAAACCGAGTTCTTGATGCTCAATCAGCGGCTCTATCGGCACGCAATGAAAAGTTCAACCGAAGCGGCGAACGACAAGCAAACTTAAATCGGTCTAACCCAATCCCACCAGCCACGAATCAGCAGCATTTACTACTCAATAGCAAACTAGACTCGACACGATGCCTAAAAAGAAAATCCTGATTGTCGAAGATGACCGGTCACTTGCTGGCATCATGGAATACAATTTTTCCAACGCTGACTACGAAGTCTTTTGCGCGTACGATGGCCAAGACGGAATCAACCAGGCCCGTAACAAGCAACCTGACATAATTTTGCTTGACCTGATGATCCCTGTTGTTGATGGCATAGACGTCTGCCGCCAGCTTCGTTCTGAGCGAGGCACATGCGAGACGCCGATCATGATGTTAACGGCCAAGGCAGAAGAGACGGATCAACTGATCGGATTTTCAGTCGGAGCCGACGATTACGTCGTCAAACCATTCAGCGTTCGCGTATTGCTGGAACGCGTAAAATCACTTTTGCGTCGTCATCATCGAACCAACGGACCGGGCGGCGACATCGTCAGTCATGGACCAATCACAGTCGACCGCAGCAAGCATCGTGCAACGGTTGAGGGGCGCATCGTCGATCTCACACCCAGCGAATTCCGTTTGCTTGACACACTGATCCGCAACCCAGGCCGGGCATACGACCGAGCCGAGCTGATCGACTCAGCTTTAGGCGCCGACACATTAGTTTTAGAGCGAACGATCGACGTCCACATCCGCTCGCTTCGAAAGAAGCTCGGCGACAGCGCCAGTAGAGTCCAAACAGTACGCGGCGTAGGCTACCGCTTCTGCGAAGAGAACCCGACCGAGGTTTAATGCTCCGCACCGTTGCCAGGGTTTTGAATTTCAATTGACCTTGGGTTTGTTTGATGTCCGAGCATGGTGCGTCCCGTTAAGCCGTTTGCTGGTCTCTTGCGGCCACAAATTCTCTGATATTTGCGTGCACTTCCTGAGCTTGATCCAGAGTGGCTGTTTTGCCGGTGCCAATTGATTTTCTTATAAACAAAGCATCTTCAATCGCTCAATAGATTCATTCGAGATAGCACGACTGACTGATCGACCGATGATGGCAAAATCATTACTCGCCTGGGCAATGAAATATCAAGTTAAAAGGCAAAATGATATTGACCATGGTCTCGGGCTGGCAGCGTCAGGCCAGCAAATGCCGCGCGTGAGACACCCAATTTGTTGTGGGCCTTGCACAACATGGATGTCGATTATCGTAACACGGGCTCGCTCAGGGCAAGCCACTTTTGTCATGCCAGTGCGTCACGGTTCTAGGAGAACCGTCGGCTAAGTTCATCAAAAGCCGGTGGCGTACTCAATGGCCTCTTTTTGCAGTTTTGCATCACCCCGTTCGAATCGCGGGCGAAAATCCGTTGGAAAACGCGAATCGGCGGCAGAAAGCGATATTTGGCTGATTGGGACTGGACCGTGCGAAAAACCAGTCGACCGAAACTGTTAAAATCAAACAAAACGGCCTTGCCCATCGAAAAAACATTTTCTAAACTACGACGCTTCGAAAGCGGTGAAACAACACTTTTGTTGAGGCCCCATTTCGTTAAATAATCCCCTGTAGCTCAGTTGGTAGAGCAACGGACTGTTAATCCGTTTGTCGTAGGTTCGAGCCCTACCGGGGGAGCTAAAGCACTGATAGGAATATTGGTGCACTGAGTCGCAAAGGCCTTGGTTTTTCCAAGGTCTTTTTTTGTTTCTGCATCTTGGCTCTGAGCTTCGTTCTCGCAAGCACTCGCATCCAATATCTCCTCAGCAGCAGACAGTTTGCTGCATATTTGCTGCGCGCCAGCGTTCAAGGTTTCAACAGCCCTTGCTTCTGCCCCCTCCATCAAGTGCCCATAAGTGTTCAGAGTAAGATTTGGCGTGCTGTGCCGCATGATCGTTTGAACAGTCTTGATATCCACACCAGCGATAATTAGCCACGCACCACACGTATGACGTAATGCGTGAAAGTCCAGCTTTCTCGATTCCTGGTCTTCATAGACTAGAAAATCTGATTCGGATCTGAATGTCCATTCCTCATCGTTTTGTTCAACTTCCTTGAGCCAAGCAGCCCTTGCTTCAACGAGGTCGTCTCTGAGCATCTTGACGACGTTTGATTTTGAAGGCATCTGAAAGAGCGCATCGCCTTTTCTTTTGCCCTTAGCGTGCGTAACAAGCTTCGACGCAAGCTGACTTGACAGATACTGCCTTGCCGGTTTTCCATTCTTTGTCGTGTCGCCTTCAATCCAAATAAATGACTTGTCGCCCTGAGTCATCAAATTCGACACCTTAATTTGTCTTAGCTCATTCGACCTATATCCTGTCTCGATAGCAGTCCAATAAAGTAGGGCTCTCGACTTTCCATCGGAATTCCAACGACACGGTTCTTCTTTGGTCACGTATGAGAGCCAATTCCATTCTTCACGCGTAAGCATACGCCGCTTGTGCCTTCTATCTTTGGATGGACTTGGCTTTTTTATTCCCTTGGTTGGATTCTGAATTAACTTGTTGTTGTCGATCATCCATTCAAAGAAAGTACGCAGGCCAGCAATGTGCTTTTCAAGTGTTCTATTCGAACGCTTCTTTTGTCTCAAAGAAGAGACGTACTCTTGAATACAGCTCTGCTTTACATCCCTTGCGGTCTTAGGTTGCTTGAATTCGATAAAAGCATTCAGGATTGAAATTTGCTCGCTGACGTGCTTTTCACTCCTCCCTGCATTCTGCAGCTTAGCTTTGTAGTCGGCAACGAAAACTCTGATTGGCTTTTTAGCTTCAGCCATCGAATCGTGCGTACTATCCAACAAACCCGATCTACGCTTTGCAGCTTCTGTCTCAAGCTGGTTTGCCAATGCTTGCGCCGTTTGTTTGCATGTTGTTTCACTTCCCTTATTCACCCAACACCCATCTTCATCCTTGTAACGCATGATCCACTTTGCACCACGCTTAGGCTTTCCGGTTTCTTTGTCGTTTCTTTTAAAAATTGTTGCCATATTTAATACCCTCAAAGAAAAACGGGACTTACAGCCTGCGCTTGCCCGTCAACTATTAATAAATCTGCTTGACTCAAAAATTTACTTTTTCAATTTGATTAATTCATAAACGTTTTCTCTTGTTTTAGACCAATCTCCAAAGTCTGCTTCTTTAAGTAAAAACAAAGCGTGCTTTGCAGCCTTTGCATTTGGATAGAGTTTTGAGTTGGAGTTCTGCAGCTCTCTGACGCTGATTTTTCCTCCCTTTTTCACAATCTTGGAAACAAGGTTCATAACCTGATTTTGCTTTCCTTTAAAGTCAAGGTTCTGATAGGTCCTAAAGATTTCGTGCTGGAACCAATGCATGATATCGATTGCTTTTGACATTGTCTCCCTGGAGATCAAATTCTCCTTAGGAACACCTGAGGCAACGGCTTCAACGACATGAATCAACAAAGCAATCCTCAAGCAATATTGATCGTGTTTAGAGAAAGCATAAGAAGCCAACTCACAACTCTGCGATGTTTCGCTGACGAGACTCTTGTTCCCATTGTAAAATTCAGCCCAAATCGGCTTGGCCTCTTCGGACAGTGCGAGTTTCAGAGCAGGCGAATGTTCAAGCTTGAATAACGACCTAAGCAGGCTCTTCAATTTGGATTCACATTCTTCACTCACTTCCTTGTCGTCCCATGTTTCTTGACAACTTGGAGGACTTGCCAACAGAATCCTGGCCAGCAATCCATTGTCGGTGTGCTCCTTCCCAACCGATCTTTCTAACACCGCTGGCTGGATAGTGCCGGTGACATTAACAACAGGTGCGTCGACTCTGACACTCTTCTTGTCAGCCGTTTTCCTATCGACACTCACGGCTTTCCCGTTCCAAATGGATAACCACTTGGCGGCGTCGCCACCTTTACCCGAAACGTATCTGTCGAAGCTTGCAAACCACGATTTTAATTCATCATTGATAACCATTACTCCGTGAGGATTCTCCTCTAGAACAGGCAGCAGAGCCTCTGTTGTTGTATCGTCAACGCAATATCTCTTTTGGATTGGTTTTTCCAAGAGACTAACTTCGCTCTTCTTTTTATTTTTCATCGACTGCTGATATCTATCCTCATCGCACCTAAACTGCTTATAAGCTTCCGATTCCAAATCTCTGATCTTGTCAACAACTATGTTTAGTGCAGGGGATTTGGTTGAACCTGACTTCCCAACAATGCACGTCCAGAAAACGGAGGGAACAAACCAGCCTTGCTTTGGTACTAAGATCCTTGAAGTTCCTATTGCAGCCCCAAGACTGCTAAGCAAAGGGAGGACAATCAATATTGGAGGACAAGGTGTTGCCTCAGCTGCTTGATTTACAAAGTCAATTATTGGTGTTGGTAACAGATTCACGGGAAAAAGTTGGTAGCCTTTGGAATCAACGATTTGAGATTTTTTTGTGTTCGATTTATTCATAAAAACTTTCTTTTCAAAAAATGTGCGCTAAGGTAGCGCAGAAATATGTTTGGTGTCGGACAGTCGTCCGACTGTTAAGAAGAAAGAACAAAAACGATTTAGAACCAAAACAATCTTTGAATCAAAGAATTTTTAGTTTTGTTCTGTACAAGAAAGATTGGAATCAAGAAATGAAATTATTAATAAAACGTTTTGTACTAAATAATTATTATTTTCTTACAAAACAAACAATTTTCGATTTCTATTCTTACTTTCTGTTTTTCATTAATTTTGTTCTTCAATGCTCCGACATCCGACAACAAGTCGGATGGAGATTTGTTTAGCTGGCTTACTCTAAAGATCTTTCTTGAATCCACTTTCTCAAAGCTTCAACAGAAAAGAATCTTGAGTTACCAACCTTAAAGCTTGGTACATTTCCAGAAATCGCAAGAGACCAAAGCTTTCTTTTACTCATTGAAAGTAATTGAGCAGCTTTTGGAAGTCTTAAGAGGAGCTTTTCGTCATCTCTGGAAGGGTTAGGGTTAAACATGTGGTTTCCTATATTTAAGTGATTTTTTTGCCGAGACGTTTCTCGACTTCACCTAAATAATGGGTCTGCTGGGAACGAAGTCAGGCAGGATTACACAATTCCAAGTCGTCTTTTAATAAAACATTTGCGATTTGGTCACAAAACACCGAACGAGAATTTCAGTATTTCTTGTTGCCCTCGGAAAGGTTTTCGATTTTCCAAGGGTTGAATTCCAAGTACCAAGAGCTTCAAGTACTACTCCCAATCAAGGTGATCGCCAATCAAAACGGCATTTTGAAGATGTGCCTTTTTTTTAATACTGTGTTTCACACAATATGTCGCCTGATCGCCTGGGCGACTATTGCGGCAATAGTTTTTGTAGATTGACCGGAGGTCTTCAATGGATGGTTGTTTGCGGGCTCTATCAACTAAGCGTCTTAGGTTTGTGTCTTTTTTCTCATCTAGGCTGAACTCAGCGTTGTTGCCATATAACTCCATGGATTTAACATACGAGCTATTTTCTCCGCTCCCGCTTTGAATGCGTTGCTTGTGAAATTCATAGAACAAACGATCTCTTACTATTCGTTTAGCATCAGCTTTAGACATCCCTTTGCTAGGTTTAGTTTCTTTAGCACGCTCCAAAGCAACTTCCTCTTTGCGATATTCAAGATTGAATTTGACCGCCCCCTGGATTTGGTCATAAATCGTCAAGAAATCGACATCTGCAACGGAGCGAGGGATCATTTCATCTGCTTTAGAGCGGTCCCACTTCTTGCCAACGTGGTCATACCAGCTGTCTAAATCGGACCATTTTTTGTGCGCTTGCTCGGCACGCAAAACAAGTGGCTGGTTTTTGAGTTCCGTGGCTATGCCAATAAATTCAGCAAACAGCTCAGAATACCTGGCCCGCTGCTTCTCAAGGAAAAGACCATACTCATTATCAGATTTCGCATCCATTGTTAAATGGGCTTCCATAAAGTTTTCATATTCTCTCGAAAGTACATGCGCCCGCTGTTTCAAGTTTTCAAACATCGATCGCTCCCATTCCCATTTCGTCATCCCAATGAATATCGCTCCAATCCCGATTGATCACTTCGCTCAAAACTCGCTTCAAAGCTAATGCTGCATGGTCTTCACTACAAAAGCGTTCAAGTAACGTGCGGCACTTTTCGAGCCGCCGGTTTTTCCTATTTGACGCAAGATCGCAATCGCAAGACTCTGGTGATTCGCTTTACAATGGCCATCGAAATTTGACCGCCTAAATCCATTGCTAATTGTCACCCACGCATTTTTTATCCAGTTCTCAGGATTCCACAGAAGATTATGGGGAAAGGGAACTTCTTCTTTCAAACACAAGCCGATTAACTCTGGCTTTACCATGTCGGGAGCTATTTTGAGATATTTGCACTCGTTGCCGTTGCTAAAGCACTTGTCGGGATGGTGCTGGACATCCGATAAATATTTGGCGTTTGCAATAGGAAGGTCGCCTTCGAATATGAACTCAAGCCAACCGAATGGAGCCATCATATGCTGCCGATTAAGACCAACGTGCCAAACGCCACCGTACTCCTCTGGAACGTATTTCTTAAGATTTGGATGATCTCGATCGGAAATGAGTATCTGGAACGAGTCGAATCCGCCATCCCGATTACGGTTCCCAAATTCATAGAAGCGCTTGCCCTCGATTACCGATTCGAAATCGAAAACAAACTCAACATTCCCGTGGTGATACCCCGAGTAAAACTGATTCGGCGACAGCCAAATACCTTGTAAACCCTTTGCTTTTTCCTTGTATCGCATTTCATCCAAGTCAGCCTTTTTTATCGAGCCGCTTTTGAAGATCTCTATCACAGAGTCTGGATGAGTGACATGGCGAAAATTCGTAAATTGCTTATAGGCAATTTCTGGGTTGGGGTTGTAAGTCATAATGCTCCTGTGGTGGCTCACTGTTTGCGCAAGCCGCTGTAAATGTTTTTTCGATCTCACGTTCGACCGAGTAGTTCATGTTTCCTCCATCCGATAAACGTTTGCAGGGAAAGCTGTTGGCGTTTTTTGCCCAACAAACTTTGAACGGTAAAAATGTAGATACGATTGTCAATCAATCGTTCGAAGTTAGAACCTAATCCAAAGTTATCTGTTTCTGGATATTTGACCTGCAAATGATGTGCCTGTTTCATTCTTGCTAGAGACAATTTGAATTTCAGGTTCGTATGGCCAATGCCAGCACTTTACAATTTGTAAAACGAAAGCTTTACAAATTGACTTTGTAAAGTGGCTTTTACGCAGAAAAAAGCAACGCAAAATGAAGATTTCGCTGGTTTTGGCTTACATATATAGAAAATACACAAACAGGCTTTCCCCGCTGACACGATGTCAGCGGAACCAGGCCAACTGGATGTTGGCGCTTTCGCCCAAAGGGCGCTAACTTTTTTACGGAGGAGTCCAGAATGCCGGATGCAGGGAAAAGTTTGTTTTGCTCTGGATTTTATTTGCGTTCAAAAACTGAACATTCTCGTATCGTTTGTGGGCATCCGGATTTCTAGGCGACGGAGTTCTAAACCACCTGTGCGAAGCGCATCTTAAGCGAAGAGAGCTCGATATACCGGTACTTTGCCGATCGCTGAATTATTAATAATAAATTTTACAGCCGCCAAATACTCAAGAATCCATTCCTGGAAGGTTTTTCGAGCGAACGCAGCGTACCGGAATCCAACGGATGAATTTTGCCCAACGAGAGAACCTAAATGGATTTCGGAACAGTAGGGAATACGCCCTCGCTTGCGACGAGCAGTGCGCGTGACCCATCAAGGCGAAATATTAATCGCTAGGCGTTCAAGCAAGGAGACGGCATCAAGTCGAGGTGAGGGAAGGTGGGCGAGGTACGAGCCTGCCTGACTGATCCGAGCCTACTGCGCGCCAAGTTTCAGCTCAACACTGGAGGGCAGTTTGAACAATCGGCAGGGCGAAGCCAGTGCGATAGAACAAGCGAAGCGAGTGACGGAGCCGCCCAGTCACTTGCATCGCGAAATCGGTAGAGTTTTTATAATAATTTCCTCAAGCTTATTTATCTGAAAGGAGATCGAGCTTAAGTTGAGGCATACGGTTTGAAAAAAATTTGCGTTTGAACTCGCCCTACGATAAAACTTGTTGATTCGGACCTGAACTGAGCGTGTCGACTCGTTGAAGGTCTCGCAAGAGAATAAGCCTTAACTCAAGATCAAGAAGGCCCTGCCTTCAGCCATACCTCCCTCCCCCACCAGACGTAACTACTCCAAAGCGTCTTAATTACAGTACTCTCGAAAAATATTTTGAATTTTTCTGTGTGCCCACAAATGGCATGTCAGTATTGCACTGGGCCCGTTCCTTTTTGCCTCAATCGTTCGTAAAGGTCCAGCAGTATCAGAAGTTCTTTTAGCGTGGAACGGTTTCCTTCAGTGAGTGCCTGTTCGCTCATTCGCTGATGTGCATCTTCCGATTCAATGATCGCGTTAACCAGTTCTTTGTCGAGATCAGGAGACTCAAAAAAGCGTTCGTGTGAATTGCTTTTCGCTTGGTTCACCAAAGTCTCGGACTCCAACAATTTGCCGACAAGTACGTCTCGTACGTAAACCAGTTTGTCGGTGTCCGTAAGATCGCCTTCGAATAAATCATTGATCTTTTTGATCACCTCACTGAGATTAACCCGCTCCTTTTCACGTACCATCCCGGTGCCGACCTCGCCCATAGGATCAAGAACTGGTTTTTCGCCGGTTCGAAGGTCCATCGTTTGATTGCCTTGATCGCGCAATCCATAACTCCCCAAGACAACCTGAGACAAATCCACTTCTTCTCGCTCACGACCAAATTCAAGAATCGGATTCAGGTATCGAAAGAAGATTGCCCGCTTCTCAAAATCAGTGTTGCCGTAATCGAAAATCTGCGAAAGGAACGTATATGACCTTCGGTAAGTCTGCATATCTGCACGGAATAAAATTAAAGCGTCGATTTTATCTTTGGCCGACTGTTCATCTTCCGCATTGCCCCGCTCTTTAGCCCTATCAAGCTGTTCTTTCGCGTCTTTGAACTGAATTAGCAGCCTTTGGGCTACGGGCTTAATCGCCGCGTGAAGCTGGCCCTGTGTCGGTGACTTGCTGAATACGACATTGACAACTCTTTCAATCTCAGGCTCATCGTAGTATCCCGTCGAGTCAAGCTTTGACCGCAACGTAAGGATAATCTCTGGATCCGTCGTGTCACTCAACTCCGCAGTCGTAAAATACGTTTTGAATGCTTCAAGTATTTCCTGCGGTTCGTTTACGAAGTCCAGTACATAAGTCCGATCTTTTTTGACGCCATCTTTTTCGTAGCAACGGTTCAGCCTGGAAAGTGTTTGAACAGCTTGAATTCCCGCAAGCTTCTTGTCGACGTACATCGCACATAAAAGAGGCTGATCAAATCCTGTCTGGAATTTATTTGCAACTAAGAGAATCTGATAACGATCACTGGAGAACTCCTCTCGAAAGTCGCGGCTCACGATGTCGTCGTTCAAAACCCGACTAACTTCTGTGAAATCTTCTGGTCCCGATTCCCGGTCAACGACTTTCCCGGAAAAAGCAACCAACGACTTAATGCGATATCCCTTGGTTTTAATGTATTTGTTGATTGCGATTTGCCACCGGACAGCTTCTACGCGAGAGCCAACCACAACCATTGCTTTGGCTTTTCCATTGATCAGATGGGCAACGTTTTGCAGGTAGTGCTCGACAACAATCTGAACTTTTTGCGAAATGTTGTACGGATGAAGAGAAACCCATCGCATGAGCTTTCGCATCGCCGCACTTTTCTCAACCTGTTCCTGGTCGAACTCCTCACCTCCTGTGGCCAACTTAAACGCACGCTTGTAAGTCGTGTAATTCTGAAGCACGTCGAGAATAAACTCTTCCTCGATCGCTTGCTGCATTGAATAGACGTGAAACGGCTCTGGAAGATTGTCATCACCTTTTGGTTTCGAGGGATCAGGTAACTGACCAAAAATCTCGAGAGTCTTGGCTTTCGGTGTCGCTGTAAACGCGACATAGGTGATGCCGTCGTCATCAGCACGATTTGCCATTTGAGCTGCCAGAACGTCGTCGGTGCTTACTTCGCCGCCGTCTTCTAATTCGGCCAACTCCTCAGCATTGAGAACCTCTTTTAGTTTCGCTGCTGCAGTTCCTGTCTGGGAAGAGTGGGCCTCATCGGCAATGACAGCAAATCTTTTGTCGTCCGTTGCCGAAAGCTCACGAACCATCTCAAGAGCGAATGGGAATGTCTGGATTGTGCAAACGACAATCTTCTTGTCTCCAGACAATGCTTCCGCAAGCTCTGCACTTTTACTACCTCCTGTTCCTTTGATATTTGCAACGACTCCTTTGGTTCGTTGCATACCCTCGATTGCTTCGCTGAGTTGGCCGTCAATTACATTTCGATCCGAAACAACAATGACGGTATCAAACGCTTTTTTGTCGTGCTTATCGTGAAGATCAGCAAAGAAGTGAGCAGTCCAGGCAATTGATTTGGTCTTGCCGCTCCCTGCCGAATGTTGAATCAAATACTTCTTCCCAGCGCCTTGTTCGGCAACACTTGAAAGCAATTTTCGAGTGACATCGAGCTGATGAAAGCGTGGAAAAATAATCGTGGTTAGCTCTTTTTTCTCACTGTACTCTGGGATCAGGTAGCGCCCAAGAATCTCCAGCCAACTATCTCGCTGCCAAACTCGTTCCCAAAGATAAGCTGTAGTATGTCCATTGGGATTTGACGGATTCCCAGCAGCTTGCCCGTTACCTAGGTTGAATGGAAGGAATCTTGTTTTCTTGCCTGCCAATCGTGTCGACATATACACTTCGCTACTGCTAACCGCAAAATGAACCAAAGCACCTCGTTTGAAAGTAAGTAGTGGCTCAGCTGATTGCCCCTTCGGATTTGGAATTCGGTCGTAACGATACTGTGCAATCGCATCTTGAATCGACTGAGTGAAATCTGTTTTCAACTCCACTGTTGCTACTGGAATTCCATTGAGGAACAAAACAAGGTCGATATTTAATTCGTTATGAACCGAATAGTGAACCTGCCGAATGACTCGGACACGATTCGCTTCGTATCTATGCAGAATGTCTGGGTTGACTGCGAATGCCGGTTTGAACTGAGCTGTCTTGACAGTCGTGCGAACACCGACAACATCGAAACCATTCCTTAACACTGACAAAGTGCCGTTTTGATCCATCGCTTTGCGTAATCGCTCCAGCAATCTTGTTTCGGCCTGTTGACCATGATTTTTCAATAATGAATCCCATACTGCAGGCTGAGTCTCTTTAACCCAAGCTATCGCATCCGGCGGATAGAGAGTCAGTTTTCGGTCGTAGTCATCAGCCGCCTTTGGCTCATATAGCCAACCTTTAGTGCCGAGGTACTCGCAAATTTCGTTTTCAAATTCGATTTCGTTGTGGAGAGCCATTTTGCAAACTAAATAGAATAATCAATGGTTTCGTTCGGATGATTTCCAGAGTTTTCTTTTAGCTGCTGCAAAAGGCACCACCGGACACCGAACAATCTAAGAATAGAAAATAGATACAACGTAGTGCCGAGTATTAGAATCGCATAATTAAGTTGCCATATGAAATATGGAGTTACCCAATTGCGAGACATCGTTCGGTCAACAAACTCGCCTGCATCAACGGCTAGCCACATTGCAACAGGTACACTCAAAACAAAAGCATACCAAACTCGAGCCAACCAATCGTCGACTTTGCCACGATCTAACTGATCAAGCAAAATCCATGATTCATTTAATGGCAATAAGCGTGAACGATGACTATGAATCATGAGTACTCTTGAGAGAAAATGCAACGAAACCGCTAAGAAGAGTAAGTGCAAACATAAACCTGCAGCATTACCTTGCAATTTGACTCCCAAAATAGGTATGTTGATTCGGTCTGAGCTTACGCTTGATGCTATTTTCAAATATGTGTTTTCAACTTGCTCAACCAAATCGTCTCCAAAATTTCCAATAATCCTTGATGAAACTTCGAGATCCAAATTTTGAGCCGCAGTAACTAAATCAAGACACTCTTTTTCAAGAGCAATCTGAACGACTTCTTCATCGGGGATTTCTGCTTTTCCTAGTCCCTGTTTCTTTAGCAGGCTCATTAGATTAACAGGCGAGGTAAATCCAAAAATTCGATTTCCTTGCGAAAATATTCTTGGGTACGAGAAAAGAACATAATTCGATCTGGCGGAAGAAGTAAAGTTGCTGCGATATAGTAAAGGGTCGGACGTTTGTCCTTTTTTTAGTCCCCTTTCAAGACTGAAAATGTTTTCACGACTCTTCCAAAATTCTTCTGGGCCATCTGTTGAGTCCATTGCCAACTTGAGAAGTGAAACATTGGCAAACGCAATCCTTGCAGTTTGAAGCTGATCGAACGCGTTTTTTCGACTATTACCATGAAAGAATGCAAGGAATCCGATCACTATCAAAGTTAACAAGCTTGTTTTCGCTGTTACTATGCATTTGCTAAGTGCCGAGTCATTCAGGAATTCTTTTCGTTGCTCGACTGAACTTGACATTCCGAGTAACCAAATCCAGCTTTTTGCAAAAAAGCGTTTTTCAGCTTTCCACTTTGAAAATACTTTCATCGTCGAGAAATGTCTGCTACCAGTAGCAATCACGAGAAACACCAATCCACTGGCCAAATAGACTATTCCAGCAGTCTTTGACAAAACAATGAGCAGTGTGGATCCGCCGCCAAAGTTCAGGTAACGGATCCGAATTATTACATGGAACCAAGTTGGATTGCTCAAAAGGGAACTCCCCACCAAAGAGAGTCCCGTATAAGTAAGTAGTGCCCCAATTAAGCCAAACTTGATTGTGCTGTACACTTCTTTTTCGTTCGACTCTGTAAGGAACAAGAAAAAACGCCCATCCCTTTTTTCCGTCTTGATTGTCTTAATGTACTCACGGAACCAAGAATAACTCCAGCCTATTGCGATCGCTCCCATCCATCTCGCCATAGCGCTCCCCGAAAATGCATACCAGAAGCTAAATCCATTCCCATAACTTGTCCACGGCCCGAATTTCATCAGGAGAATTTGACCAACAGCAACAGAAGCTATCGCGAGGAATCTGTTCGATAAAAGGCAGCGAGCTACTTTGTTGGTCAACTGAAATCTGCCCTCGAATGATTCAGGGCTTTTGAAGATTAAATCTCGATAAGCAGTGAATAACGCACAGCACTGCAGGGTGAAACAAATATAAAAAAAGCTATAGCTTGCATTTGCAATTCCTCTAATAATTTCATCCTGAAACGTCAGGTGATTATTGAGCGACGCGGCTCTGAAAAAAATGCAAGACAACCAATATCCTGCAACAACTACCAGCAACGCAGTTGGTCCGAACATCCCTGCGTTGTCCCGCCATTCCGATAATTCCGAACCGACTGACGCAAGAAGAGTAGATAGAATCTTTTTAATGGACATAGAAACTACAAGGATATTTGGAGCGACCTATAAAAGCGCGTGTTTACCGGGCGAATACTAGAATCTGAATCGCCAATATCACTTATCGCCTGTATAGATTCTATACCAATCGTTGCATCTACTTTTGCATTCGAATTTGTTATAGAATATGGTTAGACTTTCGCATTGAGTAATCGAAACTACTCTAACAGGACAACAAATTACTTTGCAAAGGCTTCATCAGGCGGTAGTGATTTGTACGTACTTTTTGCCGCCTTGATTGATGCTGACTCCTTTACGATCAAGATCACCATTTAGGTATTCATACCAAAATCGTTTCTCATCTGGTTTGTTTGGCACATCCACTGCCGGAACTGCTTCCTCGAAGGTGGCCTGATGTTCTGCCACTAGCTCGTGAAACATGCTGCGTAAAGCCGTCTTGTTTCCGGCTTTTCCTTTGATCCCGTTCATCCTTTTCTCGCTGAAGATTACGTAGTGATCTTTCTTTTTTTTGAATGAATTGACCAACCGAGGCCCAATTTCGTTGAGCACAGGATGGCCCGCCATTCTTAGTATGGCAGGCTTAAATTCTGCCTTGCCGTTGATGGTTGCCCCCGTGATCGCCCAATGGCTTCGGTTCGTTTTCCTTCTGGTTTTGCCTTTGGAAAGTGCTGACGCGAAATAGTTGAACCTCAACAGTTGTAGCAACGAATTTCTAGCACTTGACTTCTTTCTTCTCAGGTCAAAATTCGTTTCAAGTTCAAACCAGAAGCTGTAATCACCGCATAGTAAAATCGCATCAGGTTCACCAAAGCCACTTCCTTTTCCAAAATTGGGAAACAGCCAAACATCTGAAGACACTTCTGACTTAAGATCCTCAAAAAGCGATGGGTGGCAATTAGCAAATGTTTTGTTGCTGCTGAATTGTTTTAGGTTCGCGACAAGCTTCGTGATCAAAGAGTTTGTTTCATTGAGATGATCAAACAGTAAGTAGGTAAGCGAATTTTCGCCGTAACAATTGAGCATAATCTCTTTTCCAATCTGAAGGTTATCGGCTACTTTTTGAGATGCGATAGAACAGGAGTCTCAATCACTTTGATTGATTTGTCGTTCAATTTCGTCAAGCGTCTTGCCTTCAGAGTTCTTCCATTCAATCCAGCCATTCGCGGTAGCCCCCAAAATGGCAGCAGCGGCTTTACTAGGTTTTTTGAACGCGTGATTTTTTAAAAAGACAAAATGCTTACCTTCTATTTTGGCAACTCCTTTGGCAATTAGCTCTTCTCTCAAATTTTCGTAAGAATGCCCGATAACCGAAGGCATTTTGTCCTTTGGCCCTTTCGAGCCACTCAATACTACAAAGCCATCATCGGTATAGAGCCCCTTGCCGTCCGCACCTCCTCGCTTGCAGAAATAGACGTTGTCTTTTCCAGCTTGATTTGGGCGGTCAAACTTCCAGCTTGATTTGGGCGGTCAAACGATTCGAAAAGCGGATGGCCAAGAGTTGCAGCAAGTGTTTTGGCCGTCTCAAATATTTCCATACAATCTGCTTTAAGCGGAGCTGGCGTGTGCGGTCGAGTTCCACTGTTGCCGTTTTGGTCTAGGTACCTCGCCGCCTTTCGAATGCCCTGGATACAGAACCATTCGAGAAACAGAGCATGAGTTTGTGTAAGGCTTTTGGTTTTTGAAATAACTATCAAAGCCCGATCCCAAAATTCTCGTTTTGGATCGGTTTGATGTTTCTTGAGTCGTTTCCGTAAGTCACCAGTTTGACCGACATAGACCTCAAGCTCGTCGGCGTCTGTCGATCCACAAAGAAAGTAGAGTGCAACATGTTCGCTCTCAGGCAGCTCCAGGAAGTTTGCGACGCGACTCCTTGGTACATCAATGACTTGAACAATCCGAGTTGTAATCTCTGCGATTCGAATTCCGCTCGGATCACCAGTTGGCAGGAAAATCTGAATGGTTTTTGGAGTTGCTCCCATAACGTATCCTTTTTTCGAATGAGCCTTTCGGCGATTCATTTAGCTTGCTCGGACTAGTGCTGCATTTGTTCATCACGCAGCTTTATTGAAGCCAATCTAGTTCTCGGATTTCCTGAATGTTCTCGATACTCTGTAGAATTGGCCATACGCGATCCGCTTGGGCTGTTCGTTCTTTGATCGCTCGATCATTCGATTCATGATAAGGTACATGATATTGCTGGAGTCTTTCCCCGCTAAGTCGAATCCACAATTGGACGGCGTTGTGAATTGTGGCAGGCAAATCTTCTTGGTTGTCAATATCACCAGTTGAGTATCCTCTTAGAACGATTGATGCGACAAACCGATCTTGATTCATTGCTTCAACTCCATTCTCTTCAGCTTGAAGCTCGTCACCCCAGGGTTTGAAATGGTCGTGTTGCTCAGCCTTTTCCTTGCCATCCCTCTCTACATACAAATCCATCCAAACTTGATGCATTTCGGCAGCGATCTTCTCAAGCCAATCAGTCTTCATGTCCTACTTTCTTGCGAGCGTATTTCGTATCGGAGGTCTTTCGTTGTTCTTGCCTGCTAGGTCACTTTCTCGTTTTCAGTTGGTGCCCTCTCAACGCGAATCTGCGATTCTGCAAGGAACGACTTTAGCCACGATTGCTGCCACTGATCTTTCCCCGGAATGTCGTCGACGATTCTTGCACCATCACCAATGCCGACCAATATGCTTGCATGATTGTGCTTATCTTGAAATTCGCGGAACGATCGTAAAGTATCGCCATCTGACCATTCCTGAAACATTCGACGGGCCTTTTGATGGATTCGGTTACAAGCTTGTCCATTTCGCTTCCTCCGGGCTGTGATCTTTTTGACCACCAGAAGTGAAGAACCGCAGCCTGTTTTTTGGCACACAAATCCAACAGCTCTTTGATTACGCCATGATCAATGTCGCCATTCTCGATATCCGTTGCATCGTGCATTTCAAACGATTCGACACATCGAAAAGGGTCGACGACCAAGACAAGATTGTCTGGTTTAGTCAGCCAACCCCGCTCGTCATAAAATGAGCGTTTTCGTGCTTCGCCAGGAAAGTCAGCAACGGCTTTTTTCAGCCGTTTGAATGCATCCCCCGCTTTCTCTGTCAGCCGAAGTTCAAAAGACCGATTCTCTGACGAAGCATTCAAATAAATGGCTGCTTGTTTTGCACTTCCTGGATACTTCCCATGGTTACCTGTGTCGAACCACCAATTCTTCAGCAACTCAAGGTATGTGCTTCCCGCGAGCATCTGGCTGCGGGATGCCTTGCTACTCTGATGCACTATTTGCCAGAGGACGATGTCTCGAAGATCACGAATATGTGGGGGCGTAGTTTGCTTCTTCTGCAAATATTCGCCCGCACCTGCGTGGGTCTCTGCGTAAGTAACCTGATCCCATGAACTCGTTCGGCTCAACACTTCGAGTGACAAAGCGTGCTTCATCCGGTCGCCCGCGTTTCCGGCCTTCTGATCCATATTCACAGGCTTCTTCTTAGCCATTTGAAATCGACTCCTTAAAAAAATCACACCTTGATCGCACCGGCGACAGAGAAACTAGTAGCTCGACTGACTCTGCCGTGAACGTTGGGACACAATTTATGGATTGGGCTCATTGATCAGTTCTTTCGGTGCTTCACTAACCAACCCTCGAGCCCTTGGCGATTGCGCTCGTACCAATCGTTGCAAAGTAAATACTTGCCTTGAAATACCTGCGAGTAGTATCTCGCGTGCTGCTTGTCATCAAAGCGATCTTCTAGGTTGCAAGACTCTTTGAGTACAGCGTAATTCAAATCGAAGATGATCTTGCAGTAGTCCTTGTCGCACAACTCTTTGATTTCTGCGTCAGTCAAACAGTTTGAATTTAGCAAATCTGAAAACGTCTCTCGCACCAATTGTCCGATCTTGATGTCTTCGTCCAGTTGGAAAAGAAGTGGCTGTCCGACGAGGTGAGGCAAGACATGCTTTTGCCAATGCTCGAAATAGCCGATTCTAGAATCCCGAACTGCCGTTTGTTTCTCAGCAAGAATTTCTGACGGCGTTGCAGAGTGACCAAACTTCATCTTGTTGGTAATTGAGTTGCAAGCCTGGCAACATGCGACAAGATTTTCTGCGGTATCATCGGTCGCCTCTTGCTGTGGAACGAGATGATCCAGGGTTAACTGCATCCAGCCGTTAAACGACTGCCCGTCGAAACCACAGTAAACACAAGTCCACCTGCACCGTCGATAGACTTCAAGTGAAACATCGGGTTTGACTCTATGGCTCATGCTGTCTCCTGATAAGCAAATTCTCGAACGTCGATCTTGCCAGTCACGGCAGCTGAGATAAGTGCGGTCCGCCGTTCCTGAAGAAGTTCGATACCTCGTTCGACCTCCCCAATAAGGCTATGAAATAGATCAACTTTCTCGGTAATGAATTCTGCAATCTCCTGCTGCTCTCGAAGCGGCGGAATACAGATCGGTAGCATCTTGAGTACGTCCTGACTCAAACTCGCACGAGTAACCATGTTCATAGTGCCGGAAAAGTGTTCCTGAACGCCTTGGTTTCTAAAAAGATATGTCGAATATTGGGGGGAGAGAATGCCATCGTCTGGTCTGAGCCGAATCAAAAATCCAGCAAACGTTGATCTTGGTATCGAGCAAAGACAGGTTGATGCGACGCCGATATCCTCTACGGTTTCTGAAGTCCGTGTAAACAGAACGTCCCCTGCCTCCAAGCTACATTTTGCCTTGTCCTCGGGAGAACTTTGAACAAGCCCCGATGGAACTTCTGGAACGTTTACATTCTTGTAAACATCTCCGTAACTAACAAAGGGATCCCCAGATCCGAAAGCTTCTCCACCAATATTTAAACCGTTCTGAACCTGACCGACGTGTCTCAATCGTTTTACTTCCCAATGCTTAGGAACCTCGCCGAGCCATTGGATGCCAGAGGGTTTCATGGGAGCGTTGGGGTTCAGGCCTTTGGTGACCGCGTGACTGATGACCGCCTGACGCTTTTCCTTCAGCAACTCTATCAAACGACGCTGCTCCGAAACCAAACCGTCGATTTTCGACGTTTCCACATCGAGGAACGACGAGATCGCTTTCTGCTCTTGCCTACTCGGAATCGGACATCCGATTTTCCCAAGCAGTTGGAGATTCAGGCCGTCACGCAGATCACCGCCAGCGAGATTACGAATGTTTTGATAGTTTGAGGTTAGCCACCAGTATAAAAAACGAGCTTTTAGTTTCGAGTCAGGAATAATCGCCGCCATTGACTGGTTGCAGGTCGCATTGAATGCCAGCTGTGCAACCATACCTTTGGTCTTACCTTGTCCAGCCAAGGCAATGACTAAAGCATCTTCGGGAACCCACTTGGCACTGCTATTTTCTAGCGCTTCTTCTGTGATATACGTTGACGGCTCCGTGACGAGTTGCTGATTCACCGCACCAGAATTCAACCAAGGAACCGTACCGCCTGTCCAATAGCTCTCGTTCTTCTTATCCGGAGTTCCACCAGAGTAGATCGTTGCAAGCCAACGAAGTCTTACCGTTTCCCAGTCTGAAGGAATCAATGGCAGCCATTCAATTCCGCTAGGCGAGTACTTTTCGTAAACTGAGCTCATTGTGAAAGCTCTCCGATCATCTCAAGGATCCGATCGGTAACCCCTTTCAATTCGATGTCGATTTCATCCAAATCCCTAGGCGGCTTAAAGACGTAGAAATGACGATTGAACGGGATCTCGTAGCCGACCTTTGTCTTTTCGTGGTCGATCCATGCGTCGGGGACATGCGGCAACACTTCTCTTTTGAAATACTCCTCTACATCTTCGCTTAAAGGAACTTCTTCGCTGTCTCGCAGCTTAGAGTCAGGCTTGGGCTCGCCTTTTCGTTTGCCTCGTGCTTCAAGTACGGGCTTACCTTCTTCGTCCACCTTTGGTCGCTCAACGGTAATCGCCTGATATCCAAAGTCAGTCGTCTTGAAAATACGACTAATCGGCTTGGGTGATTGTCCCGACGGAGACTTGCCAGCGGCTATCGCTTTGCTGGTCACTTTCTTCCCTGTTTCAGGGTCAACATAGACTTCTTTGGCTCCACCGAACAAACGCGTAATCTCAGCAATGTGATTGTCGGAAAGCTCCTTGCGTTTGCTGCCAAGACTCTTTCGCATCTTCTGCCACATGTCACTAGCATCAACCAATTGGACCTTGCCCTTGCGATTGGACGGCTTGCGATTACTAATGATCCAAACATAGGTGCTGATGCCAGTGTTGTAGAACATGTCGACCGGCAAACCGATGATGGCTTCCAGTAAATCATTCTCCAACACGTATCGGCGAATCTCGCTTCCCCACTGCCCGCATTACCGGTGAACAGAGGCGAGCCATTGAGAACAATGCCAAAGCGGCTGCCTCCGTCTTTGGTCGGACGCATCTTGGAAATCAAGTGCATCAGGAACAACAGCGAACCATCGCTGACTCGCGGTAGTCCTGGGCCAAAGCGACCGTTGAAGCCGTCGTGTTTGTGTTCTTTGGTGACCGAGTCTCGAATCTTTTTCCATTCAACTCCAAAGGGAGGATTGGAAAGCATGTAATCAAACTTCTTTTCGGTGTGCCCGTCTTCGGAAAGTGTGTTTCCATGGATGATGTTGCTGATGTCGTGGCCTTTGATCAGCATGTCGGCTTTACAGATCGCATAGGACTCGGCGTTGAGTTCCTGACCGTACATCACCAGCCGAGCATCCGGATTCTGGGTAGAGAGATGTTCCTCCGCAACTGAAAGCATTCCTCCTGTGCCTGACGGCAGCATATAGCCGTGGTGTAATCCCACCCTATGTCTTGAGCTTCATCAATAAGAAGGGCAGCACCCAGTTTGCTCGTCTACTTCGAGGATCTCTCCGATATTCCTGGCGGATGGCTTTGGCGGCATCGTTGATGGCAAGCTTTGACGGAGGCAAAGCGAGGTCGATTCGTAGCCAGAATCTCTTCGTGATTCAAATTTGCTTCAAATTCATTCATAAAGCAATTCCGGCTATTGCTTCGATTCCGCTCGGTGAACTCTTTTAAGTTTCATGATTCGGCCGTCGACGTTCCAATCTTGCACGTAGAGATTTCCATCAGCGTCCCAGTAAGATCCATGCGTGCCGCTAAAGATGCCTTCTACCCAATCGCTCTGTTTGACGTTGAAGTTTCTGCCTTGAGCCCGATCGGGATTGTGGCCAAGCACTGCAATGATCGTGTTGGTCTTGTCCAGAATAACGACTCGCCCATGCAAGTCGGGAACCGAAACAAAATCGCCTTGGATCGAAACTGAGGTTGGCATACCCAGGCCTGTTACGACTTCCTCAATGAACTTGCCCTCCAAGCTGTAATGAACCAATCGCCCTTTAGGTTGGTGGTTGCGATCACAGATTAATAATCGTGCCGGTTCGTAACGAGTATCAAGCGTCATGCCATGAGCGGTATTGAATTGCTTGAGCCCGTTTCCCTTTTCGCCAAAATGCGAAAGGTATTTGCCATTCTTGTCGTAGCGAAAAATGTGGTTGCTGGCGTAGCCATTGGAAAGATAAATGTCGCCGTTGGATGCGATGGTGATCGCAGTTGGGTTGAACTTGATTGCGCCAAGTCCCGCTTCTTCAGGAAGTTTTAGCTTCAAAACGATTTCGCCCGATTTCACATCGAACTTAATCCCTTCCGCGTCGGCGTTGCGGGCGCCGTAGATAAACTCTTTCCCGTCTTCTTCGCGAATCTCTATGTCGTGAAGATTGGAATATTTGTCACCAAGATACGAATGAATGACAACGCCGTCGGGCGAGAAAACAAATACGCCTTTCTTGGCGCTGGTGTAAATGTTGCCTGCTTTGTCGACCACGACTCCGCCATGAGTCGATCCTATAGCTGAACTTCCATCTGGCCGCAGTCCCCAACCAGGAACCGTGTCAAACGTCATTTCTCCGGCGCCCATGCGAACCGGTTTGACTTTGTCTTGTGCAAAAGATTCAGCAGAAATCAAAAAGCAAAATAGCACGCCCATCGAAGCGGCAACGGTAAGCGATCGTTTTCTCATCAGCGAAACACCTTGGTTGTGTTAAAAGTTGGGACGAACTCTCCGCAATATCATAACCAAGTTTTCGTTACTCCACACAGTCGCTTTCTGCTGCAGTCGATTTGTTGTCGATAAAGCAGCAAGTAATCTCTTACTTTGTAGCGGTCGCTGTCGATGGCTTTTCCGCTTTGTTTTCCGTTGGCTTCTTTTCTTTTGCTTTATTGTTGTCCGCTTTCTTTTTGCGAGGCTTGCCGTTCTTGTCGCGATTGTTTTTCGCTTTGCTCTTACGAGCTTTTTTCGCAGCGGCTCGCAGTTTCTGTTTTTCGATCCTAATCGCCGCTTGACGTTCTTTTCTTGTTGGGATCACAGGGAAAGTGACTGACGTGATTCCGCGGTCGACCACCCACGCGTTGCGAAACAGGACGGGATCGCCGTGATCTTGAAAACGAATTGGAAGCAATACCGGGGCCTCGGCTTTTCCGGCACCGGTTTTATCTGGCAACTCAACATTGTCTTGGACTTTGATCCCGTTAACCCATGAAGTCACGAACGCGTTGCGAAGCTTTGATCCGTCGGCTGCCCACCGCGGCGCAGTAAAACGGATGTCGTAAGTCTGCCAAGTCAAAGGCGGAAGACACATGTTGTGGTCTGGCTCTTTAAAACGATAAAGTGCGCCACAACCATTGATCTTGGGTTCGGTTGCGAATGAATCAAGGATCTGGCACTCGTATCGCGACTGTAGATATAGTCCGCTGTTGGCTCGGTTCTGTTCACTGGCAACAGGCATGTAAGGAAGTCGAAATTCGATATGCAAGTTGAAATCCTGAAACATCGGTTTTACGTCAGCACCATGCATCAATAAACCGTCGGGTGTCATTTCGGCTTTGGTGAATTGCTCAGTGTTTTTTCCACTAAACAAAATAGTCGCTCCATCTGGAGCCGGGGCATGCATCGTACGGCTCGATCGTGAAACGCGTTTGAGCTCTCCGACTTTATTTCCGTCTCGGTCAACGACACGACAAAGATCTTTCTCAACAAAGATCGCCCAAGGTCCGCCAGACAACACGACCATGTCGTTGGAACGCATTCCGATGAAACGAATCGGTTCACTTTGATGACCTGGCTGTCCTGGCAATCCACCGTAGTAGGCGACTGCATCAAACTGATCGATTCCCATGACTCGGATTTGCAACGCGAGTTTTTTATTATTGTCAGCAAGTCGGCCAATGAACTCTCCCATCAACGGAAAATTCAGATCTCCCTTGGGGGCTTCTGTGTAGGCTGGGCCTTTCACGTTTGGCTTGCGTTGAAGAGCGAGGAGAGATTGCGACTGCAACCCAATAAGCAAACCGGCAAAGAGTATCCCGAGAACGGCTTGTTGAAAACGAAGCATTGAAAACCAAGCGATGATTGAAGAAGTAAAAGCAAAAACGAATTTCTACTTTAATTCACATTCGCAATTCTTCCAGACTTCTACCGAGGCGTACTCACATTTAATACCGATTTGAATGTTTTGATGAAGCAACGATCAAGTCTACTTGGACTGACTTTTTGCAAACCCGTATAAGCTTCCAAACATCCGGCGACACGCGGAATTGCGACACTGCGGCTTTGGCGAAGTTCAATTTTTAAAGTCAGGTTTAGCCATCGTAGGGGGTTGGTGAGTTGGCTGTGAAAGACTTTTGATGAGCTAGAAAAAGGTAATCTCGAAGTCCTTCGATTACCAAGAAAAGTCCCCCGATTCCGGCTCCCAAAACGTAACCAAAAACTGATCCGGCGACCGTGGAGGCAAAGAGGGTTGCTGCAAATTCATTCGCCGGAATTAATTTTGGACTTGCCGACATTATGAAAAGCATCCAGATAACGAAAGAGACCACTCCGACCAGGATCGACGCGAGTCGCGGCCGTTTTCCTTGCCAAAGAATCGCTTGAGCCAATCCGATGCTTGTCACGACAAGTAGAAACGTCATCCAAATATACGTTGGCGTTTTGGAAGTCGTTCCAATCGCGAATGCTATGCCGTAAACAGACGATACGCAAAGTATGGTTAGAATATCGAACCGTCGTGGTGCGCAATAAACGTGAGGTTCAAGTTCTGCGGGCGGCGCAAAAACAGACGACGTGAAAGTCGATTCAATGCGGTCTGCGGTTTCAAAGTTTAATTCATTTTGCGGCATGCGTTTAATCTTACCAGAAACGCGATGTAAAAAGATGAGTGGTTTTCCAGTTAGTGCTGACCAGCGGGTGAACAATTAGCGAGCCGATGGTGCAAACACGGCTGGAGTGTGGTTTTGCTAACCACTTTGGATTCTATGCTTGATGAAGCGCGCTGATTAACCACAGAGGACACGGAGTAGCACAGAGATTTAGCGCGCCAGCGCTTGTCGCGTTGTAATGCTCGTCTTTTTCAACGGTGTTGATCGGGAGAAGAGACCAGCCGCCGAGCGATAGCTCCCGGTTCCTTCTTGCGTCCAAGAACCGTGGGCTATCGCCCTGCGGCTAAGCGGCCGTTCGGCGTCAGGCACAGCCGGATCTACGCTAGTTCAAATCCAATTATTGAGCCGTTTTGGCGCTAGCCACGGTTCATGCACCCGAATGAACCGAAGGCTATCGCCTAAACGGCTCAACAAAGCTTCTTTACGCCAACGGCGTTGAACTCCAAAGCCCAGCGTCGCGAAGCGCACGCTGGGTTTATATCGGCCCACAAATCGAACCCCAATCGGGGTTCCACACCACGATTGTTGAACCCCGATTGGGGTTCGTTATGCCTCGCCACCTGTATCCCAGTGTGCGCTTCGCGACACTGGGCTTTGGAATAAAACCCCTTTGGGGTAAGGCCGACCGGCACCGTCGTGATCATCGCAGGTTGGCCTACGTAATGTGATGGCAGCAACCACGCTGGCAACCACGGCATTTTCAATTGAACGTTCGTCTGCCCGCTCTTTACGCGCACTATCTCTGTGATCCTCCGTGTCCTCTGTGGTTAAATAAATTCCCCAACTACGAGCATGCGCAAGTCTTTGTGAACCCAGTCCCACCTACGTTGGACCGTTTATTGCCTACTTGCGGTTGAAACGCAAATTCTGCAGGTCGTTAAACTCTTGTTCCTGCTTTTCCAAATTACGTGGCAGAGCAACGGTATATGTCCGGTCGTACTCAAGCGTAAATCCGTAATTGATTTCGTGAGCCGTATTGCCAATGGCACGGGCCGCTACCTTTGTATCCCAGCGAAGAATGCCATTAGGTTTCTCGATTCGCACGTAGACTTCGTCGGTGCTCAATTCGTCTTCCATGGGCAGTGTCGTGACTCGAAGGCTTTCCTTATTGTTGGAAGTTGGAATTCGATCCACTACACGAATTTCGGTTTCTGCTTCCTTGTAATTCTCGATAAGCAACCGGTAAGTCATTTTGGTTTCACGGTTACCACCATTGATGCCGTCCGTTTTGTCGACTAACTCACGTCGAGTGCGAAGTTGTGAGTCGGCACCAAATCCGACGACGAACTGCTGACCGCGTGCTACAGTTGGGATTTCGCCACGACCAACAAAACGCTCGTCAAGGTATACAGAAATTGGCCCGGCAAGCAGATCCGTTTTGCTTTCGTTCTTGAGCTCAGCTTCGCGGTAAACGTAACTGGTTAGAATCGGAGTCGCCACATGATAAAATTCACTTGGTAGATCGGTTTGCAGAATTCGAACGATCTGTTGACTGTTGCGGCTAGGCAAAGTCACCGGCGACTTCAGCTCGTAGCTGAAACTTGGCTGTTGGGCCGTGTCGGTCATCTGACTCTTGAACTGTGCAAGTGAAGATTCGTCGCTGATTAGTTCTTCGCAGGCGAATTTGTTAACTGTGTCATTTAACCCCCAGCTTGTTTTAAAATTGTCGGCCAAGCTAATTGCGTTTTGATTCGCGTAGATCGCATCGCGTTGACGAGAAAGTAGCGCTTTGATGTCACCCGCCTTTCCGCCAATGAAAACGTCTCCCCCTGCCTGTCCTTCAGACTGGGATTGCGGGTAAGGTTGTGGCGTCGCTGCTGCGAGAGTGACTTGGAACGGGGCGAGTCCTGGTCCGGCTGCACTTAACGCGGGTGAAGCTGTTGATAAACTCAAGTTCACATTTTTCCAGTCTTCGCCGCTCATCTGTTGAATCAAGCCATTGTATTCCACCTTGGCGATGTCAGCGTTCTCTTTGGCACGAACGGTATAGCTGGGTGACCAGCCACATGAATTGACCAAGTAGCTAAGGTGAACATCCTGTTTCCCGCCCTCCTGCATCTGGACGTACAACACGGCTTCGCGAACCGTGCGCGAAGTGCCATTGGTAATTTCACTTAGTTTTCGATTAAGAAGAGTTTGCTCCTGTTGCAAATCGTATAGTTCATTTTCGAGTTCAACTTGATCGTCGATGATCGCTTTTCGCTGATCGAATGAAAACAACGTGACTTTTTCTAACGCTTCAGCATCCAACACACCTCGGTCCAGATCGCGGTTAGCGGTTTTTGCCGAGAACGTTTCCAGTTTGTCGAGATAGGCGGTCCTTTTTTGAAGTAGCTCGGTTTTTTTGGCGTTGAGCTGAGTCTTCTGTTGATTGGCGCGCATTTGAGCTTGCAACTCACGAACTTCTTCGCGAGGTGATTCACCGGCAGCACGCGTTCGATATTGAACCGCGCGAACCTCGACGGATTCGTCACCTTCTGCAAACAGACTTTCTGGTGCAATGTTCTCTGGGAGATCGCTGACTACGATCTCGCGAGCCCCTTTTTCACCCTCGATTGACAAAGTTCGGGTAACCATGGCTTGGTTCCGATAGAGCGTCACGTCCGTTACCTTACTGTCAACATTGACTTCGTCGGCTGAACAAGCCGTCGTCGAAAATGAGAGAAGCACGGACGCTGCCATTAGCGTGATTGATAAAATGCGTTTCACAGTGTCACCTTTATTAATTTGGAATGTGATTGGAATTCCTCAAATTCGATTGATGCGAACATGACTAATTCTAAAGGCGAATCATCTGGTGATCGATCAGCAAGCATCGCCATCTAGGGCGGTAGTTACAATTCGTTTACAAACGCTTTGATAGCGTGAGTAGCATTCGGGAAAAGCAGAGAATAGTTTTGATCGGTTGATGAGACGGATCAAAAACGATGGTTACGTTCGACTAGAACACGGTCGCCTGCCGGCTCGTCGTTAAACTGGGACTGCGGTTGTTCGTACATCGACCGCAACGCTAGCCTACCTGTTTTACTTGCCGCTCTTGGCTTCAGGTTCGTCGGGCTGAGTTACATACACTGCTGGCAAATTGGAGTCGTTAGCTTGATCCAATTCGATACGAAGCTTGGTAAGCGTTGCTGATGAGATACCATTGGCGTTTGCCTCTGCGATGAGCGATGCGGCTTCGGAAATCTTGTCGTGGTCGATTAAAAATCGAACCAGGTTTGCGATTGCGTGTTTGCTATCCGGGGATCGTTTATGAAGTGATCGAAAGATTGATTCGGCTATGCTGGACTCGCCTGAAGCCACATAGTAGGTGGCCAGCCGTTCGTGGATTAAGTCGTTTTTTGGAGCACGTTTTGTTACAAACTCAATCGCTTTGATCGCTTCCGCATAATCACCGTTATCGGCGTAGAGCGTGCTGAGTGTTTCGTAGGCTTGCATAAAACCGGGCTGTTTGTTCACAGGCTTGACGCCCATCTGAACAAGAAACTCGATTGCGTCTTTCAAGATTTTAATCCCGGTGGAAGCGTCGCCATTTGCTTGATGTTGCTTTGCTCGGGTGACCGCCATGTTGATGTAGCGGTTTTGGTGCGGCTTGAACGTTGGGTGTATTTCGATTCCGATTTTGAGATGCTTCATCGCTTCGGCTAACAAGCCACGCGGCTCGCAGGCTTGGGACAAACGCTCGTGCGGCGTCGACCGTTTGGTGGGTTTGCTGGCCCATTCACGGTAATAATCTATCGCAAGGTCAAGCACTTCGTAAGCTTCTTCTGTTCGCCCTTCCAGAAGCCGGTATTTACCACAGTCAATATAAACCTCTGCTAACAAGTGCTGCAGTTGGATGTTGGTCGGCTGCACATTAACCGCACGCTTCCAAGCTCTGATCGCGCCATCGTATCTTCGGTACCTTTCACAAAAGCGAGCCATGTTTTCGTGCGCAGTCAGAATGTTAGGCGGAGCAGCCAACGCGAGCGTGTCCATACTTTTGACGGCTTCATCAATAATGCGTTTTGATAGCTCTGGCTGAAGATTGGATCGATGCTGCCGAATCAGGCCACGGTATAGCTGAGGTAGTCGTTCGTAATTTTCTGGGACAGTGCGATCAAATTCGATCGCCTTCTCCATCGCCGTGACGGCAAGATCCAAACGGCCAAATTCTTCGCAAAAGTCTGTCAGCACCACATAAGGCGCCGCGACGCCGGGAGCCAACTCAGCTCCTTTTGTGTATTGGACAACGGCCTGTTCGAGAAGTTTGTCAACAAGTTCTGAACGGTTAGATTCTTTTAACAATGTACCAAGCAAACGATAATTTCTGTTCAACAAGCTGTAGCGATACTCGGTTGGGTCATCAAGAATTGCCTGAAACCTCGCAGAAATTTTTTCTTCCAGCTCCTGTTTTTTAGCGATCACTTCAGCGGATAGGGGCTTGGGGCCAGTGTCTTCACTCGGTGGTGCAATGCTTGGACGTTGAGCGCTTTGAGTAAGAAGAGTTTTAAGCGTCGCTGCTTTGTCGGTTTGGTTTGTCGCGCGATAGTGCTTTAAACGCGATTCAAAACTGGGTCGCACTTTGGCAAAGACCTGCTTCGCGATTTCCCATTGCTTGTCAGCTTTGGCTGTTTCTCCCGCCAATTCGTAAGCGCTGACGAGAACTCGATGTCCCATCTGGTAATGCGGAGCGACGCGCACTAATTCTTCAAGCGCTTCGATGGCGCGGTGCGGTTGATTTTCAGAGATGAAAGCTCGCCCAAGTGACAAAAGCACGGCCGGATTCTTTGGACGAATGGAGTAACACGCCATGGTGAATTCTTTTTGGCTTGCCAGTCCACCATCTAAATTCGGAAGATACCAGTTCACGAAAAAGTTTTCGGGAAACCGTTGGTGGGCGCGGAGAAGGTATCCGACACGATCCTCAGGGGCGACCTGGGCTGTGTCGAGTGCAATGGCGAAGGTGTGAATCGTCAACAGCGACGACACCGATCGGTCTTGTGCGGCGAGATTAACAATTGTTTGACCTTGGGATTGAAGCTTAAGCTGCCGTATTTGTGTGCGAAGCGGATCAGGATCAACCTGTTCAATCAATCGCGACAGCCATTGCTTTGTTTCGACTTGGTTTTCAGTAGATTGGCTTTTGACCGAAAAAGCGTTCTCGATTTGCAGTTCCCGCTCCCACATCATCAGCCCGTGAACCAACTCGGTTTTAAGTTCCGAATTCGCAATTCGAGAAACCGATTCGCGCGAGATCAAACCAGGTTCAATGCCAATTCGCCCAAACGCGGCGGCAAATTTTTGCGTCAAATCAACCCAGTCGCACAATCGCAAATCAGAAGGAAAGTAACTTTGCTCGGCGAGTTCGAAAAGTTCTTTCCGACATTCAACTTCGAGCTCGTATTGGTTTTGGCGACGAATCGCGGCGGCTGATTCGGCTCGGACAGTGGATTCGAGTTGTTGGAATTCCGTTCGCAATTCACTGTCGATCAGTTCGTTGGCGAACGGTGCGGCTTTTTCAATTTCTTTGAGCGCCAACGTCCAATCGGCAGACTGCTCGTGTGGCGCATTTTGTTGTGCTTGGGCCTGATGTCGAAGGGCGTTAACGAGGCTATCTCGAATTTGATTTTCACTTTGCACTTTACGTTCAAGCAATTCCCGTTCGGCGTTTGCCTGATTGGCGACACGGGCGCTTTTTTCAGCAAGATACAAATAGCCCGCAATTGTCGAGGCGAGCAGCGTTGCCACAACAACTGCTGACGTCCACATGAACTGCCGGTTGCGTTTCAGCTGGGCGATCAAGCGCTCAGCCGTTCGAGCTTTTTCAAGTCGCGCGTTTTCAAATTGCTGCTGACGGCCTTCGATATACTGAGCGAAAAGTTTGCTGACTTCTTGAGCATCTGCGGGTCGTTGATTGATGTCTGCATTGAGGCATGATTTCACGAGCTCGACAAGGGTCTCGTCAGTCGTGGTTTGATCGAGGCGCTCAAACGCTTTTTCAAGATCGTTTGCCAGCGACTGCTGCAGCGCGGCGGTGACCGTGGGCGCGTCAAAGGGCGGTTTGCCGGTAAGTATTTCGTAAAGGATGCCGCCCATCGCAAACACGTCTGTACGTTTGTCGGCGCGATCGCCACAGGCTTGTTCGGGTGCGAGATAGGCTGGCGTGCCCAAAACATCTCCAGCAAGCGTTTCCCCCGGCAGAATAAATTCACCAGCGCTGTGATCCAATTTTTTTTCAGCATGCGAATCGTTCGTCAGGTTTCTGCTAAGCCCCCAGTCCATGACTTGAACTTCGCCGAACTTTCCAACCATGATATTTTCGGGTTTCAAATCGCGGTGAATCACGTCTCGCGAATGCGCGTAGGCCATGGTCTGACAAATGTCGCCAAAGATATCGAGGTGCTTGGCGACGTTTCCCGCCCGGGAATGGATCAGGCTCAAGAGAGTTTGGCCTTCAACTAACTTCATCGCGATATAAGAACGGTCGTCCGCCAGTTGCCCCAGTTCATAGACTGGAATAATTCCGGGGTGTTGAAGTTGGCCCGAAATTTCTGCTTCTCGATGAAATCTCGCCGCGCCAGAACTGTGATGGTTGCTAAACGAAACTTTGATTGCGACTTCTCGTTTTAGCTCGCGGTCGAATCCGCGGTAAACAGCGCCCATACCGCCACGACCAAGTTCGTCGCGAATCAAAAACCGGCTTCCAAGTTTAAATTGGGGCAACTTCGAATGTTTACAATCCGTAACTTTCTCAACTTCGCGAGTGTGAGAGTCAGTCTCCCATTTCGTGGCTCTGCCCGTTGTGTCCAAGAGAGTTTCTGAGAAAACGGAAACGTATGTCGAGTTGAGAATCTCTTCAACGGTCGATTGGCATTCCGGGCATTTATCAAGATGGCTAGAAACCGTTTGCGTGCCAGACTCATCGAGTGATTCTTGAAGAAACTCACAAAGATGATTTTTTGACGGATGATCCAAGACTTTGCCAAGTTAGATGTAAGTAATGCCAACAAATTTTCTGTGCAATAGCCTAACAAAATTGCTTTTCGATCACAGATGTACTCCAACAGAATCAGTCATATGCACCTCTCAAAACTCGGAGAACGATGCCTTCGTTTAAGCTGGATAGGCGCCTCGGAAGTTGATGTTTAAACGGACTTCTCTTGCTCGGTTGTTTCCGTAACAAAGCTGAATTGATAAGTAAACTTCTTGCGATCGACGCGAACGAGTTTAAGACCTTCAGTCTCAGGTACTTGCTTCTGGATGAGTCTCGCAACCACTTCAAGCCGTCGGGTAATCTTGATGTCGTTTGCTTGAACTAACGTGATTGACCAACTGTTGAAGATGATTACATGAACTTCCTTGCCGGTGACAAAAACGTCTTCAACGTGAGGAGGTATGGCCAATGGGTATTTTGTTTTCAACTTATTTGTTAAACCGCGAATCGGAATCCAAATTTTCGAGGGAGCTGAAGCAGCATCTGTTGAGCCTTGAACATCCACTTATACGGTTTCCAAGGCCAACAAATGGGAAACACTATTAAGCAAACGATCCAACTTGAAAGGCTTGCAAATGTAATCAGCGACTCCCAACAGCTCCGCATAAGTTTGATGCTGAGCCATTTCACTACAAGTGATCGCGATGACGGGTAACAAAAGGTCACCTTGTCGTATGCGTTCGAGCACAAGTAGCCCACTGCGTTTGGGCATTATCATGTCAAGAATTACAAGGTCTGGTTTTTGAGCCGCTACAACAGCAAGCCCTTGGACGCCATCTTGCGCGACCGAAACTTCAAAGCCCGCCGATACGAGTGCGACGCGGACGGCTCTCAAAATATCTAGGTCATCATCTACGACCAGTACGTGTTTTTCTTTCGAGGTCCTTAAGTTGGATTTTTTCATGCGGACCAACACATTGTGTTAAGCCAGCTTTCAATTGAGCGCATTGATCCGCCGATCAGTCTGGATGACAAAGTTGGTGATTGGACGCACCAACGTTCGGCATCGACACTGTATTAAAAATATCAATAATTTGTGGCTGAAAAATTAGCGGGTAACCGACGGGCATTTGATAGCCAGTAAGTGTAAAATCACCTCAACAAATTTTTGCTATATCTTTAAAACAGTATTCCTTGGGAATCCTTCCAGCAAAATCAAAAAAAATCAGAAACTTCTTTTCTGCCCACCTCTTGGTTGAGAATCTCCCCCTTCAAATGCCCAACTCTACTCGACAATCTTTGCTTCAAGAAGCAATTCGCGATCGAAATTCGGAAGCCTGGTTTCAGCTAAACGGAATTTATGAACCGTTGATAGCAGGATGGATCGTCCGCGCAGGAATTGAAGAATCTGACGTTCGTGATGTGATCCAGGAAGTCATGCAAACGCTGGCTCAGAAGCTTGGTAATTTCAACCACAACGGTCAGGTCGGTGCATTTCGCAAATGGCTTAAGCTCATTACGATCAACCGATGCCGCAGATACTGGGATGCCAAGAAACGAGAGGTATCCACAAGACAGCCAGACAATGAAACTCCAAACAAATTTTTGGACGATCTTGAAGATTCCAGCAGCGACATGTCTCAATTGTGGAACAAAGAACATGACAGCTATGTGCTTCAACAAATGCTTCAGCTGGTTCGAAAAGAATTCGACAAAAGAGATTACGATGTGTTTCTCAGAAATACGATAGACGGTGAGTCGGCCAAGAAGGTTTCCGATGAGTTCGGAATTAATATTAGCCAAGTTTATAAAATCAAGTTTCGAATATTGAACAGGCTAAAAGAAGCCGCTGCAGGTTTGCTCGACGGTCGTCTGAAGAGCATCCAAGATGAACCCCGTTAACATCAGTACATTCGTGCCGATATTGAATAGCAATTCGAAGCAGATTTGGGGCACACGCTGATTTTTGGCGTCATCGCAAACCTAGTAGATTCCGCTCTTCCTGGTTTCCGCTTTCTCCCACAAGCCAATCGTTTTTCGATAAACTGAGACGATACGCGAACCTCTCAGCGCAATCGGAATCGTATGGATATGCAAAATGACCAAGCCAATGTCAACGAACACAAAATATATTCCGTTCGCCAGACGCTAGACGATGAAATTTACCTCTTTCAGCCCATCCGCTACCCAGACCATTCTCGCCTGACTTATTCCGAGACCGTTCCTGATCCGTTGCTCGATTTGCTCTCAGAAGCCGGATATCAAACGCCCAATCAATACTTTCATCTTCGGACGCTTCCGGGTGCTCCCGAAGTCGCATCGGTCATCATGGAATTGGAGCCGCCTGAATCCATGCGCAAACGCAAAGCCTGGATTGAACCTTTGAAGCTTGAGTTTCAATACGCTGTCTGGCAGCGGCACGATGACACGACGATTGCGGTGGTGCCCAACCTCGACCTGAAAATCGTGCGCCGGGGTTCGTTCGATGCGAACTTTGTCGGCCAAGTCAAAAAAGAGATCTACAACGCACTGATTCGCGAAGGCTGTTTGTCAGATCTTAAAGCGTTGGTCTGGATGAACGCCCGGCGAGAAGATCTATCAATCCACGAGTCGGTCGTGCCGATCGAAATCCGTACGCCCAAGCAAATTGAGCGTGAAGCAGAAGACAAGGAAGACAAAGAGTCAACGCTGCGAAAAGTCGCGTTGCCGTTGGAACTTTCACGCCTGCTCCAGATGCGTCGCAAAAAAGCAAAGAAGTCCAAACTTCCTCCGCTTCCGATGCGTCCAAAAATGGTCGAGCACGAAGACGAGCTTAACCGCTTAGCCGAACTCGTCTCACCACAACATCGCAAAAGCGTCTTGATCGTGGGGCCAGCGGGATGCGGGAAATCCTCGCTCGTTCGCGAACTGGCAAACCAAAAAGCAAAACTGAATCTCTCTGAGCTCGAATGCTGGGCGACCGATGGCTCACGCTTGGTCGCAGGCATGTCGGGTTACGGACAGTGGCAAGAGCGTTGTACGAAACTAGTTGGAGAACTCAAACAAAAAAACGCCCTGCTCCATTTGGGAAATTTGATTGAGCTGCTGGAGGTTGGAAAATCGAATTCGCAAAACGAAGGCATCGCATCGTTCCTTCGCACGTTTATCCAGCGCGGCAGTCTTCTTGCTACGGCCGAGTGCACGATCGAACAGCTTGCAATCATCGAACAACGTGACCCTCAACTACTGCAATCGTTCGAACGGTTGACCATCAAATCACCCGACCAAGCCAAATCGCTGCGCATTCTTCGTTCGGTCGCTGATCAATTTTCTCGAGTCACTTCGGTCAATGTTACGGATGAATCGCTGGACGTGCTTTATCGGTTGCATCGTCGATTCGCGACTTATTCAGATCATCCCGGCCGATCGATTCGCTTTCTACGAAACTTGATTCAAGACGCTCCCGCCAAATCAACACTTAAGGCGGAAGAAGTCATCCGCGCGTTTTCAGCGGAGTCAGGTTTGCCATTCTTTTTGCTTAGCGAATCTGAATCGTTGGTTATCGACAAAACCCGTGATTGGTTTTCCGAGCGAGTGATGGGCCAAAACGAGCCCGTCAATCTCGTTAGCGACTTGCTGGCGACGGTCAAAGCAAACCTCACACCAACTGGCCGCCCGATCGCATCGTTTTTGTTCATCGGTCCGACGGGCGTTGGCAAAACTCAAATGGCCAAATCGCTCGCAGAGTTCATGTACCAGAACGACCGACGGCTTATTCGTTTTGACATGAGCGAGTTTCGAGATCGAGTTAGCGTCGAACGTTTGATCGGAGGCTTTGGGCAACCGCAAGGCTTACTAACAAGCAAAGTTCGCCAACACCCCTTCTCTGTTGTTTTGTTCGACGAGTTTGAAAAAGCCGATCGTTCCTTCTTCGATTTGTTGCTTCAAGTCCTTGGCGAGGGCCGGCTGACCGATGGACGTGGAAAGACGACTGATTTCTCGACCGCGATCGTTGTGATGACCTCCAACCTTGGTGTCGGCTCGTTTCGTTCCACGTCAACCGGATTTGCGGGTGGACAGCCGATAGAAGAAGGTTCTTCAAACTCGCAATTCAAAGAACACTTTACCAGCGAAGTCAAAAAATTTGTGCGACCCGAGCTGTACAACCGCATCGATCGAATCGTTCCCTTCATGCCGCTTTCAGACTCAACAGTCAAATCGGTCGTACGTCGTGAGATTGAACAGTTGAAAAAACGTGAAGGCATTTGGTTTCGCGGCGTAAACCTGTCTGTCGATGAACAAGCCGTCGATTTGATCGCGGCGGAATCAAGCGACGTGCGCTACGGTGCTCGGCCGATCCAGCGATACTTGCAACAACATTTGGCAGTCAGTCTTGCTGATCGGCTGAATCGATATTCCAAAACGGATTCAAAAGTCGCCGGTCTCAACGCGACCGTTACGGCTAATGATGGACGATTGGCTTTTGATGTCAAAGCCGTTACCAAAGACTCGGTCAATGAGCCTGACAACATTGTCCTGAACAATTCGAAATCGATTCTTAAACTGCGGATGGAACGATCGCGGGCTCAGCAGCTTTATCATTCTCCCGCCGCACAACGGATTCGCAATCAGTATTATCGCGAACAACAATTGCTTGAACGGAAAATCAAGAAGCTAAAGAAAAAGCAAGTCAAGGATTCAAAGTCGAATGTAACAGACGACCAAATCAGTTTTCTCCAATCCAATGGCTTGCGCCAACTTCAAAGTAAACTCGATCGAATTAACGAACTGGATGAACTTCGAAAAACAGTTTTTGCGGCAGAAGACGAATTACTGACTCAGTTTTTTCAAAAACAAGCCATCGATCACCCGCAGGTTATGACTCGAATCGCTGAGCTAAAACAACAAATCGACGAAACAATTTACCGACTGTTTCTCGCCGAATCTTCGGGCTCAGACCAGGTCTCGCTGCTTGTGTTCTCACGCTACGACGAGTTGTCAAAACATCTGATTGATGCCTATGTCGAATTCGCACAGCAAAAAGAGTTTACGATTCGCAGTCACCGACTGTTGCGCTACAGCCGAGACGAACGCGGCGCGATTTTCGCATTGGCACGAACCAAACAAGAGGACGAAGAAGTTGGCCCAGTCATGGCCGACGTCGTTCCTGTTCAACTCAGTCAAATGTTTGACAAAGTGCCATCGGATCGCCTCGGTTTCGTGCTGCAAATCAAAGGACCCGCTGCGTTTTCGATGCTCTCGGCAGAACGCGGTGCTCACATTTTCAAAAACGTCAATCGCCGAACGGTCGCCGTCCAAGCCGTCGGTGGCAAATTGATCAACCACGATTTGCCAGCCGAGATCGAGCAAATGACTTATGACGAATTCCATCTTCGCCGCACTTACAACCTCTCCGGTGGTGGCGTTATCCGTGACGAAATGTGTGGCTCGATGGCGATGGATGGAAGTGGAATTGTGGACTCAACCGTAAAGGCGATTCAAAAGTCCTTTGACAAAATTCTGGCGGAATTTATCAAATCATGAATTTAACTTTTCCCGTTTATGTAAAAGTGATCAAGGGCGTTCAAGGCCAAAAGTCGTTCTATCGCGCTGCGCTGTTGTTCTTTCCCAACATTTACAGCGACAACGAAGACCTGCAGCGGGCGATTGTCAAACTTCGCCGACGCGTCAAAAAAACTGCCGACAATAACGGTGCCAGCCTCTCCCACGATCTGTTGGCTGACATGGTTTTTAACCCGGAAGTCAAAACAGAGAAGCTCAAACTCACCCTCAAGATTGGCGGAGATTTTCTCACAGAAAAATTCTTTTTTGTCACGCTCAAACAACTTGGACGCACCTTCGCGTTTTGCCCTGATATCGTTCCACACAACTGGTTCGAGCTACACCACCGTGAAGCTCTTTCCGAGCGTGCGGGAGAGTTCTTGCGAAAGTACTTCAATGACCTTATAGGAAAAGCCGATCGAAAAAGCGTGGACCCGACGAAATGGAGCGCCGACTCACAGCGCTGGATCACGACGATGGATCTTGACGTTCGGCTGAATCAAGTTTCACGCAAAGAAGCGCACAAAAAACTGCTTGCCCTTTGGACCAACGAAGAAGTTAACGGCGCCGTTGAGTTGGACAAAACCGGTCGCTGTCTGGATCATCTTTATCCCGACGATTTGGATCTGGCGATCGGGCGTGAAGCGGAATCAGAGCAATTGGTTGAGCTACTTAGAAGTGAAGATCGTCGACCGATTCTGATTGTCGGCGAACACTTGGTCGGTAAGACTTCTCTCATCCACGACGCCGTCAGAAAACGCATCGAAACACGAGCCAAAAATAAGAGTAACAGCTCAGCGCGGCAAAACGTTTGGCTGCTTTCGCCTCAGCGTTTGATTTCTGGAATGTCGTACGTCGGCCAATGGGAAAACCGTGTCCTCGCAATCGTCCGCGAAGCCGCCTATCGAGATCACGTTTTGTATTTTGACGACCTACCGGGCCTGTTCCGCGCTGGACAATCACGCGATTCCAAATTGTCTGTCGCCGATCTATTGAAAACGGTTCTCCAAGATCGCTCCGTTCGAATTCTTGGCGAGATCACTCCCGCTGCCTTTGATGTACTTTCTGAATTGGATCGTTCTTTCGCAGAACAGTTTCATGTTTTGCGGTTGGAACCAACAAGCATCGAAGAAACGTACGCCGTTGCGATCCATGTCGCAAGAAAATTTGAATTCGAAAACGATTGTGTGTTCGCCGTCGAAGGGATGGCCAAAGCGGTCGAGTTTCAACGGCAGTATGTTCGGCAGGCAAGCTTCCCAGGCAAAGCTGTTCGATTTTTGAAACAATTATCCATCAAGTTCGATGACTTCATCCACTCGTCGCACGTCGTAAAAGAGTTTTGCGAAAGCATGGGTGTCTCGGCAGACATCGTTGACGATAGTCGCACATTTGATCGAGAAGGAGTTCGCAAATTTTTCCAACGTGGCTTGATCGGCCAGGAAGCAGCGGTCGAGGCCTGCGCAGATACGATCCTAACGGCCAAAGCCAAGCTCAACGCGCCAGGCAAACCGATGGCGACGCTTTTGTTTCCCGGCCCAACGGGCGTTGGAAAAACGGAATGTGCAAAACAGCTGGCCAAGTTTCTATTTCGCGGCGAGGATCGGCTGCTCCGTTTTGATCTCAACGAATTCAAAACTCCGTACAGCGCCGCTCGCTTGGTCGGAACGGCTGACCAACCCGAAGGGCTGCTCACCAGTGCGGTACGCCGGCAACCATTTTGTGTGATCCTGCTGGACGAGATTGAAAAAGCGCATCCTGATGTGTTTGACATTTTGTTACAAGTCACCGGCGAAGGGCGTTTGACGGATTCAATCGGTCGAACAACAGACTTCACCAATGCGATGATCGTGATGACGTCTAATCTTGGTACCAAACGTGCCGGTCAAACAGTTGGCTTTGTCGATGCGTCGGGCGAACACGATTATATTTCGGCTGCGGAAAAATTCTTTCGTCCCGAGTTCTTCAATCGAATTGATCGTGTGGTCCCGTTCCATCCGCTTGATGAATCGCAGATCAGCAAGATCGCGGACATGATGATGAACGAAGTTGTTTCGCGCGAAGGGATTGTGCGTCGACGATGTATTCTTCAAGTCGATTCAGGCTTAATCTCGCGTCTGGTCACCAAGGGCTACAACCCTGAATTGGGCGCTCGAGCGATGAAGCGAGCGATCGAAACGGAATTCACGCAACCGATCGCAGCGCGACTGGCCGCAATCCGCAGCGACGTGCCGACGGTGATCGAAGTCAATTCTGTTTCGGATTCAGAACCGTCAAAACAATCCCAAAACAGCACCCCCAAGAGCCGTTTGAACGTCGAAGTTCATGAATTGAACAACGTAGATCCAGTACTTAGACCCGCAACAACACCGGACTACGAAGAATTAATTGACGCCTCAAAGGCATGTCTCACACGGTTAAAAAAGGAGTATTTCGAAACCCGTCCCGAAGGCGAAATTTCGTCGGGCAACATGAGCCCGGATTTGATCCGCTATTTCGTGTTGCGCGAGCAGGCGGATGAAATCGCGGATCAAATTCGTTCAGTCCAAGACATCGTTGATCAGAAAAAAGACGAGATGCAGCGGCCGGCCATCGCCACGGGAACGCGAAGTCGAGGTGGGCATGTTGAGAATCGACGAATCCTGGTTGAAATGAACTCCGTTAAAGACATCCATCAATTCGTTGACGAAACCATTATGCAGATGTCGGAGACTCAATCCAACGTCGCGCCGGCAGCGCAAAAATTGATCAACCAATGTTGCTTGTTGGAGTCGATGTGCCAAAGCAGGATTGATGAAGCGATCTTTTTCTTGCAGGTTTTCGCTTCAGATACCGAGGAATGGGCTGGTTTGCCGATCCACCGTGGCCTTCGCATGTTTTACAAAGAGCAACAGTTTGAAACACTTGGATACGAAGTTGTCAAAACCGCAACGAGCCGCAACCGATTGTCGACCACGGTTACGTTTCACTTGAAAGGCAATGGATTGGGAGCGTTGATCGCTCACGAGACCGGTGCCCATTTGGCATGTGATAGCGCGGGGAAATTGAACTTGATCAAGACTGGGTTCATTGATTCGCAAGACCCTGGTTTTGAAAATTTAAAATCGGCGATGGACAAAGAAACACCAGCCGACGATTTAGCCAGCCTGTTGTCATCCTGCACTGGTTCAAACAACTCGCTTAAGACATTACGAATGTTTGAGCACAAAGGAAACGTGATCGACTTTCGCACAGGATCAGTGCAACAGTATAGCGCTGAAAACGCGCTCTCCAATTTGATCAGCTCAGGCATGCCGCTTTCTCAAGAGTTCGTTCCCTTTTGCAGTTCGCACGCAGCGGCGAACGAGCCTAATTGAATGTTGACCAAAATGATTCACCAATTGATTTATTAAAAATGTACGCAAAATACCCCGTTGCCATTTGGAAAGACAATGAAGAAACGTTTTCGGTTTCGACCGTAAGCGGAACCAAAGCATGCGCGCGTGGCAAGGACCTTCGTAAGTGTTTGGAAGACTTAAAGAAATACATTGCTTGGCGAATGCGCGACTCATGGTTTGACACACCTGATTTTTCAGAGCCTATCACCGACACAGTCGAAATTTTTGTTCGGACTGAATTTGAAATTGACGGTCGTAAGTTTCCCGCTTCCGAACCTCTACGTTTACAAATGCCTTATATATGGGGCAAGCGAAAAGACGATTCGGTCTGCTGCTGTTTTCCATCGATTCAGGAATCTTTCTACTGCTACAACGAAAAAGAGCTGAAGCAAATGGTGCGCAGCCAGGCCGAAGGTTTCCTGCGCGGAATGTCTCCATCCCAGTTAATCAACTGCTTGCCACCATCGACATTAGAGACTTCGGTCGTCGGCGTAAAAATCCCGAAACCAAAAGTCAACGAGTTCACGCTCCGATATCCAACGCTTGAATCGGTTTGCACTTCGATCTCAAGCCGCGCCAATCGAAGACAATTCTCACGCAATTGGAATCGTGACGCCGAAACGGCCAAGCTGGCGGAGCGATTGTCGGCCACTTCAGGCAACATCCTCTTGGTCGGTCCGCGTGGCGTTGGCAAAACTACGTTGCTGGTTAACGCGGTCCGGGCGTTGATACGTACCGAACGCAATCAAGCTACCGACGAAGATGATAAAGACGCACTGCGGCACGATCGTTTTTGGATGACAAGCGCCGATCGTTTGGTTGCCGGGATGCAGTATCTTGGCCAATGGGAGGAACGCGCCGAAAGTGTAGTTGATGAGCTTTCTGAAATCCAAGGGATTCTGTGCTTTGAAAGCCTCGAACCGCTTCTGCGTTTGGGTGGGCGTGACGCGGTCGATGGATTGGCATCTTTCTTTATTCCGTATTTGCAAAACAACGAACTTCGAATGGTTGTGGAGACTTCTCCAGAAGAGCTGGATGCCTGCCGCTGTTTGTTGCCGAATTTTGAAAGCCTCTTTCAGATTGTTCAAGTCGAACCAATGAATCAGATCGAGTCGCGCATGGTTCTGATTGCGGTTGCCGAGCAATTTACAAAGCAACACAAAATCGAATTTGAACCGGAAGCGGCAGAGCTATGCTGCCAATTGTTCAGACGTTTTTTGCCTTACGAATCGTTCCCAGGCAACTGTGTTGATTTCTGGTCAAACTTGTTCGAGACGGCGCGACTTGAAAAACAGGCGTTGGTCACGCGAAACCAGTTAGTCGATCGCTTTATACAAAAAACAGGATTGCCCGAGCCACTGATTCGAGACGATTTTTGTCTTCCGCCAGAAGAGATTGAGTCGTATTTCACTAGCCGAGTGATCGATCAAGCCGAGGCTTGTCATAGCCTTACCAATGTGGTGACGACATTTAAAGCTGGCCTCAACGACGCGCGGCGACCGATTGGCGTTCAATTATTTTGCGGCCCGACGGGAGTTGGCAAAACAGAACTGTCCAAAGCGTTATCTGATTACATGTTCGGAGCGGGCGAAGCCAAGGATCGTTTGGTTCGGTTGGACATGAGCGAATACGGCGGGCCACTCGCCGCCGAGCGTTTGGTGATGCAGGCCAACGGCCAACCGTCAGAGTTCATTAAAAAGATCCGCGAGCAGCCGTTGGTGATTGTGTTGTTGGATGAAATTGAAAAGGCGTCCGCCGAAGTCTTCGACGTTCTGATGGGGGTTTTTGACGAAGGCCGATTGACCGATCGCTGGGGACGGACGACTGACTTTCGCAGCACCGTCATTGTGATGACTTCGAACTTGGGAGTGCGCCGTACGGCGTCGGTTGGTTTTGACTCCAATGCTGACGATAGTTTTGAGAGCGAAGTCAAAAAGTTTTTTCGCCCCGAGTTTTTTAACCGCATCGACAAATTGATTTCATTCCGGGCGCTTGATCGTGATTCGATTGGGAAAATCGCGCGGTTGGAAATGGAAAAAATTGGCCAACGAGAAGGTCTGGTCAAACGCAATTTAGGTTTCCGCTGGACGGAAGCGGTGTTACAGCACATCGCCAACGAAGGCTACGATGCAAAATACGGTGCGCGTCCACTTCAAAGGACCATCGAGCAATTGGTCGTCGCTCCATTGGCCAGGGTATTGGCCGAGCAAGCTGACTTGCGCGACGCTGAAGTTGTATGTGATGTGGCCGATGGCACAGTGAGCATCACGATTCAATCGCCGGAGGAGGCTGTTTAGAAACGGTGACCAAAGGCTTAGATGGTCGCGCTAAAACTTGAGCCGTTTTGGCGATAGCCACGGTTAGTGCGCTGCGACGAACAGGATGTTAAAACTGGAGTTGAACATGAGCCAATGGAAGAGAGAATCAATTGAAATTCTTAGAAGGAGTTAACAAATAATGGATGAATTGTTCTCAAGTTTGGTCGAAGCGATCAAGTCAAAATTCCCTGATCAATTCGCAGCGGTTCGCTTGCCGCTAAAGACCGCTACAAAAGAACAGCTGAATTCGTTACGGCAAAAGTTGCCTTCGGTTAACGACGAGCTTTGCGATTTTCTCAAGCTATCCAATGATGGCACTAAAAAGCTGCCCATGTTTGAATTCTTTGGTGCTGATGAGATAGCGGAGCGTAAAGTTACGCTTGATGAGTTTATTCAAGACTATCACGATTCGTATCCTGATTCGCCAATGAATGACAGTACCAATGGTTATTGCAAAGACGAAGGACCAGTTGTCTGGATACCGTTCGCTATGCTTGGGGGAGGTGCTGAACTAATGGTGGTGGACATGAGTCCTGGACCGAAGGGGACAGTTGGACAAGTCATGATTGTTTTTGACGACTTTCATACGAGCGTTCAGGGCACCTCAATCAGAGAATGGTTAATCAGAATGAACGAAGTAGCTGATAATGCGACCCCTGATGATGAAATCGACCTCTTCTTAGATTGCATCTCTAAAACGGCCTGAGCCGTTATCCTGCCGTAGCTAATTTCCCTTAGAATTGGGACACTGGAGTAAGGCCCGGGCTTCATTGGTGGCCATCCACATCGATTATCTCTTTTGATTGGTGCAATTGTGAAACAGACTGCTGACGAACTTCGACAAATCATCGAGAACATTGTTCCTAAATTAAAGCAATTGCCAGAGCCGGAAATTGCTCAGCGCCCCAATCCAAAGAAATGGGCTCGCAAAGAAATACTTGGTCACTTGATTGATTCGGCGTCAAACAATCAGCAAAAGTTTGTTCGCGTGATGCAGCAACCTACGCTTGAGTTTCCTGGCTACGCGCAAGACGACTGGGTCGATTTGCAGAATTGGGCCAGCGCCGATTGGATTGAGATGGTGGATTTATTCGCGGCTTACAATCGACACATCGCTTACTTGATTGAAACAATCGATCCCAAATTCCATTCGCACACGATCACCATCGAAGGCGTTGGGCCATTTACACTTGGGTTCATCATGCCGGACTACGTTGAACATCTAAAGCACCATGTAAAGCAAATTTTTCCAGACATTGAACTGGAAAATAAATTCGTCAATGTTTACAACGCTTGAAAATTGACTCACCAATCGTGAGCCGCGCGGGTGCAGTCGGCGGATACTTGCGGCGGAATCATTTCGCGGTCATTTATCTCTGTCTATCGACGTCAGGATTCGCTGTTGGGCGGCGGATTCCGTCACTTGAGGAGAATCGCGTAGATTCGATCGTTGTAGACTTTCCAAATAGTGAGGTGATTAGACATGAGCATGAGGTTAAAATTTGTTTGCGGCGCCATTACGATAGCGTTAATGGCGACAGCTTTTGTGAGTTCGAGTCAAGCGTCGATTACGGTGTATACGGACCGCACCGCGTGGGAGTCTGCCGTTGGCAGCTTTTCACTGCAAGATTTCGAAGCATTCGAGGGAAGCCAAACAGAAGGAGCAGGAACCGATGTTGGCGACTTTACGGTCCGACAACTTGGCACTGACTTCGGGGGAATTTTCTCCGAAATCTCTTCTCTTGTCGGAACAGTACACGATCTCAATGATGGAGCAGCCGTTGGAGGCGCCACAGATGAAGGCGGAACTGGCATCAACTTCTCGTTTGACACGGCAATCACATCGTTTGGTGCTGACATCGGAGGTTGGTCTGACGATAACCGCGCATCAGCTGTAATCGCTGGTAGTAGTTTCGAACTAGCGGAAGGCCAAACATTCTTTGGGTTCATCGATAATACGGGGACGCATTCCAGTATCGACTTTGCTTGGGTATCGGGCCTTAGCGATGGCGGAGCAGTGGACAACGTATCCTACCGCGGAGGAGCGGTTCCAGAACCTGCCGCATTTTTCGTTTGGAGCGTGCTAGGTTCTGTTGTCGCCCTTGGAAGAAGAAAACGCCACGCCTGATAGGCGTTTGACGGACTTTTTGTTTCGAACGGTGGTCGGCAAAACAATACGTTTTGTCGGCCAAATTCTATTCTCCAGTCAAAGTCCGTGAGTTCATTGATTCAGACAGGGGCAGTCGGCCGGATACTTGCGGCGGAAGCATTTGCAGCGAAACACTAACGCTTATTTTTATTGCCACTGGATTGGCGGCGGTGTAAGGTTGTTCCGACACTTGCCCTTTTTGAAGTAACTCTGTGAATCCATCTGACGAATCAAGTCCAGCGAACTTCAACACGACTCAATGGAGCGTCGTTGTTTCGGCACGCGACGATTCAAAGAACGAGTCCGCGATACGGCGCGAGTCGTTGGAGGCTCTTTGTGGTACGTATTGGATGCCTTTGTTTGTCTACCTTCGACGCAAAGGAATTTCGCCTGACGACTCTGCTGATTATGTCCAAGGGTTTTTGGCAGAGTTGATTGAAAAGGATTTTGTGAAAGCCGTTGATCGCGAGCGGGGCCGTTTTCGCTGGTTCCTGATGTCGGCCATCAATCGCTATATCAGTAAACAGATTGAAAAGAGCCAAGCCATCAAGCGCGGTGGCGCGGTACGAACTTTCTCAATCGATCTATCCATCGACGTTCAATCAGCTGAAAAGAACTATCAAAACGAACCTACCGATGGATGGACGGCAGAAAAAATCTTTGACCGACGTTGGGCTCTGACAGTCCTTAAGCAAACTCTCCAGCAGCTGGAATCGGACTACAAGCAACTGGATCAATCCGCTTTGTTTCAATTGCTCCAACCGATGCTGATGGTCGACCAAGGCAAGGTAAAATACCGCGACATTGCCAAAGAGATGGGCATGAGTGAAGTCGCCGTAAAGGTCGCGGCGACTCGGATGCGACAACGTTATCGAAAAAAGCTCAGCAACATCGTTTGTCAAACTTTGGCCGACCCGGATACGCTGGACGATGAACTGGGAATTCTATTGGCGGCGCTTCGTGGAAATTGAATCGAGCAAATATGGCCAAAGTTTGATGTTTTGTCCGACAAAAACCAGTCATAATAGATTTTTGAATTTTCCGTGTAACCATTTGAGCAGGACCCGTATTGGATGAATAGCGAAGAAAACATCCAACCTGAAAATGAGATTACGGAAGCCTATATGAGCTCGAAAAAATGCCCTGAATGCTCTACGCCAGTCGTTGATGAATTGCCTGGCGGACTTTGCCCGACCTGTTTGATGGCCGCAGCGAGACGGTCCAATCCGACTTATGGTGATACCGACGCGATGTCGCAGCGAATGGACCCGCCACGACCCGAGGCGCTGGTCGGCGTTTTTCCAGAGCTTGAAATCATCGAGCTGATTGGTACCGGAGGCATGGGCGCGGTTTACAAAGCCAAACAAAAAAATCTGGATCGCCTGGTCGCGTTAAAGATATTCCTCTTCCGCGATCTCGGCAACCAAATCACCGATCGTTTTCAGCGCGAAGCCAAAGCACTCGCGAGGTTGGCCCATCAGAATATCGTCACTGTTCATGATTTTGGGAAACGTGATCAATATCATTATTTGCTAATGGAATATGTTGACGGCCCAAACCTTCGGCAAGTCGCTGGAACCAGTGAGCTATCACCTGCGGAGTCCGTTGGATTGGTTCCACAGCTTTGTGATGCGCTTCAGTATGCCCATGATAACGGTGTCGTTCATCGTGATATCAAACCAGAAAATGTATTACTTGATCGAGAAGGCAAAATCAAAATTGCAGATTTTGGATTGGCCAAACTCACCGATCAGGCGACGGAACTTGGCTTGACGAACACCCGGCAGGTCATGGGAACTTTTAACTACATGGCTCCGGAACAACGCGAGACGCCAACCCAAGTCGACCATCGCGCCGACATTTATTCGCTGGGTGTTGTGATTTACGAACTGCTTACCGGCGAGTTACCTCTGGGCCGATTTCAACCCCCATCCAAACGAGTCAAAGTCGACGCGCGAATGGATGAAGTCGTGATGCGTGCGCTTGAGCGGGAACCAAGTCGACGCTACCAACAAGTCAGTGAATTCAAAACGGGCATGCAATCGGTGGCACATCTAGCGCCTGACAAGTTTGTACCGATGCCTCCGGTAAAGCAACCAGCGCAAGCCCAAAATGCCACCGCCGAAACTGGTAACGAAGTCAAATCGATTATTCAGTTGATCTATTTCTCAATTGCGATGTTCTTCTGCTGTGCCGGTGGATTGTTAGTCATTTTAGCGTCCGACGAATTCTTCCCTGAGTTCTTTGAGGATTTCGCATTGGGAAAGTTATCTGGAATTTTGGTCGCGATGGTCGGCGGATACCTGTTTGCATGTACTTCGTTTTTCGACGGAATGATCAAAAAGGAGGCTTGGGTCTCGGAGCGAATGTTGGCGGCATTCGGCTGCGTCGCAATGCTTGTTGGATTTATAGGTGGTGGACTATTGGTTACGGCAAGTCAAACTGAATATGTGATCCCCATCCCTCCCCACGCAGAAACAAGAGCAGAACAAGATGCTAAAATTGCGCAGGAAGCAGAAAAAAGAAAACGAGAAAGTGAGCTCACGGAAGCCACTCCTTCCGAATTGGCCAGCCTACCTTGGACTATTCGATACCGAACCGTTGAGGACTACCGTCAAGAGCGAAAGGATCTCGAAAAGTTACTTCGAGCGATCGGTATCTCGCTCTGTATCTTTTGCGGATTCCTGTTTGCGATTTATGGTGTAGCGAGTTCAAACGTGAAAGGAAAGCGGAACCTCGCCGAGGGAAATTTGCAAAACTAATTTCGATCGCTTGCTACCTATCAATTCATTGCTTGAATTGAATTCGCTTTGTTATGCCACCCTTCGTCGACGTTTGCTAACCAACACTCCTGCTCCACATAGCAAAAGCATTACTCCAGATGGCTCTGGCACGGCTGCGGTTGCGACGATATCAACGGTAAAAATACCATCTCGCGAAGCACCAAAAAAGTCTTCGTCCAAATCGGTTTGGCCATCTCCCAGTATAAAATCCGACGCATCGACATTTGTGTTGAAATCACCAAAATTAAACGATGTTGTTCCTTCGGCGGTGGCATTAAACGTAAACGCGCCCAGCAAAATTTCGCTTGCCGCATTATTTTCTGGTGAAAAAGAAAAACCCAGAAGGTCCAGTTCAGCAGTCGCGTTATTAAACCCTGAACCAGCATCATCAAAATTCTGCGTGTTGATCTCAGCACTTGAAACCAGTCCCAACGCGGTTGAATACGTCGCTGTGGTGCCAACATTTTGCAAACCGAATTCAAACAATCGCAGGTCATCATCGAATTCTAAAGCAAATACTTGAACCGTAATGGACTCCCCAACATCGACGTCAAATAAACTGTCAAAAGTAGTTCCGTCGGTCGAAAACCCAAACGCTAAATCAGGAATCTCTGTATCGTCAGCATGAGCTTGAGAACAAAACGCAACCACCCCAATGATCAGTAAACAGACGGTTAGCAATCGGAAATTTTTCATAGTGTTTCATCAATCAGGAATTGTCATTAAGAGAATCCATCCCTTTGATTCGAGCATCCTGCGTGTGGAACAGCCAACTGGCTAGGTTCAGTAAAAGCCAAACTGGCTAGGTTCAGTAAAAGCCAAACTGGCTAGGTTCAGTAAAAGCCAAACTG
>CAYUWY010000005.1:165392-306079 GCA_964448575.1 uncultured Pirellulaceae bacterium
GCTAGGTTCAGTAAAACAGAAAATCCATGATGCGGCCAAAGATTAAAAATCAACAATGAGTCATCCGTAGAAATTTACGAAAGGCAATTTCCCTTCACAAATTTCTTAATGCTCTTCCCCAACAGCTCGCACTGAAACTGCATCAAGTAAAATTACTTCGCCCCAACTAACTAACTACTGAGCCCTGCGTTGCTAATTTCTACAAATTAAATCTCATTGGAATCTTGGCAGCCTTGATGAAGCCTTTGAGTCTTTTCTGCTTTGTGATGATTTGATCGTGCGTTTGTTGAATCTGTTCGTCGAGATCATCAAGGTCGAATATGGGCTTGTTCGCTAACGGTCCCATTTTCATCCAGCTCCATGCGTATTCGATGGGATTCAGTTCAGGGGCATAAGGGGAAAGAATTCGACATGAAGCCGAGGATGTTTTTTCAACGAAGGACGCAACCTTCTTGCCTCGATGGACTGAAAGACGATTCCAAAGTAGCGCGCCTTACTGAGCACAACTTAAATCGTTGCAACTTGCTGACGGACAGGAATGAATGTCCATCCTACTGACACGCGCGATGCGCGCTAAACCTCTGCGCTCTGTGTCCTCTGTGGTTAATCCAGCGCGCTGGAATCGTTCACGTTACTGGACCGCTTGACACAAAAACCCGGAACAAAAATCGTGATCAAACACGTTTGATCGAAAAACTTCGATTCACAGGCCGACGAAACACAGGCCGAGAAACAATTGGCGTTTCACCAAGCATCATTCAACGGTCATAATGATTGAGAACCAACGACAAAGACAATCCTTCGTAACAACAGACAACACTTCAGCTTTAAAAGTCAAAGTAGAAGACAAAATGCACAGCATGTTTCGAACGTACGCATTGGCAACAGTTGTACTTGCTTTATTAAGCAACACGACGATTCAATCAGGCCGTTGCCAAGAGTCCAAAATCGACTTTACAACCCACGTCAAACCGATTCTTTCTGACAATTGTTTTGCCTGTCACGGACCCGATGAAGCCATTCGCACTTCCGATTTTCGTTTAGACCAAAAAGAAAGCGCACTCTCAGATGAGCACCGCGTAATCGTTGCAGGAGATACCAAAGCAAGTTTGCTGGTCCAACGCATTCTCTCGGATGATCCCGATGAAGTCATGCCGCCAACCACCCATCGCAAGAAACTTACCACCGCTCAAAAGCGAATTTTGGTTGACTGGATCAAGCAAGGTGCGAACTGGTCTGAACATTGGGCATTTCAAAAACCAAAAAAAACGGAGAACCCAAAAGTCTCCGATTCCGCGTGGCCAACCAATTATATTGATCACTACATTCTCAGTCGGCTTGACCGGAAAAAAATCAAACCCGCCGCAACCGCTCAGCCACACACACTTCTTCGGCGGCTGAGTTTTGATCTCACCGGGCTTCCACCAACTCCCAAGCAACTGGAGTCTTTTGAATCGCAAATCGCCAGCGAGGGATTTGACTCAGCCTATCAAACAACAGTTGACCGCCTTTTGGCCAGCCCGCATTTCGGCGAACGCATGGCGGTCTACTGGTTGGACTTGGTTCGTTACGCAGACACCGTTGGCTATCACGGCGACCAGGATGTAAGTGTTTCCCCCTACCGCGACTACGTGATCAACGCTTTTAATTCGAATATGCCATTCGATCAGTTTACCCGCGAGCAGTTGGCCGGTGACTTACTCGAATCGCCAACGCAGGAACAAAAAATCGCATCCGGTTACAATCGGCTTGGCATGATGTCGGCTGAGGGCGGCGTTCAGCCCGAAGAGTATCTCAACAAATACGCCTCCGATCGCGTGCGCACGACCTCCTCGGTATGGTTGGGCGTAACACTTGGGTGTGCCGAATGTCACGACCACAAATTTGATCCGTTTTCAGCCAAAGAGTTCTACGAGTTCTCTTCGTTTTTTGCAGACATCAAAGAGAAAGGGCTCTATTCCGGCGCCAATCATACAGGGCAATGGGGTCCCATGATGGACGTTCCAAGCCCCGATCTACCCGATTTAAAAAAGTCGTTTGACGAACAGATTGCAAAACTTAAATCGACGATGGTCGTCAATGCGGAAGTCGATAGGGAACGTGTTGCTTGGGAGAAAAATACTCTTAACGCAAATTCGCATTGGAATCACTTGAGACCAACAGCGGTCAAATTGTCCGATAAATCGACAGCGACAATCACAAAACAAAACTCAGTTCTTTTGTCTGGTGCCAAACCGGACAAGGAAAGCTACCTCATCACAACAAAGATCTCAGCAGGCACCAAGGCAATTCGATTGGAAGCGTTACCTGAAAAATCGCTGCCAAAAAAAGGGCCGGGTCGGGCCGCCAATGGAAACTTTGTCGTGACTGAATTTTTCGCGATCCTCGGCGACCACTCCGACAAATTGGATTCGCTGAAAAAAGGCTTTGCCCAGTGGCCTGAAGAGCTTAAATCAAAAACGCTTAAGCTCAACAATCCAACCGCAACGTTTGAACAAATCGCATCGGCTAATGGCCACCCTGACAAAAAATGGAGTGCGGCCAGTGCGCTCGATCGCGATGCCAAAGGAAAGCAATTTGGCTGGGCTGTGATGCCTCGTGCAAATCAACAAAACGAAGTCGTCTTTCAAATCGACGGAGACGTTTCCGCTGGCCAAGTCACGTTCGTGATTCAACAAAACCATGGCAATGGAGGCCATACGTTAGGCCACTTTCGAATTTCGGAATCGAATCGCCCCAACGCGATCGCGGATCCGATGCGGACTCTTCCACCAGAAATTTTGGCGATCATAAAAACCAAACCCAGAACCCGCGACGCTGCCCAAAAAAAGCAACTTTCTGATTACCACGTTTCGATCGCGCCTCGTTTCAAAAAAATACATGATCGGATTGCCAAGCTGAACACAGAACTCGCTCAAGTCGTGGCCGCCAACACACAACGCACTTTGATTACCGTTTCCGTTGAACCGCGGAAAATTCGTGTGTTGGCGCGGGGTAACTGGATGGACAAAACGGGTGAGGTTGTCACACCAGGCGTGCCAGATTCTCTTGGCGGAGAGAATTGGTCAACGGAAGAAACGAAACGCGCGACGCGGCTTGAGCTGGCGAACTGGATCGCGGACAAACAAAACCCACTCACCGCACGCGTTTTTGCAAATCGAACATGGCGGATGTTTTTCGGAAACGGGATTTCGAATGTGCTGGATGACTTTGGAGCCCAAGGCGAGCCGCCTTCGCATGCCGAATTACTCGACAGACTGGCGATCGAATTTGTTGACTCAAATTGGGATATCAAAAAACTTGTTCGCACAATGGTGATGTCGAAAACTTACCAACAATCGTCAAGCTTACGGCCGGAACTCAAAGTCATTGATCCCGAAAATCGCTTGCTCGCGCGGCAGTCACGATTCCGATTGGATGCAGAATTTATTCGCGACCACGCACTGGCAGCAAGCGGTCTATTGGTTCCAACGATTGGCGGGAAAAGCGTAAAGCCATATCAGCCTGCCGGGCTCTACCGCCATCTAAATTTTCCAGTTCGAAAATATGTTGCCAGTACTGGAAGCGACCAATACCGTCGTGGCATTTACACTCATTGGCAACGTCAATTTCTTCATCCGGCAATGAAAACGTTTGACGCACCGTCGCGTGAAGAATGCACCGCCGCGCGACCGCGTTCAAGCACACCCCTGGCCGCGTTAGTCTTGCTGAACGACCCGTCCTATGTCGAAGCCGCAAAAGGATTGGCTCAGATTGCAATCAAAAATCAAACCGATACCGATTCGCGGATCGACGAAATATTCAAAATCGCGTTTTCCCGTGTGGCCAGTGAAGAAGAAAAACAAATCATCAGCGGACTGATTGAGTCCAGTTTGGCTGACTTCAAAAACCAGCCTGACGAAGCGAAAAAGCTACTTGGCAGCCCCGATATGCCAGAAGACACAGCGATCGAACTGGCTGCTTGGACATCTGCATGTCGCGCGGTGATCAACATGCACGAATTCATTTTGAGAAAATAACATGAACCAAAAGAACTATTTGAATTCGCTAAACGCTTTCAACCAAATTCAAAATCGACGCACGTTCTTGCGACGCGCTTCAACGGGTGTTGGAAGTATCGCCCTGGGCGCACTATTGGGCCAATCGCTTGGGATCCGCCCGGCCCAAGCGAATGAAGACATTAACCACGTGCGCATTAAACCAAAAATCAAACGTGTGATTCATTTGTGCATGGCGGGTGGGCCATCCCATTTAGAGACGTTTGACTACAAAGCAAAATTGGCAGAGCTCGATGGAAAACCGATGCCCAAATCGGTTACCGAAGGCCAACAGATCGCGCAGCTTCAAGGCCAACGTGATCAACTGAAAATCATGGGCCCACAGCATGGTTTCTCAAAGGTCGGAAAATCGGGTCAGCAAATCGGTGACATCCTGCCGAACATTCAAACGATCGCCGATGAGATTTGCATCATCCGCTCGATGCATACTGACCAAATCAATCACGATCCGGCTCACAGTTTAATCAACACAGGCAGTAGCATTCCGGGGCGGCCGTCGATGGGCTCGTGGTTGCTTTACGGTTTGGGCAGCGAGACCGACAACCTTCCCGGCTATGTTGTTTTGACTTCTGTCGGCGGTGGTCAATCGCAACCGATCGCTTCTCGGCAATGGCATAGTGGGTTCTTGCCAAGCAAATTTCAAGGCGTCGAGTTCCGCTCAAAAGGCGAACCGGTTTTGTACGTCAAAAATCCGGCGGGCGTCGATCACGCAAGACAAAAAGACCTTGTTTCTGCGGTTGAAAAACTAAACCGAATCGGACTGCAGCGAGACTATGATCCGGAAATTGAAACGCGAATCGCGCAGTACGAACTTGCGTTTAAGATGCAGACATCGGTACCAGAGTTGGCGGATATTTCTGACGAACCACAATCGATTCTGGATTTGTATGGCACCAAAGGGGCAGACGGAAGCTTTGCCTCCAATTGTTTGTTAGCCCGGCGCCTGGCCGAGCGCGGCGTGCGATTCATTCAGCTTTACCATCGTGGCTGGGACCATCATGGTGGCATCAAAAAGGGAATCAAAGTCACTTCGAAGTTGGTCGATCAAGCTTCGGCGGCGCTTGTCAAAGACTTGAAACAACGCGGGATGCTGGATGACACATTGATCATTTGGGGAGGCGAATTTGGGCGCACCCCAATGGCTCAAGGCAACGGGCGAGACCATCACATCAAAGGATTCTCTTGCTGGATGGCGGGTGGCGGGATCAAACCCGGCATGACATACGGCGCGACAGACGAGCTTGGTTATGCCGCTGTCGAAAACCCAATTCATATTAACGACATGCACGCGACGTTGTTACACCTTTTTGGAATCGACCATACACGATTGACGTATCGGTATCGGGGAAGAGATTTCCGGCTGACAGATGTGGCGGGGCATGTGGTAAACGACATCTTGGTCTAAAAGTCTCGCAACTACGATCTCAGGCTTAGCCGAATATTTCACATTTATTCGCGCTGGTGCACCTTCACCGGGTTTTCGCAACAGGATTCCTGAGACAGAAACCGGTAGAATGAATTCCTTCACCGTTCGTGTTTTTCTGGAACAGAAGGAACAGAGTAATCACATTGGTTCTTGCGATCAGCTGGATCCTCATCGGTGAAACCCGAGCACCAATTCTATTCAGGCAATGTCAGGATCAACTGATGGACTTAAGATATACCGCCCGAGCGCGCAAAATCATGCAGCTCGCCAACCAGGAATGTCAACGATTCAATCATCAAGAAGTGGACACCGAGCATATTTTGCTTGGGTTGGTCAAAGAAGGCGTCAACGAAGGAGCAACGATGCTCAAAGACCTTGGCATTCACTTGCGAACGATCCGGCTCGAAGTCGAAAAACATCTTGAATCCGGGCCCGAGATGATCACGATGGGAAAGATGCCAAAGAGCGAATATGCGAAACAGGTTATTGAAATTGCGATAAAAGAATCGGAAGCCCGGAAACATGATTCCATTGGCACCTCACATTTGATGCTTGGTCTAATAACCGTCTCCGAATGTGGAGCGGCAAAGATACTTAGTCTTCTCTTGCAACAACAGGATTTGACTCTGTCAGCAATCCGAGACATGGTTCTCAACAAATTCAAACAGGAACAATATCGTGAGCTGGACATCAATGATCGAGCCAGCCATATATTCAACCTCTCTAGGCGAATTGCAATTCGGCGTGGAGACTCGGAGTTCGACACACAACATTTACTGATGGCGATTTTGGAGGAAGGAAACAGTGACGCGACATTTTGTTTGAGCAACGCAGGTTTGGACCGCATGGCATTGCTTGCTGAAATTTCAGAGAGACTACCCAGCCAGTCGGAATCACCGACGCCCAATCGCATCTCGATGACTGCTGATTTCAAGAAAGTGTTAGTGCTTGCCCAGCACGTTGCAAAATCGCTGGGGCATAAGTTTATCAATGCAGAGCATATGTTTCTTGCTTTGCTGGAGTCGCCCGACAATCAGCAATTCAAATCAACTGAAATTCTCAGTTCGTTAGAAATTGACATCGCAAATTTAAAAAGCGAACTCGAAACTTACGTGGGACGCGGCAGCCCATCGTCACGAATCGAAAAAACGATCAGCCTTCCTGAAACTCCAGATCCAGCACCCGACAAAGACTCACCGCTTTATCAGCACGCGATCAACCTGACGTTACAGGCCAAATATCAATACTACCCTGCCCTTGATTTGGATCTGGCTGTTATCGATCAAATCCTGCGGACGTTGATTCGTCGCAACAAGAACAACGTCTTATTGGTTGGCGATCGCCGATTGGGCGAGCTGTATCTGAATTCGATCGCTGACCGGCTAGTGAGCAAAAAAGTTCCCGATGCACTCACCGAGCACTCGATGTACAAAATCGTGAATTTCCTGGCCGAGAACGAATGCTTCTTAACACGCTTGATCGATATGCTCAATCAAGCGAAACATGATGGCAATGTCGTTTTGGCTTTTGATAACTTTGTTGAACTGTTTACTTTCTCGGCCCCTCAATCACCCAAACGTTCGATCGCCGGGACCATTGTGCCATGGCTGAAAATGTCCAGCGTCAAAACGATCGGACTGGCAGAAGAATGGCAACTTGAGACTTTTCTTAGCAAAGCCGATGTGGCGGAATCGTTTGAAATTATTGTTCTGTCAAAAAGCGAAGTTCCACCGATCCACCAGATGATTGATCAAACAATCCGGCAACTTGAAACCTATCACCTTTGCAACATTCCCCCCGAAACAGTCGAGCTGGCAATCGATCTTTGTACGCACTATCAACACGAATCAGAGCTTGATCAAACCATCGCCGATTCGGTCATTGACCTACTTGACCAAGCTGCAGCTGACACCGTCATTCGTCCAATAATCCCGACCAATCAGTCTACTGACGAGGATTCTGTGCCTCAAAATCCTCAAGCCATAAAAAGCAATCGCCAGAAAAAACTAAGCGTTTCTACACGGCAACGGAAAGTGGAACAACGCGATCGCGAGAAAAGACTACGCGCTTTTAAACGGCAACGGAAAGTGAAAAAGCTCAACAAAAAACTGAACAATATCGAGCGAGAAATGCAATGCTGCCGAGAAGACGGAAAGTTCCTTCGACTGTCCGAACTCCATTTGGAGTTTGAAAAAGTTCTATCCAAACGGGTAGAGCTCTCGCCGCTAGTTCAAATCGAGTCAGACAGTGTCATCTCAACACTGGCAGCGATTTTAAGTAAGGACGAGGAAACCATTCGCAAGCGGGAATGATGCTCAACTGGCGATCGTGTCAAATCGCCGGACCATTGTGCTTTGGCTGAAAATGTCCAGCGTCAAAACGATCGGACTGGCAACTTGAAACCTATCACCTTTGCAACATTCATTCGCCGGTGATGTCTTCTTCGGCAGAAGCCTGCTTGACGGTTGATGCTTCATTCTGTGCCGTTGGCTGCTGGAAAGTGTAGGCGTCGCGATAGCTTAGTGGATGTTCAGTAGTATTTTCTGGATCGCTTTTGCCCTCCAAACTCGTTTTGCCACGGAAGCCGTTTTTTGGCCCAATCATTTTTCCAGCAAAACGGTTGCCTTCATAGATGCTGCCTTTTTGGAAAGGTCCCGCACCCAACACCCAAGTGTGTGAGCTATTGCTTTCGGCTTTGGCCACGCCTGACTGCCAGATGGGTTCTTTGGTTTTTTGGTCATAGGCAAACACAATCACTTTAGCTACCGCCGCATGCGAGTTGGTTTGTGCAAATGAAACTTCCGGAAACGCTCCTATCGGAGAGTTTGACAACACCGACGCTGCAGTAGTTAAACCACCTGTTTTGGGAATGCCATAGGTGATCTCGTGATCATCCGTCCCCAACGCACCGACTCGAGCTTCAACGATCGTGTCGGCGGAATCACGCGAGTCTTGCACCAACGCGCCGTTAGCAACCAACTGATGCCGAATCGCACTGATCACGTAATCCTTGCTGACAAAGTTATCAGAGTGAACGGTTTTTAAAAAATCGGTATCGAAGAACACCTTGTGACCGCTCAACTCATGAAAATCCAATTTCTCGACGGCGTTGTCGACGGCGTTTGAGATCAGCAGTTGTTCAGTGCCGGCTCGTTTGACGGTGGTACCACAACCAGCCACGATGACCGCGCATGCGGCTGCCAAAGCGAAGCAGGTGAATCTTAAACGCACTGTCTTTGTACTGCGTGTTGGTTGTTGAAAGGCCACGATGGAAATCAAGCGGTTGGACGATTTTTGAAGTAGGTCGAGATAGATCGATTGCTAGAAAATAGAGATTTGTAAAGGACACCGGAACCTTGATTACGCCATCGCTCAACCCCCGCCCACCTAAAGCCCCTATTTTCATTCTCGATCGTGGCCAGCTTCACCCCCGAAACAGTCAAGCTGGCAATCGATCTTTGTACAAACGGGTAGAGCTCTCGCCGTTAGTTCAAATCGAGTCAGACAGTGTCATCTCAACACTGGCAGCGATTTTAATTAAGTAAGGACGAAGAAACCATTCGCAAACGGGAATGACGCTCAACTGTCGATCGTGCCTTAGACTTCCCATTTCTTCAACCGGCGCGCAATCACGTTCATCTCGTTCTTGCGTTTTTCGAACAAACCAAACATTACCAGGATCGCGATTCCAAGCCCAATTCCAAACGCCCACCACGGCCAAACGTGATCCAGTCTTTGGTGTGCGTGAGCCACCATCGTGATCATCGCTATCAGCAAAAACAGGCTTCCGAAATACAAATACGATTTCACCTGGAACATGATGCCGCTCATGATGCCCAACACGGCGAGCACGGCCAACACTATTGGTGGCCATAGCTTTTCGCCTATTCCACTAATAAAAATTTCGCTGGTCGAACTCACGTAAATGACCATCACGCACGTATAACGAAGTGCAGCCAATTGCTGCGCGTTGAGCGACTTGCGAAACAACTGCCCAGCAATCAACACTGAAACTGCGGGAGGGATCAACCACAATTGAGGATTCTCAAAAAACGAAAGCCGCGATTCCAGGAAAATCCAAAGCGCCAACGTGCCGAATACAATAGCGCCCGCTCCGCTAAGCATCGATTGCCTCACGTAACCGATCATCAGATACGCCATTCCAACCGTCAGCATCACCATCGCGGCGTCGGCTTGTGAGTGGATCGCAAAAATTGCACCGGCCACCACCATTGGAATGATGGCGGCGGTTTGGAATAAGGGCTCACCAAGCACAGTGAGGTTTCTCTTTTCCAATATCTGAGCGACGCCAACTCCGACAAAACAAATCGCCATCATGATGTACGGCCAATATTCCAATATCCCAAATTTGAATAGCCAAGGCATAGAAAGGTAAACATGAGCCGCCAAAGCTGCCGCAACCACTTCTCCGGCATACACATACCCCATTCGCCCTCGTAGCGACAAAGCGAAAGGATCATTTTCAGGACGAATCGCGATCGTAATCAAACCGACAATCATTCCGCCAACGAGTACTGCAACGGCAATCGATTCAGCCACACTCAATCCACATCCGCCGACGGGATCGAATGCAATGACTTCGTTGACCAGAACCAAGGCGAAACAAACGATCGCCAATGCACAAGTCGCCACCGACATTTCGCGAAGTGACTTCAACCAGGTATCACCCGACACAACCCAACGCGACACCAACCCGCCATAGACAAACATCAACCCAGCCAACACGATCAGAGTTCTTACCAACAATTGAACGACCGGCGGGTCAGACATTTCCTTTGGCGTCAGATCTGCCCAACCGAGAAACAAAAATCCGACCGTTGCCAAAGCAAATGCAAACACTTGCAGCCAGCGCCGAGAATTTGGATTGGATTGAAAAGCAAATGACAATGCCAATGCAAAAGGGACCGCAGCGGACAAATATCGCAACACGCGGACTTCGGTCGTAAAGATCGAAAGCAAAGCACAAGCCAAAATCAAGACGCCCGCAATCATACTGAAAATTGGCAATTGACGTCCGACAGATCTTTCAAAAGCAACCATTCGAGTTTGTCCAAGTCTTCGACCAACCAGGCGAAATTTCTCTCGATGAAACCATCCTGCACCCCAGGTCAGAACGACCAAAGACGCCCCGAAGGTCACTGCTATGAATTGGAATTCAGGCGTTGATTCGAACCTTGAAACCATTCCTGAAACCACAACCAACATCGCTGCCATGGAAAGTAGACAACGGCAGATCAGCCGAAACCTTGCTCGGTCATTCCAAGCCATCACGATTGCGAAAATTGCCATTGTTGCAAATGCCAAGCCGCCCAACGGATTGGCTAGTGAGCTTGCGCGGCCGCCAAGTAATCCCGCATCGAGTGGCAATTGAGCCAATGCTGCCACAAATATCCACACCACTCCGAGCAGCATCGCCACGTTAGGCATGGATAAAAATGAACGCTTGATCGGAACTCGGTTTGACTTTCGTTGGAACAGGTAAAACGCAGTCCACATTATTCCAATCGCTCCAATTGCAATCGTTGCCAAATTGAACCAATAGGGCTGGGATTGTGTGAACCAACTCTGCGGATCCCGAATGACCAATGTGGTTGTTGCAGCCACCGCCACCGCCGCCGATACAAATCCAAATCTTGCCGAAAGATGCAACCAACCGATTCCCATCACAAGAACGGCCCAAACGCCAATCAATGCAAAATAAAGCCAATAACTTTCAGGGGCTAACAACGCGCCTCGCATTGCAAACGCAAGTCCAACCAGAAAAACAATCGTTGCCGGCCAAGCGTTGCTAAGCGGGTGAACAAACTGACTGTCGTCCGTTCCCCCAATGGACGACGACAACTTCAGCAGACTCCACTGTATTGCGGCAACGACAATCGCACCAATCGCGATCGCTTTGAAAGAAAGCCACGGGGCAAACATGGTTTGATCGACGACCGCGGCCAATAGTGCAACCAAAACCAACCCCATCGAGCCAACCAAACAATTGATTGCAAACGGCGAAAGATTCAATCGATTGAGCACACCATTTTTGACGGCGAGTTTGTTATCCGATTCCGATCGCTCCCGCCAGACTACAAAACCCAACGCGGTAACCGACGCCCATGCAAAAATGCCTAGCGGGCTTCCCACCGAACTGATCCAATCGCCCGGATGGTCGGGATATACGAAAAACCGTCCCATCACCAACGCGGCAAGACTGGTAATCAGAAACCCATTGATCAATGTGTGCGTTTCTAGTTGATTGATCGACCCGAACTTCGTTTCTTGCTTTTGATGTTGTCGCTCGATTCGATGTCGCATCCACCACCAGACAAAACCGTAGGCTGTCATGCCTAGCGAGACCGCTTGCAAGATGTTGATAAACCAACTGGATGCCAACTTCGGATGCGGCGAATAAAACAACAAAACGACAGCCAGCAACACAACGTATTGAAACACGGTTGAACCAAGCGTCGCGAGCAGGCTGCGTCTTTCAGAAATGGCTAGGAGAAGAAAAGTCCCAACCACGATCGCGACTGGCATACCAAACGAAATTTCCGCCGGAATTCTCTTAAACCAAGAGTCAGCCGTTGGTCCGCCCAACGCTTCAACGCCATTCAAAAGAACTTGTGAAACCGTGATCGTGGAAATCAGTATTACGACACCAGCAATCACGGCCAAAGCAAGATTGATCAGCGTTTGAGTTGACTTTTTGCGCCAACGCGAAGGTCCCGACAGTTTCAACATACGTCGACTCGCGCTCCACGCTGGCAAAAATCTCCGCCGACTCTCGAGCAAGCCAGCACCTATCGCGCCGCCGATCGGAAGCAACCAGCGAATCCCTGACGCGATGGATTTTGAATCCACAAACACGGACGCACTCGTTGACCACGCCAACAACCAAATCGCAATCAAAGCTCCGCCTTTGAATACAGTTGGTTTTTCAATCGTGGAAATTAAAAATCCGATTGCAGCGGTGGCGAGTGCCGCATACACCCAAAATGTTTCCAATGAGAAAACGGAAGCCAATAATTTTGACTCCTTAAAAAGCTCCTGTGTTGATCCGAAAAACAAATTGGCCACAATCAATCCTGTGACCACGGCTGTAGAACCAAACATCACGCCCAGCTCGATTCGAATTTTGTTCTGGTTCAGCCATGAGAATTGGGATGGCTTTACCCCGTCGCCAGCGCGATTCAAGTACATCATGGCAATCGTCCAGACCGACGCCCAACTCGCGATTCCAACGGCTTGAGCCAGCCAATGTTCCGGCGATGCGATTTCAGGAAACCATGTAAAACGCGTCGCCAACTCGGCTATGCCAACACAAACAACGAAGCCCGTTGAAAGGACAAATGGACTGGCCACCGCTGATTTTTCATCTGTGCTTTTCTGGTGAATCGACCACCCAATGCAGTACCAACTCAACGAAGAAATAATTGCGAACGCCGTTGCCCAGCCCGATTGAGTTGGCATGAGCCCCAACAATCCAATCGAACCAACAAGAGCTGTTGCGATGGACCAATATCCAAATTCATCCGCGAGCGAGGCATTATCAGAATGACTTTGAGCAGTTGAATTCATTTTTTTCCTGGCCAACCACGCCGCGACCATTCCCATGACCAGTCCATGAATCACAACCACGCAAACCCACGCCACCGCAGCGTTTCCACAATTGAATTTGGCAACGAAATTCGCAATGGTCGGATTCCAAAGCAAACCGTGAGCAAGTGCCGCCAACAAAAGCACGCCAGCAATATGCCCCAGCCCATACGAATTGAGGCTTCTTTTTTGGCTAACCATCGCGGCTACAACTGCCCCGACCGCGGCCAGTCCCAGTAAGCTGGTCGCCGTCATCACGTCGAACACGTTGTCGCGGTTGGTCAAACTTGCGATGAGTGCAATCAGGCATCCTGCCAACAACAGTGACGCTCCGGTAAACCAGCCAGTTAACATGAATGACTTTTGTCGTTGTGGATCGGGAATTCTTTTTCGAACTACCGCGTGACAACCAACGACCGCAGCTCCCGACGCCAACAAACACAAACCACTTTTTCCATTGAGCACCGCAGTTTTGATTTCTTCAAGCGACGTCCAGTGGTCAACTGAAAACTTGCCGGCAATAAAATTCAAACCGGCCAACATTCCCATGCTTAGAATTGCCCAAGCAATTCCTATTCTGGATTCATTTCGCTGATGTACGAACATCGCTAACAGACCAATTCCACTGATCATGCAATTAATCAAAAACGTGATTGGGTTGCTTAACGAAGTCACCAACGAGATCCCGATAAGAATCAAGCCAAGAATCTCCAATGTCAAACCCGTCACCCGTTGGGCAACATCGTCACGAGAGTTGTTTTTCAAAATTGACCCCAGCCAACTCGTAACGATACAGATGACCGATATGATTGGCGCGATGGAGACGACCGCGAACAGGGTGGATTCTGCTCGAATTGTCACCATCGAAAGCGCAGCGAGTGCTGCAAAGGTTGAGATACCGAGGAACAAATAAAGCCGATTCCCAGCTCGTTCTGACCACCGCGTTCGTTGCCATTGCTGCGTGTCGAACATGCATGTCCCGACCAGAAAACTCGCGGCTACCGGAAGTGAGTAAGCGAAATACCAAACGCTTGATGAAGTCGTTTCGATCAGCCGACCCAACAGCAATGTTCCAATCCCGCAACCCATCAAAGCAATGACGATTGGCAGATGCCCGGCGCGAAACAAGTGCTTACTTGAATACCATGCCAGAACCGAAAATCCAGAGACGCCGACCATAACCGCCAGCCAAAGCCACGGATCGGAAATTGGGCGTCGTAGTTCATCCCCTGCTCCACCTGCCAGCACGCACGCGGCGACAAAGTTAAGTGGAATCAGTAGCAATCCGATCACCAACGCACCGCGACTTGTGTTTCGCAAATTCCATTTACGCAGCGTATAAATCCCAGCGCCGTGAATCGCAGCGGTCATTAGTAAAAACAGCAACGACGAAAAATATGGAATTGTGTTTCGCAATTGTTCGCGCAGACTGACGACTAATCCAACGGCGCTTAACACGATCAGGATTCCACTGGCTAACTCGCCCCAGCGCATGTTCTTCTCTTCCATGAACCCAGACATCAATTCGCCAAACGTTCTGCGCGGAGGGGCAACAGGCGGATCGGGCAAGTCCCAGGGAGCCGGTTTCGCGTTTGCTTTTACCGATTGAGATTCGCTTCTGTTTTCAACATTGGCGCTGGCAAGTGGTAACGCATTGGATGCCACGAGTGCTGGCTTGTTTGGAGCGACTGAGGAAGTTGCAATTTTCGCTTCAACAATTGGCTCATCCGTTATTAACTGAGCTTCAGGATTTTGCGTTGGAGCTTTTGCTTTCGAGTTTGCAATACTCTCCAGTTCGTAATTTCGTCGAAACGGTTGGCTCAACAAACTTCGTAGCCGCGAGTATTCGCTGAACTCTATTTGTTCGGTCGCGCGAAGATATTTAACCAATCGTTTCGCGGCCAATACGTCAGAGTTGAGTGACGGTTTAGTATCATCGGCAGTTGTTTTACGATCTGGTTGTTTCCGAGGCGTCGAATCAAAAATCCATACCAGGGATGCATACAGGCCGATTATCGCGAAGATGAGAATCGTAAAAATGACAAGGAGGGCCAGCTCAAACATGTAAATTCCTAACAGTCGGTGAGCTAATTTTTTCAGGGACGAGTTCGACGTTCGGACATCATGCCGAAAGTCTGTTTCAACCTTTCTCTTCTAAACAGGTTTATCGCCACAGAAAAGCAAATCTGGCCTACAAGTCAGAAAAATCACAAGAGGGTAACCGAATTTACGTTGCGCTTACATCGGATTGAACTGAGAATTACATAATTCCTCGGTCCGCTAAGCCAAAATGTCCTTGATCACATGTGCCTCTTCGACCCCAGTCAGTTTTTGATCCAAACCCAAAAATGGAAACGTCAACCGTTCGTGATCGATTCCTAACTGATGCAAAATCGTCGCATTGAAATCGCGAACGTGAACCGGGTTTTCGACCACGTTGTAGCAAAAGTCATCGGTCTTCCCATACTCGATTCCGCCTTTAATTCCGCCGCCGGCCATCCAAGTGGTAAAACAGCGGGGATGGTGGTCTCGCCCATAGTTCTCTCGATTTAGCCCGCCCTGCCCGTAAGTCGTTCGCCCAAACTCGCCACCAAAAACGACCAGCGTATCGTCAAGCAATCCACGTTGCTTCAAATCCGTTAACAACGCGGCCGCTGGTTGATCCACATCGTAAGTCTGGCCTTTGAGCTTTTTAGGGAGCGATGAATGGTGATCCCAGCCGCGATGGAACAACTGTACAAATCGAACATCCCGTTCGATCATCCGCCGTGCCAACAAACAATTTCTCGCAAACGAACCATTCTTTTTGACTTCCGGACCATACATTTCCAAAATGTGTTTCGGCTCAGATGATAAATCTGCCAACTCGGGAACCGAGGCTTGCATTCGAAACGCCATTTCCTGCTGGGCGATGGTCGTTTGAATTTCCGGATCGCCAACCTCTTCCAAATGTTGCTCATTGAGTTCCGTCACCAAGTCCAACATCTTTTTCCGACTCGCGCGATTGACGCCCGATGGATTGGAAAGAAACAAAACCGGATCACCCGACGGTTGAAAAGAAACGCCTTGATGTTTCGATGGCAAATAGCCCGAACCCCACAGCCGACTATAAAGTGCTTGAACATTTCCCTTTCCGCCTGTCCAAAACGCTGAACTCAACACAACGAAATCCGGCAGGTCTTCGTTCATTCGACCCAAACCATAACTGAGCCATGCCCCCAGGCTCGCCTTGCCCGCAATCTCTGAGCCCGTACAGAACAACGTCTTCGCTGGATCATGGTTGATCGCATCGGTATTCATCGACTTGATAAAACACAGATCATCAACCACACCAGAAAGATGCGGCAGCAGCTCGCTCATGAAAATTCCGCTTTTACCACGGCGCGAAAATTTGAACTTCGACGGCTGGATCAATTGCTTTGCACCACGAGTCATTGCCGTCACTCGCTGACCGTTACTCACACTCTCAGGTAGCGGTTTATTAAACTGGTCATGCAAATTGGGTTTGTAGTCGAATAGATCAAGCTGGCTGGGTGCTCCTGCCATAAACAAAAAGATCACACGTTTTGCCTTGGCCGGGAAATGTGCACCATCTTTTAACGTTGCCGCCGATGCTTTGGACGCCAGCGAACCTACGGCGGCCGCGCCCAGTCCCATCGCAGAAGTCCGCAAGAACTGCCGACGATTCTGTCGATTGTTAAACTGTTGAAAGGGAGTATCGATGTTCCCGCTACCGTCTCGATTTTTCATACGTCTTTTCGATTTAAGAACTTACTTTTGCAGCGTTTCGATTGCATTAGTTTCTAGTGCAATTTTTTATTGAAGTGTTTTGGTTGCGTCCAAATTCAAAAGCGAATGGACAATCATCGTCCAAGACGCAAGTTCTGTTTGCTTGGCCACATCATCGACCGCCTTTAATTCATCGTGTCGGCTTTCGGACAACATCTGCTTCGCCAACTCCGGTTCGCTTTTGTAAATCTGCCGAAACTCGCCAAGCGCATTTTCCAGTTGGCCCAGCACACGCTCATCTGGAACTTGAGAAGTGACTGACTCGTAAGCGATTTTAATCCTTTGACCGTCTTCCAACTCCGATTCACTCACCAGCACATTGGCGTAGTGCATCGCCGCTTGAAAATACTGCTCCTCATTCATCAACAGCAACGCTTGAAGCGGCGTGTTGGTCCGTTCACGCCTCGCGATACAGCTTTCTCTCGACGGTGCGTCAAAGATCGTCATCTGCGGTGGAGGCAATCCGCGTTTCCAAAACGTGTAAACGCTACGCCGGTAAATTTTCTCGCCGGAGTCTGGCCGGTACTGGTTGGGAAACGACGACGGCATCGCGACCAGCTTCCACAGCCCCGGAGGCTGCGGCGGTTTGACACTGCGACCGTGCATCTCTTCGTTTAACAAACCTGTCACTTTCAAGATCTGATCACGAATGACCTCTGCATCCAAACGAAACCGCGCCCCTCGCGACAACAATCGGTTGGCAGGATCCGAAACATACCCCGCGCGCGGTGCCTGAGACGATTGACGATAGGTTTTCGAAAGCACAATCGAACGGACAAGCTGCTTCACATCCCAGCCCGATTCAATAAACTCGATCGCAAGATGGTCAAGCAATTCCGGGTGACTCGGCACTTCGCCCTGAGCCCCAAAATCCTCTGACGTAGCCACCAACCCTGTTCCAAAGAACTGTTGCCAAAACCGATTCACCGTAACGCGCGCCGTCAGCGGATTGGATTTATCAACCAACCAGTTCGCCAAATCCATTCGCGTTTTCGATTCGCCTTCGGACTTCATGGGCGGCAAGAACGCCGGCGTGTTTCGTTTGACTTCCTTGCCAGGATGATCGTACTCACCACGCTCAAGCAAAAACGTCGGACGAATTTTGGCACGCTCTTTCATCACCAACGCTGCAGGGATGGTAAGCAAATAATCATCATGTTTCTTTTGAGCCGCATCACGTTTGGCGATTAGCTCTTTTAGTTCAGCAGTTTGTTTTGCCTTCTTCTTTTCGATTTTTGCATCGTCTTTCTCGGTCGAACTTTTTTCTGCCTCGCCCTTTTGTTCTGCTTTCTTCGCTTTCTCTTTTTCAAGTTCTTCAGCAATCAATTTCGCGTTTGCTTCCCGTTCCGCTTTGAGTCTGGCTTGCAGCTGTTTGATCTGCTCCTTCAGCTGACTCAAATCTGTCGCCAACGATCCCAACTCTCGCTCTTGGTCTTTGGATGTCAGATTGATATAGGGAGCCTGCAAGCCTCGTTTGAAATCCGGTTCTTTGCGGCCGCCTGTTTCCGGTTTCCCATCAAAATTGTTGAAGAACGCATAGAGTTGATAAAACTCTTCCTGGCTGATCGGATCGTATTTGTGATCGTGGCAAGCAGCACACTGAACCGTCAGCCCCATGAACGCGGTTCCAACGGCAGTCACTCGATCAACGACGTTCTTGTTAAAACTCTCTTCGGGCAGAGCCGTGCCAACGTCAATGATTAGATGAAGTCGATTGAATCCCGACGCAATCAGTTGTTCTGTATTCGGTTTTTCGTAAAGGTCACCCGCAATTTGGTACTTAATAAATTGATCAAATTTAAGATTCTCATTAAACGAACGAATCACCCAATCGCGATACGGCGTCATGTCTCGATAGTGATCGTGATGCATTCCATTGGTATCCGCGAAACGGACCAGGTCCAACCAATACCGCGCCATGTGTTCGCCATACTGCGGCGAGTCAAGCAAACGATCGATCAATTTTTCATAGGCGTCATCCGAATCATCATCAAGAAATGCTTTGATTTGCTCGACCGTAGGCGGCAACCCGGTCAATCCAAACGTCGCGCGACGAATCAGTGTTCGCTTATTGGCAATCGGACTCGGTTTTAAACTTTTAGCCGCAAGCGCGGATGCAACAAATTGGTCGATAGGCCGGTCGCTCCAATCGGTTTTGATTTGCGAAGTGTCAGTTGACTTTGGCGGAACAAAAGCCCAATGAGTTTCGTATTTGCCACCTTGGGCAACCCACCGCTTTAGAATTTTGATCTGAGCCGCCGAAAGTTTCTTGTGCTTACCAGATGGTGGCATGATCAAATCATCATCATCGGAAGTGATTCGATCTACCAACTCGTCCAGGTCCACGTCGCCATCAAGATCAAGCCTGATGCCAGATTCGCGATTCTCTTTGTCGGGACCATGGCAAGCAAAACAATGGTTCGAAAGAATCGGGCGAACATCGCGATTGAACGATACTTTGTCCGTAGTTTTGTTGTTGGCTTGAGCCGCACAAGGAGCGGCATTGCAGAAACTTGCGATCGTCAACGCGACCATCTGCGCGACCAAGCAAGTTGGGAAGTTCAAAGACATAGACGACTGTGACGTTGGATGGACAATTAGACTTCTGGCCAATTATATCCAACTTTGGTGAGGCAGGATAACAAATCCAAATCGTTCACCAACCACGTTTTCTAACGGCCAACTCTGCACCGTTGGTCGTGTAGATGCAGCGACTTGGTCGCCAACCCTGCCAGCTACCGAATCCAATTTGAGTTCGGTAGCTTTTTCAAATCGCGACGGCTAACCGCAACCAATCTTCGCAAGCGATTTCAACTGGCTTAATTTTCCAATTGCCTTCTTTTCCAATTGGCGTACGCGCTCACGTGTGATTCCCATCGTTCGGCCAACTTCCGCGAACGAACGGTCTTTGCCATCGCCGATACCAAATCGCAATGAAATCACCTCGCGCTCTCGCTCATTCAACGTACGATGTAACGTCGCCCAAACGAACTGCTGCCGCTCTCTTTCAGAAGCCAACATCGGCGGGCTGTTGTCACTCGCATCCGCGATCAATTCACCAAGCGTAGAAGTACTATTGAGTCCTCTGGTCGGCTGGTCAAGCGAACAGGTATCTCGTTGAATTGTGAGAATGCGGGAAACTTCAATTGGACAAAGCTCCATTTCATCCGCAATCGCATTGATCACTCGGTCAGAATGAAAATCAAACTCAGACCAGCTTCCCCCGCCAAGCAACTCATGCATTTTTCGCTGCACTGCCCTGCCCTTGGTTCGAAAATTATCAGGAACGCGAATGTTCCGCTGAGAATTCGGCAGCGCGGCGTAAATGGTTTGCTTAATCCAAGGCGTCGCATAAGTCGAAAAACGAAGACCACGCTTGCAATCGAATTTCGTCACAGCGTGCATCAAACCGCGATTGCCTTCTTGGATCATGTCCATCAAAACAGGAGAACCACCACAAAGCTTCCTTGCGACTTGAACGACCAATCGCATGTTGGCTTGCGTCATCGCCTGACAAAGCTCGTGATACTTTCGCAACATGATGGCTGCCTTGGGATTGCAAAACGGAGCAATTTCAAAAGGCCTTGGTCGGATCATCAATGGCTCAACCAACCGAACGACTTTGCGAAACAGTTTTCTTTGCTCGCGTTGTTGAGATTCGTTGGGCTCACCCTTTGCCAATTTACGCATGGCGTTGGGCATCCGCCGTAATGTCTTTAGCGTCTTGCGAATTTTTGGCTCAAGCGTTTTGCGTTTTGCCGTTTCGCTAAGAGCCACATTGCAGACCGCATCCAAACGGAGCTTTTTCAACTCCCATTTTGACAACATGTCAACCAGATGCTGCACGACGTCCGGTTCTTGTAAAATCAAACGTTGGAACGCGATTCGATAGCGCGAAATTTTCTGAGCAAGCTGCTGCTCTTCCGATTTGGAAAGGAGTGGCGACCGAAGTGCCTGATTGAGATACAAACTAATTCCCGAACCCACGTTCGAAAGCTGATTTGTGTTTTTACGAAAATTCGTTGCGGAAGCGGGTAGGTCTAAGGCAGATTCAAATCGATCACTGTCTAGCTTGATCATTTTGTCTCCAAATTGTTAACCCCAACGATGCTCTAAAAGACAATCCAACTGCCATCCACTGGCAATCCAAATGAGCATTCCCAACTAAAGCAATCGATATGCCAAAGTCGAATTTCGTTTCCAAAGTCAGTAAACACAGTGAATCGCTCAACGTTCCAACGAATTTCAAATGAGAAAAAGTCGGTGAACGTGGCTTCACACCCCGCGCGGGGCAAAACGCCCCACTGAACTTCAGGCTAAAATTGAATCATGAAACTTGCCGCAAAATTGATCATCCTGTTCATCATTGCCGTGATTGCTGTCACCTTGATGGCGAGCTGGTTCACAAGTAAACAGTTTTTCGCCAACCTCGAAAAGCGTCATGAGGTTATCGCTTCCAATGTTGGGCAAATTGATTCCAGCGCCGAATTCCGTGAAGCCGTCACTTCCGGCAACAACATTTACTTTGAAAAAATGATTCGCACGACCTCCAAAGACGCAACGCGGGTGAGGTGGGTTTGGTTTGACGAAGGCGCGAACTACGAATTCGAACCTGCACTCATAGACGACTCGGCACTCGAGGTCGCGCGGACAAAACAGTTTTCTACCACCGGTGTTTCACGCCAGGGCGGCCGCGCGTTTTTTACTTATTGTCCATTTGAGCTCAACGGCAAACCGGGCGCCGTTGAAATCGCCTCTCCATTGGATGACGTCGATGCCCAGTCGCGATTTACATGGCTCACGGCGCTACTGACCATTGGAGCGATGGGACTATTAAGTATCGGTGTCGTGATGATCGCAGGCGTTCGCTGGATCGCGCGACCACTGAAATTGTTGACCGATAAAATGGAACGTGTTGGGCAAGGCGATTTTTCAAGTGATTTAAAAATCCATTCCAACGACGAGTTTGGCCAACTTTCGACAGCGGTAAACCAAATGTGCGACCGACTTCGAAAACAACAAGCCACCATCACCAGCGAAACCAATCAACGTATCGAAGCGATGGAACAACTTCGACATGCCGATCGACTTAAAACAGTCGGCCAGTTGGCTGCCGGATTTGCCCACGAAGTCGGCACGCCACTCAATGTGGTTTCTGGACGTGCGGAGATGATCTTAAGCCAACCCGATTTGGCTCCCGACCAATTAAAGAAACATGCCACGGCGATCAAAAACGAATCCGTTCGAATTTCGGATATCATTCACAAACTGCTTGATTTCGCCCGCCGCAGTCCAAGCCGCAAATCGCTTGGCGACTTACGCGAAGTCATCAAGCACTCGGTTGAGTTGATCCGGCCTCTGACCGAAAACCGCAAAGTCCATGTTGAGTGCGAATTGCCTTCGTCGATCGCCAACGCAAACTTTGACTTTAATCAGCTTCAACAAGTGTTAATGAATCTGATCGACAACGCCGTGGATGCGTCCGATGATGGCCAAACCGTTCGAGTCATTTTGCAAAAGTCGAAAAGCTCAGTAGCCAACTCAGAAACGACATCGAACGAACCCAATTCGATTTCCGAACAAGTCTCGTGGTTGATTCAAGTAGTTGACTCCGGGCAAGGCATTCAAGCCGAACTCAAAAACGATATCTTCCAACCCTTTTTCACAACCAAGGAAGTCGGCGCGGGAACAGGATTAGGGCTGTCGATCGTCCATGGAATCGTAGAAGACCACAACGGCACGATTCACTGTGAAAGCGAGGTCGGCGAGGGCACAACGATCTCGATTGAATTGCCAGGCCAGATTTGACACTTGCTGCTTTCTAAAAATTCAATAAATACACTGGCCCCAATATCAGGTTACAATGCCAACCCAAGAGCTTCTCTTTGTATTTTTGGGCCGATGCAAAACCTATTCTGAAGATCTAGAACGATGAAAATTTCGAGTCAAAACGGCGTGCAACAGATCGAGGAGAGCGATACGTTGGAGATGCCAAAATCCAATTTCATGTTTTGGTGGCAGTTGGCCGGCTCCGCAATAATGTTCTTGTTATTCCTATGCACCTATCTTATCCCTACGCCAGCCCCAAACGAATACAACCCTGGCAAATACGATGTGCTTCCCGCAATCGGCACATGGGACGTAAATAGTGTGTCGTACGAGCGAATGCGAATCTTTCCTATCATCACAGATGAAATCGCGCGAGGCATAATCGAAAGACGCCCCTTCCAAAATATCAAACAACTAGAAGAAGTTGAGGGGATCGATCAAAGAATCCTAAAGATTCTTGAGCCACACTTTATTGTCAAAGATGAAACGAATGCTGACAACGAATAACATTCAAAACAAAGCTTCTTCGCCCTCACCAATCTCGTACGTTAGCTCATCAGTTCAAATCCTATCGGATCAACTCTCTGCAAGTACAAGCCAAAATTTTGTTTAGTCTTTTAATTTTCGATAGAGCGTTTTTCGATCAAGCCCCAGAACTTTCGCAGCTTCGGTCTTATTACCATCGACGCGGTCAAGCACGTAGCGAATGTATCTCATCTCGATAACGTCAAGTGACGCCAATGGCTGATTGTCACCTTCGTCGATCACGAGTTTTGAAGGTTTGTGGTCGACGACTTTTTGCGGAAGCACTTCCGTTGTAATTTTTTCGTGTTGCGAAAGCACGACTGCTCTTTGAATTACATTGCGAAGCTCGCGAACGTTGCCGGGCCAATCGTAGGACAATAATTTCTCTGAAACTTGATCTTCAAAACCGGTTACCGCTTTGCCAGCTTGAGCTACGAATTCTTTGAGAAAGTGCTCGGCCAACACCAGCACGTCCGTTCCTCTTGTTCGCAATGGGGGAGCGGAAATTTCAAGCACATTGATGCGGTAATAAAGATCCTCGCGAAAAGTTTTCGATTCGATCGCCGTTTCCAAATCGCGATTGGTCGCGGCAATGAGATGGACATCAAACGGCTGCTCCGATTTTCCACCAACAGGCCGAACGGTTTTTTGCTCAAGCGCCCGAAGCAATTTTGGTTGGACTTCGATCGGCATCTCACCAATTTCGTCCAGGAATAAAGTCCCTCCGTTGGCTTGCAAGAACAAACCGACTCGGTCTTCTTTCGCGTCGGTAAAAGCGCCTTTGACGTGGCCGAACAATTCGCTTTCGAGCAACGCCTCTGGTAACGCCGCGCAATTGACGGCCACAAATGGCTTATCCGATCGGGTACTTTGTTGGTGAAGTGCTCGCGCGACGACTTCTTTTCCAGATCCGCTTTCGCCCGTCAAAAGCACCGCAGCCGATGAGTCGACGATTCGCGAAAGCTGATCCTTTAACCGCAGCATCACGTCGCTTTGGCCAATCAACTCTGGGAACTCTGTTTGAACTTGCGATTCCAACAACCGAACACGGCGACGAAGCTGACTGTTCTCGGCGGCGCGAACAAGAGAGGCTTTGAGCAACTCCAACTCGACAGGTTTGGTGACAAAATCAAACGCACCAGCGCGTAACGCTTCGACTGCCGTTTCCAAACTCCCGTAGGCCGTCATCACAATCACAGGCAAGCTCGGAAAACGTTGCTTGACGCGGCGGCAAAACTCCAGCCCGTCGGTGCCCGGCATTTTTACATCGGTCAACACAACATCGAAATTCGATTCGCCACCACTGGAATCGGATTGCGTTTTCGCGTTTTCAAAACCAAGCTGTTTGTCGATTCCACTGCCACCGTTTTCATTTGCGTCGTTGGCGATTCCCATCTTCAACATCGCTTCGTCAGCCGAGTTGCAACATTGGGTCTCAAAGCCGTTTGGGCGAAGATAATCCTCAACCAATTGCTGCATCGATGGCTGGTCTTCGACGATCAGTATTCTGGTTAAGTCAGAAGGTTGAGTTGACGGCATAGATTGATTTGACTGGATTGAATCGCAAGTTTAGTTGAACGCTTCACGCTCCGAAGAACGGAACTAATGACGAATTCATTCTAAACGCTACAATGCCGGAAAGTAATTCCGATTGGTAGCAGATCCTTTTCACCAACATCTCGAAGGAAAAAATAACATGGCCATCAAACAAAATATCCTCTACTCACTAGCACAATCTCGAAAAATGGCGGAGGGAATGATCGAAGCGTTAAAGACGCAAGACGATTGGATGTACCAAGCCCACCCCAAAGCCAACCATGCGATGTGGATTGTTGGGCACTTGGGATTAGCCGACAATATGTTCTTGAGTAAATTGAACCCCGAAGCCGACGCCAAACCTGAAGGTTGGGACGAGTTGTTTTGGTTCGGTTCCGAAGTTAGCTCCGACGCGTCCAAGTATCCGTCGAGCGATGAAGTGCTTAGCTTCTTCCGTGAGCGTCGCGAGAAATTGTTAGCGGCGATCGAAGGGCTGTCCGACGAATTTCTTAACAGTCCGACACCCAACGAGGGAATGTTTGCCGACGCGCCGAACATGGCTCAGATGTTGATCTTTACTTCTTACCATGAAGGTGTTCACTCGGGTCAACTTTCAATCGCGCATCGTGGACTTGGGAACGCCCCATTGTTCCAACCGGCACCAGCGGAATCTGCCTAAGCTCAAACTTAGACGGCTGCGTAGGTCATGGCTTTGCCTGACACGAACCTCCATGAACGTTTCCAATATCAAAAACGCTCATTGGTTTCACAAACCGTTTGAATACAAAGCGGTTGAAAGAAAAGAACTTTTTGCTCAATAGAATCAGGCCATCGACCTTTGTCGGTGGCCTTTTCTTGTTGGGAAGTTTCTTATTGTAGTAGAGACCACGTTATGAAAAGTCAGGCACTCGCAACTCATCGTAGGTCACGGCTGTGCCTGACACGAACCTCCATTAACGCTTCCAACTCAAAACGTCTACCCAATCAAAAGACATCTATTAACCCGATGTCTCCGGTTCGGATTTAAATTGCGGTAGTATTCTAATGACCGCTGGCAATAATAAGCGTGGTTTAAATCTCCAAACCCAACGCTCCCAAATCAAACTCGATACGGCTTATATAAATGGACATTTTAGATTCACTTCGCTGGCGATACGCAACCAAGAAATTTGACGCTGAGAAAAAGCTTACCGACGCACAAGTCGACGGCGTTCTGGAGGCGGGAAATCTGGCCGCAACGTCTTACGGACTTCAGCCTTTTAAATTCCTTGTCATTGAAAACAAAGAACTTCAGGAACGGCTAATCACATCATCCTACGGTCAGCGCCAAGTCGCAGACGCTTCCCATGTGATCGTGATCGCAACGCGTGGGGACGTTGATGAAAGTTACATCAGCAAGTATGTCGATCGCATGGAATCTGAGCGCGGGCTCGATGGTGGAGCCTTGGACAATTACAAAGCCGTCATGATCGGAGCCGTCAGCGACATGACCGCCGACGACATGCAGGCCTGGGCAACCAAGCAAGCCTACATTGCGCTTGGCACGATGATGGCGGCTTGTGGGGCGATGCAAATCGATGCATGCCCAATGGAAGGCTTCGTTTCGTCCGAGTACAACGAGATTTTAGGTTTAGCCAAAATGAATCTCTCTGCCGCCGTCGTGTTGCCCATCGGCTACCGTGCAGGCGACGACAAAAACAGCCAAAGCAAAAAAGTCCGCCAACCACTAAACGAAATTGTGGTTAAGGAAGTAAGCTGGCAACAGGCGTAAGGCTGACGATAGTCAGAAAAAAATTGTTTACAGCACCCCGGCTGGCAGTCAGTATTCAGTTAGCCACAAATCTCCCGCGCGTAATTCCACACTCACAATCGCATTCCAAAAAATGTCCATCAGCATATTCGAGCTATTCTCCATCGGCATCGGTCCATCCAGCTCGCATACAGTCGGACCGATGCGAGCCGCGTTGACGTTCGTTGAACGGTTGGAGTCGGAAGGACTGTTGGCAAAAACGAATTCCGTTTTGGTGCAGCTTTATGGATCGCTTGGTGCGACAGGAAAAGGCCACGGCAGCGACAAAGCTATCTTGGGCGGGCTATGTGGAAACGCACCTGAATCGGTTGACCCAAGCAAACTTAATTCCATCGTGGAAGAAGTTGAAGCAAAAAAGAAACTTTCTTTGCTTGGCAAACACGAAATTGAATTCGACCCCAAACAGCATCTTGAATTCTCCGGCGTCGTCCTCGACTTTCACTCCAATGGCTTGCGGCTAACGGCCAAAGACGACTCGGGCGAAGAGCTGTTGCAAAAAACTTATTATTCCGTGGGCGGAGGATTTGTCGTTGACGACACCGCTTCAGGTAGCGATCGAATCGTGGCTGACACCACCGAGCTTCCGTACGCATTTGACTCGGGCAACAAACTGCTTGCCTTGTGCGAAGACAACGGGCTTTCCATCAGCACCCTGATGTTGAAAAACGAAATTGCCTGGCGCCCCGAATCAGAAATCCGCCAACGTCTTTTAAAAATCTGGTCCGTGATGCAGGCCTGCGTTAATCGTGGCTGCCAGCAAGAAGGTATCTTGCCCGGTGGACTCAAAGTCAAACGTCGCGCGGCGCATATGTTTCGTAAACTTGAAACGGAATCGTCAGGACCGATGGGACCGCCCAGCCGAATGGATTGGGTGAATCTTTGGGCACTTGCCGTCAATGAAGAAAACGCGGCGGGCGGCCAAGTCGTTACCGCGCCAACCAACGGCGCCGCCGGCATCATCCCTGCCGTGTTGCACTACTACACAAAATATTGCCATGGCGCAAGCGACGATGGCGTCGTAAGATTCCTGCTAACCTCCGCCGCAATCGGTACATTGTTCAAAATCAATGCCTCGATCTCAGGCGCCGAAGTCGGTTGCCAAGGCGAAATTGGTTCGGCCTGTTCAATGGCGGCCGGCGGTTTGGCAGAAGTGCTTGGCGGCACGCCCGAACAAGTCGAAAACGCTGCCGAGATCGGAATGGAGCACAATCTCGGTTTGACCTGTGACCCAATCGGCGGGCTGGTCCAAGTCCCTTGCATCGAACGCAATGCGATGGGAGCAGTCAAAGCCATCAACGCTGCCAGACTTGCGCTTCGTGGAGACGGGAAGCATTTCGTGTCACTCGACAAAGTCATCAAAACGATGCGAGAAACTGGCAAAGACATGCAGACGAAATATAAAGAAACCGCCCGCGGTGGTTTGGCTGTCAATGTGATCGAGTGTTAGATCAAATTTAACCGCTCAAGTATTAATCTTGCAGGCTTCGCCACCGAAATGATCAACTAGTTTGCGATGGCAAGCAATTTCAGAGGTGCTATTTGTTATGATGCAAGGACTTGGGTTTTAACAAATCAACAAAGTGGTTTGAGTATGAAATTGGATGCTCAGGATATGTATTTCGATTCGATCGCGATCCGTGGCTATTTTCGTCAGGTCGATTTTCGGATTGACAACCCAGCTGGCCCTTGGAGTTTTCAAAAGTCAACTGGCAAGTTTACGTTTGAAAATCCAGACAAGACATTAGACGTGCAAGTTTTAGGAATTGAAGTACAGGGAAACGACTTATGGAGGTGGGCATGGGATGACAAAGAATGTGATTTTGCTGAGCACACACTTGAGTCGTCGCGGGCCATCAAATCGTTTGGCGAAGAAAAAGGCCTTCACCAATTGGTGGAAGGCGAATGCTCTTTGCCCGAATCAGGCGGCCAGTATTTTGGTCTTTTGGGAGCAGCAATTACATCATCAGTTTATTGTCCTGTTGAAATTACTTCGGGACTTATCCTGTATTTGCTCGCACCCGAGGTGGAATCAAAACTCTATTCAGATGATTTGATCCTTTTGCACCTTCCCCAAGCACTATCGTCATGTGCTATTAGTTCTCACAGATCGGCAGTGGATTCATTTATGAAGGACCAAGAATTTACTATCGTAAAAAAGTCTGAAAATAACATTGTGTTTCAACGTCCATCGGAAACAAATTCATTTTCATTAGAATTCGATGCTTATGAACGGTTAACTCAAATAAATTATTCCGAAACTTAAGAATCAAGAAAATTTTAAAAGGAGGGCTTTTCCCATCCTTCCGGCCAGTTGCCTTGATTCAGCTCAAACTCTTTTTCCAGGATTTCCCCAATAAAAACACCGGCGAATTGTTCGCTTACGAAACCATAAATCATTGCTTCGTATGTTTTCGTTTCACGTTTGGCAATAAATATTGCGCAGTCATCCTCGTCTCTACCGAAGTACTTCAAATCGTCAAATGGCTCCACAGGTATTTGCTGCCACTCTCCATCATCAAGGCGGACTAAATAGGTTTTATTATTCTTGGCAAGCAAAAACAGGGCTCTGAGTTCGGAGTCGATCGCATGCAACGGGAATTCACCTAAGTATTTGTAAAGGTGTGATTGTGCATCGAACTCAGAGGTTTTGCTTTTGAGTTTCGCTAAGAAAGCCAGTTGTTTTTCAAGCACGAGTGACTTGAATAACTCAAGTTCGGGGTCAACGGTTTCTGACATTTGCGCCTCGGAAAATGTTTGAGTTAACGGCGGGTCATTGGAAGAGGATTTCGAATTGCAACCGATGGCTAAAACTATTAACGATAGCAACAGGCTAGTCCGGCAACAACGAAACAATGTTGGATGACGATCGAATTTCGCGACAGCTTTCTCACTCAATTCGCAACCGTGAACGGACAGCTGCCAAAGATTCGGAAGCTTGAAAAGCAAGGCTAACCCCTCGTCTGAAATTTGGGCGATTGATTCCATGGCTTCATCGCCGACCATCGTGTTTGTAAGATTCAGCTTCACAAGTTGGCTGACGAATCAAGGGATTTTAAAAGGAGGGCTTTTCCCATTCTTCTGGCCATTTGCTTTTGGATTCAATCATTTCAAACTCATCTTTCAAGATTTCTCCAATAGAAACACCGATGAATTCTCCAGTAATGAAATCGTACATCCATGTGTCGTATGCTTTCCCACGTTTGACAATAAACACTGGGCAATCATCCTCGTCTTTACATGCGTACTTCAAATCCTCAAATGGCTTCTCTGGCATTTGCTGCCACTCTCCATCATCAAGACGGACTAGATAGGGTATGTTATTCTTGGCAAGCACAAACAAGGCCATGAAGTCAGAATCGGTCGCGTGCAGAGGAAATTCGCTAAGGTATTTGTCAAGTGATTCCGCATCAAACTCAGAGGTTTTGCTTTTGAGTTTCGCTAAGAAAGCCAGTTGTTTTTCAAGTGCGAGTGACTTGAATAACTCAAGTTCCGGATCAACGGTTTCTGACATTTGCGCCTCGGAAAATGTTTGAGTTAACGGTGGGTCATTGGAAGAGGATTTAGGAGTGCAACCGATGACTAAAACTATTAGCAATAGCAACAGGCTAGGACATTGCCTTGCTTGATTTCTTAAATTAAACATCGTCTTGCCTCTTAAAAGTGCTACAAAGATGGTCGCACACGATTCAAGTGCCTTGTTGAAATTCCTTCACAATCGCAATCACAATTATCACTAGCTATAATCAACCCAACAACATTTTAGCAACATAAATCAAAACCACTCAAGCTTCAGTTAACTCTGACCCTCCATCACGCTTACCGACCGAGCGAGCAAAAACGTTATGTTTTCGAAAATTGCGATTATAACTGTCCTGCTTCTTTCCCTTTGCAGCATCGATTTAGAAATCGCAACTGCAACGGACCAATCACAACCCAATATCGTTTTGATTTACACCGATGATTTTGGGTTCGGTGACATCAGCGCCAACGGAGCGACTGCTGTTTCCACACCCAACATCGACAGCATTGCGAAAGAAGGCATTCGTTTTACTGACGCCCACGCACCATCGGCGACTTGCACTCCTTCACGCTACGCAATGTTGACTGGCGAGTACGCTTGGCGACGAAAAGGAACCGGCATCGCGCGGGGTGACGCGGCGGCGATCATTAAACCAGGCCGCGTCACGATGCCTTCGCTACTTAAACAAGCCGGCTATAACACGGCTGTAGTGGGCAAATGGCATTTGGGCTTGGGCGATGGAAACGTAGATTGGAATAAAGCCATCAAACCGGGGCCGCTCGAAATTGGATTCGACTATTGCTACTTGATTCCAGCAACCGGCGACCGCGTTCCTTGTGTCTATGTTGAAAACCATCACGTCGTTGATCTCGATCCGGCTGACCCAATCACCGTCAGCTTCAAGAAAAAAATCGGTGACGCGCCTACTGGAAAAGACATTCCAGAAACATTGAAGCAAAAATGGGCACACGGACACAACGCAACAATCGTCAACGGCATCAGCCGAATTGGATTTATGACCGGCGGTGAAAAAGCTCGTTGGGTCGACGAAGACATGGCCGACCGCATCACTGAAAAAGCCGTCGCCTATATTGATAAGCAAAAGGATGAAACAGCCCCGTTCTTCTTATTCTTTTCAACCCACGACATCCACGTTCCACGGGTACCGCACAAACGGTTCGTCGGTAAAACAGACATGGGCCCGCGCGGCGATACGATCGTCGAAACCGATTGGTGCGTTGGCGAATTGCTCAAAGCACTAAAACGAAACGGCAAAGACGACAACACGATCGTTATCTTTACCAGCGACAATGGGCCCGTGATCAACGACGGCTATCACGACCAATCTGTCGAACGGCTTGGCGATCACAAACCGGCAGGCCCGTGGCGTGGCGGAAAGTACTCGAACTTCGAAGGCGGCACTCGCGTTCCATTACTGATCAAGTGGCCAGGAAAAATCAAAGCCGGAACGGTCTCCGATGCACTGGTCGGTCAAATTGATTTCGCCGCTTCGTTCGCTGCCATCTCAGGCAACGAGTCAAAAATCACGATCACCGAAAAAGCCATCCCAGACAGTATCGATGCGCTCGCAGCGTTGACGGGAAAATCAGACAAAGGCCGAACGCTGCTGGTTGAGCACGCAAGATCGTTAGCACTTCGCCAAGGCCCATGGAAATATGTTCAGCCAAGCAAGGCGCCGTCGTTTAACAAGAACACCAAAACGGAACTTGGCACCAACAAACGCGGTCAGCTCTACAATCTTGCCATCGATGGTGGCGAAAAGAAAAACTTGAGAGACGAGCACCCGGAAAAGTTTGCGGAGCTTCGCGAAAAACTCAGTTCGATCAGAGCCGCAGGCCGTACGCGCCCAGTGTTGCAGAATCAATAAAGCAAAATTCAACTGTGAGTTCGCCGATGAACCGTTTGTATCTTTCGCGCTTCCAAATCGCTTTATTGGCAGTGTTCGCCTGCTCGATTTTTGCTTCGATCGCGTCCGCCGATTCAGCAGCTTCGACAAATGATCTGGAAAACGATGGCAAAGAATTAGCCGACGGCCGACCTAACATTTTGTTTTGTATCGCTGACGATTGGGGCTGGCCGCATGCCGGAGTGTACGGCGACCCTGTCGTAAAAACACCGACCTTTGACCGGATCGCCAAAGAAGGCATCTTGTTCGAGCACGCGTATGTTTCATCGCCTTCGTGTACGCCATCTCGCAACGCGATTTTGACGGGACAGTTTCACTGGAGGCTGGGCGGTGGCGGAAACCTTCACAGCGTTCTCGATACAAAACACAAAACGTATCCACACTTGCTTGAGGACGCGGGTTACTTTACTGGACATTGGCGGAAAAGCTGGGGGCCTGGCAAAGTGGCCAATTGGATGGAAACAGAAAAAGGGCATCCTGCTGGTGACAAATTCAAAAACTTTGACGCCTTCCTTGAGTCTCGCCCAAAAGACAAACCGTTTTGTTTTTGGCTGGGTGCATATGATCCACACCGCGGATACAAATTGAATTCCGGTCGCGAAAGCGGCATGGATCTGAGAAAGATCAAACTCTTCGACCACTTTCCAGATTCAGAGACAGTTCGCTCCGACGTTGCCGACTATTACTTTGAAGTCCAACGTTTTGATTCAGAGGTCGGAGTAGCGTTGAAGAAACTCGAAACACTTGGCTTGCTAGACAACACCATTGTCGTGATGACTGGTGATCATGGCATGCCATTTCCGCGATGCAAAAGCAATCTCTACGACAGTGGCACCCGTGTTCCGATGGCCGTTCGTTGGCCAAAGGCAATTTCACCCGGCCGAGTCGTTACCGATTTTGTTAGCACCACCGATTTGGCACCGACTTTTCTTGAAGCAACGGGCGTCGCGATTCCTGAAGAGATGACCGGCAAAAGTTGGCTGAACATTTTCAAGTCACCTAAATCAGGCCGAATTGAAGCCGCTCGCGATCATGTCCTCACCGGCAAAGAGCGTCACGTTCCATGCCAAGAAGGCACCGATTCCGGCGGCACGCCGATGCGATCCTATCGCAACGACGACTATTTATTGATCCACAACTATCGCCCGGATCGCTGGCCTGCGGGAACACCGAATTTTAAAGACGCGTTTATTCCAGGCTGTTGGTTAGGCGACTGCGACAACGGCCCGACAAAAACTTATATGGTCGACAACAAAGACAACGACGACGAGCATCGGCGAAAATACGAACTGTCGTTTGGCAAACGCTCAGAGTTTGAACTATACGATCTCAGCAAAGACGCTAACCAAACGAACAACGTTGCCAGTATTCAGGAATATGCCGAGATCAAAAATGAGTTGATCGGCCGACTCAAATCAAAGCTGATTTCGACTGGGGACCCTCGAGAAACCGATGCTGATGCGGACTCAATCTTTGACAAACCAAAATATTGGGGAGGCGGCCCAAAGCACCCAAGTTTCTCCAAAAAGAAGAAACCCAAAATGAATCCAAAGAATAATATCAAACAATAGACCGATTAAGCGTGGTCAATTGAATCGCCGCCAATGATAATTGCTTTTGAGTAAAACACTTCTTCCAGAAACAAACGAACAAATGAAGAATCGCGCAGTTACAGGTTTTGGTTTCGTCCGTCCAATCGCCTTTCACGTAGCCCTTCTTTTTGCCTTTCTCCTATTTGGTTGCTCGCCTGAGCATCGCGCGTCTGCTGACGATCACCACCCGATCGTTCCGGCTTACCAACGGTTCATCGACGTCGAAGAAATTAGTGACGCCGAGCGTGGCCAGTTGCTGATCAATGAATTGAATTGTCTTTCGTGTCACGTGGCAAAAAAAGCGACGTGGAGTGTAGCGCCAAAAAAAGCTCCGATTCTCACCGATGTCGGATCGCGAATTGTCCCTGAGCATTTTGAGAAATTCCTGCTCGCTCCGCATTCCATCAAACCGGGCACGACCATGCCCGATGTATTGGCAGGAAAGCCGGATGACGAAAAGAAAAAAATTGCCGAGTCGATCGCACACTTTCTCGCGACGACTGGAAAACCAATGAAGCAATCGCCCTCTTCAAAACTGGTTCTCAAAGGCGAGAAACTTTTCCATAGTGTCGGCTGTGTTGCATGCCATGACCCACAGAACACGGATGCGAAATCGCCGACTTCGATAGCGACCTCCATTCCGCTTGGAAAACTTCACGAAAAATACAGCCTCAGTGGTTTGGCAAGTTTCATCGAGAACCCGATGCATGCTCGACCATCAGGCAGGATGCCCCAGTTTGATTTAAAGAGCGAAGAGATTCAGGCGATCGCTTCGTTTTTGTTTCGCGATGCCGACCAAAGCTCAAAAGTGAACTACACATACTACGAAGGCAAATGGGAAAAGCTTCCAAATTTTTCGCAGCTTAAACCAGTCAAGTCCGGCACGTCGACCGGGTTCGCTTTGGGCATGGGTCGTCCCGATGGTTTCGGCGTCGTGTTTGAGGGATTTTGGACCACAACAAAAGAAACCGAATACACTTTTTTTCTTTCTTCTGATGATGGTTCAAAACTAATTATCGACGACGAAGTGATTGTTGTGAACGATGGCATCCACGGAGTCGTGACCGTGAACGGCACCAAAACAATCCCGTCTGGCATTCACAAAGTGCGAGTCGAGTTTTTCGAAGGCGGTGGCGGCGAGGAACTGAGGGTCGAAGTCTCAGGTGGCAACTTGAAAAGAGTCATGTTTGACACGTTGCTTCGCAATACCGAAAACGAGATTGAGACCAAAGACAAACCCATCTTTAAACAGGATCTGGAAAAAGCAAAAATTGGACGGACGTATTTTCAGTCCGTAGGTTGTGCTTCTTGCCACGAGTTGAAAACAGACAACGCAATTCTGGCGTCAACTTCTGTACACAAATCCAAACCACTTGCCGACCTCAAACCGGCCGGAGGTTGTCTGACCGGTGAAGGCAACGGCCCGAGTTTTGGGCTGACTGAAAACCAGATCAAATCGATTGTTGCTGGAATCGAACGGATCAAGAATCCGCCAACTGACGCCGCCGATCCCAAACAATTGGTCCACGAGAAACTCGCGACACTTAATTGTTACGCCTGTCACAACCGGCAACAGGAAAAGGGGCTTGTGTTTGGCGGAGTGGTTGACACGGTTGGCGATTCGTTTGAAATCTACGGACGCAAAAACTGGTTCACCAGCACGCAAGCCGAAATGGGAGACGAAGGCCAGCATCCCCCGACGCTTACATCGGTCGGTTCGAAATTGAATCCAAAATGGCTTGATCACGTTCTTGCCAACGGTGCAAATAATCGGCCGTATATGTTGACTCGCATGCCAAAATACGGCGTGGAAAACTTGGGCAAACTGGCCGAAGAACTCAAACTTGTGGATGCACTTCGAGATGTCCCGGTCGTCAAACAAACTGAATCTCTTTCCGACTTAAAATCTCACGGCAGATATTTTGCTGGAGAAGACGGACTGTCCTGCATCAAGTGTCACACGTTTGGCAAATACAAAGCGACCGGAATTCAGGCCATCGATTTAACCACAATGGGCGAGCGGTTAAACAGAGATTGGTTCCGCGCCTACATGCTCAAGCCTTCAAGATTCCGGCGCGGGACTCGAATGCCTGAATCGTGGCCAGGCGGAAAATCGTTTTTTCCTGACATCCTCGAAGGGGACACGAACAAACAGATTGATGCGATCTGGGAATTTCTGGCTGACGGAAAAAAGGCCGCAAAGCCAAAGGGATTGATCCGTTCAAAAATGGAATTGAAAGCCGTTGACGTTCCGAAAATGTACCGCAACTTTATCGAAGGCGCTGGCGCTCGCGCGATTGGCGTCGGATATCCTGAGCAAGTCAACCTCGCGTTCGATGCTGAGAATTGTCGACTGGCGTTGATCTGGCAAGAGAACTTTATCGACGCGTCGCGCCACTGGACTGGACGCGGAATTGGCTTTGAAGCACCGCTGGGCGAGAAAGTTTTATCGCTTCCGGATTCCATCGTGTTTGCAAAAAGCTTGGCGGGAGACGTTTGGCCTCCTGATCTTTCCAAGCACAAACCACAGTTTAAAGGCTATCGTTTTGACGAAGATCGCCGTCCGATTTTTAAATATCAATTGGGCGACGTAACATTCGAAGACCAGCCTGTTCCTAAAATCGTCAACGAACGCCCACTGCTCAGCCGCAAAATAAAAATCAGCTCAACAAAAACGGCCACCATTCATTACTTGGTCGCCAAAAGCTCGGCCGACAATAGTGAGAAAATTGCTTTAGAAGGAAACAAAGCCGTGGTTGATGGTGAACTTAAGCTTTCTTTCTCTGGGCCTGTCGTATTGTCGACCAACAAACAAGGTGAATTAGTCGCAACGATCACTTTGACAAACGGCGAAGCTGAAATCGAACAGAACTACGATTGGTAACCAATCAATTGCAGCCATTCGGAATTGATAAAGTCGCCACTCCTTTCACAACCCAACACAACGAACAAGCCATGTGCAAATTTCGATTCACAACCTCACTCGCCTTTATCGTCACCAGCATCGCCGTCGGCGTTTCAATGGCCGCCGCTCAGAAGCCTGATGCTACGCAATCGGAATACTATAAGATCACGACAATTCCAACGCCCAAAAATGTGGTCTTGGAGGTTGGCGATTTTGAATTCATGCCCGACGGAAGACTGGCTGTTTCATCGCGGCGGGGCGACATTTACATGTTCAACGATCCGCTCCAGTCCGACGCTTCAAAAATCACGTCAGACCTTTTCATGGACGGACTTCACGAAGTGTTAGGCCTCGCGTATCGAGATGGTTCGCTTTACGCCACCCAACGCGGAGAGGTCACACGGCTGATCGACGAAAACGATGATGGGCTGGCCGACGTTTGCGAAACGGTTGCCGACGGCTGGGGAATCAATGGCGACTACCACGAGTACGCTTTTGGTTCCGAGTTTGATGCCGAAGGAAATATTTGGGTCACGTTGTGTCTGACCGGCTCCTTCACAAGCGAAAACAAATACCGCGGCTGGTGCGTTCGCGTTTCGCCAGACGGCACCGTCACACCAACGTGCAGCGGAATTCGATCGCCAGGCGGAATGGGTATCAACGTCGATGGCGAAGTTTTCTATACCGACAACCAAGGACCATGGAACGGGACTTGTGGATTGAAGTGGTTGAGAAAGGGTTCTTTCCAAGGCAACCCAATCGGCAACGATTGGTACAAAGAAACAGATGCCATCGGCAAACGACCAACCGACCCCGTCAGCGGTTCGCGAATCATGACCGAAGCCAAAAAGATTCCTGAGCTTGAACCAACCGCGATTTTGTTTCCTTACCAAAAGATGGGTCAATCCGCGGCAGGTATCGTTTGCGATACGTCAGACGGAAAATTTGGGCCGTTCAAAAACCAAATGTTCGTTTGCGACCAAACCTTCAGCTGGGTCATGCGAGTCGATCTCGAAAAAGTCAAAGGCCACTATCAAGGCGCCTGTTTCCCGTTCACTGAAGGATTCAATTCTGGCAACCTTGCGATCGAACAAGCCGCCAACGGCATGATGTTCGTTGGTGGAACCAATCGAGGTTGGGGGTCGCGTGGTAAAAAGCCATTTGCGCTTGAGCGAATGGAGTGGACGGGCAAGACGCCTTTTGAAGTGCTGAATATGAAAGCCAAACACGATGGGTTCGAACTTCGGTTTACCAAACCGGTCGATCCAAAAACGGCAGGCGACATCGCTTCGTACACTTTGCCGACTTACACCTATATCTATCAAGAAAGTTACGGCAGCCCGGAAGTTGATCACGTCGATTCAAAAATCACACAAGCCATCGTCTCATCCGATGGCCTATCCGTTCGGTTGCACGTCGACAAACTTCACGAAGGCCACGTTCATGAGTTGCATTTGGACGGCGTCAAATCAGCCGAAGGCAAACCGCTTTGGCATCCTGTCGGTTACTATACGTTGAACTACATTCCCGATGCGGAATAGTACCCGGCAAATCACACAGCTTTTTCGTTACACGCGACAGTTCAAAATAGACCCTGCCAATTACATTTTACGACAATCACATTTTGCCGCGAATCATCAATGTCGCTTGTGGCTGCAAACCGATTATGGACCAGCGGCAGTTGGTCGTTCCCCAAGCAACTGGAACCGTTCTGGAAATTGGAATTGGCACAGGTTTGAATTTGCCTTTTTACGAACCTGATAAAGTCGAACGTATCATTGGGCTGGACCCATCTGAAACGTCGTGGAAGATGGCCGCAAAACGTGCGGCGGGTTGCGAATTTGAGATCGAATTCATTGGATTGCCAGATGGGCAAATTCCGCTTGAGGACGAAAGTGTTGATACCGTTTTGGTCACCTATAGTTTGTGCACCATTCCCGACCCTGTCAGTGCGCTGCGTGGAATTGCAAGAGTGATGCGCCCAAAAGCAAAACTGGTTTTTTGCGAACACGGCATCGCGCCGGATCAGCGAGTTGTCAAATGGCAAAACCGATTGAATCCGCTTTGGAATCGGTTTGCCGGTGGCTGCTTTCTTAACCGCGATATTCCAAAATTGATTGAGTCAGCCGGATTCCGAATTGAAACATTGGAATCGAACTACATTGCTGGAATCGCAAAATTCGCGAACTTCAACTACTGGGGCAACGCCACGTTTGAGCAAGATTGACAATGCGAGCATACATTGGTTAGGCCGGCCTTGATGCTTGTAGCGCTCATAGCGCTCTTCCCATCGAAACACCGTTTAGCCCCCAACATTCGTTACGACCGGACTATTCTTTACCCTGAGTGCGGCAATTTCGTGGGCTGATAGGGCAATTGCCCAAAATAGATTTACACCCCCACTAGCTAACGCCGAATTCTTAAATTGGGCTTATCCAGAATCTACCTACTCAAAGCACACTAACATTATGAAAAATCCTATCGCCATTGTTGCATTTGTTCTTTCAATCGTTTCTGCGCTTTTTGTTGCCACCGCCCAAACTCAGGCTCAGCCGGCCTATCCACAAGGACACGGGCCACAACATCGCGCTGTTAATCACGGCGGGGTGACCTATTACGCTGTGGTGCCGGACGCACCTCGCGATGACATTATGAATACAACAGGCCACGGTTTGTTGTACTACCGCCGGATAATGAGACAGGGCACGACGCCAACAACCGGCGAACTTGCTGGGCAATGGCGTGGAGTCAACCGCGGTATCGTTGAAGTAGCAGGCTACAAGCAGTTCATTAAAGACATTAAGCCACAAAACGGTCGTTGGCAGGGCGACAACATTCAGGTCGAGCAAGTGAAGCCAAATCAAGTTCGTCCCTCAGGTTGGAATCCCGTTGTGAAGCAATCGAACATGGGTTACAACCCGACCTACGAACGCCGCGGACAGTTTGCCTTGCAGGCTCCGACCAACCGTGGCCCTTTTGGACGCGGAGTAGTTTTCTCCTATCGCGATGGTGGAAATGCCAAAAACGATCCGGCCAAATTGTTAGAGGATCGGGTGGTGAAGATCGACGACAACCATATGATCGGTCGGGCAACGGCGAACTTCGGTCCGATTCGTATTCCACTTTCCTATTTCATACTTGAGCGTGTCGATTAAAAACAAGGACGGTTGTAGCTCAAGGCTGGTTAACTGCGTTGAGCAGATCTGCGCGATAAATAAAGCTCCAACGGCAGTTGGTCATAGCTTTTGAGCGCCGCCAGAGATCATCAAGGGCCATGCCTTCGCAGTATCCGATTGTTCAACAGAGCAACTTTCTTGTTGTTCGGCTTAGTGGGTTTTGCCAATTTGGCCAGCCTATTTGAGTTGCGACGTTGCTGTTTCCCTGTGCCCTTAGATCGCGTTCGAGCTGGCTGAGTCGAAATGTTAATAAATCGACTCGGAGAGTCGAGCTACTTTCAGTTCACTTCGCAGAGGCTGGAGTCTCGAAATGGCTTGGTCGACTTTCAATTCGCCCTCGTCTCTGACTTTGTCTTGCCTGTCCTATCGATAGCGCGACTTTGGCATTTTTGATTCAACGCTGAAAAACGCTCTGGCTGCTACTGAATATTGGTCTCCACAGCTACTTCGCGCAGTTGCCAAGTGAACTTTGATTGCGTAGCTTAAGAAGCGTTCCTTATCATTTAACACCAATCGTTAGCGGCAAAAATCGCGAGCAGCAAGGGAGTTTCAGTCATGAGTTTGAAGCTATATATCGTCGCAATATTGTTGTCGTTAACTTCGACCACTTCGTCGACATTTGCTCACGGTCCATTTGAGCCACTGATTTCGAATTACGGTTCGAATTTACAAGATGAACTTCCAGCCTCAAAGTCAATCGAATGGAATGGCAAAGAACTTGATGTTATCAAGACGTACAACAAAGTAGCCGGGAAAATGAAAAAAGTTGGCGACACCTTAATGGTTGTGCCCGACGACGAACCAAACCAACGTTTGCTGATTACCGGACCTCTTGCAAACCAGAAGTTTCATATTGATGGAACAAAAGTCATCTTTAGCGGCTGGTCTGCTAACCCTCCACCGAACGTTCGGCTGATGGGCACTCCTTTTAAACTGGGTTTTCTGAGTTTGAAAGAAGAAAAGAAGACAGAGAAAAAAGAAGCAACTGACTCGAAGCAACAACTCAACACGACTACCTGGATCGTTGTTCGTCACGCCGATCGAGAAGGAAGCAAAGATGCGTTGAGTGAAGCAGGCAAAATTCGCGCGGCAAAATTGGTCGAAATAGCAAGCCTGTTACGTGTTACCGAGGTTTATTCGACTGACTGGGTCCGCACGAAAACGACGGCTCAGCCAACAGCTGATAAACTTGAACTGGAAGTGCAAACTTACAATAAACACGATGCGAAAACGCTTGACGCTCTCAAACAAAAACACGCTGGCGGCGTCATTCTAATGGTCGGACATTCAAACACGATCGGCCAAATCGTCAAAGGACTTGGCGGCAAAGGCGATTTCTCTGTCGGCCATGATGACTATGACGATCTGTTTATCGTTACAACAGATGAGAAAACGACTCGCGCTTTAAGGATAAAGTTTGGCGATTGAATTGCCTTGAATCATGAATTTAGCGAAGGGATATTGCTACCAAACAGGATGAAAAAGCCCGAAAACACACGTTAAAAATTCTATTCATGCGGATTCGACAATTCTCTATACTTCCGGCCTCATCCATGGAGAATTGCTTATGTTTTCATCTCGGTCCTATCAAATTGTTATCCTTGCCTCTGGTTTGTTTATGGCCAGTCTTTGCGGATGCCGCGCGAATCAAGGCAATCGTCCGGCAGTACTTCAACAGCCTGGCGTTGTTTCCAATCAACCAAACTTTGGTCGCCAACTTGGGCAGCGCGCAAGCAATATTGCTGTAAACCGACTTATCAACGAAGGCATCACTCGAGTCATTAGCGGACTTTAGTCTGATGCGCTTAAGAATTATCCCGCCAAAGAAGGTACGCTTGTGCAATGACTTAAAGATGGCAAGCACACTCGCCGAGTCGTCGTTAATGAAGCAAACGACTCGGAGAGTCGAGCTACTTTCTATGCCACTTTAATCGTAATGGGCGACTGAGATTTGAGCGCCAAACAACACGTTTTTGAATCTGCTATTCCTGTTCAGCAAGTTCAAAATCTGCACTGTCCGTGCCGCCTTTTGGAATCGTGTATTTAACTTGCAGATTGGGTCTGAGCTTGGGACGTGAAGCCAGCTTTTGCTTTACATCAGCAATTTTTGCTTCGAACTTCGCCACCAATTCTGGGTCGTCTCGGGATTCTGAAAGTGACCTCTCAAGATCTCGCATGGTGTATGACCGGATGTCGGCCCAGTCGACCCCAACATTGTGCAATCCGACAACAGCCCCAGGCTTCCCATCCCGCGTTTCCAGGGTATAGAAACCTTCCTCATCCGTGACTCCCACCGAAAAAGGACCGGGTTCCCGGGAGTCTGATTCGGCGGGGCTGAAAACTAACCGAATTCCAGAAATCGGCTCGCCTGCGTAAGTGACTTTTCCAGAGACTGGTGGGTACTTCGAACCACAGCCAACACAAACGCAGACGAATGACAGAACGACCAACGTTCTGAACAAATTCAAATTCACAATGAGATCCTTTAAAGCTCTGAAATCGCTCAAATAACCGTTGGCCGAACCGACAGATTTACAATTAAAAATCAGCGTTTGTCACTTGGCCATCAGCCATAACACTCAACCTGATCAACGCATCATAAGCGGTGTTGTCAGCAAGAAATTGGATTGAGCCATCTGCCAATCCAACGTTGACTCCACCAGGATGGAAGCTGGCGGTGAATCCTTCTGTTGGACGGGTTCCGTTGATGCCAAATTCACTTGCACCTGAAGGATTTATATCTTTGATAAGGCCAATGTATGCGGTAGTCCGCGAACCAGATTCACCATTGCGAATTTCATCTCTCTGGTCACGACTTCGTTCCAGACGTCCGCCCCAAACCGCACCGAAAGTTGTAAATGGATTCGGTCCGGTAAAGCCTGCCTGCTCCTCTGAGATGCTTGAGCGTTCACCCATCGCGATAGTATTGCTGCTACCGTCTACGAGATCACGGAAACCTGTTCTGGAATTGTTGCCAAACATTCCCCACTGCATTGAAGCGTTTTCGAATCCAGCCCGGTTCAACTGCAAAACATCACCCGTCGAATTGTTAGGGTCAAGCACCCCAGCGACAGGGACATAATTTGTTTTCGAGTGCATGAATCCACGATCAAAAATGTTCACGTGCGTCCAAGGTGCGTTGAAGTCACCATTAGGAGATACGTCAGAAGGACAGATAAATCCTGGAATAACATTGGAAACGATTGGAACCCCGTCTGCATCAAGAGCGTCCAAAGCATCTAAATCCCAACTGTCGGTCCCAGTTGCAAAAACAGAAGACAAATTGTTCTGCTCAATAAATGGCAGGATAAAGATTCCCCAAGCATACTGTCGACCATCAGTCGCATCACTGGGGCGCGGCCAAATTGGTTTAGCTGTGCGCTTGTTAAGAGTACCGGCATCGTTCTTGCCGGGAGGAAAAACTTTATGCGCACTTTCATAGTTGTGCATGGACAAAACGGTTTGTCGCAAGTTATTGGCGCACTGGGTTCTTCGTGCCGCCTCTCTGACTTGTTGGACTGCTGGTAACAACATTCCAATTAAGATGCCAATGATGGCGATTACCACCAATAGCTCAACCAAAGTAAAGCCGTTTGACTTGGGTTTATTCATTACGGACTCCGTAAGTTGTATCGGCGCTCGTGAAACAACGTATAAAAAATAGAGAGCCGAAACTGACTAAGAAATAGAAAAGAGGAAATCAAATACAAGACCCTAGGAGGTCCCATATCACGTTTCCTTACTGCTTATGCGAAATATCTTCGATAAAGTTTAAGGAACGATAACACTAAATCATAGAACAAAAGCACAAAAAACAGCAATTGAGCACAAAGCACAAATCCTCGCTGCTGCTCCTAACATGTGTGTTATCACACTATCTTGACCCCGCAATGGTTGTCACGACTGCATTGCAAATGACACGCAATTCCTTAGCTAGCGACGCAAAAGCCGCTAAATACCATATGTATTATCAGGTGTCCTAGGGAAACTTTTCGGCTTCGTGACCTCTCAATAACTGGTCACCAAATTCTGTGACCGTTGGGTTCGATTTGTGCGCCGATATAAACCCAGCGTGCGCTTTGCGACGCTGGGCTTTGTGCAACGCCGTTGGCGTAAGGAAGCTTTCCCTCTAACTCGAGTGTTTTATCTCAAGGCCAAGTGCCATTAAAATTTTGGCGACTTTCAATTCGATTGCCCAGAACGGCCCCAGGATGCGCCTATCATCAAACTGACAAACGCGACACAGGCCCGCTGTGCATCATATTGTTATGTTGCGTTCGGCCTTGGATAAGGATTTGAACCCGGCATGATTTCGGTAGAATGCGCAGTCGCATCGATCTGACCGTTCATGAGATCAATAAATGCGTATCCGATATCAAGCAGTCGATCACGGTCAACTTCATTGAATTCGCAGCCTTCATTACCCAGCAGATTTAGCACATCGGCATTCAACACCGAAGAAGAATTTTCAAGCGCACTCATTAAGGATTTAATGGACAATTCGACGACGGCTCGATTTTCTGGCGTAGAACAGGCAAACTCCATACTATGTGGTACAAAACCAGTGAAGTATCCACGAGATGCCAAAAGCCAGCGGTTCCGAATTTCCGTCGTGGATTCATGTTCCCCGTAGTCGTTGGGTTCGGGCAGGTGAAGTGCCAGCAACCGCAGCCAAAGCTCAAGCATCGAGTCACGCATCCAGAAGCCTGGTTCGTCACCGGCATTGCCATCAGTAATTGTGACGAAAGATCTTCCCATCAAATCTAAACCGCTTAAGGGCCGTGACCACCGGATCGGAACAATTGATCGAACATTTCAAAACACGCCAAGTCCGGACTTGCGCGCATTGCATTGTTATCAGACAATCACTGGCAACAAAACTAACCCACGGAAAACAGAATCTCAACGACAGTCTTTGGTTTCCAGCACTTGTGATTACCTAGTATTGTCTTGTCGATCCCTTCGCGTTTCAACCCATCGGTTGAAGCCGAAAGCTAGTCGCCCATTGGCTTACGTCAGATAGCACTCGCTATTTTTGTGCGGCCACCTCAAAGGATTCGAATTTCTCAACCTCGATCGTGCCGCCTTCGACTGCGACGCCCAGCGTACCTTCGTTCAAAAAGAAGGCGCCTTCGTGTTCATAAAGTACAAGACCATTCAAGTAAACGCGAGCCGTGCCATTTTCGTTCACAACCACCACTTCGTACCATTGACCAAGTTCGAGTTTCAGATGCGACAGGGGCACGTAACCTCCATTGGTCAATGACAAGTAGGTGCTCCAAGTTGCAAAGTTGATATGGCTTTTGGAATCTTTCGTTCGATTGAGCATGACAGCAACTGCCTTGCCTTCAACAAGCCGAAATTTGACTCGCACGCCAACGTTAACCGGAAACTTGCGCTCGGTTGCGAGAAAGCTCCAAGTCGATTTGTCGGTACCTGTCAGACGTCCATTTTTTACACTCCAACTCGCCTTGTCTTCAGTCGCCAGCCCACTGAGTGACTTGCCGTCGAACAGCGCGGTTTTTTTGGCCGATGCATACTTTTCGGGCATCACACCAAGACCAAGCTTGGCCAGGATGTGTTCCCGGTCCTTCGGTTGAACCGTTTTGCGTTTAAGCCATTGTTGCCAATCACGCTCCAACCGACGAAACGTTTTGCCAAATTCCATATGGGCTTCCGTCGAATTGACGTACCAACGTTTGACTTTTTCGATACCGAATTCCTCAATCAAGTAGCCGACAAAAGAACCTGCTACGTGGTAGACGTGAACCCTTGGCGGTGCGCCGCCTGGCCATGACCGGCGTAGCTCAACCAGATTCGGAAGTCGGGACGCTGACTGATAAACGGCCGCCCATGAATGGATTGGAACGTTTTCATCATGCTTCGCGAGGATAGTGGCCAATCCTTCGACAGCAAAATTATCTGTGACTTTATCTTCGTCATTGGGGAACTGTAACGCAAAAATATGCGTAAACTCGTGAACGCTGTTGAATTCAATAGCTTGATGCACGCTGACTGTGCCTGTGGAAAAAGCAACCGCCCCGGTGCCCGTCGTCTTTTGCAAATCGGCGACATCTCGGTACAGGAAAATATGAACACGGCCTTTGTACTTCATGCGAAGCAAGCTCTCACATTCTTCGAATTTCTCAACATTGGCTTTAACCACTTTCGCAAGCGACTGATCATCAAGGTCACCTGGACGATAGTGAAAAATGATCTTGGGAGTTTCTTTTACCGCACTCAGTTGCTTTAAAATCTCATGGTCCAAGCTAGTCAGTTCGTCTTCGCCAAGAACGTTTGACACACCAACCGTATGAAAACTGGTCCATCGGCCAACTGCCGCTTGGTTGTTTGAATGTGATGGGTTACCTGGATCAGACGCAGTCATGAAACCGGCCAGCAAAATCGGCAATGCAACCGTCGCGGTCATGATGGCTTGAACTCGAGAAACACCGACGTGATTCGAAGCGTTCACCATCGCCTTTAGCCTTTGAGTACAAAAGCGATAGCCGCCAACGGTGCAAATCATTGTCGGTGGGCGCACGATGCCATCGGTGGCAAGAAAGTCGATTGTTTTCAGAAACGCTCCAGCATAAATCTCCGGTTTGGATTTAAGCGAATCGGCAACCACAGCATCACACGCCAACTCTTCGGCGCGGCGGAGCTGATGGCGAATGACCCATAACGCGGGATTGAACCAAAAGACAGTCGCGACAATCAATTCCAGAATCCGGATCGCAGGATCACGACGCTTGATATGAGCAAGTTCATGAATACTCAAAGACCGCAATTCGTCATCGCTCAACTCGTCGATCAACGCAGTCGGCATGACCAACTTCGGACCTTTTGCAGAAAGAAAAACGAACGGCGAAATCGTGGCGCTGAGTTCCCTAACAATCGGATGTCGCAACCGCATCCTTTGCGATTCCGCTTCAATAATATCGCCCAGTTTTTTGCGAGCCGGCTGGGAGTTGGTAATCAGACTACGAAAGCGACGGATTTGGCGCACGATGAAAACAAGATAGGCCAAACTGCCGACTGCCCAAATCAGCAGCAGAGTGTTAGGCCAATTAACCAATGGAACTGGCACTGGCAGCAAAGAAAAAAATTCAGCTTCAGCTTCATGGCTAATTTCGGAACTAACACCGAGTGGATTTTGTGCCACGGTGCTGACGTCAGTCACAGGCTGATCCTCTTGTATCTCACGAGAATCAACAGCGGCAAACCTGGTAACAGATTCGCTTTCGGCCATCACCACCGATTCAAGGTCACCGCTTTCTGCTGATCGGTATCCGGCAAGCCATTCTGCACCGGGAAAAGCGACTGAAAACAGAGGCGGCGTCATCATCGCGATCAATGCCAAAACGCAAGCCAGATGAATTACCGCAGGCCGACGTCTCATCGTCAATGCCAAGCAAACAACCAAGCTACCGGTGAGAATTGACCAGATCGTGTTCTGAAGTAGGAAGTCAATCATGAATTGATTCATTGTTTCTTCTCCTTGGATTTGGATTTGCTGGTTAACTCTTCAAACAACTCCTTCAGCCGTTTCCTTTCTTTTGTAGACAGCCCCTTGCCTTGCAGCAGGCAAGTCAACAAAGGAAGCGACGAACCGTCACAAAGACTGTCCGCGACTTGGCTCAGCCGGCGCTCGATCAAATCAGACCGCTGAACCAAAGGACGAAACGTGTGGGCGGTTCCTGATTTTTTTCGCCCCACAAGTTTCTTGGTTTCCAAACGAGACATGAGCTTCTTTACCGTTTGGTAGTTACTGCGCGAGGGCGTGTCGTACAAGAGATCGACAACTTCGCGCGTGGTGCCGTCTTCCAGCTCCCACAAGATCCGCATGATTTCAAGTTCCGCTTCGGTCACATCGCTAGGGGGGCGAACCACGGTTTTTTCTCCAAACAAAGGGGTGTGAGACGGAATGTCTTACGCATTGTGAGACATTTCGTCTTACATACAACCCTAAAACTGGAAAAAATAGAAATTCGCCAAGGAATCACATTTCGATCCCCAGCGATCCTTTCGCGCATTCCGTTCTTCGCGTATTTAGTAACCGTGGCTATCGCCAAAACGGCTCAACGTTAGAAACAAAATTTGCTGCTGCAAATTTCGCAACGCGATCAAAACTCGAAATCGCAGGTTGGACGTCCGTCAGGCCGATGCGTAGAAGAAAAGACGGACGGGCTCGAAAAGAAAAATCCACTACCCTACGCCGCTTTTACCTGACGTCGGAATGCGGTCTCTCGCTGCAGCCATTGCGTGATCTTTTTTGATTCCGCTGACCAGGATTTGCCAATTCGTTTGTCGCAAAATACTTCGAAAAGCAAATCGATTGTCTCGGCCAGTTGCCGGATGCTTTCGATGCGATCAAGCGTATCACGGCTGTTGGCCGCACCTTCACCCGGATGACTGATTCGGGCACTGCTGATCGAAAACATTTCGGCTTGGAGCGTTAGATCATATTGCTCACCGTTTCGGATCAATGTCAAACCGGCCTTGCGCGGAAGTTTGCCCATGCGGATCGCCATGTTGGCTTCCGGAAGTTTCACTGGCGACTCGGATGAGATTGATTCTTTGCCGTGTTCGCCTTGCGGGCAATCGAGGCTGAGCGATCGCGCGAACATGCCAGTGATTTCAGACGAATCTGAAAGCGGAATCGTGTCCGAACCGACATCCCATTTCCACCATAGCCACAACAAAAATTCATTACCAAGATAGTCGTAGTTGTCGGACATCCCATTCCACCAAGTCACCAATGGAGCGGCTTCGTCTGGTAGAAAACCGGTTGGGCTCGCGCCAAACAGGGCTGTTGTTTTATCCGCATCGTCAGCCAACTCGATGGCAAGCTTACCCGATGTGATTTTGCTCAACTCAAGCCCAAACGCTTTTTCAATCAAACCCAAAATGGACTCGTTTGTCTTCTCACTCGTGCTACCCACAAACAGTGTGCCGGTTGGTGAATCCCAAAGCACTGGCACTTCGCTCATTTTCAGGTAGTTGCCTTTTTTGGCTTCGGCTTCGCACCGCGCATCAACCGCGTCTTTGGCTTCGTCGCGCTGAGCCTTGGACGGACGCCCGCCAACGTTGTCAGTCATGATTCCGGCCAACTCGATTTTCATCCAAGCGTTCTTGATCGGCGTGGGAACACTGCACGAGTCAATTCGAACGCCAAAGTGCATCGCTTCGCCGAGAATATTTTTCTCCAACGCAAATTGGGTGTCCAACAAATGTGCACCACCGGAAAATCCGATACTTGGAGCTTCGTGCAAATTTGATTTGTTGGCGCCGATGCGATGCTCGGTCAGGATTTCGATGTGCTCTTCGCCAAAATCACCTGTTGGATCAGTGGTAATTCGGAATCGCTCAAACGTCGTGCTGCCTGACAAAAATCCCATTGCCGTCCTGTTGTTTTACTGGGTGAATCAATCGCGGACTAAGATTCTGACACATGATTTTTGGCGTCACAGTCCGTGGAGCTAGGTTAGTTTTCGGTAGCGCGATTGGAAAACTTGACCCTTTCTGATTGCCGGATGATAGCGCCTATCTTGATGCGCGAGTTTCAATCTAGCCGGGAAAATGTACTGTATTCTCGGCTCTTTTTTTCAAGTTTCTCCAGACTGACAATCCATTCCTGCTTGAGAAAATAATCGCAAGTCGAGCAAGAAAGATTTCCCCCGTCCAACTTTAGAATCTACAATCGAAACAGCACAACGGGCAAGTGTTAGCAACTTTGCACATACGAAGCAAAGTAATCATATGAATTTTCGAAACTTGAACCGTAATCAACGCCTGGCGTTTGGAGTTGGCTGGCTTTTCCTTGCACACTCTCTTCTCAATATCGCGGTCGGTCTTTATCGATGTCACGACGTGTTCCCGCGCGTGACTGACCATCTGGCGACAGTTTTTCCAATCGCACAATCTTGCCTTTTGTTGTGTTGGTTATTCTTTGGCCCAGCTCAAATCTCCAGACGCGTATGCGGGTTTGTTGCCGGGCATTTTGCAATCTTTATGGTTTACTCCAACCTGCTGTTTCCGGGCTTTGAATCCGTGCGGCGTCAATGGAAAGCCGTCGATTGGATTATCTACTTCCATGGCTTCGGCGCCCCTGGAGACTGGCTGGTCAAGCTTCCGATTTTGTTCATAGGAATCGGCGTTCCGTTTTTCGTTTTCAGTACATTTTGTTTTTTACAAAAACAGTCCAACTCAATTGAGTGCGGCGAGGCTGAGGGCGAAGAGATTGAAACAAGTTCGAAACTGAAAAAATGGACCGTTGAGATGTTTCAATTCACGCTCATCGATCTGATGTTCTGGATAATTGCCCTTTGCCTAATTCTGGTTTCTTTGGCAACACCATTTCACCCCGGCTGGTCAGAAAAACTCATGGAGTTGCTACGGGCATCCTGGAAACTGGATTCGGCGTTGAATTCGTTAAAGTTTTATACGGCTGTTCTTTGGGTTGTTTCGTTTCTTTGGATCTTGATTTGCACGAAAATTGAGAGCATGGGTAGCCGGATGATCATCCAAGTTGGATTCGTGATGATTTTTGCAACCGTGTTCGATTTTTATTTTCAAGACTTCGTGCCGCTTAGACGGTTGCCAAGTCAAGTTCCAATCGGTGTAACGTTTACGTTGATCGTAAGCTGCTCATTGATCGTATTGGAAGTTCTCGGTGACCCAAAGATCGATTCAATGACCGCAAAAGTTCAGCCGATCTCAATCGAAAGCCCGAAGGTCCCGGCACATGAAGTCACCCAAGTTCAGATTGTGACAGGCGAACAAATTAATCCAACGTAATTACCAGCTCGGCGCTGGCTCCTTCGGCAACGGGCACGACCCCTTGGACGGTTGAGCCTGTTGGTTTGTCTTTGCCGACTTTGATTGTGTATTTTCCCGCCGCGTAAACCGGTGGCTTAAACCGATCAGATGTTGCGCGGACGGTATATAAAACATCTTTTGAAGACTCTTTGATTACTTGAACGACAGGACGGTCGTGTCCTTTAACAACCAATTCGGGCAAAAACCCAAACGGTTTGCGGCCATCGTTGTCGCGATAGTCGATGGTAATCGGCCAACCGGCATATTGAGCTTTGGCCCCATCAGCAACATCTGCAAAACGTGGCCAGCATTCGATCGTGATCTTTTGAGTTTTCTTGTTGAAGCGAACAACGCCGAATCCATCGCCACGTTGCTTTTCGTCTTTACGGTCAGGAGGATTGGCATAAGCCATCATTGAAATCTTGTTGCCCAATCCATCTAGATAATCTCCTGTCCACGGAAGTTGACTGTTGGCAACCGGATTCGGGCCGGCCTTTTCATCTTCCGGCCACCACCAGCGACCGTAGATCGTGTTAACAATTGCTGGGCTGGTAAACGCGTATGGTCCATCGCCGTAGGATTCGATTCCATGCTTCACCATCACAGCCAAGTGCTGATCGCCACACAAATGCGGTGCCCAGGCTCGGCGGATTTCGGTCAGCGCTTTGTTGCGTCCTTTTTGTGGCCAAGCATTGCTATCGAGATCGGCCAGCAAACGGTTGTCTTCTTTTCCATGAAGATGAACGGCTCCGCAAAATGCAGTTTGAGAAAGCACGCATTTCATCTCGGCGCCAGTCCAATCCTGGCTCCATTGGTTTAGAAACTTCAACTGGCGATCACCCAACAATTTTAGCTCGGGCAGATCAACGGCTGCGCGATCGTATTTCGGGTCGTTAATGTGATCGGGGCGCGGGCCCATTTTTGGAATTTTGCCTAAGGGGCCACTTTTGAATTTTCGATCTTCAAGAATCGCAAAATTGATTCCGCCAATCGTTAGGTCGGTATAGTAAACGCTGATATCGCGCTCAATCGGCGTCGCATCGTAAGGATCAGGCAGGTGCCAAGTCTGACAGCGCTGAACCATGTTGACGTATTTTGCTGGGAAAAAGTATCCGCCACTGGGACCTTGAGCGTTGGTGGCTTTGATTCCGTTTTCGCCCCAGATGTTTGATTGTCCAACATCGTGATCGTCAGGGATCGTGACAACAGGACGGTCTTTGAGAATCTCGCGAAACTGCACACCGAATTCCAACCAGCCGTAAGTATGTTCTTTGTGATGATACGATTGGTCGCCGGCGAAAAACAAAAAGTCCGGATCAATCGCTTTGAGGTTGTCGATCATTTTTGGACGTGGGCCGGGCGTGCGAGAACTGTTACACGAAAGATTTCCAACAACGATTGTTTCTTTGTCGATTGGATCTTTGCGAATCAAGCCTTCGAACTGGGCCTTCTCACCATGCCGGACTCGGTAGGCAACGTTTTTCGTGTTGTCCCAATCGTCAATTCGAAAGTGAGCGCTCCAGCCAAGTTTGATGATGTCTTGTTCCGCGACTTTTTTCCATTCGCCCCCCTCCTCTTTCAATTCCAAAATCGCTTTGAGTGGTTCATCTGGTTTAAGAGGAAACATCTGTGCCGAAAGCTTCAACGTCCCGTGATCGTGCGTGTAAACCGCGAACGCAACGACTTGATCGCGAGGAACATCGAGATTCATCGGTCGACGTTTGCGTGATTCGCTGTCTTGTTTGGCTTTCCACCATTCGCCGGTCGCCATTGTCTCGACGTCTTTGAAGTCTTCACCAAAAACGTATTCGGTTTCCTGCGCCGTCGTTGGGCGCATCGACAAATTTGCAAATGCGAAACAGCAAACCAAAGTAAAAATGGTTCTGGGAGCAAATCTGAACAAAGCAGGCAAATAGCGATTGCGTTTCATTGGGTCTCTTTGGCATGTCTGATGGAATTGAACCGCTATTGTCGGTCGACAAAGAGGGTGCGTCAAACGACCGACTCAAGAGGCGGTTTTGTTCAATTTAGCAACCACCCACGCAAAAAACCCGCTTTGAAATTCAAAGCGGGTTTCGCGTAATCTCGATCGAGTCGAAATTCTGATCTAGTCTGAATCAGCAATCGGTTTGCTGTTCAATCTTCTCAAGCAATTCTACTGCTCAAATCTCTTCGTTTGGAATGAACCTTTAAGAAGTACGCCTGGGAAAATGTCCCATGGGTTAACTTCTGTTTCTGAAGAAAGGTAGCCTGTGTTTTCGAAACTTGCTGTCGCGTCAACAACGAAACCTGGGTTAATGAAACCGTCGCCGTTTGTATCTTCAAGAGCACGAACACTACCGTCTGCGAAGCAAACGTTGACAGATTTGGCGTGGTAGGCAAACCAGTCACGAGTATCTTGCAAAATCTGTCCTGCAGTTCCGACCTGTCCGCGAGCTGGGTAGCTCATTGAAAGCATATCACTGCGTAGAGTTCCGGCTGGTACTGACAGAATCGCATTGGATCCATTTGAGAACGAAGGACCATCGTTGAAGCTTTCACAAATTGGTGATCCTGCGATCAGGCCAAGCTCAGTATCAATTGTTTCTTCCAAAATACCATCGCCAGTTCCAGAAGCGGAGTTAACGTCGCCTTGAGTTGCACAACCCAAAAATGGAATCGCACTTGCTGGAACATCGCCAGTGTCCAATTGTCGTAGAGTCAACGGGCCGGCCGTCACTTGAGTCCCGGCGGCGTTATACCAATCCTTCAACCCACCAAGTGTCGCTGACACACCTGAGCTACCGTTAAACACAGGAGCCGCGCGAACCAAATGCCAACTTGCTGCATAGTTAGTGTTGTAGCCAGCGTTAACAACATCGAACAAAGAGGCATTGTTCTTGAATGGTACTCCACGGCGTCCCGGAGGCGCACTTCCTGATGAAGTGTTTTCTTTCAGCTTTTCAGATCCAAGACAAGGAGATGATGGACAAAGAAGTCGTCCGGGGAAAACTCCTTGATCGACACAGTCGGCAACCCAAGAGTATTGATCAAACGCACCATCACGGACGGTGTCAAACGCACCCGAAACGAACGTGCCGCTTGGCGAATTCGTTGACTTTGCCAACATGCAGATTGCGAATTGGCGAAGATTACTTTTGCACTGTGTTGAACGAGCTGCATTTCGAATTGAAACAAACGCCGGGAACAACAAAGCAATCAAAATACCGATGATAGAAATAACCACCAACAACTCAACGAGGGTAAAACCCTTCTTACGCACCATTTCGTAATCCTCTCGAAACATGATCAATAAATGAAGACACAACTGTCTTCGACGAGAGAAATCTATCAACGGAATTTGAAGAAACGCTTAACGTTAAGTTTAGATTGTGTGTATTTACGTTGAAGAGACGTTAACAATTCTGATTTGTCTGGCCTGTTTTTTTTGCGAACCCAGCTCGCCGGAATTCTTCGCTAATTCTTCATCGAATGTTAACCATTCCCAAACGCAACCTTATTAATTGATTACTACAATCCCGGCAAATTTGTCACCCATTCAACAAGAAGTGAACCAATGAACGTCTCTTATCGAGATATACATTTAGCAAACAAATTTGCCAAAGTAGACCGTTCAACCAAAACGAAGTTCGACAACAGAAGTGGATTTACCATCGTCGAAGTTATAACCGTGATTGGCATAATCGGAATCTTGCTGGCCCTTTCCTTTCCTGCTGTCCAAACCGTTCGCCAAGCCGCACGTCGAACTCAATGCGCTTCGAACATTCGTCAGGTGCTCACAGCAACGATGGCTTTCGAGTCCACAGGCAAAGGTTTACCAAAAGCCGACGATGGGAATGGCGGAGGATTTATCGTTTCGTTGTTGCCATTCCTTGAACAACCGTCGCTTTATGATCGCAGTAGAGAACCACTTCTCGGCGCCGAGACATTTCAGAATCGACTAAGCGAACTAAGCAATACGCGTTTCCCAACTGTCCTTTGCCCAGCCAGTAGCTTTGAACAAACAGTGCTGCCCGATCAGGGCCAATTCACGATTCACTATTATGGCGTCGCAGGGCCAAGCGGCTCGGCAACGACAACTGACGGAACCTATCAATACAACATCATAGCTCCTTCACCATCTGCCGGACCGATCGGAATACAAGGCATGTTCTCACCAACAAGCCGAGGAGTTTTTGTTCCAAGACGATTGCGAGATGTCAAAGACGGATTGTCCAACACGTTTTCGATTGGCGAAATTTCTGACTTTAACAATGACATTCCTCTGGAAAACAGACTTGTCGGTGGCTGGGCCTTTGGCGCGGGATACAATTCCAATCGTGTTGTGACCAATATGTATGGGATGAAGACGTTGGCGTTGCAGATCAATTCCAACATCAACACACTCAACGATATGCCATTTTCCAGCAATCACGCGGGAGGTTCGCAATTCGGATTTGGAGACGTTGCGGTCCGATTCGTTTCCCATCGTATTTCTGTTGATGTCCTGAAAACATTTGCAAGCATCAACGAGAACGAAGAGATCGGGGACTTGGAACGCTATTAAGCCAACGTTTCGAAGATAGATACACCAATACAAGGCTTTGTTTCGCAATTGGTCCGTCGGCGGGAAACGGGTAAAATACAAAATCGAATTTAAATGATTTTGTAGACCCGGACTTCCAATGGCGGCTAATTCACGAACGCGAAAAAATCCAATCTGTTGTTGTAGCTATCTTTGTTCTAGTGGCTATCTTCGTTCGTACGAGACACAGCGTTTCGCGATTGGTTTCGTTTTCTATTTGGCAGTCTCTTGTCTTTCAACTCCTTTGGTTGCCGCTCAAACGCAAGCTGAGCTTGAGCCAGGACAACGACTTTCTCCCAAGTCTACGGACGACTCAAAAGAGAAATGACAGTTGTGGTGATCCCAACGACCGGCGGCGAAAACCACGTCGCGTATGGAACAAGGCTGTTCAATTCCTGGCAAGTCGGAAAAACCAGCGTCTTGGGAACTGGAATAATGGGCGACGACGGCATTCTATTATTGGCCGCAATCGAAGACCGCCGTGCAGCACTGATTCTAGGCTCATCAATCGATGATCCGGAAAAAACACGGCTTGCCGGACAAATCATTGACGACGTTGTAGTGCCAAACTTCAAACGGGGTGACGGCAACTCTGCACTTTACGAAGGCATCCGCGCGTGTGCGACTCGCATCCTGTCTGTCGCAGACCTCGACCAACCTGCTACCCTGCCCTCGGTTTCGGGAATCGAATATGTGCATCGCGATCGTAAGCACAAACAACGCGGACCGATCACTTTTTTACCGTGGATTTTGGGCGGTTCAGCCGTTGGAGGCATCGGACTGCTGATCGGCGGAAGATATTACATGCGATACCGAACCCGGCATTGCCAAAGTTGTTCGCAAGAGATGGTCCGGCTTCAAGAAGATCAAGACGACCAATTTCTCAACGACCCCGAACAAATCGAAGAACATATTGGCAGCGTCGATTATGACGTGTGGGCCTGCTTGAATTGCGAAGAAGTCCTCAAGCTCCGTTATGGAAAACTGTTTACACGTTATTCGAAGTGCCCAAAGTGTTGGTATATCACCGTTCACAAGATCGAGGATATCTTGGTCAGGGCGAATTACGATCATGGTGGCCAAGTCCGCGTGATCGAGGATTGCAGGAGTTGCGACTTCAGGCGACGTTACACTTACAACACTCCACGGCGACAGAAACCGTCAAACAACAACAGTAGTGGCAGTAGTTTTGGCGGCAGCTCAGGAGGGAGTACAAGAAGTAGTGGATTTGGCGGCGGCAGATCCTCGGGCGGTGGAGCCAGCGGCGGTTGGTAGTCCAGAATCATTCTCCCGTATTTTCAAAGTGCGGAGAGAATTTCTGGAAAGATTTTCCAATACTTGCTGCGTTGATTCGAATACCACCTAGTACAAATCCAGGTGATGATTCGAGGCAAAACGAAATGATCTCAAAATACCAAATGTTTAAGTCGGCAACGAAACTTTGGACCACGCTGTTCGATGAAGCCACCGAATTCGCATCACAACTCGGCGAAGGCCGCGTGATCAACATCACTCATTCATGTGACAATGGAGTTGCGGTTGTGGTTGTCTGGTTTTGGGACAAACCTGAGGTCAATTATCGCATCGGCTAATGCGCTTAAAAACCATACTGACAAAATCATCAAAGGACACACGCAACGGTCGTGTGTCTTTTTTGTTTTGTTACAATCGTTCATTCAAAAGCCCTTTTTGCAACGATGAATGAACAACAAGCTCCCAACGTCTCACCCCAACCTTCTCTCAATGCCCGCCAAACAAAACTTGATCAATGCGCTATCGCTTTCGGGTTTTGAAAACTGGCGTCCAACGGTTGACGTTCCGCATCTCAACCGGCCTCTTTGTCGTCCGGATGACATTCCAGGAGTTGGCCGGGTTGCTGCCGTGATGATTCTTGTCTTTGGCGATGCGCTCGATTCTTCTGATGGCGGCCTCAAACTCGTTTTGACAAAACGCAATGCGAATCTTTCCAACCATGCGGGGCAGATTAGCTTTCCTGGTGGACGGCAAGACGAAGGTGAAACGCTTGAGCAAACCGCGCTTCGAGAGACCGAAGAGGAAATCGGTGTGGCAAGAAAAGAAATTGAGATTTTGGGACGGCTTAACCCCGTCTACATCCCGCCTTCCGATTTTACCGTCACGCCATTCGTTGGGTGGAGTTCCAATCCGCCGCAATTCGTCCGTTCACCAGACGAAGTCGCCGAGATTATCCAAGCGCCAATTTCTCACTTGGTCGATCCGGCAACACTAAAAATCGGCGACATCTCAACGGCTAGTGGCGTCGTCAAAAATGTTCCGTTTTATAAAGTCAACCAACATCGAGTCTGGGGTGCAACCGCGATCATGCTGGGTGAATTTATCGAGAGAATAAAGCAGACGAGACCATAGCCAACTCCACAGTTGGCACGCCGAATTTTTGGGAGAGGGGAAAAAGCTGACGAGCGCGAGCGACTGCATGTAAACCGTGGCTATCGCGAAAACGGCTCATGTTTTTCCCGAGGGAAAACGCTCGGCGCGACTCGCCTACAATCAACATCCGAAACCAGCGCTTCGCAATCAGCGGCTTCACTGTCCTGAGCGATTGATGACTGGTCCTTTAGAGATACCAACCCATTTTGCGATCTTGCCGTCGGGGCCGACCGCCCAACCGTGTCTCCCGTCGTCAGTGAAATCAATCGCATTGAAACCCTTGTTAGAAATTCGATGCCACTTGAGTCCAAGGTCCGAAGACAAATCCGTTCCATTGGTGCCAACGGAAACGAAATTTACTTCTCGTCCGTTCATCCACACTGCAACGCAGCTGCGAAATCCGCTTGGCGCGACTCGTGGGTTAGGCGTCGACCACGTCGAGCCACCATCGTGGGTTACTGCGTAATTGCTGGCCATCGATTCAGGTTGTTTGTAATCGCCGCCAACCGCAACGCCGTCTTTTTCATTGGCGAAACAAATTGAAAAGATACCTGAGGATGGGTTTCGGGCAATCGGAACTTGACTGACACGCCAAGTATCACCTTCGTCTTCGGAAAACATCACGCGGCTTGTACTTTCCGATTGGTTTTCTTCTGCTGCCCCAAGCCCAACGAGGACTTTTCGATTTCCAATTACCGTCATGTTCGTTCCACTGCCTGCAAAACCTGCTTCGCCGGCCTTCGTTTTTGGGTACTTTCTAAACACACGCCAAGTCTTCCCGCTGTCGTTGGTTCTAAGTAAAAACAGTTTTTGATCGATTGGGTCTCCCATCGCAACACCGTGCTTGTCATCCCAAAACGAAATTGAATCAAGAAAGACTTTGGGGTTGGTGTGCTCGTAAGAAATTTTCCAACTCGTACCACCCGTCGTGCTGCGATAAATTCTCGCCGGTGTTCCCGAAGTCATCGCGACGATGGTTCCGTCATCGATGGCGTGAATATCGCGAAAGTCAAGTTCTTCGGCGCCTTCGACGACGTGTACTCGCCACGTTGCTCCGCCGTCGATTGAATTCACAATCGTGCCGCTAGTTCCGCTGGCCCAGATGTCATTCTTGCTCAAAACATGAAGACCGCGAAAACTCGCTTTGGTTTCCAACTCGACCGACCGCCATGGCGACCGAACAACGGCGACGGTTTCGTCGTCAATTTTCAGACGTTCCTGACTCGGATCTTCATCGGCTTTCTCACCCGATTTCTGGTCAGCGTTTGCCGTTGGATTCACGGTCGTCGATTGAGCAAAACCTTGATCCGGTCCGATCGTTGCCAAAGCTAAAACGAAGACGATGACCATAGCCAAGGAACTGGGCCGGAATACAGGTGGGAACAGCTCTTGAATCTTCATTGCGTTTTCTTTGTATGTTTTAGAGAAACGTCGCGGATGTCCTATCCTTGGCTTTTATTATCGGCCTTCGATTGCCGACCCATTAATTGCAGCTCATTATGCCAGTTTTTCCTATCGTCCATGTCTCGAAATTAACCGAAGTTATTCTCAAGAGTATTGCAACTTTACGACGTATCATAGACAGAGCCAAGGTTCGATTCGAGCAAAATTTGATCAATCGACTGCAGGAATGTTTTTCAAAGTAGCCACCATGAATTTCCAGTATTTGGCGACGCTCGATATTTCACATTTTTCATCGGGTGAGTGCGGATTTTTAATCGTTGGCCCAAACGAAATCATGTCCAATCCCGGATAGCCGCTGCCAATAATCCCGCATTCCAAACCCGCGTGAACGGCGTTAACTTTTGGCTCGACACCAAAGAGATCCTGATAAATGCCTTTCATGCGACTGAGAATTTCAGAGTCCGCATTGGGTTTCCAGCCAGGGTAGCCACCGGAATGTTCGACATTGGCACCGGCCAATCGGAACGTGGCTTCGATGGTGTTGGCGATATCATCCCGAGCCGTTTCAACACTGCTTCGTGAAAGAAACTGGATTACCGCTTCGCCCGATTGGACGTGAACCCGCGCCAAACTCGTGGACGTTTCTACCAAACCTGGCATTTCGTCGCTCATTCGAACAACCCCACATGGCGCCGCGTAAATGGCACGTATCAAATTGTTTTGACCATTCGGATCCATCGCCTTTTCCGGCAAATCCGTCGGCTCAAGCGTCACCATCAAATCAGGTTCCGTTCGCGTTAACTCTTTTTGAATCACGGCGACCATTGCGGCAATGTTTTGCTTAAACTCGTCGGCTTGATCTTCATCAACGACGACCGTCGCAAACGATTCTCGCGGAATCGCATTTCGCAAACTGCCACCATCAATCGTGGCCACTCGCAATCCGAATTCGGTGTCGGATTTCCAAAGCAAACGATTCATGATCTTGTTCGCATTGCCACGGCCCAAATGAATTTCGCAACCAGAGTGGCCGCCACGAAGCCCTTTGACAGAAATCTTGAACGCGACGCCTTCGCCCGTTGGCACCTCGGTATAGTCAAGCTGAATATTGGTATCGACACCGCCCGCACACCCGATGCACAACTCGCCTTCATCCTCTGTGTCGGTGTTAAGCAAAATGGTTCCTTGAAGCAAACCTGGAGCCAGCTCAAACGCACCCGTCATTCCGGTTTCTTCATCGATCGTAAAAAGTGCTTCCACAGGACCGTGTTCAATGTCGGTAGAAGAAAGCACCGCCATGATCGAAGCGACTCCCATGCCGTTGTCAGCACCAAGCGTCGTTCCTTTGGCTTTCAACCAGCCATCGTCATCGATATACGACTCAATGCCCTGCGTGGCAAAATCAAAATCTGTGTCTGAATTCTTCTGATGGACCATATCCAAGTGGCCTTGGAGAATCACGCCTTGGCGATTCTCCATTCCAGCGGTGGCCGGTTTGCGAATGATGACGTTGCCCGCATCGTCGACAATCGTCTCCAAGTTCAAGCCTTCGCCAAACGCTTTCATAAATGCGATCACACGTTCTTCCTGTTTGGAAGGACGCGGAACGGCATTGAGTTCTTCGAAGTGAGTCCAGACAGCGGTTGGTTCGAGTTTCGTAACGGCTTGGTTCATGGTTGGCTTTTGTATTGTCAATATTGGGATAAATTCAAACTGTTTGCGATTCAATTAGTGTTTAAGTTTATCACATAAGCCAACATTTTTGTGAACGACCGTTGGTTTTCCTTTCTTCGTTCACTAAATGAGCAGAAGCCAATCAGCGGAAGCCATTTTGACGGTGATGCGAATACGGACGCATTTGGATTGACGTTAAACACTTATCGAACAGACTTTGCCGAAGAAGGCTATTTGATACTCTTTAGCGCCTCGCTAATTTTTTCCTCATGATTCGGCCAATACTCAGCAGCTTTTGCGTTGGACAATAAATTCGCATGACCAAGCTCGGTCACAATTGGAGGTGAAAATGCTTTTATTGAACGTCGCCCTTCTGCAATCGGCTCGGACGTAAACGAAATTTGAATGGATATGTTGTCTTGCTTCATGCCGGTTGGGTTGTGCGATGCAATAACTACGTCTGACTGGATAAAAACCTTCCACCCTTTTGGCGCAACCCGACTCAAATTTTTTACAAGTCGCTTAAGTGGAGGTTGCTCGCCCTCTTTTACTTTTAGCGTCACGATGTTCGATTTTGGAATCGTTTTATTCCGCCGTGAAAACGGAGCGACTTGAATTTTATATTCGCCTTGGTCCAACATGTAAAACGAACCAACGTCAACACTTTTCCATAGCACTTTGGACTCACCAGGTTTCAACGAAGTAACCTGACCTGATGTTCCCCATGAACCTCCGACATACTGATCTGACTCATTGGATGTATTGGATACACGAATCGCACGAAAGGCGTCAAAGTTTTGCCAGTCGTACGACTCATCACTGTCACCAAAATTCTTAATCGCAAGTGTTGCAAGAACGGGCTGGCCTTCCTTCGCCTCCCCTTCTTTTAACGTCAAACTCAAACGGAGATTGCCTTGCTCTGGTGCCGGCCCCCATTCTTCGACTTGGCCTTCCTTCGTATCGACCGATGGTTTTATCGTTTGCTGATTTTGATCATTGGTGTTACTTTTCGATTCCGTTTTGCCAGATTGCGTTCCACGTTGTTGAGTGGGTTTACTGGATTCGGCAAGCGCAGCTGAGCTGCCGCTTGACACCATCAATGATGCGACAAGACATGTGATCGAAACAAACGCTACGATTCCAGCCGGCCAAACGGATTGGCCATGCGGCGGCTGTTTGTCTAAAATTCGTCGCATTCGATTGATCAGCGAGCCACCTCCGGCAGCAACAACGACTTGAAAATCACGGCAACGGATCGTCTCCACTTTGGCAAGGGCGTTTACGAACGTTTTCCGATCTTCGAATAACTCAATCGCAATATCATCGCAACAGTTTTCTCTCTCCACACGAACGCGATTCGATAACCACCAAACGGCCGGGTGATAAAAGAGTACGGTTTCGATAATCGCTTGTGCAATATTTATTAGATAATCATGGCGGCGAATATGTGCTAATTCGTGAACCAGAATTACCTCCAACTCCCGCGGCGTGAGACCGGAAATAATACTTGAGGGAATCAGAACTGCTGGGCGGATCCACCCCACGACAAAAGGACTGCTGGAACAAACGGATTCCAAAAAACGAATCGGCTTTTTCAATCCCATTTGTTTGCAAAGCCGATCTCGCATTTCCATCAATTTTGGTGTCGCAATTTCGGTAGCCGACTGACGCCATAAGCGAATTCGATTGAGCCCTAGCATCAACCGTATTGCCAAACTCAAGACGCCAATACACCACACCGTCACAAACCACGGCAAAATGGCTCTCAATCGCAGAGAATCCAACAAAGTAAATTCACTATGAAACGCATGGCTATCCGACACTGGTTCAACGCCAGGACCTTTCAATGCTTCAACGACAGCTGCTTCGGCTATTCCAGCTGACACTCCGCCGTTTGATTGCAGCGAAATATTGGAATCCGAACCAACCACATTGGAAGCAACCGATTCGCTGAACTCGGCGCCACGATCGGAAATTACAAGAGCCATCAGCGGCAATAAACTCATGACAAGTAACCCCAACAACGCGGTCAGGTATCTGGTTTGCGAAGAACATCGTGCTTGCATCTTGAGGATTGCACCAAACACAATCGCAACCAACGCGGCTTGCCACAAAAAGTGAATCAGAACCATCCCGATTTGATTTGTCATTGGATGATTTGCAATGGACTCGATGAATGTGTTCATTTCGTATCTCCTTCCAACTCGTCAAGTAACGCTCTAATTTCTGCCAACTCCTCGGGCGTCGACTTACGAGTCGACAAAGCATGTAAAACCAATCGCTGGGCCGACCCGTCAAAAACCTGATCGAGCATTCGACCGACGATTTTTCGCTGGGTTCGATCGCGTGTAACAGCTGCCCGATAAACATGGGCATGCCCAGAATCATCACGCTTGAGCAAACCTTTCTCAAACATGATTTGCATGATTTTCAAAGTCGTCGTATATCCGGTTGCCGAACCTGATTTACGCCCGCTTTGCAGTTGCTCTTGAATTTGGCGGACGGTGCAATCGCCGAACTCCCAAAGTACTTGCAATATCGCAAGCTCGCGATCAGTAGGTCCCGGCTTGGTAGGTCTGGCCATGGCTCGGTTTCCGTGGGTTAAAAATGTTCAAAGCCTCTTTGCAATATGAGCAGTATTACGAATTAGTTCGTAGATGTCAACGAATTAATTCGTAGAGTGGTAAAAGTGATAATTTGGCGGGAATTTGCAGAAATTTGAGAATCCAGCCAAGGCGAGTGATGCGTCAAACCTGAATTGACGGGTGCCATGTTTATGCGAAAGCGTAAGCATGCTCATTGCTGCGCGTGAGCATGGCATCCAGAACTTTGAGGCAAACTATTCATTTCAGCTCGAACCACTAACAGCGATCGTTTTGCGAGAAAAACGCATGGACCAAGCAATACCGATCGAAACTTCAATCGCGTTTTCTTAAAGCACTCGCTGGCAAGCTGGGAAACTCCCCAGCACGACCAAGTTCTTACAATGCGCCCGCGATTCACCAATCACTTGGGCGATATTTTCGTCTTCGCGGTGGCCGACCAGATCTACGAAAAATGTGTAATCCCAATTCTCTTCGCGGCTGGGTCGTTTTTCGATGTGCGTTAAATTGATCGAATTGCGTTTGAAAACTTCCAAGACATCGACCAACGCTCCAGAGCGATCTTCAGTTTGGAACATGATCGACGTTTTGTCGTTGCCCGAAATCAGCGTTTGGCTTTTTGAGAGAATCAGGAACCGGGTAATATTGCTTTGCCGGTCTTCGATAGCTTCGAAAAGCGGTTTGAGCCCGTAAATTTCCCCGGCCAAAGTTGAACCGATCGCGGCTACTCCGCAATTCGGATCCGCGTCCGTTTCTTCTCTAGCCTTCTGCGCCGCCAACGCAGTGCTCTCGGTTGGAGCTCGGATGGCTTGAGGATATTGCGTACTCAACCAATTTCGGCACTCCTGAAACACATCAGGTTTGGAGTAGATTTTGCGAACCTGTTCCGGCTTACAATTGGCCAGCAAACAAAAATGAATTTGCAGTTTGACTTCGCCATAAATATTTAGCTGATCGTGGAAATCAATGAACGAGTCGAGCGTCGCGTTGATTCCGCCAACCGAACTGTTTTCGACTGGCACCAAACCATAATCAAGTTTGTCATCGGCGACTTGCTGAAACACCGATTGTATCGCCCGTGAAGCTTTGAACTCAACGCTTGACCCGAACTGTCGGATCGCAGCAAGATGGGAAAACTCGCCTTCTGGCCCAAGGAAGCCGATGCTGAGTGGTTTCTCCAAAGCAAAACTGCCGCTCATCAACTCACGATAAATCGACTCCATCGTTCGGTCAGACAACGGGCCATCATTAAGCGATTTGATCTTGCTCAACACCGCCGCCTCTCGGTGCGGCGCGTAAATTGGGACGTCTGATTTTCGTTTGAATTCGCCGACTTGGACGACCGTTTTCGCTCGCTCGTTGATCAGCGAAATCATTTCCGCGTCCGTTTCGTCGATCGCCTGCTTCAACGCTTCGAGAGATTGAAATTGATTCTCTGGCTCGTTCAACTGAAATCGCAAACTTTCGTCGTACACTGGGAAACTCCCGAGTACGAAAAGGTTTTTGCAGTGGGCGCGGACCTCGCCAAGTATTTCCGCCGTTTTGCCGTCTTTGGAATGGCCCAACATGTCAACGAAAAAAGTGTAGTCGCTTCCAAGTTCGCGGGCCGGTCGTTTTTCAATATGGCTGAGGTTGATTCCGCTTCGCCTGAACACGGCCAAAATATCGACAAGCGAACCAGGCCGATCAGCACATGTAAACATCAACGAAGTTTTGTCATTGCCCGTCGGCATCGGTGGCTTGCGCGAAAGGATCAAAAATCGCGTTACATTGTTTGAGCAGTTTTCGATTCCCTCTTTAAGTGTTTCAAGCCGATAGATCTCTGCTGCTTTCTTTGACCCAATCGCCGCGATGCCGTCATTGGGGTCGGCCAACACAGCGATCTCTGCCGAAGCCGCGGTGCTTTGAGCCGCTATCCGTTCTGCATTGGGTAGGTTCGCGTCAAGCCAATCAGTACACTGCGCGAGGGCTTCAGATTTGGAATAGATTTTCTTGACGTCTTTGAGTTCGCATTTTGCCATCAAGCTAAACCCAATTGCCAATCGAATTTCACCGCAAATTGTCAATCGATCAAAGTACTTTGAAAACGAATCGAGCGTTTCAATGATCGCTCCACCGATGCTGTTTTCGATTGGCACCAAACCGAAATCAACATGACCGCGTGAGACTTCTTCAAAAACGCCTTCGAGGGCGCGAAGGTTTTCATAGTCGACTTGGTCGCCAAAAAACTGCGAAGCCGCCAAATGGCTGAACGTGCCGTGAGGACCAAGGTATCCAACTCGCGTGGAGCGACCGAGAAAGTAAGCTCCGTTGTAGATTTCGCGATAGACGCCTTTGAGTGCCGTGTTTGGAATCGGCCCGGTATTTTTTTTGAGGGTGGCTTGAATCAGTTTCGCGGTGTTTTCGCAGCCCAGATAACCGGCATTGGATTTTTCCCATTTCGAATACTCAACCGCCATTTGGCCTCGGCGGTTGATGGATCGAACAAGTTTCTGATCGATCATGTCGATCGTGGTGCGAAATTCCTGAAGCTTGTTTTCAGAGAGAGACATTGAATTGGTGGAAATTGTTAACCGCGAGTTTGAAATCGATAGCCTGTCATTCTAGTGGCAGACTTAGATATGAGAGAGAGGCAGATTAAAGAAAGAAACGGATGGGTGAGAAAAAATTAGTAGCACGACTCTCCGAGTCGTTTATTTCAGTAGCTCGACTCTCCGAGTCGAAACTTGAATTGACTCACGACTCTCCGAGTCGTGCTACTAACATTTCGACTCGGAGAGTCGAGCTACTTTCTTTGCTACTTTCCTGAACCCAAAGCCAGAAACTTTTCGACGGCGAGTCGGTTTGATTCGAACGCCATGTTGCTGAGGATTTCTTCGTTTGCTTTGGCAATGCGAAAACTTTCAACTTCACCTTGTTGTGGCTTCAAACCCTCGAACGATTCGACTTCGCAAATGTAAAACGCATCCAACACGCCCACGGTAATTTCGCGGTAAGTATACGTGTTGGGGAACGAGCACAGATAATTGACTTTGGTTACGACCAACGACGTCTCTTCCAACACTTCTCGGACCAGCGAATTTTCCAAGGTCTCACCTGCGTCAACAAATCCACCTGGCAATCCAAATTTGCCTTTTCCTGGATCACGTCCACGAATCAAAAACAAGATTTCATCTTGCTGGTTTGTCACGATTCCGCCTACCGCTGTCGCAGGGCTAAAGAAAAATCGAAAGTCGCAGTCGGTGCACTGAAACGGAATCGCACCAGGAGTTTTTGTTGGAGCAGCACAGCTTGGACAGAACTGGAACGCTTCAGAGACGAGCTGTGGCATATTTTTATAAACGTGGAATTTGGAACGTGGAAAACGAATTTGTGAAATCAAAACAATTGACGACTGGCTAACGACTCTGCCAACTTAATTTCCCAAAAACTCGCTTGTTGAAATCAGCATTCTTGGAGCGGCGTGTGGGGCTCGCATTAAGATCTGTGCCGAAGCCTTTAAGGTCCGATTTGATTTTTCGCGATATGCCGCCGTCTTGTTTTTTAAAGCTTCATCTGCGTTCGCTTTTCCCGCGACCAACTCTCGACTGAGATAGATCAAATTTGCCGCACTGAGACTGTTACCCGAAGGCATCGCACCATCGACGGTTCGCTTGCTTCGAGCCAGCAAAACTTCGTGGTCTTTGGAAGTGTAAAAGTAACCGCCGCCCTCTTCGTCCCAAAACAAATCATCCTGAATCATTTGCAACGCATCGGCTTTTTCCAGCCACATGGACTCGCCCGTGGCGCGATGCAGTGCGATCAGTGAATCGATCAGACAAGCGTAATCAATCACGTAGGCGTTCAACCTTGCTTTGCCCTGAGTATGAGTCCGATACAAGTGGCCTTTCTCGTTGACCAGGTTTTGCAAAATGAAGTCTGCTGCTTTGGCCGCCGTTTTAACGTAGTCTTCGTTCTTTAAAATCCTGCCTGCATCCGCATAGCCCCGAATCATCAACCCGTTCCAAGCCGTTAAAATTTTACTGTCAAGCAACGGTCGAACTCGTTTGCTGCGAACGTCAAAGAGCTTTGTCCGAATCACTTGAAGCTTTTCCTCTAACTCAGCCAGACTCAGCGATTTTTCTTTGGCGTGACTGGACATCAACCGGTTAAGCTGCGGGGCGTAGTACTCACCTTCGAAGTTCGGCTTTTCATTGAGACCGTAAATCGACGCGAACAATTTGTACTCCTCGGCGGTCAACGCTTCTTTGATTTCTTTCAACTCCCAACGATAAAACTTCCCTTCTTCGCCTTCGGAGTCTGCGTCCAGCGCCGAATAGATCCCGCCGGAATCCGTAACCAACTCGCGATCAACAAACGACAAAATGCCTTCGACCACGTTTTTGAATTCTTCTCGGCCGGTCAATGCGTAAGCCTCGGCATAGACGGTGGCCAACTGACCGTTGTCGTAGAGCATTTTTTCAAAGTGAGGAATGTGCCAAAACCGATCAACACTGTAACGATGAAAACCGCCGCCTAAATGGTCGTAGATTCCGCCCATCATCATGCCTTCGCAAGTCTTCACAAGCATATTTTTGGCAAGCGCTTGTTTTGATTCATTCGGATTGTTCTTGATTTGATCGATAAAGAAAAACAAGTTCGATGGCTCCGGGAATTTTGGTCGATTTGGATTTTTCGCATCAAACCCAAACCCACCATAAGCCGCATCGAAATTTGCCATCATGCGATCAATCGTCTCGTTACGCCATGATTTCTGGAGCGGAAGACTCTTGGCTCCGCGAGCTCCCAGCGCCGCCACCGTTCGCTTCGTCACCATCTCGGCGTCTTTGTTAATCGAGGCTCGATTGTTGCGATAAAACTGGTCGACCCTTTTAACAATCGACAGAAATCCCATTCTTGCACCACGATCACCGTCACGTGCAGGCCAGTACGTTCCACCAAAAAATGGTTTTGTGTCTGGCGTCATGAACATCGACAGCGGCCAACCGCCTCCGCCTGGTTTGATTTCCGAAAGCGCGTGCATGTAAATTTCGTCGACGTCTGGCCGCTCTTCGCGATCGACTTTGATGCAGATAAAGTTCTCATTGAGAAACTTCGCTATCTCTTCGTCAACAAACGATTCGTTCTCCATAACATGGCACCAATGGCAACTTGAGTAGCCAATCGAAAGAAAGATCGCTTTATCTTCCTTCTTTGCTTTGGCCAACGTCGCTTCGTTCCAACCGTGCCAATTGACAGGGTTGTGGGCATGCATAAGCAAATACGGACTGGTTTCGTTGACCAATTCGTTGGTGTATTTCTTGTCGTGATCCTGTTGCGCTTTTTTGGATTTGCCAGCCTTCGCCGAATGGTCCTGTTTGGTTTGGCCATGGTTGGCCTGCTCTTGGTTAGTTTGGTCCTGATTAGTTGGCATGTCACCCGTTTGCGAATTCCCTTTCGTGCAACCGGCCACCATGAAAATCGTGGAAACAAAAAATGCAAACAAGAATTGGCGTGTTAGTATTGAACGCATGTTGGAACCATTGGTCGTTGGGCTAATTTTCTTCAACGTTTAGTTATAGCAGCTTGAAATTCTCGCGTCGTGAATATTGACGCGTACGCTGCATGTCTTTTTAACGCGCGTCGGACTGGAATATTCAACTTTCAAAAGCGTCCAACCTGCTTATTGCTCTACGTTGATTTTGATTTCGAAATCGAACGCCAAGTTCACATCACCCATCTTCGCGATCGACTGACAAAGCGTCTTAAAGCTCGGTTTGTAATCGACGGTGTGAGTTTTGTCGCCAATCTTGATCTCAACTGGCTTACTGGGGTCAATCAATCGTCGATCAAGGAAAATGGAAAACGAATTGCAATTTTCTGTTTTGACTTCGATCGTGTTGCCATCGATCTTTGCGTCAATCAAATTTCCTCGTTTTGGATTCTCAACTGCCAACCAGAAAAAGCGATCAACAACCGAGTCCGTCATCTCCCACGTCACGTGTTTAGGTGTCGGATTGCGAACGTGATCGTACATTTGGCCAATCATATCCCGGTCAGGCAACCCGCCGTGGCCGAAGCCTTTTTTGAACATGAACTCGACGGGGTAAGCGTCTTTGGAATCGGAACTGGACTTCAGCTCTTCAATCTGTTCTGCAAATTTCTCACAACGTTTGCGCCGCCCATACGCGGTATCTCGCTCGCCTACCATGAACGTGAATCGCGTATTGCGAAGCGTTTTTGCAGATGTCTGCCCACCCGTCGGCGCGGCGGCACTTGAATGAACTGCCGCAAATCGATATGGAATTTTTGGGCCGATCGCAAACGCGCCATAACCACCGTGTGAATAGCCCATGATGAAAACTTTGTTCGGATCGACATCACCAAACACAACCGATTGTTGAATCAGGTTTTCGATCAATGGATAAACATAATCGTCGTAGAACCCGTTCCAGGTATTGTTGGGAGCCCGCAACGCCAAGTACTTGTAGCCGGTAACGTCGGCTTGATCCTTGTAGTAGATTTGCATGTGTCGCCATTGGCTGTCGTTCAATCTTTGTGGCGCACCACCGCCACCGTGCATGGCGATGAATAACGGCCAGCCATTTTCCGGGCGCTTGCCAACTTCTTTGATCGTGTAAGGGCTCAAGTGTTTTTGAAATGTGACCTGGTTTTTGTCAAAATCCGATTTGCGCTTCAATCCAAGCGGTGACTGGAGATAGTTTTTCCAAGCCAACTCGCGAGCCGCATCCGGGTGGCTAGAAAGCAAAGCATTAGCCGCGTTATCGTCTCCCGGATCGACAAAGAATCCTGCAGCCATGTTGTCCAAGACATTTTTCTCACTCTTCGAAAGCGATTCAGCCTCCCCTGCCTCGATCGTTTTCGTCTCTTCAGTCATCTCTTTGGTCGTTGTTTCTTGATTGAACTGAACTTCGACAATCTGACTTGAATCTTCACCCGTTTTGAATTCGCTGAGCGTGTCGATGTTTGGTTTACGCTTCAAACGGATTTTGTAAACTGAGTTCGGTTTAAGGTCGAACGTCAGCATGTCGTTCATGTCGGCCGTTCCGCCTTTTGAAGTGCCACTGTAATTTTCCGTTTCGTCTTTCGCGTTGAAGACTTCCACCTCCAAGACCTCTCGCTCAGTCTTGTCAGAATTCCAAACACGGAACATGACTTCGACCGTGTCTTCGTCTGACTTGGTAGCACCAGGTTTTGGAATGTAGCGACCCGTCACATTTACGGCGTAGACTTTTTTGTCCAATGACCAAACCATCGGAAAATCAGTATCCGTTTTCTTGAAACTCGTGGCGTAGATGGAATGCATTTTCGAATTGGGGTCAGCGAGCGCAGCGTCCCGTTGGAACCACGTGTGATTGAGACCTTTCTTCGATGCCTCGGCGGCGCCGGTAAAGTGCCACTTCTCATCCCAGACTTCAACCCAAGTGTGATTTCCACGTTTATTCTTCCAGCTTGGGATTCCGACCAACCGCGCTGGCACTCCGACACTTCGGCAAGCGTCCGTCAAAATGATCGAAAGCCCGGTACATGACGCCAAGCCCTGTTCGATGCTTTCACGAGGGCTTTGATTTGCACGTTTGCGTTTTGTCGAATACTTGACCGAAAGCTCTTTGAAAATCGTTTCGTTCAATTTCTGTGCCGCTTCGCCAGGTGACTTGCAGTCTTTCACAATCGGCTGACACATTTCGAAGAATTCTTTTCGCCACGGGTCTCGCGGCTCATCGATGTTCGCATAAGGCAAAACGTCGTTGTAAAACAACTCGTCAGAAATTTTCCAATTAGCATTCTCACGTGCACGGAATGCGTACTTGATATTGGAAAGCAAAAATCCAGACGTCAGAGTTTTGAGGTCATACTTGGGCATGTTCAAAATCAGAAACTTAAGTGCATCGAGATGTTCTTCAGGAGCGTTTTCGATTGCTTTGGTCAGTTCGGCAGCGTTGTCGCCAGCGAGTTTTAGTTTGGCAACAACCTCTGGGAGCTTTGCCAGATCCGTTTTAGTGGAGGATGCAATTTTGGTTTGATCGTCTTGAGCGTTAGAAATCGCCGGTACGCAAAACAGGATCACCAACAGTGCGGACGCGACAATCCGGCAGCGAGCCGATAAGTGAGTTTGATTTGGGATCGTTTTCATTTGGTGGGCTCGGGGATTGGTAGTTTGATGTGCACGCGATATTATTCTAATTATCATATCCACTCTTGATTTAAATTGAATTGCTTCGGTGTTTCCTTATGAAAATTGCACGTATTTCCGCTTACCAAGTCGACCTTCCGTTAAAAGAAGGCAGCTACAAATGGTCAGGTGGGAAGTCGGTTAATGTTTTTGACAGTACAGTCGTCGAAATTGAAACCGACACAGGCCTGGTAGGTTACGGAGAAGTTTGCCCACTGGGTCCGTTTTATCTGCCTGCTTACGGTAGTGGTGTTCGGGCTGGGATAAAAGAACTAGCGCCGCATTTGCTGGGAATGAATCCGACTGAACTTGGCCCCATCAATCGAATGATGGACGCGGCTCTCAAAGGTCACGCTTACGTCAAATCGGGACTCGATATCGCCTGTTGGGATCTTCTGGGTAAATCATCCAACAAAAGTGTGTGCGATTTATTGGGCGGTCGATACGAAGAAGACTTTGTCTTGTACCGCGCCATCTCACAGGAATCTCCTGAAGCGATGGCCGAGAACGTCTCGATGTACCGCAATGAAGGCTACCGACGGTTTCAACTAAAAGTCGGTGGCGATCCTGACGTGGATATCCAACGCATCAAAAAAGTCGCTGCCGTTTTGCACGCTGGTGATCGGTTGGTCGCCGACGCGAATACTGGTTGGCTGATGCACGAAGCCGCCCGCGTGGTGCGTGCCGTTCGCAACACCGACGTCTACATCGAACAGCCATGTTTGTCTTACGAAGAATGTTTGTCGATTCGAAAACGAACAACGCACCCGTTCGTTTTGGATGAGTGTATCCACGGCATGCCGGAACTTTTGCGAGCCAGTAACGATCAAGCGATGGATGCCGTCAACATCAAGATCAGTAAATTCGGCGGACTAACAAAGGCACGTTTGGCGAGAGACCTCTGTGTTTCGCTGGGTGTCGCAATGACGATCGAAGACAGTTGGGGCGGCGATATTGTTACCGCCGCGATTGCAGTGCTTGCTCACAGTACGCCGCCGAATTGTTTGTTTACATCGACCGACTTCAATAGCTACGGCACGGTCAGCATTGCCGAAGGTGCTCCGCAACGAAAGGACGGACGGCTTTCAGCATCGACCGAACCTGGGTTAGGAATCAAACCTCGAATGGATGTTCTTGGCGAACGAGTGGTGGATATTTCCGCCGCGTGATTGAAATAGTAGCTCGACTCTCCGAGTCGTTTTTATCAGTTTAAATTTCGACTCTCCGAGTCGTCGATTTAAGATTCGACTCGGAGAGTCGAGCTACTATAAGTCTACTTTAAAAAACACGCCCTTTAGCCAAAGCCAAAGAGCGTGTTTGTTTTTCATCGCGAACTTCAACTTAATTGAACTTCGCCGTGTTAGTAAATCTTGCCGGATTCGTGCAAGTCATTGGCTACGTTTAGTGATAAAGCACGCAAGCATACCAAAGCCCGTTAGCGCCTTTGGTCACACCGATTTGTGCCGTCGGACGTGTGCCCCAATAGCAACATTTTTGAATCGCATGTTGAGGACTAACGTTGGACCAGCCAACGCCTTCATACTTCGCGCCGCCTAAACCGCCTCCAACATGTCCCATCAAACCCATCTGAGCAGCTTGGACGGCTTTTTGCTGGGCCAGTCCGGGCGATACGTTTCCAGTTGACGTTGAAGTGTAGGTATTGGAACCATAATTCGAAGTCGAATAGTTCGACGTCGGCAAAGTTGGCGTACCAATATTCGAATTCGAATAGCTCGCGTTCGCATAAGTTTGCGTATAAGCGGGCTGTGAAACAATCGGCTGCGAAACCACAGGACTCGATGTATACGTTTGCGAAGTCATTGGGTATGACTGCGTCGGATACGTTTGAGCCGGCAACACCTGAGCCACATTCGCTTGGGGTAGCTGAGTTGGATAACTCTGGGTTGCATAAGTCTGAGTTGGATAGCTCTGAACCGGATAGCTCTGAGCTGAGTAACTCTGACTTGGATAGTCCTGAGTTGCCTGACTTACTGGGTAACTCTGATTTGAATAAACCTGAGTCGGGTAAGTCTGAGCAATGGTTGGACTGGAGCCCAATGAAACGGAGCTCGCAGGGTAAGTGATTACTTGAGAGGAACTATAGACTTGACTGGAATTGTTGTAAGCCGGAACGGTGGAAGTGTTCACGCTTGAACCATAAACCACTGGCTGAGAGTTGTAGCTCTGTGCCATTGGCGTTTGGTAGGAGTTAGAAACAGGCACTGACTGCCAAGACTGATAGGATTGAATTGGCGCACCCGAAAAAACGGGCTGTTGAATTGCCGACTGGCTACAACCCACGCATTGTGCGTGAATCTGAGCCGGGCCAACCAACGTCGCCAAAGCTAAACCAAATAGTCCTGCAGCACGTAGTGTCTTCTTCATTTTTTGCCTCAAAAAAATCATAGACTTGTTTCAAAGTCCGTATAAAAGTCCAGATTCGGTTCGGATTGAATCTGCACACAATGAATTCTTGCTCGAATGCTTTAACGAATCGAACAAGACATACTTTTGAAGACTTGAGAAATCGCCGTCATCCATTTTTGAATCTTCGCGATCAAATTTATCCAATTCAATGACCGCGAAATTCAGAGTGGTGAGAATACGTGATTCATCCCAAGTATTCCTCAGTCGCAAATTATTGAGAAGCTCAGAGAATGCACAATCAGTAGAAAGTCTCAAATAACTCAACCGAATGGATCCGCATAATCAAACGTTATTACGGTCAACGTTTTTCCGAACAATCATCGCGTTGCGTTTGGAAATTTTCTGCAAATTTTTTTTGAAAGGGTTTTCCGAATGTGCTTGCCAGGCGTTTGATTCAATGTTGATAAGTGGGCCGCCATTCAGCTTATGCGCTTCTAGTTGTTATGCATAAGCCCCAAGTTTTTGCGGATATCAAACGCGGAAAACGATGTTCCAGAATAGTACTGTTAATCAATGAACAGTGTGCAGTGCCATTTTATTGGCATTCAAAACCAGAAGTTAGTAGCTCGACTCTCCGAGTCGTCAATTCAGTTTCGACTCGGAGAGTCGAGCTACTAATCAATCAGCAAATGCAAAACGCACAATGCACCAAATGGCTTCCAAGCCATCGCGCCAGCTGATCTTCTTGCCTTCTTCAAACGTTCGGCCAGCGTAACTAATTGAGACTTCGAAAACGCGATCCTTACGCCGGGCAACCCGCGCGGTGATTTCTGGTTCGACACCAAACCGTTGACTGACAAGCTTCGGACCGATGTCAGCGATAACTTCCTGACGAAAAACTTTGTAACACGTTTCGATATCCGTCAGATTCAGATTCGTAAACACATTGGAAAGTGTTGTCAAAAACCGGTTCCCAACACGATGCCAAAAATAGAGAGTGGAATGAGCTTTATCACCAAGGAACCGGCTACCATAAACCACATCGGCCCGTCCCTCGACGATCGGTTGAATGAGTCGTGGAAACTCATCGGGATCGTATTCCAAATCCGCATCTTGCACGATCACGATATCGCCCGTTGTCCTGGCGAACCCGGTCTTTAGCGCAGCCCCTTTGCCTTGGTTGGATTTGTGACCGATCAGTTCGACTTGATTCCAATCGTCATCACGAAACTTTTCGATCAACGAGTTTGCAATTTCGCCTGAGCGATCGGTGCTTCCATCATCGACAAGAATGATTTGTTTTCGAATCGGAACGTTCGCAACACGATCGAGGATGGTTTGCAAAGTCGACTCTTCATTAAAAAATGGGATGACGACTGACAAAACCAGGTCGGCAGGAATGACATAGAACCCCAATTGTTGACACGCCGTCTCCCCCAATGACGACTTTTGATAGTCGTACCAAGCCTGAGACCAGGGAGTAAGCTGTTTGTTGGGCGAACGTGACATGGAATTATTATATTCCAAGCCGCAACAATTTGGATGTTCGGCTGTTGGGACTTAGTGCTTGACCCGAAAAATTGCTTGCTTGCGTGTTGCGGATTGCCTTTCACAACGACCTAGCCAAAACTCTTTCAGTCTTTAAAATTTCAGCCATGAAAGTCGTCTCGCTGCAATCAGGAAGTAACGGCAACTGCTTTTACGTCGAATCGGGTAATGTAAGCCTGCTGTTTGACGCTGGAATCAGCGGAAAACAAGCCGAAGAACGTTTGGCCCGTCATGGTCGTGACATTCGCAATGTCGATGGCCTGTTTATTTCACATGACCATAGCGATCACACGCGTTCGGTTGGTGTGTTCCAACGCAAGTATGGTTTGCCTGTTTATATTACGCGCCGAACGTTGCTTGCGATTCAACGCAGTCAAAAAATTGGCAACATGCAGCGAGTCCGGTTGTTTACCGCTGGCAGCTCGCAGTGTTTTGGTGACGTCACCGTGCATTCTGTCCCCACGCCGCACGATAGTGTCGATGGAGTCGCGTTTGTGGTCGAAGACAAACAGCATCGCGTCGGGATCATGACCGATCTAGGCCATGCGTTTGATGGACTTAAGGAAGTTCTTCGTTCGCTTGACGCTGTCGTGATTGAAAGCAATTACGACGAAGAGATGTTGGAAACCGGGCCTTACCCTGAGCATTTGAAACGACGGATCTCAGGCGCGGGTGGACATCTATCCAACGAAGACACCGCGCAGTTGCTAAAGCAATCGCGCACCGACCGTCTCAAGTGGGCTTGTCTATGTCATCTTTCCGAAGAGAACAACGAACCCGAAAGAGCGCGGGCAACACATCAGCGCATTTTAGGAAAAGACTTTCCGATTCACGTAGCCAGCCGTTACGACGCGACTGAAATTTTTGAGCTTTGATTGCTGACTAATTTGTAGATCCGTTTGTAGGTCAGGACCGTTGTAGCTGGGCTCGCCAGAGTTCAGGAGGCACTGGCAACTCGCCCGAAGTCTGGCGACTCCGGCTACCTTTCCGACTCTCGCTCAAAAGATGCGTCAACAAATACTTTGATCGCTCGGCCGCAAACTTACTCAACGCACCATCGCTTGCCTTTTTTTCGTCAGCGATGTCATGCACAGCATGACCTACAAAGCGCGCACAAAAAAAGCGCGCACAAAAAAAGCTCGGTCAAGAAAATCTCTCGACCGAGCCAAATATAACAGCGAGCTCCGAAAAGCTCACAGATCATGATTTTAGTTCCCAAGTTTTAAATTCGTCAATACAATTTCTTGTACGGTTTTTCCTGACTACAAAACGTCGGGTTTTGATCACGTTTTATGAATCGTCGTCATCGCAACGTTTCATTTCTCTCTTTCACTGATCTTATTCGTCGTCTTCGTCTTCGTGTTTGATTTCGACTTCGATATCCATCTCTGCCAGCAGTTCCGTAATCGCACCGTCGATCGAACCACCCCGGATATCGCGATAACGAATTTTGCCTTCCGCATCGAGGATAAAAATCGTTGGCCAACCACGAATGCCCCAAGCGTCCGCAATCGCGCCGTCGGCTTGTTCATTCTGGAAACTTCGCCAAGTCAGATTTTTTCGTTTGACGATTTTTCGGATCTCATCTAAATCCTGGTCACTGTTTACACCGATGATGGCAAACGGTTTGTCGGCAAGTTGTTTTACGAGCGACCGCTCGTGTGGGTACATAGCCCGACAAGGTCCTCACCAATCGCCCCAAAAGTCGATCATCACCACTTTGCCACGGTAGTCGGAAAGTTTGAACTCAACACCATCAAGATCTTTACCTACGATATCCGGTGCGATTTTGCCGACTTTTAAATTCGACAGATTCAGTTTGCTCGACGCCAGTTTGCCGATCGCGTTGCGTCCTTTTTTGACGTCTGCGTATTTATCGCGACAAGTGATTAACAGTTTTTCAATCTCGTTATTCAAAGCACCTTCGTCACGACCGTTCAACGACGCCCAAAGCACTTGTAGCTTTGGCAAATCGGCCTCGTCAACATCTTTGGCCAAATCAGTCGGTTTGATTTCAGTTCCATCTTTTTCAAAAAGATCAAGCAAGAGCGGTTGATATGCAATCGTCTCTTCTTGAAGTTTTTCGAGATATTCAACGTACGTCCAAACAGCGTTGCCTTGGACTTTTTTGATCGGAGATTTCTCGATCAGTTCTTTGAGCCACAGCTCATTTTCCGGTGACGGACTTGAGACTTTGCCAAGCGCCCGAACCAATTCGGACATATATTTTGACTTAACGTATTTCGGAACAAGCTGGCCATACACTTTGGTACGTGCTTCGCCTTTGACTCGGTTGATGAACCAAACCAGATCGCGGATATTTCGTCGCTCATCGTCGCGTTTTTCAATTGCGTCGACTAGCTGTTGGACGTGACCAGACTCCATCGTTCGACGTTTTTTCACAACCGAGGCGCGAGCTTCTGCATCGTCGGCTGATTTATACTCATCCGTCATTTCACCAATTTTGTCACGCAAAGACTGTTTGATCGTAGAGATCTGTTCACTTACGTTGACCGTTTCGTCTTGGGCTACGGCAGATGCGCAGAGGCAAAGTGCCAGACCGAAAACGAAAAGCAATTTCGGTTTCAGATATTTCATTGAATCCTCCGGTTAGATCGCTGGGTTGTGTTGTTGGCAAACCGGCTGGCTGGCCACCAACTTATGCGGCGTTGGTAACAAGACTGAAAATCCAGTGCTATCCCAATAAGCCAAGGATAGTATATGGAGGATCATACCTCAAAAGGAAAGACCAAGTTTTGCGGTCGAAAAAGAAACTTCAGCCAAGCGCAAGGGAACCCGACGCGTTAGCGAGGGAGCGAATCTACCAAGCGCAATGCGAACCCGACGCGTTAGCGAGGAAGCGAATCTACCGAGCGAACATCAAAATCAACATTTGGTTCTCCCTCGCTTACGCGTCGAGTTACCAAAAATGATCGCTTGCCGGGAAACGTCTTTGCGAGCCAAGCATCAAAATGCGCTGACGTAGCTGGACTCGCCAGAGTTCAGGCGAACTGGCAAAGATGCACCACTCCAACTGCGCCTACCGACGCACATAACCAAGCCCAAACTTCTTCACAGCCGCATCCCGAAGTCTGGCGACTCCGGCTACGTGTAACCTGCTTGCTTACGAAGCGGGATTAAGAGCTAGGAAAATCACTTTTTCCCAAACTCTTCACTCATCGTCAGACCCCGAACGTCTCCGGAAAAACGATCGTTAAAGAAAGCCAAATCGCTGCCTCCGGATTGCTGATGGCAAGCAATACACGAACTCGCGCGGCCCATCAATTTTACTTTTCCATCTGCACTGGTGGACGCAAAACTCTGGTTCACGTCGCCATCAACCATTGCACTAGCACGCATCACTTGCGTCAGTTCGGTCGCGACTGAACCGTCCGCGTTGTACTTAACCCAATACCAGTCGTTTGCTTTGGGATTAAAGCCTGGACTGCGATACATCACCGAAATTGATTCCAGTGATTTGTCCGGTCGATAATTTTCCAAAATTACAATCGAGCCAACCGGCAAATTTTCTGGGCTTCCCGCAGCCTTGCGATTCATGTAACTCTTAAGATACGAACCATGCGGATTGGAGGTGCCTTGACTGAGTGGCTGATTCGCTTTTTGATTTGAAAAAAGATTGACTGTCTTACCAGGACCCGGCGCCCAATGCTTGTAATTATTGGATAACAAATAGTCCCACAAATTGCTGGCGAACTTGGCCGCTTTTTCTTCCTTGGATTCTGCATCTTGTGCTTTGACATCACTAGGAAGTAATGAGCACAACAAAATCGTTGTCAGGAATCCAGTGAAAAAGAGTTTGGAAAATTTAAAAGTGCATTTAGATATGCGATCAAGAGAGGACCGTTGGTGGGGCATGAGGAATCCTTCCAAAGTTGTGCATCAATGATGTTTTGTCTGCCTTCAATAATCGGGCTCCTCCCGATTGCGTGGCATTGTGATACACGACGTCATTCTCCCCAACCCGAATCCCAATTCGAATCAAACTTGCTAGCAACTCTCAAAAAAACTCAAATCCATCCTAACTAGATATGTGCCAACGTGTTGTTGAGGCTGTGCATTCTCGAAACGCGATTTCACGCCGAAAAAAATTCGCGTTTTCAGGCAGGTTAAACCCGATCCACGCGCGAACATTCAGCCGTATGATTTACATGAGACTTTTTGCTTGCTCGGATTTTTGCCATCAACAAAAATTTGTCGCAGGCCAAACAGACCACGGACACTCTATCGATCTGGTCGGCGCAAGAGTAGGAACAACTGTTTCATCGTCGGATTTTTGATGACCGAAGGAGTGTCAGCAAAGAACCGGTGTTGCCCATCTTTGGTCGAGATACTGACTTCAAAACTAATCACGTCACCGGTTGTCGATGCCCTGGAGACCGGTGGTAAGTTTTTCCAATCCATCTCTTTAATAAACTTGTGCAGTTGAGCCAAAGTTTCAGGCGAAACTTGCCAACTCTTGGGTGTTTCTCCGCCCCAGTAATTAGCCTTGCCATCGGCGCTAATGGTTTGCGTTTGTTTGCCGCCATCCCTGGTACCTGAAATGTTGATGGTGATGGATTCAAAGCCATTGAGTTCGGCAGCCTGTTGTGGCTGACGATCTTTGTTGACGACTTGGTTTGGAACTCGCGTTCCGCTGCCCTCAGAGCCATTGTCAACGAGTCCAGTGGATTGTTCCGTTTCACTTGCAGCGACAATGCTTTCAACGGTGACGATAAAGCGTTCTCGAATTTCGACCCCGCGAATTTTTCGCAAACTTCCTTTGACTGTTGCCAACCGACGACCAATTCGGTTCGCTTCGGCAATCTGACTATCCGTAAGCTCCAACTCCCAAACAATTCCGTTGGCCACGATCAAGTTACCAGTCGTTTCACCACCAATCGCATTCATACCTGTTTGCACAGCCCCGTTAACAATCACATTTATCGATTGGACCGGTCGTGTGGTGCGTCGGACTGGCGAGCGTTTTGTTGGCATCGTTTTTTCAGGTGACATCTCGCCAGATGACGCTTTGCCTGATGACATTTCACCAGATGAGTTTTTCATTGGCTTTCCAGTCGGCTGTGTCATCGCGCCGGTCGTATTGTTAACACTGGCCTCAACCAATTTCCCATTAACGCGATTGATTTTTTCTTTTGGCACGGCCATTAACAAATAGCCGAACCCATCGCCCGCCATTCGTGAAGCCGCCATGCGTGAAGAAGCGATTTCGTATTTCAACTGGCCTGCTGAATCAAGTTTCAGTGTGCTGGTCAAAACGTTGTTGGGACCATTGACTGTTTCGACCAGGACAATTTGTTTTGCAAAATCAACGGCAGCGACTTCTTGTTTTGGACGCCAGGCAGCCCACAACTTTTTCCATGACTCAGCATCTTTAATGATTCCATCGGATGATTTTCGCAGGCCCGGATCTGCGACCTTGCCCGTCCATTGCTGGGCGATCGAAATTTCTTCTTGGCCATTGCAGGAGCTTACCCACTGGCTGGGCAACGCCATGACCAAGCATGTGATGGCTGCGATGAAAGCGACGCGTGTTGTGATTGAGTGAGTCATGGTAGTGGTGCTTCGAAAATACGTGGACCGAAAACGTGCTGCGGTTAGTTGCTACTGCAATTGTAGAGAACAGAAAAACCAATACGATAGAAAGCCTGTGATTTTTCCCGCAATTAAGCCGCCAAAACGCATCAAATATCACGATTCAATGCATTCAGGTTGAACAGGAAAAAGCCGTGCCTTCTATTTTTCAACAACGATGTTGGGATAAAGTCACAACAACGTTGTGTGCAGTGGGTGCCGATATTAAACAGGGATGACCCACTTTCGTTCTGCACCATTTTGAAATTAACCATGTCCCAACCCGACGATGTTCTGCTTGAGATTTTTGGGCATTCCCAATTTCGAGGCCGGCAGAAAGAAATTATTGAGCGGATTCTTGATAACAAACACTGCCTTGTCATCATGCCAACAGGAATGGGTAAAAGTGTTTGCTTCCAAATTCCAGCGATCGTTTTGGCGCGAGCGTCAAAGCAGAACGAAACAGACTCAAGTAAAACCGCTGAACCTGATGCCAACAAAACCAAGCCACCGTTGACGCTTGTCATCTCGCCTTTGATCGCGTTGATGAAAGATCAAGTCGACGCGCTCATGGGCAAAGGCGTCGACGCAACGTTTATTAACTCGTCACTGAATCGCCAGGAGCGAATACGGCGTTACGAAAATGTCAGCAATGGTGAATACGATATGCTTTACGTAACGCCAGAGCGATTTCGCAAATCCGATTTTTGCGAAATGATCGCGCGGCGCGAAATCGTATTACTGGCGATCGACGAAGCCCATTGCATCAGCGAGTGGGGACATGACTTTCGGCCCGACTACACTCGCGTGGGCGAGATCCGAGAGTCGCTTGGCAGCCCGACCACCATTGCACTGACTGCGACGGCAACGCCTGACGTTCAAACTGACATCGTGCGGCAATTGAATTTGCTTCCTGAAGACGTTGAGCTTTTTCACGCAGGCATCGACCGACCGAATCTCGCACTGGACGTGGTCCAAGTCTGGGACGACGATGCAAAATTTGACTTGATTGAGGAAACACGAAAGCAGTTACCGGGTAGCGGGATCGTTTACTTCACTTTGATTCGCAAGTTAACCGAATTCAGCGAGCGGTTGTGGGAGAAAAACATTCCGCACTTGATCTACCACGGCGATCTGCCACGCGATCGACGGCGACGTCTTCAAGAGTCATTCATGAGCGAGCCAGGCCATCTAGTGTTGGCAACCAACGCATTTGGAATGGGCGTCGACAAAGAAGATATTCGTTACGTGCTGCACGCTGATCTTCCCGGTTCGTTGGAGTCGTACTATCAAGAAATCGGTCGAGCCGGGCGCGACGGCCAGCCATCAAAATGTTTGTTGATGTACGACGAGCGTGACCTTGCAACGCAAATGGAATTCATGCAGTGGAGCAATCCGGACGCCGAATTCTACGAGCGTGTTTACGATTTTCTTTGCAATGACATGGAGCAGTTCAATGCATTTGGAATTGAATGGTTGCGGGAAAAAATTCACTTCAAGCAAAAACACGACCGGCGATTGGAGACGGCACTTTCGATGCTTGATCGATGGGGCGTGATCGAAGGCACGCTCTTTCCACCGCGTTTGAAAGTAATTGGAGAACTTCCGGAAAAACTAAAAGACCCCGTGCAGTTTGGCGAGAAACTAAAACGCGATCAGACAAAGCTGCTTGCGATGTTGCAGTACGTTAAACACGAAGGCGACCGCAAAGAGTTTATCCACGAGTACTTTGGGATTGCTTAAGTCGAACGTGCGTAAGTTGGAAATTCATTCATTTCTGTCCGCCGGCGCGCGCGACGGACAGGAATGTCCATCCTACTTGGCGCTTGGTACAAGTAAGCTTTTGTGGCTTACCCAGTTTCAAAGCAGATGCTGTCATGCCTAGGGAACAATCGCTTAAAGCTCGTTAAGAGTCAGCCAAATCGGCTTCGATGTGGAAAATTGAGTGGTAACGATCTTGATTTTGCCGATGAAGTTTTGGTACTCACATGCGACCATTCCAGTTTGAGAGGCGATCATGAAGCGAATTTTCACCGTGTCACTAATTTCACTTTGCGGTCTCGCTTCCTTCTCCGGATGCTTGTTGTCACATTCCAACCATTCGATCGTGCGACAAACCGAACCACTCAAGCAAGTAGTTTTTGAGACCGAAAGAGCACGGGCCACTTTTGAGTCGCAAGTTGAACGCCGTTTGGAGTCCAACAAATCGAGCGCGTCGTTTGGGATTCCATTTATCGTCGGACTTGAAAAAACCGTCACCACTGCCGAGAACGCCATTCGCAACGACGTGGCAACGTTGCTCGACATCAACGGCGATCGGGTGATCAGCGAATACGAAACGTCTTTACAGCGTCAGTGACATTTGTGTCAACATTCCCTAGCTCCTTTGCGACCAAATCGAGAAAGGAAGCTTCGCGTTCGATCGTGATTGGCGATTCAAACTTTAGGTGCGACACGACAGGTTCCTCGAATTCTATTCACAAAGTCATAGGGTGCAAACGATCCAACGAGCTGGTTAGTTAAAACTCATTTTGACGCCATTTCGGATACAAATTTTCGTTAGTGCGAAACCAAATTTCATTTTGGGAGTTTAATGCTTACGCAATTCGATTCGTGAAATAGCATTCAAACCAATTTTCAAAAGTGACTTCTGTATGATTTATTCGCTTGTCAGGCGGGGTTTGGTCTTCATTTTCGCAGCCTCGATAATTTCGCTTGGCGCAGTAGGTTTCGCTCAAGAATCGCTCGCGAGGTTCGAGCCTAAACAGAACCGAATCAAGGAAATTGTTACATCATTGGACTTGTTATCTCTTGTGTCTGCTGGAAAAGAACTCAAGCCGATTTTGGAGACATCCCGTAACACTGCCGGAAGCAAATTCCGTAATCCCAGTCTTTTTCACCTGCCCGCAATTACCAACGAAGCCCCGTCATGGGCACGTATTGGCGTTGGAGCAAATACGAGAGCGGGGTACGGATTCGGGCGGTCGGGATTCTACGAAATTGGCGACGCTGGTCGCTACTGGCTCTTTGTCGAAGATAATGACTCAAAGGGCGCCGCACTAAAGATTCAAGCCACAGAAGCCGGCGAATTAATTTTGGATTACCGAGCCAATGATGGTTCATCACTATTTCGATTCCGTCAGCAAAGTAAAAATGGCTTGGTGTTTTGTCAGTGTTACACCAAAGGCAATGCTGTTGTGACATCAGGGAAATCGTATGACGATTTTTGCCTGAGCAATCCAGAATTGATTCGAAACCAGTTAACGCCTTTGTTCCAACATATTGGACTGGGCTCGTTTCCCAATCGGTATGCCGATGAAGTCGCCGAAAGTGTTCTGACGACCTTCCAGCCGATTGATCCCTCGAACTTGGAAAAATTTCAACTAGCCATCATTGGCCTTGATTCGAGAAGTTTTGCTAAACGTGAATCTGCTATGGGATTACTTGAAAAGAACGCACGCGATTGGCGAAACATAATCCAGTCTTCGATTCATGATGACCAATATTCAACTGAGACGCGCAACCGGCTGAAAACAACTCTGGACAATTCAATAAAGGAGCAAGAAGCTGCTGTTTTGGAATTTGCAACAAAAGAAAAACTGGCAAGCGACCCTTCATTTTTAGTTTGGTTGCTTGAAGAATCTGAGAAAGGCAGGTTCCAGATCTCTATAGAAGCCAAAGATCTTTTGGTTACAAAGCTTGAGGAACTTACGAAAGAAAATCATGGTGAAGATCTAAAAGCCTGGCGGTCTTTGATTAGTCAGACTAAGCCGGCGACTGCCACTGAACCATTTCCAACGATGACGGACCAGCAACTGCTTGAATTTGACGGACCACTCGAAAAAGCTGGCAACCATATTGGAAAACTTGTGCGGCTGAAGGTTAAAGACGGAGACCTGATGATCGACAAGAAGCATTGGAAAAAACCTTTTGGTGGTATGTCGATCGAAGAGGTCTCTAAAAAAGTTCAGGATCAGATGAGGGAGTTGAACCTACCGGAAGCCTGGTTTGCTGCAGGCGGCAGATACCCGATTTCACACTCCAAACATCCCCAAGTCCTTTTTGAGGCAATGGCGAATGACCTCCCACATCCTCCAGTGCTTCCAAATAACATGCCGACGCCCCCAAAGACGTTTAACAGACATTTTATTGGCGATGATCTCAATGCATTTTTGAAAATGCGAACACATAAAATGACGCGAGTGGTGTTAGGCAATTTTGGAATCCCTAAGGCCAAAAAAGAGACCAGAGTGGAATTTAATATTCGCTTCTCTGAATTGAAGGATGACTTCAGTCGAATTTTTAGTATCAACGAAACAGGCGACGGGGCGTTCACTCTGTTGCTTGAGTACCCAGCTCAAGACACGCTAATTAAGATAGTTCAGCAAAAGGGTTTTGGTTCCGACAAAGTAGATCACTTGGTCGTCTTTGACATTCGAGGACCGAAAATGAAAATCTACAAAGCTAAATCGTTTGGAGAATTCAAATCCAAGAATGCCGAGTACTTTGACAACCTAATTGCGCCGGTATTAGGCAAATTAAAAATCAAGATTGAAGACTGACACCCACGTATGGCGCGTCTTAGGTATCGGCGGTCTCTGTTTCGGAATGCCCGAGATTTATGAGCCTGCTATCTACACCGCCCGCATAGTGACGATACCTTTCTTTGGTTGAACAAGAAAAGCCAGCCGATGTGGATTTCGGTTAGGATTTTCTACCCGTCTCAGCGTTCCAGCGAATGCACTGCAAGCAAAAACTCCTGATTTTTTCGGGAAATTCGCAATTCTTCCCATTCTGGGATTTTATCACTGGGATAATAAACTCAGCCGCGACTATCTCTGTGAAGCCGCGAGTAATATTGGCTTTCCGCCAACTTCATCCTTCTTACAACCGTCAATTTCCAACCATGCCGCACGCCAGTGACCAAGCTATCGATTGGCCTTCCGCGCTGGAAGAGCACCGACCGTGGTTACAGAAAGTCCTGCGTTGTCGGGTTGGTGATCGACACGAAGTTGACGACCTGTTTCAAGAAATTGCACTCGCGGTTTTTAAACAACACAAATCAAACGTTCCACAGGATCCAAACAAAGTTGCACCATGGCTTTACCGACTGGCAGTTCGGCAAGCCGTCAACTTTCACCGAAAAACGAATCGTAAATCTAACGCAAAACCGATGGCGGAATTGGATGACTTTTCCACCACGCCCCAGCCTCTGGATTGGATGCTGGCTCAGGAGCAGCAGGAAAATTTACAGTGGGCCATGAGCCAGCTGCGTTCACAAGAACGGGAGATTTTGACTTTGAAGTATTCCGAAAACTGGTCCTACCGCCAAATAGCAGATCACTTGGGAGTTCCAACCCGAACAGTTGAATACAGATTGCTGAACGCACGTAATCAACTTCGACGTAATCTGGTTAAAGCAGACTCCGAACATGCAGAGGCTATTACCAAGCCGAAATCGAGAACGAAATGAATCCAATAGATCCTCTACAACTTCAACGATTGGTCGATGGCGAACTCGATAACGCTGAGACTCAGGAACTGCTTCGCCAAGCCGAACAAATGCCTGAGCAGTGGCAAGAGATCGCGACTGGATTTGTCGAAAACCAAATTTGGAATCGCGCCTTTCAAGCCAATCCAAAATCTGCGCCAACGTCTGATTCAAAATTCGATTCGAATCTCCAAGCAGCTTTTGAATCTGAAACCGATTCGCAACATGATTTGAATCCTGAACTCGCTGTAAATCAAAATTCGACGCACGGATCCAACCAGTCTAATTTTTCGTGGTGGGTGATGGCGGCCAGCATACTGGCGGCCGTTTCAATCGGTTACATGGCCAGCCAAATTCAAAACGGATCAGTTTCTTCTGTTGATCCTGTTTCCAGCGGTGGACTGGCTGCCAACTCGAATTCGCCAGACGTGCGAAACTTGCAAAGCAACGGTCCTCGAAATGGACTTGTGAATCCAGCCCAATCAAAAATCACACCAGCAAAATTGGATGCTCCCTATCATCTCGAAGTCCCAGAAAACAGCGAGCAATTTGGAAAACTTCCTGGCGGCTCGACCACCGTTCCGCTGTTTACGATTTCCAACCAGGCCCAGTTGGACGAACTTAGAAAAAAACAACAAAACGAACCCATTATCCCGCCGAAGATTCTCAAGCAGCTCATGGGGTCGGGGTACCAGTTCCAACAAGACATCAAATTCATTTCCGGAAAACTCGGTGACGGTCGGTCTTTTGTGGTTCCAGTTCGAACCATCCGATTGCTTCCCGGACAGTAAAAAACACTTTGAAGTTTGCCAAATGATTGTTAATAACGTTTGGCCATTGAACATTGGAGAAAAAAATGAAATTCAATTTCAAATTTAGTGTGGCATTAGCCATTTGTGCGTTAGTTGGTTTGAGTTCTTTGTCGCAGACGCGTGCTCAAAACTCGACTCCGGAAAATGCAATTCCGGAAAAACCGATCGTGATCGTTGACAAAGACGGCGAGCGAATCGAGCCAATTTTTCAGGATGAAACACCCAAAGCCGAAGCCCAAGCTGGCGCCTCTGCGTCGATTGGAAAAGACGGGAAAATTATCATCCGCCAAGGCGACGGATCGACCCGCGAACTCGACACGTCAGGTGCTCAAAGTATCATCGTGAGTCGTTCGTCCAAATCGACCACCCTCAATGGCGAAAAAAAAATTGAGTCGTTTGGAAAAGCCATCATCATTGGGCCCAATGGTGAACGCCAGGAAATCACTTTAGGAACTCCCAGTGGCGGCGTGAGCGATTTTGCATTGCCCGGTTTCCGCGGCACGATGAAAGTCGATCGAGTCGACGAAGCATTTGTAATTGGCGTTCACTGCGAACCGGTGAGTGAAGCAATTCGTTCCCAGCTTAAGCTGAATTCCGGTTTGATTGTCAAACACGTTGTTGCTGATTCGCCAGCCGTGGCAAGCGGGATTCAAAAGCATGACATTTTGATGTTTGCCGATGATAGCGAATTGAAGTCGCAATCCGACCTCGCCAAAGTAACTCAAGCGGCTGGCAAAGAGAGTCGCAAACTTACATTCACTACCCTTCGCGGCGGAAAAGAAATTTCCGTCGAAGTCACTCCTGTTAAACGTCCAGCTATCAACCCTTCCGTAATCGGCAGCGATCCCAAATTTCTATTTCGGATGGTTCCTGATTTTGGCGGAGCGGATATGAAATTCTTTGGTCCCGGTGTCATCGTTGGTGCTGGTGATAAAGATGGAGTTTTCGCAACCGATGAAGCAATGAAGCAAGTCGAAGAGGAAATGAACCAAATGCGAAAAGAAATGCAGGAATTGCGGGAACAAATGCTTAATGAGTTTCGCAAATAACCTTTCAGGTGGCAAACAGCGTCCCAATTCTCATCAGTATCAGATACAGTAACTCACACATAAAAACAACTTCGGAGCCAAAAATGAAAATTGCAAATATCACTTTAGCATTGCTCGCTTGTGCATTTTGCACAGCAGCCGCCAATGCCCAGGATGAAGATCCTGCAGAAATCGTCGAAGAATCAACCATGACTATTATCGGTGATGACAGTGGCGGCGCTCCAATGATCTTCTCGACAGGATCCAGCGGGCCAGGAATGCAGTTCATGTCTGGAGCCAATGGAACGTTCACAATGGGCGGAGGAAACGCACCTGCCCCCAACCCGTTTGACATGCTCGGCAACCCGAGCGTTCAAAAAGACCTTGAGCTCGTTGGCGATCAGCTTGATAAAGTCAAAGCGATGCAACGCGAGTTTCAAAAACAGATCAAAGACAAAATTAGCGGCATGAGCTTCGGGGGCCTGTCAAGAGATTCACTTAAAGATCTTCCTGCAATGTTGGCAAAGCTACGAGCCGAGCAGCAAGAGCAATTGAAGGGATTGTTGTTGCCGCATCAAATTGATCGACTTAAACAAGTCGCATTGCAAACTCACATGAAACAAGCCGGCGCCGAAAACGCCATCGCGAGCAAAGCAGTTGCGGAGGCGTTGAATATTACCGACGACCAAAAAGAGAAGCTGAAAGAAAAAGCCAAAGAGCTCAGGAAAAAACTGGAAGAAGACATCAAGAAACTTCGAGAGGAATCAAAACAGGAACTTCTTGGTGTCTTGTCTGCTGACCAACGAAAGACTTTGGAAGAATTGACTGGCCCAAAATACGAACCCAATAACGACGACTGGAAAGAATCTTTCAACCAACGTTTCCGTTCACGCCGCGACAAACAAAAGAAAAACTAGTTCGAAAAACAGGTAAGAATCGGTTTCAAACCGACTACTTTTCAAACGGTCCAAGCATGCTCCTCGCGGGGCATGCTTTTTTTGTACGTTCAACGACAACAAAGATGCTCGTCATTGCGTTTGAAGCGGATCGCTACGCCAGTAACTCTTTGATTACTTCGCCGCCGAATTGACTCAACTGTTTGTAACGTCCCGCGTGGAAATAAGTGAGCTTGTTGTCGTCGAGGCCCAGCAAATGTAGCAGCGTTACATGGAGGTCACGAATTGGATGGACGCATTCAACTGCCTTGGCTCCAATTTCGTCCGTCGCGCCAACAATGGCTCCAGGCTTGACTCCGCCACCGGCCATCAACATGGTCATCGCATCGGCATTGTGCGCTCGGCCAATCGAATAGACTCCGCCACGTTTGTTGTTGTCTGGAGTTCGACCAAACTCGCCGGTCCAAATGACGAGCGTATCCTCAAGCATGCCGCGCGCCTTAAGGTCTTTTATCAAAGCCGCCATCGGTTTGTCGACGCTTTTGATTCGCGCCGAATGACCACGCTCGATGTAGTCATGACTATCCCAGCCGCCACTAAAGATCTGCACAAACCGAACACCTTTTTCAACCAACCGACGAGCCATCAAGCACTGCCGGCCAAACGCTGCGGTGTCTTTGTCGTTAAGCCCATACATCTCGTGCATGTGCTCAGGCTCTTTATCGATGTCGATCACGCCTGGAACTTCCATTTGCATTCGAAAAGCCAGTTCGTAACTTTCCATTCGCGCTTTCAAGTCGTGATGCGTCGGATGCTTGGCGGCATGTTGCTCGTTCAAAAAAGCAAGCTGATCCAGAAACTGACGTTGGTGAGCCCGCGATTTGAAGTTGGGTGATTGCAAGTCAAGAATTGGACTGCCTTTTGGGCGAAGTCGTGTGCCTTGGTAATGAGCCGGCAAGAACCCGTTGTTCCAGTTGGTTGAACCACCCTGCGGCATCGCCAACTCTGTCATCACCACGTAACCAGGCAAGTTTTGATTCTCCGAACCAAGCCCATACGTCGCCCATGATCCAACTGACGGATCGCCACCCAAGCGACTTCCAGTGTTCATGTGGAATAGGGCTTCCGGGTGGTTAAGCGATTCCGCAGTGCAGCCACGATAGTTGCACAACTCATTGGCCACGTCAGGATCGGCCAAATACTTCCATTGGTCGCACATTTCGATTCCCGCGTCCCCGACTTTGTTGAACTTGAACGGGCTCCCAACAAAGAACTTAAATCCGTTGGCAAGACTGCGCGTCGATTTCGATTCCGTTTTATGCAGTCGCGTCAGTTCTGGCTTGGGATCGAAAGTATCCATGTGGCCTGGGCCGCCTTCCATGAAAAGCATGATCACGTTTTTGGCGCGTGCCGACATCATGGGAGCCTTGGGAAATAAAGGCCCCTTTTTCTCAGTTGCTGCTTTGTCGTTCTCTGTTTTGTCGTTCTCTGTTTTGTTTTTCGTATCAGCCGCAAACAAGTCGGTCAGCGCAAGAGAACCAAGTGACGCACCCAATCCGTAAAGAAAGTTTCGACGTGAAAGATCTGATTGTTGATTTAAGAGCGATTGGATATCTAGAGGGTTCATGGTTTCTTGTTTCATTCGTTAATTCAGAGCCAATCCTGTCAGCGATCTTTATCCACAGTGCTATTTCTGGCGTCGCATCTTTCGAATGCCAAAAACTCAAGCAAAGCGAATCAAATACCAAAGCGAATCAAATACAAACCCGACGCGCAAGCGAGTGAGTTTTTGCTGTACCTGACTCACTCGCTTGCGCGTCGGGTTTGTGCTGCACCTGACTCACTCGCTTGCGCGTCGGGTTTGTACTTCTTGTCATCAATAAACGTAAAGGAACTCGTTACTGTTAAATAACATCAAACACAAATCTGCCAAAGCTCGTGTTTCGGCGCTGACGTCAGCGGGTTTTTTGTCTGGCGTATAGTTTTCGTACACCGGCAAAATCTCTTCGTACTCAAACGATTCACCAGTGAACTCTTCGACCAACGAACGCGTGATCTTTGTCGGATAAGTCGTCGGTTTTGGAGTGACTGATTGGTGATACTCTTGCATTTTTTGAACGTACTGAATTAGCCGTTCCTTTTCTGTGTTCGAAGCCGTACGACCGAACGCTTTTTCAAACGCACCATCTATTTGATCTGCTAACGACTCGTTTCCCTTTTCCAACGCCAACGCAAATGCGATTGCTCGGTCGGTCATGAGGTCACTATTCATCAAAGTGAATGCCTGTGGCGAAACGGCGGCCGTATCACGATCTTCACATGACTCATTGGGATTAGGTTGGTTGAAAACTTCCAAAAACGGATCGGCTTGACCGCGAACTCGGTAGGCGTAAATGCTTCGACGGTTTCGCTGCTTCGGAGTTGGCGAAGGCATGTAAGCTGGCGCGATTGAAAACTGAATCATCCGCGGCTGCAAAGCGACTTCCTGATTGATCTCCGGCATGATTGGAATTCCGCCCATCTGGGGATTCAATTCGCCGGTGATTCGCAGCATCGCATCCCGAACTTCTTCGGCCGTCAATCGCTTGGTCGGAAAGTAAGCCAGCAGGTCATTATTCGGATCCGAATTGAGAATCGACTCCATCTCGGGATGGCTGCTCGACTGCCGATACGCTTTGGACATCATGATCATTTTGTGCATCCGCTTGAACGTCCAACCGTTTTCGACAAAGTCTGCGGCCAACCAATCCAACAACTCGGGATGCGTTGGCTTTTTACCTTTTGCGCTGAAACTGTTTGGGTTTCCGGCGATGGCTTTGCCAAAATGTTGCTGCCAAATACGATTAACGATCGAACGCGTTGTGAGTTGGTTTTTCGGATTGGCAATCCATTTTGCGACGGCCAATCGACGGCCGCTTAACTCATCCCCAACGACGTAAGGATCTTCGGCGTCTTCTGATTCGTTGGCCGGAACACCAAGTGCACTGATGACTCCCGGTTTGACTCTTGCCCCGGGTGCCTCAATCGCTCCACCGGTAAATATGAAGTTAACGGTCTTCGCGTCGGCGTTGATTTTCCCTGGCATCCGCATTTTACGAGACATCAAGAACTTTGGATCCGGTCCGTTGTAAACCGATTGGACCATGCCCTCATATCGCTCAAGCCGACGTTTCCAAATCCAGACGTCTTGCTCGCGAACTTTAAGCCGCCCCTGATCAACGAAGTCCAATCCCACGTGGCGTGGTGGTTTCTTGTGGTCATCAATATTTTTGCGGTCAGCATGCGAGACATATTCCATGTCGTGCTCTTTGTACCACTGCTTCGCGACCGTTTCGCGTTTCAATTTTAACGCGTTCACTTTGTCTTCGGCGAACTTAAGCAATCGTTTGACTTGTGCCTTGCTCTTTTCGAAACCTTCACGATTTTCCTCAGGCAAAAACGAAGCGTTTCTTTCGGCCAACTGTGTCGTAGAAAACGCAGCGTAAAATCGGTAGTAGTCTTTGGTCGGGATCGGATCGAACTTGTGATCATGACACTTACAACATCGCATTGTGGTGGCAAGAAAAGTCTGGCCGACAATGTTAACCACGTCGTCAACGTACAGCTGGCGGGCTTGTGGGACTTTGACCATCGCTGGATCCCACGCACCCATTCGCAGGAAACTAGTTGCGACCAACAGCTCCGAGTTTCGTTCGCCTTCGGGCTGATTCTCCCAAACTTCATCACCCGCAATCTGCTCAACGATGAATTCATTGTAGGGTTTGTCATTGTTGAATGCCCGAATCACATAGTCGCGATATCGCCACATATTTGAACGCTCATAGTCATTGGAAAACCCGGCCGTATCGGCATATCGCGCGACGTCCAGCCAATGCTGCGCCCAACGCTCGCCGTAATGTGGGCTGTCGAGAAGCTTATCGATCAGACTGGACCACGCGACTTCTGAATCCGATTCCCAAGCGGCAGTGAATTCTTTGATCTCTTCGGGCGTTGGAGGCATCCCGATCAAATCGAACGAGGCGCGACGAATCAGCGTCACTGGATCGGCTGCAGGTGCAGGTTTGATTTTTGCTTTATCCAATCGAGCGCGAATCAATTCATCGATCGGATTTGTGTTGATGGCGAGCTTAACCGGATTAACCGGACGAAACGCCCACATGTCTTCTGGTTGGTATCGTCGATAGGTCCACTCGTCAGCCAAACCACCACTTGTTGGAATGATGTCACCTTCTTCGTTAGAAAGTTGCTGCCGTTCTTGTTCGCGAAACTCTTTTTGTTTTTCATCAGAAGGCCATGGGGCGCCGGATTCAATCCAGCTCTTGACTTGTTCAATTTGCTCTTCGGTCAAGCGATCATTTTCTTTGGGCGGCATCTCCGTGTCTTCCCAAGCGATCGCTGGAAGCAACGTCCCTTCACCTGTTTCGCCTGGAACAACGGCTTCAGTTCCCGACTCGCCACCCTTGAGCAACAAATTGCGAGTCAACATGCTGTATTCGCCTTTGATGTCATCAGCGTCCGAGCCATGACAACCAAAACATTTATCCTTCAACATCGGTAGGATCTTCAGCGTAAACAGACGTGCCGCTTTCTCGTTCGAATTGGCATCACGATTCGCATCAGTTTGATTTGCCAACAGCGAAGAGCAAGCAAAAACAATCACGGCCAATGTGAGAAATCGGAGGCTGATATTCTTGAAGATTCGACTCATCATTTTTCTTTTTGCGACCTAAATCTTGCGATGACTCAGAAGTGATGCCATGAAATACAAAACACCTGACTTATTGTAGTGTCTCAGCTTAGAGGACTTAGCGTTTTGGCTTCAGTTTAATCGATCGTTGGTCCAGCTTTCGTATTAAAGGGTCCGAATTTGCCCAGCGAAGGAGCAGTGATTAGACTGATGGTGGCAAGGTTGAAACTCAAAATCGAAATACAGATTTTCATGCGCGAAGACCTGAAACTACTTCAATCCCTGCGTCTACTTCACGCAGCTGCCGTGTTCCTTTTCTGCTGTGGTCTTGTAAACGTTGTTTTGGGATCCACTCGCCAAGGCATCGACAAACCAGATATCAAGTCGGTGATTAAAAAGATCAGCCAAGGTGATATCGAAGATCGTCTAGATGCGTTTGATGATCTGGAAGAGCTCAGTTGGTCTGACAAAGCGACGCCCGCGATCCCGGCACTTCAAGTTTGTTTGTCCGAGCCCAATGCATCGATTCGATTGAAAGCTGTCGAGCTGCTGTTGGAATTAGAGCAATCAGACAATCGCTATGTTGCGATTGTGATTCCTGCACTTCAAAACAAAGACCCAGACATTCGATTGTCTGCGGCGTATTTGCTCTACAAATTTAACACCGAGCAACACCACGAACTTGTCGACTCGGCGGTTGTGGCATTGGGTGATTCAGAAGCCAAAGTTCGAAGCGTTGCCGCCAGTTTTCTTGGCAACGCAGGACCGGATTTCAAAGACAAATCAGCGCTTGGATTGGTCAAACTACTCGACGACCCCAATGCTTCGGTTCGCAAAGAAGCCGCGGTATCCCTTTTCCATGTTGATGGTCCGATTGAAAAAGCGATGCCTGTCCTGATCGAAATTATCGCACAGGCAAATGATAAAGGGGGCAATATTTCGCCAGGCGGATGGGTTTATGATACCTACGAAGCGATTGCTCTTCTTGGTGCGGACGCCCAAGCCACAGTTCCAGAGTTGAATCGATCACTTGAATCAGGAAAGACTTACCAGCAAACGGCGGCAGCGATTGCTTTGGCTGGAATCAAACCACAATCCGAATCTTCCATCAAGTTACTTGAGAAAGCGTTACTAAATGACAACGTTGAAGGCATGCCGTTTGTTCACAGATCGTGGTGTGCCAGTGACGAAGCCGCCAAAGCGTTAGTCGCAATTGGCGAACAGTCGGTCCCTACCCTTTTGTCTGCGCTTTCAAACAAAAACCCGCGCGTAAAAGCCAACGCCGCAGTCGCATTGGGAAGTTTCCCTGAAGCAGCTGATCAAATCATACCGAAATTGATCGAGCTAACGAAAGACAAAGAACCCTCCGTTCGCGCCAACGCTGCTTGGGGACTTGGGTTGATTGGCCCGCCTGCCAAACCTGCTTTGAAGCCGCTGATTGCAATGCTTTTCGATGACGCAGAATGGGAATCGGCTCCTGCTGGGGGTGGAATCGCAAATGCCTATTCCGTTCCTTGGCATGCAGCCGAAGCAATCAGGCGCATCGAATTTGCGACGGACGGTCAATCGACAAAGCCGGATGTGAACTTGTTTGTCGACTCGATCAATGCAAGTTTGAAAGAGAACCAGTCAATCAATTTCGCCGCTGCCTCGACGATCGCCAAATACGCGGGGGTTCTCGATGATGAAGAAAAAGCAAAATTTAGTACTCGGCTTACTCCCAACATTGAGCGATTGCTTGATCGAGAAAAATATGCTGTGGAAGCTGCTTACGCTCTGGCTTCGTTTAACCCATCCCATCCTCGTGTCCAATCGACATTGGAAAGGCGTTTGATCGTAAAACGCAGCGATGACAGCGGCGAAAACACTGATACGGTTGCGGCACGTGGACTAGGAATCCTGGGCCCGTCGGCTCGTTCGTCTCTGCCAAAACTCGAAAACGCGATCCGCGTATGCGAAGAAGAAGGCTATGCCGGGAATGACATTACCTATTGTTCACTGGCGATTCTGGCAATTGATCCCGACAACGAAAAAGCCATCGACGGTTTGTTCAAAGGGTTGGGCGGCAGTCGTTGGTATTGGGATAATCAAGCCGTTGCAGATTCGCTCAAACAAACGCCTGCGATGGCCCAATCGAATTCCTATTTCAAAAACCAGCTAATCAAACGACTTAACTCAGTCGACCGCACTCCCTGGGAAGATCCAACTGCCCGAGAGATCGAAATTTTCAATTTGGAAGTTCGCTTGCAAGCCGCAAGGATTCTCGCCTCGGCCAACCTGGCAACACCAGAAACAACCGCGACGTTGATCAAGTTTTGCGAGACCGCCAATGGACAATCTTTGGCTTATGCACAGGGGGCTTTGGCGAAAATTCGCCCCACTTCACCGGCAGCAATTAAAGCAATCACCAAATCGCTTTCAAACTTTGATGTCTACATCGTCGGTGCCGACTTCCACGGCAACTGGAGAATTAGTTGCACGCACAGCGAAAAAGCACTCGAAGCACTCGTGAATATCGGTACGCCTGCGCTTGATGTCTTGTTAAAAAAAACGGACAAAAGTCAATTCCATCTCGTGCGCGCTCAAGCGACTAAAGCAATCGGATTAATCGACGTGCCATCTAACAAATCAGATGCCATAAACAAAAGACTGATCGAGCTAACCAAAGACCCTAGCCATCGCGTTCGACTGGAGGCCGTTGCTGCGATCTCCAAGAAAGAAATTACCCGCATCAAAATGTCAAAAAGAAAAGGCCTGGATCCAGCGCCAAATGATTCGATCGTATCTGCTTTAAAAAAAGCCAGCCAAGACCAACGGCTCACAATCCGCGCCGCAGCAGAGCAAGGACTCTCAGCGATTCAAAGCAGGTAGTAAATCGCCGCAAATGAAGAGACTAGCTAGTTTTTTTGTCACCTGCACAGTCAGCAAGTTTTCGAATCCATCATCCATCTTCGTGCGTAGAGCAAGCTAAATAACGTTTAGTCATTTTTCCAGTTACGCTGAAACTCCGTCAGATACGCCGGCACATCGATACCGGACTTTAGATCCGCCGCCGGAATCAGTTCGTTAACCACTTGGGGCATGGGAACGACACCCGCCCAAACATCGAGATCCATGTCGTCTTCATCGTCCGACGGATCGCCGACACGTATTTTTGCGGACGCCGATTCCATTTTTACTGCGACCAGCGCAGTCGCCTTAAGCTCTTTGGCACTTGGTTGCCGTGCGTCATCCCAGCGTCCAACCATCACTTTGTCGGAAAGGGCTTTCAATGCGGTCATTTTTTCGTCCAAGTCTTCGATCAACCGGCCTGTTCCAAACGCGACGGCCGAACGATAGTTCATTGAATGATGAAAAAGCGAACGCGCCAAAACCAACCCGTCCATCATCGCAGCGGAAACGCAGATTGGTGCTCCGGACGACAAGTGCACCATCAACCGACTGGTTGTCGCCCCATGAAAGACGATCTCATCACCGACTCGAACGTGAAACATCGGAATTACTGTCGGCGACTGAGACTGTTGTCCGACAAATCCAACGTGGCAAATCCAGGCTTGATCGAAAACTTGGTACACGGATTCTTTGTCGTAAATCCCGCGCGTTGGAACACGCTTAACCTGGTTGAGCGGCGTCTTTTCGAACTGGTTATTCTCCGTCATCTGGCTCCCCAATAATTGGATTTAGCTTGGAACATACTTATTACTTCAAGTGATGGGTAAACTATCGGCATTGAATGGTCTTCTAACAATATCCATTGCTGAATAATCGGTGCATCTATTTAATCGGTTCGTCTATTTAATCGGTTCGTCGAAAACGATCTCGAGCGTAGAACAAGGTCAGGCTTGGCCTATTCAATAGACGTGAACAAACGTGAACGCAAATCTCATTTTCATCCGCGTCCATTAGCGTTAATTCGCGGTTCTTCTTTCAGTTTTGTGATCTTGAAATCCACTTCAATTTAAAAATGTTCGCACTCGAAGCCTGTCTAAAAAAATTCTTTTCTTTTTCTTGACACTGTTCGTCTAGCTTGGTAGATTTACTGCACTAAACGATAAATCACCTGAAAACCGTTTATTTACGAGGAAACAGGATGACGGCTACCAAACTTGGCGTGGTGCAGATGCGAATCATGCAAGTCCTTTGGGATAACCAAAAAGCAACTGCCCGCGTAATTACCGACGAACTCAACCGGTTGCATCCGGACGACCCGATCGCTCACAGCACTGTTCAGACTCTGCTACGCGGACTGATGGACAAAGGCGCTATCGTCCATCACACCGAGGGACGAACGTTTGTCTTTGAGCCGGTGGTCAAAGAAGAAAAGGTGCGAAAGAGTGCCACGCGCGATCTGCTCAAGCGAGTTTTCGACGGCAGCGCAGGTGATCTCGTCTCGTACTTGCTGGCGAACGAAAAAGTATCCAAAGAAGACTTGGACAAGATCAAGAAATTGATCAACGAAAAATCAAAAAAGAAGTAAGCGGCATAGCAGTGCGTGCTTACTTTTTTCTTTGTTGAAAGAAGTCTGTACGCGACGTTTTGAGCCTTAGCGGCTCGAGTTCTACAAAAAAACTCATAACGACGGTGACTTGATGAACGACATTTATCAAACGCTAATCGCACAAAGTTCCACATCCGATTCGGTGGTGACCGAATCATCTCAATTGATGGCTTGGTTAGCTGAAAATTCTGCGTGGCTGGCTCAGAATTCGGTTAATTTCTTTCTCCAATCGACCGCGTTGATCCTGATTGGATTAGTCGCCGCAAAGTTGTTGAAGAAACAGGGCTCGGCGGTTCAGTCGGCAATCTATCGGGCAACATTAGTTGCGGTGATCGCGTGCCCGTTAGCCGCAATGGGACTGGGCTATTGTGGGTTTTCCGGTTGGACGTTTGAACTACCCGAGGCGACGAAAACCGTGTCGGTTATTGTTGCACCTGAAACCTCAACAAACAGTCTTAAGCAATTCGATGAGAATAATTCCGCTTCTCTACCGGAGTTCAGTGACAACAATCCAATTCGTCCTCAATTTCTCCCAGCCAGTGACCGTGCTGGATCGGGCGACATGAATCAGTTGGGTGCCGAAGTTGTACTGGCTCAATTTCCCGCGGATTCAGAACTGCTTTCGACTGCAAGCGATTCTGATGCAGCGACAGCTCAGCAACCTGCACAACCGCCGGTGGCGCTCCCGACGTTTATCGAAAAAGTCGTTCCCAATTCCTCTCTGGTGATTTGTTATTCGATTATTGGTGCCGTGTGGCTGACAGGTAGTCTCTTGTTTTTAGGCAAGTTACTGCTGGCGTTCTATTCGCTTCGAAAAATACGTAGTGAGTCACCTTTGGCTCCAACGGGTGAAGTCGAACTCTGTCACGAAATGGCCGATCGAATCAACGTGGCAACCCCCGATGTTCGCCGGAACAGTTTACTGTCGAGTCCCTGTTTGACCGGCATTGCTTCGCCAACGATCCTGCTGCCAACCGAAATTGAAGACCGCTTGCCGTTGGAAAAAGCGTTTGCTCATGAGCTGGCTCATCTTCGCCGCCGGGACACGCTTTGGAATTTGATTCAACGTACCGCTTTGGCAATCTTCTTTTTTCAACCGCTGCTTTGGCGACTGGTTTACCGCCTGGAAACGACGGCCGAAGAAGTCTGCGATGACTTCGTCGTTCGGCATTGTCTCGATCGAACTGGCTACGCCCAGCAATTGGTGGAGCTCGCCGAGTCAAATTTGGTCGCGCCGAGTATGGCGGGATTGGAAATGGCCAGCTTGCGAATGTTCAGCCGAAAAACAATGCTTGGCAATCGTGTCGTTCGAATTCTCGACACAACGCGAAAACTAACCACTTCCGTAAGTGCACCGATTGTTGCGGCGATCAGTGCGCTGACTTTGTCGGCTGCAATGTTGAGTGGACTGATCGGCAACGGCACTTTGAACCAGCCGGAAATCGTTTCTTCGACCGTGAGCGAACTGCCAGCTGAAGTCGACGGCAAACAGGTAATTGTATCTGGAAGAGTTGTTGGGGCCGATGGCAAACCTGTCGCCGGGGCGAAGCTGACCGTGATGGTGAACGTCAATCACAACTTTGCAAACAGGAAAAAGAATGGCCCTTATGCCGATGCCGTCAGCAAAAGTGACGGAACGTATGAAGTTTCGTTTAGCGATTCGATGTTGGTCGAATCAGGGCACGCGAGCGTGGCAAAGCAAGACAACTTTGCTGTTATTGCGACAAAAAATGGACACGGACTGAGTTGGATCGACGGTACTAAGGTCAAGTCGCGGGATTCATCGGACGGAAAAATTGAATACCGTGATGCTGATATACAACTTGTCAGCAGTGAGACGCCGCTGCGTTTAAAAATTGTCGATACTGAAGGGAATTCGGTTGCCGGAGCGACGGTAAAGGTCAACAGCATCAACACGTACAAGAACAATGATTTCAGCCCAATTTTGGAAAATGCCAAAAAGAAATTGCACTTCCGTGAAGCAGTCGTTGAGTACCTGGACGAAATGTTGTTGTTTTCCGGTTTGCCGAAATACGTAACAGACAGCAAAGGTGAGGTCGCTATCGAAGGGGTTGGTGACAATCGCTTGGTCGACATCGAAGTTAACGGCGAATCGATATGCTCAACGGCTTTGCAGCACATGACGATAGACCATCCCATGATCTCATTTGAGTACGGCGGGATGATGACTCATAAAATCCAATACCATGGTGCCAATGAGACGATCACATGCGAGCCGACACAGCCGATTGTGGGCAAAGTCGTGGATCGAAAAACGCAAAAGCCCTTAGCCGGTGTCGAAATCTTCAGCGACAAGTTTGCAGGAGAAGCGCTCAGTGGCGTTCATCGAATTAAGACGAAAACGAAAGCCGATGGGACATTCAGACTGGTCGGGATGCCGAAAGGACCCGGCAATAGTATCGCCATCGTTCCCAATGATGATCAGCCGTACTTTATGGCGGAACGGGATGTACCCGTTGCGGCGGGTCTGGCACCGGTCGAAATGAAAGTGGAGCTGGACAAAGGAATCTGGATTCGCGGGAAAGCAACAGACAAGAAAACAGGCGAACCAATTGTTGGAGCCCGGCTATCCTTCTTACCGTACTTGTCGAACAAATTCGCAGCCGCGTCGCCTGCGGCTGATGGTTACAACTTTGGTAACGCAGCCATTCAGGACCGTTATACAACTGCTGCCGATGGATCGTATCAATTGGTCGGTTTGCCTGGCAAGTCAATTGTTGGGCTGCTTGAAATCGACGGTCGTTATCCAGCGGGAGCCGGTTTTGAGACGATCGACAAAGAAGAGATAGATCAAAAACGAGGACACGCAAAGACTTATCACAATCCAATCACACCTTTCAAAAGCTGGCCTTCTGCCATGCAGCAAATCGAATTGGCTGCCGACGCGAGTGAACTGAACCTCGATTTTGAACTCGACTCGGGATTGAGCTTTCCGTTGAAAATCGTTGATGACCGTGGAAATCCTTTGTCTGGCGTTACGACTTCTCGGCTGCGATCAAGTTCTGATTATGGATACGAAAGCACTGATTCGATTGTTGAGGCGGGTGCGTTCCAGCCAGATGAGCAGCGAACCCTTCGGTTCGTTCATAAAGAGAAAGGCCTGGCTCGCATCATTAAATTGGACGCAACGAAAGAAGATCCTAACAAGCCTCGAACCGTCCAGCTAAAACCATATGCCACCATCAAAGGTCGGCTCGTTAACAAAGACGGTGATCCGGTTGTGGACGGTCAAGTTCATTTTAACGTTGGCGGCGGTCAGGACTTCGGGATGCGACTAAGTGAGCGAACGACCAACGAGAATGGCGAGTTTGTTCACGAAGCAATCTGTCCTGGTACTCACTATTCAATTGCCGTCGGGCTGGCGAACGATCATCGGTCGGTTGCAAAAAAGGTCGACGTCACCGAGAGCGAAGAAATCGAACTTGGCACCATCAACATTTATGATGTCGAAAACGCGCCAGCACCAAAACGACGACCCAAACCAAAATCAGAGTCCAAGTCGTTCTCAGATTCTGGCGCGAAAAAGATGACACAAGAAGAAGATGACACAAACGCATCCGATTCTTCTCAAGCCGACAAAATTGTGACTGGCATCGTGCTTGATAAGGCTGGTAAACCAGTTCCTGATGCAGATGTCTACATGATGCAGTCAGATTGGAAAACTGATTTTGGCTGGATTAGAAATATTTTGGGGAGAGGGAAATCTGATTCCAAAGGAAACTATAGGATCAGTTTTCAGTATGACAATTCAGGCGAAGCAAATGTCAATCATCACAGCAATATTGTTGTTGCCTTCCACGAAAAATTCGCACCAAACTGGTCTGACGTCGATATTAAGCAGTCATCAAGTGAACATGAGATCAAGCTTAAGACCTCTAAGTCATTCTCTTACCAATTAATCGACGTCGATGGTCAGCCTGTCTCTGATGCAAAGATTGAAATCCACTCGTATCGGGCCACTGGAAATCCTCAAGAACTTCACTTCAACAATCCAGAACACCTTCTCGAGTCGAAGTCTGACAAAAACGGTTGGTTCGAACTTTCCCAGTTCGCCGCCAATGGCGCAGTAACGGCCTGGGTTCACGCCGATGGAATGGTCCTTCAGAATGTTACCCTAAGGTTGATCACGTTGGACGATTACAAACGCTGGTACGATAGAGCCCCGCCACGCGGCAACGTTCATCTGGCCAAGAGCAAAATCGTTTGTGCACCTGGCATGGAAGTCACTGGTGTCGTCAGAGATTCTGAATCGAAAAAACCATTGTCCGGCGTGACCGTGCAAATCGGCAAAGTTTTCAATCGAAAGTTGAAAGCTGTTTCCGACGCTCAAGGTCGCTATCGAGTTTTCGGGATTCCCATTTCCAATCAACACAACGTCGACGTTCAACCTGGGCCGGACCAATGTTATCTCAAACGTGGTTATCGGGCGCGTTTTGAAGAGACGCCGCAACAACATGACATTGAGTTGCACAAAGGAGTATGGATTGAAGGCCAAGTCACTGACAAGGCCAGCGGCGATCCCATTCCCAAAGCAGTCGTCTATTACTTGCCGCTTAAGACGAATCCAAACTTGGGCGACTACCCAGAATTTGATGGTCGGTTCCAGATTTTGCTTAACCGGCCCAGTTTTTCGGGAGACGATGGTCGATTCCGTTTGGTTGGCATCAAAGGGCAGGCATTAGTTGGCATCAAAGCCGACGGATTTACCACCGAAGAATCGCTTTCGAAATACTCCGACAAAGTAGCAGGAGTTAATGTGAATTTTCGAAAATTCATGAACATAGGACGCGAAGTCAACTTCGATGAAGCGACCAATCGCATCGATTTGCAGCTCGAAAAAGGCGTCAATATCAAGGTGACGACAATTGACAAAGAAGGAAAACCAGTGACCGGCGTCCGAGTCAGTGGCCATTTCAAAGCAAGGCACAATATAACCGAATCAACCATCGATGGATCAGAGTTGGTCATTCATAACTTCGGCGATAATGAAACCAGATTGGTGAAGTTCCGCCATAACAAGAAACGTTTGGGCGTCGTCAAAGAAATCAGCCTGTCGGCAATCGAGGCTGAGCATGACTTGGTTCGCGTTCAGCTCCAGCCACTTTCAACTGTCGAATTTTCGGTGGTCGACGGAAACAATGATCCGGTTGATGGCAGCGTTCAATTTGTCTTACCTGACGAAACCCAATTGGATCAATCGCTTCAAATGACGCGGATCGGGGCCAACGGAAAACCAATTTATCGAGTTCAAAGTAAAGACGGAAAATTCCAATATGACGTGCCGCCAGGCACGAAGTACAAGTTGCGATTCATCTCTGAGGCATACCCGTTCGGAATCACGCTTCGCGAAGATCTTTCGGTTTCGCCTGGTGAAGAGATTGATCTGGGAACGATCGATGTCACTGACCCTATGGGAAAAACGAAAATCTCAGTTACCAAGCCAGCCGAAGACCAGGAAGAGACGCTGACGTTTTCTGGCAAAGTCGTCGACTCCAAAGGAAATGGTGTTCCCGATGCGACGATAAGCAAGGGACCGAACCATGAGACGAAATCCAATAGTGATGGTAGCTTTGTTTTTAAAGTCCCGAAAAAACTCGCCACGCTACAGCCAAGTTATGGGACCGGTTTTAACATCACAAAAGAGGGGTTTGGTGAAACGCATTGTAGAGTCAAAGGCGACGATCGCAGCAATTTGATTTTCGAGTTGGTCGACGCCGCAACCATCAGCGGAAAACTGATCGACACCGAAGGCAATCCGGTCTCAGGTGCCCAGATCGAAGTCGTACGAGTGATTGATATCGGCACCGAAGCGATGAACCGACTGATTGAATCGGCTGCCACTGCAAATGAGCCTGTCGAGCTTTCGGGACATCTCATACTGCAATCCAAAATCAAGCCAGTCGTTTCAGCAATGGATGGTACGTTTACGCTTGCAGGCTTCGGCGCTGGGCGAGCGGCGCACCTGAAAATTATTGGCGACAACGTCGCGATTCAAAATGCGGTTGTGATGACTTCCGTTGCTGACGTCAAAAACATCGAATCGCGTTTCGGATCGCTAACTTCCGATCCAGCGAAAGTCCTGGGCAATGAGCCGACTTTTATATGCGTTCCGTCGCAGCCGATCGAAGGTATCGTGATCGACCGTGACACCAAACGGCCGATTCCCAATGTGGAAATATCAAGCTACTCGTTTGCCGGAACCGATCCACGCAGCAAGTTCGTTGGACAGCGGGTATTGAAAACCACCAGTGATAAAAGTGGGAGATTTCGTTTGACTGGGATGCCCAACACCATTGGCAACGAGATCATGGCAGTCTCGAAAATCCATGAATCAGATCAACCCTATCTCGCTAAGGTCTTTGAAGTTCTACCTGGCAAAGCGGGCACTCCGATTGAAATGGAATTGCATCTTCAAAAAGGCGTTTGGATCACGGGCAAAGTCGTCGATCAGGATACAAACCAACCGTTGGTTGACGTCCAGATGGGTTATTATCCTGCGTCGGACAATGAAGTTGCTTTAGAAGCCGGGACAGGCCAACTGGGTTTGAAAACCGACATTGATCCGCGCACCGACAAAGATGGCAATTACAAACTGATCGGCATGCCTGGAGAAGGAGTCGTCACGGCGCTTGTTCATATGACGAGAGACTACCCGCATGCACAAGGCTGGTTCGGTCTCGATGAAGAGTTGCGTAAGAAAGTTCGCGTCAATCCGAATCATCTAACCGGAATTAAGTCGGTGATGATTGACAAGGCCAATAAGCAAGGCAAGCTCGATTTTGGTTTAACCAAAGGCAAGACAGTCACAATCAAAACAATCGACGAGTCCGGCAATCCTGTAAACGGCGTCAATGTTTCCTATCTGCCCATCTACTTGAATCGAGAATTTAAATCGGAAAAAGCCGAATTCGAACTTGGTGGCTTTTTGCCTGGTCGCCATCGAACGTTGGTGATGCAAACGCCTGACAAACGCTTGGGAACCAAGATCAAAATCGAATCCGATTCCAAGGGCACGATCGAAGTTGTCTTGAAGAAGAGCGGCACAATCAAGGCAAAGGTAGTCGACGATAAGGCTCAACCGATCAAAGGACTGAAATTTCGGATTTCCTTACTGCAAGGCGTGCAGCAGATTTGGACGATGCATTCCATCGACCCGACCAACGATGAAGGCAACTTTGAACAGTCGTTGATGCCAGGAATGTATCTGATTTCATTCACTTCCCCGACAACCGGCAAATTCTCTGGCTACAAGAAACTGAAAGTTGATTCAGGTGGAACGATTGATTTGGGTGAAATCAACGCCAGCGAAAAGTTCGCCGTACATATGATCACTGATGTTTCGGATCTCAACGGTTTCATCAAAGACATTCCCGTAATCCAATCGAAAATGGAAAAGGACCAAAGCGATAAAAGTGAAGGCTCGGCTGAATTGCCGAGCCAACCAAATCAAACTCAACGGAATCAAACTGAAGCAAAAGATAAAACCTCAAAAAATCGCAATCAAGAGTCTTCCGCGATCACGAGCGGTCGAGCAGTCAAAGTTACTGGCAAGGTTACTGACCTGTCAGGAAAACCTGTTGCCGATGCTTCAGTAAAGGTTCAGCTTCGATATCGGCCTGAACTGATGCCAGATCCAATTGCCGCCACAACCACGGACGCCAAAGGGCGATTCGAGTTGGAATATTCTGGTGACTTTTTCGAGAATCGTCCAAGGTTGCAATTTGACAAATTCAACACCAGCCTGTTGGTTGCAGCCGAAGGCTATGTCAACAATTGGATCGCAGTTAAAGACATTGCCGACCCACAAATTAGTGCTGGGGAGACAGGTTTAGCTTCTAAGGCTCTAAACCTCGAACATGATTTCTTGCTTTCCAAAGATTTTGCAAAACTTGGTTTTCAGTTGATCGACCTCGAAGGCAATCCGATTCAAGGCGACGTTACTGCCGAAGTTTTGCGAATCAAAGACTTCGGCCAATCGTTTAACGCAAGTGATTTTACTGATAGTTCGGAAAGCGAATTCAACAACGCGTTTCGAAAATCCGCCAAGAACATTTTTTACCCGAGTGCTCCACTTGTTTTCGAGTCTGACGGCCAAGGTCGGGTAGAGCTTTCAAACGTTGGCAAAAATCGAATTTTCTGGATAAAGTTGAGCGGTAAGAACATTGCGAATCGCTATTTGGAGATCGCGTCCGGTTTAAAAAAGAGTATCAACTTTCGAGAAGACGAAGAAATTGCGATCCATGCTAACGACAGCAAGATTGTTTGCGATGCAGGCCAGACCGTCGTTGGCAGGGTAACTGACAGCAAGACTGGAAAGCCGATTCCTGGAGTGAAACTGGTTGGATTCGGGTCGGCGGCTAAAGGGTTTTCGATACGCGGAATATTTCGTTCGCAGTCCGATATGAATGGAGAATTCAATCTCATCGGTGCGGGTGTTGGTGAAGGTAACACGTTCTATGCCGTGGCCGAAAATGGCAACAACGAATCAAAGTATCTGGCGAGATATTTTCGGTTACCAGCTTCTGACCGCGGAGTAAAACAAACCTTTGATATCAAACTACATCCTGGAAAAGAGATTAAGGTTCGCGTGTCAGACCTGGTAACGGGCAAACCGATCCAAAATGCAAAACTGTTTTACACGCCACTCGAATCCAACCCTATCAACAAGTTGTATCCTGAACATCAATTACTCTGGATCATGCAGATCGTTGATGGTGAAACACGATTGACCGATTCCAATGGCGAAGCTCGATTGATTGGGCATGAAGGCCAGGGAATCGTCGGTGTTAGGGTCGAGGACAAATCTATAAATCCCCATCAAGGCTGGAGCGCGATCAGCCAGCAGCTTGGCGAAACGGCATTTGATATCACAGCACGCCATCCGATCAACCGGACTACTGCCATTCGTTTGGTCGAAATCGACAGCTCACAGGAAGAGGTCACGCTTGGTATCAAGATCGACCGTACTCCAATCAACAATAAAGAGCTGTCGGGCCGTGTGACAGACGAATCGGGCAACGCGATCGCTGGTGCAACGGTTCGATTTCAGACTTGGAAAACCTATCCAATTCTGGGCCACAAATTGCTGGGTGAAACGTCGACCCGAGGTGATGGAAGCTTCAAATTATCTATCCCGGAAAATCAAATCGGAATTGCGAACCTCAGCCCCGCTGGTAACGGACTAGCCGGTTTGTCGGTGCAGGCAGATGGCTATGGGTCTTTGGAAATGCTGTGGAATGACAAACGCTTCACCCATGAATTCGAAAAGGGCGGCCCGATCCAAATCGAGCTGGAGCAGGACAACGTAATTAACGGCCGAGTCGTCAATCTCGAAGGCCGACCGGTTGCTGGTACAGAGATTGAGATCACTTCCACACGATCTCTTGGATCCAAACTGGCGGACAAGTGGCAAGCGAAACTTACTGAAGTGAAAGACTACCACCACGCTTCAAGCCTGGTCTGGAACACTGGCGGCCCGCGTTTGAACTGGACAACCGGATCTTACAAACACCGTTTGCAGACCGACAAAAATGGCGAGTTTAAATCAGAGGGTCTTCCAAAAGATTCGATCGTTCATTTACAAATTCGTCATCCCGAAATCACGACCCAGACGATTGAGATCTTGAATCGAAAAATGGAAGCGAACAAGGCTGACGAAGACTATGTCGTGCACGGTGATCGCCCCTTGATCGTGGCGCAGCCCTGTCGCCCCATCGTCGGCAAAGTCGTCGATTCAAAAACAGGCAATCCGATTCCTGGTGTCAAAATCTATTGCAAACGAATGGGAATTGCCGATACGGTTTACGGATCTTCAGTGGCTCCGCGAACGCATTCCGATGAAGACGGAAACTTTGAACTGCTTGGAATGCCAAAGTCAAATCGAAGTCGTTTGATGGTCTATCCGCCAGCCGATTTGCCTTACCTGATTCAAGAGATCAGCTCGATTCCTGAAACCGTGGGGATGCAGCCTGCCAATATTACTGTGAAGCTGGAACAGGGAGTTTGGATAACGGGACAGGTCACTGACCGAAAAACTGGTAACGGTGTTAAGGCAAAAATCAATTACTGGCCACTGGCGGACAACCCGCACTTTCAAGCGGCGACAGGATTTCAGAAAGGCAATCGCCAAGACCACTATGGCTTTTTCGACAACTACCGCACCGATTTCAATGGCGCATTCAAGGTCGTGGGGCTTCCTGGTAAAGCAGTTTTGGGCGCGGCGGTGAATGGCCAGGAATATCGTTCGGGAGTGGGAATTGATCGACTGATGGAAGAGTTTGGCGAGCCTTATTCGCAGCAGCGGATCGAAGCGGCCAAAAAGAGTGGACGCGACCTAAGCAATAAAAAGTTTCTTAACATTCGTACCAGTTACAGTTTGAAAAACGTTTCGGGAAGTTCATACGTTCCCATCGACGTCCCGGCGAGTGGCTTGGAATTGCGCGATTCGATCGAGATGGATCCTGGCGTCGATTTGAAGTTCCGTGTGGTTGGCCCTAATGGCGAACCTGTCAAAAAATTCTTCTGTTACAACTTCGATGGATTTCACACACAGAAAGATTTTGCCAATGGCGTGGTAACGTTGAATCGCATGGGGGCAAAGGAATCGAGGACATTGTGGTTGTCCAGTAAAGAAAGTTCGCTTGCGGTCGTTGCCACGATCAATGGTGAAAAGTCAAAGCAAAAAAAGCGGACAATCACACTTCAACCTCGCGCCAAAGTTCGCGGACGACTGGTCGATACTGCTGGCAAGCCACTTTCGAATTACCAACTGAAGATTACTTCGTTCGACGAAGCGAAAGCAACCAGTAACAAGGACGGATACTTCGAGTTCGACCGATTGGTTGTCGGCCCGTCAGAATTTGACATTTCGATTCATCGACCCAAGCTCGGCCCGGACGAAGAGCGGCCAATGAAATTGGGAGTGTATACGGATTTCAATGTGAAAAAGCGACTGGTCGCCGGAGGCCTGTTGCACGTCGGGAATGTCAAAGTAGATCCAACAGATTATTGGATGATATCTGGCGGGATAATGGACTGATTGATGGTTACCAGGATGCGATGCAGGGCGGCATTGCGCGAACTGTGCCAAGTGAACAAAAAGATTTTTTGATGGCAGCCTACCTATTCGTAGCAGGACTTAAACGACATGAGCCTTAAACGATACGAGCCCAAATCGGATCGGCCGTGGAATTTCCAACGTGTTTGGACGTTACATCGACGAGCTGGATTCGGTGCGACTTGGGAAGAGCTGCAACGCGATGTTGCAGATGGGCCAGAAAAAACGTTGGCACGTGTCCTTTCTGGTGACGCGCGGATTGCCGGAATGCGAGATGACTTCGCTTCGATGCAAAAAATACTTGGCGATTCAGCAGTCACGTCGGGAAGATCCGAACGCTTGATCGCGTGGTGGATTTTTCAAATGTACTTTTCGCCCGATCCGTTGCGTGAGCGGATTTGCATCATGTGGCACAACCACTTTGCGACCAGCAATGAAAAAGTCAAAGATCTCAAAATCATGGCTGAGCAAAATCGGATCTTTCGAGAGATGGGTGGCGAAAAATTCAAAGAGCTCTTGGCGGCAACGTTAAAACATTCGGCAATGTTAAAGTGGCTCGACGGCGACCAAAATCGAGTTGGTAAACCAAACGAAAACCTCGGTCGCGAAACGTTGGAGCTGTTTACATTAGGGGTTGGTAACTACACCGAGTCCGATGTGAAGAACTCGTCGCGTGCACTCACTGGGTGGACGGTCAAAGAAGGAGAGTTTCGATCGCGAGATGACTGGCACGACGCGAAAGACAAAACGATACTTGGCGAAACGGGCGATTTTGACGGAGACGATTTGCTTGAGATCGCTTGCAAACATGCTGCGACTTCAAAACGACTCGCTTGGCGAATTTGCAATGAGTTCCTCAGTTCTGCTGCCACGACAGATGCCGTTTTGGAAGAGGTCGCGAAGATACTTGCTGGAAGTGAACTCAACGTTCAGTTGGCAGTTGAGACGGTTTTGCGAAGCGAGTTGTTTTTTTCCGATTCCAATTTGAAAGCAAAAATCATTGGGCCCGAGTCGTTTGTGGTTGGTATGGTGCGGGCAATGGAAGTTTTCGATCCACCCGCCAGCACAATGGTACTCGCCGATTGGATTGAGCAACTTGGCCGGAAACTTTTTTACCCGCCCAACGTTGGAGGCTGGCCGGGCGGCAAGGCTTGGCTGAATTCCCGAACAACGATCGCCCGCGCCAATTTTGGCGCGGCACTGGTTAAAGGGAACTTGAAACGTGATGGAATCGCTCCAGATCTAATGGCGATAGCTGGTCGTCATATCAAATCGACAAAGATGAAAGCGGTGGTCGCTTTTTATTGTGAATTGCTGACAGGGTTGTCCGACGGAAATCAAGTTGACGAGATATTGAAGAAAGCCCAACAGGGAAATCCAAGCGACGATATTTTGTTGAAACGCTGTGTCGCGATGATTATTGCCAGCACCGATGCCCAGCTGAGTTGATTGGTCGAAATGTTTGAAAGCTCGATAGCGGAAGCGTCAAAACTTTCGGCATGAGAAAATTTAGCGTGAGAAATCAACGCAAAGATTCAGAACTCTTGGCGAGTCCTGCTACTGGTTTATGTGAATTTAATAGATGAAAAGGAACCTAGTTATGATCCGCAGGAACTTCCTCAAAACATCTGGCCTTTTATCGCTGACTCCGCTGGTGCCAGGTTTTGTCAACCGATTGGCGGCACAAACGAAAGCAGAAACCGATCAAAAGATTCTTGTCGTGATCGAAATGAATGGTGGCAACGACGGGATCAATACAATCGTTCCGCATAAAGATCCTGAGTATGCCAAGCGGCGACCTAAGTTGAAGCTTGATCCAGCCCAGTTACACAAAATCAATGACGATATGGCGTTTCATTCTGCGATGCGACGCAGCAAGGAACAGTTTGACGCCGGAGAGTTTGCGATCATCAACGGTGTTGGCTATCCCAATCCCAATCGGAGTCACTTCGCCAGTCTGGAGATTTGGCATCGAGGATTACAAGACAGTAAACGGGAAAGTGGTGCGGGTTGGTTGGGCAATGCCCTCGACCTTGCTCGCGATCCAAACGGGACCAGCATGGATGGCTACTTCGTTGGAACACGCAGCGTGTCGGCAGCGATGGTTTCGCGGCGAGCCCAAATCGCGGCGTTGTCACGATTTCAGGATTTGAAGCTTGACCCGTCGATCCAACCGATTGATTCGCAGCAGCAAAGCGATATTGCTTCCTTCGTCCAGCGCCAAACCACCAATGCGTTCGCGACGTCCCAGCAGATCGAATCGGTAACCAAACAATCTGCCTCAAGCGGTTTTGCCGGTGATAGACTCAGCCAGCAGATGAAATTGATTTCCCAATTAATCAAAAGTGGATCGGGAGCGAGGGTTTACTATACGGTTCAAGGCGGCTACGACACGCATTCCGTTCAAACCAACACGCACGCGAATTTACTATTTTCGCTTTCGCGAGCGATGAAGTCTTTCGTTGACGATCTGAAAACCAGCGGGCTTGACGACCGAGTCGTTGTCATGGCGTTCAGTGAGTTTGGACGGCGGGTGAACGAAAACGTTTCGCTTGGAACCGATCATGGAACGGCTGGCCCAGTTTTTCTCGCTGGCACGAAAATCAAACCAGGCTTTATCGGCAAATCGACATCGCTGACCGATTTAAAAGACGGCGATCTCAAAAGCGAGTTTGATTTCCAACAGTTGTACGCTTCGCTGCTGGACAACTGGCTGGGAGTTTCAAGCGAAAAAGTTCTCCAAGGCAAATACAAACCATTGGATTTGTTTGCTTAGACGGCTGACTACAAAAATGAAAGGAAGCATTTTCTATGCAAAACATTCCTTCTCTTAATCATTGGTAATTAAAAAATAGAAACGCAGAGGGCGCTAAGAACGCAGAGAATCCGCACGCGCATCTCCTCTGCGCTCTCTGCGTCTCCGCGTTTCAAAAACTTCCCCAGAGCCAGCCGTACTGGTGGATAGTTGTGCCATGCAAAATAACCATGGCGCGGTGTGCGTGGGTGACGTAGAGATCTCAACCGACCTGTAAATAAATAGAAACGCAGAGGCGCTGAGAACGCAAAGAGTCCGTCCGCGCATCTCCTCTGCGCTCTCTGCGTCTCCGCGTTTCAAAACTTCCCCAGCCGTACTGGTGGATGGTTTCATCCCATGCATGCCTATTTGAGCATTCAAATAGCAAATCCATATCCGTCTTGACATATCATTTACATTCGTAAATAACTACGTCCGTAAACATTGGTATTGCCTGACATGGAGAGTCATTTGTGATGACGGATCAAGTTGATATTTCGCCAGCTGAATGGCTGGTAATGAACATTGTTTGGGACCGGCAACCGATTAACGCCAGCGAAGTCATTAAGGCGCTCAGTAATCAGGCTTGGACTTCGGCGACCATTCGGACTTTTCTACATCGGCTCGTGAAGAAGGGTGCACTTGAGTTTGAGCAGGAAGGTAATCGCTATATTTATAGCGCTGCGATCAAGCGAAGGTCATCGGTTAAAAACGCCAGCAAGTCGTTTTTGAATTCGGTATTTGATGGTCAAACCGGCCCCTTGATTACGCACTTTGTCAAATCTGAAAAACTCTCTGCCGAAGACATTCAAAACCTTCGTGACCTCCTCGATCAAAAGGAGTCACGATGAATTTCGTTTCAAATGTAGCTACATTTTTCGACTCCACGCTGGATTCCCTATTTGGCCAAATGCCATTTTGGATTGGCTGGCTGGTCTATTTGTCGCTTATCGCAAGCGTCGTAGCTGTGCTGGCTTGTGTATTTCAAAAACTGGCTGGTCGCAGGATTTCCGCCCGCTTAATCTACGTGATTTGGATCCTGGTTTGCTTACGATTCGTGCTGGTTGCGACTCCCGAAAGTCCGACTAGTTTTCTTAATCTGATTCAACGACCGGCATCGCCTGTTGAAGCTTTACCAATTGAAATTGATGCGACTCAGCTTCAAACATCGAACATCGAATTTGAAACTGAATTGTCAGAGACGCCGCTGGAAAATTTTGACTTCCCAACTGAAGAGCCGGTCTCATCAGTATCGGTTGAGCCAACTTTTAAGCCATCTTTTGACTATGTGAAATATTTTTGGATATCGACAGCGGCCGTCTGGATTCTGGTTGTTACGTTTTTGTTGCTAAAGTTACTGGCCCAAGCCATTGGAATCGCCAAGTTGATTCGCAATTCGCAACCAGCGGCAGCCAACGAAATTTTCGCCAACAAAATTCTACGAGCTAATAGCCCACATGATCCAAACCCGTTTCTGAAACCGCGTTTGCTCAAAAAAGTTCGCATCTCTGACGACCTCGATGTGCCCGCAACCGTTGGGCTGTTCCGGCCAATCGTGTTGCTGCCTCGTTGGTGTGCGGCAGAGCTTTCAAAAAAACAGCTTGAGGTGATTCTGGTACACGAGTTCGTCCACATTCAGCGATACGATGTCTTAATTCAATTGGTTTCACACTTGGTGATGACGTTTCATTGGTTCAACCCGGTGGCTCGGTACGTTCGTAATCGGATCGAAGAGTTTCGAGAGATCACTTGCGACCAACGCGTTATCCAGACGTGTGGTCTTGATAGCGGTGGCGGGACGCGTTTGTATGCGGAGACGATTTTGCTGTTCGTAGATCGAGCTTCGAATTTGGATAGATCAACTAAACATCCGGAATGGATTCCGGGATTCGTTGGGGGAAATAAGAACTTTATTCGTGAAAGGATTCTGATGATGGACCAAAAGAAATCTGGTTTGGCGAAAGTCGTTGGTGTGGCAGGGATCGTCTTGTTGGTGCTGGTTGGGTTTACCTCAGCGCAAACTCCAGAGAAAAAATCTCCTGCACCCGATAGTGGCAATGAGTCACTCAATTCGACTGGCGTCACCGTTCAACTTCCACATTTTTCCTCTACCCAAAAACATCGAGTCGTTAGCGTCCCAGATGGAGGTACTGTTTTAATTGGCGGTTGTGTTCATCGAGCTGATCCAATTGATAACAGTGTTAACCTAGACCTACCGCTGATCGCAAAACCGACAAAATCAACGACGGTGAGTGTTCCGGACGCTGGTCTAGTACTCCACAGCCAGGCCCGTTTGCCCAATCGAAGAGTGCTTCTCAATTCGAGTCCAAATCCTGTCAAGTTTACTCCAGGCAAGATCACCATTGATGGTCGCTATGGAAACGGCAAATCCAGCATCGCCAACTTGAACTATGACCAGGCCGCAGTCTATGAACTTGAGGTGTACCAAGGCAAGAAACCTGCGATGAACAAGTTGATTGATCAAATCATCCATCCTGATTCGGTAGTCAGAGCAAGAGCTTATGGAGAGATTCCGCGAGCTGGTGTTTTGGGACTTGATTCAAGCTCATGGGGACTTGGTACTGACGACGCTGATCAAAAGCTCGCGACTCTTCTTGCTGATCCCAGAAATGGCTTTCGCAAAGTGGCAAAGACAGTCACCAATGAAATGAGCTCAGCTGAATCTGTTCGAATAATGTCGAAAGAAAACATAAAATTTGCCGGTAAACAGTTCAAACGAGGTGTTGAAACTTCGTTTAGCGATAACTTTCTGGTTGGAACGTTCATTCAGGTTACTCCCGTATTAAAAAAATCCAAACTGGCTTCGGTTGTGAAAATTGAAAATGATTCAGTATCTTCCATTTTGCAGAAGGATACCCTGTCGGACATTCTCGAAAAAAACATCAACCGGGAATGGAAGGAGCACCCTCATTTCCAAAAAACCAAGATCTTACAAGCGGTAACCGTGCCTGCTGCCAGCCGTTACATGGTATGGGCGACAGGTCCAGACCAGGATTCGTCCGCGAAAAAACTCGCCGAGGATGATGCCCTGATTGTGTTGGTCAAACCCAAATTGATTCACCGCAAGATTCCACAAAAAGTAGAGACTCAGGTGAAATCAATTCCAACATTTGTAGAGGGCAAACTTGAGTTACCTTCTGGTCTCGCGGCCGCCGCTGCGGGCTCAAAAGTGGTCGCCGCCTCGCATTCGGCCAGGGCACTTACTCCTGCAGAACTTGCCAAGCGGCTTGAAGCCAAGGCAGTCGCGTTCGATGTCCAACTGTATCAAGTGGTGACAAAGGAATTGAATTTGCTCTTTGAGGCGAATACTTCCCGGCCCTCTAACGTCGCGAGCACTTCTACAACCCAGCCGATTTCAGATTTGGCAGTACAAGCTTTGAGTACTCTCGGGACGGGAAGACAATCCGAGATTGGCTACGGCAGTCGACATCTTCAACTTGGCAAACATGATTCCAAAAAACACATTGAGTTTACCAAGCAATTAGCGCAGCTGGCCAAAAAGTCAAAAGCAATATTGCTTTCTAAACCTAATATCGCTTTGGCCAAGAAAGATAAGCCCTCAGAAATTCGAGTTATTGGACACAGCTTTCCTTACGAGAAAGGACGAGTTGAAAATGGCATCTTGATCAAGGAAGGCTTTGAAAATATTCAACTTGGGCATGAAGTTCAGCTTGCATATCGCATTCATCCAAAAACCGGAATATTGGTAACTGCTTTGAATTCAAAATTAACAGACGTAAAACCCAATAACCGCTTTTACCTATCTACTGACTCCAAAGACAAGTATGTCAAAAAGCCAGGCATTATTGAAACTGAATTCAACACGACACTGCTGATGGAACCAGGCAATACTGTCGCGCAAATTGGAATCGCGGGACATCGAAAAAGACAACAGGAGTATTGGACGACTCTGCTGTTGATCACCCCTAAGATCGTTTATTAACGATTCAACTGAATGAGGAAATGAGAACGGAAAAGGCAGGTCAATGTCATGCACAGCATGACCTACAAAATGGCGATCGTAGGTCTGCTGTGTTTTTACTCCATTCTTACTTGTTCGTCAGACACGGAAATGCACGGAAATGCATTCGCAAATTCCACTAACCGCTACGGCGCTTCTGCTACCAAATCGGCTTTGGTCACATTGATATTGCCGTGTCGGTTTTTCAAAGTGACTTTCTGTGGCGAATTGTCATCGGATCCGATCTCCGATTTTGATTTGCCATGCGAGGTCGACATAGAAATTGCGGGCGTTACCGATTTTGGAAGTTGCAAGTTGATCGAATTATGTTCTGTTTCCAACTCAATCGACTTGAAATCTGGATTCGCAGCGGTGATTTCGACTTTTCCGTGGGAGGCTTTAACCGAAACGGTTTCACCGAAGGTTGTGATCTTTGTTGAATCGTGACTGTTAGAAGCAACAACGTTTCCGCGAATACCTGTTGCTGTAATTCTTCCATGTCGTGATTTCAATTCGACATTCTGACCACCATCAACACTGATCGAAGAGTGGGCTCCGTCAATTTTCAGATCGCCTTCGACGGCGACCGTTGTGACTTTGCCATGTCCGCTTTCAATCGAAACGGCACCTGTTGCCGTATTCAAATCAAGGCTTCCATGACTCACGTTGATCGAGCCGCCAGCGATATTTGAAGCGTTCAAGTTGCCATGTCGGTTGGTTAAATTAACGGAGCCGCTGAGGTTCTCAACTTTGACATTTCCATGTCCATTGCTTAACACGACATTGGCAGACAATTCTCCGACATCAATATTCCCATGAGCATTTTCCAACTTGACTTTGACGTCCGCAGGAACTTTGAAAGTCAAATTTGACTTAACTCCGTTTAGGTCCGCAGACGGGTCAGGCATCACGATCGTCCAAACTTGTTTGTCTCCTTCGGTTTGGACATCCATGGACAGCTCCTCAAGAAAAGTATCGGCTAGTTCTTGGCTGTCTGCCCAGACTTTGGATTCCCACGTCCAACCAGCATCTCCCTGAGCAAGCGTTACATTGACATCGCCAAACTTGTTGACGACTTCGATTTGTGTCACGCCCTCGCCGAAATCGCCTTGCTCCATCGCCTCGGCAGTTTCGCCCTGGTAGTTGAACAAGTAGCCACTGTTGATCAGATTACAGCCCGCAAAACTCAAAGTGGCGGCAACCAAGAAAACAGAGAAGGTCGAAACTGGGTTAAAGATAGACTTCATTTTTTATCCGCGAGTTGAGCATTGAACTGAGAGTGTTCAAAAATTATGGCACTCCAAATTTTTGACACGATTCTATTCGGCACCGAGTAGCAAATGTTGGAATTGTTTTTCAATTTGTCCTGTCACCGACCAAATACTCACCATTTCGGTGGGGAAAACCGGCTTTATCGAGACAACAAAGAGTTTTGGAAAAACAAACTACCAGTTGCTGAAGAACCCGGTGGAAGCAAATGGCGCGAGAATCGTGGCAACTATCGAAACGTACTTTCCCACTTTGGTCATCCATAAACCGCTTGGATCGCGACGATTGTTTTGAATATCGGCCAGGTCTTGATTGGCTGCACGCCAAGTAAACCAGCCAAAAATAAATCCGATTCCAAACGACATCGTGATCACCGATATGATCGACCACAGCAAAATTCCACGACTTCGATTGGCCTTGATCCAATTGTGCACACGCCGGATCGGTCGACGAAACCCTACTGGCGGAGCAATGTCGGGAATGTACATGACTTCTGATTGCTGGCCGTAACCGCTGGTCACTGACACGACTGATTCTGGTGGAAGGATCGCATCGTTTGTCGTATTTGGGTGAGCGGTATCTGGATGAATTTCGTTGGGAATGATGGCTTCTGGAATAATCGCTTCTGGAATTGGTGATTCCATTTCGGTACTGTCCACAAACCGAACGGCCACAGCTGTGTCGCCTGCCAATGCACCAGGTTGGATTGGAGGGATGGAATCGTAGTTCGACATTTCCCCTTCTTCGATTTGACGGATGGATTCGATCAACATCGTAATTGTTTGAAAACGATCGGCAGGATTTTTGGCAACCATCTTTTGAAACAGTCGATTGATCGCCGGATCATCTGGGCTTCCCGTTTCGATTATCGGAATCGCTGCATCGCGGTGTGCAAAAATTGTTTTGACAACTGTCTCGCGCGAGTAAGGACCACGACCCGTCATCAATCGATAAAGCGTACACCCAAGCGAATAAATATCCGAACGCTCGTCGGCCTGGCGAGTGTCTTCGGCTTGCTCGGGCGACATGTACTCGACGGTACCCATGACTTGGCCCGTCGTTGTTAGCTGAGCCGACATTTCGGAATCAAGTGCTCCGCCAATCCGAGCCAATCCCATGTCCAGGATTTTCACGTTGCCTTCATCGTCCAACAGTAGATTGGATGGCTTGATGTCGCGGTGGATAATCCCTTTGCGATGAGCGTACTCCAATCCGGCGGCGGTTTGCATGATGTAATCAAGCGCTAGAGAACTGGGGATCATTCCAAGTTGCGAAAGGACTTGCGCGAGATCGTGGCCTTTTACGTACTCCATCACGAGATAGTGAAATCCCGATTGCTCGCCAGCGTCATAGGCGTGCACGATGTTGGGATGCGTGAGCTGTGCGGCGACTTTAACTTCTTGAAAGAAACGTGCGACTGCGTCTTTGGATTCCAACACGGTGACGGGCAAGACCTTGATCGCGACTTGACGATCCATCACACGGTGCTTGGCCAGCAAAACGGTTCCCATACCGCCCTGCCCCAATTTGTCGATCACCACGTAATCGCCAAAATAGATATCGGACGCTTTTCCGTCTCTGAATTTGTCGGCTTGGTATTGGGTGACATGGCCATCTTTGACGAGCTTGCTAAGCAGCGCCTCGGCGCCGGTTTCAATTTCATCGCCATATTTGGTGGCGTGATCCGACGAAAGCAGACCTGCTGCCGTCAACTCATGAAGCACTTTTTGTGCTGATTCCGCCATTAAATACCTACCAAACAAATCGCTTTGAAAACGGACTGTTTTCTCTCTCCCACGTCCTACTTTACTCGATCAAGTGATTTGAGACAAAGCAAATAGTAGCAATTGCCAACCCAAAAACTTGCCCGGAAATGGATCCCGTCTTTGGAACGCATTCTTCTGCCCATTCTTCGAACCCGTTTCCTGATACCTCTCTATCGGCGAAAGCAGTTGCCGCCCTCGCATTGCCTGACAATTTGCTGTTCAATATTTTTGCTCACCAATTTCTGTCGAAGAGGAAACGTGGTTTGGATTACGATTTTGACGATGATGACATGGATGATGATTCCACCCAAGAAAGTACGATTAATGAGGAAGGCAAGCTTAATGAGGAGGCCGCCTACATCTGTAACTCGTGCGGCGAAGAAATCGTTGTCCCTCTCGACTACTCAGAAGGCCAACGCCAGAAATACGTCGAAGACTGCCCTGTTTGCTGCAATCCGAATGTAATTTTTGTCGAGTACGATAGCGACGGCCAAGCCAACATTTGGAGTCGCGCTGAGCAGGATCCGAACTAAAAAGCGGCTGGCGATCCGTATTATTCGGTCGCTTACATTTGAGTCGCTTACGTCGGTAGCCAGTGGAGCAAAAACAAAGCCACGACCGCGATTGCGATGCCGATACAAGTACGCTTGGTCAATCTTTCTCCTAACAATCCGGTTGCCAAAACCGTTGTCAGTAATACACCGCCCGCGCTGCTGACTGGGAAAACGATGAATCCTGCGAAGTACTCAAACGCCTTTAAGATAAAATGCGTTTGCAGGATGTTGGACAATCCAAGAAAGACTCCAAATGTTAATTCCAGTGGAGTAGGCCAGCGTCGCCGGTTGATCAAAAGGATTAACGATGGAATTCCGGCAATGGTAAATGCGGAAAATAAAAACACTGGCCGCAAATGGGGTTGGCTGACGAACTTGAAAGCCTCTTGAGAAATCCGACTGCACCCACAGAGTAAAAAGAACACGATCAAGACAGTGGGTATGACCCAAGGCGCAGGTGCTGCTGGCTCAGTAGGTACTGGCTTGGCTGAAGATTCTGGCGCTGATTCAACAACTGATACTGCTGGCTGCTTTGGCTTTTTCTGAGCACCGATCAAGCTCAACGCGACTAGCGCCAATCCGATTCCGACTATCTGTAACGTATTGGGATGCTGGCCCCAGTAAAACGACGCGACAATGATCGGCATCAGAATCGACAACACGCTGACGACCGACGCGCTTGAGGCGCCCACGGTTTTGATCGCGTAGATCGCAAAGAAAAAAGCGATGAAATAAATGCCGCCCATCGCCCCGCCTGTGATCATCGCGCCCATCACGGGTGAACGGGCGGGGCTTTCTGCTTTCCTCTCTGCATTGGCAACCGAATCCGATTCGTTTGCTGATCCAGATTCAATTTGAGTCGAGTCAAATTCTGCCGATTCGACCTGAGCGGTTTGATTTTCCAACTGAGAATTGGCTGAGGTCGCTGAGAAATCTATCTGGAAAACAAAAGGCAAAATCGCGAGTGCTGCCACGATGTAGTTGACGGCACCGATAGCGATTACGTCTTCACGGCCGCGGATTTGAGCCCACTTAATAATAAGCGTGAACGCCGAAGAAAATATGATTTGCAGAACTAGATAAATCATTGTTGCGTCGAGCGAATTCTGCTTGGTGGATGCGGATTAACTTCCACAAGATAGCCGACGGAGCGTTGAGGGATAAGGACTCGTAAACCTTTGCGTCCACGCCTTGAAATCGTTGGCTTCAAACGCAACGTGATCGACACCATCGTTTGGCAGGAATCTGTCATAGACAAAGATTCAACGTGGCGAAACTCACGCAACATGTTTTTGTTAGGACTGATTGTAGAAGTTTTTCCAGCCAATCTCCGTTACAATAACGTTTTGACCGAACACTCCATTGAAACCTGGAGGCCAAAATGAATTCGCCACTTTACTTGCCGCCGCGCCGTAAATTTATTCGCCAGTCAATCGTTGGGGCGGCAGCCGTCGCTGGTTCAGCGCTCTTTACGACACCGGGTTTGTTTGCCGAAGAACTGTTAACTCCGCCGATGACCGAAGGGCCTTTCTATCCGGACAAGCTTCCACTTGATACCGACAATGATCTTCTCATTCTCAACGATGCGATCACTCCAGCCGTTGGAGAGATTACGCACTTGACCGGCAAAGTGATGGATCAAAAAGGCAATCCGGTTCGCAACGCGCGGGTGGAAATTTGGCAAGTCGATGGGCGCGGGATTTACTTGCACTCCAAAGGCGGCAACCGTGACAAGATTGACAAAAACTTTCAGGGCTTTGGTCGATTCACTACTGGATTAACAGGCGAGTACTATTTCCGTACCGTCAAACCTGTTCCTTATCCAGGCCGCACGCCCCATATTCATTTTGCCGTTTACGTAAAAAACAAACGCGTCCTGGCGACCCAATGTTTGATCAATGGTCATGACATGAATGCGCGAGATGGATTGCTCAAGAATATCAAAGACCCAACCTTGCAAAAGAAACTGTTGGTTGACTTCGTCCCGCTTGCCGAATCGAAAATTGGTGAATTGACCGCCAATTTTGATATCGTGATTGGGGTCACACCCGACGAGAAAAAAGTCGAGGAAAAGACCCAAACGGATCAGAAAAACCAGACGGAAAGTGGCCGAAAATAGACGGGATCATAGGCGATAGCAAAACCTCAGAAATTCGATTGGCCTCGCAATTCTCGGCGAAAACCACATATATCGCTTTGAAAACCGCACTGTTCATCTAAAAGTATTCAAAATCGCTGTCTCGAAACCCCGCTGGAGTCGTGTAAACTTTAGGGGCTACAAACTACAAACCTAAGAGAGAATCATGAAACAAACAAAGATGATGATGTTCGCGATTGCGATCATGTTTTGCTTGGCTGCCACAGTAATGGCTCAACCTCAACGAGGTGGTCGCGGAGGTCAAGGCGGACGCGGGGGTGAAGGCGGACGCGGCGGCGGTGCACAAGATATGATGCAAATGATGCCTGTACTTGCGGCACTCGATGCTGATAAAGACGGCGTACTTTCAAAAGAAGAAATCGCTAACGCTACCAAGGCTCTAAAGACGCTTGACAAAAATAGTGACGGCCAATTGGACGAAGAAGAAATGCGCCCTCAAGGACTCGGCGGTCGTGGTGGCGAAGGCGGTCGCGGTGGTGGTCGTGGTGGCGAAGGCGGACGAGGTGGTGGACGTGGCGGTGAAGGCGGACAGGGTGGTCAACAAAGCATGGCAGAGCGACTCATGGGGATGGACGCAAACGAAGATGGCAAACTTTCTAAAGACGAAATGCCGGAAAGACTTCAGCAGATGTTCGGACGCATGGACACAAACAGCGATGATTTCATTGACAAAGAAGAAATCGAAGCCATGGTGAGCCGGTTTGGCGGCGGCGGTGGACGTGGTGGTGCCGGTGGTCGAGGTGGCGGCGGTGGTCGCGGCGGTGCAGGTGGTCGCGGCGGTGCAGGTGGACGTGGCGGTGCTGGCGGACGCGGTGGCGGTGGCGACGGTGGTGGCAGCGGACGACCACAACGTCCTCCATCAAGCTAGTTAAACAAAATTATGAGTCTGGCAATCCAATGTCAGGCGACTTAATTTTTAATCGAGAAATTCAAGCACGCTGATTCGTCAGCGTGCTTTTTTCGTAGCCTGATCGCAAGCACTAAATAGTACTCACTACAGTTAATCGACAGTTCCGGCGAAGCCCGCATCCAGCCCGCGCTCGGTTTCTCGATAGCGACAGCTAATTTGGCCATGAGTCAGGCACGACAAACATCCGCGACTCGGATTGATTTTTGAATTTATCCATCGTTCCATCTTTCAGGGACAACATGACGGGATAACCGGACTCTGAAAAATGATTTTTCAACTCGGCTAGAAGCTCCGCCATCGGCACATCCGGGCCAAGAAACGGAGAAAGCCAAAACGGTTTCGACAGGATAGATCCGAATTCCCATTGCCTCAAAAAATCCAACTCCGACTCTCTAATCCAAACACCTTTGGCATGCTCGGGAGGCATCCTGGCCGGAAGTTCTGCTGGAGCCGGGATGGACGGGTGATAAAAAATCATTCCGCGCATCAACGCTTGGCCGCGCTCTATATCAGGGTAATGCTGAACACCAATCGCCAGCTGGCTACCGAATAGCTTTGCCGTTTTTAGTTCAAAGTTGTCAGTCGCGTTGGGTCCTGGAAAATGGCTGCGTTCCGCATTGGGAAAGTGCAGAAAGAACTTTACCGTTGTCTCTAAATGCGTTAGCGAGCCGGTTTCGTCTCGGAAAAGAAAGTCCATCTCGCCCAGGGTTCGGTTTCCATCGTGCAGTTGAATCCCCTGCCCAACCAATTCAACCCGTCGCACATGCTCAAGCCAGAACCCAATCAGATTTTCGAAATAACGGCCGACTTTGTATTCTGATTGACATTTGCAAAACGCTGAAAGCCGCGCGAGTGTTTCTTCATTTACCGTCGAGGCATCAAATTCGATTCGCCCGATTGCTTTTGGGTCAATCACCAACGATGGCGAAGTCAGAACCCACTCAAGGTCGTTCAACGCTTGCTCGGGTGTGAGAACGACGCTCCGGCGTTCAGCTTTTTTCGCAGAGGGATCAAAAGGAAACCGCATTTTTTTCCGCTATTGGACAATAAATAATGGCCGTCTCGAATCTTGTTTTAAGTCCTGTTTTGCATGATACTACCCAACGAAAAAACAAAGCGAAAAAACTGTAAATTGGTCGCAATTCAACCGTTGGGTCATCTTTACATGACAACCCAGCTTAAAGAATAGACAACGTCAGCACACTGGCCAATTTATTTTCAATTTTGATCGAGAAAGAATGAATATCGAGAACTGGTTCGAAAGCCTCAACAAATATGAAGTCGTTGGCGAAACGATTGAGTTTCGCGATCCGGCAACAACGCTTGAGATCGACGAATTTGAATCTGCGTTTTCGGTTTCTGTTCCTGAATTGAGATCTGTTTGGCAAATCGCAAATGGAGAGTCAAGTGATTCTGAAGGAATCTTTGGCGGGTTCCAATTGCTATCTATCGAAGACTCGAAAGATACGATCGAAAACAATTTGTCACTTTTAACTGATGACGAAACATTGAGAGCCGTAGAATTCGATAGCTTTCTTGGAAAGACAAGTATTTTCGAAAACGGATGGATTCCGTTTGCTGGACTGTTCAATCGCCACCTCTTAATCCTGGATGCACGAGACAAAACCAAACGGCCTGTATTTGAGTGGTCATTAGAGATTGGGCCCGGTCGACTGATCGGAAATGATCTCTTGGATTTAATGGTGTCTGTTCGAGAACAGCTTTTATCACAAGATTTTATTGGTGATTTGGACGAGCTTAAATGAACTAATTGAGAACATTTGCTTGCGTTTGCAACTGTTGGCCGACCGAGTGAATCACTGCGGCGTTGGCTTTCACATTCAACGTGTGATGTCTGATGAAGACGTGCGGCAGTTTGACACTTTCTATTTACTGTTTGGCACTATCCACTTTTGACATGTTTGGGTTAGTATTGAGTTGGCTTTTTCGCGCCGAACACTGCGATTTTGCCAAGTGAATTGCCATTTGAGTTGGTTAAATCTGTCGATGGACCGTGCTGCGGATATCGATGCACCTAACGGCTTTTGATCGGGTCTTCCCGATGGCTTTCTCATTCGCAAACCGAGCTTTGTCAGACTCGGCACGCAACCAGCAACGATAGAAAACAACTGTGGAATGGCTTTATAAAATCTCGATCACCTGCTTTGCGGCCAGCTACTTGGTCGTTTTTGCGCTAGAGATTTCGCGAGTTTTCTTTGATGCTTCGATTCGGAAATTCGTTCGAGTCGCATTCGCCACAGCCGGTCTGTTTGCCCACACGGTGTACTTGATCATGCAAGGCACGTTGGAAATCGACGCGACAGGCATTTGGCTCAATAGCTGGTTTGCCTGGTGTTTGGCGACGGCTTGGGTGTTGGCCGCGGCCTATTTGTGGATCTCAGTCCGCCAATCAAAATCCGTATTGGGTTTGTTTTTACTTCCAGCGATTCTTGTATTGATCGCAGTTGGAATTCAGTTTGGAAGTGAAAATCTATTTACCGTTGGCCACGCCAAAACAGTTTGGAATACGGTTCACGGTTCGTCGTTGCTGCTGGGTACCGCGGTCGTGGTACTCGGTTTCGTTTTCGGCGTCGTTTATTTGATTCAAGCAAATCGCCTCAAGCGAAAATTGCCTCAGTCAAAACATTTTCGTTTGCCTTCTCTGGAATGGCTTCAAAAATCAAGTGAAACATCACTGGTGACTTCGACAGTGTTATTGGCGATCGGTTTGATTTCGGGAATCGCAATCAATTTGATTCGACAATCGGGCGAAGGATCCGCGGGCGCGATCGCTTGGACTGAACCTGTTATCTGGACATCGGCAATTTTGTTTCTGTGGCTGCTAACGGTTTCGATTTTTAGTTTCGTTTATCAACCGGCCAGACAGGGTCGCAAAGTCGCTTATTTGGTCGTGACTTGTTTTTTGTTTTTGGTTCTTGAACTCGTCATCGTCTGGCGAACCGGTCATGCTGTGAATTCTGATACGGCAAAGACTCAGCGCCCAGACACTGGCAAGACCGCAAACTTTCAAGCCAACGAAACGGAGGTCTCGCTATGAACCTCTTAGTCGTCGGCTGCAGCCACCATCAATCGAGCGTCGGAATCCGCGAGCAACTTGCGTTTACTGAACAGCAAGTCGGTCCGTTTCTGGATTTGTATTACGATCGGTTTCCTGAGTCAGAAGCCGTCTTGCTTTCGACTTGTAACCGAACCGAATTTTATGCCGCCGCGGCCAAGCCTGATTTGGTCCCGAGCCAGCAAGAGATGATCGAGTTCTTGGCGACTCATCGTGGATTGCAAAGTTCCCAAATCGACTCGGATCTTTTTGTCCACTCTGATCGCCGCGCGATCGAGCACTTGTTCGCAGTCGCCGCCAGCCTCGATAGCATGGTGATCGGAGAAGCCCAGATTCTTTCGCAAGTTAAACGCGCATATCAGCTGGCGATTGAAACCAACAAAACCATTCCGCTTACCCATCAAGTGTTTCAATCGGCGATTCGTGTGGCCCGTCGGGTAAGTAACGAAACCAAAATTCATGCCAACCGGGTCAGCGTTCCCAGCGTTGCGATTTGCGTTTTGGCAAAACAGATATTCGAACGGCTTGATAACAAAAAGATCTTGATTGTCGGCGCCGGTGAAATGGCCGAAGAAACTTTGACCTACGTTGTGTCCGAAGGCGGCAAAGATATCGCGATCACCAATCGCACAGCATCCAAAGCCCAACAGCTTGCTGAAAAATTCAATGGCCGAGTTTGTCCTTGGTCTGATTTGGAAACCGAACTCACAAAAGCCGATCTAGTTATCAGCACCACTGGAGCGACTGAGCCTGTCGTGACCCTGGACACATTCAATGCCGTGGCCAGCGTTCGCAAACAGAAACCGATCTTCATACTTGATTTGGCGATTCCTCGTGATTTCGCAAGTGAAATTGGCGAGCAACTAAACGTCTATCTATATACCTTGGACGATTTGCAAGCCGAATGTGAACGGAATCGGCAGTCGCGCGAAACGCAGTATCCAAAAGCCCAGAAGATCATTGCCCAGGAAACCGATCTGTTTTTTGCCGATGTCAAACGACGTTCCAGCGGATCAACGATTGCACAATTAAAACGTCAGGCTGATGGTGTCAAAGAAGCTGAGCTTAAGCGATTGATGAATCGACTTGGCAATCTCGACCCGCTTCATAAAAAAGAAATTGAGCAGTCGTTTCACCGGCTTGTGAACAAAATCCTTCACCCGCCGTTAAAATCTGTTCAGGATGATACGTCCAAGGAAGAGACTGGCGGCTTGCTGGACGCGCTTAAAAAATTATTCCAATTGGGCGATTAGCAACTAGCGCCGATCGACGCCGTGATTCTTAAAAGCAAAATCGCAGTAACACAAAGAATAAAAGCCAAATAAGAAATGACTCGAAAGTATCTTGAATTCAGCAGTGGTAGCTCCAACAAATTCTGGACCATCGAATTGCAGGGCAAATCCCATACGGTGACTTTCGGTCGGCTTGGAACCGATGGACAGGGCCAAATAAAGGAGTTCAACACCGACGAGCTCGCAAAGCGTTCGTTTGACAAGCTGGTCTCACAAAAGTTGAAGAAAGGCTACAAAGAAAAGAAGTGGAAGCAGCCTTCAAAGACCGTGACAAAAAAAGCGGCCGTAAGTCGTACGAAAAGTGCCGACCGATTCGCGTTGGATGAGGTCTTCAAGATTCTCCGAAAGAACGGGATTCTGTGCCTGCACAATGTCGGTTACACTCTGAGCGATGGATACGAAGACGCAATGAAAGCGTACGATCGGCACCGGAAACCGGATCAAGTCATCGGGTTTTGCTTCTACCATCGTCAAGATTCAGACGGGGCAAAACGTGGAGGTGGACTGTGTCTTGCATTTGGAACAGCTCGCGCAAAAGATGAAAAGAAATTCGGTGTTAAGGTTGGCCAAACGATTCGTGACGAACTTGTAAGTGCGGGTTTCAAAGTTGTCTGGAATGGAAAGCTCAGTCAGCGGCTCTGTATACCCGCATTCGTTTGGTATGAACCAACCGATAACAAGAAGTCCAAGGTGAGTAAAAAAGCCAAGCCCAGCAAGAAGAAGTCCAAGACGAGCAAGAAGTCCAAAGCTACCAAAAAGAAAGCCAAGGTGAGCAAGAAGAAAGTTAAAGCCAGCAAGAAGAAAACCAAGGCCACTAAGACAGCCAAACCGAAGAAGAAACCTGCCTCGAAAAAGTCTGCACGCAAGACTCGAGCGTAAGTTGGACGTTCATAAGTCCAACCTTCCTTGTCTGTATACACGATCACACGGCGTCAATTAGTCCCAATCGTCGTCGTCATCGTCCCAGTCTTCGTCGTCATCTAGGTCATCGTCGTCGAGATCGTCATCATCGACTTCTTCCCATTCGTCTTCTTCGAGATCGTCGTCGATGTCATCTTCTTCGTCGGACTCGTACTCGTCCGATTCATATTCATCTGATTCTTCTTCGTCGTCTTCATCTTCGTACTCGTACTCATATTCGTCGTCTGATTCTTCTTCGTCCGACTCTTCATCGTCTGACTCGTACTCTTCACCTTCGTCTTCGTCGGCTTCTTCTTCGTCGTCGGTTTCGTACTCTTCTTCATCTTCATCTTCGTACTCGTACTCGTCGCCTTCTTCTTCCTCTTCCTCCTCATACTCTTCGTCGAAATCTTCTTCTTCCTCGTTGTCTTCATCTTCGGCGACGACATCAAAATCGATTAAATCAAGATTGCCTTCTGAAATAAACTCGAAGGAATATGGGCCTAGAACGTCGGTTGAAAATTTCACAGGTGGATCAATGGTCTGGCTCATTCGTCTTCCTCCTTCTTCGGCGAGTTAGGCTCACCTTTTGGCTGGGTCTTGATTGAAGTATTTTTGATTGAAGTGTTTAACTTTTCGAGTGGAGCATCTTCCTCAGAATCGGGTTCGGCGTCAATTTGTTTGGAGGCAAAATTTTGTTCCAAATTCGGAGTAGATTCTTCCTCGGGCGCGGCCCATTCGGGTAGGCCTTTGCCGCAAAGTTGTTTGGCGCGAGGCAAATCGCTTAACGTATTCATTCCATACTGTGTCAAGAACTCTTTTGAAGTGGCATACAGGTACGGTCTTCCCAGCTGTTCGCTGCGACCAGCGATTTTAATAAGACCATTTTCAAGAAGCTGTCGTAGCATTTCACCGCAACTTACGCCGCGAATGGCTTCAATTTCCGCTTTGATGATTGGCTGGCGATAGGCGACCACGGTTAGTGTTTCCAAGGCCGGTGTCGAAAGCCGTTTTGCTCTTGGTACATGTTCCAGCCGTCCGATCCAGTCAGCGAATTGAGGACGTGTTCGCATCTGGTAACCGCCAGCAACCCGTTTGATCTGGAACGCTCGGCCAACCCGGTCATAGTGCGCGTTGAGTTCCTTGGTCATCGTCCGTGCCTGTGTTCCGTCTTCGAGATCGGCCAACTGGCTGAGCTTGCGACTGGGAATCGGCTTGCGAGACATGAACAATACGGCTTCAAGCCGGCGCATTCGTGATTTGGGATCATCAGGCCAGCGAGGTTGCTCTGGCTCTTGGATTTGTTGATCGCTGGATTGGGGAACTTCGTCGCTCAAGAATTGTCCTGAATTGGTGGGAATTGGCTGCCAAATTATCAATCGGCAGTTGTCGGATTTAACTGGAATCAGCCAGCAAAAAAGTCGTTGGATTATTAAAGTCTTGAAAAGATCGGGCAAGACTATTTTTTCCCAACAATTTCATTTATTGGCATCCTGTTGACGACAATTTCTCATTCACTGCCGCTGCCGTGTGGTTAACCAGCTTTTACGGCAAATCGCCAACCAGCGATCTGACAGACTTCTGGCAAGTTTCCATCAGCAAACGCTCCCGACAGCTTCGTAAATTACAGGTATGATAGGTAAAAAGAAGCAAATTCACTCCCGACAAAAATCATGGCCAGTCATTCTCGACGCAACATTCTATATATCGGTATCGCTTTTCTATTAGTCTCGCCAATTGTCTTGCTGATTCTCTTGGGTTGGGGACAAGTAGAGGGTGATGAGTTTTCGCCTGACGATTTTTCCCGTCGCTCTTTTTCTTACAACCAGGATCCCATATTCGGATGGTCAATCCGAAAAAAGTCATACACCGACATCACAACGTCGCTGGAAAAGCTATTAATAGCCGACAAACTGATTACGCCTGCCGTCAATCCAAAAAAGACGTGGCACTTAACCAACGATTCTGGTTCAGGCAATGGCATGTTGCCGGTCGAGTGCGACGCTCGTTTTTTGACCGATTATCTTGATCTGCGAAACGACGAAGGGGACTACTTTTGGTCTGTATGGAACAGCAGATTTCCCGAGCCCGCAAAAATCTATTGGCCGTTGGTGGCTGATCTCGCGCGGGACCAAATGTATCTTAAAGTTTCCGACGTCATGGAATTCGCGAAAAAACTCGATCAGCTAAACGATGACGAAGCCAAAAATATTGATGTGGCGCAATTCGAAACTGAACTTAAAGCGATTATTGCCAAAGCTTACCTCGAACTTGGCGAAATTGATTTGGAATTGGAGCGGTTTAAGCGAGCCAAATTCCGTCTCGAGAAATCGGACGAGATGCAACCCTCTCAAAAAGCCAAAGACCTTCTCGCCAAGTGTTTGCCTAACTTGCAAGCCGAAGCCGACGAACCTGCTGAAAAAGTCGGAGTCGATAAGTGACCGATTTCATTTATCTTGACCACAATTCGACTTCTCCAATCGATGCGTCTGTTGCCAAAGTAATTCAAGAGTGCCACGCCGAAGGCTACGTCAATCCAGCCAGCCAACATCGTCTCGGACAAACTGCGCGGCGAAAATTGGAAGAGTTGCGACGGCGGATGGCCGAGATCCTTGGTGCCAACTGCGTTGGGATGCAAACGGATCAATTGATTTTGACCAGCGGCGGAACTGAGAGTAACAATCTTGCGCTGCTGGGCCTGGCTGCAGCTGCAAAAGAAAAACATACCGATCCAATTCGCGTTCTGGTTTCAGCGATTGAACACCCAAGCGTGATTGGAGCTGCCGAACAGCTTGCTCGGCTGGGGTACGATGTGGAAAAAATTCCTGTCGATTCAAATGGCGTCTGTCGTTTGGACGCGTTTTCGCAACTGATCGAAAACGACTCTGCTGGTGCAATTGGATTAGTCTCAGTCATGTTGGCCAACAATGAAACGGGCGCGATCCAGCCAGTCCGCGAGATGGCCGAGATATGCAAGACCGCTCGTTCTGGCGATTCCCAGCATCGAATCATTTTTCATACAGATGCGGTTCAGGCGGTTGGCAAAATCGCGGTTAGTTTCTCAGATTTGGGTGTGGATGCGCTTTCGTTTACTGCACATAAACTTTGCGGACCACGCGGGATCGGTGGTTTGCTGGTTCGACATGGGCTTTCACCACATCCGATCTTATTGGGCGGATTCCAGCAAATGGCGATTCGACCAGGAACCGAAGATGTCGCCTTGGCCGCCGGGATGTGCCAAGCCCTTGAGCTTTACGAAGCCGATCCTGGTTCACGTTTTGAGCATTTGGTTGGACTTCGAGATGAGCTTCAAAATAATCTGTTGGCTGAGTTTGATGATTTGGTGATCAATAGTGGTAACGCTGAGCGAGTCCCTCACACGCTCAATATTTCGTTTCCCGGCGTTGATCGCCAATCGTTCTTGATGGCGGCTGACATCGCTGGATTGGCGATTTCAACCGGTTCAGCGTGTGCCAGCGGGTCCAGTGAACTGTCGCCTGTGTTGCTTGCGATGGGACTCAAAAAGGAGATTATTGAGGGTTCGATTCGGATAAGTTTGGGCGTTTCGACAACGGCAGACGAGATCGCTGAAACAACGGCTCGAATAAGCAAAATTGTCAACGTTTTTAGGGGTCGAAAATGACCTCCGAAAAGGCCTAAACCAACTCGTGCTGGAAGCAAAAAAATGGTAGAATAACGGGTCGCCCGAAAGGGCATTTTGAACCAGTTTTTTAGGCATTTTCCCGCATGAATTCGGCGGCGATTGATCAAGTTTTTTCGGTACCCTTCCGCCACCTTTGGAGTACCAATTTCAGCGGCGAGTTAACAGGTTCCGGACCATCAAATTCGGATCGTGATGACTCTCGTTCGATTGGTCTTGCGCGGTTTGTTGGTGACAATTCAAATTCGATTTTGAAATACCTCACCACCAATCCCTTTAGCGCTGACGAAGTTCAATCCAATGCACAGTGGCCGCTGGTTTTGTTTGGCCCATCGGGCACCGGTAAAACATCGCTTGCTTTGACGATCGTTTCTGATTTGGCCGACCAGCTCAACAAACGACTGGAAGAATCCAAAACACAATCTTCTCTGCGACTTAATTCAAATCTGAGACCTGTTCCAAATCAAAAACCGATCTACATGTCGGCTCTCGATTTTGACCGTCGATTCCGAGCCGCATTAGATACCGATTCGGTTGATGATTTTCGAAAACGGCTAATTCAATCAGCTGGAGTCGTGATTGATGATCTGCATCAATTGATTAACAAACCGGCTGCACAAAACGAGTTTGTTTTGGTTTTGGCCGAAATGTGCCGTAAAAACCGGCCTATTGTGGTCACGATGGATTGTTCTTTGCAGCAATCCAAAGGCCTGTCGACCCAACTGTTATCGCGACTTGCTGGAGGTTTAAGTCTTCCCGTAAATCCACCAGGCCCGCTGGCTCGGATGGAAATCATCGGCGACCTCGCAAACATTAATCGCATTGTTTTAACCGAAGACGCCTGCCAGTTGCTCGTCGAACGGCTCAACGTAACCGTTCCCAAACTCGATCATATCTTTGCTCAAATCAAAACTGCACTTCGCAAAGAAGAAACGGATTCCGACGACGCCACAATTGATTTGACTCCAATCGACGCAGCCAGATTAACACGCCTATTCAAGCGAACCGACACGGACGTTGAACGGTCTTCACAGTTGATCACGAAACTCGTCGCCAAAGAATTCGATTTAAAAGTTTCTGACCTTAAAAGCAATTCTCGCAAACAGTCGATCGTGATGGCTCGTGGAATCGCTATTTATCTCAATCGAACTTTACTCGGTACCAGCTTTTTGAAAATTGGAACTTACTTTGGTAACCGAGATCACTCGACCATCATGCACGCGTATCGAAAGATCAAAAAACTAAACGATTGTGCTGATGAAAATCTCGACGCTGCGTCAACCAAAAACACGATCTCAAAATTGAGACAGCAGCTCACTGAACAGTTCGCCAGCCAAATTAATTTTGTCTGAAAACCTGTTCACAGTCTGTTGGATAACGATGTTCAAAAATGACGTTATCAACAGCCCTTTGAAAAACACTACTTTTAGACAACTTAATCAACACGTTATTGACAGTTTATTGACACTAAACCAACACGTTTTCCACATCAATCTAATCGTCGTTAACTCATGATTTAAACGCTACTTATGAACTCTGATTGATCACTTACCAACAGTTTCGGGTTCATATAAATACTAATACTAAAAAAGAACTTAAAGACATTTAAAGGGCACACTCGCTCGCCCCTTAAACCCATACACATCGGCCAACAAAACATTTAATTCTCCCTAAGGAGTTCATGTGAAGATAAAAATCAAAAGAGAATCATTTTTTAAAGTCTTTCAAATTGCGGCTGCCGTGGCACCAGCTCGCAGTCCGAAAATGATTCTTCAAAACGTCAAACTCGAAGTCAGTAAAGACAAAGGGATTTTGACGGCTACCGACACAGAAGTCGGTGTTCGACTGACTGTTCCCGATCTCGAAGTACTCACGCCAGGTAGCGCGGTCGTTCCGGTGACACGATTGAGCATGATCCTGCGGGAGTCACGCGATGAGGTTCTGGAGATCGACGCTTCGGCTGACAAGACATTGATCACTGGAGCCAACAGTCGTTTTGAACTTCAGGCTCAGAACCCGGATGAGTTTCCCGATGTCGCGAGCTTTGACGACAAAGACTACTACGAGATTAGTGCCAAAGTTTTGAAAGAGCTGATCAAGCGAACGCTTTTTGCGACCGATTCCGAAAGCAGTCGTTATGCCCTGGGCGGCGTACTGCTTGAGATGGACGACAAAACGATCGTAGCCGTTGGTACAGACGGACGGCGATTGGCAAAAATGCAAGGCGTGTTGAAAAAGATTGGCAAACCAAAAACCGGAGCCGCAACAATCGTGCCTTCCCGTTCAATGCAGTTGATGGAACGGATCCTGCCGGACGACGAAACACCAGTCCAAATTTCGGCTCGGTCAAATGACCTGTTGATGAAAGAGCCAAATGGAATCTTTTACACTCGTTTGGTTGAAGGTCGATTCCCAAAATGGCGAGAAGTTTTGCCAAAACGCGAAGACACTCATCGTATCGACATTCCAGTTGGACCGATGCACAGTGCCCTTCGTCAAGCTGCGATCGTAGCCAGCGATGAAAGCCGCGGTATCGATTTTACTTTCAAAGACGGCTCGTTAGTGCTAAGCAACAGCACAGCAGAGATTGGCCAGTCACGAATCGAAATGCCGGTTCCTTTCGACAAAGACGAATTGACGATCACATTGGACCATCGTTACGTGGCGGATTTTTTGAAAGTCCTCCAGCCGGACAAGATGTTCACTCTCGATGTCGAAAACGGAGAAGCGGCGGCTTACTGCGAAACGGATGATAATTATGGCTACGTGATCATGCCGTTGGCGAAAGATCGTCGTTAGCAAATCGTTGTTAACAAGTCTCGTAAGCGTTAGTCGTTAAAAATTGACATTAACGTTCGTCAACAATAAGCGATCAAAATTGCAGTCATTGCGATCAAGGATAGAGCATTGAGCGGTCGGTACAAAAAATCAAACAAGGACAAATTAAATGCGATGTTGCCATCGAATTTAACGCCTGATTTGATCGACAAACACGACGGCCAGATTGACTTTAGTGAGCTCGAATTTTCGCAGACGAATGATTTGGTCAATGCACGGCAGCGATTTACGCGACGGCCAAAACGAACGGCTGAAATCCTTAGCCACCTAATGGCGCGTAAGGGCTACGTTCAAACAGAAACGGCAAACGAATTACAAACGACTTGGGCTGAAATCGTAGGCCCAAAATGGAAAACTAAAACCAAAGTAGGAACCGTTCGTCGTGGAGTGCTGGAGATTATGGTCAGCAGTTCAGCGGTCAACCAACACCTTGGCTTTAACAAAAAGAAATACCTGAGTGAGCTGCAAAAGCGGCTTCCTAAGAACAACTTCAAAGATATTCGTTTCCGAGTTGGAAACGTCAGCTAATTTTTAACTGGGCTCTCATGGCTAAAAAACCAACTGAAAAATACGATCACGATGATATTCAACGTCTCTCTGACCTGGAGCACGTTCGCGCACGGCCAAGTATGTACATCGGTGACACGACGGGTCGAGGACTTCATCACCTTGTCTACGAAGTCGTCGACAACTCGATCGATGAAGCGATGGCTGGTTTCGCCAGTATTATTCACGTTACCATCAACAACGATGGTTCGGTAACATCTCAAGACGATGGCCGGGGAATTCCAACCGATATCCACGAGCAGTTGACTGAGCAAGAAGATCGCGAAATCACGACTCTCGAAGGCGTAATGACCTTTCTGAAATTCGGTGGAAAATTCACAAAAGGTGCTTATCAAACTTCAGGCGGTTTGCACGGTGTTGGTGTAACGGTCGTTAACTTTTTGTCAGAGTGGTGCGAAGTCGAAGTCCACCGCGATGGTCAAATTTTTCAGCAAGAGTATCAACGTGGTGTACCGACTGGACCAGTCAATAAAGTTGGCAAGTCGGACAAAATCGGAACCAAGACCACGTTCAAACCGGACGGTCAAATTTTTCCAACGACAAAGTTTGAATACAACATTCTTCACAAACGTTTGCAGGAACTGGCATTCTTGAACAGCGGCGTGCGAATTCACTTCAAAGACGCACGGACGGGCGATGAAGATGAGTTTTTCTACGAGCGAGGAATCATCGAATACGTCGAGCACATCAACCGCTCAAGCGATCCAATTCATTCCGACGTCGTTTATCTTAGTGGCGAAACAGAAGTACCCGCCAAGATCGAAGGCGAATTCGATATGGTTGGATTCGAAATTGCTTTCCAATACACGACTGATATTTCGGAAAGCGTGTTTTCGTACGTCAACAATATCAACACGCATGAAGGTGGAACGCACGTATCCGGTTTCCGATCGGCGCTTACACGTTCGTTGAACAATTACGCCAAGAAAAATAATCTGTTTCCAAAGAACATCAATGTCACGGGCGATGATTTCCGCGAGGGACTCACAGCAGTGCTTTCGATGAAAGTTCCAGAGCCGCAGTTTGAAGGCCAAACAAAAACGAAACTTGGTAACAACGAAATCGAAGGAATCGTTTCATCTGGTTTCGGCGAGTTTTTCAAAACTTTCCTCGAAGAGAATCCCAAAGAAGGCAAAATCATTGTCCGCAAGGGAGTTCAAGCCGCAGAAGCTCGAGAAGCCGCCCGCGCAGCTCGCGACAAAGTTCGCCGTAAATCCGTTTTGGGTGGCGGTGGATTGCCAGGTAAGCTTCGCGATTGCCTTTCCAAAGACGTTGAAAAATGTGAAATCTACCTGGTCGAAGGTGACTCGGCGGGCGGATCGGCCGAAGGTGGTCGACTGAAAGAGTTTCAGGCGATCCTTCCTCTTCGCGGTAAGATCATCAACGCTTACAAAGCTCGTGAAGATAAAGTGCTGGCCAACGAAGAAGTCCAAAGCATGATCAGTGCACTGCGAGTGGGCATCGGCGAAGACCAGGATCTTTCCAAACGACGGTACGACAAAGTCATCATCATGACCGATGCGGATGTCGACGGCTCGCACATTCGTACGCTGTTGTTGTGCTTTTTCTATCGACAGATGTATCACTTGATCGAAGCCGGTCACGTTTACGTTGCCCAGCCACCTTTGTTCCGAGTAAAAAACAAAAGCAAAACCTACTACGTTCAAAGTGAAGAAGAGATGCGGCGTCAGTTGTTGGATCGCGGTCTAACTGATTCTTCGTTTGATGCGGGCGATGGAAATGTGATCGAAAGCGAACAGATGCGTAAGCTTTGTACGACACTCGCCAGCATGGAAGACGCGATTTTGGCACTTGAGCGACGCGGTATTAACTTGCGAGTTCACGCTAATCGAATTGATTTGGTGTCAGGCAAATTGCCAGTGTTCCATGTCTTTTTAGCCAATAACGAGCACTGGTTTATCGATCGCAAATCGATGGACGAGTTCATTAAGAAGCATGAAAAAGATTCCGGCGTCGAGCTAACGATCAATACTGATGGCGATGAGTCCGACGACTCTGACAATGCCGAAGACAAGATTTTGATCAATGAATTCCACGAAGTAAAAACGATCAATGCGGGTTTGAAAGAACTCGATTCGTTCGGTTTTGACATCGAGGCGTTACTGCCAAAAGAGCGAACAGGCGTCGAAGAGCCACGTTACCTTTTGCGACGGGGTGAAGCGACGACAGGCATCGAGGACCTTCGCGGGTTGGTCGGTGCAATTCGATCAGCTGGTGAGAAAGGCATGCAAGTCACTCGCTTTAAGGGACTGGGCGAGATGAACGCGGAAGAACTTCGCGAAACAACGCTGGATCCAGAAAACCGAACGTTGATCCAAGTCAAAATGGACAACGCAGCCGAGGCCGACAATATGTTCCGAATTTTGATGGGCGATAAAGTCGAACCCCGTCGAGAGTTCATCGAGAAACATGCGTTGGATGTCCGCGACCTGGATGTTTAAATCGCATTGTTGAGCTAGTGAAGATAATCATGAGCGCCAGTGGTTAGACTACAGGCGCTCCGATTTTGCGCAGACACAGCGAATTGTTGTTTTCAGATTGGACTATCAAAATAAGGGTTCACGACCAAGTTGCCGACGAATAACAGCCCACTGACCAGCGTGCATCACCCAATGAGTGTCTTGCATAATAAATGCAGAACCGAAATTGGGTGCGTAGCTTCGAATGGACTCAGGGCTTTCTTTATCCAAATCGTCATCGGATAAAGATTCCAAAGCGGCCAAGGTCGCATTCCGTTGCTGCTTATACTGTTCCATCAATTCAGCTTTGGAGTGAAACGCTGACGCATCATCCGAACTAGCCGTTTCTTTTGTGTACTTTTCAGCAAATCCCGCCGGCAACTCCGGTATCACATCAGGAATGCAGGAGCTAATCATGTTGTATTCCGATACGATCAAATGACCGACTTGCCATTTAATGTGATTGCAGCCAGGAGCTGGCCGATGCATCATGTCTTCGTCGGTTAAATCCTCCAAATACGAAGTTGAAATCATATTTGCCGTATTTAAAGCAGTTTTAATTGCAGATTTAGTATCCATTTTTGATTAATGACCTAAGTTAGTCGTGAACAATTGAGATCCAAAATTGTATCACGATTAAAAACGAAATAGATTTGATAAAAAACTATGACTGATCGACAAACAAAACGAGCCCTTCATGCATTTAGCTATGAAGGCGTTGTGCTCTGTAATCGCCGAGACCAAGAGGCTTTTCAAGCCGAAATAGACGACATTTTTGCGACCAACGATTTGAGTCAAGTCACATGCCAAGACTGCTTATCGTTGATGAGCAAAGAGATGCGACTCAAACCGATTGGCGAAAATTAGTTTGAAATACGCATCGCGTTTTCCCGCCCTACCCCGGATCAGAATTAATTTCGATACAACCGGTACTCGCTAGGGGCTTGTTTCAAGCTTTGGTGATTTAACAAGCGGCACAAATGCCCGGACCAACATAAGCTTCTTTGGAAACCCAATTGGAGAATGATATGTTGCGAACAGCGAATGCTGGACCACCAGCCAAACCGGATATCCAACGAGCAATCGATGGAATTCTCAAAGAAGACTCAAACTTCGACCGGAATGAAAACCGGTCAGCGCATCGAGAAAACCTGGTTCGCCCAGTCGAAATCGAGATCCGTGAGACTGAGACAACGGTTAGCGGATTTTCACGAAACGTATCGGGATCAGGAATCGGAATTATTACGAAAGAACCAATCGATGAAAAAGCGATTGGTGTAATAAAAATTGCCGGTCTTTCTAACAACGACCTTACGATTCTTTCGGAGTGTCGATGGTGTAAGCCCTATGGTGAGGGCTGGTTCATTTCAGGTTGGCAATTTATCAATCTGAAACGCTAGAGCTATACCAAGCAGACGGCTATCACGAGAAGTTCGCGCGCATAAAAACGCGAGCCATTATTTAGCTTCCGCAAGAACAAGTTGTCGGGAAAAACAGAACTCGACTAGTTCCGCAGCTGAATTTCCAGGCTACTGAGTGAACGCCTTTGCGGGGAAAATGCGCGTTGAACTCCGAAAAAGTACAGCGACCACCAGGGGTCCAAAACTCCGCCTTCAAATTCATCAGCGCGCTTGTGCAACGAAAACTCCGACTGTTACCTATTAAGGTGCGGTCGTAATGGTTGAATTGCTTCAAGGGTATTTGTCGATCAAGTGAGTCACAAATCGGCACAATCCGAGTGACCTTTCAGACCACTCTAACGTCTAGGGAAGCCTTGCCGATTTTGCGAGGAAATCCCGCTTCGGTCCAAATTTCGAGCTAGACCTTTGGTATCGTCGCCTCTTCCTATACCCAACCTGAGGCAATACCCCTCCCGTTCTTTATCTCAATGCGCTCAACGCAAACCAGACGAGGAACTACCCATTAATAGGAGTTCTTATGAACCTCAAGCAAATACTAGCCAATCTCGTTTCAAATGCGAAAGGCAAGCAGCCCACTCAACTAACGCAAAATGAGCAATACAACATTGAGTTGCTTGAAGAAAGAATCATGTACTCTGCAACCCAGTGCGGTGCATTTGGCGCCGACGGTGGATTCGACATCGAGCAGCTACAAAGATTTTGCTGCGACAACAGTGTGTTGGAGCTATTCGGTTGTTTTGATGGTCAAATCACCAACACCGATATCGACAACTTCGTAAATGAGTTGTTTGGCGATGTTGGCAGCAACTCAGCAGACAACGGTGGCGGAGCACCAGATGTTTACGTTGACCAACCCGCTCAAGACAATGGTGGCCAACAAGCCAGCCAAGATAATGGTACTCAAAGCCAGAGCAATCCAGTCCAAGAGACAACAGGAGCACAAACTACCGTTGACCAAGCTACTGAATCAGTTCAAGCAAGTGATGTCACCGATAGAGCTGGCAGCGACGAAGTCCGTAGCACTGGCGACGATAGTGTTCGTGCCCAAGGTAACGATGAAGTTCGTGGTACAGCCGGCGATGACAGTGTTCGTGGTGGCCAAGGCAACGATGTAGTCAATGGTGGTGCCGGCAACGATGAAGTTCGCGGCAAAGCTGGCGACGATGTTGTACTAGGCGGTAGCGGCAACGATGGCGTTTTTGGTGGACCAGGTGACGATGTTGTTCGCGGTGGCCAAGGCGATGATCTTGTCCAAGGCAACGCTGGCAATGATAACGTCAACGGCAATTCTGGTAACGACAATGTTAGCGGTGGCCAAGGAGACGATGTCGTTCGCGGTGGTGCTGGTAACGATGAAGTTCGCGGCAACGCTGGCAACGACGTTGTACTAGGTGGCACTGGCAACGATGGCGTTTTTGGTGGACCGGGTGACGACGTCGTTCGCGGTGGCCCAGGTAATGACTTGGTTTCAGGAGCCGAAGGTAACGACAACCTCAGTGGCAACGCTGGCAATGACGAAGTTAACGCTGGCGATGGCGATGATATTGCTTCAGGCGGAGCGGGCGATGATATCGTTCGTGGAAACAACGGCAATGACATTGTTTCAGGTAACGGTGGCCAGGATGCAGTCAACGGTGGAGCTGGTGACGATATCGTCAATGGCGGTGCCGGAAATGATCA
>CAYUWY010000005.1:306179-335006 GCA_964448575.1 uncultured Pirellulaceae bacterium
GTAACGACGTTCTTAATGGCGGAACCGGTGACGATGTCGTAACAGCCGGAGCTGGCAACGATGTAGCAAATGGCGGCACTGGCAACGATCGCATCTTCGGTGGTGAAGGTGACGACGTAGCTCGAGGCGGTCAAGGCAATGACTTCATTGCAGGCAACGACGGCAATGACAACATCGCAGGCGGTGCCGGTAACGATAACGTCAATGGCGGAGCTGGCGATGACATCGTATCCGGTGGTGCTGACAACGACGTAGTTCGTGGCAACGATGGCAATGACACTGTTTCCGGCGGAACCGGCAACGATTCAGTCAACGGTGGAGCTGGTGACGATATCGTCAATGGCGGTGCCGGAAATGATCACATATTTGGCGAAACTGGTAACGACGTTCTTAATGGCGGAACCGGTGACGATGTCGTAACAGCCGGAGCTGGTAACGATGTAGCAAATGGCGGTGCCGGCAACGATCGTATCTTCGGTGGTGAAGGTGACGACGTAGCTCGAGGCGGCCAAGGCAATGATTTCATTCAAGGCGGAACTGGCAATGACAACATTACAGGCGGTGCCGGTAATGATAACGTCAATGGCGGAGAAGGCGATGACATTGTATCCGGCGGTGCTGACAACGATGTCATCCGCGGTAACGATGGCGATGACGTTTTATCAGGCGGAACCGGTAACGATGCACTCGCTGGCGGAACTGGTGACGATCTGCTCAAAGGCGGCTCAGGCAAAGATCATCTTCTCGGTAACGATGGCGATGACGTACTTAGAGGTGGAGCCGGTGATGATTTTATCACAGGTGGAGCTGGTAACGACTTCATCTTTGGTGGTGCCGGAACTGACACGGCGGCTTTCAATGCTGAGTATTCAGAATTCAAATTTGATGTACTTGCCGATGGAAGTGTTGCGGTTACTGGTCCCGAAGGCACAGATGTCATTCGTGGTGTAGAACGCTTCAATTTCACCGACCAAACTTTAACGTTGGCTGAAATTACAGCAAATTCGGCTGATGCCCAGGCTGCAGCCGAAGCCGCCGCTGAAGCTCAAGCTGCCGCAGAGGCTCAAGCCGCTGCTGAAGCACAAGCAGCAGCAGAAGCTCAGGCCGCCGCAGAAGCTAAAGCAGCAGCAGAAGCAGCCGAAGCCGAAAAAGTTTGGGAAGCTGCCAATGCTGAAGAAGCTAAAGAAGAGCGAAGAGCTGAGCGCCAACAGGAACGTCAGCAAGAGCGTCAACAAGAACGCCAGCAGGAACGTCAACAAGAGCGCCAACAGGAGCGTCAACAGAATCGACAAGAGCGCCAACAGAATCGACAAGATCGTGGTGATCGAGGCGGTTACAAAGGTGGTGGCTACTAGTCGTCAAAACCTAGTTCAGAAACGAAAAAAATTCGTTTCTTGCTCTAAGGTTGCTTGTTGATAAAACCAAAGCCCCTGCGTTAATTGTTAACGCGGGGGCTTTTTTCATTCTGATTGCTTGGTTTGATAGAGTCCGACTATTGATTCACGATAGGATCGGACTGATAAATCGTGGCTTCTCGACCAAACGGATTTGATGGGACTGACGTTTGTGGCGGAGCATCAGGCGACTCCACCAGGACATCGGAGACAATACAGTCCGAGGCGTAAGACTCTGCTATTCCTGAGCGAAACAATTCTCCTGTTGCCCGCTTCAAATCCACCAAAGCAACGGCTTGCTCCGTCTGACTAATGACCAGTCGATTTTCAGCCGCAGTTAAACGGGCCTGAGAACCGAGTAAGTCTTCGATGTAGAGGCTACCAGTTTTGTTGTCGTCCAGGTTTAATTGTTGTCTTTGGCGAATCAACGTTAGCTCTTGTGAAGCTTTATTCATCGCCAAGAAGTTGTTCTTGTTCTCTTTATTCAAACGTTCAATTTCTCGTCCAGCGATACGAACATCCAGCACAACATCGCCGACTTGCCTTCGAAACTCTTGTTGAAAATTCGCTGCTTCAAGCTGGGTTCGTTCCAAACGCAATTTAGCCGCACGATTTCCAAACGGAACTTCAAATTCGAATCCAACGGTGTAGCTAGGTTCGCCCACAGAAAACTGATCACTAAATGCACCCCCAACGTCTTTGTCACCTCTCAAACCAGAGACGAAAGTCGAGATAACGGCGTCGAGTCGGGGCCGGAGCAAATTCAATGCGATCCTACTTTGAATAGCGCCAGTTCTGATTCTCGTAAGTGCCTGCTGAACTTCAGGTCGATTGTGAATTGCAGCTTGAACCAATTGAGTTGATTCAAATTCAACTCCCATCGGTAAAACCAATGTTTCTGGTAGCAGCTCGACGGTATCCAGGTTATCTGCGTTTTGACCAACGGCGAGGTTGATCAATATGTCTTGTGCATTGATCAAATCGTATTCGGCCTGGATCAAACTTGATCGACGCGATGCGATGGCGGCTTCGGCTCTCAACAGTTGATCGTTTGTAACATCAATACCATCGCGTGATTTTAGCTGGCGATACAACTCTTGGGCGCGTTCGATTGAGCGGCGACTCTGAACCAACAATGCTCGCCTTTGATAGATATCCCAAAACGCATCAACGACTTCGACTAAATATGCTTGAAGTTGTGCCCGGGACTCATTGGTGATGGACTGAAAGTCAAGATCTGCCAACACAATCTGGCTTGTGTTGAATCCTCGCCCAGCGCCCCGCAGCAACGGTTGACGATAATCCAACAACAATCGCGAACTTCCCTGGTTGGGCGGGTTAAGGAAATTTGAGTTGTTATCAACCGTTCCAAAACTTTGCCCGACACGCAAATCGCCGCCGGTGGTAAGTCTCTTAGTCACACCCGCTTCAAAGGCCCAATCTCGCTGTTCAAATCTGCCCGAGGTTAAATCTCCCTGCGTCAACGTCGATCCGATCGGGTCGTTTTGGTCATTGAAACTTGACTCAACAAATGCTGCCCAGTCAAAGTCAGCTGCCGTTTCATCTCGAAGCAGTTCTTGAATTCGAGGTTGCGTGTTTAAAATCTGAATTTGAGGTGCATTTTTCAACGCAGTAAAAATCACTTCGTCCAGTGTCGTAAATATTGGGTTGCGACTTTCAAGCAACGGTTTGTTTATTTCCTCAACCCACCAATTTGGATTCTCGGATTGAAGTTGTATTTGACGCCTCGCCGGTCGTTTTGCCGATTTTGCTTTACTGTGTTCTGCAACCTCAAACTGCCCTTCTGCTGTATTGAATTCATCTGATGATCGCTCCATTTGATCATCACTCAAGTAGCCCGAGTTCCGCTGGGCATCGACTTCGCGTGCTTCGCTATCTGTTAGCGAACCCCAAGCCTTTGACTCTGAGTCCTGAATCGCTCCAAAATCGGGAAGAGCAACAATCCGAATCGATTGATCTTTAGATTCGACAGTCGGTTCAAAAGTCGCGGCCACCGAATCCAGTTGTGCTCCATCCAACGGAGGTAAGTTCGCAAACACGACTTGGTTGGATTCGCTCAAATTCGGTAGGTCAGTAAAATTTGGATTGGCAGCAAGATCAGCCAACGAACTGGATTCGGAATCACTTATAAGCGAAAGTTGACGGATTTTTGGATCAAAAGAACGGCTTTCTTCCGGGCGCTGGAGACTCTCAGTCGGCTGCTTTTTCGATGATTCTTCGTCGGCTTTTACATTCTGAGCGAGCGTCAATCCCAGACTCAAAGAATTCGTAGGTAACTCCGCTCGTGCTTGAGCCGGACGATCTCTTTCCGGAGCCGTGATACACATTTCAAACAACACGGTTGCACACCCCATCAATAACAATGGGATCAACAAAAGGGTTACCACTCCGCGACCGCCAGTTTTTGCAGTTGCTCGTGAAGAGGAGTTGTCGTTTGGTTGTACTCGATTCATCGGTGGTTGCTTTTGAGGATCGAAGTGCACAGTCAGAGGATGATTTGACAAGAAACAGAGATAGTACTCGCCTACCTCCGTTTGTGATGATCGTATCGGCAGGCACTAATCGAACACGTAAATTCGAAAAATCCAGTTGTTCCAGCTGGCTTGAGTTTGGCGATTATCACCAACAGACGGATTGCGTTAACCAATCCAGCGCGTAATCCACACGACCCGAACATGTTCCCATAATTCGCGAATCAACATCTAAAATCGGGAAATAGACGTTGGCAAAGCCTACTTAAGCCCTACATTTTACCGCGTCAATTTAGGCACTTTCAAACTGGTCAACGCCAATGTCTCTACATCCACATCATCAAACGGATCTTGAACAAGCCGAAGGTTTACTTTCTGCAATTCAAGACTTGGAAGCGAACTCGAAAGAGAACGTCAACGCGCGTCGCTATGCGAATCGCTTGGAACTTAACTGCGAAGTCAATTTGCTACCCGGCAATGTTTCTGATCGAAACGGCCAGGATTTCAACGGCAAGTGCCGCGATGTTTCCAATCGTGGTTGCCGATTGGTTCTGACCAAGCCCCTTGTCGTCGGGGATATCTACTTGATCAAAATCAAAGCGACAGCATTTGGCAACGACCTGATTTTTGGACGTTGTGTTCGCTGCCACATGCTTCGTGAAGACACGTTCGAATGCGGACTTAATTTTCTAAGTCCCGTTTCGATTAAAGCCAGTCCCTCTAACCCTGATGCTTTGATCGATCTGGATCTTGGCTAGTCAGCCAAATCCTTTTCGTCGTCCACTCGCATTTTCCATCCTGCATTGTCTGCTCTTGTGTTACCGCTTGAATAATTCGGCTATCTCATGACCGTTGAAAAAAAAGAAACAAATCAAACTGAACCAACGAAGACGCTGCCAAGTCTTTCAGATGAACTGGCTGCTTTGGTCGAGTCGTCTTCGTCAACGGAATCATTCATTGAATCGGCTTTTACTTGCGTTTCCAAACGGCTAAGTGCACTTTGTGCTTTGATGGAATTGCAAGTCAACGGTCGGAATGTGACACGTCAGTACTCGACACAAGACGTCGCACCCGAACAATTGATCGATCTTGCTTATGCACTTTCGGTTGAAGCGCAAATGGATGCTAAGTCCCGCGCAAAATTTTTGACTTCGGAATTCGGAACCGTCGTGGTCGTTTCTTGCCCGCTTACTAATACTGCGGAAGAATCAACTTACGGAGCGATGACCTGGTTCGCAAAAACAAACGACGAACAATCAGCTCAAAAGCAAGCCAAGGTTATTGGTCATATTGCCAAACTGATCAATGCGGGTGCCGAAGTCCTGACCGAACGCGAGGCGGATAAAGAAAAAACAAGCGACGTTGGCCAGCAGCAACAAGTCAAAGCTCTGTTGAACGCGTCGAACTTCGAGAACATTACTGCACTTTGTTACACACTCGTTAACAGCTATTGCCAAAAACTTAATTGTCAAAAAACGGCCATTGGATTGGTCAAGAACAATCAGGTCAAAATCAATTCCGTTTCGGGTATTGATTCAATCGTTGAAAACAGCCCAGCCATTGTGCAAATCCAACAGGCCCAGGAAGAGTGCCTCGATTTTGGTCAACGAGTCATCGTTCAGCAAATCGCAAATGATGAAGACAACGTTACCAGTGATGGACTATTGATTCATAAACGTTGGCATCTGGCCGATGGTGGTGCTTCGGTCGCTTCTATTCCGATTCGAGTCGATGGCGAGTTTGTCGCGGTACTCAGTTTGGAGCGGAATGCACCCACACCATTCAAAGACGACGAGCTGGATAAAATTGAAAAGACAGTTCAGGCTTTCGGTCCAGCCATTGAACTGATGAAAAAATCGAGCCGTTCACTACGGCAACATGCAAAAGACTCATTGAGCCAAAACTTCCTGTCTCGATTTAGGAACAAGACGTTTGCAATCGCTGCGTCAGTCGCACTTGCATTTCTTGTTTTCGGTTGGCTTCCTTATCGCCCAACTATTCCTTGCACGATTCAACCCGCGAAGATTAATCACTTAACGGCACCATTTGACGGTGTGATCGCAAGTGCACCGTTTTTCGCAGGTGACCAAATCAAGGCTGGTGACGCGATGATTCAATTCGATACACGAGAGCTGGAGCTTGAACGCGATGCGATCGCTGCACAAATCAACTCTGGCACCATCGCAAGAAACCAGGCTCTGCAAGAACGAAACCAATCAGAAGCAGCCGTCATTGAAGCACAAGTTCAGTCAGATCGAGTGCGTCTTCAATCCGTCGAACGAAAAATCGCTCAAGGATCAATGAAGGCTCAATACGAAGGCACCGTTATCCGAGGCGATCTTCGTCATCAGATCGGGCAAGCAATTCCTCAAGGTACTCCACTGATGGAAATCGCTCCGCTAGGCGGCATGCGAATTCAAATGGAAATTCCAGAAGAAAAAGCTGGTCTGATCGAAGTTGGTTACGAAGGATCATTTTCTGCTGGCTCGCAACCAAGCGATCGACACGAATTCAAAATCACCAAAATCACACCTTCGACGACCGTTCGCAATGGCAGGAACGTCTTGCTGGCTGAAGCAGAAGTCACGGGTGAATCGGAATGGATGCGAACTGGTATGACGGGCTATGCCAACGTCAAAGCTGGCTGGCAACCTGTCTGGTGGATGTTAAGCCATCGAGTGATCGACCGACTTCGTCTGGGGTTTTGGCTATGATTGATGAACAACTTTCTCCAAAACGCGAAGAGCCAAACATTAGAGAAGCATTTGGTGGAACTGACGCCAACGCTCAAAATGGCGCGGGCAGTGATCCGCTGGCCAGCGCTATCGACCGGCTCAAAACGACTCAGCTGGCCGCAAGAACGGACTTGAAAGTCAGTCGCCATCTATTTCGTGGCACACCGTCTTATATCGTTCATGATCCCATCAGTTTCCAGTCACACCGTTTTTCGCAAGACGACTATAAAGTTTTGTCTCGACTGAATTCAGACGAGACATTGGCGGAAACCTACGCGAAACTATTACAATCCGGCATCGTTGAAGACGATGAACGTGGCTTTTATGAGTTCGTTCTAAATCTGCAAATGCGTGGATTGCTTGATTTGCCAATTTTGGATGGCGCTCGACTATACCAACGACACAAGAAACGTCAGCAAAGCTCAAAGAAGATCTCGCTGATGAAGTTGCTATTCATCAAGATACCATTGTTTAACCCCAATGGTTTTCTCGATCGAACGATGCATCTTGCCAAGCCACTGTTTTCAAAAGGATTCTTTTTGTTCTTTTGCGTACTGTTGGCAAGTGCGATTGGTTTAATGCTGACGCACTGGGAACAGTTTTACGCTCCACTGGCCAATATACTGGCGACACGAAACCTTGTGATCCTGTTCTTCGTCATGACCGCGCTGAAATTCTGGCACGAGTTGGGTCATGCTTATGCATGTAAACTGTTTGGCGGAGCAGTCCCGGATATGGGTGCATTTTTCATGGTCGGAATGCCAATGGCTTACGTCGATGTGAGTGCTTCCTGGGGATTCGCAAATCGCCGCAACCGGATCATGGTTGCTCTAGGCGGCATGTATTTTGAACTCATTGCTGCGTCGATCGCGATGTTTGTTTGGGCGTTCACAGGTGAAGGGTTAGTCAATTCGACTGCTCACTTTGTTGTGTTGATGGCCAGTCTGATGACGATCCTGTTCAACGCGAATCCGCTGATGCGATACGATGGATATTACGTCTTAAGCGACCTCACCGGGATTCCCAACCTTCGAGGACGCTCAACACAATACTCATCGAGTTTGGTCAAATCACTCGCTTTGGGTTTGCCGAATAATGTTCAAAACAAATCGACTCGTGAAATGGCATGGCTGCTCTTTTACGGCATCGCAGCTGTCATCTATCAGTATTGGCTGATTCTGGTGATTAGTTTTATGGTGGCGAGTCAATATTTTCTCGTCGGCATCGTCATCGGACTTATGTTTACTGGCGGTTCAATTTTGGTTCCGTTGAAAAACTGCTTTACCTATCTTTGGTTTAGTCCAGAGACGCAACCTGTTCGACAGCGATCAGTTGCAGTCAGCGGATTGATCATGGCTGGAATTGCAGCGTTGTGTACCGTAATTCCAATCCCTGGTGGCATCATTGCCAAGGGACAATTGTCTCACGAAAGCGTCCAGTCAGTTCGACTTCCTTTTGACTGTTACGTCAACAAGTGCTTGGTTGAACCGGGTGAACAAGTCGCTGTCGATCAAGTCATCATTCAAGTAGACAATCCTGAAATCCGAGACGCAATGCAACTGGCCTCTGCTCAGAAGCAAGAATCAAAGCAGGCACGAATCGCTACTTTCGATAGTGAAACAGCCGATCAAAAAGCGATGATGCTTCGGGAGCAACAAGCCGATCGTCAGTTGAAATTCGCTTCTGCAAATATTTCGAAGCTTCAAGTGAAATCCGAGTTGAACGGCACTGTGCTTAGTTGCGTCATGCCGCAAGCGATCGGAAGTTATGTTTCCGAAGGGACCGAACTGGCTCGAGTTGGAACCGGACGACGCATCGTTCGCGTTCTCTGCAGTGCTCAGCAAATTTCCAGCATGCATCCGAAACTCGGCGATAGCGTTTCGATAAGACTCAACACAACTGTTGGAGCAAAACAATCAGGCAAAATCACTCGAATCGAGCCAGCTGGCGAAACACAAATCAAAATGCTTGGTCTGACTCAAATGGCAGGCGGAGAGATTTTACTTGATCCACAAACCGAAGAGACAACTCATCCATACTTTACAGTCGAAGTTTCGTTTGACGAAGAAACGGCCCAAGGTATTCCTGAGAACACATCAGCATCCGTACGATTCGGTCGACAATTTGAATCCATTGGAAGCTACGCATTCAAACACCTACGCATGTTCTCTAACAAACTTTTTGCTAAATAGGGCGATCAACCCACGCGATCCTTTTGCGTACAAGGTTGTTACCCGGAGAAGAAAAATGAAGACCAATTCAAACTTTCAAATTCTAAAACAGACCGTCATCGTCATGAGTCTCATGATGGGCGCGACGTCCGCAACGTTAGGTCAACATTCAACCGTCCATCAGCTACCTGGTTTGGCGCTTGCTGAAAAAACGGCTGAAATTGCACCTGTTGTGAACCAACAGTTGGTGACCGTTCACGTTACCGAAGGTCAAACTGTGACCAAAGGTCAGCTGATGGCAACGTTGGAATATGGCGTCAGTCGTGCAGAATTTGAAGCAGCAAAAGCAATTGCAGATGATCGCTCTGGAGTAAACATTGCTCAAATCGACGTTGCACAAGCCCAGTCACGGCTAGAGCGATTTCAAGTTGCCCTCTCAACGGGAGCTGGAAATGAAATGGAACTTAATCAAGCCAAAGACGAATTGAAAAAAGCTCTGGCAATTTTGAGTCAAGAAGAAAGCCTGCTGGTACGAGCCAAAAAGACTGCCGAAACAGCAGCCGCTCGAGTCGAAGGCTACATCATTCGCGCTCCGTTTGCCGGAATCGTAACTCAGCAACATGTTAGTGTTGGAAACCTTGTTGAAGCCGGAATGCCCGTTTTCTCAATCGTGTCAGCCAACCATTTGCGTGTTGAAATGAATTTGCCACTTGAGTTGTTTGGAAAACTTGAAGGCGGAAAAACTTACGAGATGACTGGCGGCGCACCTGTGTCACAGCATATCAAGGCAAAGCTCAAATTCGTTTCTCCAATGATCGACTCGGCTTCGCAATCATTTCGTTGTGTGTTTGTAATCGACAATCAAGACATGGCTCTGCCTGCTGGATTCCCGATCCAATTGTCTGATCAACAAGTCACCAAATTGCTTGAATCGAGAAATGCCAATTCTGCGGTAGTGCAGAACTAGTCATTTTTTGTAGTAGCTCGGTGGTCCCCACCGAGCGTGATTATCCCGCTGGCCATTTTGGGTGATTTAAGGGTCGGTAGTATTTCTATTCGACAGTTGGTTTAATGACGGACAGGAATGTCCATCCTACGATTCCCTCGCTAACGCGTCGGGTTTCCAGTTTTGGCTGTACAAAGCCAAAATATTCCGGCTAAGTTTGAAAATATATTCAACTTGAAATTCCAAGCGAACCTTCTCACGGACTTTCTGTCCAATAAACAACGGGCCGGGAAACCGCTCGTTGATCGACTGTGAAAGTGATTGTTTTGTAGCTCAACAATAGAGCACGAAAATTGCACGATCAGAAATTTTGTCGATCTTTTGCGTTGATACATTTGAATCACACTTCGACTGCCTGTCAGGAATACATTGCCTCATAAGCACGAAATGCGGGTTCGAATCCCGTCTACCATTTCCAAGATTTGGTAGTGGACTAAAGGTAAGTCGTGAAAGACTCTTGTCGGAACTTCGTCGAAGGTGCTTTTTCAATCGAATTTTTCAAACGATCAATTGCAGCCAAACACATTGCAGCCCAGAAAAATGCAATCAGACAGATTGTAGATTCGCTGCTACTAATCCGCTTTCTCAAGCGCAGCTATCTCAAACTAGCTTTCAAAACAGACTGTCTCAAACAGGCCGTCTAACCAAACCGTCCAATCCAACTGCCGATTCGGAGTACATGGCATTAAGCGAGTTCGAGTCTCGCCGTTTGCATCCTACATGCAAATGGATCTCTGATTCACCACTTCGTTGGGTATTTTTTAAGACAAAAAAGAGCGCAAGCTCACCAAGACAGATCTGACTGACAAATGGGAATCCATTTTCCGAATGACACGTCTCATTTAATTCTTCGTTAGATTTTTTCCGTTTTTATGGAGGTCAAACCGTGGCCAATAAAGCACTTTTTTCCAGCCAATTTTCTCATCTTCCACCAGCCAACACGACGAACGAAGCCGGCGGTCGCGCGTACAAGCTTTCGCCAAAGCATGCGTTGGCACAAATCGCTTCGACAGGTTGTTTCAATGGAACTTACTATGCCAATGCAAATTCCCAACTGGCTCAAGTAACGCAACTGATCCAGGAAATTGACGACAACGAATTCCTGGCAAAGCTCGCCATCTATTCGCGCCAACGGGCTTTCATGAAAGACATGCCGGCTGCGCTGCTAACAGTGCTTTCGACGCGCGATACCGAGTTGATGCACAAGGTGTTTGACCGAGTGGTCGACAACGGCCGCGTTTTGCGAACCGTGTTTCAAATGGTTCGTAGTGGTCAATTTGGTCGAAAGAGCCTTTCATCAAGTCTCCAACGCGCGTTTCAGCGTTGGTTGAACGAAGCGTCTGTTGGCAAATTGCTGTCAGCGTCGATCGGTCATGACCCAAGTCTGCGAGATGTGCTCCGAATGGCACGACCAACGCCAAAAGACAACATGCGGCGCGCGCTTTTCGGTTGGCTAACGCAAAAGGATGTTGAGCGTTGGGCGCCAGCAACCCAAGCAGACCTGCCGGAATCGGTGCGATCATTGATTGACTACCGGCGATCACAATCAGAAGAAACGCAAACCATGATTGCGTCGGATCTGAAAGTGCGCTGGGATTTGCTTGCTGATGCGGCGCTGGGTCCACTGGTTTGGAAAGCGATCTCGCGACAAATGGGTCCGCAGGCGCTGCGAATGAATTTGAACACGCTTCAACGTCATCGCGTTTTTGTGAATGCAAAAGGTGCCCCGGATCGTGAGATGATCGAAGAAATTGCAGAGCGGTTGCAAGATCCAGAAGCGATCAAGCGCTCGCGCCAGTTTCCTTATCAATACTTTGCGGCTTACCTGAACGCCAATGAAGATGTTCCAGATGCAATTCGACACGCGCTTTCAAAGGCAGCTGAAATTGCATGTGGTAATGTTCCAAAGCTTCCAGGTCCGATCGTGATTGGCCTCGATACGTCAGGTTCGATGAGTTGTGCGGTGACGGGTAATCGTGGCCGCGGCGCAACGAGCAAGATGCGTTGTTTGGATGTGGCTTCGTTGTTTGCTTCGGCAATTCTTCGACGCAACCCAGACAGTGTGATCGTCCCGTTTGACACCAAAGCCTACGACGTGCGAATGAATGGACACGACGCGATTCTTAGTTTGGCCAATCGGTTGGCCAAGTATGGTGGTGGCGGTACAGATTGTTCGCTTCCGTTCAAGTTTGCAAATACGAAACTCAAGAGTCGTCGTTTTGCCGGTATCGTTCTCGTCAGTGACAACGAAAGTTGGGTTGGCACGGGACGACGCAATTCGACGGGCGTCATGACTCAATGGCAAAAATTTGTCGAGAATCAACGACGTTTGGCAAAAAGCCAAGGCGAAACGGCAGACCCGAAATTGGCTTGTATCGATATTCAGCCATACGCCAATACTCAGGCAATGGAGCGATCCGATATCTTGAATATTGGTGGATTCAGCGACTCGGTTTTCAATGTGGTGTCGGCTTTCATTGGAAACGACGAAGCACGATTTGTGGCAGAAGTTGAGTCGATCGAAATCTAGAAATTTGGTTCGACCAAAATAGGACCAACTAACTCTTGAAAGTTTGCTTAAAAGAAAAAACGCCCTTGGGAAATTTCTCCAAGGGCGTTTTTCGTTTGAGTCATAAACAAATAAGCTAAACAAGCAGCTCAATCGCCCGTTTCCTGGAATACGATTCGGCCATGACGCGCCGTTGAGACCAGCCGTTTTCCGTCGGGACTCCAATGAATCGTATAAGGCGGCCGTTTGTGGGTGTCGAATTTTGCGCTGAATGCCCGAGTATCCGCGTTCCAAATACAGATTTTTCCGTCTTCGGTTAGGGCGGCGATTCGATTTTCAGATTTGCTCCATGACAAATCCCAAACCATGGCACTTGGACCTTCGCATTTTCCAATGGGCGACTGCGAATCCGAGTTTGTGTCGTAGATACGGATGCTGCGTCGGTCGGCAACAGCGAGTTTGGTTCCGTCCGGCGACCAGTCTATTCCCGTTTTCCATCCATACTGTTTTATCTTGTTGACGATTTTTTGTTCTGCCATATCGAATACGAAAAGGTGGTCGCCTGTTCCGGCAAAGGCAAGTTGTGAAGCCTTGTCAGTGGAGGCAGGCCCCCACGCAACGACCAAGCCATTGCCTTTGTTGGGAATTCCTTTTGCGACATCATCTCCGGTTTCAAAATCAAAAACTCGAACTTTCCCTTTGCCACCTATTCCAGCGATGTATTTTCCGTCAGAGGACCAAGCCACACCTTTACTGGTAATGTCCGGAAACATCGGAGGGTTGCTTCCCTCATCGTAAACTCTGATGGTTTTGCCAGATTTGGCGTCGATGGCCCAGATTCGACCCGATTGTGAGACGCATGCGATTCGGCTGCCAGTCGGATCAATGTCGAGACCGAAAATTTCTTGCGGAGATTCTTCCTGGCTGCGAATCCGTCTGGATTCACCAAGGTCGTTTTGGATAAGGATGTCGAATTTTTCAGCCACGGCCAATTGTGTACCATCAGGATGCCAAGCGAATGCGGGATGATCCTGAAGTTCACGATCAAACGCTTCGCTGCCCAGACTGGAGACATCCCAAACGTGAAGGGGATCTTCTGGCAATCCGCCCGAGACGACTTTTTGGCCATCTGGACTCCAAGCCGCCGAATAGACGTGCCCCGAATGTCCTAGCAGATGTCGAACTTGTTTTTCGTTGTCAACGTTCCATATCCGAACGCTTCCGTCCGCACTGGCACTAAGCAGAAAATGTTGATTGGGATGCCATGCAAGTGATTCGATGTAGAGCTGGTGGCCTTTTAGGCGAACAGTTTTTTTCGATTCTGGATCGGTAACAACAATTGTATTTTCAGGTCCGATATAAGCCAACAATTTTCCCTCGTGACTCCAACACGGATTCACAATCCAATCGTCACGAGTAAGCACTTCCTTTTTTTCGGTTGCCAAGGTCAACGCGCGGATTTCATTTGTCGTTGTCCAGCAAACCTGTTTTCCGTCGTAAGACCAATTCAACAAACGTTTGCCTTGCTGATTGGGTACGTTCTTTCCGGTGCCTTTGATTTTGCGATCGTACCAATGCCAAATGACCATCTCTCCAGAAATATCGCATGTCGCTAACAAGTCAGCTCCAATATTCCAACGGACATCGTTGACGGCTGACTTAAGTTTTTCAAACACAACTGGTGCAGCGTCTGGGTCTTGGGTCTTGAAGACTTTTACTATGCCATTTCGAAATCCGACGGCCATCAATGATTGATCTTGGTTGAAGTCGACCGCCGTGGCGTTGGATGGAAGCTTTTGGCGATCTAGAATTTTCTTGCCATCGGTATCGATCGTAAAAACCAGCGATTTTCCCGAATCGAAAACCCTTGCGCTAGAATGGTCACGAGTAAATATCACATGGTTGGCAGTCGCATCGAGATTGACTTTCCAAAATTCTTGATGCCCTAATTTGTCGAGATGTTGCCATTCCCAACCACGATAAGAATCGAATTCGGGTGCGGCCCAACGTTCGACCAGCTGTCGCATCCAACCAATCCCGCCAGGATTAGATGACGCTTCGCTGGCAAGTAACATTTGGGTTTCGTAAAGCTGTTGCTTACCTGATTGTTCACGAAGAACGACGGCGGACGTTAGTTGTTTTTCTTTTTCCACCGAAGCGGCCAACTGGTCGTTCGTTTTCTCAAGCTTACTATTTAAGTCTGCAAGCTGGTTGTTTTTTCCGGCCAGGTTTTCGCGTTGCTGGTTGATCATTAGCGCGACAAACGCCAATGAAATGAAGCCGACGAGAAAAGTTCCCAACAGCGTAGCGAATACGGTTCGATGTCGTTTGATGAATCGAGTCGTTCGATCGAAAAGAGGTTCTTGGTAAGCAGAGACCGGTTCGCCTGCAAGGAATGCATCTACATCAGTCGCGAGCTCGCGGGCCGACGAATAGCGATTTTTCGGGCGTTTTGCCATCGCACGATTACATATGGCAACAAGTGGTAATGGAACGCGGGGATCACATTCATCGATGGTTCGAATGACTCCCTCTTTCACGATTTCCAAAGCTTCGTCAACGTCTTCGGAATCGGTGCTTTGAAAATCGAACAGGAACTGATTCGTAAGAACGTTAAATAAGGTTGCGCCGAGTCCAAAAATATCGCTATGTTTCCCAACGCGGTCGAGATCGCCAGCAGCTTGTTCGGGACTCATGAATTCGAGAGTGCCCATAACCGATCCGGCAACGGTAAGTTCGCCGCTGGAAGTTTTTATCCCTAAAATTTTTGCCATTTCTTCTTGTTCGGCCAGAGCTTCATCCGCTTCGATTTCATCGACGGTCTCAGATTCGCCAATCTTTTTTGCACAGCCCCAGTCAAGTACAAACGTTTGACCTTTATTTCCGATGATGATATTTGCGGGCTTGATATCGCGATGCAAAATATTCTGCGAATGTGCGTAGTCGATCGCATTGCAAACGGCGATAAAATGTTTAAGCAGTGGACGAAACGTTGTCATCCACTCCTCTCTGCTGGAACGAGGATTAAGTTGTCCGTGCGTTTCTTTTATAACCTTCGAGTACGTCGATCCAGAAACCAAAGGCATCGTGTAGTGCGGCGTGTTCTGCGAACCATTGAGATTGTAAATCGGCACGATGCCAGGATGCTGAAGCTGCGCGGTCAATTCTGCTTCACGGATAAATCTTCGAACGCGACGCGTGGTTTGAGGTAACTCAGGGCGAATTCGTTTGATCGCAATTTCGCGTGAAAGTTGTTCGTCGTAAGCAACGAAGACTTCGCCGATTGCACCTTGCGCATGAAGCCTGACTAAATGGACACCCGTCCCGCCGCCGCTGCTGCTGGATAACGCGACGGTGTCTTCTTGATCATTGCTGCTTTCGATTGTGCGTTGACTGGTTGTTTTTGATTTGGCGGGTTTATCACCTGGCGACTTAACTTTAGAACCCGCGCTTTTTTTATCGGGATTGGCAATAACTGTCGCTGGCATGGATGGGTCGACATTTTGATGCTCAATCTTGCGCCGATTTTTCTGGCGAGAACCAGGTTTCTGAATGATGGTTTTGGGTGCTCGGCCAGGTGTGTCGCTGAAAGTTTTAGGGGCCCGCGCAGCATCAGAAAGCCCAGGCCGATTACCATCATTCTTGAGTCGACTCAGAATGATTTCTTTCGTCGACGGTTGCACAAGCGACAAGAATTTTGCGAGTCGTTCTGGTGACAAAGACGCAGCTGTTTTGACGATTGCGTCAATCTCTAAATCATCTGTGTCGTCTGTGTCAGACATAAGTAAAAAGGGATCCAATGAACAAAGAGACGGCATTTGAGCAGATGCTTCAGATCATGTCAAAAACGATCATGACGCTTGCATCGGTTGCGTGGTTCCATGTTTAAGAACGTTTTTTGGGCAGCAGCGGATTTGGCGGTTTGGTTCCCCTTGCCACAGATTCCAACTAACCTAGTAACTAGGATTTATTAGGTCATTTCCAGCGTCAACTATCGAAAGCAACAACATGCGTCGGATCGCGAAAATTTCTTTTCTTGTTTTATCTACTATCTTTCTGGTACCACAGTTTGGGCAACCATTCGCAAATTTTGCGAACGCTCAAATGGCTCAAGAAGAGCTCGAAAAACGACCACTTGAGCATGCAGATTACGACCGCTGGAACACGCTGACAAACCAGCAGCTTTCCAATGACGGAAAATGGATCCTGTATTCATTCCGCAGCGGAAAAGTAGACGCCGAAAACGTTGTGAAAATTCGTCGCAACGGCTCCAAAAAAGAGTATTCAATTGCGCGAGCTGGCGGACCTAGGTTCACTTTTGATTCCCGATTCGTGATCTATCGCGTGATGCCTGACAGAGCAAAAGTCAAAGCACTTCAAAAGGCCAAAGCGAAACCAGAACAGATGCCCAGTCCGGTTTTGGAAGTGCTTGAACTCGAGACAGGCGAAAAATTTTCTGCTGATCGTGTTAGCACTTTCAAAATACCACGCGAAGACAGCGGTTGGGTCGCGTACCAATTCAGCAAAACCAGTGAGCCAAACACCGTTAAGTCTGGCAGTTCAGATGTTGTGGAAACTTACGAAGTAACCCCGGAAGGACTTCGTCGACCTGAGAAAAAACTGAAACTGAAAAAGCGGGAATCGGAAGAGAAGAAACAAGAAGCAAAGAAACAAGAAGCAAAAAAGAAATCCGAAAAAGGAAAAGAGAAATCCACCAAGCCCGAAGATCCGAAATCAAAAGTCGAAGAAGTCAAGAAAACAAAATCAACAGGCACCACACTGGTTCTACGAAACCTTAATACAGGCCTGCAGCAGACTTACCCCGACGTCGTGCGTTACTGGTTCTCAAAAGACGGCTCGCGGTTGGCGTTCGTTGCTTCCGTTGAATCCGATGGAAAGAAAAAAGCAACTAAGACTGGCGGCAAAAAAACAACCGACAAAGAGAATTCGGAGGAACCGACCGATGGCGTTTACGTCGTCGAGCTGGATGATGATTTAGAGCTTCACCAGATCGCAGACGGACGTGGCGAGTATAAGAACCTGGCTTTCTCAGACGACGGTACGCAGCTTGCATTTCTAACAAACAAAGATGACTACAAAGTAAAGACTTCAGCGTGGTCGCTTTATCATTGGAAGGTTCGTCAAAAAGAAGCGAAGAAAATCGCGGATGAAAAAAGCGAAGGCATCCCAAGCGACTGGTGGGTTTCGCCCAATGCGACCGCTCAGTTTTCTGAAGACGGCAAACGATTGTTTTTTGACACCGCTCCGATTCCAGAAGCAGTAGCAAAAGAGCGAAAACACACCGCGCTTAAAGCAGCCGGAAAAAAGGTTCCAGACGAAGACGAAAAACCAAAAGCGAAACTGGATTTGTGGCACTGGCAGGATCCGCAGCTTCAACCGCAACAATTGCTTCAAGCCGCTCGTGAACGTGGCCGGAGCTACCGAGCTGTGTTCAATATCCGCGCCAAGAAAATAGTCCAGCTTGCCACCAAAGAAATCCCAAACGTTCGAATCGACTATCGCTCGGATTCCAACGTCATCGCAGCCGCGTCGAATATGCCGTACCGAAAAATGCTCTCGTGGGACGTTCCCGGTTTTCAGGATAACTACCTGATCAATCTGGATACTGGCAAAGCCGAAACGTTGATCGAGAAAACTAAAAGCACCGGCAGCATTTCGCCTGAAGGAAAGTTCATCACTTGGTTTGACGCCGAACAAAAGAAATGGTTCGCAATTTCGACTGGAGCCAATCGCAAACCCGTTGAGATCAGCGAAGGCATCGAGTTTCCACTTCAAAACGAGCTGCACGATACTCCATCGCTTGCACGGGCCTATGGTTCGGCAGGTTGGATGGTGGACGATGAAGCGTTCTTGATCTATGACCGCTTTGACATTTGGAAGCTTGATCCGACCGGTAAAAAGAAACCCGTTTGTTTGACCGAAAGCCAAGGACGCGAGAACACGATTCGATTCCGAAACCTGCGGCTGGATTTAGAGCAACGTGCGATTGATCCATCAAAGCCATTGATCCTTTCCGCATTCAATGAAACGACCAAGGCAAGTGGATTCTACCGTTTGAATTTGCCGCACGACAAATCGAAGAAGAGTTCAAAGAAAAGTTCAAAGGCAAAAGTCGCAAAGAAAGACGCCGCTGGAAAGAACGGCCAGTCGGAAATGAAACAGGAAACACTTCAGCAGTTGATCATGCTTGATGAACGGCTGTCGGGTTTGTCGAAAGCCAGAAACTCAGAAGACGTGATTTTTAATCGCAGCACATTTGAGCAGTACCCGGATGCTTGGTCGAGCAAATTGAGCTTCAAGAAAATTCATCGAGTCAGCGATATCAATCCGCAGCAAGAGGAATACAGTTGGGGCAAAGCGGAATTGATCCATTGGGATGCAACCGATGGCCAGAAGCTTGACGGATTGTTGATCAAGCCAGATGGTTTCGATCCTGACAAAAAGTATCCAATGATGGTTTACTTTTACGAGCGAAATTCTGACAACTTGCATGCGTACTACACCCCGGCTGCTGGGCGGTCGATTATCAATCACAGTTTCTATGTGAGCCGCGGTTACGTTTTGTTCATTCCAGATATCCCTTACAAAACAGGCGAGCCGGGTCCAAGTGCGGCCAATGCGATTTTGCCGGGCGTTGAAAGTATCGTCGCCCAGGGATTTATCGATAAGAAAAAAATCGGCATGCAAGGCCACAGTTGGGGCGGTTACCAAACGGCTTATCTCGTAACACAAACCGACATGTTCGCGTGTGCTGAATCGGGTGCGCCGGTTAGCAACATGACCAGTGCATACGGCGGAATTCGCTGGAGCAGCGGCATGAGTCGAATGTTTCAGTACGAGAGAACGCAAAGCCGGATCGGTGAGGATTTGTGGGCGGCTCGCGAAAAGTACATTGCGAACTCACCTGTATTTTTCGCCGACAAAGTCAACACGCCGTTGTTGATCTTGCACAACGATGAGGACGGTGCAGTTCCGTGGTACCAAGGCATCGAGTTGTTCGTGGCGCTTCGTCGTCTAGAGAAAAAGGCTTGGTTGTTGAATTACAATGAGCAGCCACACTGGGTGATGAAAGACGAGAACCGGCGCGATTTCGCGATTCGAATGCAGCAGTTCTTCGATCACTATTTGATGGATGCTCCCGAACCTGAATGGATGGCTTACGGAGTTCCGGCCGTCGATAAAGGCAAGAAATTCGGACTGGATTTGCTTGAGCCGGAATCGGAAAAGAAAGAAATGAACGAAGAAGAATCGAATGAAGAAGAGAAAAAGGCAGAGAAAGAGGCAGAAACAGAAGAAGCGAAGTAGCCTTTGACTCCAACGGTGTAACTCAAGGTAGACGTTCAGACGAAGATCTGCTCAATAAAATATGTTGCGCACAAACCACTAGTCCGCAAAAGGATCTAGTGGTTTGGGCGGATCCATTTCAGCTTTCTTGTAAATCGCATCGAGCTCTTCCTGGTTCCCATGTAGCCGTGCATATTTTTTGGGCGACGTCAAAATGAAACCGGCTTCGCGCGAGATTGCAAACGGGATCACCAGCCCTCCACCACAGAGGGCGAATGTGAATCCAATGTAGAAAATGGCTTCTCCTATAAAGGGTCCACCTCCAACCAATATAAGCATGAGTGGAATCACTGCCAGTGCGAACGCGTAGAGAGCGGTGTATGCACAGCCGGTGGATTGTTCTTTAGAACGAAACACAAATAGCAAAACCGGAATGCACATTGAAGTTCCGATAAAAACAAACACCATCATCATTCCATAGCCCATCAGGGAACTTTGCTGCATCATTTGTTGCATTTCGGCGCGGCGAATTTGAGCTTCTTCTTCAGATATCTTTCTTCTCTCATAAGTTGTCGTGCCATCTGGATTTGTCACCTCAACAGTTTCGTGTTCGAAATCGGCGAAATTGTTGTAGCGTGCGTTGGTTGCGTTAAAGACAAGTTGTGGAACAGCAAAACTAAGTGCAAACATAAACGTGAGTGCGAAAATATCTTTCAAATTGAACGGCAATTCGGGCTTGCCATCACCCAATACAAATTGCCAGCCAAAGCATCCACGAAAAAACCAAAACGGAAGTTGGGCCGCCAGTGAAAGCGGTGCAATTGAAAGTGCGCCGACCAGCACCCCGATAAACGAGTCATTGAAACTTATAACGCCGTTGCTAAGCATCATGACAACACTCCCAGCCATCAACCCGATTGCAGGAATGGTTCCAACCAAGTGAGCAAAAAACAATCGTTGAAAATAGTTACCCGGTCCAAACACGGACCAAGCAGCCGTTAGCACGACTGTTGACAATACAATTGGGAAGATAAACACCGCTGCAAGCGGCGACTCACTCAAGCCACAAACAGCCACGAACAAACCAAACGCATAGGCAATCGCAAGAAAGATCATATGGGAATGTGGTTTATCCCAAATGTCATCGAGCGAAATTTGTTTGAGTTCCCGAGCGGGCTCTTTCTGAGCGGGCTCTTTCCGAGCGGGCTCTATCGCAGGTTTCAAAGGCGGTTGGGGCTGGTTCGAATTGGTTTCAGGATTTTCGATTTCACTCTCCAGCGACAAAGTTTTTCTAGCAATCGTAACCGGGTTCTCTGAATCAATCAAAAACGTCATCTGTTTTTAACGCGGACCGTCCTTTCTAATGATAGGCCAATTCAACTCTTAACACCTAGAACAGATTCATGTCCAACGAAAACACCCAACGGCCAGATGGTCAGCCAACTTCGGCCAAAAAAGTCACGCCTCGTGGGGCTTATCCGCATTTCAAACGAGTTGGTGATCTGATTTTCGTATCTGGAACCAGTTCACGACGACCAGACAATTCATTTGCCGGTGTCGAAAAAGTCGATGAAATGGGGACAAAGCGTTTGGATATCAAATTGCAAACGCGGGCCGTGTTGGAAAATATTGGAACCATCCTCGCCGAAGCTGGCGCGACACTGGACGATGTTGTTGACCTGACGACCTTTCTCGTCAACATGAATGACTTCGCTGGCTACAACGAAACTTACGCCGAATTTTTTAATTCCAAAACGGGACCCGCTCGGACGACGGTTGCAGTGCACCAACTTCCACATCCCGATCTGTTGGTTGAAATTAAAGTGGTTGCACACAAGCCGTTGGCGTAACCGATACGCCGTCAACAAGCTTCGTCTTAAAACGCTCGATGCCGAGAGAACTATGACTAACAAGATTTTGAACTTCATTGACGGCGAGTACCGAGAACCGGAATCAGGAAGTTGGTTGGACAACGTGTGCCCAGCGGATGGGACGATCAGCGGAACGATTGCCGATTCAAATACCGCCGATGTCCAATCCGCCTATCACGCAGCGTCTAACGCGTTTGAGTCCTGGTCAGAAACGACCGTTGACCAGCGTTGTTCTATTTTGATGAAGATCGCGGACTTGATCGATCAGAATCTGGAGGCGTTATCGGTTGCCGAAAGCGAAGACAGTGGCAAACCCGTTTCGCGTGCGCGTTCGATTGAGATCCCTCGTGCCGCCAGTAACTTTCGATTCTTTGCCAGCGCGATTACTCAGTTTGCATCGGAGTCACACGAAAGCGTCGGGCAAAAGGCGATTAATTTTACGCTTCGTCAACCGATCGGCGTTGTCGGTTGTATCTCGCCTTGGAATCTTCCGCTGTATTTGTTCAGTTGGAAAATTGCTCCCGCGATCGCAACAGGAAATTGTGTCATTGCAAAACCAAGCGAACTGACTCCACGAACAGCGTTCATGCTGGCGGAGCTTTGTAATCAAGCCGGCCTTCCTCCCGGCGTACTTAACATCATCAATGGAAGTGGAGCCACGGCCGGCCAAGCGATTCTCGATCATCCGCGCATCAAAGCGATTTCGTTCACCGGCGGATCGACAACGGGTAAGCATGTTGCCAGCGTCGTCGCGCCGCAGTTCAAGAAACTCTCTTTGGAATTAGGCGGTAAGAATCCGAATATTATTTTCGCTGATTGCAACTACGAAAAAATGCTTCAGACGACAGTGCATTCTTCCTTTGCCAACCAGGGGCAGATTTGTTTGTGCGGGTCACGGATTTTTGTCGAGGCATCACTGTACGGAAAATTTCGAGATGACTTTGTTGCAAAAACAAAAAAGCTGGTTGTTGGCCACCCTGCCCTGCCCGAGTCGACGATCGGTGCGTTGGTTTCCAAGCCGCATTTGGAAAAAGTCCTTTCCTATATCGAGTTGGCCAAATCGGGCCCCCAAAGCGACCAAGCTACGATCCTTACTGGTGGCGACCGGGCAACGGTGGAAGGTTTCGAAAACGGGTTTTACGTTCAGCCGACCATCATCGAAGTCGCGTCGAATCAATGTCGTCTCAATCAGGAAGAGATTTTTGGCCCCGTCGTCACGATGATGCCGTTTGCAACAGAATCAGAATTGGTCGAACTGGCCAACGACGTTGAGTACGGATTGTCCGCGACAATTTGGACACGCGACTTGGATCGAACGATGCGGCTTTCAAAGAAAATTGAATCGGGTGTCGTCTGGGTTAACAGTTGGCTAATGCGAGACTTGCGTACACCGTTTGGTGGCATGAAAAACTCTGGCGTCGGCCGCGAAGGTGGCTTGGAAGCGTTACGATTCTTTACCGAGCCGAAGAACGTTTGCATTTCATTTGATTGAACGCTTCAGAGACCGATCATCAGTTCTTGCGGGGCGTGATCGTTATTTAACCGAGTGCGAATTAAACGTGTGTGAACAAACGCGAGTGAACCAATACGAACACAAACGAAAAATCACATCGTTTCTTGAATGCTTACCGATGATTGTTTTCCCAATACGATGTGGTCAAGCACGTCGATTCCAAGCGTTTTACCCGACTCGGTCAGGCGACGAGTGACGGCGATGTCTTCGCGACTGGGCGTCGGATCGCCAGAGGGATGATTGTGCGCAAGGATAATTGACGAAGCCGCATCCTTGATCGCGGCGCGGAAAACTTCGCGCGGATGAACAAGACTTGCGTCCAACGTCCCAACCGTAATTTGATGTGTGTCGATGACTTGGTTTTTTGTATCCAACGTGACGATGTGAAATTCTTCCTGTTTGCCATCAGAAATCAAACGAGCAAAATGTTTTTGGCAAAACTCAATGGCATCGGAGCTGGATGAAATCTTGATAGTGATTTTGTCGTCTGACAATGCCGCGACCCGACGGCCAAGCTCAATCCCAGCCATGATTTGACAGTAAGCAGTTTTCTCGACTGCGCAGCTAATGGATTTCAACTCGCCACGACCGGCAGCAGGCAAATCTTCTAACCGACCATCGAACGCTTTGGCGACTTTTTGCCCCGCCATCACCGCGGACTCACCCGGCCGGCCACTGCGAACCAGGATCGCAACGAGTTCGGAGGTCGTTAAATGCTCAGCACCTCTGGAAAGCAAACGTTCGCGAGGCCGTTCTTGTTCGGGCGATTCTTTGATTTGAGAGCCGAACAGTTTTTCGTCAAGCCATTTGTTAGGAGAGAATTCGCGAGTCGGATTCCAACGATAGGATTTGTCTTTCAAGTTTTCTCGGACGATCCATCCGCTTTTTTCGAGGTCATTGACGATCCGGGTGATAAAGCCAGGAAGTTCTGGATGACAAGCGTTTTTGACTTCGTCCAATTCAAACGCCGGTCGCTTGATCGCATATTGGATTACATGCTTATAGCGTTGGTATCGTTTGTCCGAAGCGGATTGAGTAGAAGAAGAATTTGAAGATTCGATTTGAGAAGAGCCATTCATGCCATAATTTTGAAACATCAAACCAACGTTGGCAACCAATGGGGCAGGAGAAACAAGCAGACTTTAAACACCAATCCTTCGCCTACAGCAGCAAAACTACGCAAACTTCCGCGCGGAAGTCGCAAACGAGATAGATCTGGAGTCATTATCGCAGAACTGAAACCAATCAATCGCAACCAAAATCACGTTATAAAAAATTCTAGCGATTCACTACCGAAACAAAGTTAACGAGTACCATTTTCAGACGTTACAGAAAACCGAAAACAGTTACCTTCCCCAGTTCGCATTCGCCTTAGTTCAATATTGCCAATTTTAAGTTTGCAACTAAGAGCGCTATGTATAAAAATGCTCTGCGCTATGTATAAAATATGATATTCAACAATATCCTTCTATTTCGTGAGGGTTATTTACTAAAGTTATCCGACTTAGACCTATGAGGGCAAATGGAAGTTTCCGAATGGCGAGAATTGGTTCAGGACATCAATTCCGATATTGCAGCGATTTCGAGAGCGGTTCAAACGCAAGGTGAAATCCACGATGAGATTGCCGCGAGAACAGTGCGTCCCAACGAAGAGTTCTTTATCGACGATGACGCGTTCGGGATACAGCCTTCAGCCCCGCGGGAATTCTACTCGTATGGCGCTACCATCAAGGTTTGGAAAGTTCACCGAGCTGGTATTTGGGCAGGCGACATTAAAGGGGCTGACCTCTTCTATGAAATCGACGACAAGAAATTCGTGCTAGTCCAGTACAAAACGCCAGACAAACGCCAACGAGTGAACTTAGACAAGGAGCAACTAGATGAATTGGTCAATGCATGCCCAATCGACTGTCCTCCATCGAAGCGGTTTGGATGCGGATCGTGGTATTTGATTAGGACGAAGGATGATCGAGAGTATTTCCCAGCGTGCGAAGCACGGAAGATCTTCGGCAAAAACAACAGCCGGTATCGGAAGTTCTTTATCAATGGGTTGGTCGAATCTCAATTCATGCAAGACTTTGGTGCGTGCCAAATTGGAGCCCGAGCAAAACCAATTGACGTTTCAGAATATCGAAAATGGAGTGTAGCAAACGACTATGTGTTTGTGTCGGCGATTCGCAACGATAACGACGCCAACTAGAATCGTCGGATAACAAAGCGTTGAACCGAAGCGACACATGTCTTACGGGCCAGATCGTTCCGCGGATGGTGGCTTCGCCATTTTACCATCCACTTCACTCACAAATTCATACCTTAATCGTCGCTCGGTTAACGCGGGCGTCTGCCTTAACTTACCTAAGATTGGACTTTACCGAATGACTGAAAACACAGAATCGCTTTTAAAAGTCCTCGGTGGTACTGAAACTCCAACTCCCGAGCAATTCAAAGAACTTGTTTCACGCATCGACAGCCACTCCGTACTCGCGAAGGTTTTTCTGCTTGAAGGTGTCCCCTTCGTCTTTAAACAGAGTCCAATGAAATATGTTATTTTCCGCGAACAGGTAGCTGACAGATTCGGCGTTGGTTCTCAGGACGTCTGCATTGTTGGGAGCGCTAAACTAGGATATAGCCCATCACCTTACAAATTCGGCACTCCGTTCAGCGAAACATCAGATGTGGACGTTGTTGTGATATCAGATGAATTATTTGATCGCGGGTCCAGAGCACTGTTCACTGAATTACACCAATTGGATCCGCCTCTTCATCAAATTCGACCCTATCTGTACGACAAAAAAACCGGGACACCACCTGAAATTCCATTGAAACATTGGAGAAAATTCAAGGAGGCGGCTAGGAACTTCATTTACCAAAACTTTAATCCCGGATTGCTATCCCGCGACCATCCGTTGCGCTCAGAAATCTTCGATGCGATCTCCAGTACATCAGGGCTATTCCTCGCCCTCGCACCGCAGGTCTTTGTTTCCAAACTGCGATGTCGAGCGTTTCGCACTTGGAAATCTGCCGAGGATTACTACGCAAATTCACTTCGGGAGGCTGCGAACTACTTCGTTAATAACGAGGAGCCGGAAATAGAATCTGACGATGACGAGCCTGGAGCACCGGACAACGATGCAAAATTGTCCATACGCGAAACAGCTTCGGCAATACCCGAAGACAAACCTTCTCAGCAAACGCACAAAAAACACAAACACAAAAAACACGGCAGATAACAATGTGATGCACGCGAAGCCGTCAAAGCCCCTGTGGTTGGTTGGTCGCGACAATATTTTACCGAGGGTTTAGAATTTTACATCGCTCCGTTTTCAGGTTGGCGTAGTCAACCGTCGGCTCGGTGATCACGGACGTTAAGTCGCTTGAACACACACCCTAAGATTTAACACCATGGCGAAAAAATCAACTAAGAAGAAGGCCAAGAAATCTTCTACGAAAACGAAGAAAGCTTCGTCTGCTGACTATCCGAGACATGGAATTCGGAAAGCACTCCGCATCCCGAAAGCGATTTTGGATCAGAATGCGGGACGTGAATGCACAGACCGTGAAGCCGCGGATTTTTGCGGCGTAAAATACGGGGGGCCGTTTTCCGTCGAGTTAAGCTCATCAATAAAGTATGGATTCTTGGAACGGCCTGGAAGTGGCAAAGTTCAGTTGACCGATCTTGCCAAGCAAGTATTAAGACCGAAAGAAAAATCCGATGAAACGAAAGGCCTGCGCAAAGCACTGCTAAACGCTCCTACGATTTCTGAGGTGTACAAACACTATCGCGGCGAGAATATCCCCGACGAACCATTCTTTGGAAACGCGATCGTTGACAACTTCAGGATATCGGAAGACAAGCGCGACGAATTCAAAGCCATATTTCTCGAATCTCTCCGTGACGCACAGTTAACAGAGGCTCATGGTGACAAACAGCGTGTAATTGATGTCACATCGGAATCTGATTTGGGGCATTCATCGGCCGACTCAATCGAATCTCTCGGCAAGAAGGCAGACGTTAAACAAGGGGACACCTGCTTCGTGATGATGCCCTTCCGCGCTCCGATCGGAAACTACTTCGAGTCTATTTACAAACCAGGAATTGAAAAGGCGGGCTTCCGTGCAGTGCGAGCAGATGACGACATGTTCGCAACAGGCAAAATTATTGACCAAATCTGGCAAGGCATACACGCCGCAACGGTGCTTGTGGCCGAACTTACAGGCCGGAATCCGAATGTGTTTTACGAGCTTGGCCTCGCCCATGCTTTGCAAAAACCAGTTGTATTGGTTTCTTCAAACGAAGAAGATGTTCCATTTGATGTTCAACATATTCGCGTTATTTATTACGACGTGTATGACCCATTCTGGGGCGAAAAATTGACCAACAAAATTGCCGAGAATGTATTGTCGGCCGTAACGAATCCTGAAGAGGCAATCTTGAGAAAACCGCCAGTTGCACAATAGCTCGACATAACAATGCGTTCCTGAAACATATTGTCAATCTAAAAAGACTCATTTTTTGAGCTCGCGTACTTTCTTCGCCAACTCTGTGCAGGTTGTTTTTTCTTTTGTGTTTGTTGTGGTGACGAGTTGTTTTTTGAAGGTTAGTTAGTTTTTGAATTCAAGCCTGATAGGCGGGTTTGTGCACTGTTCTTTACTTTGCGAGTGCTCCCAAAACATTCCTTCGTGGGTCCGGCGACTGGTCGTAGCCAGTCGCCCTCTGCCTGCGTTTCGCCTTGCCAAGCGTCCTCGTGAGTGCTGCAAACGAGCGTGGGGATCTCGAGTTCCTGACAAAGGTCGTGAACCCAACCGCTGGTGCTGCAAGCTTCCATGACCACCAAGTCGCATGGGTTGTTTTTCAACAAAATCCGCAGGTAACTGCGATCAGATTTAGCCAACTGAGTTCGCTGTTCTTTCTTCTGGGGATTAAAAAAGCAAGCCATTGAGTTGAATTTACCTGGTGCCACCAAAAGTTTGTTGACGTGGCACCCCATCAAATGAGATGATGTTCATTATTGGTTCCATCGTTTGGGGGTTAGAAATTGTGGCATGCTCAAACATGACCACGGGCTAGTCACCAGCATACAGTTGCAAACGACTCGCCCCCAAACTTTGGACTTACATGGATTCTTTATTCCGCTTGAGGACACATGGATAGTTTTGAACAGTACTGGATTGGCAAGGGAATCGACCTGGATGGGGTGTGGGATGACTTTGACAATGGCCAAGGCTACATCCAAAAAGTCGACAGCAGCGAACTACACCTGCTGAGGCTTAGCTTTGACACACCTCAATTGCGGAGTCCCCTGTTCAGTCACGAAGCGATCCTGAAGACCATCAAAGGGACTTTCCACGACGTCAAGTTCGAATGCTACAGCCAACAGAAATACGATGAAATGGCGCCGATATTTTTGTATCGCGTAAATCGCGGCTCCGGAATCTACGAATTTCTTGCTCAAATTGATCCCTCTATTACTTGGGTGGCGGCACTTGGTGGTGCAGCAATTGCATATCGTACAATGCTTGCCAAAGATCAAGAGTTTGACGAAAAGAAACTCAACTTCATCAAAACAAATTTTCCAAATGCGTCACCTGAAGATACTGCTGCATACGTGAAGGCGTGGACAACATTTTCGAGACGCCGTGTATTGCAACGTTTGCTGGAACAGAAACTGGCGAAAGTAGAAATCTCGGAATCACCTGTCGCTATGGATATCGAAGCCGATCCAAAAATGATTGACATGGCTATGGTTGCAATATTCACCAATGGCGAAGACGTGGAATAACAAAACGTTCCTGAAACATATTGTCAATCTAAAAAGACTCTTTTTTTTGAG
>CAYUWY010000006.1:0-286938 GCA_964448575.1 uncultured Pirellulaceae bacterium
AAAAGCCGGCGGAGGGACTTGAACCCACGACCTGCTGTTTACAAAACAGCTGCTCTGCCAACTGAGCTACGCCGGCACAGAGTTGGAGGGATAAATATATCGAAATCCCAATACCCCGCAATACGAAATTGACAGAAAACCCAAGCCATTGGTTCACGTTAAATGTTCTTAGCTTGAGACGGGGTTTGTGCACATGATGTCAGAAATATCAATCTCGGTAATTTGATGAGCATGGCTTGAAAAAACTCTAAATTAAGACGCGAGTTTTCACAAAAAAAGCCAACAGGCATGCACCCATTGGCTTGTTTTATATTTTTCGCCAAGTTTTCAGCGAAGTATCGTCTTTGTCAAATCCTTGATCTGCCGGGTTTGAATGCGGCAAGGCGCAAGAATTTCTTTGGATTAAAGCTCCGACTCAAACATGCCTTCCGGCAAGTCAATATTGTCTTCTTTGGCTGCGATCCTCAGTTTATTAAGGGCTCGTGCCTCAATCTGGCGAATTCGCTCTTTGGTTACGCCCAGTTGCTCGCCAACCTCTTTCAAGGTCTGCGGCTCTTGGCTGTAGTCCAATCCAAATCGGCTGATGATAATCCGCTGCTCGCGGTCATCAAGCGATTCAAGGATATGGCCAATTTGCTTCTTACGTTGCTGTTGAGCTGATTCAAGCATCAAGCGGTCAGTTCGTTCGTCGGCGTGAGCCAAGAAGACTTCCTCTGATGTTGGGCGGAAGCGATCGCGTTGCTTGAACTCGCCAGGAATCGTGCGGGCGAAGTTCTTCATGATGGCCCAGCTTGCATACGTGCTGAATTTGTTGCCGCGTGAGTAATCGAATTTTTCAACGGCTCGGATCAGCGACATGTTTCCGTCACTAACGAGCTGGAAGAAGTCTTCGTTTAGCGAAACGTGGCGTTTTGCAATCGAAACGACCAATCGAAGGTTGGCTTGGACGATGCGGTTTTTGATTTTCACCGCTTCGTTGTACAGTTTTTCGATTTCGTCCATCTCCGAAGACCGAGCTTTCGCCGGGTCCAGTTTTTCACGCAAGCGGTTGGCTTTGAACTTCAAGTAGTTGTACTTGCGGAAGATGTATTGCTCTTGCTCGCGTGTCAAAAGCTGGACTTCGTAAAGCGATGCAAGGTAACGCGGGAGGCCAGCTGGTGGCTTGGTGCGTCGGGTCGCTTTTTCAGGAACCGGCATGTCTGCGTCAACAATTCGCTTGTCCGCAGCTTTGCGATGGAATTCTTCGTTGTCCATGAAGTCCAGTGGCAATTCCAAAATCAGGTTTGCACGGACTTCGTTAATGACTCGGTAAACAGTTGTTTTCGTTCGGCAATAACGCTTTGCAATGGTCTCGGCTGATTTTCCAGCCACAAAGTCGGCGTAGATGCGCTCTTTCATTTCCAGGTTGAGCGGGCCGTTTTGATCCGGGAACACGGCGATTGCGGCATTGGCACTGTCAAATTGCTTGATCGTATAACGGATCGTTTCGACACTACGCTGCATATGCTTGGCGATTCGGCGAGTGACGTCTGCTGGGCAACCGCCCGCTTTGGCCAGTCGTCGTGCTCGTTCGATGATTTCTTCTTTGTCGGCTTTTGTAAGTTGGCTGAATCGCTCGCCGCGTTTTACTTTGTCGCGATTACGCTTCACAAAGTGATCGACGCTGGAGTGCAGGAATCCAACACGCTTGCGACCACCATCAAAAATGAACTTGCGGCTGACAAGGCCTTGCTGACGCCAGCGCGAAATTGTTTTGGTGGATACTTTGAACATCTTGCTTAGATCTTCAACAGTATGAACTGGCTGGCCAAACTCCTGGGCACTTACATTGGCGGAATCTGAAAGGTCTTCGATGAATGCGTGGAGATCGCGACGTAGGTTTTCACCATTGATCTTTACGATTGGTGCGTTTTCTGGGCGAAATCCTGTGATTCGAAAGCAGACGAATTCAAAGTTATAGTCGCGGTCAAGCTGGATATCGCGAAGCAATTTCTCCGCGCAGTCCACTTGTTCCATTTTCTTGTCTCGCGGCGCAAAACGAACCTGCTGGTCTCTCAACTCGCGAATGGCGTCACATTTATAACTGGTATGCATTTTTAACCTCTCCTTCGTCGAAGTTGGCATCCAATCAGTTGATGTTATTAGCCGTCAAAATGACAGCACTGACATCTATTTACTAATTGTACGTTCTTTCGACGTCCGTAACTCGAAGATCTTCCTGATCAATAAATCCATCGACATCATGCCCAAGCGGTTTGTGAATACGGTGTTGGTGAACAAATGTTCACAAATCAACAATGCGTATCCGTGGTTACGACAATCTCTCTATTCTGTACGAAATTGAGAGTGCTGTCGTTCTCGCTCTTTATGTAAAAACCGCAACAGTGCGGGATCTTCTACTGATAAATTAGTACTGCAAAGGGCGTTCCAAGTTCGCCAAAAAGCGTCAAAATCCCGAATTCCCCCACTTTTCACCGTGATTTCGCTTTTATTCTCATTTGCAAGCGCTATCAGTTTGACATGGCAAGAAATGCGGATTGAGACGGGATTGTTCGATTTGAGACGACAGATGGTCGATTCCTGACCAAATGTAGGAAAACGGCTTAGCTGCACTTTCTCCTAATTCGTCCTAATCTAAGGTTTCTTGGTTAACAAACATGCAAATTCAATTTCGATCACCAACTTGTTTTTTCGTTTTTGTCGCAATGTTTATTTCTGCGACAGCCAACGCCCAAGACAAAATTGATCTCAAAGTCAATTTTTCAAAAAAACAGCAGTGCAAAATCAGTGCTACCTACGAACATACCGGAAGTGTGATTGTCGTCCCCGATGATCCCAAAGCCGAATTGAAACAGCTTCCCCTATCCGTTGAAGGAAAACTCTCTTTCTACCAGCGCGTCACTGGAGCTGAGCAAGCGATCCGCTATTTTGAAAACGCGGAAGCCAATATCACTTTGGACAAAGGCAAAACCAACCCTAAGTTGGCCGAAGACAATCGCTTGATCGTTGCTCGCCTCAAAGGCAAAGAGGGTGGCAAGGTTGAATTGGCATCGATTGTAGGCACTCTTGAGCAAGCCGAATTGGAATTGATCCAAAATCCTGCTGACCCTTTGACCTTGGCAAATATCCTCACGAAGTCCGGCGTGAAAGTCGGCGACAAGTGGGATCCCGAGGAAGCTGATCTGGCCAAGCTTCTTGATGTCCATACGATCAACGAATCAGACGTGCAGTTGTTCTTGAAAAAAGCAGACAAAGCTACGGCCCGCGTTTACATCATGGGCTCAGTCAGTGCCGAAGTGGACGATGTCGAGACTCAATTGGAGGTCAGCGGAGTTGCGATTGTCGATTTGAAGAAGCAGTGGGTTAACGCTTTCAAGATCGGTATTCGAGAGCAACGCGAGCCTGGGCAGATTGCTCCGGGCTTCAATGGCAAAACGAAAATTGATATGCAAATCATGCCCAACGAATCTTCGCCAAATTTGTCCAATGCTTCTCTGGCGAAATTCACAAAATCACGCAAAATTCGCCAGCGTTTGAAGTGGTCTCCCGAAGTCAGCCACTTCTTGCTGACTTACGATCCGCATTGGAAAATGATTGCCGCCGAAGGTGATGCCGCGATTTTGCGATACATCGACAAGCGGGATTTGCTTACTCAATGCAATATCGTTCAACTGCCTTCGCGCTCGCCAGATGCACCGCTCTCTCTCAATTCCTACAAACTCGAAGTCGGAAAGATCGTCAAAGCGGATAAAAACGCCCGCTTGGTTAGAGCGAACGAAACCAAAACCGAAACCGGACTGCGGGCACTTCAGGTTGTCGTCGCAGGTGAAGAAGACGAACTGGCCGTTAACTGGCTCTACTTTCATGTTTCAGCCAAAGATGGTCGCCAAGTCACATTTGTGTTTACACTGGCCGAAGAAGTTGCCGGAAAGGTCAAGCCAATCGCCGAGCAGTTGGTCAACGAATTTGCATTTAAGGCACTGCCCGATCGCAAGGCAACCGCCCAACGCCAATCGCAAAAACCTGCCACAACAAGCTCGCGCAAACGTTAAGGCAAAACGCTTAGCATCCAATCCGCATCCCAAGTTCAAGCCTTTTGCAACTTTGACATGTCATGATTGGTTTTCAGCCGGGTTTTAGTCCCTACGTAACAATATAGTACGCTTCAACCAAAAGCTCACCGACCAAGGCGTTTGCCCAATCGGCGAGCTTTTTTTGTTAGCCAATTTACTCCACGTTTGCTTCATGATTGAATCAAACTGGGCGCATCCCATTTTGTTTTCACCCGCAAATCGTTACTTTGGTGGGCAAAGTTTCGCTCACCACTAAACCATGCCGGAAAAATGCTAGATCTCTTTGACAAGATTCAGGAATCCATTCAGTTCATCAAATCGAAATGGTCCGAAACGCCCAAGGCAGGAATCATTCTTGGCACCGGGCTTGGCCCTCTCGTTGAAAAGATCGACGTTGCTGCCTCGATTGACTACGGCGACATTCCAAACTTTCCCAAATCAACGGCGCTGTCCCACAAAGGCCGCTTGGTTTGCGGAACGCTCAATGGGCTTCCTGTTGTCGCGATGGAAGGCCGGCTTCATATGTACGAAGGCTATCCGCTTAAGGAAATCACTTTGCCAATTCGAGTGATGAAAGCCATGGGGGCCGAGTTGCTTGTCTGCTCAAACGCGGTCGGTGGGCTTAATCCTTACTATAAAAAAGGCGACATCATGTTGATCGAAGACCAGATCAATTTGATGGGTGACAATCCATTGATCGGCGTCAACGATGATCGCTTGGGGCCACGTTTCCCAGACATGTGCGAACCCTATTGTCACAAATTGATCGAGCGGGCTTTGCGAATCGCCAGAGCCGAAAACATCGTGGCACACAAAGGCGTACTTGTCGCAGTGGCCGGACCAAATCTCGAAACCCGAGCCGAATATCGATTCCTTCGCCTTATCGGGTCCGACGTTGTTGGCATGTCGACCATTCCAGAAGTCATCGTTGCGGTCCACTCGGGGATGCGAGTCGTCGGATTCTCCGTGGTCACCGATATGTGTTTGGCTGACGCGCTTGAGCCAGCCGACGCTCATGAGATCGTCAAAGTTGCCAACGAAGCAGAACCGAGACTGTCCAAGCTAGTCATGGGCGTTCTGGCAGAAGAAAGCTAAACCGCTGGGTGGTCGGTTTTGGGAGTCGGATTGAGCAGGGCGCTTGGTGAAGTGTTCGCGCTCGATTTTGACATTACACAAAATCACCAGATACTTAACCCAAACCATTTCCTTCCCACGCGATTCATTGATGCCTTTACGGAGACAAACAGTGCAGATTTCATCGACTCAATCAATGCAATTTAGTTGGATTTTCGCCTTGATTTTCATTGCCGGAATCTGCCTTTCCGTTGGCTGTGGCGGCGAAGAGAAAGTGAGTGATTCGGGAGAAAAATCCTCCAAACCAATTTCTTCTGCCACTGAAGGAACCGCCTCGTCTTCCCCAAAATCGGCCGACAAATCCAAGGCAATCGCAGTGTCCAGCAAGCGACCGGTAAAAGAATCGGAAGTTGCTAAACCAAAAGTCGTCGAACCTGAAATCGAAGAGCCGATGATCAACAATGTTGATTTTCACGAAACGCTGTCCGAGGCAGTCGATACCTATCTAACCTTCGGCTTGGTCACGCCGCAGGTCACCATCGCTCCCGAAGACTGTAGGGCTCCCATCGAGTCCGACCCAGCGCCAAGTTTCAGCCAAAGCGACCATGATGCGTCCCATGGCAAGAAGCTCTATTTCCTTTTTGCCAAAGACATTGGTCACTATCTGACGCAAGACGGAACGCCAAGCTCGGTAGGCCAAACACTTGTCAAGGAATCCTGGACTTCGGTCGAAGCCAACCCTGATGCACGCAACACCCGAAATCACGCTTCGGCCAATCGAATCAATCCTCGAGCCAAAGTTGGCAACAAGACTTTGCAAATCGCAGAGCGCAAGGCGCTGTTCGTAATGAAGAAACTTGCCGTCGACACGCCCGAGACCGATGAAGGTTGGGTTTATGGCGTCATTGATCCAGAAACAAAAGATGTCATCGCCGCTGGAAAGATCGCTTCGTGTATGAAGTGCCATGTTGACACAAAAAATGACCGCTTGTTCGGCCCCGCCGAAGTCGAATAAGTCCCCAACGGTCTGCACTTACGCAAACCAACCGTCCTATTGAAATTGAAACGCGATTCGAAAATGGAATCAAAAGAGTTTGCGTCCAAGATTCAAGACGCCGTCGATTTCTTAAAAGAACTTTGGCCAGAGTCACCCCGATTTGGAATCATTCTCGGAACGGGCGCGGGCAAACTTGCTGAGTCCATCGAGACCGAACAAACCGTCTCATACGGCGACGTTCCACATTTTCCCAAAAGCACCGCACTGGGGCACAAAGGTCAATTCGTACTTGGCAAACTGGCTGGCAAAAATGTAATTGCCATGGAAGGCCGATTTCATTTGTACGAAGGCTATCCCGTCGACCAGGCAACCCTTCCAATCCACGTCATGCATCGGTTGGGCGTCGAAGTATTGTTCGTCAGTAACGCATCGGGTGGCATCAATCCGAAATTCGCAAGCGGTGAAATCATGTTGATCGATAGCCACATCGATTTCATGTATCGTTCAACGCCACAAATGATCGCTCCGGTTTCCAGGGACCGCCCTACCCTGCTCAGTGACGCGTATGATCAACCGTTGATCGATCAAGCAGCCCAAAACGCCCGCACGGGTGGGTTTCAGGTTCACCGTGGCGTTTACGCTGCGATGTTGGGACCCAATTACGAAACGCGAGCCGAATACCGATTCCTGAAACGAATCGGGGCTGATGTCGTCGGCATGTCCACCGTTCCCGAAGTCGCCGTCGCTGGCCGTTACGGAATGCGGGTCCTCGGCATGTCGATCATCACCAATGTTGCTAAACCCGATGTGTTGGAAGCCACCTCTGGCCAAGAGGTCATCGACGCAGCCGGTGTCGCAGCGCCACATCTAAAATCCATCGTTGTCAACGCGATCCAATCGAATTAAAAAGCGATTAGGAACTGGGCATGTCCGGATCGACCGGCAATCAATGTTATCGGCGTTAAGTGATTGCTGTTGCGATTGTTATTAGTTGAAAAGCGTCAGCACAACAAAAAAGAGCAGCAGCAATCCGCTGGCGATCATGCCAATCATTGCCGCCAACCGCCAGCCAGAAGCAGCTTTGGGGATGATAAACCACGCGATGATGAACATTGGCAGGCTAAGAGGCAGAGCGATAAACACAACCCACGCGGCAATCACAAGAAATTTTTCAACCAGCCCAATCCGAATTCGAAATTGCCTCGCCAGCTCATCAGTCGACATCGTGGTCAGTTTTTCCAGCCCAGCGCTTGTTCGACAAGTTGCCTCGCAATCCGGGCACTTCACCGCCGTTTCTTTGCTTTTCCAAAGTGTTATCAAACCCAGGTATTTGTCTACCGTTTCGAACTGTAACGCGTCGGTTTGATTGGTCGCTTTGCAGCTTGGGCAAGTGAACGATAGCTCGGCGCTGCCCACTAACTTCCTTTCTTCATGAACATGCACGCTGATTCACCTTTTTCGTTTGATACAAAACAGCAATCGACAGCAAGCGATATCCAATCGACCGGAAACATCTACTTACGCCAACGACTTACTCGCTTCTCTAGTAAACTTCAGTCTTCGCGACTCAATGCCCAGCTCGTCACCAATGTTTTCATAAAGTTCTTTCACGCCCATCCACCCCATTCCCGTACCCGTTCCTGCTTCATTGAACAAATGCAGGTAGGTCCAACTTCCCTGCTCTTCGACTAACAAACCGACTTGCCAATATCGATTGTCTTGAACGAATCGGTCGAGAAAAATAATCTCTCGCAGTTGGTCTTTTGAATAGCTTGAAGACAACCGTGGAAGCTCAACATTACCGGTTGATTTGTCGAAAACCAGATACGGCTCATTTCCAGTTTGCTCGTTGATCCATGAAAGCGCAGTCATCATGGCTGGAATGATGAACAGGCCTGCGAAAACAAACATGACGTACGTAAGTGTATCGCCCATTCCCACAAAAAACGAAATGGTGGCAAGGAGCGCCAAAACAAAATACATCCAAATGGTTACGTACTTGATGGGGATTTGAAGCGGCTCAACTTTCAGTAGTTGGCCGTATTCCTTCATATGAATGCTTGAAGTTCCCATCAGCCCATAACCAAGATCGGTACCAAGTTCTTTGTCGTCAGGGCGACGATCAAACGACTTAATTCTGTCTTCAATAGCTCGTTGAGTGCCGAACAAAGATGGTGTGGGGCGCGATAATTCGGACATGGAACTGGCCTTTAACGACGAAAGTTTGCATACGCCACGACCAAAATTTTAGCGTACTGTCATCCGCTAGCAAAACGTTTTCATCTTTGTGGCAAAACTTTGAACTGATAGACTTCTCCACGCGTACATATCGTTTCGCACGAAAAGCTATGAATCAAGGAAGATCAGATGCTCAACGGCCATTTCTCTCGTTCTATTGTCAAATCGTTGTTGGCTAGTGCCACAGCCTGCTCCTGCATTATCGCTTGCGCAGTGTCTTTTCCAAATACTGCAGCGGCTCAAGGTCAAAATCGACAGCCCGCAAACCAAGGCAACTCGCAGCAGCAATATCGGCAACCAGCCAATCAAGCTGGTCAGCAGTACCAAGGTCAGGCCAACCAAGCCCAAGCCAACCAAGGTCAAGGGTACCAACGCCAGGGCTACCAAGGCCAAGCCAATCAAGCCCAAGCCAATCAACAATATCAACAAGGCGCTCAACAGCAGCTAAAGCTAACCCCCCAGCAGCTCGCAGCTCAACAAAAAGCTGCAGCCCAAAGTGGTCAGCTATCGGCTCAAGAACTTCAAAAAAGAGCAAACGACTATGCGGCTTGGGAAGCACAGCAAGCCGCTCAAAAAATGCCACCCAAAGCGCTTAACATGCCCAAGGGATTCCCGCTTGTCAAAGAGGAATCCGAGTACGTTGGCAAGCTTCTTGATTTTTGGGAAACCAACAGCAAGAAAGTAACACAGTACAAGTGTCAGTTTATGCGTTACAACTACGACGCTGATGTTGGCTATCGTGATCCAGCAACCAATCGCTTAGCTGCTCAAACGGTTGCCTTTGGCGAAATTCGTTTTGCCTCACCTGATCGAGCTCGCTATGAAACGACCAAGATCTCGATGTTCGCCAAACCACCTGCTAAGCCTGGCGCGGAAGCGGCTTACAAAGAATCTAAAAGTGAAGAAGATCTTGAGCGTTGGATCACCGATGGAAAAAGGATCTATGAATTCGATTTCGCCAACAAGATCCTCTATGACGACGAAATTCCAAAGCACCTCCAAGGCAACGTTGCCGAAAGTCCGTTGCCATTTCTGTTTGGAGTAAGCAAAACCGAATTGCTTAGTCGTTATTGGGTACGTTCAATCCCGACACCAAACAATATCACCAACGAGTATTGGTTGGAGATGTTCCCAAAGCGAATTGAAGACGCACGCAATTACAAAAAGATCGAAATCACAATCGCCCGTGAAGACTTTCTTCCCAAGGCCATGCACTTGTATTTGCCGCAGTACGATCCAGCCAAAGGAAATGAAGACAGCCAGTATTTCAGGTTTGAAAATCGGCAGGTAAACGGTGCCGGTGCCAGGATCGCCGACTTCTTCAAGGCTTTTGTGAATCCGCGATTGCCAAGAGGAGGTTGGAATCGCGTCAATCGAGCGACGCAAAACAGCCAAGCCGCTCTGCCGCAAAACACTCAGCCGCAGCAAACCCAACAACAGCAACAACAGCAAAATGCGACACGCCGTTAAACCCAATGCGGTTCAGTTGGAGTGAAATGTTGCTGGGTTTCCAGGGTTCTGGGTGCCATGCTCACGCGCAGCATGAGCATGCTTACGCTTGCGTAAACATGGCACCTGTGAATTCATGACACAACCAACTAGTAAACTCTTCGTTGAGCAGTAAACCGTATTGCCATTTTCTACTTGGCTACTTGTTCCGCAAGATCGACGTTCCATAGCCGATCGCCATCCCAATCAGTAATCCGACTCCGTGCGCCCAGTTGCCCACCGAAGGCAGCGTGATGGGAAGGACTTGAGCGATCAGCCGTGGCGGTATCATGCAGAAAAACAGCCAGATGATCATCCACAGAATCACGCCATCGGAGATTCGCATTCCTGACTTGCGATCGTAAATCGACTTCATCCAAATGAAGCCGAACAAGCCATATATTACGCCCGACATTCCGCCCAGCGCCGAGATCAACGTATCTCCATCGCCAATCGTTCCAGGCCGACTACCCCCAATCGACTCTGGTACCGTGCATTGAGCTATGTTGGATATCACCGCAGTTGCGAGAATCAATAACGCAAACTTTTTCCAGCCGTATCGATTCTCAATCATTTTTCCAAACTGGAAAAACCACATCATGTTGAACACGATATGAAAAATCCCATAGTGAATGAAAATGGGAGTCACGGTGCGCCAGACTTCTCCACGTATAAGACTGGCCATACGAAAAGAAAGATCGTCGGTACTTTTCCATGTTGGCAGTAATTTATCCAGAGTTGGCTGGCCGATATAAGTGAACTGAAGTGCTTTGTAGATCACATGATCTCGCGGAGTGTTTCGATCGCCAAAATTGGTAAACAAAGCAACGAAGACACAGATCCCCATCAGTATCAGTGTTAACCGTGGCTTTTTGTCGGTGATCGTTCGGACGTTGACGATCTTCTTTTGGATAGCTCGGCGACGTTTCTCTTCGGCCTGCGCGATCGACTTTGCTTTCTTGATCGCCCCGGAATATTCGCCGCCGGACGGGTTGGAGCGATACTTTTCCAGCTCCGCCAAAGCTAAATCGAATTGGTCTTCGTCTTTGGCCCAAACTTCAGCCTCACCGCTATCTTCGGGAAAGAGTTGGGTCTCGATTCCTTTGACGAGCAAAAAGGAGGCAAAAACGACGGCCTGATCACCGTCTAGTTTCCCGAGTAATCTCATGAATCAAGCAAACCGAATCAAGCTAAAAAACGAAACGTAAAATTCGCAACTGGTTGTACGAAATCCCGAGCACCAAAAGACAAAACCAACTTGCTATCACCAAAATAAGCCAAAAACCAAAGCGAATTCCAGTAACTAAACGATGTTTTGCCTGCTGGCAACACAATCGAGGTTGTCGTCGATGGCCAATTCCGGGAAAGTCCGCGACTAATTATCCCGGAATTCGCGACACTGTCTATTGCACGTGTATGTTGTCGATAGAACTGTCTCGATCTAGCCGCTCATAAAAGCAAGTTGAGATTTGAGATGACTCAAAATCTAACCCCACCTTCCCCTGAAGATCACAATCCTCGGTTTGTTTCGGTGCCCAAACCAGGTGTGACCGGCTCGATTGAAGGAACAACGGCTGAGGCCAAACGCGGCAAAATCAAGCGAACAAAAAAAGTCGCGGGGAAGTTCGAAAAAACACAATCGGTCGAATCCAAATCGGGCGCCAGTGCAAAAGGCCAATCGGGAGCGGCAGCCAGCGTTGATAACGAGTTGGTAGATCAAACCAAGAATCAGATTCGAGCGTTGGTTCAAGAGATTGCCGATCTCGCACAATCTGATTGCTCCGTCAACGATTTCTACGAAGGCTTTTTGACACGCACGACCAATGCGCTTGCTTCTGCTGGCGGCGCAATTTGGGTGCGCGATTCCGCCGAAGAGCCATTCAAACTTCGGTACCACATCAACCTAAAAAAGACCGTTCTCGCCAACGACAAAAAAGCTCAAACGCGACACGGACGATTGCTGCAAAAATTGGCGGACGCGGGCGAGCCTGCTTTGATCTCTCCCGACTCAGGATCCGCCGACGGCGCGATGGGCGGAAACCCAACCGAGTTTCTATTGATCGCAGGCCCTTTGAAAATTGACAACGCAACGGTTGGTTTGGTGGAGATTTTTCAGCGACCGGGCGCTGGTCCAACGACTCAACGCGGCTATCTGCGTTTCTTGATGCAGATGTGTGATATCGCCAGTGACTTTTTACGCAACCAGCAAATCCGCTCTTTCTCGTCGCAGCAAGCGATGTGGCAACAGCTTGAACAGTTCATGCGTTTGATCCACCAAGGTCTCGACACAAACCAAACGGTTTACACGCTTGCCAACGAAGGCCGACGTCTCATTGATTGCGACCGCGTCAGCGTCGCGATGGGCACCGGACGCAACTGCCGAATCAAATCGGTAAGCGGTTTGGATTCGATCGAACGCCGTGCTGAGCAGGTTAAGAAACTTGGCTCACTTGCGGCGACCGTCATTCGTACGGGCCGACCGCTTTGGTATTCGGGTGACGATGATGACCTTCCTCCTCAAATCGAAAAAAAGCTTCATACCTACGTCGACAAATCGTTTACGAAAATGCTGGCCATCGTCCCGCTGATTGAAACGCAACCTGAATCGGACGAATCCGGCCAAAAAACAAAAACGAAAAAGCGCAAACCGCTTGGTGCGTTGATCATTGAGCAGCTCAAGGATTCGCGAATCACTCCGGCACTTGAAAAACGCGCCCAAATGGTTGCCGAGCACGGGCAGATGGCACTCACCAATGCCAACGAACACAACAGCATCTTTCTGATGCCAGTTTGGAAAATGTTCGGCAAAATTACTTCGGCATTCCAAGGCGGCAATCTGTTTAAAACCGTTGCCGCATTTGGAGCGATCGCACTCGTGTGTGCTTTCCTAGCCTTGTTCCCGTATTCGTTCGGCGTCAGTGCCAATGGAAGTTTGATTCCTGAAACACAGCATGAAGTGTTTGCTTTGACCGACGGCACGACCTACGAAATCAATGTTTCCGATAACGGCGATACGATGGTTGAGAAAGGGCAGGTTCTGGCGCGATTGAAAAATAGTGATCTCGAGCTGGAACTCAGTCGTATTCACGGGCAGATTAAGCAAAAGCGAAAGGAAGTCGCTGCCAATAACAGGCTCATGACCATCACGCGCGGAGAAGAAATTTCCAAACTAGAGATATATGAAATTCGCCAACGGATCGACGAGGCAGAAGAGGCAATTGAAAGCCTGATCGAGGAAGAGAAAATTTTCCTGGAACAACAGGCGTTGCTCGATGTCAAAAGTCCAATCGCCGGACGCATCGTCAACTGGAATGTGAAGCAGAACTTGATGAATCGTGCCGTCGAACGCGGGCAAAAACTCATGACCGTCGTCGCTCCTGATACCAGTTGGCAAGTCGAATTGGAAATGCCAGAAAAACGTATCAGCCATCTGCTCAAAGCCCAACGTGAAAGCGACACGCCACTCAAAGTCACATTCGGATTGATGTCAAATCCTGGCACAGAATACGTCGGCGAGCTGGTCGAAATCGATACAAAACTCGATGTCTATTCCGACGAAGGCAACTCTGCATTGGTCGTGGTTGCGTTTTCAAATCAGGAAATCGACATTGACCTCCTGCGTTCCGAAACACGTGTTACGGCCAAAGTTCATTGCGGCACACGCTCAATCGGATACGTTATGTTCCATGAATTGATCGAGACTGTTCAATCCAATCTGATGTTTTGGTTTTAAGTTTGCTTTCTAACCACACGACCAATCATGGTTTACGTTTGGCTTACGCTTTTCATTTTGACGATCATCGTTTTCTGGCTGGCCAACTTTATCGGCATGCCGGGTAACTGGGGCATCGTCGCGTTAGCTTTGATCTGGATGTTCGTTGGCCCGGAGCATTATCGATTTACCTGGGTCATCGTGGTTGTATTAACCTTGTTGGCAATCGTTGGCGAAGCGATCGAGTTTGGTGCTTCGGTATTTGGAACGAAAAAGCTGGGTGGGTCGACTCGCGGGGCGTCGCTTTCCGTGATCGGTTCAATCGTCGGAGGGTTGGTCGGAGCCATTTTCGGAATCCCAATTCCAATTCCGCTGGTTGGAATTTTGATTGGCTCGATTCTGTTCGCTGCAGTCGGAGCTTGGGTCGGTGCGACGATCGGAGAAAAATGGGACGGCAAACCGCTCAAGGAAAGCGTTCAAATCGGTGGTGCCGCATTCGTTGGGCGCTTGCTCGGAACCGCTGGCAAACTTGTGCTTGGTTCAACCATGGTGGTGCTGGCAATCGTCAGCCCATTCGTATTCGCTGGCACAGTTCCAGCACCATAGATTTAATACTTGTTGAATGATGCCGGAAAATGCTTCCTCTGATTTTCGCGGGTTTTCTTTGTCCTAAACAAGTTTATGGAACGAAAACAAACGCTGGATGTCTAAATTAATCGCACGAATGGTGCAGCTAGCTCGTATAATTAATTCGTAAACTGAAGTGACTTTGGGGAACTAAGGGTCTGCTTGAGGGCGCTCCTTGGCATCTAAACTTCGCCGTGTGAAAATGCCGATCCGATAATTGGCGGCAACTTTTCCGTTTATTCGTTAGCATAATTTGCTTCTGACTTTTTGTTTGATGATTAATGATGGGTAATATTCCAATGAATTTTCGTTCGAATCTCAATTCAAAGCCCGGCCGATTTTTGCGTTTCTTGTCTCGAGCCGCGGTGACAGGAACGATCGTTTTGGCTTCAACCAGCGTTCAGGCGCAGGTATCAAGTAGTTTTTCTGACAGTGGATTTAGCAATCCTGTCCAGAGCTCATCTGCAAGCCCTATCGTGAACCAAAGTGCGTTCCAATCGCAATCTGTGAATTCAAGCCAAACCAAACTGCAACCTAACAATGCCAATCGCTTGGTTCCGCAGCCTCCGTCTGGTTTCAATTCAATTCCATTCAAATCGACTAAGCCTGCGACGACAGTAGCAAAGCCTGCAACTCCATGGTCAGCCAACAATGCGTCAGCCAAGCCAAAGGCGGCAGTGCAGCAGCATACGCTCGTGCCCACGCCGCAGGTCGGGCAATCCAAATCTGTCCAGCCAGCTGCGCAACAATATTCAACTGCAAAGAAACCAATGGCGCAGAAGCCATTCACACAACGAACAGCCTCTCAAAGTTCGTTTGGGCAAAAGCTGACGCCTCAATTGCCAAGTGCCCAAAAGTCCTTTGGTAATTCATCGGTAACTCAACATAATTTTAAACTCAAATCCGCGCAGCCAAATCGAATGTTGGCAAAGCCTGTTGCTGCGACCAAAGTTGCTGCCATGCAGGATAAAACTGACGAGTCGACTGTGCGCAAGCCAGTTTATCCGATGGCCGAGTATCTCGATCTGCCAAACTGCACGGTTGATTTCATGGATGTGATTTCGCTTCCCGCCATGGAAGCTGGCGTCATCAAAGAGCTTGGCGTCAAAGAAGGTGACTATGTTCCTGCCGGTAAGATAGTTGGACGAATCGACGACGAGATGTTTCGGATAATGCTTGAGCAAGCTACACAGAGATTCAATATGGCTTCGAAAAAAGCCAACGAGCGAAACGCGATTGATGCTTCAGAAGCGAAATTCAAAGTCGCAAAAGAGGAGGCCGATATAACTGTAAGACTCGCTTCGAAGGGATCAAGAACCAAATCCGACAAGCGGTTGGCGCTTTACAACGCTGAATTAGCTGCTTTGGAAGTTAAGCAAGCTTGGATTGATCAAGCGGACGCAGTTGGCGAAGCGAAGTTGGAAGCTTCTCGTGTCAAAGAAGTTCAAAAACGCATTGATCGACATATCTTGAAAACGGATTTCGAAGTCTACATCGTTGAGATTTTCAAGAAGCAGCAAGAGTACGTTAACGCGGGTGAACCTGTGTTGCGAATCGGTCGCATGGATACACTTTGGGTGCACGGCGTCGTCAATATCAAAGACGTGAACGCTTACGAAATGCAAGATCGACCGGTGACGGTTCAAGTAACCCTTGCTCGAAATGAAACTGCAACCTTCCAAGGCAAGATCGTCAACGTTGGCTTGGAGCGTCAAGGCATGAGCGGCTATCTCGTGAAAGCCGAAGTCAAAAACCGTGCCGTTGGCAAGCACTGGGTGCTTCAGCCGCTTAGTGAAGTCAAGATGCGGATCCACCTTAAAGGAACCGGTAACGACGCTGCCATGAAAAGCCAAGACAACGGCTTTGCCCAGCCAAGTCAAGGCTTCAAACGCTAAACGGACGAGTGATGGATGTCGATTACATTCGAGAATCGACGCTGATTTCAAGGAACGGACGCGTAAGCGAGAAACATTGGGAACCCGACGCGTAAGCGAGGGACGGTCTTCTTACCGTGCGATCAGGGTTCTCAGTTTAACGCCAAGCCGGCAGGCGACAACGCGTTGCGTTACGTGTTGATGGAATCAGGCCGAATCAGATATGCCATTCGTCAATGGCACAATCAGCGCGGGAATGTGGTGCCGTCCCTCGCTAACGCGTCGGGTTCCCAACGCGCGTAGCCCAATTTCTACGGCACGGTGATCCACAAAAACGCTTTACCGTTTTCGTCCAGGCGAATCTCTTCGGCCAGTCGTGGTTTGGTTTGCCGAAGTAGTTTGGATATCGCCACTAACAACGAGCCTTTTTTCTGAACAAGCGTTACTTTGACTTCGGACAGCTCAATTCCCTCGCGGGCTAACGTGTTGTGGTCGTAGAGGAAAAGAACGCCCGCGCGTTTTTCAAGTGCATCCAAAGCGGATTTGAGTTTGAAGTCACGAATTTCGATGGGCAGTTTGTCGAATAACTTTGGCTCGACGGCGACAGGTGCCGCTTTGATTGGCCAACCGATGGGCCAGTTTTCTTTGCTGGCTCGCGAATCGATAATCTGAACCACCGTGTCTTTGCCCTGCTCTCGATTGGGCACCATGACCAATCCAAGTGGTCTGGCGATGGCCGCCAAGGCGGTGCCAGTTGACATGCCGTTGAATTCTTCGGCGACTTTTTCTTCGCTGTTAAATGCGGCGGTGGCTGCTTCGTCAAGCAAAAACGTCAAACCGTTTTCGGATTTGATCTTCTTAAAGACATCGCCCGCTTTTTGACCAGCAGTATCAAAGTCGACGGTCTTCGCCAGCTTTGTATGGACGTCGACCAACTGTTCTGAAGTTAGCCCAAACGCTTTTTTTTCCGCAAGCGCGACCTTGGCTCCGTCATCTCGCAAGCGATTAAACAGTTCTCGCATCCCGGATTTGTCTGTCATCTTAAACTTGCCGCCAGGAAGTATTAAGTTGTTGCCAGAGACCACGCCGGTTACCGTAATGATCGTCGATCGCGTGGTTTTCGTCTCTTCGATCGCTGGCGTGCCTTTATTTCTGGTGCTGATCTTAACCCGGTCGGCGCCGACGTCCTGAAGTGCTTCCAACCAACGTTGTTGCGAGCCAACTTGGGACCTGGGACCCGTCGCGACGTTCAAAATGATCGTGCGACGCACCTGCGTTCGATTGCTCGAACGAGTTTGCCCGCTTGACTCATTAACAGTTAGAGAGATCGTCGTAAGGAAGGCAAAGATAACGAGTAACGTTGCTGCAAACCGAGAAAGGGAAACGTCAGACACATTGAGCCTGGGCTGGATCGTGTTGCGTACGTATAGAAGTCGGCCCATGAAATTCTCGTATGGCTAAAGACGGTTACGACGATGCAATCATAACCGGTTTGCCAAATTGGGAAAGCGAAATGTTCAACAAAACGATTGTGTGAGTAAGCCCAAGCAATCGGGTAACGTTTGTTTACACTTTCTCAGCGCGGCTTGGGCAAGTGCAAAGATTAATCAGATACGCCGTAACGGCCAATGCAATAAATTGCGTTGAACAAATCTTTGAAGCCGATTTTCTTGCCTTCGTCATAGCCCCGACTGTCGTACGAAATTGGGACTTCGACAAAACGGTAACCGCGACGCGCCAGTTTGGCTGTGATCTCTGGCTCGATTCCAAAACGATCTTGCTCAATCGTGATGTCTTTGAGGACTTCTCGGTTGAAGGCTTTGTAACACGTCTCCATGTCTGTCAAATTCAAGCCACTGAATAAATTCGAAGCACCCGTCAACACTGCGTTCCCGGCACGATGAATCCACGACTCGTCTTGTAGTTCTTCGCCAATGAATCTGGAGCCGTAAACGACGTCAGCTTCGTCTCGCAAAAGCGGTTGGATCAGCTGTGGAATGTCGGACGGGTTGTACTCGAGGTCGGCGTCCTGAACAACGATAAAGTCCCCGGTGGCATGCTCAAAACCCGTTCGAAGCGCTGCGCCCTTCCCTGCATTTTTCTCCTGCAGAATCACTTTGACTTTCTCAAGCCCTTCCAATTTTTGCAGAACTTCTCTTGTTCCGTCGGTGCTGCAATCATCCACGATGACCAACTCAAGATTCAGTGGCAACGCACTAACTCGGCTGAGGATTCGGCCGATCGTGTTGAGCTCATTGAAAACTGGAATCACGACGGTTAACACATAGTCCGTTCGCTTACTCGCGTTCTTTCCAGCGTCTGCTGTTTGGTACTGAGCCAATTCGGATTCAACCAATTCAACGCAGCCATCCAAACGCTCCAGCATATTCTCCAGGTATTCCGATTTTGGAATGGGCGCTGGAGCCGGCCCAGTCGCGGCCTGAATTTCCGGATTGATGGATGAATTTGTTTGTGAAAGAGAGTTTGGATCCACAATAAATCTCGAATTGATGAACGGGAAAAGCTAGACGCACATTTCTAAATTCGGGTTTTCCGCGTTGGAACGTGAAACAGCTAGCCCGTTTGCCAATTATGCATGCCAAAATTTCGATTCAATTCGAACAATCCTTGCGACATGAATTCACACCGATAGTAGCTCGACTCTCCGAGTCGAAAAGCACCGCAATTCTCCGCAATCTACGAGTTGGAATCCTACCTTGAATAACGACTCGAAGATTCGTGGTACTAAATAAAAAAAAGCCACCGCAACTTGCGGTGGCTTGATCGAAATTGGCGGAGGGCCTCCGTGCCCAACCGTGTTCGGTTACTGGTGAGAGTTAATCCCAGTCCAGTTTTCCACCAGTCTGGTATTCAGTGACTCGGGTTTCGAAAAAGTTCTTTTCTTTCGCTAAGTCCATTGTTTCGCTCATCCATGGGAACGGATTGTTGCTGTTGTACTGAACAGGCAAACCAATTCGCTCAAGTCGACGGTCGGCAACGTGTTGCACGTAGTCACGGAATAGCTCAGCGTTCAACCCAAGCACGCCATTTGGCAAGCAATCGTGAGCGTACGCGATTTCCAATTCGACGGATTCACGAACGCGATCAACCATTTGCTGTTGAAATTCAGGTGTCCAAAGCTCTGGATTCTCCGCTTTGATGCCGTTGATCAAGTCGATACCAAAGTTCAGGTGAATTGACTCGTCTCGCAGAATGTACTGAAACTGTTCGCCAATACCTGTCATCAAGTTCCGGCGATGGAACGAGAGAATCATCACGAAACCGGTGTAGAAGAAAATACCTTCCATGATCAAGTAGAAACCGATCAAGTTCTTCAACAACGCCTGAGCACCTTCGAAGGTTTCGGTAGTGAAATCTGGCTCAAGAATTTCCTTCGTCAGTTCCATTTCAAACGCGTCTTTGCGAGCGATTGCTGGAACTTCGTTGTACATATTGAACACTTCGCCTTCGTCCAAGCCAAGGCTTTCAACCACGTACAGGAACGTGTGCGAGTGAACGGCTTCTTCAAACGCTTGGCGAAGCAAGTATTGACGGCACTCCGCATTGGTAACGTGTTTGAAAACGGCCAGCACAAGGTTGTTTCCAACGAGGCTTTCGGCTGTCGAAAAGAAACCAAGGTTACGCATGATCACCCGGCGCTCATCGTCGGTCAGTTTGTCTGACTTCCAGGTCTCGATGTCTTTGTTCATCGCGACTTCGGTTGGCATCCAGTGATTTGCACAACCATTGTCGTAATGCTCCCACGCCCATTTGTACTTCAACGGCATGAGTTGGTTAACGTCGACTTGGTGGCAGTTGATCAGCCTTTTTTCATTGGCATCAACGCGTTTTACTTTTCCTGATGTTTTTGTTTCTGAAATATCCGTTGCCATGTTTTGCGACTCCATGCAAAAAGGGGGTGGTGGTTACTGTTTGACGGTTACCAAAAAGAGACTGCGTTGGTAACCGAATTTCAAGCTCGTTAACAACTGTTATGAATGACTTTTGACGAAAATGAAAAATATAAAAAGCAGCCCACATGATGTGGGCCGCTTGATGGGTGACAAATTACTGGCAGGCTTCGCAACCAGGATCGTCGATTGCACACTGCTGAACTTCTGGTTGACGCTCGGCTGTCTCAAGTTCACGATCGACAGAGATGTCGGCCGAAGTACTCGCGTTCTTCATCCAACGAGGCTGAACACCAAATTTGTTAATATCCACTGTGGATTTTTCGACTTGAGTTGCACCCAATGAGCGAAGGTAGTAAGTCGTTTTCAAACCTGCACGCCAAGCCATTCGGTACATTTCATCAAGCTTTTTACCGCTTGGTTGGCCAAGGTAAAGATTCAATGATTGGCCCATGTCGATCCATTTCTGGCGACGGCTGGCACAGCGAATGATCCAGCTTGGGTCGATTTCAAACGCCGTTGCGAAACGACCTTTGATGTCTTCTGGCAGGTCAGGAATCTCACCCAGACAACCATCGTAATACTTGATTTTTTCAAGCATCTCGTCGTTCCATAGATTTCGCTCTTTCAACTCGTTAACCAATTTGACATTGAGCTGAACGAATTCACCCGACAGATTGCTCTTAACAAACAAGTGCTTATAAGTCGGCTCGATCGACTGCGTGACGCCAATGATCGTTGAGATCGTTGCTGTTGGAGCGATTGCCATCACGTTGCTGTTGCGAATGCCATGTTCGCTCACCAAGGCACGAACTTTTTCCCAGTCCATGCTTGAGCTTTTGTCCATTTCGATTTCGACGCCACGCTCTTCTTCAAGCACAGCAACGGTGTCGATCGGCAAAAGACCACGATCCCATTTTGAGCCTTCGTAGGAAGAGTAAGTTCCACGCTCGGCTGCCAAACGGCTGGAGGCAGAGATCGCGAAGTACGAAATGGCTTCCATGCTGCGATCGGCAAACTCAACGGCTTCTTCGCTGGCGTAACTAATACCACAGGCCGACAAAGCATCTTGAAAGCCCATCAATCCAAGGCCAACCGGTCGATGACGCTGGTTCGCATTTTTGGCTTCTGGTGTTGGATAGAAATTGATATCAATCACGTTGTCCAACATTCGAACTGCGGTGTTGATCGTCTCTTCAAGCTTTTCAATGTCCAGTTTTCCATCGGTAACATGGTTGAGCATGTTGATGGAGCCAAGATTACAAACGGCAATCTCGTCGGCTGAAGTGTTAAGCAAAATTTCTGTGCAAAGATTGCTGCTGTGAACAACGCCACAGTGATCTTGAGGCGAGCGAATGTTTGAAGGATCTTTGAAAGTGATCCATGGGTGGCCCGTTTCGAAAACGCGAGTCAACATTTTTCGCCAAAGATCAACCGCTGGGATCGTACGTGTTAGTTTGATGTTTCCAGCAGCGGCTTCTTTTTCATAATGACAGTAACGCTCTTCGAACGCTTTGCCGTATAGATCGTGGAGATCAGGAGTTTCATCCGGGCTGAACAATGTCCAGTCTTCGCCGGCTTCAACACGCTTCATCAGCAAATCTGGAATCCAGTTAGCTGTATGCATATCGTGCGTACGACGACGCTCGTCACCCGTGTTCTTGCGAAGGTCAAGGAACTCCTCAATGTCGAGGTGCCATGACTCAAGGTAAGAACAAACGGCTCCTTTGCGTTTTCCGCCTTGGTTAACGGCAACGGCTGTGTCGCTAACGACTTTGAGGAACGGAATGACGCCTTGGCTTTGTCCGTTGGTGCCTTTGATGTGTGAGTTGGTGGCACGAATGTTGGTCCAATCGTTGCCCAGTCCGCCAGCCCACTTTGAAAGCTTGGCATTGTCACCAATGGCTTTGAAGATTCCATCCAAATCATCTGAGACCGTGCTGAGATAGCAAGAGCTCAATTGAGGATGCAACGTTCCAGCGTTAAACAACGTCGGCGTGGCCGAAGTGAATCGGAAATTTGAAAGGATGTTATAGAACTCGATCGCACGTTCAGTCTTATTTTCTTCAAGCAGCGAAAGTCCCATCGCAACTCGCATCCAGAAGTATTGCGGAGCCTCAAAGCGGCGCCCATCAATGTGAAGCAAGTATCGATCGTAAATCGTTTGCACGCCGAGATAAGGGAACAAGGCATCTCGTGATGCATCGATCGCTTTGGCCAATGTTGGAAGGTCAAAGTTCGCCAGCTCAGGCGAGATCCGTCCGGCTTCGATTCCCGTCGCGACGTAATCAGCAAATTTGTCGTGGTAAAGCTCAGCAATATCACCATTGGCCGAAGATTTGCCCAATGACTCACGGTAGATGATGTTAAGCGTCAAACGACTGGCGACTGTGTCGTAGTCAGGGTCGTTTTCGATTCTGGCTCGAGCGGCCAAAACCATTGAGCGACCGATTTCTTTAGGTGTGATTCCGTTGAAAAATTGCTTTTGAACTTCATTCAGCAAGATTTCCGATGAGCAAGTTTCGCCTAATCCAGAACAGGCGTCGCTGACTTGTTCTTCAAGTCGGCTGAAGTCAAGATTCTCAAGCAAGCCTTCGCGAGCGACCATCATTTCTGGAAACGGCTCGGTGCTTTCCATTCTCTCTTCAGCTCGAAGTCGCCGAATTTTGTCGTGTTCTGCACGATAAAGAATGTACCGGCGGGCAACCGAGAAATACTCGGCCTTCATCAATTCACGCTCAACGACGTCTTGGATGTGCTCAACGGTAACTCCGCTGTCGGACATCGCATCGTCGCGGACTTCTAATAGTACCGCTTGGGTGATTTCATCAATTTGGGCAAGCAAATCTGCTGCCAACTCGTCGATACGCTTGAGCTTTTTCTCAGCACAAAACGCCTTTTGAATCGCTTTGGTAATCAACTCTGGGTCAAATGACAAAACCCGACCGTCGCGTTTCGTAACATTCATGTCTTGTTGCGTTGCTTCCAACATTCCTTCGTACTCCGTAAAGCTAAATCTAACAGCTAGATGGTCCATGACGTTCGAACTATCCAAAGTTCGAGTGGTCTCTATTTTTCAGCCCAAGTCCGCTGAGATTCGTCCAGGAATCACTTTAAAAAGATCCGTTCCTTGGAATTGTCTCACCAGTCATAGGCAAGTCGAAGCAAGTATCATGAAGGTAGCTGATGACACGTTTGGTCACTGCCTTCCAAAGATTCCATCCAACCTTTTCACAGCAGTTGACACACGGGCGTCCCTGCCGGTTATTGACGTTAAGATTTATCTTTTTCAGACACCAAATATGGTGTCTGCTTACAAGCCTCTAAAAACCGCTTTTCTAGCTCCAGTCTGGCGACCAGGTCACTCCTAACCAAAATGTCCAGCTAATCGCTCAAATTTAACAATGTAGCGAAATTAGACGGTTTTGATTAAGAAATGTTAGCTGTTTGAAAGTGGTGGGAACCCAATATATCGACATCAGACGTCATGTCAACACTAAATGTTGTGTTTTGTTGAGCTTGCATTTGTATCGATCATGTGAGCTGGTGGCTCCAAGAAAAATTAGCGATCTCCGCAATTTGAAGAGATAAATTCGATTTTCCGACCCCATTGACCGTTTTATGCTACGCCTGTTTTGGCGCGCAGATCCAGTAGTTTTTGCTGTCATTTTGAAGCTAGCAAACACAGGATATTGAAGTCGATTTTAGGCTCGAATTCTTGTATCTCTTTTCAAAAGACAGGGCGGATCTCCGACTTCGTTAGAATGATCTGAGCCCTTAGGTTGAATGCGTTTTTCAACCAGCAGTTGGTTCCCAAGCCAATTGTCGTTTAAACCTAATTCACCGTTGAGTCTTGTTGCGAAACTTCAGAGTCTTTCTTGAGTTCACTGTTTTGTTATGGCGTCAGAAGTAAATCAGAAAAAACTATTGAGCATCGTCAAGAATAGGCGGTTGGACAAGGATGCGCGCGAACTGACGCTTCGTTCGATTCACCAATACATGTTGACCAATTCCAGCAGGATTCGCGGAGAGAACTTCAAAGAGATTTGTAGTTCCGATCTCGGGCTGCTGTTTCAGATCACTGACGAGCATTTTTTTGATGGTTTGGTCGGGCAGGTGTGCGAGCGGACTGCTGATCGTCCGCTTTCTTTTCGTTTGTCAACGCGAATGACGACATCAGGCGGAATGACGACGATGCAAACGTCGAGAGATCGAAAGAACCCAGCGACGGAATATGAAATCGCGATTGCTACCACGCCTCTATTCGCAACGTTTGGTGATGACGCAAGACGTTCGGTGGTTAGTGGCCGAGTTTGCGAGAACCGCTTGGAAGCACTTCAGCGGATCATGGAACACGAGATGGTTCATTTAATAGAAATGCTTTTGTGGAAAGACTCCAATTGCGCGGCCAACCCTTTCAAGAACATTGTGCGGCGATTTTTTGGCCATACCGAATCGAACCACCAATTGCTTACACCTAAAGACCTTGCTCGAAAGCGGCTGGGGATTTCAACGGGAGACCTTGTCACGTTTACGATCGAGGGCACGCAATACACGGGGTACGTAAATCGGATCACTAAGCGTGCAACGATTCTGGTAGAAGATCCTCAAGGAATTGCATACAGCGACGGGCTAAAATACTCAAAATTCTATGTGCCGCTTAACCGGCTCAAACGAGCTTAGCATTCGAAGTCTGGTTGCATTTGACTTCGTTGCTGTAAGTTTTTTTGCGTGACACCCCAAAACGGCTGTGGTAGCATTTCTCCGACGGTTCAATTTTAAACTGGTGGATGATCAGATGGCGAAACCTTTTCTTTTGATTTTGAGTTTACTTTTCGCCACAACCTCCAGTCTGTTTGCGCAAGACGACCGGAAAGAAGATTCTGAAAAGGTAAAAGTTTTTCAGGTCGAGAACATTGCTCTCCTGAATCCGATGGAAGAGTTCGGGCAGCGTGCCGGATCCGCCCGAGTCGTTGCCGGATTCATCAAGGCGATAGAAGCCGGGCTAAAACCCGTTGTTGAGAGCAAGTTTTCAAAAGACAAGACTCCGCAAAATGGCCTGGTTGCAGTCGCGATTCGACCTGGCGGCTCCAGCAAATTCTGGGTTGATATTGGAGGCATTTTTCACGAAGACATCACCAGTAAACTTGAATCGGCCCTGGCGGACGTAGGTACTCCTCAAGTCGCGGGAGGTCCGGTTGCCTTCACGATTAATTTTCAAATCTGGGGCGGAGTTGCAAAATCCAGTCCTCAGAAGAAGGTAGGCGTATCGCCGCCGACGATGCCAGCCCTTTGGAAAGAGGCGATCAAAGGGAACAAGGATAAACTCCGTTTACCCGACGAATTGCTGCCGTTGGTTTGGCCAGAAAAAACTGGCGGCGAGAAAGAATCGGATGACGCGTTTGTCCCAGAAGGTTTCGTTTTGCAAACACTGGATCCGTTGGGCGGAAGTGTGCTGCGTCCCAAAGACTGGCACTACCGTCAGAGCGGTTCTAAACAGGGTGTTGTCTGGACGATTTCAAAAGAACCGACAGATAGCTACGTTACCGGGGTCAGGATTCAACTGATTGTTGGGATCAAGAAATTGACGGCGAAAACACCGGAAGCCTTTGTGAAGAATTTTATCGATACCAAAAAAAAGCAGTCGAAAGTTCTGTCGGAACGTAAGGCAATGACACAAGGCGGATTCACTCGAATTGGTTTGGAAACCGAAGAGCCACAGCCTGGCAAAAAAGATGCCGCGCCGTTTCGAATTGTCTACTCATGTTTTTGGAATGACGAACTTGATATGGCGGCCATTACTATTTCGGGCACGACCACAGATCTTTGGAAAGAGTACCAGGAAACGTTTGACACAATGGCTGGCTTGACGTTGATCGATCTTAAGAAGGCCAAAGAAAATTCAGCCAACTCGAAAGCCGCAGATCAGGATTAGTCCACTTTCGCCCGCCACCGATCCACCCACCAACCGAACGTCCAAGAAGTCGGCCCACGTGATTTCAAGCGAGCGAGCGAGAGGGGCGCACCATCGACCGACTGTGCCAGATGGACAGAGTTTCAGAGGTGCCACCGCTGGGGATAGAAACCCAAATTACTTTAGAATTGCCGGGCAAAACACGGCGAGTTTGCTGTTGAGATTTTGGGTGGGCGCTACAGTGATGTGCGGCGAAACAGCAAAGGCATATTCAATACGGTGCAGGAAAGAAACTTTAGAGCGAGCGGCTCCAGTGCTTTCCTGCAGTTGTATTGCTTAACATCAAGCAAGTTCCTACCGACCTAGGAGGAGAGCTTCTCAAGTTTACCAATCGCGTGGATGGCAGCGACGGCGGCTTCCACTGATCCGGCAGTCGCACAGAGCCTTTTGGCTTCCAGCAAGACGTCAACTGAAACTAGTTGTCCGTTGGATCGGTGTACTCCGTTTCTTGATTGGAATCCGTTTTTGCGAGACTTCGCCAAGCCGGATTTTGATTTAACGGTCGCGACGGTTGGTGCAGAGACTTTGATGTTCTTTTTGGCCAGTGCTGCTACGACTTCCTTCGCAGATGAACCCGGGTTGGCTATGACGTAGTCGCGAATTGCTTGAGATTTATTTACTTTTCTTTTTGCCATTGGGGCTATCCTCGTATTTGAATCTGGGCAGTTTTGGTTGTCTGTGCATCATGATGCACGTCGTTTAGCGATGCATCATGATACACAAAAAAATTAAAAATGCCTATCAAAACGAAAAATAGTTAGCATCTGGAGTGTGATTTTTGGCAGTGAAACTACACGATGCGACTGATTCCTCCTGAGCATCTGTCTAGTGGCTACGAGTTCCGCTTTGGTTGCGGGGTCGGCCCGTTAGATAAAGAATCGAGATTGAGAAATAAGCATAATCTAGATTCGTGAAGTGCAGAGGTAGAGATCCGAGATATCGATGGGTTCTTTGAGCAGTGTTCGGTGCCGCAACGTGATCATCCGACGCCATTTTCCCGTATTGGGACGGCAAGTTTTTTGAGCCACCCATTGTGGCTAAATTTTAGCGATAGTTGTCGTTCTTGCCGCTGTTCCAAACTGGAGAAATAGTCGATGCTTGAGTTTCACCAATCGCACCGATGATGAAACCAGGAGTACCAATGCACCCGACCGTCTAGCGAACCTTCTCGAAGCCGTGCAGCTCTACTTTAACTCGCTTATCACTGCGATACCGAGATGCTCAACCGAATGTTTCACCCGTCGTCCAGCTTGTTCGATGCTGACGAAGGAAAGCTATTCGTCGAACCGATCGAGAGCTTCAGCCGCGATGTTGGCACCCGAACTTCGCCTGCGGCAAGAATCAGCAACGCGAGGACGAATCTTGTCAGTCGACTTCCTTTCGCCGGTCAGGTGCTACGGTAAAGATCCGGCTTCGAGCACACCAGAACGTCTTCGTCGACCATCTCAGGTTTGTATTGACCGAGGATGGTTGGCGAATCGTGTCGAAGATCTGGCACCTCGAAAAGCAGGTCACTCATGCCTAACAACTCACCGTTGTAGCAAGCAAAACCGCAATGTTAACCACAGACTCACATAACCAACCATTTCCTTCAGCGTTTGCCGGCAAGTGAGTGCTGCCTGCCCGCTTCACCGACGACTCGCAGTGGACGATGCGTCAGCTTCGTCCCAGCGGCAAGTGCCCCTACCGACGCGCAATCAACCACACGAACTGACACCGATCTGAACGAGAGCTGGTCGCAACCGCTTGATTACGCGCGTAAAAAAAACACCGAATGCAAATTGCATTCGGTGTTAAGCATATTAAGTTAAGCCAGAGGCTTTAGTTGTCGCCGTTTGAGCCTGGATTTGGATCATCGTCATCATCAGCGATTGCGACGATACCAGCAGTCAAACCACCGATAAGAGCAAGTCGACCGATTCCTCGTGAACCTCCGCCTAGCAAACCAGCACCAGCACCGAATCCACGTCCGCGGAATAGTCCGCCGCGTGCTCCGCCACCGCAACTGTTGCAAGATGAGAAGTTTGAGAATGTTCCTGCAGAACCACAGCATCCACCTGAAGCACATCCGCAACCGATTGACTCACCTGCATACTCAATAGGAGCTGAGTACTGATCGGCTGAGTATGTAATTGGCTCTGCGTAAGTTTCTGTTCCAGCGAAGCTAAGCTGCTCGCCTACGAATCCAGCGTCTTGCTGACAAGTCGTGCAAACGTCAAGTGAGTTTGAGAAACCGGCATCAAAAGGGATGTCTGCAGGAATCGCATCTTGATAAGCGATTGGATCTGCAAAGTTCGGCAATGGTCCAGCTACTGGATCAATTGAGACAGCTACTTCTTCTGTGTCTACGTCAATCAAGCTGCTTAGTGCACCTTCTTCAGCTTCGTCGGCTTCAACAGCCTGAAAACTAACTGCAGCAAATCCACTTGGGCCAGCGGCTACGAAATCGTAAACACCAGGCTCAAGGTCAGGCACTGAAAAGCTTCCGTTTTCGTCAGCACTAACTTCAGCAACCATTGTGTCGCCTTTGAGAATGTGAACAGAAGTTCCTTGAGCGGCTTTGCTGTTGCCTTCAGAAAGTGAAGCAACATGGCCATTCAAATTTCCGTCGATCAATCGAACTCGGTTTGAGCCGACGACTTTGACGTCTGTTTGTGGTTGTGCGTTGAGGATTTCTTGTGCGACTTGCGAAGGCAAATTGTCGTTCAAGATTTGCTTGACGGCAGCAAAGTGAGGTGAAACAGCTGCTGCTTCCATCACGTTGTTGTGATTGCCACCTGATACAACTCGAACACCGTAAGCAGCAAATCCGTTTTCGCCAGTTGCGATAAACGAGTAATCGCCTTCAGCCATTCCTGAGGCTGTGAATGTTCCGTCGCTTTTTGTTGTTGTTTCTTTGACAACTTTGTTGTCTTGAACAAAGAAGACTTTAAGGCTTGAAAGCCCTTCTGTTGAGTTGGCGTTAATCGTGGCAATACGGCCTTCGACTGCACCGTTGTTGTTCAACGCAACTGTGTGGACTCGGGCGAGGCCAATTCCAGCGTCTTCGAATGATACTTTTTCTGAGTCAATCGAAATTGGATTCGATTCAACCATCCAAGTGTGAGCAGAGGCTGCTGCAGTTGCCACCATAGGCAGTGCAAACAACATCAAACCAAACTTGAACGTCTTCCATTTGTTTTTCATAGATAAATACACCGTAACAAGGCTGCTTAACTTAATGCTATTGCTTCAAAATATGGAAAAATCCGCTCGCGCAGACCTCCCATCTGAGTTCATCTCTGTTTTACCTAGACCTAATATGACTGTCAAGCAATATCGGGATGGAAATATAGGAGGTTTGAGTTGATTTTCATGAAAGTTGCCGTTTTCGCGATAATAACAAATAAAACGCGGCTATTTCAACGTTTTCTTTTTTGATATCACCCCTACCTCGGGTGAGCTTGCAGAAGCGTATCTGGATTTGGGAATCCGACCACTTTGCGACGCCAATCTTCCACTTTGTACGCCAAAACACATAGCTTTTGACATTTTTACAGGGTCTTGGGCGCGGGCAACTGCGGTGTTTAGCAAAATTGCGTCGAATCCGAGCTCCATCGCTAAAACGACGTCGCTGGCAGTCCCAACTCCTGCATCGACAATCACTGGAAAGTCAGGATCACCATGTTTTAAGTCGTCCAAGATGATCTGAAGGCTGTTTTGGTTGAGTATTCCCAGACCCGATCCAATCGGGCTGCCAGCCGGCATCACGCTTGTGGCTCCAGCGTCTTTAAGACGGCGGCAAATGATTGGATCATCGCTGGAGTAGCAAAGAACTTGAAAGCCTTCTTTAACCAAGGCTTCGGTCGCTTTCAAAAGTTCAATCGGATCCGGCAGCAGTGAACGGCTGTCGCCAAGGACTTCCAGTTTGACCCAATCGGCACCTGGGTTCTCAAGTCCTTTTAAAATTTCTCTTCCCATTCGCGCACATCGAATCGCGGTTTCTGCGTCGTAACATCCGGCGGTGTTGGGTAACAAAACGTAGCGCTTAGGATCGACGAAATCCAGAATGTTCCTGCCCGAACTGTCATGCAGTTTTTCACGGCGGACGGCGATGGTGACACACTCGGTTCCTGATGCTTCCAGAGACTGCTGCATCATTTCGAACGAGTCATACTTTCCCGTTCCCAGAATCAAGCGACTGTTAAAAGTGTGGTTGCCAACGCGAAAAAGGTCTTGGTTTTCGCCGGTTGGTTTTTGGGTCATCGTTTCTTCGATTGTTGAATTTGTTGTCACGATATCCACTTCAGTCACGCTGTCTACTTCAGTCATGTTATCCAATTCGAGCATGCTTCCTGGTTAGGTCGCATCTGCATTCTTTGTTGCCTTCGCAACGATTTATCCGCCACCGACGAGCGTTACGATTTCCAGCATATCGCCGTCTTGGATTTGCGTGGTTTCGTGGGTGTCGCGTGGTTTGATTTGCTGGTTTATCTCGACGGCAATAGCACGCGAATTGAGGTTGAGTTCAGAAAGCAGTTCAGCGATGGAGAGTCCAGATGAAAACGATTTTTTGTCGCCGTTAATAGTTACTTCGATCACGATTTTCTTCTTGGTTTTCGGGTTCTGGATATCGGGTTGGTGATTCCATTGCTGGCTGGAACGCTGATTGGCCAATTCGTATCGTGGGGCTTGTTAAAAGATTTTGCAGCTTCCAATCGACCCGCCGATCGCTGCATTTCCTTCGACCCGATTCTACGTTTTGGATATCAAAAAAGAAACAACCTCCGGTGTGGAGGTTGTTTTGTTTTAGCCGTTAAACACGTCCGTTAAACGATTTTTGGATTGCGAGGCCAAGGCAAATTGGATCGCCTTTTTGCCTAGAAACTCTCGGCCATATCCCGTGCGTGGTAGCTACTGCGAACAAAAGGGCCACTGGCAACTTTCTTGAATCCCATGCTTTTCGCTTTGGCGCCTAGCTCTGCAAATTCTTCTGGTGGAATGTATCGCACGACAGGTAGGTAACGTTCAAGCGAAGGTTGTAAGTATTGGCCCAGCGTCAAGAAATCGCAGCCAGCGTCAAGCAGATCCGAGAGGACTTCAAACAACTCTTCGTGCGTCTCGCCCAGACCCAACATCAAACCGCTTTTTGTTTTGATGGATGGATTCAATTCTTTGACTCGCTCAAGTAGACCCAGTGTCCAACGGTAATCGGACTTGGGGCCACGCACGCGGCGATAAAGTCGTGGGACGGTTTCGGCGTTATGGTTGAACACTTCGGGCGCAGATTCGATAACACGATCGAGCGCCGGTTTGTTATGCACAAAGTCAGGGGTAAGCACTTCAACGCTCGCTCCCGTTTTTTCACGCACGGCTACGACGCATTGGTAAAAGTGCTCGGCCCCACCGTCTGGCAAATCGTCTCGGGTCACTGAGGTGATCACAACATGTTTGAGCCCAAGTCGGTGGCAGGCTTCGGCGACACGAGCTGGTTCGTCGAGCTCAAGTGCCTCCGGGCGACCGCGGCTGACGGCGCAAAAACCGCAAGGGCGCGTGCAGGTGTTGCCAAGAATCATAAAGGTCGCGGTTTGCTGAGAGTAGCATTCCATCCGGTTGGGACATTTCGCGTTGTCGCAAACCGTTTCGAGTTTAAGCTCATCAAGAAGTTTGGCCGTATGGCCGACATTGTTGCCCTTTGGGATTTGGCGCTTAAGCCATTTGGGCAATCGGCTTTTGGAAGCCGTATCAACACTGCCTCCCATCGATCCACACGAACCTCCGCCACAACCACCCGATGTCGATTCCGGGTTTCCATTGATTACAGGCAACTCACTCATTACGAACTTTCAGGTTGATCAAATTGGTTAATCAAAATGTAGTATTAATTCTCTGCAATTGATCGCGAACGAGAAACAAATCCGGCGCGCAAATAAAAAGCAGACGATTTAACGCGACAAAAACGGCTTGTCGGCAAAATCGGTTCAAAATGGAACGATCAATTTTCAAATAGCTGTGTCTATCTTACGCATAGACGTTGTTTCCATCCAGACACAACTTATTTTTCAAAAGTTCGCCATCGTTGAAAACCAAACCTCAGGTTATCACGATATGGAATGCTCAAGGCACGAGAAGGCGGCAAATGAGCGTTGTGTACTGGTGTGCCGTTCTGGTGTAAATTCACAAATCCCTCTTTCTCGAACTCGATCGTCGCATGGCTAAGAAGAATAAAAAAAAGAAAGCAAGCAAAAAATCGGCTGGCGACCAAAGCCATACCATTTGCGAAAACCGCAAGGCAAGGCACAAGTACGAGATCCTCCAGCAGCTTGAGTGTGGTGTGATGTTGATCGGCAGCGAAGTCAAAAGTCTTCGCGAAGGAAATATCTCGCTTAACGAAGCCTATGTTCGCGTCGAAAAAGGGGAGCTTTGGCTGATCGGCGCCGACATTGCCGAATATAGACAAGCCAGTTTTTGGAATCACAAGCCCAAACGTTCACGCAAGTTACTTTGCCACAAACGTGAGCTGGAGAAACTGAAGGCCAAAGCGTTCGAAAGAGGCCTGACCCTCGTGCCGCTGAGAATGTACTTCAACGCTCGCGGAATCGTCAAAGTCATCGTTGGCGTTTGCCGAGGTAAAAATCTCCACGATAAACGTCAGGTGCTCAAAGATCAGGACAACAAACGGCGGTTGAGCCGGGAAATGCGCGAGCGGCAAAAATAGGCTGCATTAACACGATCGGAACAGTGCATTAAAGCAAAACTGATTGAAGCGAAATAAGTCGGAGAGATCTTGGTTTTCTCAGTGAACTTGATGTTGGTGCTGGTCGTAGAAACAGTTCCGCATTAACCTGTGAAGTCCTAGCGCCTCGGTTTTCTGTTTAAATTCCGCTCTCAATCAAGCGATTAGATGCTCAAGCTGGAAAATATAAAAAAGAGTTTCGTGCAGCCCGATAAACAACGGGTGCCTATTCTTGACATCCCCAATTTTGAAATCGCGACTGGCGAGCAAGTCGTTTTGATCGGCCCCAGTGGATGTGGCAAAACCACCCTGCTCCACACGATCGCCGGAATCACGAAACCTGATTCTGGCAAAGTCTTCCTCGACCAGATTGAGCTGACACGATTTTCGGAGTCGGCTCGAGATCGAATTCGCGCCGATAAACTTGGCTACGTTTTTCAAACGTTCAATCTGCTTGCCGGTTTCTCGGCTTACGAAAATGTTTTGCTTGGGATGACGTTTGCAAGCAAAAAGAAATCGCCACAGCGCGTTAAGCGGTTGCTTGAACAAGTCGGATTGTCACATCGAATGGGTAACAAGCCCCATCAGTTGTCCGTCGGTGAACAGCAGCGAGTTGCCGTCGCCCGTGCACTCGCCAATCGCCCTTCTCTGCTGCTTGCCGACGAACCCACTGCCAATGTTGATCCAGGGAACCAGCAACAGATCGTCGATTTGATTAAGAAAAGCTGCCGGGAAGAGAACATCGCTCTGTTAATGGTGACCCACTCGATGGACGTCGCCAATCAATTCGATCGAGTCGACCGGCTGGATGAACTCAATCTCGTTGTCTCGCAAGCCAGAGCCGGAGCCTAAACGATGAACGTAATAAAAATTGCCTGGCGAAGTATCCAACATCGTGGCATTGGGTCGTTCTTGACCATCATTTCCATGGCGCTGGGCGTGATGATGGTCGTTGCGGTCCTCTCGATTTATGGCTTGGTTTCGCAGTCATTCAAAAGCAACAACAGTTTCGGCTACAACGTCTTGGTCGGAGCACGTGGTGGCGGTATGCAGCTGACCATGAACACGGTTTATTATCTGGGCCAACCTGTTGAAAATATCCCTTACGAATATTTTCTCGCGTTTTGTGATGCCGAAACGCGTGAGCGAGAGCTGAAGAATTCCATCTCATTTCAAGCCCGTCAAAACGGCATCGAAGCGGCTGCGTTGACTTCGTCGTTTGGGCCAGGCGGTTTGGGGTTCGGCGCCGCGTTTACCGAAGCCTTGGTTGACGACATGCTTGTGGCTCAATACTCCGTTGCGACCGAGAATAAGAAAAACGGTATCTACAAAACTTACACCGAATATGCGATCCCGATTTTATTGGGTGACTCTTACGTTGACCCTGAAACCCAAGAAGACTTTCGCTGCGTCGGAACGAAACCGAACTTTTTTAGTGATCTGGTTTTGGACATTGATACCGAAGCCAAATTCGAATTCGCCGAAGGACGTTGCTTTGTCGAAGACGATCCGGTGAATGGATTTTTCGAATGTGTTGTCGGTGCTCGTGTGGCCAAACGTTGTGACATCAACCTTGGTGATCGCCTTCAAGCAACCCATGGCGTGCCCGAAGACGAGTCATCTCATTTGCACGAACAAGAGTACGTTGTCGTTGGAATCATTGCACCCACCGAAACGCCACATGACCGAGCCGTTTTTCTGAATATGGAAGGCTTTTATCTAATGGAAGATCACGCCAATTCAGTCGAAGACGATTCGGCGCTGCGGAAAAAAGATGACGATGATGAAGATGAAGAAGACGAAGATGGATCGGAAGAGCAGCCGGCTGGCGAAGTCGATCCTTTTGATGATGACGATTGGGATGACGAAGCTAGTGACGACGAAGCTAGTGACGCGACAAAGCCAGATGCTAAAGAATCTGATAACGCGAAGCAGGAAAAAGAAGCTGCTCAATCCAAAGCTGATTCAACCAAAGAGATGAAGCCTGAGCTCTCCGAAGAAGCCCGCGAAGCCAACGCGACTCGCATCCCTTTGCCGATCGAGCAACGCGAAGTCACTTCGATTTTGGTGCGGACTTCGAAGAAAGATCCTTATGGGATCTTGGGGATTTTCTTGCCTGAACAAATCAATGTTGGCGATCTTGAAACGACGCTTGACTGGACACCGTTTCGACCTGAACGCAGCCAGAAAGCCGCGCAAGCCGTCACGCCTGTCATGCAAGTCGCCGCTTTGTTTCAAATTTTCGTCGATCCGATTCGATGGTTGCTACTCGCGCTTACCTGCATGATCTGTTTGGTTTCAGCACTCAGTATTCTCGTTGGTATCTATAACTCAATGAGCCAGCGCCAACATGAAATTGCGGTGATGCGTGCGTTGGGCGCCAGTCGCACCAAAGTCATGATGATCATGCTGAGCGAAGCCGTCTTGCTAGCTTTCGTTGGCGGAATCCTGGGTTGGGTTGCTGGTCACGTTCTCAACGCGGTGCTGGGGCCGTTCGTGGAGTCTCGCACAGGAGTTGCGATTTCGTTCTTCGATTTTGCCCCACCGATACCATTGGCCTATTTTCCGGGGGTGCAGTATTTGCCCGGCAACTTGGCCGAAGTTGGCGTCTCGCCAGAGTTCTTGATTATCCCGGCCCTGATGCTTCTTGCGATCCTCGTCGGCATCTATCCGGCGATTTCCGCCTATCGAACGGACGTTTCCAGGTCTCTGGGGAAGTAGTCCAAAAATTCGCTTTGGCTGTAAATGGTTGTAAATGTTTGTGAATAATCGGCTTCTTGGAAAAAACCTCCTTTCCATTATCGATGCAAAAACGATACGATACTGAGAATCGAACCAATGGGTATCGAAGCTAATCTGCAAAGGCAAATTCCTTGAACGTCAGCCCCACAAACAAATCGAGATCAAGCGCGTCCTTCATCGGTCGCGTCGTTACTCATTTCCGTTCAAGTTCTCTTGTACGCTCCGCATATCGGGCAGGTGTTTGTCTGTTGGTGATGGCAGTCATGTTGTCTTCAACCGTCAGCTCGTTGGCTTGTCCGTTTTGTTCGTCGATTGCATTGACCTTTTCAGAGCAATTGGGGAACAGCGATATTGCCGTCGTTGCAAAGCTCATCGAAATTCCAGATCCAAGCGTCGGACCGGAAGACGAATTTCCCAAAGCGACTTTTGAAATCGTCGGAGTGCTTAAAGGGAGCAAGATCGTTTCCAAGGGCACCAAGTTCAAAACTCAATTGGTTGGAACTTATCCCGAAGGCCAGAACTTCTTGGTGATGGGTGTTGACCCTCCCAATGTGGCTTGGACGACGCCTATGAAAACTTCTGATCGCGTGGCGAAGTATCTGGAAGAGATTCAGGAACTTCCCAAAGACGGCGCGGATCGTTTGGCCTTCTTTCAAGACTATTTCGAAGACAAAGAATCCGTTTTGGCGTTTGATGCCTACGATGAATTTGCGAAAGCTTCCTACGAAGATCTGATCAAGCTCAAAGATCGGATGCATCACGACAAACTGATTGGCTGGCTTAAAGATCGCGACATCTCGCACAATCGCAAGCGGCTTTACTATACGATGCTGGGCGTTTGCGGCACCAAAGATGACATCGCGATGCTTGAAGAGTTTATCGAGTCTGGCAGCCGGAAAAAACGTGCTGGTTTGGATGCCTTGATCGCCTGTTACTTAAACCTTAAAGGGCCTGAAGGCGTTGGCTTGATCGAGAAAACTTTCTTGATGGACAAAGACGCTGACTACGTTGATACGCTGGCCGCTGTTTCTGCACTTCGATTCCACGGCACCGAAGTCGACATCGTTCCCAAAGAACGGATCGTCAAAGCCATTCGCCATTTGCTTGACCGGCCCAAAATGGCAGACATGATCATTCCCGACCTCGCACGTTGGAAAGACTGGTCAGTGATGGAACGACTGGTCACGATGTTCAAAGAAGCCGAAGAAGATTCAAACTGGCTTCGTGTTCCCGTGATTACTTATCTTCGCGCGTGCCCGATGCCAGAAGCAGATGCCCATATCGAAGAGCTTCGCAAAATTGACCCTGAAGCGGTTAAGCGAGCCGACTTTTTCCTTGGTTTTGATGAGGAAGAAGACGATTGGGACGACGAAGACGATACGCCCACAGAAGAAAGCGACAAAGAAACAGGCGACAAGAAAGAAACTTCAGACAAAGACGCTGTTGAGGATGAAGCGACTGGTGAGCAAGAAGACTCCACGAAAAAAGATGCGAGTCAAAATTTTGCCAGTTCGACCAGCCAAACTTACGTTGCCAAGAAAGTACCGCTTGACGAAACTCTTGAACTCCAGTCGGAGGGTTCAAGCGAGATCCAAGGAGATTCACCACAGGGAACATTCGCAACGTATCCTGCTGGAACTGAGGCAACCGCTGGTGATTCTGCGGCTTCAGAGGCGACGGCAACCAAAACACTTACCGCGGCTCCGAACTCAAGCCCTGCTGTGTTCGTATCAAATAGTGCTGATTCGATGGCGGCTAAACAACCAACACCGCAAGTGGCTCAATCAACTCCCGTGCCGACTCCCGTTGCTGCGGCAGAACCTGTCAGAAATTTGACGTTGGCGATCATTTTCGTTCCGATGTTCATCTCGATCGCGATTTTTGTTTTGCTTTGGTCTGTGGTAAACGGCTGGTTTGAGCGTCTGATCTTTTGAGTTGGTTGCGGTCCATCAGTTCCGGTTTTGCGGAATTTGAGTGGATAGAACGTTCTCGACAGCAATCGTTTGTGCGATTAATCCCATCGATTTGAATCAACCACGAATTGGCCTAGAATTCACCTATGAACGCAACAACAACTTTTTCTGAAAATCCTCAGTCCGCCACGCTCTCTCGCCACGGCGGTACCAATGAGTTTGAATATCGATCTATCAGTAAAGCCGCGATCGCATGCATTGTGTTTGCGGTCTTGGGGTTGCTAACCGCGTTCATCGCACCGCACTTCGTCGTGATCCCTTTGATCAGTGTTGTTTTCGGTGTGGTTGCACTTTTTAATTTTCGCTGGTTCCCAACTGAGTTGATGGGCAAGCCCGTTGCGATCGCTGGCTTGGTGCTCAGTTCACTTTGCTTCGTTGGCAGTACCGCTTACCACTCATACATCTACGCAACGGAAGTCCCAGAGGGCTACAGGCGAGTCTCGTTTGGCGAACTGCGTCCAAACTCCCGCACTCCAATTCCGTTTGCCGAGCGTGCTCAAGAGCTTGATGGTCAAAAGGTTTTCATCAAAGGCTACGTTCGTCCAAGCACCAAACGCCGCAAGCTGAAAGAGTTTATTCTCGTCGGCGATTTTGGTTCATGCTGCTTTGGCGGAAGCCCAAAAATTACTGACGTGGTTGCTGTGGATATCATTAGCGATCAAACCGTTGACTATGGATACACATTGCGGAGGATCACTGGAACGTTTCGTTTGAACAAACAGACGAAGCAAACCAAAGAAGAGGACATCCCGCAAGTTTTCTACGAAATTGAAGCCGATCATGTGAAGTAGCTGACCGTTGGAACGCATTCTTTTGGATTGCTCAAATTCAGGTCGCATCGCAGCCGAGATGCTGGTAGCATCGTTTGCCCCGATCACAAAAGGACTGAAAAAATGAAATCGAATTTTTCACTTATTGTTGGCTGCGTTTTGGCTCTGTCTGTTGTGGCTGTCTGGTTTTATAAAGTGAGTCTGCCGCATCAAGAGAATCAGGTGATGATGGCCAACCTTGAACACAACAAGAACATTCTGACTCCCCCTTACACGTCCAAGACTCCGCCCCTGAGTACTGTTGCCACTCAGCCCGTTGTCACTCAGCCTGTTGCCGCTCAGTCTGTTGGCACTCAGCCTGTTATCACTTCTGGTTCCGCTCAGTCTGTTGCTGTTGCTGCTCAGTCTGATTCCTCTTCAAAGAAATCGTCTCAATCGCAGGAAGAGCAAAAGAAGTTTGATCTTTCTTTCGACGACTTGAAATTCGAAATGGAAAAGTCACAAGACTTTGATCGCTCGATGTTGACGGAGAAGATCAATGAATACAACGGAGCCAAAATTCAGCTTCGCGGATACATTCGCCCGTCCTTCACAGCGGACGGTTTGACGAAATTTGTGTTCGTGCGCGACAATAAAGTCTGTTGCTTCGGGCCCAAAGCTGCCATCTTTGACAACGTGTTGGTCAAACTGGCGGCAGGAAATACCACGGATTACACCGTGCGTCCCATTACGATCGAAGGCGACCTTATGCTCAAAGAGTACAAAGGGCCCGATGACAAAGTCTGGTCGATCTACCGAATGAAGAACACGGTCGTAAAGTAAGTCTTCGCTATCGATACACGCGGGCGATCCTTATTAGGCGTTTAGGCGAAAGCCTCGGTTCCAGAATCCTTGGTAAGTACTGTGTCTCGATTTAGTTTTCAGGTGCATGTTCACGCTTCCGTGAGCATGTTCGAATCGGTGATCGTAACCGTTATCTAACTTAGGTCACAAATGAAGCTATCCCTCAAAGAAATGTTCGTTGCGGTAGCTATCCTTGGCTTGGGGTTTGGTTTTGCGCTGCATGTGCGAAATACAAAACAGCAATTAGACAAATTCCAATCGAACTCTCACCACGCTAGTGCAAATCGCGATTTTGAGTATCGCATGCTTCTGGTCGAAGAAAATTTTAGACGCGCAGGCTACATTTTGCTTGGTAGTCTAAACGACCATCGAACTGGTAATGGTGATGGAACGTTAGAGCGAAAATATGACTGGGAGACGAATGGAAAACCGCCGATATCGGGCATGGAGTTTTCTGAATTATTGCGGCCGATATTCAGCTTCACAACTACGCCACACATCCGTTGGGATATGACATTAGAACCAACGCTGCAGCAAATCCAATCCTCGCCTGACGCCACATCAGGCGCGATTGTAATTCGAGTTGACTATCGCTTTTGATTGACTCCGAAATAATCGCCAGTTAACAATGCGTTGCGTGTGCCGACTGCTAACGTCTGTTTGACTAGCGGGCGAGAATTACGCTGGGATAAGCGTTGTAGGTCAGCCTGTGCCTGACGTGCCCATGGATTGAAATCACACGATTGCCAGAGGCTGTTACTTTGTTAGCCGTTTTTGCACTAGCTACGGTTTCATGGCCCATAAACCGTGGCTAGCGCCAAAACGGCTCGCGTTATATTTTCAATTTGAATAAAGCGACCGCTCGCCAGCATACGCAAAGGAAGTGATCCGAAGTTGCCTTCATCGTGAAGAAACGCGAGATTTGACGCCGTAATTTCGGTCTAATTTACCCAGCCGTCAGAATTTTTGCTCCTGTCGATTCAAGCTTTCAAGTGATACAATTTCGGTTCAAAATTAACTGAACCTTCAAGTCGTACCGAGATATCATGGCGTTTAAGGACTGGGTAAACCGTCGAATTTTTACAACCGTGCACGGGAATAATCTCGTCTACAACACTTGTTGGGAAGACCCACGTCTTGATCGTGTTGCGCTCGAGTTTGGCCCGGACGATAACGTGTTGGTCATTACTTCGGCTGGTTGCAATGCACTGGACTACGCATTGGCTGGGCCGAAACATGTTAATGCGGTTGATATGAACCCGCGACAAAACGCTTTGCTCGACTTGAAGATGAGTGCGATTCGGAACCTTGAGTTCGATGACTTCTTCAAAATGTTTGGCGAAGGGCGATTGCCGGGCATCAAGAATATCTATCAAGACAAACTTCGCAGTGAGCTGCCGGACTGGTCTCGATCTTTTTGGGACAAGAAGATTAAGTGGTTTGATAACCGCCGCAAGACATTTTATCACCGCGGTACTTCAGGCGCGATCGCACGAATGATCTGCATCTACACCGACCGAGTGATTCGCGTTCGCCCACAATTGGATTCGCTTTTGAATGCCGAGTCCATTGAAGAGCAAAAAGAGATCTACGAAAAACATCTCAAGAAAAAATTCTGGTCGGGACTGATGAAGTTCACCATGAACCGCGACACGACCATGTCGATGTTGGGTGTACCCAAAGCCCAGCGGCGCCAGATCGAAACGCAATACGAAGGCGGATTGGTCAAGTTCATTCAGGATTGCATGGAAAGCGTTTTTGTTGAACTTCCGATGAAAGACAATTACTTCTGGCGCGTTTACATGAATGGGAAATATTCTCGCGAGTGTTGCCCTGAGTATTTGAAAGAAGACAATTTCGCGAAACTTAAAGGTGGCGTTGTCGATAACGTTTCGACGCACACCGATTCGGTGCAGGGCTTTTTGGAAAAGCACGACGGGCAGATTTCACGATACATTTTGCTTGACCACATGGACTGGTTAAGCGACCAGTTTTTCCCACTTTTGGAATCCGAATGGCAAGCCATTGTTGACCGAGCCGCTCCGGGCGCCCGTTTGATTTGGCGAAGCGGCGGATTGCGAACGGACTTTATTGACGAAGTCCAAGTCAATCGAAACGGCGAAATCCAAAAAGTCAGCCCCATGCTCAGTTACAACTCTGAGCTTGCCAGCGAACTCCACGAAAAAGATCGCGTGCATACCTACGGCAGCTTTTACATCGCTGAGCTGGGTGCGTAGAGCACTCGCGACCAGGTGAGGTTCAAGTTCAGAGTCGCCTTTACGCATGTGAAGACTTGATTATTTATTTGTCTGAACACTGCGGCAGTGCCCTGCTCTGCCTGATCGCTCAAACTGTAAACACGCCACTCTAAATGCTTTTTGATCTCTGACCTTCAACCCTTTTGCTGAACCGAAAAACATGGCTTTTTTTTCTGATATGAAAATCCTCTATCACATGCTTCTTAAGCCTGTGCGCGGTGATAACCATGCCGAGCGGATGGAGAGTTTTTATGGGGGCCAAGCCGACGCGTATGATGATTTTCGGCGTCGACTTTTGAAGGGCCGTGAAGAGCTGTGGGCGACCATGCCGCGCCCGGAAGGCGGCGTATGGGTCGACATGGGTGGCGGAACTGGATCCAACATTGAAAACTTAAAAGACGACATTGGGAAACTGAAAAAAGTCTACGTGGTCGATCTTTCCGAGTCGTTGCTTAGAGTCGCCAGTGAGCGGTTTGAGGCACGCGGTTGGGGCAACGCGGAAGCCGTTGCGGCAGACGCGACCAAGTTCCGTCCTGCCGAAGGGCTTGCCGACGTGGTTACTTTTTCATATTCGCTGACCATGATCCCTGATTGGTTTGCCGCGATTGAGAATGCAATCGCAATGCTCAAGCCTGGCGGCCACATTGGCGTCGTGGACTTTTATGTTGGTCGCAAGTATCCACCAGAAGGATTGAAGAAGCAGCGATGGTTGGCACGCAACCTCTGGCAGCCCTGGTTTGCGACGGACAACGTTTTTCCTTCGCCTGATCATTTGCCGTTTTTGAAAAACCACTTTGAGCAAGTGCATTTGGTGGAAGAGCGAAACAGATTGCCTTACGTGCCGTTTTTACGAACACCGTATTATCAATTCATCGGGCGAAAACCTGAAACGTCCTCCGAGTAAAACTCCGAATAAACGCCATCCAGGTAAGCTTTAGCAAGGCTGGCTTGGCAGATTGAATCAACGGTAGGTTAGAATATTGACAGGCATTCGTCTTGCGAATTTTTCTTTCAAATCATTAACAGAGCGACTAAGTCTCATCTCATGTGGCGCACGATCCTACTTGGCAAGCTATCGATTTCGATTCTTGCATCACTTATCGTTGGCGGGGCTTGTATTTCGCAGCCTTGGCGAAACGAACTTGGAATAGCGCAAACCAGCCAGTGGATTGGGCTGGGAGTCTTTTTCATCGTGCTTGGTATCGCTCAGATCGCCGCAACGTATTTCTTGATGAAAAAAAGGAAGTAATCGAAGCGATCGGCTAAGTCCGGGCTTGCTTTCACAAGCTCGCATGTAGACAGCGGAAATTGAATCGTCGAAAATGATCGAACGCGAATCGCTGATTCGTCGTCACGGTCGTCATCATTACGAGTCTATTCTTGAAACTTTCGCAAATTCTACTTTCGGCAACGAGCAATGCCTCGCTTCGCTACCCGTCTTTTTGTAGTCTAACGCTGCCGCCAGTTTTGCGTATTCTTGGCCTTCACCTAACCGCCAAGTTACTGAAATACGCTACTGATTTTGAAAAAGCTTATCGGACTGATTGCTGGGAAAACGTAATGCAGCACTTCACCGAGGATGCTACGTACGAAATTCGCAACGCAGATTTTGCATGTGAAATCAAAGGGCGAGATGCGATCGTTGACGGATTCAAGCGATCGCTCGATGGGTTTGACCGCCAATTGCGGCGAAAAATGTATGTCGTTGACGGACCACATGAAGAATCTGATCAACTGTCTTTTATTTGGTTTGGCCAGTACACGGCACCCAATGCCCCAACACTTGAACTTTCCGCACGGCAGACACTATCATTTCGCGAAAACAGAATATCATCGTTGGTGGATGATTTCCTTCCAGACTATGGAGCCAAAGCTACCAGCTGGATCGAAACGCACAAGCCAGACTTGGACCCGGCGTATAAGTAGTCTACTTTCTCAAGTGCTTGGGCATTGTTTGAAATGGAAAATCCCTATCAATCACCAACTGAGTTGGACTCGCTGGTTCGTGTTGTGCGGTTTCCAAAGACAAGCAGGCTTAGGTTTCTATATGTCGTTGCAATGATCTTATCTTTGGCGCTGGCGGTCACGGTGTTTGTGGTTCAGAAAAGCAGCTTGTCATACTTAGGCGGCTTCACTTTTTTTGGCTTAACTGCTTCGGGCCCGTTGATAACGTTGGCCTATTTCGTTTGGGGCATCGGCCCTTGGGCTGTCCCAATCTGGAGCGTTTCGATTCTTGTTTTTGTGACTACGTTAATTTATCTCTTCAAGCCCAACAGTTTTACCTTTGTTGTTTCTTTGCTTGGCGCAGTGGCATGGGTGTCGATCCCTGTCATCCTTATTGTGATTCTTCCTGAGCTGCATATTAGATTGTAGATATGGCAAATTCGATAGATAGAATTCTGTGGCTCGACTGCATTGGAGGGCTGGTCGTTGGTTGTGCGGTACTGTCGTTCTGCGGACTACTCAGCGATTTAGAAAACTTGCCAATTTTTATTGTCGGTGTGATGGGTTTCGCCAATCTGATCTATGGCGGCTATTCGTTTTTCGTGACCACACGGCGCAATCGTTCAAAGCGATTGGTCGGGATTCTCGCCATTGCAAATATGGCTTGGTTATTGATATGCATTTCAATACTGATTTTTTACTGGCACAGGATAAACGCGATTGGTCTAGTGCACGTACTTGGAGAGGGAGTTTATGTCGCTTCGCTTGGGTTGGTTGAATGGCGAATGCGAGAACGCCTTTCCCGACCTCACTTATAAATCGCGTAGTAACCAATCAATGCACGCACGCGCTTGTCAATAAATGCAGCGGAACCTTGAAAAGATGTCCAACTCAACAAAAATAATCACAAACGTGTTTGCTTCAGATCTTGAAGTTCCAATTCCACGAACAAGGGGTAGGTTTTTTTGTTACGCTGAACCAATCGACAAATGGTGCCAGTTTGCAATCGATTCGACAGACGAAACGGGACGGTCCTGGAAACATCCTGCCCAAGTTGATTCAGGTCGTTATCGGATCCGGTTCGACCTTCCTGAATATTTCCAGCTTCGAATCAACAATGTCGAGGTAGATCAAATTTTCACCGAATTTCTCGTTGAAACAGAATCGCATCCTCTCGTTATCAACCTGCACACATTTGATAATGGTTACAAAATCGTGTATTCGAATGAGCTATAACTAAACGGATTGAATCTAAACGGATTGAATCAAAGCAGCCGATGACATTGCGTTGAACCCAAGTCGCCCGGTGGTGGATTGGGCATTCTGTTTCACCGATGGACATTGTCGATTTTATCAATTCGCACCTCAAAATTTCTATTATTGGCCGCGTCTTTTTTGACGCGCGCGTTAGGACTTGTTTATGACCCAACCCGCTCGCATTCCGCTGGATTCAGAATATTGGTTACGCCCTGAGATGGGGAATGTCCACGAGTTGTTGACCGATCTGCTTGCGAAGGAAGACTTGGAATCTCGAGACGTTAGCAATTTCATTTCTAATCTGGCTCAGTCATCTGACGAAATGGAGCTTGAGTACTTCGCTACTATCCCTTACTTGCTGGATCTCTTTGAGGCCCAGCCGAAAAAACTACAGGAATCGCTTGTGGGTTTCAGTGGCAGCCTGTTCAAGAATTCCGCACCTCCTCCTGACGAATATTGGGATCCAGTACTCGACCAGAAAGAGAGAATCGGGCGAGTCTTTTTCAACGCGCTTTGCGAATGCAAACCCGAATCAGAGTTGGCAGTAGCTTGTATTGCCGGCCTCGCCGCAATGTTTACTTTTCCGGATTCAGCAATCAGACTTTTCAGATTAATGTGCGAGCATCAATGGAACTGAATAGTAGTACATTGAACCGAATTCGCGAATTGGGAGCACGTCACCAATAGTTGGCCGCCTTCAATGTTAGTTAGCTTCCGCTCTACTCATTGCTTACCTTATTGTGGCGTCTCGGTTAGAGTAGGAGTTATTCGGTTGTGAGATTCGATATTGGCTTCACCTTTTCCTTTTGGTGTTTTTGCTGCGTGAAACGCGACGGCAAATCACGTTTTTCGAATCGTCAAAGTTTGGAGTTCTCATGAGAAGTATTGTTCGCGGTTCAGTTCTGGCTTTAATTTTCGTTGCCGTTGGATTGTTCGCCCAGCCTGTTGACGCCCAAATCGAAAAAGAAGTACTGCAGTTCGTTGGCGACGTTATCGTCCGAAGTGAGTACGGAACGCGTGACATTGATTTCGTCAAACGCTGGACCAGATCGCCGACCCTCAGTACGTTTGGCGAAGGCGATCAGTTTCCCCGCGTTATCAAAAGCGTCGTGGATCAGATCAATGAGCTTCTTCCAGATGATATTCAAATTACCGTGCTTGAGCCGGGGGACGAGTCGGCCGACATCAAAGTCATTTTTACTGCGCGAGAAAAATTTCAGGAACTGGCAAAGAAACATGAATTTACGCTGCCCGAAGGCGTCGTCGCATACTTTAGCAATTGGTGGAATGGAAAATTTGAATTGAAAAAAGCGATCGTGTTGATTCCCAGCGACAAAAAGTATGGTCGCGAACTTCGCCACATCATCATGGAGGAAATTAGTCAGTCCATGGGCGCAGGTGGCGATTCAAGCCAATTTGAAAAAAGTGTTTTCTATGAAGACTTGGACGCGGAAGAATATGGAAGCGCGGTTAAGTTCAGTAAACTTGACAAACGGTTGATCAAGTTTCTTTATCAACACGTTCCGCCGGGCGCTAGTGGAGTCGAAGTCGGCTATCTACTCGCAAAACACTGGGAGGAAGCCGATTAAACGTTCGGTGATGCTCGTTTGCCATTGGTGTTTTCATATTTCAACTGGACGAATTGCCATCGTCCTTTCGCTGTCGCGAACTGGGAATTTTCAAATGTATACGGCATTTCGTAACGGTTCGTCGAGCGACATTTCCGTGATCGGCGTACAGTTTTTTCACGATCGCTTCGTCGGATAGTGGCGCAGATTTGTCTTCGGAATCGATTAACTTTTGAATGTCTTTTCCCAGCCGTCTCAACATGGCCGCACATGAGGCTCCGCCATCGAACAATTCACGCAGCGCCATTGAGCGATTCGGTGTTTCGATCCATTTCTCGTCTACCGCTCTGCTAAGCGTCGTAACGGCGACGAAAATTTTGTCGGCAATCGTACTCATCATCAGCGGGTTGGGGACGCTGTAATCGCCATTCAAAAAAAGGCTTTGCTGGCTGGCTATCTCTTGAGCGACTCGCACCAGAGTCGTTTTTCGTTGCTCGATGGATTCTAAAAACCATTTTGCATCTTTCAGCATGTTTTTCGATTGATCGTTTTCGAGATCTTGGCCTTCCGGATTCTCGTTGATCGAGAGCTGAGGGTAGAGATCCGGGATAATTCTGACGATCAGATCGCCGCTTTCGTTTTTTTCAATTCGCAATTCCGGAACGGGCTCTTCGTCCTCTATGAAAGGTTCTACGTCGGGAAAGTCGTTGAGCTGGTTGGATTGAATAACAACAAGAAAAGGATTAGCCAGTTCCTTTTTTATTCGCGCAATTAGCGTTGCAATGGACATCTGAAGGATTTCCATCGACTGAATCATTCGAGGTGCAAGATGTTCATCGTCCATTTCGAACCTCTTTTCGAATCCATTTAACGAAGTCGTTTGACAACTTTTTTAAGCGCCTCACCGAACAATCCGACTTCCTCAATCGTGTTATAAAGATAGAAACTTGCCCGGCAACTCGAACGAATGTTCAAGTGCTGATGAAGCGGCATGGCGCAGTGGTGGCCGGCGCGGATGGCGACGCCCTGCTGGTCAAGCAAGATAGAAATGTCTTGCGGCGATACTCCGTCGATTACGAAGCTAACCAAACCCGCACGCTGGTCTGCAGGCGGACCGAAAATTCTTAAACCGTCGATATCCGAAATCGCTTCGAAGGCAGCCGCCACCAACTCGTGTTCGTGTTGCTTGATGGCTTTTAAATCAATGCGGTTAAGATACTCAATGGCCGCTCCCAGCCCAATCGCTTCCACGATCGGAGGAGTTCCGGCTTCGAAACGAGCGGGCAGTTCGCCCGGCGTAAATCCGTCAACGGTGACTTGATCGATCATGCTGCCGCCACCCAAAAACGGTGGCATCGACTCGAGAAGATCTTGTTTTCCCCACAGGATTCCAACACCCGATGGCCCAAGCATTTTGTGACCGCTGAACGCAACAAAGTCCGCATCCCAGGCTTGGACGTCGGTCACGTCATGAGGAACCGATTGGGCCGCGTCGACAACTGTGATTGCTCCCACTGCACGGGCTAAAGAAACGACTTCTGCAACCGGTGTGATTGTCCCAAGCACATTTGAAACGGCGGCTAATGCGACGATCTTTGTTTTCTCGGAAATCTGCTGCTTTAAATCTGCCATGTCCAATTGACCATTTTCGTCAATGGAAACAAACCGAACGACAGCGCCGGTTCGGGCGGCAAGCTGTTGCCACGGCACGATATTAGAATGGTGTTCAAAAATCGTTAGCAGGATTTCGTCACCCGATTTTACGTGCTCGTTGCCCCAGGCATGCGCCACGAGGTTAATCGACTCCGTAGTACCAGAAGTAAAAATGACTTCGTTGTTGTGGGGAGCGTTGATGAATTTTTGTACCAGCGTGCGGGCTTCTTCGTATTGGGCTGATGCCTGCTCACTTAACCAGTGGATGCCACGGTGAACGTTTGCGTACGTTTTTTGATAACAGTTTGACATCGCGTCGATGACGGATTGGGGCCGCTGTGTTGACGCCCCGTTGTCCAGATAAACCAACGGTCGATCACGATGAATCGTTTGATTGAGGATCGGAAAGTCGCGGCGATTGGCCATCGGGTCAATTTTGGTATCTAAAGAAGTCATGAGTTCAGTCTAACAGTGTGCAGTGTCAGGACAATAACCGATTTTTGTGAGAGAAACTAATCGGTATTTTGTGAGTGAACTGAAAAGTTTGCCCAAAGAAAGCCGAATGAATTGAGTGGACTATTTAGTTGGCCACTGCACGTCCGACATGGCCGCAAGAGATTTTTGAAGCGCATGGGTGCCGAGTTTCCCGTCGCCTTGTTGTTGCACGTTTTGATAAAGCTCGTGGGCGAGTTTTAATCCGGGAAGGTTCAGCTTCATCGCTGAAGATTCTTCAAGGGCGATCCCGAGATCTTTAACAAAGTGTTCGACAAAAAAACCGGGGTCGAAATTGCCGGCGACGATTCGCGGAGCCAAATTAGACAGAGCCCAACTTCCCGCCGCGCCGCTGCTGACGGATTGGAGAACTGTTTCAAGGTCGAGTCCAGCGCGATATGCATACAAAAGCGATTCGCAAACGCCGATCATCCCCGCGCCGACCAAAATTTGATTGACGACTTTGGCGTGCTGTCCACTCCCTGCCCCGCCCTGCCTCACAATTGTTTTGCCCATCGCGTTCCAACAATCTGAAAGTGCATCAACGGCGGCTTCGTCTCCTCCAATCATGATCGAGAGCGTGCCGTTTTTTGCTCCGACGTCTCCGCCGGAAACTGGAGCATCGATCGCGCTGACGTTTTTTGATTTTGCTGCTTCGTAAACTTCAACGGCCAGTGCTGGATGGCTGGTCGTCATGTCGACGATGATGTTGCCCGGTTTGCAGCCGGCAATAATCCCTTTGTCGCTGAGAAATACTTCACGGACGTCGTTGGGCATGCCAACGATTGCGAATACGACATCAGAAGCTTCGGCAACAGCCATGGGTGTGTCCGCCCAGACTGCGCCCGCGCTGAGTAAGTCTTCGGCTTTTGATTTTGTTCGTGAGTAGACCGTTAGCTCGTATCCGGCGTCCATCAAGTGCCGGCACATGCTATGTCCCATGACGCCGGTGCCGACCCAGCCGATTTTTGTTTTGGCTGGTTTAGCGTGCGCGGTTGAGGTGTGTGTATTGTCCATGAATTTTATGTTGGGCGTGATAGATCGATACGAATTGGCAAACGAGAATGCCAAGTGAGTACGGTTCGGCTAGGTGATCAATACCGGCGACCAGTGCCGATCGTTTACCTGCTGCAGAGAACGCAGTACTGTTTTAAAACTCAGGGCGTTTGAGGATCTCTGCCAGAATGATGGCTTGACCAACCGATTTTGGGCTGGCAAGTAATTTGCGCAACTCTTTTACGGCATCGTCGGATTGCTTGCCAAAGATCTCGGCGGGAACATCGTCGGTTATCGTTGGGGTGTCATCGATAACGGTAATGTCGTGATCAAGGTGTTGGTGAATTCTTGCTTCGACTTGATCGTGTACGCTGGAAATTCGATCGCCAAGGTTTTCCGCATGGGCAGCGATATCGGACGTATCGATATGGCTTTTGACGTGAGCGGAAACACTTTGGTCGCGAAGATTTGACTTCTTTCTCGGTTGTTCGCGGAGCGGTTTTGCTTTGGGCGGTTGGGATCGAGGATTTTGGCGACGTTGAATTGGCGCGGGACGAACAAGTTCGGCTTGAACTTCTTCGATAGGCTCCTGGCGTCGAGGAGGTTGTTGGCGCGGAGGCGGTTGCTTGGGCGTATCGCCACTCTTTTGCTGCTTACGTCGCTCCGCGGCTTTGCGCAAAAATTCTTCGATGTCTCGAGCCATGTTACTCTCTTTAGTTTCCTGACATCATGAACTGCTAACCAATGACCAACCAACGAGTCAGAATTGAAATCTAACTCAACGAATGGTTCTTACGCAATGTTATCTTGCCGACGAGCTGCCGCCACCTGAAATGGACTTTCTCATATCAGTATCGGCTTGAACGTTACGGAGTTTATAGTAATCGAGAATTCCGAGGTTGCCAGAGCGGAAACTATCCGCCATTGCTTTGGGAACTTCGGATTCTGCGGCGACCAACTGTGCGCGGCTTTCTTCGATTGCCGCCGTGTTTTCTTGTTCTTGAGCAACGGCCATCGCACGACGGCCTTCTGCGCGGGCGCGGGCAACGCGTGTGTCGGCTTCGGCTTGATCGGCACGAAGTCTCGCACCAATGTTGTCACCAACGTCGATATCAGCGATGTCGATGGATACGATTTCAAAAGCGGTTTGAGAGTCAAGCCGACGGGCAAGCACGGCTTTGGAGATCATATCAGGATTCTCAAGCACTTCGTTGTGAGTCTCGGCTGATCCGATCGCACTGACGATACCTTCACCAACACGAGCGATGATCGTTTCTTCGGTCGCACCACCGATCAATTGTTGAAGGTTAGATCGAACCGTTACTCGTGCTCGTACTTTCAACTGAATTCCGTCTTTGGCAACCGCATCAAGTGAACGACGTGAAGATCCGCGTTCAGGGCAATCGATGACTCGAGGGTAAACGCTGGTCTGGACGGCTTCGAGAACATTACGACCCGCCAAGTCGATTGCGGTGGCTTCGCGGAAGCTGAGCTTGATCGTTTTGGCTTTGTTGGCCGCGATCAAGGCTCGCACAACCAGCGGAACGTTTCCACCAGCGAGGTAGTGGGCTTCGAGTGCCTTGGTGGTCATTTCCGGTTCGTTCAAACGGGCTTGGACGGCCATGATTTTACTCGGCACAATCACACTGGCTTTAACTTTTCGAAACGTCATTCCGAGCAGTTCAAAGAAACTGACTTTGGCACCAGTGAAAAATGCTTGAATCCACCAGCGGAAGTACGAGAGGAAAATTGCAAAGGCAATGAACAGAATGAACAGCAGAAACAGAATGCCAACGATCGTGGCGACTTGCCAAAAGTTGAGTTCATCAGCAGCAAGAAGGCCAATATTCATGTCGCACGTTACTTTGTTAGGGTGTTTTTGTTAAGCAATTCTAATTTGAAGGCTGCATCGCAAGTTCAGCATTTTGCTCTAATCGCAACGCAATCAACAAATGGCTTCATTAATAGTTCGTTGGGCCATGGGGCTGAAATTACCCATCCGCCGTTGCCCACTTACATTCTATTGCATCGAAGTTATGTGACGCAACTAAGGGGATGGCCCAAACGATTCATTGTTCAGGCGTTTGTGTCCCCCGTTTTACAGGGCAAGCTTTGTCCAGGCGGCGTTGTTTTTCGATGAAGCCACCGCAGCCTCGATAAAGGCCATGCCTTCGACGCCATCTTCGACTGTGGGATAGTCGTAGCCTTCTGCTCGCGGGTAGGCTCCACTGACTTCGTCAGCGATCGCTTCGGCCGCACCCAAATAGACATTGGCGAACGCTTCGATAAACGCTTCGGGGTGTCCAAAAGGCAGACGCGTGTTCTTGCCACAAACTTCGCCATTGTAAACGTTGCCGCGGCGGTGGATCTGACGTGGTTGTTCTGCGTACTTAATTGTTAGCTCGTTAGGATGCTCTTGGTGCCATTCAAGCGAAGCTTTGGTGCCGTAGATGCGAACGTTCAAGTTGTTTTCGTCTCCGGTCGAAATCTGCGATGCGTAAAGAACACCCTTTGCGCCTCCCTTATACCGGACGAGCATGTTGCCATCATCGTCAAGCGGTCGGCCGGGAATGAAAGTCGAAAGCTCAGCGGCCAACTCTTCGATCTCAAGGCCAGTGATGTATTTGACAAGATTTTCGGCGTGCGAGCCGATGTCGCCGATGCAGTTTGAAACACCGGAGACGTTTGGATCCATTCTCCAGTTCGAAATTGCTCCGTCTTCTTGTTCGTTCAGTGCGGTGATGGCATAGCCTTGCGGATACTCGGCGATGACTTTGAGGATGCGCCCCAGTTTTCCATCGGCCACCATTGCTTTGGCCTCTTTGACCATCGGGTAGCCAGTGTAGTTGTGGGTCAGAGCAAACACTTTGCCAGTTGATTTAACAACCGCAGCGAGTTCTTTGCCTTGCTCTAAGGAGAACGCTAAAGGTTTTTCGCAGATCACATTGATGCCGGCTTCGAGAAATGCCTTGGAGACTTCGTAGTGCATGTCGTTTCGGCAAACGATTGAAACGAAGTCAATTCGCTGATCGTCTGGAAGTGCAGATTCTTTTTCAACCATTTCCTGGTAGCTGGGATAAACACGAGAAGCGTCCAGCATCATGTCTTCGCCCGAAAGTTTGCTTTTCTCAGCATCAGATGAAAAAGCACCGGCGACCAATTGGATTTTTCCATCGAGTGCAGCTGCCATGCGGTGAACGGATCCGATGAACGCACCACGTCCGCCGCCGACCATGCCCATCCGAAGTTTACGATTAAGTGTCATGGGTATTCCTTCGAGTGTATTATTTTCTTTTTTTGATTGTGAGTGATTTCAAGTCGGCTTTGCGAAGACCGTTGGGTTTTCGCAAACGTTAGACCGCAACAGGTTTGCCTGATTGAGCTGATTGATAAAGCGCGTCAATCGTTTTCATGAGCGCGAGTGCTTGATCAGGCGTATTGAGCGGTTGCTCAGTGCCGTTGATGGTGCCGATGAAGTTTGCGGCTGAACGGCGGCGTCCCATGTCTTCGGAGTGTTCGACTTCGATAGTTTTGTCGACCGATTTGCCGCCTTCCTGGACGTAGATTTCACAAGTGTCGATTGCGGTTTCGTCGAGCCCATCGGAGCCAAACAAACGTTCGACTTTACCGCCGGCTTTGGTTCCTTGAAACACGACCGAGACTTCTTCTCGTTTGATCATCTCGGCCCAAGAGACCTGCATCGTGAGGACTTGGCCTGTTTTGAAAGTTACAAAACCGTGGGCGGCTGCTTCGACGTCTGTCGTTCCATCAGCAACATCTGGGATTCCCCAAGGACCTTTAAAGTCTTTGTTGTCGATAAAGTTATCAAACGTTTGTCCCAGTACGTGGGCTGGTTCGGGGTAACCCATAAAGAACATCGCAAGATCGACCATGTGTAAGAGGTCGATCAAAGGGCCGCCACCAGAAAGGGCTTTGGTCGTAAACCAGCCACCGAAGCCGGGGATGCCAGTTCGGCGAATCCATTTGGCTTGGGCCGAGTTGATGTCGCCGATCGTTCCATCGCTGATCATTTTCATCATCGCGTAGGATTCTGGGCGAGCACGATTGTTAAAGTTAAACATCAAGTGCTTGCCGGCTGATTTGGCTGCCCCGATCATCTCTTCGACTTCGGCTGCGCTAAGGGCGGGAGGCTTTTCGCAAAAAACGTGTTTGCCTGCGTTGAGGCATTGAATCGAAAGTGGTGCGTGAAACTTGTTGGGGACAATGATACTGACTGCATCCGCGTCGGTTTCGGCCAACATTTTTTCAACGTCGGTGTAGACGTTGGGGATTTTCCATTCTTTGGCCGCGGCATTCGCGGCGGCTTCGTTCATGTCACAAATTGCAACGACTTCGGCCCCACCATCTTGAAAACCACCCGCGTGATACTGAAGCATTCCTCCAGCTCCAATGACTGCAACTTTGGTCGACATATTGTTTTTCTTTCCCGCAAGAGTGAATTCGGTGAGCAAGTTTTGTAGGGCGAAGAACCATTTCGAAACAAAATCGAAAACGGATTCGGAGCAGTTTCGGCAGTAGATTCGCAAACAGATTTTGTAACAGATTCTCGGCCAAATTTCACCACGCCAACGTTGTCGGAACGTTTTTAAATGGGCTTTTCGTGCGCGGATTCGTGTTGGCGATTTGGTTCGTATCGTCAGCGACTTTATCGAGCGATAAGGGTGTTGACTGGAACTGTCGGCAAAATCGGCATGGTTGACATAAAAGGCAGCCGGCGCCTGCTGGGTTGGCGAAATCGACGCAGCGCTAACCACTTCCAGTCATTTCCTGCTAACGGGTGTCCTACCTTTTAAAAACAAGCTAATTCAACTGATTGCAGGACCATGAAAGTTCTAGTTGTAGACGATTGCCTTACTATTCGGATCAGCCTTTCCAAACATTTGACAGAGTGGGGCTTTGAGCCCGTTCTTGCTGACAGCGCTGCCGCTGCGGTTCAAATCATGACTGGGCCAGACGCTCCTCGTCTGATGATCGTCGATTGGATGATGCCAGAAGTAGAAGGCCCTGCGTTCATTGAATGGCATCGCGAAAATGATAAAAGGCGAAACACCTACATCATCATGTTGACGGCAAAGTCAGGTCGCGATGTTCTGGAAACTGCATTCCGTTGCGGTGCCGATGACTATCTGACAAAGCCGGTTGTGCCCGATGAGCTTTATCGTCGAATTCGTGAAGGACAAAATATCCTTGAGCGACAGGACGCGGTACTCAAAGCGTAGAACTAGTGCCTGCCAATGCACTTAAATTCGACGATTCAAATTTGTTAAGTAAAACAAAGAAAGCCCAAGGCGCTAGAACGCATTGGGCTTTTTCGTTTCTCAGTTTAATCTTAAAAAGCTAAACCGCAGCGATTGTTGCGAGTTGCTTGAGTGCGTCCAGCAAGCCGACCATATCGTCGCGTGAAATCTCATTCCACTCGTCGGCTTTGTGTCGGATGATTGCGACCTTGAAAGCGGCGGCAACTTCGGCGATGTCGTCTGGCAATTCGGTGAAAGATTCAAAAGGCCGGATGGCGTGCGGTTGTGTTTCGGGTTCTTCTTTATCGTCGGAATCGTCGTCGGTGGACTTCTTTTTGCCTGATGGACTGTCTTCATCGCCCCAATCCGGACCTTCGTGAACTGGGCCTTCGACATAGTCGCGGTCGTTGTTGCGAGTGTTTTCAGCCAAAGCAAGTGATTGGGTTTCTTCTGCCATTTCAGAACTAACAATGTCTGAATCAGCCGGAGCGTCACCGACTTTGCCAAGCGTTTCCCAGCGTTGTTTTCGCATGCCTGAGACAGACCATTTATTCTGCACGGCTCCTTCAAGCCACATCTCTGCGTCTTCCCAATCGAGGGCCGCGTAAAAGTGGCTCCAGTAGACGTTTGCGTACTCGGTGTAGACGTGACCAAATCGCTCGTGTGTTCGACGCAATCGACCGACGTGTTGCGGGGTGACTCCGCCAACCAATTGACTCCAGGCTTCGTCAGAATACTGGCTTGCCGCGACTTTGTTTTCCTTGAGAGAGTCTCGCCACTTTGCGATGATCTCGCCCTTTTCCCAGTTGGTCGTGGAAATCAGTTGATTCCATTGCCCAATGAACGGCTCTGATTTGGCCGAGGCTTCTGGTGTGATGACGGTCTCTTCAACGGAAACGGAATCGGTAGGCATATTGGTTATTGGCTTTTTTTGGGTGTTGGTTGGTAGTTGTTCTCGAAGCAGTGTTCGCAGTCAAAAAGTTAACCGGAACTGAGCAGGTGAAAACCCGAAAACAACTTTTTCGAGCATCACTTTTGCTGAGGTCTCAACCTACCACGAGAACCTCGGTTAAGCGGATGTATTTGGCGCAAAGAATCGCAGAGAATCGCGCCGAGTTGATAAAGCTCAACGGATGTGATGATTAAAACGCGACCCTTGAAACGTGGAAAACCTGTTGAGGAGTTTGAGTCGGTGGCGCGCGAGGTTAGTTGGAGCGAGTTGTTGTTCCAAATTGGATCGTGTTGACGCTTCCCAACTTCTTGAACATTGCCGCTCGGGTGATTTTGACCAGGAGGACCATTCCTCGCTCAAGGGTTTGATTAAAACCAGACCAAGCAAATGGCGCGGCTTATGAATCCGCGGGAGAGTCGCTCTCCCGCGCTAAATCCAACACCATTATTGAGCAGTATTGGGTTTGAGAACACGGTCAAAGAATTCATTTTGCGTGGTCGCCGCGCCGCGTCCCAAACCGTGTCCGCCGTTGGGCCAAAAACGACTTTCGTAAGGCTTTTTGTTGCGGTCCATGGCTTCGATCAGCTGAAGTGCATTGTTGAGATGAACATTGTCATCAACCATCCCGTGCATGATCAGCAGTTTTCCTTTGAAATCTTTCACGTAAGTCATCGCCGCGCCTTTGTCGTATCCTTTTTTATTAAGCTGCGGCGTGCTCATGTAACGCTCGGTGTAAATCGTGTCGTAGTTTCGCCAATCCGTTGGCCCTGCTCGATCGACCGCAGCGGTGTAAACGTCAGGGTGTTTGAAGATTCCCATTGCGGCCATGAAACCACCGTAGGAATGACCAACGATCCCGACGCGATCTCCGTCAACGTAAGGACGTTTTCGAAGCTCACGAATCGCGTCTGCGTGGTCCTGGATATCAACGTCACCCAGTCGCAAATAGGTTGCACCTAGAAACGCTTTGCCTCGCCCGCCGGTTCCCCGATTGTTTACTTTGGCGACCAAGTAGCCGCGGTCACATTCGGAACGAGCTCGGCCCACGTATGACGCACTGATTTCTCGCGATCCGGGACCGCCATAAAGTGCGTTGATGATCGGATATGATTTCGATTCGTCAAAGTCTTTTGGTTTGTAAAGGACGCCGTAGATGTCAAATTTGCCATCGTCCGACTTGAACGTGAACATCTCGGCCAAATTCGCCGCGGATTCAGGATCGGTCTCGGCGATGTTCGTCACGAATGTTCCATCGGTGCTATAAAGCGCCGTGCAAGGTGGAAGGTTGACTTCTTCGTACTGAGCGATCAACCATTTTCGGTCTGGAGAAAGCTGAAAGTTCGAGTGGTGGTGCTCCAGCGTGGTAACTCTGCGCTGGTTTTTGCCATCCAGATCGACCAGATGATACTGCATGTAGTACGGGTTCTTGGGTGACGTGTTGGCCACAAAGCTCATCATGTTGTCATCTTCAAGAACCTTCAAGCTATTGATTTGGAAGTCGCCTTTGGTGACCGTTTGGAATTTACCGCCATCGAGATCGCGAACTTCGTAATGCGTGAATCCAGTTTTGTCTGTCGGCCAAAGGAATCGCTTTTTGTCTTTCAAAAAAGTCATCGTTGGCGAGTTGCTTTGCCACGTATCCTGTTTCTCTTCAATGATGGTTTTGCATTTTCCGGTATCGAGATCGATGGACATCACTTTGAGATGTTGCTGTAGGCGATCGGTCCAGTTGACGAGCATTACATCACCCAGCGGAGACAATCGCACTCCGTAGATATATTCGTCGCCAGTTCCACCCACGTCGATTCGTGTTGATTCTTTTGATTCGAGATCGTAGACGAACAGTTCGGCGATCGGGTTGTTGGCGCCTGCTTTGGTGTAGTATTCCGGGTAGAGCTGTGTGTTGATTTTGGACCAACCGCGAAGCAGATAAAATTTCTTGACGTTGGTGTCATCAAATTTGTAGTAAACGACTTTCTTGGAATCCGCCGACCACCACATGGCTTTGGTTTGATTCAGCTCTTCGCCATAAACCCAGCTGGCGGTTCCATAGTGAATGTTTTCGTCGCCGTCGGTTGTGACCGCGACCGTCTCTTTGGATTTCTTGTCTTGAAGAATCAAATTCCAGTCTTTGTATTGAGCCTGCCATTTTCCGTCGGGCGAATCAACTCTGGTGTACTGTCTTCCGCGAGCTGGTCGGCCGAGGTACTTTCCGGAGTTGCCCTGTTCCTGGCTTGCACGGCGTCTGCGGCGAGTCGGACGTGTGCGATCGTTGCGCTCGTCTTTCTTCATTTCAACGACGGTTTTTTCTTTGGACTCAAGGTCGAATTTATATCGCTTGCCCTGATTGGTGAATTCAACCGATTTGCCATCTTCATTCCAAACCACTTTGGAAACGGCACCTGGGCTGGGTGGGAGTCGACGAGTACGTTGTTGAGCCTCGGCGGTCGAGAGATCGGTACAAAAAAGACCGGCCAACACAAGAATGCACACGCCAGTTCGTAGCCAAATAGAAAATCGCACTGCAAGTTCCTTCGTGAAAGTCAAAATTGAGACTTTGGATTGTAATCGAAATACAACCCGCTCGCGCACGGTGTTGTGCTTGAAAGGAACGTAAAGAGTGTCAGTGCCCAACTCGGAGCACTACATGTTGAAAGCTTGTGAGCGGTCACACATTAAAGCCAATGATTCTTGGCTTGAGAAAGCTGGCTATTTCGTGCCGAGCATCAAAAGAAATTGGACGACGGATTCTTCTTCTTTGTCGCCTTCGAGATTAAACCACTTGTTGATTTCTTTGATTTCAGGATTGTCGGATTGGTCTGAAATCAAAGTTGAATCGAGCCGTTGAGCTGACGCTGATTCGCCAACCGGTGCACCTGGCATGGCGAAGCTCCGAACGCTTATGTCTGAGTTTTCGGTTAGCTCTTTGATGGCTTTCTTCATTTTGTTGGACGTGGAAACGACATGAATTGCTTCGAATCCAGACGCGTTCTGTGCTTCTTCTTCGTTTTGCTCGTACGCAATGTCGTGCTTTGCGAAAACCGTTTCAATTTGCTTCAACGCTCCCTTGGTCGATTCTGTTTGGATCAACAAAAACTGCTTGATACCAGAATTTTGAGTGCGCAGTTTAAGTGGGTCGATCGTTTTCGATTTGATTGAACTTCCATTGCGACGGCTGTTAAGCAAAATACTTCTTGGGATATAGCTCTTGGCCTTACGCTCAGTGTTTTCAGGCCCCGTGGCTTTAGGCGTCACCGTTTCCGATGACGCATTTTCACTGGGGCTGGTCGATGGGTTGTTCAATGCTGTTACAGGCTCCTCGACAAATGCCGGGAACACGAAAACAGAAAGCAACAACATTGCCGCAAGGGCTGCAAGCAACGCCAATCCGGTGCGCTGACTGCCTTGGGCAGAAGGTACAAATTGGGAAGTGGATGTTTTGTGAGCTAATCCGTTGTTGGCAATCGAATCGGTTGCGGCGGTGGAAAATACAGCTGCATAAGTTGAATTGACAACGATTGAATTGGAATCAATCGCATCAAGCACACGGTCGGCAAAACCGCTGTCCAAGCGATAACGTGGCATCGTCGAAAACATGCTGCTGTTTTCTTTCCATTGATCGACCAATTCGACGTACTCTGGATGGGCGTCAAGCAATGCCTCAGCCGTTGCGCGGTCTTTTGCGTTCAACTCACCATCAAGGTAAGCGATCAAAAGCTGCTCGCGTTGTTCGTTATTTAAGGCGTCTGACATTGGGTCGTTGTTCTACTGTGTTGTTCGTGGGTCTCTAACTCTTGTTCATGATCATTTCGAGATGGTCTCTAAGGTGAGCCCGAGCTCGATGCAAACGGCTTCTTACAGTTCCGATTGGCAAATCGAGGATCTCTGAAATTGCGTCATAATCAAGTTCGTCCATTTCTCGCAAAATTAAAATTGCTCGATGTTCGTGAGACAGTCGCTTCATCGCTTTATCAAGTTGAACGGCTTGTTCCTGTTGTTGGATTCGGTTGTCTGGGCTTGGGCCTTTATCTGGAAAGTCCAAACGTGTTGAATCAGCATTTTTCCCATCAATCGAAACAGTTGGTTTTCGACGACGTAATCTTGTGATCGCAACGTTGTAGGCAATCCGGTATAGCCAAGTGAAAAAGGCACTGTTGCCTTTGAAGGAACTTAGCTTGGTGAACGCCAAAACAAACGCATCCTGAACGACGTCTTCGGCCTCGGTCTCACTACGCAAAATCTGAACCATGCCGTTGTAAAGCCGATCCTGATATTTGCGAATCAAATGACCAAACGATTCCTTAGTTCCGTCAAGCGTTTGACGGATAAGTTCTTGGTCATCTTGATTAGCCATTGACTCGTTCCTCTGTCTGACGCAGCCATTCCCATTTAGTTCCCGAGCTTTTAAAAGCAGCCGTTTCGCACGTCTTTTACACGCGAATTGCGGATTACGGTCTTATTGTAGTCGCTACTGCTGGCATAATCATAACCGATTTTCAGGCGGTGAACCCTCTCGGTGGTTCAATGTTTAGCTACGCCAGAGAGGGAGACTGGTTAGACTTTGCACCAAGGGTTCGGGCGTATGCAAATACCGTAATGCCCGCAACGATCGTTGCAAAACTAACCCACTGTGAGATGGTGAATTGCGTTCCAAACTGGCCTGCTTCGTCCTGTCGAATAAGTTCCATTAAAAACCGGCCAATCGAATAAAAAATCAACATTAGCCCAAAAACTTCTCCGTCCGATTTTCGAATGGTCCAGTAGAACCAAAGCACCAGGCACAAGAGTCCAGCGTTGATGGAGCTGTAGATTTGAGTGGGGTAAGTGTTCAATGAACGCGCGGGAAGCTCATCCATCGTTATCGGCAATTGTTGCTGCCGATCGCTGACGATGTAACTGACAAATTCCTTGCCGTCGGAAGGGACGATATCCGGATTGGATTTCCTAAATCGAATGTACAAATCTCCTGGCGTTTGAATGGCAATTTTATCGCCCGGTTTGATTCCCAGCTGTTCGGCTTTACTGCCTGATTGGACGGACTCAACGAGCAGTGGAAACTCAGGGTATTCATCTTTCTCGCTTTCGATCGGGCTGGCGTTGATGCCGAGCAAGTCGCCTTGGGTGAGCTGCTGCATATAAGGAGCCGAACCGGCCGGGAAAGTGATGCTTGGCAACGGCGCGTCACAAACTCCTCCATAACAACAGCCATTCATCAAGCAACCGATGCGCCCGATGGCTAGACCGAGTACCATTCCAGGCGCTAGCAAGTCAGCGGTTTTCGCGATCGGGAGTCCGTGAGTCTTTAAGAAAATAAATGCCGCAATCACGCCACCGAAAAGGCTGCCGTAAACGACGAGCCCACCTTTGGTCATGTCGGCCATGGCGATAACCAGTTCTTTGATTGACATTCCTTGTACAAAAAAATCATCCTGTTTTTGGATCACGTAAAACAAGCGGGCTCCAAAGATCCCAGCGACCATCATCCAAAATGACAGGCTTATGCATTGGTCTGTGGTGAGCCCGATGTGTTTGCAGCGCAGCAGCCCAAGCCCAACGCCGCAAGTAATCGCCAGCAAAAGAAAAATGCCATATCCACGGATGGCAAGGCCTTGTTTGATATGTTCGCCGGTTGGATCGGCTGGATTGATGCCTTCGATTTCCAAATTCGGAATCACGAAAGCGAGCACTAACGCGATGACTCCGTAAATGAGCAAGAACGACCAGGTCTCGCTTGTGTTTCCATTGCGGTAGTAAGAGACGGCCAGAATCAAGGCGCCGATGATCAACCAAGCGATCAACAACGGGCCTTCGAAGAGGAAGTGTGGAATGAAAATCAAAGTCTGCCGCATGCCACGAAATTCCTGGAGAGAATACTAAATGCTCTGTAAACTAAATGAACGAGCTTTTTTTTAACCGCACTTTAGACAAGCTAAATGTGGCGATCTAGCCGTTTTTTGGCAACCTTATTTGTAGACCTTTATACGCAATCAAGTGGGATTGGGCTTAATCAGTAATCACTCGGTTATCAATCAATCGCGTTTTACCCACGTAGGCCGCAATTAGCGCGACGACGGGTAGTTCGATTGGGTCACACGTTTCGAGTGTTTCCGGGTTTGCCACAATCGAATAGTCGATGCTTTCGACTCCCGCATCGATCAACATTTGTCTCATCTCTGTGATGATTTCGAACCCGTCTCGCAGTCCCGATTTGATCTGCTCTTCTACGAAGTCAAGCGTCTTTGAAAGCGACAACGCAATGGCTCGCTCTTCTTTTGAGAGATACACGTTGCGAGAACTCAATGCCAATCCATCGCTGTCTCGAATGATTGGGCAAACACATATTTCAGTTGGGACATTGAGATCGGCGACCATTTGCTTGACCACCATCGCTTGCTGAAAATCTTTTTGGCCAAAGAACGCTTTATCGGCTTGGGTCAGATTCAGAAGCTTTAAAACAACCGTTGCGACGCCTGTGAAATGGGTGGGCCGAAATTCGCCTTCGAGTTTTTTTGCAACCGCTGGCGGCACAATCTGCGTCGAGCAACCAGCCGGATACATCTGCGAATTGGATGGAGCGAATACGTATTCCACGCCCAGCGATTCCAGCAATTTTAAATCCGATTCGAGATTGCCTGGATATTTATCAAGGTCTTCATCGGCGGCAAACTGCGTTGGGTTCAAGAATATCGTGACGATTGTTTTGTCGGAGTTAGCAACCGATTCACGAACGAGGCTAAGGTGGCCTTCGTGCAGTGCGCCCATCGTTGGGACGACGCCGATCGATTGGTTGGCTTTTTTTATTTCGTTGACCAAGCCGGTCAATTGTTCGCACGATCTCAATACTTCAACAGTCACGGTCAACAAAATGCCTTACTGGGAAAACGGAAAAAACGGAGTAACGGATGTTGTGATCAAGTTAACTTTCGTCGGTAGGCCAAAACAGGGGTCCAATGACTTGCGGCCTTTTTGTTAATGACCGTTTACTTCGATATAAGGGGTAAATCGTGGAAGAAGTCCTGCGTATAAACCGATAAGACTTTATTTTTGACTTTAATCTCACTTAAAGAGGTCATAATATTAGGTATATTCACCTCCTCAGAAGAGCGATCTCCAAACGAGTGGAAAAATGAGTCAAACCACCCCCCGCCCTGCCAACACTCCAAAACCCGCTAATTCCAAGTTGAAAGCCGACGACGTTGGCGAAGACGAAGAAGGCGGTAATCGGTTCATGTTGTTCAACGTGATGCCGAGCTGGTTGGTAAGTTTCTTGACTCATATCGCAGTCATCATCGTGCTCGCCATTATGGTGATGCCATCGAGAATCGAACGAACGGTTGCGCTTGAGTCTTCGGATCAAGCCGTTGAGGCAGCTGATTCGATTGATATGAATCTCGATTTCGATTTGGATGCCGAGGATGCTTTAGAAGCTTCGGAAATGCCCGAAGAAACGGTTGAGGATATTACTGATCCGCTGGATGAAGTCGAAGTCTTACCTGAAGAGCAGTTTGATGTGGGCGACATGTTGGCTGCTGAAGAATTCAAAGACGGAGAGATTGGGGTCTTTGAAGTGTCGGACCTGGTCGCTGAAACAGGTGGACGATCAGGGGCTGCAAAAGAACGAATGAAGAAAAAGTACGGAGCCACAGCGGCTTCGGAAGAGGCGGTTGCACTTGCCCTCAAGTGGATCGCTAAACACCAGTTGGATGATGGTGGTTGGAATCTTGATCATCGTATTGGCAGTGGAAGTTTTCGCGACAGCCCAGATCCTGGGTCTCTGACCGAGGCTCGTAATGGCGCGACTGCGTTGGCGCTGCTGCCGTTTCTGGGTGCCGGAAGCACTCATAAAACTGGCGAATACAAAGAAGTAGTCCGAAGAGGGCTTGAGTTTTTGATGAAGCGAGCCAGACGAGGTGGCGGTAATACAATTTCGTATCTTGAGCCTGGCGGTTCAATGTACTCGCACGGATTGGTTTCAATCGTGTTTTGCGAAGCCTATGGGATGACCAAGGATCCAGAGTTGGGCAAGTTCGCTCAAGCAACCATTTGGTTCATTGAATATGCTCAAGATCCGTCAGGAGGTGGATGGCGATACAGACCTAAAGAGCGTGGCGATACCTCTGCGGTTGGTTGGCAATTGATGGCTCTGAAGAGTGGCAGGATCACGGGCCTCGACATGAAACAAAAGACTTATATGTTGGCCGAAAAATTCCTGGATAGCGTGTCGCATACTGGCGGTGCGTATTACGGATACGGTGATCCACCGGCTCCCAATTCAAAACCAGTCAACGCACGGACGGCGGTTGGTTTGCTTTGCCGGATGTACATGGGCTGGGACAAAAACATACCGGGGCTTGTCGAAGGTATGAACGGCATTTCGGAAAAAGGGCCGAGCATCGGGCCATCGGCTGACATGTATTACAACTACTACGCGACTCAAGGCATGAAGCACATGGGTGGCAAGAATTGGGACAAGTGGAACAAAAGCATGCGTGACTTCCTTGTGAAAACACAGGAAAAAGAAGGCAACAAAGCGGGTAGTTGGCACTTCGGTCAATCACACACGCCGAAAAAAGGTGGCCGGCTCTATACGACTTCGCTGGCCTGTATGACGCTTGAAGTTTACTACCGCTATCTGCCGCTCTACGGTGACAAGGCAGCAAACGAAGAGTTTCCGCTTGAGTAGATGCTCATGAATTTTGAGCGTTGGTGCTCGTGCGTTAGGTGCTCGTCTTGCGAACCGACGATGTTGCGAACCGACGATGTTACCAACGGAAAAGACAAGCGCCCCATGTTAGCCCGGCTCCAAATCCAACCATCAGCACGTTCATGCCCGGCTTGATGCGGCCTTGAGCAAGCGCTTCTGCGATTGAAATCGGAATACTGGCTGCCGAAGTGTTGCCGTAGCGGTCGAGATTGATAAACACTTTTTTGCGATCAATTCCCAATTCATCAACTGCAGCGTCGATGATTCGAATGTTGGCTTGATGAGGAATGAACAGATCGATATCGCTCAGGGACATTGACGCTTTGGCCAGCATCTCTTCTACAATTTCCGGGACCAGGCGAACCGCCCATTTGAACACAGCCCGACCGTCCATCTCCAGATAATGCTCGCCTTGATCGAGTACCAGTTGGCTAAACGGTTTTCGTGAGCCGCCACCGGGTGCCAACAACGCGTTTCCAAGCTTCCCTTCGGAGGCTAAACGCTGGGCTAAAATTCCGGAAGCCATATCGGGGTCGGTATTGGAATCGGCCGAAATCAAAACGGCTCCAGCACCGTCTCCAAACAGTGGGTAGGTTTTTTTGTCTTGAGGGTTCATCAGGTTGGTCAGCGTTTCGGCGCCAATGATCAACGCGTTGCGGCTGCAGCCTGTTTTTACAAACTGACTGGCGGTAACCAGCCCGTAGATAAATCCTGAACAAGCCACGTTGATGTCCAATGCTGATGCAGTACATCCCAAATGAGATTGAACGATGCAGGCTGTCGAAGGAGTGACGTAGTCTGGCGTGACGGTGGCCACGATGATCAAGTCGATATCTTTTGCGTCAACGTTAGCGTTCTTTAAGCATTCTTCGGCCGCGCGAATAGCCATATCACTGGTCGCTTCGCCGCGGGCAACGTGGTGTCGGGCTAGAATGCCGGTTCGTTGAACAATCCAGTCAGAATCGTATCCGAGGTCGGCCAGATCTTCGTTGCGGACAAGCTTTGAGCCGGCACTAAACCCGGCGCCGAGGACTTTTATGCCGGGAATTGCCGAACGCAGTGGCTTGGGCTTCTTGACGACCTTATGCCGACTGACAAACACAGTTGGTTTCACGTCAACGATTGACGGTCGAGTGAATGTCGGCTTATCTGCGTAAGGCATGGGAAAGGCCAGTTACGAGCGTTTCAGCTCTAGGGGAAAAGTCGGGATTTCGCCGTTGGCCGAGTAGTTTGGTCAATCAGGCGAAGTTGGACGGGTAGTTGTTAGCAGAATTCCAGACCTGATCCGAGAGCAGAATTTTGTCCGCCAGTAGATAGCAGCCAGTTTTCCCGTGTATTCAACCCAAATGAAGATCTGAACTTTTCATGAAGAGTCGCGTAATCTTCCTGACGCACCCAACTTAAACCGCTTTGAGTGTCGAATTTGCCCAAAATCGAAGGATTGCAGGCGTATTCCGCGCTATAACCCCCCTTTGTAGGGTGTCAAAACTGCACAAATTCGATAGATTGTGTGCTGACATAACGGAAGATGATTCATACCCCTGTTCTTTGAAAAAGTGAAAAACGCATGAGCCTACTGGCAATCGTATATCATTTGGTTCCCGACGCCCCCATTTTGGTGGCATACAATCGTGAAGAGCCATTGGACCGCAACTGCCCTGCACCCTCAATTCAGTCAGGTAAACCCCGCATACTCGCCAGTATTGATCAGCATACTGGCGGGACCTATTTAGGCATGAACCAGCATGGAATGTTCGTTGGTGTTGTGCGTCGGAAAAAGTTCGAAACAGTCATAAGTCCTCGCTCACGCGGGGCTTTGGCTCGCGAGATGCTCAAATGCAACTCGGCCCAACACGCTGTCGATTTGGCTTTGGAAGAACTCCACTCCGGCCAATATGGCGGGGCAAATTTTTGTGTTGCTGACCCGGATTCTGGCTGGGTGATTCACTCTGGCAACGAAACCGACGTGGCCGAGCTTCAGCAAGGGCTTTGTATCGTTGGTGATCGTGATATGAACGATCCAAACGACGAGCGTGGAAAGATGGCCCATCGTCTTTTAACGCTTCAAACGCTTGATTCACCCGTAAAATTCCTGGCGATTGCAAGCAAAGTTCTTGCTCGAACAGGGACGGGGCCTGGCCGCCCAAGTATGGTTGTCAAGGAAAAAGACTACGGCACCGTGAGTTCGACTTTGATCTCGCTTGGCAAAAAGCCACGAGATGCCATTTATCAGTACTCAAACGGCTCTCCAGACCAGTCAAAGTTCGAAGATTATTCTCCGCTATTGCGAGATATCTTGAGCCGTGGGCTTCGTGAGGCACGTAGTAACTCAGCCGGGGCGACTTAGAGCTGCGTTAAGGACGGTGTCCTTAATTTTATTGCAAAATGGGGGCCAAGCAAGCCTCGCTTAACCGGCGGGGCGGCCCTCGCTGACGCTGTGGGGCCCTCGCTAACGCAGCGGGTTTCCAATTCTCGCTAACGGCAGCGGGGTCCAGTGTATTCTCAATGACGAGCGGGTTCCCAGTACATGGGAACCCGACGTTAGTGAGGGAGAGCAGTGAGACGTGGTCAACGTCGCATCCAACCGAGCTGCCGGACGATGAACCCACCGCTGCTTATTTATCACTGACTGTCAATTATTGTTCCGCCGCGATCACTTTGGCTCGAATGACTACCACCACGTTTTGTTTCTGTGGAACCTTCTTCCCGCCTTTGCCAGTGATTTTTTTCGTCATCGAATGGTACGGATCGATAAACAAAGCGTGCTCACCAGTGATGGTTGCGTTCAAGTCGATTTGCCGAACTTGTTGGCTAGGTGTTTGAACGGCGGCTTCACTTCCTTTGCCGTATGAATCAACCGCCTGAGTACCGACTTCCACGATCTCCGCAAAAGCCATTGAGCATTTCAAACGAATTTTTGAATCCTCTGGCGTTCCGCTAACGCGAAAGAAATTCCCCCGCTCGATTTGCTGCGTGATCGGTTCGTTTACTGTGAGTTGCGTGTTTGAGGATTGCTCAAGCCCAACAATAAAATTTTGAACTGAGCCGTTGTGAAACAGCGCGTCCAATCCGGGGAGCGAGATAAGTGTTGGTGCGGAGATAATTCCACAGTCGGACCGCCCTTTGACTAAGCCTTTAAAGCGTGCGTATCCGTCGCGATCCATTTGACCGATCGTAACGGGCAGGCTCTTGGATGTTCGCAGTGTTGAAACGACTTCGTAGGGGCCGTCTTGGATTTTCTCTGGCATTTGCTGGGTGACTTGAGGGATGCCGCCCGAGATTTGCTTGACCGAATCGCGAAGCAAAAACTTGCGGGCTTCGAATTGCATCGATTCGTCCAGGTGAATGTATTCAATTTCGAAGACGACGCTTTGTTTTCCCAGTTTGAAACTTTCGATCCGCGCATCAAGCGACTTAAAATAATCAGCAGGTGCGGTCACTGTGTACTGATAAGTGCCAATCGATTTGAATCGAGGGTGCTTGGGATTTTCATGGTCGACTTTGGTGATACGTACTCCGTTGAGATATTTAAGTGCTTCAAGCAACGAATCCTGCATTGAAACTTTTTTAAGGTCGGCGTAGCAAGCGACAGCCCGTCCAATATCTATGGTTTGCGTTTCCAGTTTGATCGTGGGACTCTTGCCAAAGCTCCTGATCTTGAACGCTTCGTCAAGCGGCGAAATGACGTATCGAGGTGCCTTGCCATTGGTGAATGTTTGCGCGTTTGGCTGGACAAATGTTTGCGCCAACGAGTAAGCCCCGGGGCTGGTCGAAATAAGCGCCGTTAAAAGCACGATAGACAGTGTAAAACGCAGGTTCATTCGAAGCTCCCGAGTATGATAAGTGACACCGTTTTCGGCAGAACCCAGATGATTCTGTTGCGAAGTTGGATAGGCTTTAGGGAAATCTCAGGCGAACGTCAATAGAATTTCAGGGTTGCAGTACCTCTGTCTCAGCTCAATTTCTGGTTTGGGCGCTATGGCAACACAAAGCATGGGTATCAAGGTAATACCAGGTATTGCATCTGCTCTTAGTTTTCGGGTGCCATGTTCACGCTTGCGTGAGCATGTTCCAACAATGGCTGGTTTTTTAGAATTCGATCGATACGTAATTTGTGATTCGTGAGGGGAAGCAAATTTTCGGTTGCATTTCACTAAGCAAAAAACTTAGCCAAGCGATCTGCTCCCCGCCGTACCAGTGTCGTCGTTTTACCAGCGTGATCCGTTGGGAAGTTATGCTAAGATCAAACGCGATAGTTCACATGTCGCGGATGGTTCGGCGCCGACCGCTGACAATCGGCTTTTCATAGACAAACGAGGTTGATTCAATGTCCGAGCCTGAGCAAGGCAAGCCGCCCAAATCGAAAGAGAGCATTCGCAGCTCGCTCAATGCTCTTCGCAAAAAAGACGAGCAAGGCGCGGTGTTAAAAAAGCCATCTCACTCGGGGCCGATGATCAATGGGTTTTCTGCCAGCCATCAAATCACCGCTGGAACGTTTCATGACGTCGACATCGCCAAGCAGTTTCAGGCGTTACTCATGCGCGCTGGAATTTTCTCAAAAATGCACTCTAGCCGACATGGTTCGATTGTGATGGTAGATGCCGAGGACAGCCAAAAGGCCGCCGAGATTTTCATTGAACACAAAAAGGAAAATCCTGATCGCCCGGTGGTCGGAAGCAACCGTCGATTCGATTATTTGATTTTCGGTGTCTTGATTGGAATAACGTTTGGGATCGTGCTGCTGGGCAATGAATACAAGCATCCAATGGCTTACCTGGTTTTCGCCACGTTCTTGGCGATTGGTGCTTCGGTTGGCCACTTGTTTGATCGCCTGAGAATTCGCTACCGCAAAACAGGACAGTTGAAAGTCGGCGTGTGGGAGTTTTTGATCATTGCAACCCTCCCCGCACTGTTTGCGTTAGTGTTTACTTTCCTACCCGACATTCTATTTGGATCAGTATAAGACCATCCAGGAATCGATTGGATGACAAATCACTAACCCCGTCCTCGCTGACTGGGCTCCCTCGCTGACTGGCCTCTCCCTCGCTAACGCAGCGGGTTTCCAGCCCTGGGAACCCGCTGCGTTAGCGAGGGAGAGGACGTCAGTCAGCATGTAGCCATGTTCTGCTGGGAAAATTTTGAAACGCGGAGACGCTGAGAGCGCAGAGAAAATGCGCGGAGTGAATCCTGCGTTTCAAAAAATCACACGCCATCAACGATGGGCGATTCTGTATGGCTTTCTGGATTAAGAATGCAGCCGGTTCTTAGCTTTTTGCGTATGCTTTTTTCGGCGGAGAGACGATGCCCATTGATTCATTGCTAACGCGGGCAAAACGCTCTTTGGTGCCATCGGCCAAGTATCGGAAACCGATGCGTGTAGGCTTTTGAGTCTTTGGGCAAACAGCCATGACTTTGCATGCGCGAATTGGTGACTCGCGATGAAGACGACCACCCTGAGGATTCTTTTGGCTTGGCTTGACGTGCTTGTAGACCAAGTTCACGCCTTCCACGATGACCATTTGTTTCTTGTGGTCAACTGAGATGACTTTGCCAACAATTGACTTGTCTTTGCCGCTGATGACTTGAACTGTATCGCCGTTATGAATCTTCATTTCTCTCGCCATTTTTCTTGTCTGTGGAATCGCGGAGTTTCCAATATTTGCCGCTAATTGTCAAGGCATAATGGAGAAATGGCTCAATCTATGTTGGCACCAATCTGGCCGTTGGGAGGGTGAAGACTTGGTTTGCGATGCGTCCTGAGCTGCCAAAATGGAAACGCGACGCGAAAGCGAGGAAACAGGCTGTTTTCGCATCTTTGATTGCCTGACTACCCAACCGTGGCTATCGCCAAAACGGCTCAGCAAATACGCCTCACGCTATAGATCTGGGATTCGAAAATCGACAAGCTCGGCCGATTTTAGCCCGATGCTAGGCGGGGTGAATCGAGTGGCATTGGGCGATTGTGGCTTGGATTTCTTGGGCCGTGTCTCCACTTGGACCGGAGCTGAAGCTGCCGTGAAGCTGATGGCAGCCTGTTTTTTCCAGAATTTGAACCGCATTGCTGGCCCCGACTCTGCCCGCCGGAAGCACCTCAATTCGTCCAGCCGCTTGGGCCTCGATCTTAGCCAACACAGAAAGTCCTTCCATCACGGTCGGCATTTGGCCGCTGGTCATCACTCGGTCAATTCGGGTTTTGACCAAAATCTCCAATCCAGATTCCCAATCGGCAACTTCGTCGAACGCTTTATGAAAAACGAGCTCCCGGTCTGCGGCCAGCTCTCGGAGTTCTTCGCAGCGGTCAACTTCGATCCGCCCCGCAGAATCAAGGCAGCCAAATGCGATCCCGGCAGCACCATGTTCCAATAACCACTTGGCATCGGCCAACAGCGTTTTCCATTCGGATTGTGAATAAACGAAATTCCCACCACGCGGACGAGCCATTGCAATGATGGGGATTTGTACTGCGCCGGTAACGAGGCTCCACAATCCAGCCGGGGGCGTGAGGCCATCGAGCTCCAAAGCGGAATTTAATTCGATTCGATCGGCACCAGAATTTTCTGCCGTGATGGCGGCATCAAGTGACGCCGCGCAGACTTCGATGGTTACTTTTGAATTGCGATTCATTTGGCTCAATTACTTGGCCTGATCAGCAGATTTGCTTTGGCGGGCTTCATCATTCCTGGTTTTGAATCGGGCGTGGTCTCAGGATTGCGTTTCTTTGACGGTTGATCGCAATAAGACAAAGCCAACATCGCATAAGCCGTTGCCAGATTCGGATCGCCTTCGAACCAACGTTCTTCCGTTGGGTTGGTCCAGGAACCATCTTTGGCTTGGCCTTTCGCCAGCTGCCGCACAAGGTCGGCTCGCCAGTTGTGTGATTTGCCGTTCATGTCGACGACGACATCCAGCTGAGATGCGTCAAGCGTTTTGGCGAACACGTGGTAGTAGTAAAAGAGACCTTGTTGGCCCATTCCTGGATTGTTGGTGAGATCGTAATGCCGACCGATCCAGTCCATGGCTGCCTTAACACGGATGTCGTCTTTGTCGATGCCGGCGTAGATCAAACTTTTAAGTCCCGCGTAAGTCATCGAAGCGTAACTGCGAAGTCCGCCAGCGTCAGTTTTGTCGGCTTTGGATTCGCCCTCGCCAACGGGAGTGTAAATGAAACCGCCTTCGTCTTCCTTGGTCACAACTTTCGCCCAGCCCGCTGTGTTGTGTGGCGTCGAGAGATTTTGGGCTCGGGACATGAAGATCACTGAGTTTCTGAACTCTTGGCTTTTCGGATCGACACCAGCTTTGATCAACGCGTCCTGAAAATATTGAGTGTTCGACATGTCCGGGCGTTTGTGTTTGCCATATCCAAGCCCGCCATAATGATTACTGTCGATCGAGTGGCCTCTGGCTTCGGTCCATTGGATGCCTTTGAGAAACGCGACAGCTTTTTGGATGGTTTCGTCGTACTTTCCGTCAGTATTTGCAGCGACGAAACACATCATTGAAATGCTTGTTTCGTAGTTGCGAAGATTGCTTTTTTCTGCGTGAATGCCGCCGTCGTCTTGGATTTTCGATTCGATAAACTTAAGAGCCTTCTGGACTCGCTCATCGGTCACAGGCACTTTGTTTTCCAGTAGTGCACTGGTGCAAAGTGCCGTAACGGCCGGACTCACGGGGCTACTGAACGAGCCATCTTCGGCTTGGCCTTTTTCGAGTAAGTATTGAATGCCGTCGCGCACGGTTTTCTTGTAAAGCAGATCTACGTCTTCCGCATCGGTGACGGTCTTCTCCGCTTGCTCGGCAGGTTTGTCTTTAACAGAAGCATCTTGGGCCGCAGCCCTATTGGGAGTCGACACAATTGCGATCCCAAACAACAAAGACATCAGAACGCAAATTGATTGATTGACTTTCATCTCAAACACTCCTGGTGGTTGCGAGATTTGTAAGGTGTACGGATTCGCAAGGTGTATGGATTCAAACGTTCGATAGAAACGTTCCATAGTTCTCAAAGCGACATTCAGGCTATAAATCGAACAAGAAAGTCGCACTTGTTAGAATTAAAAGCTATCCAACAAAGCAAAACTGTCTTTCAAGTCTAACAGACAACACGTCCGTCAGCACAATCATTGCGTTCTATTCAATAACGGCAAGGATGTCTGCTTCGTTCATGATCAGAAGCTTGCCGCCATCAACGTCGATTTCAGTACCGGCATAGCTGGAAAACAGGACACGATCACCTTCGGTCACTTGCAATGAGCTCCTTGACCCGTCATCGAGTATATTGCCGCTTCCGACTGAGAGAACCTTCCCCTCCTGCGGTTTATCCCTAGCTGATTCGGGGAGCACGATTCCTCCTGCTGTCACCTCGTCTGCTTCGGTTCGTTTAACAACCACTTTGTCGCCAAGAGGTTCGATTCTCATAAAAATTGTCCGCCATCCATTTGAAAGAAGTGACACTTGGATTCGGCAATCAGTTTTGCCCCAAGTTTCACACAAGCGACTATTGTTTCATGAGCTGTTTGGCCATTCAACCGTATTGCACGTTTTTCGTTTCTCACCCACCCCTGTTTTGCGGCATTCGCCCTAACAGGCCGCAAAGTCCGAGCCGGATTTATATAGTGGATACATTCTCACGCACTTAAATGGGGCGGATTTAAGCGTGGTGATGACTCCGAATTGACTTAATCGTCAAAGGCGGAAACGAAGGCGATTTCGTTTGAGTGAATTTGACGACAAGTCCCAATTGCCTAATCAACAATCGACAAACTTTGCCCAGTCAAGCAGATAGGTTTTTGGCGCACTGTCGAACAATCTCAAACAATGAAGCGTCGAAATGCCGAAAATCAAAAGGAGGGGCGAGTGCTCCGATCAATCCGGAAACCTGAGCTCGTTTTCAAATGAATCAAGCAAAAAAAAATCGCCTTGTTGGTTCCACTAATCCCGTCACTGTTTTGCGTGGAATTAGCGCCGCAGGTTTTGACTTATGCGAAGCCTCAATCGGTTTGCCAATTTCCAACACGGAAGCTGAATCTCGCGTGGACGAGTTGACGGCGCTTCTGGCTAATCAAGATACCTCAAGCATACATACGGAGATTGCCTCGCCCGACATCAGCGATGGCGACGGGCCTGATCCTCAAGGTGAAGTCCCGATCCTGCGAATCAACCCCGAGTCACGCAGCCTCGATGACGAAGTCGTGCACGTAATCGAAAGCCAGATTGAATCGGCAAAGCAGGTTCAGCAACTCGCCAGCCGTTTGCGAGAAAACGAACTCGAACTGAATCGCCGTGCGGACGAACTTGAGGCGCGTATCCAGCAATGGAACGAAACTCAGCTTGAACAAGAGTTGGTGATCGAGAAAAAACTCAACTCACTTTCGCAGCAGTCATCCCAAGTCAAATGTCAACAACTTCACCTTATGCAGTTGCAAACCGACATTGTTAAAAATCAGGAAGCAATGCGAGCCGCGATTGAAATGATTGTTGAGTCGGATTCAGATATTACCACAATGGCCGCGATGAAGACGCTCAAGCAAGAGTTGAGTGGCCGATTTGATTTCATCGCCCGACGCTGGCAGCATCTGTCGAACTTGATGCAACACCAACGCGACCAGGAAGCGCTCAACAAAGCCAGCTAACAATCGTTTAACTGGCGGCGTGTTGCACAAATCGTAGGTCATGCTGTGCATGACATCGCGTCTGGTCGCACATCGTTACTGAAGCGCGGCGGTGAATATGGCCTTCAGCAAATGCGTTTTTTCTGCTTTGGTTTCTGGGGCGATGCCCAAGGCTACGATGAAAAAGGCCTTTGGCCAAACGTTCGTAGGGCATGCAGTGCATGACGTTTTGTGATCCAGCCGGACATTGTTCATCGATCGGTTTATCTCAGGCCATCGCAGGTGGGTGCTTGCCGTAGGCGGTAATGGTGCATGACATTTTTACTGAGGCGGCGTTTGTCGACCTTCCGCCCATTTTATCAGCTTCAGCACAAACGCTTCGATCACAGGGATGACTTCTTGGGCCAGTGGCATATCCCAATTAAGCGTGTCCTCTTCCATATAGGTCCAGCGATTCAGCTCAAGCTGCACGGCGTGAACATTTTTCATTTCGCCATAATGACGCGTGATGTAGCCGCCAATGAATCGACCGTTTACCACGGAGGAAAACGATTCGATTCCCCCAGCAAACTCTTCGACTATTCCTTGTAGCTCAACACCACACGAATGACCGTTGTTGGTGCCAAAATTAAAATCCGGCAGATCGCCATCGAACAGCAACGGAACTTGTTGGGCGATCGAATGTGCATCCAGTAAAACGACAAACCCAAATTCGTCAATCAATCGTTCCAGTTCTGCACGAAGCTGATCGTGATAGGGCTGCCAATAGTGTTCAATACGTTTGGCGACTTCTTTTTCGTCGGGCTCAAACCCGTCTTTGTAAATCGGCTGGCCTGCAAACGTCTTGATCGGACAAATCCCGGTGGTGACTTGGCCGGGGTAAAGCGACTGATTGTCGGCCGGTCGATTCAAATCAATGACATAGCGAGAAAGATTCGCCGAGATCATGGCCGCACTTTCCAATGGCGGAAGATCGTAAACTTGAGACAGAAACCAATCCGTATCACGTTTCTCTAAACCGGCCTCGGTCATCGTCTCAGCAATTTCTGGCAAAATAAAAGTTCCACTGTGCGGATTGCTAACCATCAGTGGCGAGTAGCCTTTTTGGAAACGGAATAACTTCATGGATCAATGGTCGTGTTTAAGAGTTTAAGTTGTTGATTTTGTGATTCGCGCCAGATTCGAAGCTTCGCCTTCACCGTTTGGTTAACCGCAAACAAGCGTCGTTCTTCGCCAATGACGATCGAGATGATTAAGAACAAGCCAATTGTTGCACGGTTAACGCTGAACGCTGAAACGATCACAACGCCCACAAGCAGCATACTGTTGTCTGTTCCGCAACCGCTAGCACTCTGAGCCGGAAGTTTTGGTTCCGTGTAGGCGAAGTCCATTGGTTAATCATATACTGGTTCTGTTGTCCCGAGGAAAACGGAGTTTCCCGATGCGAAGTATTGCAATTATCAATCAAAAAGGCGGCGTTGGCAAAACCACGACTGCCGTTAACTTGAGCGCCGCACTTGCCGAAGCCGGCAATCGAGTATGGCTAATCGACCTCGACCCACAAGCCCATGCTTCGCTGCATCTGGGGTACGGGATGGAAGAAGACTACCTCTCGATGTACGACGTTCTAACCGCCGACGTCGAGTTGGAAGAAGTCTGCCACGAAGTCGAAGAGAATCTTTGGCTCAGTCCTTCCCATATCGATTTGGCCGCAGCGGAAATGGAGTTGTCTGGTGCCGTCGGTCGTGAAATTATCTTGCGTGACAAGCTTGAGAATTTTGGGCAAGAATTTGACTACATCATTTTCGACTGTCCTCCTTCGCTTGGCATTTTGACGCTTAACGCTTTGACGACTGCAACCGAAGTCTTCTTGCCGCTCCAACCGCACTTTTTGGCGCTTCATGGTTTGAGCAAACTTTTGCGTACGATCGAATTGGTTTCGCGTCGACTGAACTCTGAATTGAAATTATCCAGCGTGGTTTATTGTATTTACGATCGCGGAACTCGATTGGCTAGTGAAGTCATTGAAGACGTCGAAGGGTTTTTGGAAGACCAGCGTGACACGGATTCTATTTGGTCGGGAGCTTTTAGTTTCGACACGCGAATTCGTCGCAATATTCGTTTGGCCGAAGCCCCAAGTTATGGGCAGTCCATCTTTCAGTATTCCAACGATTCCAATGGTGCGCAGGACTATCGAAGTTTGGCTCAGGAGGTCATGCAGCAAACGGCGTCCACTCAAAGTACCTTTGAGACGAAGCAAGTAGAAACTGTTGTCAAACCGGAGCGTCAACCTGTACCGCAGCTTGATTCACTTGGCCGCAACCAGCACGAGTTGTTGATCGAACAGAACATGCGCTAAGTCCGCCCGCTCGGAGACCGGCATCTGCCAAACTGCCGCACGATCAAGCTTCGCTCCCAGACAAAGTAATTAACCACAGAGGACACAGAGGTTCACAGAGAATTAGCGCAAGAATCTCTGTGTTACTCAGTGTCCTCTGTGGTTAGTTTTTTCATTTTTCATTGAGCATGGGACCGCCGTAGGGCAGCTTTGCTGCAAAAAAACCTCTGTGCTACTCCGTGTCCTCTGTGGTTAGTTTTTCATGTTTTCCGTGCTACTCGATGTCCTCTGTGGTTAGTCGTTCATTCTTAAAGCTAACAACCAGCCAAAGACAGACAACTTTTACCGACACCTCGTCCTTTTTCTCTCCCGTGTTAGGATTGGTAGAAGCAAACGCTGCTTTCGCGACCCGAATCCATAAACGACTTGATCAACCAGATGACCGACTTTCCTCCCACAACTGACGAACTGCTTGAAACCTTTGAAGACCTACCGGAATGGGATGAGCGTTACGACTTCATCATCGACCTTGGGCGCGAATTGCCAGCCCCGACTCCAGAGCTTCAGGCCGAAGAGAATATTGTCGATGGCTGCATGAGCACAGTGTGGATGACCGCAAAGGCAGGAGAAACGGCTGACGCACCGTTTGAAATCAAAGCCGATAGTGACTCGATCATTGTCAAAGGCTTGATCGTGGTGCTGCTTTCTTTTTACCACGGCAAAACTGCCCAGGAGATTGTCGAATCTGACGTCTCGGAGTACCTCACGTCGCTTGGCCTCAACCAGCATCTCAGCCCACAACGCCGCAACGGTCTGTTCTCAATGATCAAACGGCTGAAACTGTTGGCGGCTGGGAGCTAGAAAAAGCGGACGGTTGTCAGTTGGCAGTTGCACGAAATATGATGCAAGAATGTAGCCAATTCGACAATCTGTTCTCACCTGTGTCGGTCGACTAACGACAACTATGGCAACTTTTATTTATTACCGCAGACTGATGACTGGCTACTGCCACCTGGCATCCCATTGGTGTATCTTGTCTGTATGAGCCATCTACCTGATCAATCCGTTTTCCCCTCTTCAGGGGCATCATCGATTGGGAGCGATTCCAAGTCGAATCTGGCTGATTCCAAGTTGGTTGATTCCGCGATTGGTTCTGGGCATCTGAAAATGGAAGGCCCCGAAAATAGCGGCCATCCCACCTCCGGTAATTCGCCGGTCTCTCAAACCAAAACTCATTCCGAATTCGCAAGAGGTTTCGAATACGAACAATACCAACAGTTCGCCTATCCCCGGCGCAGGCGACGAACGGTTCTCCCGGCGATTTTGTTCTTGTTGACTTGTCTGTCCACGTTTTGGGTTGGGGTTTCACATTGGGATCTTAATTTTTTCGATCCGGTAATGAATGCAATTGGAACCCGCAGCTTGGTGGAGTTCCGTCATCGCATCGTCGCACACTGGGACACTGGTTTGCTTTACATGGCTTGTGTAATGTTGATTTTATTCCTGCACGAGATGGGACATTTCGTGGCAACGCTTTATTATCGCGTGCCCGCCTCGTATCCCTTCTTTCTTCCTTTTCCCGCCAACCCATTGGGGACACTCGGCGCCGTGATCGGAATGGAAGGCGCAATCGCAGATCGAAAACAGATTTTTGATATTGGAATTGCGGGACCGCTTGCCGGTTTAGTGGCCGCCGTCCCGATCGCTTATTACGGCGTGGCTCAACTTGATTTGACAACTCAACCTTACGGCGGATTTGGGTTTCGACTTCCGTTGCTTCTCGATTGGTTTGCAACGGCGACCAACGTGCCAGGCTATGAAACCGGCGCCGTGGTTTGGGCAAGTCAACTGAATCCGTTGTTTGTTGCCGGCTGGTTTGGAATGTTGATCACCGGATTGAATATGATGCCCATTGGCCAGCTAGATGGCGGGCACGTTACCTACACGATGTTCGGAAAAGTCGCACACTGGATCGCACAAGCCACCATCGTGTTTGCGATTGCCTATATGGTCTATCACCAAAACCCAACATTGATTTTGATGGTTTTGTTGCTGTTGTTGATGGGACCAAATCATCCACCCACTCGTGACGATACCGTGCCTATCGGGCCGTTTCGATATCTGCTGGGCATTGCGTCGTTGGCGATTCCGTTTCTCTGTTTCCCGCCGCTGATTTTCAAAATCGCTTATTAGTTCGCCGCGTGCAATTCTTAATCCTGCAAAGCAATCCTAATATTTGGATGGCGTTTGGCGGCGATTTTAGCCCGCTCACTGATGCTTGCATGGAACCGTTCCCCAAGCGACAATACCGGCTTAGGCTGATTCATTATTCTATTAATCAAAGACGACATATCATGGCAAAATCAATTTTCCATTCCAGTATTGAAGGTGCTCAACACGGCCCCAAAAGCTTGGACGAGTTTCTTGCTTTCGCGAAAAACTCAGGCGCTTCGGGAGCTCAGCCTTCCAACTATATGCTTCAGGCATCTGACGACGGAACAAGTTTTAAGTCAGCAATGGAAATCAAAGATTGCTTTGAAAAGCATGGTATGAATATCGATGGATTTTCGGCCCACTGCCCATTTTGGGTCCACACAAGTGCTTGGACGGGAACCAAAAGTGGTCACCCATTTATTCACGGACAAAACCAATCCAAATCTCCCGAAGAGCTGGAGCAGTTTTACGAAGACTATTGTCTACGCTTCATGGATTTGTGTGCCGAAGTCGGCGTCAAAATCATCCCGATGTTTTGGGGCGTCGCGTTTGGTTGGGAAATGGCGACGGGCTACCCTTGGGGATTTTGGAAGGGCGACGGATTTGACCTATTAAAAGAAGGCCAAGATCGCTTCGTTGAAAAAACGGCGAAACTGCGAGCCCACGCCAATAGCCTTGGCATTTATCTGGCCCACGAAATTCATCCAGGCACAGGTGCCATGTGTGCAGACGAGTTCAATATGTTGGTCGACATTTGCGATGGCGACAAATGTTTAGGCGTGAACGCGGATCCTTCGCACTGTTGGGAAGGTGAGCACTGGGAAGATCGCTTCCTCAAAGTCGGCTCGCGCGTGTACGGTTGCCACGTCAAAAACTACACGATCCACCAAGGGGTTCCGCTTCGCAAGATGGATGCGGATTGGCACACTCGCGCGATGCAGTTTACCGATTTGGGGACGGGCGATTTGAACATGACGCGTTACGCAGAAATCATGATCCGAATCGGCTATCCCCAGCGTTACTGCAGCGTCATGGGTTCGAAGTCCGCACCGTTGGTCGTCGAAGCCGAAAGCAATTACCGCCACGGCGATGCAACCAGTGCTGATGGAATCGCTTGGGTCCGCGATAACCTGTGCTTCCCTGTCGCAGAAGGCTCTTTCGAAGACGCAATGGGTGCGTAAGGATGATTGCTATTTCTGACAATGTGCAAACGCGGCGCGATGGGCCGAGCGGTACGATTGTGATCAATCGGCCTGATCGCCGAAATGCACTGTCGCCTGAGATCGTTGAAATGATCAGCGAAGCCCTCGAAGATTTCCACGCTGAGAGGTCCGTTCGAGCGGTTATTTTGACAGGAACCGGCGATACGTTTTGTTCAGGAACAGATCTTCATCAGTTAAAAGAAACCTCAGAGTCCAGAGACGCTTTTCGAATCTGGCATGACGAAGCGAAAACGTTTCTGGACCTGATCGAAAAGATGCTGCGATTCCCCAAACCGATTATTAGTTCGGTCAACGGTTGGGTTGTCGGAAGTGGCGTTTCGTTAATGCTTGCCTCGGACATCGTCGTCGCGGGTAACAATTCGAACTTGCTTTTGCCCGAAGCCTTACGCGGGCTCAATGCCGGAGTCACGACCCCACTTTTGAGTTTTCGTTTGGGAACCAGCTCGGCGTCTTCGATTCTTTATTCTGGAGCTCCAGTTTCGGCGGCGGAATCAAAGTCGCTTGGTCTTTTTCACGAATTGGTCGAAGACGATTTGCTCTGGGCACGATGTTTTGAAATTGCGAAACAATGTGCTGCCGGAGCGCGTGAGTCACATCAAATGACAAAGCAGTTGATCAACGAAACGATCGGCGAAAACCTGTTCACTCAGCTAAGTATCGGAGCCGCGAACATGGCTGCGGCACGGACAACCGAATCGGCCAAAGAAGGTATCAACGCATTTCTCGACAAACGCGAACCAAAGTGGTAGCCAGAGGCGGTTCTTCACCAATCGCAATTAAAAGCTAACCACAAAATCTCCGTCGCCACATCCTCTCCGCGATCTCTGCGCCTCTGCGTTTCAAAATCCTCAGAGAACCACGCAGATAGACACAGCGATTCTAACCAATCTCTCCGATCCCAATCACTTACTTCCCGTTGTCCTACTACCAACGTGATAGTTGTGGCATTGCGTGCAACTGTTGGATGTCTGACTCTTTTGATGGCAACTTGTGCAGTTCGATTTTTTGATGGGCATGAAATTACTAACCATCTCCGTCGAATCATAGCTCGCAAACGACTTGTGATTGGATGCGTCCGGATCCAACTGATGACAGTGAGAACAGTCCTGCAAATTCGATTGAATCATGTGCGGGCCGTGAGCGAATTTCGTAAACGAGCGCACTGACGGATCGCGGTACTCCGATTTCCAATTGATCTTTTTCATGCTCTTGCCCGAGAGAGTTGTGACTTGATCAACGGTGTGGCAGTTTCGGCAAAGTCCAAAACCATTTTCTGCCAACGTCTTTTTGAACAGTTGTTTTGTCTCAGGCCGAGTTTCTGATTCGGCAACTTCGCTAACCAATTCCAACCAGGATTTAATGCAGTTATCTGCGTGTCCGGCTGAGCGATAACTGATGTTGAACACTTGATCATTGCGAAACCAACCACTCGGCGGCATCCAATTTTGAAGTGGTGATTCATTTTTAGGCCAAACGAACGGTAGAGCGTTTTTGTCTGTGCTGCCTTTGTCTGAGCGGTTGTGAACGATTCGAATCTTCGGATTTTCAGGCGTCAAATCCGTTGGCGATTTGTCCGTGGCTTGCTCTTTGTTTGGAACCAGATCCATCGCGGAACCATTCATTTTTTGCAGCGGGTTGATCGCCAATAGTTCGGGATCAGAGCTAAGGTCAACCTGTGCGTTTCGAATTTCAAGTTTCGCAGGCTTGGTGTCTTGTGCTATTGGATCCGAATTCCGTTCCGGTTCTCGCACAGCAGGAGTATCGTTGGAGGCTTTTGTTTGGGCTCGGTCATCGTCCATCGTTTGCTGAGGAGTAGCTTTCCCGTTTGAATTGGACTTCATCAAGCCAACAAGTGGATTGGGCGCAAGCAATTCATCGTCGCCTATGTTGAGCAACAAGTTATTTTCTGAAGGCCACCATGCGACTTCGGTTGGCGTAAGTTTTTCCGGCGAAAATTCGGCCCGGCGATGCTCCCCAATCTCTTTGGCTAAATTCGGCAGCCACCTGGCAACGGAAGTTTGGAAAACTCGCTCGTCCAAATTAGCCACCAGGTTGTGAAGTTTTTCGGCAGGAACTGGCACGTCCAGCACCGATTCCAATCGCGTTTGAATTTCTCGTTGACCATTGACAGACAGATCGTAAAGCAATCTTTTGGTCGCCCAAACAATCTCAACTGCGTCTTTGACTTGCCGCTCATCTGCCGCGTCGATATCTGAAAATTCGAAATCCGGCCCCCAGCCATTCAAAACTTCAGCCGCTTTGGGATCAGCGGAAAGCAGCACACGCATGATCGGCGGAATAACACCGTCAAAGTCACCGGTTGCAGCCATTGGCCAGCTTCCGATTTTCAACTTCGAGCTTTCGATCGCTTGCGTGTCGATCATCGGCAAGGTGATGAATGCCAGTCCATCGCTGCCGCTTTCTTGTATCTGTTGGTTGTGGCAACTGGCACACGCTTGCTCAAACGGCGCCAACTGTTTTACGTTTTGAAACGAATCATCAATGTGACACTGGTTGCAATTGAAAGCGGTTTGCTTGCCCGGAAAATGAACGTTGGAATGAGACGCGTGATCAAACGCGATTCTCGAACGGCGTGACAACGGGTAGCTTGTGAACTCAGGGTGGTTCGTTTCAAAGCTGTGAAAACTGTTCTGGTGACACGATTGGCATTGGTTATCAGTCATCACAGCGAGATCATGGGATTTTCCATGGTGTTCGCGATGGCAAGCCGAGCACGCGATATCGTGGCCTTTTAACGGTGGTTGAAAAATCATGCCGGCGTCGAGCGCTACCGGCGTGTACTTTTTCGAAATCTCGTCCATCTTCTCTGGCGCGACATTGTGCGGATTAAGCGAAGTGTCCATTGCAAACGTTTTGTCATGGCACTTCATGCACAACTCGGACTGAGTTAGTCCTTTTGATTTTCCAAGTGAAATTGAACTGGCAATCCAACCTGCAAGCGAACCATTTGCGTTGGCATGACACGCAGCGCAGCGATCAGCACCCTGCCCTGCGAGTATTTGACCGTGGTTTGATGACAGTCCGCCAGGTACAAGAAATTCCTTGCTATAAGGCGACGTCATCACAATCATCAGCAGACCGGCTGTAAACGCAGTGCAGCACAGCGTGAAAATCCGTCGCTTTTCGCGCAGGCTTCGAGTGCGAATCGTGACCATTGTCGTTTCGCCATCGACGCTGGACTGAATCGGGATCTCAACCCATTTGTCGTTGGGTCGATGGTACTGAGTTCTGAGCTCTTCTTTAACTTGGTTGATTGCACCGTTGGCCGAGTCACCCATTCGCTTGATCATGACAGGCCTCCGCTAAACGCGTGCACCAAAATCATGTGAAGGACGGCAACCAGCAACAAACTGTAAGTCATTCCGATGTGTGCGAACATCCAGACTTTCAAACGCCCTTGCAACGCATAGTGATAATCCAAATCATCTCGTTGTCGGACCATCGCGGAAAGCTGCCGACTGACAGAGCGTTGGTGTTCTCCAAGAAAGCGATCGAGGTCTTCGATTTCCGAGATCAATTGTCGCCGCGTCCGCCCAGTTGGTTTGATCAGATAAGCCAGATTTCTTGGCCGTTCAAAAAAGTGCGACAATCGATTGGCGTAAAACTTACCCAGGACATCTGACGATTCAGAGGCCTGAAGAACCAGTGAGCGGGCTTCTGAAGCAAGCCGTTGTTGGAAAAATGGAATGCGTTCGAAGATTGTTTCGTCACTCAATCCCGTTAGTCGTTTGGGATAAACCCGGGTAACGTACAACCCATAAACTCCGCTCAGCGCGACCGCGAGATAAAGAAACGCGAGGAAGCTTTCGAACATTCCGTTGGGGACATGCCAAGCGATGTGAAAGCCAAAAATCGCAAACGTTGCGAGCCCGACATAGATGTGTAACTGCATCCAAAACGCTGCCGAGCCCAGCTGCGGAAGGAACGTAAGTTTTTTGCGAAGGTTAAACGCAGCCAAAAAAACCACGCATCCCATCAGCAAGTAACCCGTTGTGAAACTGCTGTGAATGAGGCTTTGGTTTTGCGCATAAACAATCACCGCAAGAATCGCTATGACTACCAAAGTGATAATCGAGTTGCGGATTCGCCGTTTCGTAAACGTTGTTCGTGTTTTGTTTTTGGATTGGGTCATTAGTTGCTTGATATGCAGCGTTGCCAAATAGCTTTGCTGGATTGGGCCGTTTGGTTTAGCGTTTGCTCCACTCGGTAATCGCATCGGGTGTCGAGAGATCAATTCGAACCAACGCGTCGTGAGGGCAGGCTCTTTGGCAGGCAGGTCCACCCAGTTGGTCTGCACAAAGATCACATTTGGTTGCTTTGACGATCGGTGCACCAGTATCGATGTCAACGATTGGCAATCCGCGTTTGTCGTTTACTTCGACCATGCGAATGTTGTCATACGGACAACTGTTGGAACACGTTTGGCAACCAATGCAGGTTTCGTCATTGATCGAAACGCTTCCCGATTTTTGGTCGCGACCAATCGCGCCAGTTGGGCAACCGATCATGCAAACTGGGTCAAGACAATGCATACACGCATGGGCGATCATCCAATGATCGTGGACTTCTCCGGATCGGATAAAGCGTGGATTGTTGTCGTGAGTGGAGGCACATGCTCGAACGCAATCGTCGCAGCGTGTACAACGATCGAGATCAATCATCATCGTCTGAGTGCCATTGATCAGCCGTTTTTCAACGAGAAATTCAAGTAGGCCTTTGTCCATTGTTTCGGCTCGTTCTTTCAAACGCCGATTCGTTTTCCCTTTACTCGGGTCGAGCGACGGAAGCGATGGAGGTAATTCGGATTTCGGAATCGTGGGCAAAACCAAAGCTTCAATCGCAGCCGTTGGGATACGCAAAATGTCAACGTACCCGACCGCGCGAAGGCTTAGTAACCACGGGCGTTGTTCCCCTGTTTTCCAGTTGTGAACCAACTCTCGCTCGCCAAACGTTTGCCCTTTACCGAGATACGCAATCGTTTGATGCCCTTCGCCGTGTTGCCGGCTTAGGCGAGCAAATCCACTTCGAATCAAGATCATGCCGTCGACGTATTCGCCTTGTTGAGCGATCAAAGGCTCAGCAAGAATGCGATCGGAGATGTCTTTTTTCTTTGTCGATTTAAAGGTTTGATTCCACTGAAAGTTTCCAAACGATTCGAACACCGTCGCGTCCGCAAGTTTTCCAATCGTTTCTTTGGGGAGCTTTTTGAAGATTTCCATTTCGCGAAGATGCGCTCGGAGGCTATTTTCGCGGTATAGTTTTTCAACGTGAATTCGTAGTGCATCATGGCGTTTTAGCAATTCACGAAATCCTTGCCAGCGAATCTCAATCAAACGCATCGCAGAATTGGCAACCACCGTCGCCGAGCGAGGTGTGCGCGTCAAAGCTGAAATCTCTCCAAAAATCTCGCCTTGATTGATCATCAATGAGCCATCGACGTTGATCACGCCAGGAATGTCATGCAAGAAAACATGCGTGCCCGTTTCGTCAACGCGTGATCCAACCATGTCTGATGAATGGTTGTTCGATTTGTTGGCGCCAGAATAGTCGCGAACTTCCGCGTGTTTATTGTTTCGCCAAAGCTGGGCCAGAGCCGCTCCCCAGCCTTTTTTCTTCGCTGGCACGCGTCCCAAAATGGTCGCTGGCAAATTCAAGGCAACGATGGCTTCGCCAAGCAACACCAGAAACGCACTGCTGCCATAGTCGCCTTCACGAACGATGATATCGCCCTTCTCGAAATCAAGAATCCGACAGTCGTTTTTAATCACACCGGCAAGTGGAACCGATTTTGAAAAGGCGTCTGGATCGATTTGAGAAAATGGCTCAATCGCCAACAACTCCGCAACGATTGCGTCGGTCATGTTGGGATCAAGAGGATCATCCCAGCGCTGCGGTCGTTGAATTTTTGAATTGTAGGCGTTCAAACTTCGCTTCCGTGCGTTCGTTTAATTGCTGGATTGAGTTGTTGCTGCAATGCGGTGGTTGAACCGCGAATTCAATGCCTATTTGTATTGGCTTGGGTTAGGCAACATGGGGTCAACTGCGGTCAATCGTTCACCGTCGGCTTGTGCGGAAAACGCTTGGCCTGCGGATTTGATCTGGTCTGCGATCTCATTGAGAGATTCGCTGTTGTTGATTTTCAATTCGGCTTGAGCAAACGCTTGGAGTGCGGATTCGACGTTCGGGTCTTGGATCTTTTGCTGAACTTCGAATAGCTTGACCGCCGTTCGCGCTGCACGATTGGCGACTTTGGTTCCAAATGTTGACTTTTCGGTTGCTTTTCCGGTTGCTCTGGTGCTGTACTCCAGATCCGCCATTAGTCCAACGACGTACATGATTCGTAAACGGCCTGGTTCTGATTGTGCGTTTGACGTTCCGCCGGTCCTCAGGAAATTGTGGCGCACTTGGCCTTGTGAGTAAGCCACCAATTCAAAGTCTTCCGTCCCCGCCATGTGTCCGCCAACATTGACCAACTCTTCGTTAGGAACGGTGTGGCAATTAAAGCAACTGCTTGCGATCTCGTATAAGTTTCGTGTGTTCCGCATCCCATACTCACTGCTTTCCTGAAGTCGTTGGATTGCGTGTTCGGCTGATTCAGTTTCCTTGGTCGCGGTTGGCCCACCATAGTCATTATGTGTTGCCAACCAATCCTGTGACGCGCCGTGGCAGGATTCGCACGACACGCCAGAGATGGCTTTGTTTTTTCCATTAATGTGCTGGGTGGTAAAGTGACAATCGATGCAAACATCACTTCGCTTTACCGACCGCAGTCCAAGCTTTGAACAAATCTCCTTGGCTTGAGGCCGGCGTCCAAGTTCCTTAAACGTGCGAAAGTGTGGAGTACCTTTCCAAGTTTGCACCTCGTTGACATGGCATTTTGCACAAGCTTCCGCGGTCATGACTTTGTTTGGATCGCACCGCGTGTTTTGCCCAAATGCAAAGCTACTTGAAAGCACGATCAGGATCGTAAAACTCAAGTAGAAGCAGGGATTCAGCCGCAAGAATTGATTTTTGATTTGGCAACTCATTGGTTTAGATGTCCAACTCCAATGGGCCATTTGGTTTGGCGATACAGACAAGGCAACTTCCTGCGGGGCAATCTACGTTTTGAGGATCGTCGTAGTAAACGTTTCCGTTTAGGATTGCCGTTTCACAGGTGCCACAGCTTCCTGCACGGCAGCCAGAATCGATCATTACATCTTGCGATTCGGCCAATTCCAACAAAGAATCGCAGTTCGTATCCCAAGTTGCTTTAGTACCAGAGGCAGAAAAATTCACGATCGGGTTGTCGGTTGCAGCAACGTTTGCTGCTGACCCTGAGGGCTTTTTCTTCTTGCCAATCGACGCAGGCCCGAATGCTTCATAGGAAATTTTCGACTCGGGAACGCCCCACTCAAGCAAACCTTCGTACATCGAATTCATGAATGGAGGCGGCCCGCAAATGTAATATTGGCACTGGTTGCTTGGCAGGACTTGTTTCAAAAACTCAACTGATGCGTGACCATTTACGTGAAAATTTTCATTTGCGATGTCGGCTTCAGACGGACGCGAGTAGCAGTTGATGACGTGGAAGTTGTCGTGGGTTTCGGCAAGTTGAACAAAATGATCCTGGAATGCGTTGTCGTTTCCGTTTTGCATTCCGTACATTAAAAGGATCTGCCGTTTACTGGATTGGCCCAGCAGGTGGTCTGTGATGCTGACCATCGGCGTGACTCCGATCCCACCCGCAAGCAAGATGACTGTTTCCTGTGAAGTCTCGTCTAGAACAAAGTGACCTGACGGTGATTTGACTTCGATTTTTTGCCCAAGCGACAGTGCGTTGTTGATGAAGTTGCTTGCGCGGCCGGGCGGAAGTTCGGGGCTGTCTTGCGGCGGCTCTACCGCTTTGACGGAAATGCGGTAGTAGTCTTTTCCTGGAGCCGATGAAAGCGAATAGCAACGGATGATTGGATTTGCTTCGCCCGGAATCTGAAACTTGAACGTTAAGTGTTGACCTGGTTGAAACGTAGGAATCGGTTTCCCGTCGTCTGGCAAAAGGTAAACCGAAGTGCACGTAGCAGTTTCTTTAGCCAGTTGCGAAACACGGAAAGAGCGAAAACCCTTCCACGATCCATCGGCCACCTGCAAATCCGTATCGGCTTTCAAAGGAGGCGCATTTCGGCGCTCGTAGATTTTCCTCCGCATCAATTCGCGTGAAGTCTCAAACTGCTTTCTGTTTTCTGAAATCAGGGAGAGCGATTGTCGTGACCAAAGCGCAAACTGAAAAAGGGCCACGGTGCATAAAGCGACGCCGCCAATTGAAAACAAGATTTGCAAAAGTTCAGTCATTGAACACTTGGGAGAGTTGTGGTTTTTGCGTAATTAAAAAGGTCGATCTAATCGTTAAAATCGGACTTTAGGCGCATATTCCGCGCAAAAACGGAGTGTATTCTCGTCATCGTCGGCACTTCACAGTTGCTTTAAGAATTCGGAAACGAACAGCATATTCTCAACCTAGAGTTGAGCATCATCGACGCATCTTGAGTAAGGAAAACGCGGCTTTGTATTCAAAGACCCGCCTCGATCTCTTCGCTTTCTTTAAGTTTAAAAAATGCTTGCAGTAACGATTTTCAACGAGCGACAGCACGAACAAAAAGTGTTGCCGTCAGGTGCTGCGCGTTTAGGGAAAACCGTCGGCGATCCTGGTTATGTCCAGTTTTTTGTTATAGCCGATTCTTTTTCAGCCGAAACGCAAGTCGCGATTCAATTGGCTGGCGAGCCTGGCCGCCCAATGGTCAATCTAAATAACATTGGCTCGGAGTCTGCTGAGCTTGAATCTGGAAAGCGACTTGCGCCTGGCGAAGAGGCGTGTTTGGAGTTGCCGACAGTGTTTTCGATTGACAATACACATGTGCACGTCTTCGTTTGTGAGGATGCACTTAATGGTGATTCATCGATAGAGCCCACTACAAAGAGTGGCTCGAACATCAAAAGCCAACAAGAGCAAACGAAACGAAACCCTTCTCCAGGTGCAGATACTCTGGCAGCTTGGCTTGATTCTTTGAGTCAGCTTCAAAAAGCAGTCGCGGGAAGTAAAGAGCTGTACGATCTTGCGGCTCGTGCGGTGGTCAATCCAGGCGGGCTGGACGGTGGGATGATCTTGCTTCCCACAAGCGAAGGTTGGGAAATCGCGGCAAGCCATATGCCGCATCCGGATCAAGGCGTCGGGTTTCGTGAAGACTTGATCGTTCAAGCCGCAAATGCAAGAGAGACCGTTTACGATGCGACTGGGTCGCAAGTCGTTGAATCGAATTTTGAAGCGTTACATTACGCCGTTGTTTGCCCTGTCGTTGGTGAGGACAACGAAGTGTTGGCTGTGGTTTACGGATTTAGAAGTATGCACCGGCTAAACAATCGCCGCGGTGTGCGTGCCCTGGAGGCGCAATTTGTCAAAGTCGTTGCCGATTCACTTTCGGCTGGAATGATTCGTTTGGAAGCGGAAGCTGAAGCGGCGCGAAACTCAGTACTCTTGAGTCAAGCATTCTCGCCCAGCGTTGCGCGGCAACTTCAAGCCAACCCGGAATTCTTGAATCCTCAGTCCTGTGAAGTTTCGGTTTTGTTCGCCGACCTTCGTGGGTTCTCGGATATCGCGGAGGCCATTGGTTCAGAAGAGACTTATAAGCTATTGTCCGATTTGATGGATCGACTAACCAACGCAGTTACCGATCTCGATGGCGTGGTGATCGACTACTACGGCGATGGAATTTCGGCTTTTTGGAATGCCCCGATCTATCAGCCAGAACATGCGTTGCTTGCTTGTCAGGCTGGTCTTGAGATGCTGAATCTGCTGCCTGGGTTGAATGAAATTTGGGCAAGTCGAATTGGACGTGAATTGGAAATTGGAATTGGGGTGCACACCGGCGAAGCACGCGTAGGAAACGCGGGAAGCAAAAGCCGGTTGAAATATGGGCCACGTGGTTCGACCGTCAATATTGCCAGTCGTCTGGAAACAGCGACCAAGCAGATTGGAATCCCAATGTTGATTTCTGGTAGCACTGCGGAGTGTGTCGGAGATTTGTTTGTAACTCGACGTATCGCGCGTTCGTTGCTTAAAGGAATTAAACAACCGACTGATATTTACCAATTGATAGACAGAAACGAAGTCAGCAGCGTTTCGAATTTAGAAGATTATGATCGGGCGCTTTGCCAATTTGAACGTGGAGAATTAACCGAAGCATTATTGGGACTGACCCAGCTAAAGCTCGACTCGCCTGATGATCCAGTTACTGATTTCTTGTTGAGGTTGGTGACCGAAGAAAAACGACATGCACTATCAAAAAGAGGAACCCAGAGTTTGGCCACACCGACAATCGAGTTTCAGAATCAAGCTCCAAATTGGAACGTCTTGTTGAATAAGTAAGACCGATAGCGTGTCCGCTTTATGAGCCGTTTTGGCGATAGCCACGGTTGCTTAGGTTACTGCTCACTCCCACTGGCAATCGTTTTCGTGGAAAGTTTACGTTCCAGCCAATTTGTCGAATCAGGTGTCCTTAGACTGCATATGAGATGGTCACCCTCGTCAAAAAATGTAATGGACAGCCAGTACCCACAGTGCCCGCGAAGATACTCGGATTGGCTTCCACCAAAACCGGCTCCGCCAATGGATAGCGAATCCTTCCTTAAACGTTTTGCGTACTGCCCAAGCCCAAGTTCTCGAAATATTTGCTCTACCGATGTATTGGGCGTAAGGTCATCAAAACGATTCTCCAGCCGTTTCAAAATATGCTGCGGCGGAAGTTTATCAATCTGCGGTTTCGAGTATGCGGTATAGACAGCAATCACAATAGCTGCGAGCGCGATCGCCAAGAGCCCTGACTTAAGTGAGAATTGTCTTTTATTCATGAGCGGGATAACGTCCGGTGTCATTGAGCTATCTATCGCGGTGCCGATCATTTTTTTAACGGTGGCTATCGCCAAAACCGCTCAAGTGACAGTGGCTATCGCCGATCGCCAAAAAAATCACCCAATCGCGCGCAACAATTCAAAAGTGAAAATGCCGGCACTATGGCCATCGGAAAAGTGAATGTTGTAGGCGTAGTTACCCACCGGATGCATTTTCACAATGTCCAACGGCATCGTTTGAGCCATCGTTAACACTGGCAACTCGTTGGAAAGTTTCTGTTTGCCTTCCGCGTCTTCTTTCAAAGCTTCCATACGCTTGTCGATGCAATTCGCACATCGGCAGCCGTCACGTAGTTGACGAAAAGTGAGTCTTTGCTCGAGACCGTCACTCCACTTGATCACCAAACACCTGTCTTCGGTCTTCTCGAGGTGTATGGGCTGCGGGACGTTCGAGGCCGATTCGTCTGGCACGGATTCCATCGGCGCTGATTCGTTGTTCGGTGATTCGTTGTCGAGTGGTTTGCTGTTCTTTGGTTCGTTTGTCATGTTTCTATACTGCTGCTGAAATCGCTTGTTCAATTGCGACCATCAAACGATCGACTTCTTCAATGGTGTTGTAGTGAACCAATCCAATTCGCACCATCCCGTCGGGTTCAAAACCCATCCGCGTGCTGAACTCAAGTGCATAATAATTTCCGCTCCAAACATAGATCCCACGCTCCCCAAGTGCTTTGGCGAGCTCGCGTGGAGACAGCGAATGGTGTCGAATCGAAAACGTCGGGAATCGTTCGTCCAACCGCGATTGATCCGTGATCCCAAAAATTTCGATGCCTTCAATCGCTTGAAGACCCGTTAAGATTCTTGCGGAAAGCTCTTTCTCATATTCTACGATCGCCGAAAAAGCAGATTGCAGCGCTTCGCGGCGGCCAAGTTCAGGAGCATTTTCAACCGTGCGCCCGATACCTGCGATGTAATCAATGCAAGCCATCCCTCCGGCAATTGATTCGTGCGACTGCGTTCCCGTCATCCAACGTGTAGGAAGTTTGTTGCTCGCCGGACGAACTTTGTAGGGCTCCAGTTCTTCCAGCAGCGCTCGGCGCCCCCACAGCATTCCCAAATGAGGGCCAAAGAATTTGTAGTCTGAACAAACCAGAAAATCGCAATCCCAATCAACCACATCGATCAATTGGTGCGGCCCAAAATGAACGGCATCCAGAAAAACTTTGGCTCCAACCGAGTGAGCCATCTCGGCGATCTTTTTGACTGGGTTGATTCCGCCGGTCGCATTGCAAGCACAACCGGCGGCCACCAATCGCGTTTTGTCATTGAGTTTGTTGCCGAGGTCGTCCATGTTCAATGTCAGATCGTCCGGGTTGTAATCAACAAAATGAACTTTGGCACCGGCTTCTTCGGCCGCAGTCAGCCACGGATTAATGTTCGCGTCGTGGTCCAACGAAGTCACAATAATTTCATCACCCGCGTTCCAGGTTCGTCCAAGTGCACGGGAAAGCGAAAACGTCAACGACGTCATGTTTTGGCCGAACGCGACTTCGTCTCCGTCGCTGGCTCCAACAAATGTGGCGTGGGCATCGTGGCAACGGTGCAGCAGTTCGTCGCTTTCACGGCTAGTGCCGAACTGGCCGTTGTGATTCGAATTGCAATTGAACAGGTAGTTTGTGATCGCTTCGGCAACACAGCGTGGAACTTGAGTTCCGGCTGGGCCATCGAAAAACACAACAGGCTGGCCGTTCTCCTGACGGCTAAGTGCTGGGAATTGTTCGCGACAGGCGTCGACTAATGCTTGATTAAATTTCATCTTTGATCCACAAACCTTTTACCTTTGGCCTCAAACCGCGGAAGCGATCCCATGGGCACACACTCAACGAACACTCGAAGCCCGAGTCGAATTTGCAACTCGGAAATGACTCGCTCGGGGGAATCTAAGCGGTCTTCGATTTCAATTTTCAACTGGTCCATCGACGACTCTTTGAATGCCGTCAAACGATACTCGACGATTTCCGGAAACCCACGAAGGATTTGTTCAATCGATGTTGGAAACACGTTGACGCCACGAATGATCATCATGTCATCGGTACGGCCAAGTACGCCACCGTCAAGCATCACAAAGTTGCACTGTTGGTCATCATTCCAAGTCGGCCTCACCAGGTCTCCTGTCCGATAACGAATCACCGGACACCCTGCCCTTCCAAGGGACGTTAGCACGAGCTCAGAAAGTTCTTTTTCTTCGGCTGGCAATCCAGTTTCAATTGAAAGGAATTCTGGAATGAATTGAGCTTCGTTGACGTAGATGCCACGTCCCGCCGGATCGGCGTAGCCCCACGGACCGACTTCGCTTGCGCCGCTGTGATCGATCACAGTTGCGTTCCACGTTGTTTGAATCTGGTCGCGAATTGCGGGAATCGAACCGCCGGGTTCTCCAGCGACAATGATTTTTTTGATGTCCAGATTGCCAACGTCGATTTGATTTTCTTTGGCGACCTCGGCCATGTGCAATGCGTAACTGGGCGTGCAGAACATCGTGGTGGCTTTGATGTTTCGAGCCAACTCCAGGCGAGCGATCGTGCCCATCGCGCCAGTCGGTGCCACCATCGCACCTCGTTCGACAGCCGCATCAAACGCACTCCAGAATCCGATGAACGGTCCAAAACTAAACGCCATGAGAACGCGATCGCTGGCGCTCAGGTCGGCAGTGTCCAAAACGTATTGCCACGTTTCCATCCACCACTGCCAGTCGTCGGAAGTATCAAGAACGATCATGGGTCGCCCGCGTGTCCCGGACGTGCGGTGGAAACGCGAGTATTGGTCAGGCGGAAAAGTCAGATTGTTGGCAAAGCCTTCTGAGTTTTCACTGCCGAGCAATTCGTCTTTGAAGGTGAAAGGGAAATCGGAGAGCTGCTCAAGCGATTCCGTTGGCCGCTGGAGGTCACCAAGCTTGCCTCGATAAAATTCGTTTTGAGGAAGAATGTCGTCGAGTAGTTTAGCCAGCAAGCTGACTTGATGTTGCTCAAGTGTTGCGGCATCGAATTGTTCGATTTCCCGGCGCTGGGCTGGGGATGTTCTTTGGTAAACGATTTTGGTCATTTAAAAATCATATTCGCGAGTCAGTTTCGCGTAAATCGCCCACCTGATCTGGCTGCGAATGTTTTAGGGTTTTGTATCGTATAGTTCACAATTCCGTTGCGCTCTCCGCTCGTATTGTCCGCTGAGCTGCAACTCTTTAGGTCGGCTGACGGATTCAAACTGTTAACACTCCTTGTGCCTTCATGCCATTTTGCGAGGATTGGCGCTCGTCAACAATTCGTCAAATGTCTTTTTGTTTGAATCCCAATGCCTTTCTTCGCTCAACATGTTAAAGCCGGTCGGTTGCATTTGCAAAAAAACGATCCGGTAATGAAGGCTTTGCTTAAGTCGGTCGGCCCATTTACGGCGCGAACCAAGCGTGACCGATTCGCGACGTTGGTGAACTCGATCATTTCGCAGCAAATTTCTGTTGCGGCTGCCCGGACGATCAAAGGACGCTTAGTGGCTGCGATGGCGCCAGGCAAAGTCGAACCCAAAACGCTTTTGAAACATGACGTCGATTCCTTGCGCGAGATCGGCGTGTCGCGCCAAAAAGCGGGCTATGTTTTGGACCTGGCCGAAAAAGTCAATTCCGGCACGGTGGTGCTTGAGTCAATCCATCGCAAGGATGACGAAGCCGTGATCGCCGAGATGATTCAAGTCAAAGGAATCGGGCGCTGGACGGCACAGATGTTTTTGATGTTTTCACTTGGGCGGCTGGATGTTTTGCCGGTCGATGATCTGGGAATCAAGAACGCGATTCGGGAGCAGTACGAGTTGGAAGAGTTACCTGATGCGGCAGAGATCGAAACGATCGCGGAAAAGTGGCGACCCTACGCAACGATTGCTTGTTGGTATCTTTGGCGCAGTTTAGATAGCGATCCAACGTAATTTTGTTGAGCGTAGTCTACCGATTTCGATTCCAATGATGAATCCACCGAGTGCATACTGCCCTCGGTGGTTTCGTCAAAAGCGAAATTACTGATGTTGCGTCCAAGTTGGCTCAAGCGACGAAGCCTACTTTGTTGCCATCTCTTGGATGTCAACGATTTCGCCTCCATCTCGCGTCCATATCTCTTTGAAGTCATCGATGGTGACGTTTTCGGAAAACGTCTGCATGCTTCCATCGGAAATCGCGGCGGTGAATTTTTTTGACAGAATTAATTTGATCGCATCGTCGTCTGGATCAAATTCGCTTGGCTTGGTCCATTCGACAGCCAGTTCATTGGGAACGTTGACCAACATCAAAGTATTCGATGAACCGTCCGTAATTGCTCCAAAGCCAACTCCGTATAACGAGCGATCTCCCTTTTTCGAAGAGCTCGTGATGACTCCGCTTGGACCGCCCATCGCTCGGACGGTTGTTTCGCCCTCACCAAGTTGCCCTTCGGCCATGTTGAAGACCTCGGGGATTTTTCCAAGCAATGCCTGGTTGTGGTCGCTGTCCCACGGTTCGTCGAGTTTGAATTGACTGTAGAGTTGGTTTTCGCCCAAGTAAGGCAGCAAATGGACTCGCCAGCTCAACAATGGTTTGCCAGTGCCGTCGGTTGAGTACGCCGAAGGAAAACTTTGGTGGGCGGACTCGAAGTTATGACAGGCCAGCGCGACTTCGCGAATCCTGTTGAGCTTCTTGCGTTTTTCATACTCAATTTTTTCTTCCTTGGAGAGCATGTTGTCGACGTTCAATTCGATGGCGCCACCGTCAATGTTAAAGATTGGATCGACGGTCGATTTCTCAGCTTCTTCGACTGAGTTTCTTCTTGATCGAGTGCTTTGGTTTGCCTTGAACGAGTCGATGTCAATGATGTTTCCATCATTTCTTTCAATCAAATTCTTCAAAGATGCTTTATCGATACTTTCACCTACGAAATGAACGGATCCATCGCACATTGTGAAAATGGTTCCACCGGGATACGTTCCAAAGATCTTTTTGATGTCATCGGCCGTGACGCCTTCATCCGGTTTCGTCCAAACCTGAGCTAATTCGTCGCTCGTCTCCACGAGTAGCGCAGTATTGGAACTGCCATCAGTTATTTTGCCAAACCCAACAGAGCCTTGAGGATTGTTGGGCTTTTTTGCTTCGGCAAGGACTGCCGCTTTTCCGCCGAACGAACGGTAAACCGTCATTCCCGGTTTGGCGGAACTCATCGGCGAACGGAGTAGTTCCGGCATTTTTTCGATCAGCTTTTTGTTATGATCGCTGTCCCACGGTTCGTCTAATTTGAATTGCTCATAGAGTTTGTTTTGTTCGACAAAGGGCAAAATGTGAACTCGCCAGCTCAAGAGTTTTTTGCCTTTGTCATCCACGGTGTAATTGGCCGGGAAACTCATATAAGCGCTTTCGAAATTCAAAGAGGCAAGAGCGAGTTGTCTGGAGTTGTTCATTGACACGGTTCGTCGGGCAGCCCCTCTGACTTGCTGGACGGCTGGTAGCAACATGCCGACGAGAACTGGTGCGGCGTAGCCGGCGTCAACAGAAGGAATCGTTTGAAAGGTTTCGAATTCAATTCCATCGTCGATGAGCCTGACAAACCCTGTTGTTGGACCTAAGTGTTTGTAGATCGTTCGAGCAGGTGGCATTCCCATTCCTCTAAACAATGTTGCAACGGAACGACGGGACTGCCTTGGGATTGGCATTTCGTCGGCCATCGATTCGCTCATGCTCAACGCCATCTGGCCGTAGGGATACATGAATGGAAATTGGGTTTTGGTATCACCGTAAGTAAACCCAATGATCTTGGGCGCGGATTGGCCGTCACTGAATGGTCTTGCAAGTTCAGAAATTTTCGATTGATCAACAAGAGGCGTGACGTTGTCTTGCTTCAAAGCCGATTCAACCGCTTGAGGGAAGAGACCAACAATAAGCCGATCACCTGAGATGCACCAGCTTGGGTGAACTGGGAGTGGCTGCCCCTGTATTCGGAAGCTAAACACTTCGTCGGATCCGATTTTTCGCTTTTGAAATTTTGGAGCGTAATATTGGCCTTCCGTCTCGATGATGGCACGTTTGATGAAAGTGTTGACCGCTTTGGAAAGTTTTTCACCTGATTTAACTGAGCCTGTCAGCGTAAGCCCAGATAACCAGCCGTCGCCTGCTCCGTTATAGATCGTCCAAGCGTCGCCAAGGTTGTCAATTAATTCTGTTTTGAAGTCTACGCCAGTTTCTTTTTTGATTTCTCGAATGACTTCGCTTAGCTCGTCGCGACCGTTCATCTGCATTGCGAAGGTTTGCATCATTTTGTAAACGCGTTTGGGCTCGATCGAAAGTGCGAGAGCAAACAGCGAATCGTCAGGAATTGATTTGAGGTCGGTCAGTAGCAATCCTTTTTGAGAATACAAATCGAGTAACCCCTCAGGCCGACCATCAATTTTGAGTAACATCCGACTGAACGATTGGTCCTGGGTAAGCCCCGAACTTGTTTCCAGTGAGTCAACATTGCCCAGGCCAAGCATTCCGATCACTGCCATGACCTGTGGGTCGCTTAATGGTGTAGCTGTTTCCCTGATTTCTTTGACGTTGAAGTAGCTAAAGTTTGTCAAACGTTTGGTGTTCTTGTTTGATTTTATATTTGCCATCCAAGTTGCCGTTTTACCGCTTCCAATTCGAGCCATCGCGTCGGTTACACTTTGCTCGCCAATCGCAAGGATCAATGTGGCGTCATTCGCGCCGACCAATAATTCAAACTTGGGTTTTTCGCTTAGTAAGAATTTGTCGAATGAGATTTTTGACAAAGTCACTTTTTCGGGTTTTTGATCAGGCCGAGAGAACAGTTGAGAAAGCTCGCTGGCCAGACTTTTTGCGTCACCGCCTGCGTCGAGGCACAAGAATGCTTTGGCTCGAATTCGGCTTTCATCGCGACTAAGGTTGACTTTTTCCAAGCAGAAACATCCGCTTCGTTTGAATATTAAGTTGGCGATTTTTGGACCGATCGACTTGATCAGCTTTTGTCTCTCCGGCGAATCGCTGGTCATCATGGCTGGGCCAAGCAATCCAACGCGCTTAATGATGTCGTCGATGAAGGTTTGGATTTCAGGCTCGGCCAGCAAACGCTCCGATTCGTTTTTACTATTGGGATCGTTTTTGACAGCGGCATCCCAGAAAGAATATGCCCAGCAATCTTCAGGAGCCATTTCCTGAAATTGTTTTTGCTGTGCGCTGGCAGTTCCGACCGTGGTCGCGATTGACGACACCGCGATGATCGCGCTGTAAAGACAAAGTACCCAAAAGTTTCTGATCCGATTCATGTTCCATCCACCGATTTGATAGTTTGAGTTTGCAGAAGTCCGTCAAATTTTTCGACCACTATAGCTCACCGTAGCAGTTACAGCTTCCCAACGATTTCGCATGAAATCAAAATCTGATTTAGTTGTCGAGCGGAATCTTGATTAATTGTTGCGGTATTTTTTGACCGATGCAAATAATTGCTTGTTGGGAAGTGGGTTTGTTCGTGAGTGGGTTTCGAATCTTGGAGGTTTTGTTTCAAGAATTTGAAGATTAATTGGGCAACAGGATTGTCTTTTAGGGATGGCTGCTGGCAAGATGCAGCCAAAAAGAGGCTTCATGCAAAAAGCCCCCCAATAACCCGTCGAAATGTCGAATCGAAGTCCGCTAATTAGAGCTGTAACCACGATCACAATAACATTCGCGGTTAAAGCGTCTTGATCTATAATTGATTGACTCATTATTGCCGCTGCATGTCCTCGCTCTATTCTATTTGACCCATGAAATTTACTTCAGTTTTGGCGTTGCTGATTTCGTGTGTTTGCTTGGTAAGCAACGCCCACGGGCAATCTCGCCGTGCCAATTCTGCTGGCAATACATCCGCGGCAAAGAGCAAAGTAACCGCGCCGGTCAAGACGACGCAGTTTATCAAACAGAATTGTCTCGATTGCCATGCTGGAGCCGGTTCCGAGGCTGGGCTGGATCTTGAGAAACTTTCCAATGAACTGACCGACGCAAATTCCGATCGCTGGGTTCGAATTTTTGATCGTGTCCACGAAGGCGAAATGCCTCCGCTGGAACATGGTGAGCTTGACCCGGAAAAGCGAGATTCGTTTTTGAAGACGACTTCGAGTTGGATCGCTGCGGTTCAGAAATCGGAGTATCAAAAAGTCGGACGGGTTAAAGCCCGGCGGCTTACGAACTTGCAGCTTGAGCGTACTCTCCACGATTTGTTGGGTATCGATATTCCGCTTGCCAGTCGCATGCCTGAAGAGCCGCGAACGGCCGGGTTTAACACCGTTGCCGATGGCCAGGCGATGTCGCACTTTCAACTTGAGCAGCACCTCGATGTTGTCGACGCCGCGTTAGGCGAAGCGTTTGGTCGTGGGTTGAACCATTTTGAAGGCGACAAACTTAAAAGGATTCTGCCCGCTGAAAAAATAGTTAGACGGGATCCAGAAAGACGAGTCCGAGAACCGGAAATGCTCGACGGACATGCAGTCGTCTGGTCGGGTGCACTTGTTTTTTATGGCAGGACGCCGGCAACGACCGCACCAGAAAGCGGTTGGTACAAATTCAAGATTCAAGCCAAAGGCCTGAAGGTTCCTGAAAACAAAAACATCTGGTGCACGGTTCGATCAGGCGAGTGTGTTTCAGGTTCACCACTGATGTCATGGGTTCACGGATTCGAAGTTGACGAAAACTACAAAGAAGTCACTTTTGAGGCTTGGTTGCCCAGACGTCATCTGCTCGAAATTCGACCCGGTGATCTGACGTTAAAGCGAGCCAGATTTGAAGGCGGCCAAGTCGGCGCCGGCGAAGGCGGTCCGCAAAACGTGCCAGGTCTCGCGATCAAGTCGATTGAAATGGAGCGAATCTATAAAGGGCCAGACAATTTGGCTCTGCGTCAAATGTTGTTCGGCAACCTGAAATTAGAAACCTCCAAAACGAATCGAAAACTTATATCAAATGCACCGCAAGCAGATCTTGCCAAACTAATTCACGGTTTCGCCCGGCGTGCCTTCCGGCGACCGACGACTGAGGTATCGATCAATCCGTATGTCGAACTTGCCGTCGAGTCGTTTAAGAAAGACAAAGATTTTGCGGGCGCGCTGCAAACCGGTTACCGAGCCATTTTGTGTTCACCACGTTTTTTGTATTTGCAAGAATCGGTTGGTCCACTGGATGACTACTCGATCGCATCTCGATTGAGTTACCTGATCTGGAACCGCATGCCCGACGAGCCGTTGCTTCGTCTGGCTGCCGAAAAGAAGCTTACGAATAAACAAGCGATTTTGCGTCAGGTCGACCGAATGCTTGCCGATCCAAAAGGCGAAAACTTTGTCGTTGATTTGGCAGACCAATGGTTGGATTTGAATCTGATTGATTTTACAGAGCCTGACCAACGGCTTTATCCTGGTTTTGATGTGATCGTTCAGGATTCAATGCTTCAAGAAACGCATTTGTTTTTGCAGAAGATGTTGGATGACGACTTGAGCGTTGGCCACTTGATCGATTCCGATTTTACTTTCTTAAACAGCCGGCTTGCTGACTACTACGGCGTTGAGGGTGTCCAAGGCGACTCGATGCAACAGGTTGCATTGAAACGTTCACCGAAAACAAAAAAAGCGACTCGCCCGGGCGGATTGTTGACTCATGGTTCGATCATGAAAGTCACCGCCAATGGAACCACTACCTCGCCGGTGATCCGTGGCGTTTGGGTTTCTGAACGACTGCTTGGTCAAGAGATTCCTCCACCGCCCGAAAACATTCCGGCGATTGAGCCAGACATTCGAGGCGCAAAAACCATTCGCGAGATGCTGGCGAAACACAAAGAGAATGGTGATTGTGCTGCTTGCCATCGCAAAATTGATCCGCCAGGATTTGCCCTCGAGCATTTTGATCCTTCCGGCCGTTGGCGAGAAAACTACGTCACGCGAAAAGACAAAAAGCTAACGAAAAAACCAATTGACAGTAGTTTCGTGATGCCTGATGGCAAACCATTTAAAAACATTGATGAATTTAAGAAGCTGGTTTTGTCGAATAAAAAACAACTTGCAAAAAACGTTTGTGAGAAGCTTTTGGTATACGGAACGGGCGAGACGGTTCAGTTTGCCGATCGTGTTGAAATCGAAAAAGCGATTGGGCAAACAGCAGCAAGTGATTTCGGTTTTCGATCGTTATTGAAATCCGTTGTCACCAGTAAGACATTTTTGACTAAATAGAAATTGAAAATCGTGGAAAATAAACCCGTCAATCAGCCCGCAAATAATCGCTCAAACCAAAAGTCGGTTAATTTCAACTTTCGGAAATGCGTCAACCGCAGGACGATCTTGCGTGGGACCGGCGTGTCACTTGCACTGCCCTGGTTGGGCGCAATGACCCCAGCGTTTGCAACTCAAAGCGAGCAAAAACGGCCCAAACGTTTTGTCGCCATGACGCTTGGCTTGGGATTGCACGGCCCGAATTTGAACCCGACAGAAAATGGCAAGAACTATAAACCGTCTCGGTACTTGAAATCGATAGACGACCTACGTGAAAAATTCTCAATCATTTCCGGTACTTCGCATCCCGGTGTCGGAGGCGGGCATCGCGCCGAAGCAAGTATCCTGACAGCGAATCCGGTTGGCAGTTCGGGCAGGTCCAAAAATACAATTTCGATCGATCAATTGATGGCCAAACACTTGGGCGGCCACACCCGTTTCCCTTCGTTGGTACTCAGCAGCAGAGGGTCCAACAGTCCGTCGTATACCGAAAACGGAGCCATGGTTCCGGCACAGTCGTCGCCCTCGAAATTGTTCGAGCAACTGTTTGTTAACGACTCGGCTGAAGAACGTGAGCAGCACGCAGTTCGTGTTCGCGAAGGTCGAAGCATTATGGATCTGGTCAACGATGACGCCAAGCGACTTCAAAAAGAACTTGGCGTGGGCGATCAGCAGCGGCTTGATTCCTATTTTTCGAGTGTGCGTGATTTGGAAAAACGAATGGCGGCATCGGAGGCGTGGGCCAAACGTCCGAAACCAAAAGTCGGTGTTGAGAAACCGATCGACATTGGAAACTCAAGCGATTTTATTGGCCGGCAGAATCTCATGTCTGACATGATACGATTGGCGCTGCAAACGGATTCCAGTCGCTTCATCGTTTACCATCTTGGCGTTAGCGGTGGCGTCGTTCCGATCAAAGGTGTCGAAGAAGGCTACCACGGGCTGAGCCATCACGGACGCAACGAAGAAAAGCTCGAACAACTCGCGTTAGTCGAAGCCGCGATCATCGAAGCCTGGGGCCAGTTCCTGCGTGGGTTGGATTCAATCGTTGGCGAAGGAACGACTCTGCTGGATCAGACATCGGTTTTGTTAACCAGTAATCTGGGGAACGCTTCTAATCACAGTAACAAGAATATGCCAGTCTTGTTTGCCGGTGGTGGTTTCAAACACGGACAGCACTTGGCGTTTGACCAAAAGCGAAACTATCCGCTTCCGAATCTGTTTGTGAGCATGCTTCAGAACATGGGGATGGAAATCGATCAGTTCATGAGCAGTACTGGAACGATGACAGGGCTTACTTAGATTTCGAAAAAAGTAAGCAGGCGAGACACGAGTTGGATTTCTTAATCGTGTGGTTGGTCACTCAATAGTTCGTCGCGGAAATCAGTAATCAACGTCTCGTAATCTCGTTTGGAGATATTGTCTTTGGCGCGATTCCACTTTGCCGAATTCAAAAGCTTTTCTGCTTCGGCAAGTTTTTCGAGAGCACGTTCAGGCAGTTCGAAATAGCTGCCAAGTGCTTTGGCGTATTGAATAAGGTTTAGCGGAATGCCGCTGGTCTGGCCAATCGCTGACAAGTGATACTTGTGGGCGAGTTGAAAATTCTCGTCCCGAGCCTCGATGTTACCAAGCGATTGAAGCAAAAACGAAATCGCAACATCGTCATCATTGTTTTCGGCTTCATCCAAAAGTCGGTGATACGCTTCGCGCGCGTCTGACAATTGACCTTGGGCGGACGCAAATACCGCGGCGCGGTAATCGGGAAGTTCTGAGAATTTCATAGTTTCGATTGCGAGTTTGGCTGATGAATCTCGAGTTTAATCTCAAATGAATACCGAGCTGTGGCAGACGCTAGATTTTAACGCAAAGAATTGTCGAAGTTTGAAAGGCTTGAGTAAATGCCTGAAAAACAAGGCAACTGCGTCTTTGACATTTTGGCAACCTACTTAATATCGTCCTCGTCTAGCTCGATTCGGAGCAATGATTTGTGATTTTTTGATTTCGTTTTAGTATTTCCGACGCAGCTCAAATCGCAAACCGCGGACGTCTTCGCTGTCATCGAAAAAGCCATACATTCCATCGGTTCGAAAGATGATCGAATTGGTCAGTGGTAGCTGATAGCGGAACCCGACTCCGTACTGAGCGCCTGGCGCATTTCGATCGGAGTCTTCGCCCATCACGCCCAGCAATGCTGCTTCGACAACCAGCTGTTGACTGAAATCGTCTGCGATCAGGTTCACCCCAAATGCACCACCGAAGGTGTCGTTAGCTGTCGGATCGAGCGTGGGATAATTGGTGATGCCGTCAGACTCAAACAGAATTCCTGTGTTGGCCAGTACTCCACCTGCGAAGTTAGCCCGGGCGACCGATTGCGGATTGTCGAATCCAGCGAACATATTGAAATACGGAACCAAAGTTGATGGTGAACTGGTGATCAGTGAGTTCTCTGAAAGCAGCAACACCCCGTCAGCAGTGTTTTCAACAACATCAGAATTCTGCCCTGCATTTACGATGATGCGAGTCGAGTTGGACAGGAATCGTCCATACCGCCGAGTGAATCCGATTCCAATGTTGTGATAACTTCGGTCGTCGAACGTTCGGTCATCCAAAAACGCATAGTCGATTTCCCAATAGCCATTTGTTGCTTCGATAAAAGACGCCATGCCGTACACTTTTGCTGCACTGTCATCTCCAGCAAATGCATCGCTGGTGATTTTGTCGTAACCCGCAAAGAAAGTAATGTCCATGTTGGAGATGTTGAAGCGTGGACTATTCCTCGCCGGCAGAGTCGCGGCAACACCCAAGAATGCATCGTTCAACCAGATGCCGTTTTGAAAAACTAATGGCATCACTCCAACAGCAAACGGCAAATCAAACGGCAACGTCTTGTTGGTGAATCCACCTACGATCGCACCGAGATCGCCTTCGAAGTATCCAAAATCGATGTCCGCATCAAACTCTTCCACGAACTCATCATCATCCAGCAAGAATCGCGTGTTGTTTCCGTCGTCCAATGGCGACATGAACATGTGGAAGCGTTCGGTGCCGGTTAGTTTCAAGTCAAAATCCAAATTGACTTCAAACGCGACTTGCGACGTGTTATCGCCATCTTGAGTGTTTGAAGCGACGGCCGTTCGAACGTCACCGTAAACCAGAAATTGTGGTGTAATGTTGTTGTGCTTTCCAAACCAGGAATAGCCCGGGCTGAGCTGACCCAGTTGGTACCACGGTCGACCAAGCTCAAGAATCGGGCGCTGGTTGGAGTTAAGCGTTTTGCCTTCGTAGACATCCATTTGCTGAAACGGATCGTAAGGCAAATATGGGTTGGTCGGATCTTCGGGAAAGTCACTCAGGATCGGCTCGCTCGCCCAAGCGTGTTTGTCGACGATGGGCGATTCTTTTTTCCAGTGGTCGCCGATTTGTGGTTGGGCTGCGAGTACAAAGTTTTTCGCACCAACTAGTGCCGCAGGAAGTTCATCGTCTTTCTTACCCGCTGCAGTTTTTGCCTTCTTGGTTTTTTTGGCTGCAGAGGCGACTCGCGGGACAAACGAGTTGTCATCGATTTCTGATTCTTCTTCGTTTTCTAGCTCTTCGCCATTTTCTGATTCTTTGTCGTTGTCTTGCCCCAGGTCGTTAGAGCGTGATTCGCTGTTGCCTGATTCTTTGTTGTTTTGTGTTTCGTTTTTGACTGGTGCAAAATCAGATTGATCCAGATTGGGATTTGAATCGTCTGCAAAATCGTTGTTGGTTTCAACGCTTTGTAGCGGATATTGATTGGCAATCCGCGGATTGAAACTTCTTTGAGTGGTTGGCTGGAAATTTGATTGTGGATTTACCCTCGCAATATCAGGTTGCTTTGATTGAGCATTCCAATTTTGTTGTGATGTAGTTGTTGGGGCCGTTTGTTGCCCGATTTCGACGACCGGAATCGACTCCAGGTTTTGATAGGGCTTGGGCGAAGGGTTGAATTGCGTTTCCGCTAGAACGATCTCGCGAGCAGGGGAACCGTAGAGTTGCCGCGTCTGAGTTGGAGGACGTGCCTGTGTTTGCCAACCTGAATTAGCAAGCTCAGGATTAGGTTCCATCTGGGAACGGGCAGCACCGCCAGTTTGAAACGCGCCTGTTGGTTCTTCAGCGAATGGCGCTGGTTGGCTTTTCGGTTGGTATGGCTTCAGCGGAGTGATGTCAGGCAAGTTGGCAATTTGAATTGGCTCGTATGCTGCTGCCGTTGCAATTGCCTGTCCCGCTGCGTGTCGATTTGGGCTTGTTGCCAGTTCAGAATCGTATCCAGCGTTTGCGACAACTGGTTCTAGTGCCGGCAATGCCGAAGTTGGAATGGCGTCAGCGGTTCGTAATGGCCAAGCTTGATTTTCGCCGGGTTGTGTTTTTGCTGGAGCGGTAGCAGCGGCGAGTTGAATCGGGAAATCGATTGGCTGATCATCGATCGTTGGGATTCGATCCGCCCATTGGTTGGAAGAGCGTTCAGTTTGAGCAAAAGCGCGATGCGCATCAGTTTCGATATCGGATTCGAGAACGTATCTAGAAAGTGATTCGGCAGGCGAGGCTTGATCGGGCTTGGTGGTATCGTTTGTGGATTCTTGCTTACTTGATTGCGTAAAACTCAACAGGACAACGCAGGGCAAAAGAATTGCGCTGAGGATCGTTAAGCGGTTAAGTTTTAAGTTTTTGTTCAAGTTCGTAACGGAAAAGTTGGCGAAAAAATGCAGGGCTCAGATGCTAGACTTCCGCCGTGGCTCATTTGATTTCAAATGGCACGGAGTAGGTGTGAAAATCTGCGATCCATTCGTTCATCATCCGTTCCATTTCTGGTGTCGCATCACAAAAACGCATAAAGTAAATCGGCTCGGCACGGCTTCGCATGCGAACTGAAAGCCGATAGACGCCAGGCTGTTGAATCAATCGTGCCGGCACGGAGTACTTGATATTTCGAGAGCCAAGGGCAGGAATCGAATGGCCCTCCATGCGAATTCCGAATGGATGGTTGATGACGGAGACGGGTTGGGGGGCGGGACGAAGAAACGGAAGCTGATCAAAATCGAAGTTGACCGGCAAATACATCTCGCGATCCGTTCCCTTCACGTTGGTGGTCAAGAACTTCGTTTGCAAGTTCATCAACTGCGTGTCCAACGGGATTTTTCTCGCCAGCACGTCCAACGAATGGTTGTCACAAAGGTCGCCGTTGGAATCGAGGTAGCCCGATTGCCATAGTCGATTTCCGTTAGGCCCAATCAACACGACGTTCATCCACAACTGTGGCTGGGCACCGAGTGAACCACTTGGCATGTTGTGACCAGAGTTTGTGTTGGTCAAGCAATAACGAAAACTAAGCGGTTTTCCCAGAATCGGTTTGGGCTCAAAGAACGGTCCGTCCAGCTTGGAACCATTCTCAAGTAGCTGCTTGCGAATGTCTCGTTTGTATTCGAGCTTTTTAATGTTCGCGTCAACAATTTCACGCGCGTCATAGCGATCATCGACGTCTGACCAGACTTCCGGGAATTGGTAGAACTGTTTTCCGTCGGCGATTGCGTCTTCGAACTCGTCGGTGCCCCAGCCGGCTCGCCAATCAAACTGCAACCAATCGTTGAACTTCCAACGGTCGGCATCAAGATTGTCTGGGAAAATGCCAGGGTGCGCGATCGAATAACCGGGACCATAAAACGTATGGTTGGAGTGTTTGCGTTCGGCATTGACGACTTTGCCATCGACGACCGCTGCGGGACCAATCGAGTAACCTGCATCGACGCCGGGGACTTTGCCCATGTGGCAGTCTTGGCATGAAACGCCTGCCTTGCATGCTGGTGAAGCGCGGTACTGATCCCAAACGACTTCGAGTTTGATACCAGGCTTAACGGCGACTTGATGGCAAGAAACACAGAACGTTGATTCGGAAAGTTCTTCAAACTGAATCGAGCGACCGTGCATCGCTTGGCCAGGCGATTTGTCGTTGCGGTTTGTTTTGGTCTTGTAAAAAGACTTGTACTTGTCTGCGATCGCCACCCCGTTGCCATCGCCAGCGCCGTAGACGGGTGAGTAAATATCGCCCGGTTCAATCCGGCGTTCACCATCGACTTTTGTATAAGGCGTTTTGACTCGGTGGCAGGCAACACAAGTAACACCTTCTCGGAAGACGCGCGGTCCGTCCCAGATGGCTTGGTCACGTCGTAGTCCCATGGTTGTAGCCACTGGAGCGTGGCAGCGCAGGCAAAAGTAGCCAATGGTGCCTTGCGAGAGGCGGTTGATCGTGTCTTCAAATTTGTGAAACATCGGAGACACCGATGCATACGCGTGACTCGATGCGGCCCACTCTTCATAAATTTGCTTGTGGCAGGTTGCGCATTGCTTGGCCGATGGAAATGCGTCTCGTGAGTAGATGTCGAAGTGAGGATCTTTGCCATCGGTCGGCGTTTTTGTATCGGTCTTGGCAGCTGCGTTTTTAGTCGCCGCTTTTTTGGTCGCAGTCGTTCGGGCTGGCTTGCGATGTGGGTTGGGCATTGCCCGCGCCGTTTGAGCGAATGGCGCCTGCGGGTTTGATCCTTGGAGGTTGTAAGACGCCGGGGCAACGTTGGCCCTTGCGTGTCCGTTTACCGGAGCTTGCCATTGAGCTTGGCGGACTTGGAAGTTTTGAAGTTGGCCATTTTGAATTTGAGAACGCCGCGCTTGTAATTGTTTCGCGTCGATGTCTGGTAGCTTCGACGGCCACTTAAACTCAACGGGTTTGCTGCTGGGCTGTCTTTTTTGGGTCAGGTTGTATCTGGTTTGGCCGCCATTTGTTTGATTACGCCGTCCGCTTAGATCCAACCCGGGAAGTTCACTGGTGCACATTGGCGGAAGGCTGGAAAGCGTTTGGATTTCCTCGTCGGTCAGGCCGGTGACGCCTTTAAACGCTCCATTGCCTGATTGATAATTCGCCGATTGACGTGCTTGAGCGTTAGCGTTCCCATTTTGTTGTTGGCTAGAAGCTCGGAATCCCGTTTGAGTACCTTGAACAGTTGCTGGATACTTAAGTACCGGTCGGGGTAGCCCTTGCCTTGGTTCAAACTGGGATTGAGCGCATGCAGGAGAGACCGCGAGCGCACAAAGCAATGCAAACACGCAAAAAGCGGTTATAAACAGCGGATAAGTGTGTGAATTCATTAGATTTGGTACATGCGCCAAGGCTTCTGCAATCGTTAAATCTTCGCTAGCTATCGGTTTTTATCGACTTTCAAAGTCAGCCTCATTAGTGAATCTGAGTACGTTTTGGAGAGGGAATACGTATTTTCACATTTGCACGTAGAATTCGACGCCAAACACCGAATGAGTAGAAATCCCAGTTTGTTTAGGTTGAGCGAGTCTTGGAAAAGTGGCGAATTGCGCCGCAGTAGCTGAAGGTTGGGCGACCCGTTGATCTTTTGATAAGCGGTTTCGGCCACGAATTGGAACTTGACGCTTCGTCGAGCCAAAAAGATTTGCGATAGCTGGGAAAATAGTAAATAACCCACAAATTGGCCCTTGTTATAAAGGCCGAAAAATTCCTATACTGGTGGGCTTTAGCCAAGTGATAAAAAAGCGAGTAGAGCTTCGATGAAAGTCCGCGCTAGCGTAAAGCGAATTTGCGAAAATTGTAAGGTTGTCCGCCGTAAAGGCCGGGTATACGTCATTTGCACCAACCCACGACACAAGCAGCGTCAGGGTTAGGTTTTTGTCGCGTTTTGATGAGACTTCATTTGCGACAAATGTTTTTGTAGCCCAAGGAATGGCTCAAAAACCAAGGGATGGTATTGCGAGACCACTGCGCCGTTAGTTGCGTGTATTGGTCAGACCAAATCAATTTTGAAATCAATATAGTTAATACATAAATAGAAACCGTGACCTGGATTCAGGTCAGTTGGAGAAATCGTATGCCACGTTTGTTGGGTGTAGACATTCCGAATGACAGAAAAACTGTCATCTCACTTACTTATTTATTTGGAGTCGGTAATCAAACCGCGCGTGACCTTTGTCACAAGGCCGGGATTGATGGCGACAAGCGTGCGCGAGATCTGACTGACGAAGAAATCAGTCGTATCGCAACCATCCTTGAGCGTGACTACATCGTTGAAGGTCCGCTTCGACGTCAAGTACAACAAAATATTGGCCGTCTTCGTGACATCAAATGTTACCGAGGCATTCGCCATCGTGTCGGATTGCCCGTCCGTGGCCAGCGAACCAAAACAAATGCACGGACACGTAAAGGTCCTAAAAAGACAGTTGCTGGAAAGAAGGGTGTAAAGGATCTCAAGTAATTGAGGTCAGTTTCTACTTTCAAAATCAAATTCACCGACCTGTCAGTCAACACAATTCGAACGAAAATCACTATCAGCTATTCGCTGGTAGCACACTGGAGAATAAGAAGTGGCAAAGACTACGAAAAAGCGTCGAGTGCGTCGCAATGTGACTTATGGCATTGCACACATTCAAGCAACGTTTAACAACACGACCGTAACCATCACCGACACCAAAGGCGAAACGCTTTGTTGGGCCAGTGCTGGAACATGCGGTTTCAAAGGGAGTCGTAAGAGTACTCCGTTTGCTGGACAAAGTGCTGCCCAGCAGGCTGCTGAAAAAGCCCTGAAATTCGGCGTCAAAGAAGTTGACGTTCGCGTTAAGGGCCCCGGCAGTGGCCGCGAAAGTGCGATCACTGCACTACAAGCGGCTGGCTTGAATATCAAGTCAATTGAGGATTGCACACCGATTCCTCACAACGGTTGCCGACCTCGCAAAAAGCGACGTGTCTAAAGCAGCTTGATGATTTGACTCGTTTTAATCGCAGTCAAACATCGTTAATTAGTTTCATTCAGCACAGTGGGCTTTGGGTTCAAAGTCCACATTTGTTTTCAAGTTATATACCGCTTTGGCTAGACCTATTCAAAGCAACTGGCTCGCAGCACAGTAACCCCTCAAAAAAATATTTAACGGAGATCCTTCATGCACGTTCGTTGGCGCGGTTTGGAATTACCAAGCGTTGTAGATTGTGATCGCAGTTCGCTTACTGAATCCTACGGAAAGTTCACAGCTGAACCTTTCGAGCGTGGTTTTGGTACGACCGTCGGAAACAGTCTTCGCCGAATTTTGCTTTCGAGTCTCGAAGGTAGTGCGGTCACTCAATTGAAGATTCGTGGTGCAAACCATGAGTTTTCTTCGATTCCTGGTGTGCTTCAAGATGTCACCGACATCGTGTTGAACGTCAAATCTTTGATTGTCAAAAACCATACTGACCAGATGAAAGTCATCACGATCGAGAAATCGACTGCTGGTCCGATCACAGGTGCTGATATTCAAACTGGTGGCGAAGTCGACATCATCAACAAGGACCACACGTTGGTTACATTGACCGATGACGTTCCGTTCATGATGGAAATGGTTGTCGAGAACGGTCGCGGTTATGTTCCTGCAACGGAACACAGCGGTCGCGATCACGAAGTCGGAATCATTCCGATCGACGCCGTTTACAGTCCTGTCACTCGAGTTCGATATGACGTCGAAGAAACTCGTGTTGGTCAGAAAACAAACTTTGACAAACTGACTTTGGAAGTCTGGACCAACGGTTCAATTCATCCAGAGATGGCAGTTGTTGAGTCAGCCAAAATCATGCGTAAGCACTTGAATCCATTCGTTCAGTATTCTGAACTGGGTGCTCAGGTTCATTCGCAGCCACGAAGCAAAGGCGGAATCGATGCGGCTCTCGAAGCCAAATTGAACATGCCGATTTCTGAACTTCGGTTCTCAGTCCGAGCCAGCAATTGCCTTGAGTACGCAGGAATCGCAACCGTTCGCGATTTGGTTCAGAAAAACGAAGACCAACTGATGGAGATTCGTAACTTTGGCGAAACGACTTTGATTGAAGTCCGCCAACTGCTCAGCGAACTTGGTCTGCATTTGCAGATGAAGGTTCCACCAGCACCAACGATCAACTAATTCGCCGAATCAACTGGACTCTCAACGTAATTTGATGAGTCCAGATGAGCGAATCAAAAGACTAATCAAAAACTAAGAATACGATTTGGTAATACGATGAGACATAAGAAAAAAGGAAGACGGCTTGGTCGGACTTCCAGCCATCGAAAAGCGATGCTGCGAAACTTGGCTGCAAGCCTGTTCCTCACTGAGCGCGACGACTCTTACTACGAAGCCCTTGGTGGCGGCGATGGTAAATCGGTTGTGAATCCGCCTCGCCACAAAGGACGCGTTGTTACAACGATCCAAAAGGCGAAAGAGGTCAAGCCATTGGTCGAGAAATGCATCACGATCGCCAAAAAGGCTTTGCCTGCTGAGCGAGCTGCTGAAGAGTTTGAAACGGATGCCGAGCGCGGCACCGAAGCTTGGAAGAAATGGCGTGAAGGTGAGCAATGGCAAAAATGGGCGGCCGCAATGGCTCCTGCCGTCAATGCTCGTCGTCGTGCGTTCTCATTGCTTCGCGACAAAGAAGCCGTAGAGATCCTCTTTGACGATGTCGCCGAGCGTTTCGAAGACCGTCCAGGTGGATACACACGCGTTCTTCGCTTGGCAACTGTACGTTTGGGGGACGCGGGAACTCAAGCGATTCTTGAATTCGTCGGAACTCATGATCGCGTCGTTCAGAAGAGCCAAAAACCTGCGTTCGTTAAAGACGAGCCAGCAGAAGAAAAACCAGCTGATGAGCCTGCAGAAGAAACTGCCGCTGAGCCAGAAGCAGAAGCAAAAAGCGAAGAAGAGTAAACGCTCTTTCTCAATTCAAGAATCAAGCCCGTTGTTCTCAACGGGCTTTTTTTTGGCGCCAGTAGGATGGACATTCCTGTCCGTCTTTTGTTCTGCTCGCACTGTCGGACAGGAATATCCAACCTACGCAGCATGAATCAACACTCAGCCAACGCCTTCAGCTCGTCAATCAACGATTCCGGGAAAAGACAAAAACTATACTCGCGCGAGTCAAGAATCTCGCTGGTACGAATCCGCTTCATCTGATCCGTTCGTTTAGCAATCAGTTCTTCCTCCGAGTACTTCGCAAACGCGCCGATCCGTTGGTTCAGCGATTCAATCTTCAAATGCCGCTCGCGTGACCGGATTTGTGATTGTTCTCCAGCCGTCCACTTCTGTTTTTCCGCGACCAGCTCAGCGGTTTCAGCAGATGGATCCGCGATCAGTCGTTCGGGGTGAAACTTAAGCTCTCGAATCAATTGGTTGGTCGCAATCAAATCCGACCGCCGTACGATTTCAAAATCCGTCGGCAGCTTCATGGTCGCCGAAAGTGTCAAATAACTTGGCAGCTCCGTCTCGAAAAAACGTTGGCAAATCACGTCCGTCAGTTGGTCGTACTTGGCACCACCAATCCCATGCAAAAACATGTCACTTGAAAGCAAACGAGAAAACATCGTCGTCATCAATGCCTTGGGGCGAATCGCAATTCCAGATTTCGCGAGCGAGCAGAACTGCTCCACGAAAACGGACGTTTCAATTTCCGTTTTCCAGTCAGCTCGGTCAGTCAGCAAAATTTTGCCTGATTCCGATCTGGCGAACAGGCGTCGACGAATTAAAGATTCTGTACTTGGTTCACAGCCGCTTTGGCCGTTTGCGTTCGGTTCGCAAATATTGATCCCGTAAGCCCAAAACGGAGTCTCCAGCCAATCGCCGTCAGTTTCCAATTGAGGAACGGGGTGGGAATGGCTGCGGATTTTGTGAACCAAGCGGTAGTCCAGTAGCGACTGGTTATAAGCCGTATGAAATCGCTCAAGGTTACCAATGATATGCTGGGCAAACGTCGCAAACGATTTTGATTGGGCCACCAGGCTGATTGGAACTTCCAGAGTGCGAAGTCCGACTTCGGATTCCAAACGGTGACGCCCGGCAGCCAGTAGTTCGCCGAGTCTCAGACGTTTCTCGTCGGCTTGGAATTTTTCGCGTACCGCATCAAAGTGAGGCCAAAGTCGATTGATGATTGGCGACCAATTTTTTCCAACAGAGCTCTGAATTGCTTTTGCGGCTTGTTGGGCAAACGCTTGAAAGGGCTCCCAATCAACAGCCCGATTTTCAAACGGAATGTTGGCACTTGGCGGCGCGATCGCAAGCGAGCCGACGGTGATTTCGTTGCCCTGAGCGTTTGGAAATCTAATGGACGCATTGCCTGAAAGATCGTTATCAACAATCAAGTTAATGGCCATCGCACCCAATCGGTTTCCCAGCTGAGACAAAACGAAATTTTTGTACCAAACGCCAGGGTGAAAAAGCTCCGGTTGATGGCCGGCCATCACGATCGGGCGGGTCGAATCCACTTCTTCCGTCAAACAGTCGGCAGGGTCCAAGTAGCTTTTGCTATATCGCGTTGCAAGCTCAACAATTTCAGCCCGCGCGAGGTCCCGAAGTTCACCAAGTCGTTGCTTGCCAATTTCAACGTTTGCGTTTTGTGATGAACGCAATTTTAGGTTGGACTGCCAAACGTCGGCCGCATCGGTCAGTGGCGGGACTTGGAGGCTTTCTCCGTGTTGCTTGGGTGCCCGAAGTCGCTTGTATTGGATCGACGATTCAGGTTCCGAAGCAGGAGAAGCCATTGAGGGGCCGTAAAGTAATGATGTTTATCGAGGCGAACGTAAATATAAAACGAGAGCGAACGTAAAAAGACGAGCGTGCGTTTCCGCGAAGTTTCGCGTTACAAGTTAGTCGGGGTTAGTCCGTCGAACCGACTCGCATTTGCTTGTATTTCTCACAGTCGCTTGGCAACGCTGCGAACGCCTTGTTCATGACTTGGTAATAATAATTCAATCGCGTTTCAGGGTCATCGAGTTTGTCGCCGAACGATCGGCTTTCGTCCAAATAAATTCGCGGCACGGCAACTTCGACGACCGTCAATTTTTGACACGCAGCCTGAACCCAGAGCTCAAGCGGCATTGCATAGCCCGCTTCGGTTACTTGAAGTTTCACCAGAGCGTCAACTCGGTAGGCTTTGAATCCGCAAAACGCATCGGTTAGATCAAAGCCCATTCGTTCGTTGAGCGTTTTAGTGACCTGGTGGTTGATTAGTCGTCGTTGTTCTGGCGGCGGCGAATCCTCGTCAAATTCTTTCAGGTAACGACTGCCCGAAACAATGTCTGCGCCCGATTCGATGCTTTGTTTTACAAAGTCCTGAATTCGCTGAGGCTCATGTTGCCCATCGCAATCGATGGTAACCAAAACGTCGTAGCCATTTTCCTGGGCATATTCAAACGCCGTCACCAGCGCCGCCCCATAGCCTTTGTTTTCCTGGTGTGTGACCAGAATGATGTCGTCACGTTTGGCAAGCAATTCCGATGTCCCGTCTGAGGAGCCATCGTCAACGACCAATATGTTTTGGCAATGCCTTCCGACTTCATCAAGCACAGACGCGACACTTGTGACTTCGTTAAATACCGGGAGTGCTGCTAAATACTTGCAGTTCTCCAAGCTATGTTTTTCGCGATCCATTGATGCTCGTTTAGTCGAAAGACAGACGGTAGGTTTCTTCGGTTTCCATTTTAAGTCACGACGATATTCGGTCAACGCAAATCGAGGTTGTGGTTTGAATTCATTCGCTCGTGTTGAAGGCGCCGACGTTTGCTTGCATGAAAAACTGACGATCGTACGTTCGACAGCTTGGTGAATGTTAAACGTTAGACTTTGGGTTCAATTAAACGGCAATCGTTGAATCATCTGAACAACGCGTTGGGGCAACAAAACACCTGCTGTTAATTTTGTTAAAACGATCAAACCCAAGTCATCGGGTCTGTTTCCTGTTGACTTGCCCACACTTCACAGTCGTCAAATTTTTGTTTGAGCCGCTCCGCCAAATTCTCAACAGCGAACCGTTCGCTTGCATAATGGCCAAGCAAAATAAGCGAAATATTATTTGCTTTGGCTTCGAGGCAAGTGTGGAATGTCGCTTCGCCTGTCACGAACGTATCGCATTTTGCACGTCTGGCTTTCTCCAAAAACGAACCGCCGCTCCCGCAAGCAACAGCGATGTTTTTCACTTTGCTGTTAAGTTCACCAACAATATGAATACCATCGAGTCCAAAAATCGTTTTGACTGAAGTGACGAATTGTTCAACGGAAATCTCTTCTGCAAGCGAACCAAACCGCCCTGCCCCAAGGCCTTGCGGATCGTTGGCGATTGGAACCAAAGGTTGCGGGGTTTCGATTCCAATTCGCTGACACAGCGATTGATTGATTCCCTCAGTCGCGGAATCAAAACCAGTGTGGGGGCTGTAAATCGAAACGCCGGCGCGAATCAGGTTCCACAACAACCGAGATCCAACGGTGTCGGTCGTGATGCGTTTGAGCGGTCGAAAAGGAAGCGGATGATGCGACACGATCAGATTCGCATTTTGTACGATCGCTTCTTCTGCGCTTTCGGGTGTGATTGTCAGGCAAGTCATGATTTTCGAAGCGGGTTCGCTTGGGTCACCCGCCAACAGCCCCACGTTGTCCCAGTCCTCGGCCAATCGTGTCGGGGCAAACGAATCGAGGAAACCGCAAATGTTCTTGATCGTCGTCACTGAAGTACCTTTACTTTTCTCGCGTTCAAAATAACCATGATTTGAAATACATGATTCGACACGAGCCGCATTACGAAATTATTTTCAAGCATTAGAATAACAGCTTATCCCGAAACTGAGAATCAATGTGATCGCCTAGATGTTACAGCTTAAAAAATCCATTCGACTTGAGAGCCTTCGCCAGCCATTCAAAAAAGCAATCGTAACGGCAGCCAGTTTGGGGGCCGATGGCATTGAAATCAACGGGCTTACTGAGATTCGCGCTCCAGAAATGTCGCGCACGGCGGTTCGTCATTTGCGGAAGATGCTGGCCGATCTCAATTTGAAAGTGTCTTCAATCTATTTTCCGACCCGGCGCGGTTATGGAGTTACAGATGATCTTGATCGCCGCATTGATGCCACCAAAGCAGCAATGAGTATGGCGTTTGACCTTGGCTGCAGCGTCGTGGTCAACAGAATCGGTCGGGTCCCAAACGACGTTGAACATCCAAGTTGGATAACGATGGTTCAGGCGTTAACCGATCTGGGAAATTTCAGCCACAAAGCGGGAGCTTGGTTGGTCGCTCGAACGGGATCCGAAGAAGGAGCGACATTGAAGGGCTTGATCGACGCACTGCCAGTTCATTCGATCGGCGTTGATTTTGATCCAGGCGATTTTGTGATCAATGGATTTTCGCCAACCGAAGCGATGAAAATTCTTGGCGAGCACGTAATGAGTTTCCGCGCCCGTGACGCAGTTCAAGATCTTTCTCTTGGTCGAGGCGTCGAAGTTCAGCTTGGCAGAGGCAGCGTCGATTGGGCTTCGTTGCTGGGTACGTTGGAAGAGCATAACTATTCCGGCTTCCTCACCGTTGAGCGAGAGTCGGAGCAAAATTCAATCGCAGAAGTCGGCCAAGCGATCGAGTATCTTACGAATTTGTTCCGTTGATTCGTTCGGATTCAGCGAGTGGCAATGGACCGTTTATAACCAAATCGCTTATGCCCAAATCGTTTTATTCGGCTCGCCGGCAAGCTCTTTTACATACCTTGGCACCGCATAACCTGGAAGGGCCGCTCGCATTTCTGCGATCAACTCTTCGCCCCGTTCGCGGGTAACTTCGAAATGAGAAACGCCGACCACCGGATCGATTTGATGAAGGTAGTAAGGCAATACGCGGCAATCGAGAAGCCGCTTGCTCAACTCAATCAAGCTGTTCCCGTCGTCATTCACGCCGCGCAAAAGCACCGTTTGATTTAACATCGTCACACCGGTCGCGGTCAGTCGGCCGATCGCATTCTCGACCGCTTCATCAATCTCGTTAGCGTGGTTGGAATGAATCACAACGATCGAGTGCAATGGACTGTCTTTGAAAATCGAAAGCAACTCAGCCGTGACTCGCTGGGGGATCATGATCGGCAAACGTGTATGAACCCTTAGTCGTTTCAAATGCGGGATCGCATTGAGACGACCAATCAACTGAGCAAGCTGACTATCCACCAGTGTCAGCGGATCGCCACCGCTTAAAATGACTTCTTCTACAGAAACATCGTTTGCAATTTGTTCGATCGCCGGCTCCCATTGACTGGGCGAACTTGGAGATTCTTGATAAGGGAAATGACGACGGAAACAATAGCGGCAATGCACGGCACAGGCACCCGTCGCGATCAGCAACACGCGGCCGTCGTACTTTTGCAAAAGCCCAGGCTGAAGTGTCGCGCCCGATTCGGCGAGCGGGTCAATCGAATAGTGATCCGGCGAATCGTTTTCCGCCGCAACAGGAAGGACTTGACGCAAAAGCGGATCGTCCGGGTTTCCCAGCTCCATTCGCGAAAGTAGTGGCAGCGGAACAAAGACCGGAAATTGCTGAGCGGCTTTGGCCCCACCCCCGAGATTTTCAGGTTTTGTCGGAAGATTCAATCGCTCTTGCAGCGTTTCAATGTCCCGGATCGCCCACTTCATTTGCTGCTGCCAAGTGCCCGAACCGGCGCGGACAGAATCGGATTGAGACGTTAGAATTGACATGCTTAAAGGATAGTCATTTAGCTCGCATGATCCAGTGGCGACAGTCAATTGGTTCGGCGAGAACATTCGAGTTCAGTCATAAATTGACGAGAATTCATCCACAACACATTTTGTCGTCGCAATTCAGGATCCAAACCGTGGCTTATAAAACAAACGATTTCAAAAAAGGTCTCAAAGTTCAGATCAATGGCGAGCCTTACGTCATGACCAGCATGGAATTCAAGAAACCAGGCAAAGGCAGCGCCCTTTACATCTGCAAATTGAAAAACCTGCTTCGCGGCACGACACTTGACCGAACCTACAAAGGTGGCGACTCGCTCGAAGAAGCCGACATTCAAGAGACTGATGTTCAGTATCTTTATAAGCAAGGCGATACCTACGTGTTCATGGACAAAACGACTTTCGAGCAGCATGAATTGTCGGCCGAGCAAATCGGTGATGACTGGCGTTACCTCAAAGACAACATGGATTGTCAGATGACTTTCTTTGGTGGCAACCCGATCATTATGACGCCGCCCAACCATGTCATTTTGAAAGTTGAATACTGCGAGCCGGGTGCCAAAGGCGACACTTCAACCAATGTCCGCAAGCCCGTCAAAGTCGAAACAGGTGGTGAATTTCAAACACCGATTTTTGTCAATCAAGGCGACATTATCAAAATCGATACACGCACTGGCGAATACGTTGAGCGCGTGAAAACGTAAATCCGCCGTCCAACTGAATAAACGAAACGCGAGTCTCTTTAGAGTCGCTCGCTTTTTCGTGCGCCTTTCTTTTGTTTGAGCTTTAACCGATCTAGATCGATGCCTGCTTCCTCTCTTCGAAAGGCATAGGAGTGGTCGACCTTGCATCCAGGGCGGTCTTTGGAAAACTGCGTTTGTCTTTCCGTCGTGATTCCCGTGTGACGAATTCTGAGTTGCGTAAGGCTTTTTATTTTCTCAAAGGTATCCACACTCTTGTCGGTGATAAATTTTGAATCATCCTCCGTTCGCCGAATGTTAACTTTTTTTTGGCCGACGGTAACAGGGAAAGTAGTTTGGCTGATGTCGAGGTATCTGAGTTTTTCAAGTTTTGCCAAATGAGCGACGCCCTCATCTGAAAAGTCACAATAGGGAAGCCGAAGATCGATCATTTCAGGTAAGTTAGAAACGATCTCCAGCGAGCGATCGGTACATTGGCAACGCCAAACTATCAGACCCGCGAGGTTATCCAATTCGGACAGGTGAGCAATTCCATCATCTGTGACATATCGACCGTTATCGATCATCAAGTGTCCAAGCTGCTTCATCTCTCCAAGGATGGCCAACCATTGGTCAATATCTTCTCCACCATAAAGTTGAATTGCGCTTACGCGGGGTAATTTGGTGATCCGCTCGATTAATTCGGGCGAAAAATCTTTACCGGTTGGCGAAATCCCACTGTACCTTTTGGAGGCGTCGTATTGGCGTACGGTCACGGGAGAATGAAAAGCGTCAACGCCCAACAGTTTGATTAAGAAATCGGGCCATGGTGAACTCCGTGGCGTCATGTTTGTCGGATCAACAGCACCAAAGTCATAAACTACTGATCCTCCACAAGCATAAATCTGGCGGACCGTTTCTTTCTGACGGTCAACTCGATATTTGTACCAAGCCAGAATCACGCAGGTCACTGTCAACGCAATTAGGATCGTTTTTAGGCTGAATCGAAATCGTCGTGTTTTCTTTTTCATAATCAGCCTGCCGGGAACACAGATAACTTTCTGATCATATCACTACTTCAATGCCAGTCGCAAAGGTTTATATGCAGATAGATTCTAAAAAAGCGAATATTGGTGACTATGGCTTGAGCTCGGCGACTTAGAAGTCTGGCCTAAACGATTAGATTGGAGCCAAACAAATGTCTTTTTCGATCCATTGAATTTGATTGAAAAATCGTTTTTGTGCCAACAATTTTGTTTGACCTGCGAACATTCAATGGAAGAATAATCGATACGGATTTTTCGTTTTTTCTCGTTTCAGCTTTTCTCATCACGTTGGCTGCCATGAAAGTTCCATTTTCAACCGCATTCGTCACGCCTCGCGCTCGCTCGCCTCTTTCGGGTGAATTGTTGCCTCTCGAAGACGTCATCACCGACCTGATATTTTCCGACACACGATCGGTTCGTTTGGTCGGACGTGGGAAATCAACGGCGATTGAATATCTCCAGGATACGCTTACTGAGTTCACCGACGGAGCCAACCCTCGAGTTCGTTTTCTCGACAATCAGAAAATGGCGATTGAGAATACTCATAAATGGGACCTCACGGTTTTTGCGTCTTCGCAGAATTTCAAAACCGGTATGGATCTTCGACTTGAAACCTGGGGGCAGGACGAAGTCATTGAATACTTGATCGCCAAATCGCCCGGTCGATGCAAGTCGGTCATGGCTCGACTGGCAGCATCAAACGATTTGTGGCTGGGTAATGGTTCGCCCCGCGTGTTGTCAATCGTTTTGGATTCGATGATCGAATCTGACGAAATTAAATCAGTCGAGCAGGCGATCCAGTTTTATTTTGACTCGCTCGAAATCACAGAAAGACAAAAACACAAGCTCCGCTATTTTTGCATGAAGCACATGTTCGATGACGTTGACGTTATCGTTTCTCTATTGGGGTTAACACCGCATGTGATTAAGGAGGAAACAGTCAAGTTCTTATCCAACCAGACGGTTCGGTACGTTATCGTGACTCAGCGAATTGTTGAAATTTTGCACGATCGCCGAACCCCTCGCATCCTTAAACGGAAATGGCCCGTTGGCTTTATTCAATTTGTCGCCAGTAAAATTAATGGAGACGTTTATGCCAACGAGTATCTCAATGATGTCGCCAATAAACGGGGGATTCACCAAGCTGCCAATGCGGCCAGTCTATTGGTGCAGAACGATACGAATTGGACTCCATCGCGAAAATCAAAGCATTGTTATGACTTTGCAAAATTGCAGTCGGTCAGTTGGCAAGGCGTTCAGTTGCCTTGTGCAACTTTGATCAATGCTGATTTGAGTTTCAGCAATTTGCTCAAAGTAAATCTCCATAAGGCGATCGCGACATCCAGTAATTTTCAACAAGCTAAACTCGCCGCGGCGAATCTGGAAAAAGCGTCGTTTTGGCGAACGGATTTCCGTCAAGCAACGATGCGAGCGGCCCAGGCTCATCGGGCTTCATTCAAAAATGCTGATTTCGAGAATGCCATCATGGAGTGTTCCGATTTTTCTTTTGCAGATTTTACACTTGCATGCTTTAGAGGTACGAATCTTTCCAATTGTAATTTGGACAATGCAAAATTCAGTAACGCTGATTTGAGCGAAACCAATTTGGCTCGTTCGAGTCTGATGAATGTGTTGATGAATCAAGTCGACTTTCGTACTGCGAATTTGGAGGGGGTAAGTTTTATTGCGGCGAAACTCAAATCATGCAATTTCGAAGACGTGACATTGGATGGAGTTGAACTGACGGGATCCTTTCTTGGTAAAAGCCTGTTCACAGGTTCAAAATTTCGGAATTGCAAAATGCAGGGCTGCGATTTACGTGCGGCGAAACTGGCTGAGATTGACTGGGAAGACTGCGACTTGAAAGGGGCAGACTTTACCGGTTGTCATTTTCACATGGGCTCAACACGAAGCGGAACCCTTGACAGCCCTTATCCTTCGCATGGTACCCGCACTGGATATTACACAGACGACTACAATGATCACTATTTCAAGCGACCAGAAGAAATTCGCAAAGCCAATCTATGCGGCTGCGATCTGAGCCGAGCCAATGTTTATCAGGCCGATTTCTATTTAGTCGACCTGCGCGGCGCAAAATATAATGAAGACCAGGAAGAGCATTTCCAACGCTGCGGGGCAATTCTGCGAGACTAATTTGCTAGAGAATTGTTCTTGGCAATCGGACACGGCCAAGTTTCACGCACCGTCGGTTGGAGTATTTAGCGTTTAGCAAACAAATACAAGCCTATCCTTAGAGCGGTGTTGTCCCGCGGTACGTCTTGCATTCGCCCAAAAGTCCAGTCAGCTCCGTAGTCCTATTGTGAAACCGGTCGTATCCGTCGATCATGTCTATGCGAACAAACGTGTTTTTCACGTGTCACATTCACTTGATTTTATCTTGCGGAACATATGAAAGTTCAATTTTGGGGCGCTGCTCAAACCGTTACCGGATCAATGCATTTGGTTCACCACGATGGCAAACAAATCTTGCTCGACTGTGGGCTGTATCAGGGAAAGCGTAGTATCGCTTTCGACAAGAACCGCGAGCTGCCTTTTGCGGGCGACAAAATCGATGCGGTCGTTCTTTCGCACGCACACATCGACCACAGTGGTAATCTGCCGTCGTTGGTGAAATCCGGATTTACTGGCCCGATCTACGCAACTTCGGCGACACGAGATTTGGCCGCGTTCATGTTGCTTGATAGTGCCAAGATTCAAACGAACGATGTTAAGTACGTTAACAAAAAACGTAAGAAGAAAAAACAAAAACCGTTCAAGCCGCTTTATGAATTGCCGCATGCCGTCCAGACGCTAAAGCAGTTTCGTAGCATCGAATATGACCACGCGTTCAGTCCGGTGCCAGGCGTGGAAGCTCGATTCCATGTTGCCGGTCACATGTTGGGTGCGTCTATTGTTGAGCTGAACCTCGATTCAGAGATCCCGGGTGGCAAGCCAACGCGATTGGTTTTCAGTGGTGATGTTGGCCGGCCAAAAATGCCAATCCTTCGTGATCCGGTGACAGTGCCCGGTGCCGAATACTTGATCATGGAGGCGACCTATGGAAACCGCGTTCACCCAGCAGGCGGCGATGCCAAGAAAACACTAAAAGAAGCGGCCGAAGGCGTTTACAATTCCGGCGGCAAGTTAATCATTCCCGCTTTCTCTGTCGGCCGAACGCAAGAGATTGTTTACCGGTTGAATCAATTGGCCGAGGCGGATGAACTGCCTCCATTGGACGTTTATGTTGACAGTCCTCTTGCTGTGAATTCGACCGATATCTTTCGCGATCACGTTGAGTGTTTTGATGATGACATGGTCAACGCGATTCTTTCTGAGGAAGATGAAGATCCACTTAGCTTTGAAAAACTTCATTACGTTCGCAACGTCAACGTTTCAAAGTCGCTTAATCATGTGACCAAACCTTGCATCATCATTAGTGCATCGGGAATGTGTGAAGGTGGTCGAATTTTGCACCACTTGAAGAACAACATCGAAAAAGAAAATACGATGATCCTGTTTGCCGGCTATCAGGCTCCGCATACCCTGGGCCGAATTCTGCTCGACGGCTCGCTTAAACGCGTGAAGATTTACGGGCAAGAATATCAAGTCAAAGCGCAGGTCTGCAAACTTCAAGGCAGCAGTGGCCACGCCGATCAAAAAGAATTGCTTGATTGGGCTGCGGAAACTGCCAAGAATGGAGACCTCAAGAAGATCGCGTTAGTGCATTGTGAATTGGATAGCGCGACTGAATTCAAAGAGAAACTCGAAAAACGAAAGCTTGGACCAGTGATGATTCCGGCACCGGGTGATGAAATGCTGATGCCGGAATAACGATGTCGTCATGATGCGTATCAATTGGAGATAGAATTGAAATTCGCTGCTTGTATTTCTAAACCGTGCCTGAAATTGGTTCTGACCGCCCTGCTCTGCAGCTTTTTGCAGAGCAGTTTTGTTTCGGCTCAAGACAAACCCAACGTGGTGTTGATTCTTTCGGATGATCAAGCCTGGACCGACTATTCGTTTATGGATCATAAAACGATCCAAACTCCAAACCTGGATCGACTGGCCAAACAAAGCGTTGTGTTTCGGCGCGGCTACGTGCCTACTGCTTTGTGCCGTCCTTCGTTGATGACGATGATCACTGGGCTCTACGCGCACCAACATGGTGTGACTGGAAATGATCCTTCGCCAAAATACGCAGCACAGGGAACGGAACTAAATGCCAAACGTCGCGGCGATTTGATTTCCTTTATCGACAAATTTGAAACGTTGCCCGAAAAACTGGTTGAGCAAGGCTACGTTTGTCACCAATCAGGAAAGTGGTGGGAGGGCAATTTCAAACGCGGTGGGTTTACTCATGGAATGACTCGCGGTTTTCCTGAAAAAGGCGGACGTCACGGCGACGATGGGCTGAAGATCGGCCGCAAGGGGTTGGCGCCCGTTACGAATTTTATTGATCAAGCCGTTGCCGATAAAAAACCGTTCTTTGTGTGGTACGCTCCGTTTCTGCCGCATACGCCACACAACCCGCCACCTCGTTTATTTAAAAAATACGACACTGGAAAACTACCAAAGAATGTCGCAAGGTATTATGCGATGTGCGAGTGGTTTGATGAAACTGTCGGCGATTTGCACAAGCATCTGGAAGAAGCAAAAATCGCGGACAACACGCTCATTGTTTACGTTTGTGACAACGGATGGATCCAAAGTCCGACCACTCGCCGTTACGCTCCGCGCTCAAAACAAACACCATACGAGGGCGGTGTGCGAACGCCTATCATGTTTTCCTGGCCTGGTCATTTGAAGCCTGCTGATCGCACGGAGCTTTGTAGTAGCATCGATTTGATGCCTACGATTCTGGGGGCTGTTGGAGCCAAACCGCCTGAGAATCTTCCCGGCTTGAATTTGTTTCCGAATTTGAAATCAGGCGAAGCCATCGAGCGGGATACGATTTTCGGTGAATCGTTTGCTCACGATATCGCTGACATTGAAAAACCAGAAGCGTCGTTGCTGTTCCGCTGGTGTATTAAAGGTAAATGGAAGTTATTGTTGACGTACGATGGCGAAACGAATCGTCATAAATCAACTCATCCACGTACCGAAAAACGGCCTCAGTTATTTGATCTCGAAACCGACGTGTCTGAGGAAAACAATCTTGCCAAAAATCATCCTGAGGTTGTGGCGGAATTGGCGAAAGAAATCGAAGACTGGTACCCGCTAAAAGAGCGCAAAGCACTTACGAAGTTCGAGTAGTCTTGCCCGCTTACGTTTTATCGCTTTGATTTGGCTTTCTTTATTTCCCCGTACCACCGCGCGGTACTTCTGTCGGGTGTGCCAAACTTCTTTGCCATGTCGAGATACTTTGTCGCTTGCTCGTAGTCCTTTTTGTAAATATAAACTTTGCCCAACGAGAATATTGCGCTCGAGTATTCGGGGAATAGAGCGATAGAGCGTTTAAGGTCAGATTCGGCTTCATCGAATTTTGACGTGGAGTAATACGAGATGCCGCGAAAGTAAAAGGCTCTGGCGTTTAGGTCGTCGGCTTCAATCGCATCAGAGAACATCTCGATGGCCTCGGCATATTTTTTCTTTTTCATCAGCACTTGGCCATTATTGAATGCGGCATGACCTGGGGGCTTCAGTTCGCGAAAGAATTCGAGCATTTCTTTTTCAAATTCTTCCAAGTCGACGTTGGATTTAAGTGTTTTCAATGCGGCCAACGTGTTTTCGGGTCTTTGGGCGTTGGGTTCAAGTGAATTAACGATTTTGCCAATCAAGCCGCGGTTCTTTTGCGGTCCGTGAGTTAAGTAGTAGCAAGCGGCCCAAGACAACGCGTAGGAGGTCTGCGACGTTTTCATCCAGTCAGATTTAGAAGCCTCCATTATTTCTTCGATCGGAATCGGGTTGTACTTTTTGGTTAACGCACCTGGATCAACGTCCAGGATCCCTTCACGCATGGTACGTAGATAACCACGACTGGGAAACGGAGACAGCCCTTCTTCATCGGTCCAGTTATAGCCTTCCAGCATTTCAGCCAGCCCTTCGTTAAGCCATTGCGGCGGACGGTCGATGATACTTCGCAGGTATTGATGGAATCCTTCATGCCTCAGCCGGTCAAACATCGGGGCGTCATCGATTACGAATCCGCAAAACTCATTTCGTATGTTGCCTTGGCCGTAGTGAAGGTAAGTAAACGAAGGAATCGCGTTTGGTTTTTCATACTTTGTTTGTCGATGCTTTTTCAGCATGCGGTCGGCGAATGCGTTTGTGTCTTTGTAAATGATCAGTCGAAACGGCTTTTGCTCTTTTGGTGGTTGCCGGTTAAGAAGTTCGCCATACACTTCGTACATTTTTTCCATGTAGTCAGCGATTTTCTGAGAATATTCTTCGCTAACATCCGAGGCTACAAAGTAGTGCTCGGTTTTGGCGGAGAGAAGTCGCTTTTGTTGTTGGGCGCGAAGACTGCTGGTCGCGAGAAATAGAAACGCGATTGAAAAAAGTAAAGCGGCAGCTGAAATTTTGCGAATAGACATAGCGAATCCTTTTGAGTTGAATCGAATTCGATTCTACCCGAGGATTTCGCGTCAAACAAATGTAAGAGTTGCCCCAAGGGTTTATTCAAGAACTCTGGCTATTGAATAAACACCTTGGTTCAAAGTGATCGGGGGAAATTCCCGACCACTTTATGCATGTTGGTCTACTCTTTTGGCGGATCGGCTTGTTTGATCACCGCACCATTGCTTTCGCTCAGTACAAGGATTGAAAATTTCTCAATCCCGTCGATCGTACGATTGCTTTGAGATACATAATCGAATCGACCGCGGAGATCCGTGTAGCCGTCTTTGTGGAAACGAATCGAGCCGTCAAACATCCTCGCGTAAACTTTCACGTAAGTTTTAGGGATCGCTTTGTCTGATTCCTTGTCCGTTACATGAACCTGTCCGAATTTCTCCATCAACTGTACGTCAAGCGAATGGGCAAAATACGGTTGCGATTTGGTTTGGTCACCGGCGACGACTTCGACCAGAATATTTTTGTTCTTCATCGAGTCAGGCAACTCAAACTCATGACTGCCTTTGCCGTTCTTTGAAGCTTTAACTTTCTTGAACTTCTCCATTTGAGTCAAATTCGGGCGGATCATTGAGAACCCATCAAGCTCATCCTGGGCGAACGGGCTGCGGCTGAAGAGTAACTCAATATCCATTTCATAGAAGTTCACTTTGACCTCCCGCAAGTTTTGGAAATTGATCTTGGCCATACCCGACTCAACGTCGAAATCAAAACTTTCCGACTTGGATGCCAACTCAGTTTGCTTTTGCGAGTCGTCTTTTTCGTCAACAGTTTTGGTTTTACCACCTTCGATTTCGGCGACTTGCGAAATGATATGCTTGAACCGGTTGCGCCAATGGTCGACTGGATACTTTTCCCATTTACGAGCCTTTGCTGCGGCGTCCTCTGGTTTCTCGCGATACATGTCCAGGTAAGCATCACAGTAATCGTATTGAATCTCCGACGGCAGTTCGCCTTTTGAGATGTAACCGAAATGCTCAAGTGCCGTTTCAACTCGATCCTGAAGCAGCATGTAGTATGTGATCGCCAAGTGATCATCGTCGGTCAATTCACGTCGATTGGCCAACACAGTCAGCAAATCGTTGTATTGCTGGAAGAAATTTGGATTCAAAATCTTGCGTTGTGGCCCCAGTTGGTGAGCGCGATCGTTGACCAATGGCCAGTACTCTTTGTGTTGGTACCAGTTTTGCTCGATTGGATCGACGGTCAACAAATCCGAACGAAAGTAACGTCCGCAGTTGGTGACGATTCGTTGTGAGTGAGTCAGGAACTCTTGAATCGCTTTTACATCGTCGTGCTTGATCGCATAAGACCACAAGACATGGTTGTAGACGTAGCGATTGCGAAGTTTTTCAATCGCACGTTCAAAGAACTTTTTGTCCTTCATTCGAAATGCGATTTTGTTTAGGTCCAATCGAAGGATGTTTTTCTGGTTAAGGAAATCCAGGACTTCATCGTCCGTTCCGTTTTGCGAAACGAATTGCCATGACTCTTTGTCAACTTCGGCGGGACGATCGATCACTTTGAAAGTCACGTTTTCAGCAACGGCGAGCACTTTTTCTTCGGCTGAAACATGAGCCGGATAGTGACCGAAATTACCTGCCGTGGGAAAGTAAAAAGAATACTCAAACGTTTTGGTACTGAATGCTTGAAGGTCCAGTTGGATCGTTCGCGTCTCTTGCGATCCGCTGCAGGAAACAGCTCCCAGTGGAATTTGAATCAAAAGCTCAACCGCACGTGGCGTTGAAGTTGGGTTGGTGATGACGACTTGGGCTCCGTAGAGTGTATGGGCCAGGAAATCGCCTGATACAAATTTGTCAAACCGGACCCCTTTGTCGTACTTGTAGCGATCGTTTTTTTGGAAAAAGTTTTCACTTACCAAAACGGTCGTGTTGCCGCGTTCCAAAATCGCATCTCGAACCTGCTGGTGAAGTGCGATTGTCGGGCCGCCCGCGGTGAGTTTCATCGAATTGTTGACGTAATCGAATTCTTGCTCGGGGCCTTCCAATGGCAAATCCAAAACCGCGAGTGCAAACATCATTTCGGTAAATGTACGGTGCGATTCCGAGAAGTACGGCGAAAGGAAATCGCCGCTTTCGTGATTTGCATAGTCCCTCCAGAAACGATTTACTTTTACCAAGTCACTGGATTGTTGGTCGGGACGAAGTAGGTAGTAGTTGTTCTCCATCCACTCTTTGGTTGGGCGAAGTCGGCGATAAAGCAATTTGGTCTGCTCGTAAAAACTATCCTCTCTGTCAGCAACAGATTTTTCGAGCTCCTTGCCAACCGCGTTGATTGGTACCTGAACCTGAAATGATTGTGCGACGTCCTCTGTATAAGGAACCTGAACGGAGTAGTTTTGAGTTACCATTTCCTGATAGGGAACCTGGACTTGGTAGGTTTCAGTTTTGCCATTTGCCAGTTGTCGAGTCTTAGTTTCAGTTCGCATTCTCGTAACTGGAACTTGTCTGGTTCTCGTTTCCGTACGCATTTTCGTTACGGGAACGAATCGCGTTCTGGTTTCGGTGCGGTATCTCCCTCTGCTTTTCTTGCTTATTTGTCCCGGTTTAACGTCACGGAATAATTCCAACGATTTGGCTTTGTCGCTTTTCCCCGAGCGCTTTCTTATTGCCTGCGGCCCGTTGACGATTTCATCTCGATCCATGTTTTCACTAAACATGGGTTGAGCTTGAGGTTTGATGAACCTTTCCTCCACTTTGTATGCCGCCGCGTTATCGGGAGCGCCAACACCGCCTCTGCCTCCCATTGGGGAGAATTTATTTGGCATCGCTAACTGGGTCGGTGGTTCTGATTCACCTCCACTGATCATGCCACCGCCGATGATAACGCCGCCTTTGGGAGCCCCGGATAACGCGTTGTAAAGTTGTGGCAGATTCTTTCCAGGCTTACTTTTAGTAGCCCATTTCTTGTCGTCCAGTCCCAAGCCTCGAATGGTCGTATCGTATAGTCCATCAAACTGAGCTCGCGTCGTCGGTGTTACCCGGTAAGTCTCGTTGATATTCCGAACGATATCGGCAGTTCGTTCTTCCAAACGCTCTGCCAGAAGAATTCGCTCGACGATATTCAAGCGTTTGTACTTCCACGGGCTGGCAAACTCTTCAAGGTTCTCTTTTAGCAACCACAGATCCATAAACGTTTTGTCACGCTTGTTCTTCAAGTGTGGCACAACGATCGAGTTGAAGAACTTGGCGTCTTTCTTCATCAAAAAGAAATTGAGTTCGTGGCAAGCATATTTGGAATAGAGTTCCTTTTTCTCTTTTTGTTTCTTGTCGTCCCACGTCAAAATGAATTTGAATTTCGACAAATGAGTGTTTGTGTTAAGCGTTTGCAAAAGCAGAAATACATCGCCCAAGTCATCGTAGTGCTGGAATTTTGCCGAAATCATGTCTTCAATCAAAAGCGTTTGCCCCTTTTTCAAGACTGCAATTTGTTTCGATTGTGAAAAGTGTTTATCGGCTTCCAAAGCATGGGCCAATCGTGCGTCACGTGGGGTGAGCTTCAACAGTGGTAGATCGACAGTACGCTGAATCGTGTGAAATTCATTGACTGCGATTACACGAACGTGTTGACTTGTGCCTAGATCGGCTCGGTCGATTGTCAGAACTCCGTTTCGGTTTGGCTTGAGGTTGGCCAGCAAAACGGCTCCGTCGTCAAGGTAATCAAGATTGGCGAAATCAATGTTTCCCGCAGTTCGGCTTTGGTTTGATTGCCCTCTTTTACCCCCGGAGTCTGCTTCGTTGCCGACAACTCCATAGTCGTTTCCTGCTTGGGCGTCCTGTGAGCCATTGCTGGTCGCTTGAACTTCCCACGGGTTAAGCAGCAATGTTGGTCGCTCCAACATATTTCCTGCGAACTTGGTCGCATATTTTCTTCGCAAGATATATTCGTACTCGTCACCGATCTTACGGCCTTCCATGTAGACCGAGCGGCGAAGCGAAGGTCGGCGAACCCAGGGCTCGAGGTCACGGATCTTGGAGAATTGCCCGAACGCGTTGAACGCAGGTTGATAGCGGTTTGCGATTACATGAACCCGAGTGTTGGCGTCCGAGTTTTCCAGTTGGATTCTGATTTTGGAATCGTTGGTCGTCATCCGTGCGACGTGCAGCGCTTTTGAGCCGCGTGTTTCCAAGTGACGATTGGCGCCCACAAGCACGTTGTTGGCTTGCTCGCCGTCGGTCACGCGAATTTTGATTTTTTGAAAGTGCGATGAAGCCGTTTGAGCTTTGTAAGTCAAACGTAGTTCGTAATCGCCTGGCTCAAGGTCTTCGATCATGATCAATCCGTCTTCGACATCGATCGAATCGTAGAAATCACTCACGTAGTTTCCGCGGCGGATTTCGTAAAGCGAAATGTGATCGCGAGATTTGGTCGCAATGCCAGCGGGCGCAGGCAATTCAATGGACTTACCCTTTTGGGCATGGACCGTACTGTAATAAGTCTGGTCCTGCGTTTGAATTTGCCACGTCTTTTTCATTCCATCAATCGGTGTTGCCGAGATGTATTGAACATTGGCTAGATCGCCAAGTTCGATCAAACCTTTTTTGTCGGTTTGAAGATCAACATTAACGACTGAAGTAAATTGGTCATGTTTGATGCTTAAACGAACGGCTTGCTTGTGGCGAATTTCACCGCTTTTTCCGAGAAGCTCAAGAAAGTAGCCGCGCCTGGAGGGCACTAAATGGACGTCCTGGATTACATCCGATTTGTCGATCGCGTTGACCGCAAAAGTTTGTGAAGCGGAAACTGCGTCATCTCTGTTGCGGCTGAGGTTCTTGACTTTCGCCGTCAGATTTAAAGTGATTTTTTCCACGCGTGGCGGAACCACGAACTCACAGATGGTTTCTTCATCGTTTGAGAATTTCAAATCATCAATGGTCTTCGACGTTGAGATTCCATCAAGGTTAACGGTGGTGATAACGAGCTTGGAATTCTTAAGTGTATTAACGGATACCGGGTTGCCGCCGGCGATTTCCAGTGACGGACGGATGAGGACTTTACCTTTGTTGCTGCGAGTCAGGTTCTCACGATCAACCACCATCGCGGCTTTGAAAACATAATTTTCTGCGACATGGTTAAACGATTGAAGACAATTGAAATCACCCTGCGAGATGATTGCATTCACACGGCCGGGTTTGGTTGAAAACGGAATCAACAGTTTTCCATCCTTTTGAGGATAGTAACGCGCGCCTCCAATCCAAAGATTCGCATCCTCGACAACGGCACCGTCTTGGTCGATGACGGTAAATAGTTGGCCGGCCGAAATGACTTGGCTGGAGATTTGAAGTCGACCTTTGCGAATGAGCGCACGGCTGCTTTTTCCGCCTGCGATAAAGTCGACGACATAAACGCCGCGATTCTTGATCTGTGGAAACTGAAATTTTCGTTTCTTGCGGATCGCAGGTGGCGAGTCGTATGTGAAATTCTCTTCAAAGTTGGGTACCAAGCCATCGAGATTGATATCCGTATCGATTTCGCGTTTGTGTTTTCGGTAGTAATTTTGCGTGTTGATTTCGAAGACGCGAACAATCAGGTTTTCCGCGTTCTTGATGTAAAGCTCAAGCTCTACGTCATCGTCGATGTTAAAAAATTCCGGGTTGGTGGAAACAAATTGAACATCTACGCGATCAAGAAGCTGTTTGTATTGCTCGGGCGTAAGTTTCGAAGCCCATTTTTCTGCATCGCCAATTCCATTGAGAATCTTAACGGTGGCGAACTGTCGTTCGAGATATTTGTTGAGAATGTATGGCTGGAAATCGCTTTCGTCTTCGGCATCCAAAAGAAAATGGTGAAGATACTTGCGAATCATCGGCTCATCATTGCCAACAGGCATCAGTCGAATCCAAGACGAATAGTTCGCGTTCATGTTGACGATGTGGCTACGGTTGCGCGTGTTTTTGACCAATTCGGGTCTCATGTAGTTCGCAGGGCGCGGCAGTTTCAAATAGGTCATGAAACGCTCGCGGTTGAATTTTTGCTCTGACAGATCCAGTTCAAGTTGCCGGAACAGGACGCAGGCTTTGAGAGAGTTGAACTTTGGATCAAGCGGCTGAACAAACGACCATATCTGGTCCAGGTACTTTCGCCGCTCGACAGGATCCGCTTCCCAGTTTGTGTCTTCGGAGGGTTGAAGTTTTGAAAGGTAGAAGTTGATGTAGTTTGTGTTCGATTTGGCTTTAGGATATTTCACTGCCAGTTCTGTCAATTGATCAAGCGTTAACATTTTGTGGATGTTGATTCCGCCAATCGACTTGCTGTCCCGTTCGTTCAAGTCCGCGACAATCAAATCAACAAGCCCCGGATAGTTTGGGTGGGAAAGCCGCTTAAGCAAATGTTGCCGTTGAGTCGAAGTCAGCTTTTTATCGGCGAGCAGCCTCAGTCCCTGGTCAGTAACTTGATCCGTATTGCGTCGTCGCAGCGCCTTTTCAAGAAGCACTTCGGTAGAAATAAGTTTCGGATCAAGCTTGCTGTCGAGATCGCGTTGCGTCTGGGGAATTTCACGTTGGTGGGTGAAGTTTAGAGAAAGTTCACGTTGGAGATATTCAAGCGTTGCTTTGGGATCGTCAGAGTACTTGAGAAGTTGTTGCCGATTTTCGATCTGGCGAACATTATTCGTTTTGCCAAACCGTTTGATCCAAGGCTTTAGTAGTTCGTCGACTTTGTCCAGTTGCTGATTGTTTTGGTAATGCAGCGCATGAAAGTAATAGTACGTTTGGGTTCCCGGCACGAGTTGTTTGAGGACTTTTTCGCGGTCTTTGGCCAGTACAAAATCTTCGAGAAACCCAATCTCTTGCGCGGATGAATGGTTGGACGGGGTCGCGATGGGCAGAGTTGCCCAGCTGAGTAAGATTAAGAATGCAAAAACAATTCGACGCATGATGAACTCCACAATCCCAAACGATTTAACAACTACTAGTCTAAGCTAACGCATCTCTAACGCGCAACGTCCTCTGGTGTTACAACGTCCGAGCAGAATTTTCGTTAGCAAAATTATGCGGCTTTTATTTGAAAACGCGATTTGAGCCAAATTCTCGTGTTATTGCCAGAAATCAGCAGGCTTTCCCCAAAGACAGTAACGGGCGAATGTGCAAAAATAGCTTGAACATTCTGTGAGAAAGACAATGCTGCAACGAAATTTGGGCCAAGACGATCGTAATCCGATCGGGTGGGAAGATCTTGAAAAGGGCGCTCCGACGATCCTCGGATTTGCTGCACTTTGTAGTCGCGCCGTCACGATGTGTGACGACACAGTAGAGCCAGATTTTGAGAAGCTCAAGGACGCGCTTTCGGATGAAGCCAAAACAATTCTTGTCGCGGCTGCCAATCGAGGGACGATGGATATTCGGGGCAGCCGAGAGTCGTTTGATTCAACCGAAAGGTTTTTGGCCGTTTGTGTTGAGTACGAACTGGACCAACGACTTTTGTTTATGCAAAAGGATAACCCTGAGCAGACCGTTCGATTTCTCGATGGGTTTCGGCAGCTTTGCCAGGCGGGACTTTTGATTCACCATCTGCAAAAAGATTTTTCGCTTTCGAGTATCGGATACGCTTTCGCAAGAACGCTCGACCGCGATGTTTATTCTGACCTGTTGGGTTTTGCTGTGGAAATTGAACATTGATGTCCAGTCAGACCCACCGAGTAAATTTGAATCTTAGGATATTGGCCAACGCAGTTGCACATTCTTTGGTCTTGTTCTGTTCAATTTTGCTTTTGTCCGAATCCACGATTGCGAAGGCGCAAGAGGCCAGCCAAAAGCAATCACCGATTGTGCTGCGAGATTTGAGCCTGATCCGTGGCGCGAAGGTTGAAAGTTTCGATAGCACAGGCGTAACGCTATCTAACAAAACGCGATTGGGTTGGGACAAAATCCTGCGAGCCACTGTCGCGCCTGATCGACAATCCGAGTTTGATCGAAATATCAAATTGCTAGGCCTACCTGTTTTTCGTTTGAAAACGCGAATTGCCAATGGTGATTGGCAAGGGGCGGCTGAGATTGCGGCGCCAATTTTTGAAAATGAAGATGGTTGGAACAGCTTGTCGCCTGACCTGCTTTATCTGGCTAGTTTGACGATGATGAAAAGCCAGCTTCAAAAAGGAATTCGAGATCAAGCCATCTGGTCGTTTGTCGTGGCCGCGGAGAAACAAAGTGAAGCCTCGGAAGAAGCTTTGAAGCTTACGGGCACCAATCGGTTGACTCAGCGCGAATGCCAGCTTGGGGTTGCAAACTCGATTTTGCCTGTTTGGTTTAACCCGAGCATAAATAAAAAAACGGTTGAGCGTTTAGAAGCTTACTTAAAGTCCAAATCGGGCGCTGGCCAGCAACCATCGCCTGGTGAGATCATCTATTTGAGTTCGATGCTGATTGAACTTGAGTCGTACGACGCTGCGAAACGGTGGCTGGGCGAATTGGATGGTAGGAGGGCTACTGGCGAAAAAGAAATTCGAGCATGGCAAAATGTTCTTCGGGCGAGAATCAAACTGAAAAATGGAGAGCTGGCCGCGGCAAGAATATCGCTTAAAGAGCTGGTTTCGAATCAAATTTCACAAAATGAAATTGAAATCGAAGCTCCCCGAATGGTAGCGCTTTACTATGCGGGACTGACGGAAATGGCTGGCGAAAATGTCACCGATTCCGAACGAGCCAAAGCCACGTTGACCTTTCTCACGATTCCTGCGGTTTATGGGGGCACGCACAAATCACTTTCTGCCGCTGCCCTGTTTCAATCTGCGGAAATTGCAAAACTCAGGGGGCGAGATGACGACGCGCAAAAGCTCCGTGCACAGTTGTTGCGAAAGTACCCTCGAACGTACCATGGAAGTTTGAAAATGAGCGGTAATAATTAAGGCCCACAACCTACGACAAAATGCAACACTGCAGCCACCAAGACCAAATCCGCAACGACTATCGCCACCCAATCGATGTAGCGTCGATTAAAAAAGGAATGATTTTGAATAACGTCTGTTCGCCATATCGTTTTCGACGATGTTGGGTGATTGCTATTTGTTTAATTGGCGTCATGTTCAGTTTCTCAATTACTGAAAGTGCATTTGCGTTCCAGTCTGAAGCATTGTCAGATGTCGGCGAATTCGGTGATGGAGAAAAAGTTAGAGCACCGACCATTTTGAATATGGTTTTTGGCGGCAACGGGCTTGGGATCGCGATCGTTGTTCTAATATTGTCTCTTTCGGTCATCAGTGCTTACTTTATTATCGAGCACTTTTTGACCATCACGCGCAGCCGGGTCATGCCTGACGCGGCACTTTCTGAAATCGAAGCGATGATTATTCATGGCGAGATCAATAAAGCGATTGATCTTTGCCACCAAAAAGAAAACTACTCACTTTCATCAGAAGTTATTCTGGCCGGCCTTGAGCGTTACAAGAGTAGCGAATTTGGATACGCTGAATATCGCTCTGCTGTCGAAGAAGCCGGCGAAGACCAAACGGGAAAACTATACCGGCGAACGGAAGTGCTTAATGTGATTGGCGCGATCGCGCCGATGCTTGGGCTAACCGGTACCGTGCTCGGAATGATCGAAGCGTTTACTACGATTGCTTCATTGGAAGGAATGGCTCGTCCGCAAGAATTGGCAGGCGGCATCGGGCAAGCGCTCATCACGACGTTGCTTGGTCTGCTGGTCGCGATTCCCACAATGGTCGCGTTTAGTTATTTCCGAAACAAAATTGATTCACTTGTCGCCGAAGCCGGTAAACGTATCGAACAAATCATGATGCCGCTGGGGCGTAAGAAATAAATCATGAAGCTGAGTAAACACAGACCGCCCAGTTCGCTTGCGTTCAACATGACACCGATGATCGACATTGTTTTTCTGTTGATCATTTTCTTTATGACTGTCTCACAGATCACACGCACCGTTGACATTCCCTTGCCGCTCCCTCGTGTTACCGAAGGCGACTCAGAAACGCAAAACGCGTCGATTACAATTAACCTCGATGTTGAGGGGACGTTGATCATCGGCGGCAGAAAACTTTCAATGGTTAACACGTTGGCTGCGATTGAGCAAAAACTCGAAAAGTCCGGTAACAATCCGTCTCGCGTTAAAATTCAAATTCGAGTCGATCGAAATTGCGAAAGTGGGCACGTTACTGAACTTCTTGAAAATCTGGCCAACCTGGGATTTACTAACGTACGATCCGCCGTAAGCGACAATTAGCCGATAAACTGGTTCGATGAAACTCAGCACCAAACAACTTCGCAGTAGCCGACTTGAGCTGTCGATGACAAGCATGATTGACGTCGTGTTTTTGTTGCTGATCTTTTTTATCGTGACCACTACGTTTGTGCGGCCCGAACGTGAAGTCGTTTCTGCGATCAAGGTTAATGAAAAACGAGCCGCGGCTCAGTCGTCGAAGCTTGAACCGGCCATCGTTGATGTTTTTAAACAAAACGGAGTGGTCTTTTTTCGCGTTGGAGCGGTGAAGACAAATGAACTGGAGAATATCAAGCCACTTTTGAATGGCTATGAAAACAAATCCGAAGGAGCGTTTGTTCGAGTCGCCGACAATGTTCCGTTCGAAGCTGCCGCGCAAGCGATCGGCGCGTGCCAGGCAAGCGGATTCCAAACTGTTTCCTATCTGTCATTTGAATAAGCAATCTACGCGAAAGCAGTTTACGTGAAAGCAATCTAAACGCTTGAGCGAGCCAACGATGAATATGAACAAGCTGAATTATTGCTTTGTCGTTTTTGCTTTCGGCCTGTGCGCAGTGCTGATGGGAGTGGCGCACGCACAGCAAGTGAATTCGGCGAACTCAAATGATAATAAGGCCAGTGAATCAAAGCAGGTCGAATCCTATCTAAGTTCGCTTCAGTTGGACCAGCTGTTAATCGAGCATTTGGAATTTGTGTCCGCCCAGGAAAAAGACGCGGCCAAGCGATTGCAAATTGTCCAACGCCTGGTCGGTTTGTATGCCGAGCGGATGATGCAACCGATTGAAGAAGACGCGCCAAATTGGTTTGAGAAAACAGATTTGCTGCTGCGAACTTATCCTGAACTGGCGACGTCTGCGATTCGAATTGCAATGTTGCAGTCAAAATATCTTGTGAATGAAAAACGGTTCCGCGAATGGTGGATCAAAGGCCAGCCCGGTACGACTAAGGGAGCGGTGGTAGGCCAATGGCGTGAGCTACAAAACGAATTGACATCGTTTCGCCGGAGATTGGACTCCGACTATCAAGAGCTGGCGGCGACGCTTCAAACGATCACCGAAAATCGCCTGTCCGAAACCCGACGGCTCGCCCGGATGGAAGGCGTGATTCTCCACTGTAATTTTCTTAGTGGATGGTCAGCTTACTTCATGGGAATTCTTGAACCCGAAAATCAAAAATCCTTCATGCTGGAATCGGATGCTCAATTTCGAACGTTCCTTCAAATTGAGCCCAACAAAACGCTTACTGAGGTTCCTGCTTCCTGGTTTGATTTTACTTCAGAGTGGAATTCGCGAGCGTTAGTGGGATTGGCGATGTGCCAACGTGCGCTCGACCATGAATCGCAGAGCAAATATTGCTTTGATCTGGTCGAATCTCAGGCGGTGACACAACGGACTCGCGACCTGCGATTTCTCTGGCAGTTGAACAGCAGACTTTATTTGGAGCAATACGTTGACGCCCAGGAGATTGTAGAAGTGGTCTCGCAGGCTACAAACGTTTCGCCCCGCGGACGAGTTCGGTTTTGGATGGCGACTTTAGAGTCGGCCATTGCGATTGAACAGCAATCAACCAACGTTGCTCAGCAAATGGGACGCGCTGGATTGATCGGGTTAACTCGAGAGTTTCAAGCTCCGTTGATTGAGAAATATCTGGCGGAGAATAATCTGAAGCTTGGGTCCAGCGATTTTTTAAGCCTTTGGATTACTGGCTATCTGGAATTTTCAAAAGCAGAAACAGCGGCGGACGTCGCGTTGGCAGGAGAGCTTTACAAATCGGCGAAGGAAAAACTTGAACGGGCGATTGAAATTTCGAAAACGGACGAAGTCGGAATTGTTCCGCTCGACGTTGCCCGTTGTCGGTATTTGGTCGGGCGGATAGATTTTGTTCAACGGGATTTTGCGCGAGCGGCACCAGCGTTTCAAGACACTGCGGATCTTGTTTTAACAACTGACCCGCCACTGGCAGCTGAATCGCAATGGCTGGCCGTTCGATCTTGGGTTGAGCTTAGCACGCAGAATTCTCGCAACCAATTCAAGGCAACTCAGGCGATTGACCAGTTGATCAAGCGTTTTCCAGGATCAACGTTTGCCAAACGGGCGGAGTTTGAAAGGTTCAAAATCAGGTTGGCTCAGCTTGATAGTGATCATGCGCTTGAAAAATTAGGCCAAGTTGATGAGGACGATTTTAATTTCCCGTTAGTGCTTAACGAAATTTCGAGGATCAAGTATCAACGTTGGTTGGCGGAATTCCAATCGAAGACGAAATCCGCTGAGAAACTGAACGAACTTCTGTTGGATCTGTTTGCAAGTGAAAAAGAGTATCGCGCTCTGGTGCGGGCCAGCAACGAATCAAAATCAAAGACGTTGTTGCTGACTTTGGATGCGTTACTGCGATATGAAGAGATTGATCGTGATGCAGTCTACCAGCGTATAAATCTCGTCAAACGAATGATCGAAGATGCGCGGATAACTGGATCAGTGCTTCAGGAATATCACTACTACATGTTTTTGTTCCATGATCGGATCGGCAATCCAGAAGCCGCTACAGAAGCGAATTGGCTGCGGGAAAACGCCATGGGAACGCGGTTTGAAAAAGCAGCATTGGTTCGGTTGGCCCAGCAGGAAGAAGAGCGAATTGATAGCGGTGACAACTTGAAGCAAAGCGATTATGTTCGCTTGAAAAGCATTTACCAGCGATTGGTTGAACTGTATGGCGACACGCCAGCGAGTTTAAAAGAATCCGCAAACGCGCGAGTTGCGTTTGCACGTTTGGCGGAGTTGAATCGTAGCGTTGGTGATCAAAAAAACGCGACGAAAATGTTTGAGACGTTGAATGAAGTCTTTCCCAAGAACAGGAAATACTTGAGAGAGGTTGGCGTTTCACGGACGGATGCAAAACAATATGAATCTGCCTTGAAAATTTGGCAACGGCTGTCCATTGGCGTTGATCCAGGTAGTGAAGTTTGGTTCGAGGCGAAATATTGGTTGGCGTTTTGTATGAAAGAGACCGGGGAAAAGAAGCAGGCTCTCGAATTGCACAAACAAACGATCCGTCTAAGCACAAACCTGCCTCCGGCGTGGAAGGATCGCTACGATGCACTGCTGGATTCGCTATCTTCTGCGGAATGACCTGTCCGCCAAACTAACTAAGTTGCGAATCAAAAAATGCTGCGAAATATTGAGCGTTCTATGGCACAACGCAGGTATTAAAATGCGTTTTCGGTAGAATGTAGAAGTGTCTGAAAATAGTTCCCAATCCTCTGAATCATCCCCAACCGATCCTCGGCTTAAATCGTTCTTGCGCAAAGCCGGCGCGATCATCGCGACAGAAAAGGGAGTGAACGCGGCCAGTCGAATCAAGCTTGAGTCGCTTGCCGAGCATTTGAAACTGCCTCCAGAATTATTGGAGGAGGGATTGATTCGGCTGCAAAAAAGCTCAGACTCTTTTTCGAATTTGACTCATTACGAAAAAGCGTTTTGCCGGTTTCTGCGAAAAGAGTTTAAAAAGGTCCCAGGCGACGTCCTTTCGCGAGGTGTGGAAGTACGTGCCATTAGGTTGGCTGGAAAAAAATATGAAATCAACGGCACGCGTGCTGAACAGTTGATTGAGGCCGAAGCTGATTCTGCGGGGCTTAGTCGGATCTCTCAAGCCGAAGCCGAGTCGTTTGCTACCCGTACCATCAGGGAGCAAATTCGAGATCAAACCACGATTGATGACGAACTCAAAACGAAACTTTTGACGATCGGAGAGCGATGGGGCATCGAGCCGGAAGCGGTTGGCCAAATCATTGCCCACCGCGTACGCGAGAATCGAAATCAGCAAAAATTAGCTTGGGGTTTAATCTCTCGATTGGCGATCGGTTTGACTCTCGTCGTTGGTGGGTTGATTGGATCAGTTGCGATGGGGTGGATGCCAAATTGGATTGGATTGCCAAACGCACTTTTGGTTAATGAAACCGTTGCAGAACCTGACGTCGTAAAAAATGATCCAGGTAGCGGAAATGAAACAGCGGTTGCCCTGCGTTTTCCATCCCGCATACATGAGCAAATCAAGTCGTTGTTGGCGACAGATCAACGACTAAATCAATCGGTGTCAAAGATTCTTGGCGAGAGCCCAACCCAGCGGCGAATCGGGTATCAACAATTGACACGTGAGCTTTGTCGACGAGATGATTTTGATCAAAACAAAGTTTTTAGTTTGATTTCCGAGTTGTTTTATAACGAGCCAGATGAAGAATCAGCTTTCGAGATCACCAAAACGCTTCCCGTGTTTTTGTCGCCAGATGGATCCAGTGCTGCAATGCAAATTGGCACGATGCGCGATTTAAAAAACGCTTACAAAGCAAATCGTATTCTCGAAGAGCTTTTCTTGCAGGGAAAAGAACTGGCCGACGCGGCGACGAAAAACTCGGAATCGAAGACACCAGAAACCAACGGTTCAGAGTTGGGTAATGCCGAATTGAGTTCAAGTCTGGTTGAAGATGCTGATGATCGACTGCAAAACGTCACTGAATGCATCAACTCGAACGTTCGAATTCCACTCGGCCAGATCAAGACACGTTCTGATTATCGGCAGTTGTCCGAAGCCGCCATTGCAACCGACCAATGGACTCGAATGAGTCAAAGTAGTTGGCGAATGCCGGGCCAGGTTGCGCTGATGACGCAGCCGTTGTTGGAATTGACAAAGCCAAAACTCGACGCCGAAAAATTGGATCAATTTAAAGGCGAAGTTGTATTGTCGATTCTCAAGACTAACGAGGCTCATTGGGATGACTTGACGTTACCACTTCGCGAGTCGGTTGCCGGGGCTGATGAAGTCAAATTGATGGAGTGGGTGTCGATTTTTCAAAACTCGGATGACTCTGATTTGCAAAAAATGCTGGGAGAATCGCTTCTGAAAAAAATCGGCGTCACCACTGGAGCTAACCGGCCAGATGAAATTGCTTCTGCGATTAGTAATTACAAAACGCAAAGGCGCGGAGAGGTTTTGAAGCCAGTAATGGTACGAGATGCTAAGGTCAAACTCGCTTTTCAAGATGCTTATAGCGCCGTTGGAGTTGTTGAGGCCGATAAATCACTGTCGTTACCGGATCAGATTGCGAAAATGGTACGGGCGGTCAATTTGGGCATGGCTTTTTTAGAGGGCATGGAAAAGGCTGCTTTGATCGATGACGCATCGTTTGCAAAGTTTGATCGTTTGGCAGAGTCGCCGGCTTCGTCGCTGCGGGAGATTATTTCGCTGCCGATCGACAGGAGTAAAATTCGTGCTGCAACGGAACAGCCAGTAACGGCGTCGGATATACGTCGGAAAGAATCTGCGCTGGAGCGATTGAGCGACCTGGCTCCCGATAATTCTGGATTGCGTGGGCTGGCGCTTAACCAATTGGAGCGTGTGAGTGTGCGTTTTGATGGAATTTCATATTCGGAATCAACGCTGCTTGCGAAGTATTTCCTCTCCAACATGGGAACCAAAGAATTGCTTAAGGCGCAAAGCTCGATTGGCTCGTTTGCGAAATGGCCCAATCTTTCGTTGGCGATTGCAGATCACTTGGAAGAAAGCGATGTGAAATTTGAGCAAGCGTTGGTGCTTTCTCGATTGTTGCTAGTGAGAGATTTTGAAATCGCTCAGCAAGGTGATTGGAAGAAAGAACTACGCGTAAAAATCATTCGCGCTGTGTCGGAAAATATTGACAGTCTCAATCGGCAAGATCCGGAAAACTCCAGCAGCAACTGGGCTCGTTTGGAAATCTACCTCAACGAAGCCTATCGCCAGCGGCTTTCAGTTTTTTCTGCCAATTCTAGAGGTGAGAATATTTCAGCACCCCATCAATCGCTGGTGAAACTGATCAAATGGTTGGCCAAAGCTCGATTGGACCGAAGTAAAAGGGAGCGAATCCAGCGGGCGGCTGATTTGGTAGATGCGTTAGACTCAAACGATGTCGACAAAGCGATTTTCGCAAACCAGCTGTTGATCCAGGTGCTCGGGATCGAGTTGGCTCAATTGGGCAAGTCCGATTTGGTACGGCGGTTGATGTCAGAGTTTCAAATCGGATTCAAGCAAAATCAACTTGCCGGCGATCAGCTTTATCTGACAGAGTTGGTGCTTTTGCAATTGGTTGAACTTAAAAAAGACCTGTTGATCGAACAACTGTTGAAAGGAAAATAGTCATCCGTTTTGCTTTGCGACAATTTGATGCGATGTCCAGAAGGATATCGAACGAGATCTTGGTTGGTCGACAGGCGATGCGATTGATGTATTGGTTCGCAATTTTCATTCTGGTATTTGGTGAAACAAGCGTTCGTGCGGATCTTATTTGGGTGAAAGGCAAACCGAACCCGATGAGCGGACGAATTGTGGCGTCGTTGACAGGCACAGACAAGATTGAATTTCGCTCGTTTCGTAACGGTTCGTTTGAAAGAAAACAATCTTTTGCGGCGTCTGAAATTGAATTCCTAGTCAGGAACATTGATTCCACTCGTTTGGAATCACTTAGTCCGAAACGGCCTAATGAATATCGGGAGTATGCCGAGGAACTTGCCGTTCAAAAGAATGATATGGCGGCGCGGCAGCTTGCGCGGCGACTGTACTTGCTGGCCGCCGCGCACTCGACTGAGGATTTACGTCGCAGCTCGTTGCTGGGGTTAATTGCGATTGCCGAGTCAGCCGAGGAGTATGAAAGACTTAAGATGTTGCATGTGTTATCGGATCCAGAATCCGGTGATGCAAATGAACTTTCGGAAACTCGATATGGAATGGGTTCCAAGCAAAATGAGAATTCGAGGTCGGCGAAATCTGATTTTAGTGAAACCGAAAAGGCGCGGATGCTTGAGCTGATTTATGCGATCCGACGTGAGAATTCGTCAAAGTCCAAACGCTTGTTAGACGACGATGGGAATCACGAAATATTTCAAAAGTGGAAGGCATATTGTAGCTTGGCCGAGCTTAAGCGAATCGCCAGCGCCCAACGTCCAAGCAAAGTTCAACTTGCCAAACTGTTGTCGATTGAGATTCAGATCTTGAATTCAGACACGACAGTTATAGCGCGTCCGGTTCGGTCAAAAGCGTGGAGTGATCACGCCTCGCGGCCTTCTTCAACGATCGGTGTGCTTCCGACGTTTGAGAATGTCACTCGATTTAATCCGAAACAATCGGTTTATCGAAATGGGCGTTGGGAAGAGCCGTGATTGGCGAGGGTGGCGCGACTGAGCGAGACCTGCGCTAAAGCACTGTCGCGTTGTAAGAATCGCAGTTTATGATTTGAGCAGGGCGGACATTAACGACGAAGTTTGTCAGCGATTCCGCGAAACAATGCGGGTACACCCTCGAATAGAACGGCAGCGAACACGTTTCCGATTGCTCGCTCGCCAATACCCTTTGCCGCAGACTCAAACGTGTTTGGGGTTCCGTCGAAATTTAAGGGCTCTTGACCATTCTTAATGCGGTCGGCGTTTGGATTGTTATATCCAAATCCTTGGCGCCATAGCTGATCGACCTGTTCTTCGTGCTCGGTCTTGAAAAGGGAGTAGTCAGGTCGCAATGTACTACAGCCTGAAAAAGCGATGGTTGCAGCCAAAGCGAAAAAAAAGATTGCTGTTTTCATGTTTGAAGCTCTCCGTTTTGTTCGAGGGACTGTAGTGAAAAAGCAACAAACTGTTAACAACGCTCCAGTAAAACGTAGTGAAAACTCTGCCACTATTTCTCGCTAGCAATCAACCGCCAACATCGGAAGAAAGAACCATGTAAGCGACAGTTTCTTAGCGCTCACGTAAGCTGGCCGACTCGGGGTATTTGTGCAGATAATCCACATTATGAGACCAGATTGTGGCTTGTTCATGGATATTCTCCGTTAGAGCGATTTAATGTCAGTATGAGTGGCTTAGTGGAGTATTATTGTGATAACTCTAACGTCCTTCCCACCTTGGTACTTCATCAATGATCCGAAAACTACTTAGTGCCTCTCACGCACCCACTCTCACTATCCAGCAGCATATCATTCGCGAGCAGCAACGATTTCCACATGCATCAGGTGAGTTTTCGTTTTTGCTTTCTGGCATCACGTTGGCTTCAAAGAAAATTCAAACCCAAGTCCGCCGAGCTGGACTCAATAATATCTTGGGCGAGTTTGGTTCTGAAAATATCCAAGGCGAATCTCAACAGAAGTTGGACGTATATGCCAACGATGTGATGATTGAAAGCTTGGCCTCGCGCGAAAGCGTCGGCGTGTTGGCATCGGAAGAAAACGAACACCCGATGGTGATGCCTCACAAGTCAGAGTCCGCTCGTTACGCAGTTATCTTTGACCCGCTAGATGGCTCATCCAATATCGATGTTAATGTCAGTGTTGGAACAACGTTTTCGATCGTTCGCCGACCCGAAGGTTCAACATTTGACGACCCAAATGCTTGGGTGCTTCAGCCAGGCGTTGAGCAAGTCGCTGCGGGTTACGTAGTTTACGGATCATCAACGGTAATGGTTTACACTGCTGGCAATGGCGTTCATGGCTTTACGCTTGATCCAAACATTGGTGCGTTCGTTTTGAGTCACGAGAATATGAAAATGCCTTCGCAAGGCAAATATTATTCAGTTAACGAAGCCTATCAAAAATCGTTTCCCGATGCCTATAACCGTTTGATCAGTCGATTTCAAAGCGGCGATGTTGGCGGACAAGAGTACAGCAGTCGCTATATCGGTTCGATGGTTGCTGATTTCCATCGAACATTGTTGCGTGGTGGAATTTTCATGTACCCGCCAACGAGCACCCATCCAGATGGCAAGCTTCGATTGCTTTACGAAGCCAATCCAATCGCGTTTATCGCTGAGCAAGCCGGTGGACTGGCTACCAATGGTGTCGGCCGGATCTTGGAAATTGAACCGACAACCGTTCATCAACGCACGCCACTGATCGTTGGCAGTAAAGTCGAGATGCAAGCTTTGGCTGATGAGTTAGCGAACTAGTATGCGTAGCTGGGCTCGCCAGAGTTCAGGCCACCCAGCAAAGGGGTACGAATCAAACATCCCCGGTCACCGATGTGGCCGGGGATTTTTTTTGCGCCAGTTTTTGACTGAAGATTTCACTCTTTGCCTGACAAACGATTAAACGATTGAGTTGACTGAAGTGAGCCGGCGCCGTCAGTTACAATCAAGTGACGTTACCTTTCACCGCAGTTTTGGTGCTCACGCAAAGATGTTTAGGACTCAAGATGAAATTATCAAGAGTGTTTTTTGGTTTGCTAATTGTTGTCAGTTGTCTTGGGCCATTGGGGCAAGCACACGCGCAGAAGTCCACTGAAACGGATAAAACGGAAATGGGAAAGGCAAGAGTTATTGCCAATCAACAATTTCATCTTCAGTCCGTGCAGGAAATGGGAGTGCTTGTTCCTCTTTACATTTACCCTGCCGATATTCACACGAACAAGGACTTCAATCGTGTGATGGAGCTGAAACGGCAATACGCCAAAGTGCCTTTTTGGGTTGTTTTAAATCCTGCTTCTGGGCCTGGTGATGCCGAAGACGCAAATTATAAGAAAGCCATCGACCGTTTGATTGGATCCGGATGCATGGTGTTGGGATATGTGGCGACAAGTTATGGAAAGAAGCCAGTTGAAGATGTCCAACGCGAGTTGAAGGCTTGGCAGCGAATGTATCCGCGCGTTCAAGGGATCTTTTTTGACGAAATGATCTATGAAGACAATGAAGCGGGAGTTGCACACCAGAAACAGTTGAACGGCATGGCTCACTCAATGGGCTATTGGCCAACCGTTGGAAATCCGGGCGCCCAAACGCCAGGTCGGTACTTTGTCGAAAACGCTGCTGCTGATGTAGTCGTCGTTCACGAGGCGGCGAGTTGGCCGACCGAAGCAAAATTACACGGTGATTTTTTTGGTGGATACGCCGATTACCCGCCTTCCACTCGGGCAATTCTAATGCACTCGCAGAAAACGATTGATCCAGCAGCGATCAAAATGGTGCGCAAATACACTCGCTGGATTTACGTGACTCAAGACACTTACAAAGCCAATGACGCTGCTCATCCCAATCCTTGGGACGAGCTTTCAATTCATCTGGAGGCAATTTGTAAAACGCTTTCGCAATAAACGAGCTTTGGTTCGTTTGAAAGTAGATGAGCCTGCATTATTCATGAGGCGTTGCTGGGTCGCCTGAACTCTGGCGAGCCCAGCTACGTTTTGAAGTAGCCGATGTCGCCAGACTTCGGGATCCGATCAGGAGACCTGGACCTCTGTTGTGTTTTTGATTTGCCAAGGGCCTGAACTCTGGCGAGCCCAGCTACGTTTAGAAGTAGCCGATGTCGCCAGACTTCGGGAGCCGATCGGGAGACCTGGGCCTCTGTTGTGTTTTTGATTTGCCAAGGGCCTGAACTCTGGCGAGTCCAGCTACATTTTGAAGTAAGCCGTCGCCAACTTACTTGTCGTGACTATGGTGTTGCTCCAGATGCTGCCGCAGCAAATCTTTGCCGTAATCGTTTCCGTTGGGAGTGCGGACAGACGTATGAATGTGCTGCCGCGTTGGGCCTTTGCCTTTGAGTGAAGGCATTGCAATCGACGCTTGGTGATCAAACTCAATCAAGATAACGGGGCTGTGGATTCGGTAATAGAAAACGGCTTCGTCATCGACTGGGCCGATCCATGCGAAATAGGTTTTGGCCATATGCTTCTTGATTTCCGCCAGTTTTACCTTGGCGTGACCATCGTCCATGTTGGAGATGTATTGATTCGCAAGATTTAGGAGAGCTTCTTGCTTTTGTTGGTCGAGTTCTGAAGCCGGTAGCCCTTCGTATTCAACTGTGACGTTGTCCTTGAATGCATCGGTCTTAAAATTGTGCTTTGCCTTTGCTTTCGCTATCGTTGCTTTTGCCTGTTGTTGTTCGGAAAGCGATTGCATGAACTTCAAGCCGATATTCTGTTCGTCTTGGAATAACGTGTTGCCTTTGTACTTACCAGCCTTTGCGATGACCGGTTCTGCTCCCATGAAAACAGGCGTCATCACGACTTGGTCACCCAAGATGAAATAATTGATAACCAGATGATGTCCGTCCAATTGCCAGCCCCAAGGTTCGGTCTTGGACGGCGTGCCCATGATGGTGAAGAAGTAGAGTTCTTCATCGTAAGCCGGATCGTTATCGTTTAGCTCGCGAGTCGTTTGATCGGTCTTCATGATATCTCGGCTCAACTGGTACCCCTTGGCACTCAACGCTTGCTGCATGAAATCAAAGGCAAGTTTTCGTTGAGCCTGGTCAAGCTCTTTGATGCTGACGCCTTGTCGAGCAAAGAGTCCGTTGTCGACATTGGACCAGCGCCGCCATTCATCGTCGTCGATCGGAAATGACGTTTTCTTTCGCTGCTGGTCAGACAACGCGGCCAGGAATTTCTCGGCTGCCAATCGCGTTTGTTCGGTCGAGACACCAGTCGCTTTGATTGCGAAGAGCCCCTTTACGATTTCGCCAGATGTGGTGATTCCCTTGAATGGCGTCTTGAGCGCCTCCGTTTGCATCTCTTCCATGAAGCTCGGTTTTCCCGATTTCCGGCTGGCGGCTGCGTGATCCGCCGCGGTCTCGCCGTCTTGGTCAGACGCTTGCTTGCCGTTTTGCTGGCTTTCTTGCGAAGCCGCCGTCGATGGCGTGGTTTCTTTTGCCTCTTGGCAGCCCAAGCAGAGTATCAGTAATGTGCAAATTGTGAGCCTGATGCATGAGTTGTATTTCATTTTGAACTCTGGCTGAAGGTAAATTCGTTTTGGCTTGAACTTTGGCGAATCCAGGTAGCGACTTTAAAGTAGCCGATGTCGCTAGGCTTCGGGAGTCGATCGGGAGAACTAGACCTCAGTTGTGTTTTTGATTTGCCAAGAGGCCTGAACTCTGGCGAGCCCAGCTACGTTTTTAAAATAGCCGATTTTGCTAGGCTTCGGGAGCCCATCGGTTGGCCCTAGTTGTCAAACGACCAGCGGAACTCGGTTGCTCCCCGATCGATTTGTCCGTTGGTGACGCGCGGTTGACCGTCGATGTCCAATGGGAAAAGTCCGCCATGAGTCAATCCGCTATCGATGGCAGGGCTTCCCGATCGAATTCGCAAGGTGTTGAGTTGAAACAAAGGATGCCGATAAATCGTATTAGGGCCGTTTTGTGCTTGAAAAACAGGGCCGTTGTGAAGGATGTTGTAATCCCACCATATGCGGTCTGAATCAAATTGAAGCGAGACGTTCTTTCCGTCTCTGGCAAACAAAATGTTGTTGTAGACGAAGCATTGTGACGATTCTGAAATCGAAACTTCTCCTCCAAAGTCAAAACTCTTCAAGTTCTTGAAGCACGTATTGTTTCGAATATAAACATTGTCACTCAGGTAACAATGAATCCCTCCGCCTCCATTGAGGTAACTGAGGTTGTTGGTAACTAAAATTCGATATGGGTAGTTTTGTCTATTGCCGCCGGGGTCAGTGTTTCTTGTGTCATCGACAACAATGCCATTGCCATCGGTTGGTCGGCCAAAATTGACGTTGTTGACTTTGTTTTCATTGGCATACGAAGTGTTGTTGCGAATGACAATGCCCCAGCCGTGGGCTTCTTCTTCGCCACGAGCTTGTGGTTGATAAACGGAAATACCGCTGTGTTGGCCAGGATCCCAAAACGCGTTTGCAATCGCGATGTTCCATTCGATCAGCAACCAAGATGATTGGTCGCAGGAAATTCCACCACCACGGCAACCTTGAACCCGGTTGTCACGAATCGTGATGTGGTGACATCGCACGAACACGATCCCTTTTGATTGGGGTGCGTCGAGCAAGCGGTTGGAAACATAGAAGCCTAGAACTTTGATGTAACTTTGGTCGTAGCCTTCGATCGAGCCAATGATCGTCGCGCCTTCGCGATTTTCTGATTCAAGCTGAATTTCCGCATTGCGTCTACCGGAGCGAGGAAATGTAACGTATTCGCGGTAGGTGCCATCGAGTACGACGACTCTGTCACCAGCGAAGGCTTGGTCAACACCGCGCTGGATGGTGCGAAACGGCGTGTTGCGATTTTGTGCTTGGCCGCGCGAGCGAGCATCACTTCCACTGTTGGAAACGTAAATTGTATCGGCGTTGGAGATTGAAACGAAAATCAATGTCAACAACAGAGCAAGTAGAGTTTGTAGCTTTTTCATTGGTGAATTTCCTCAGTTGACTTACTTAGGTGCATCCCAATTCTATCGGTTGCCGTACCCCCGTTCTAGCCGTTTGCGGAAACGCACTTGCCCGAAATTGGTCGGTATTTTGCTGTGTATTTGTACAATTTTAAGATTCTGACCGTTTTGAATTACGAGCTTGGGGCGCAAAAAGCTGGTGTGAAAATGTACAGTTTAAGACAGCGATCGACCTAGCCATTGAATCGCATCGACATATTCCTCTCTCTGATCGTCGCTTGCCCGTTCGTGATGGTCAGCTCCTTTGATGATCAATTTTCGAGATTCACCACCTAATTGATCGAAGACCATGTTTTGAAAATAAGTCGGAATGACGCGGTCCAATTCCGATTGAGTAAGCAAGACAGGACACTTTGTCTTACTCGCATTTTCGATGGCATCGAGTTCGATTGGAACTTGCGCGGCAACCAATTTTGAAAGACCTAAACTTGACCAGGCGTATCGCGGCCGAGTCCCAATCATTTGCGCCAACGGTGGTGGGTTGCGAATGTAAACGGCATCGACTGAGTATCTTGCCGAAAGGTAAAGCGCCGAAATGCATCCCAAACTGTTTCCGCAAACCACGACCTTATGATTTGGGAATTCCTGATTCGCTTCATTCCAAAAAGCGTCGCACGAATCGCAAAAATTGCTCAGCGATGCCGGCGCGTCACTTCCTCCATATCCACGATGATTCAGAGTCCAAACTTCGGCGGTCGCAAACGGCCACATCTCAGCTGGATGCGGCCAAGACCGCTCGGCGCGACCACCCGTTCCAGGGAACTTTAAGATCACGACTGGTGTTGGATTGGCGTGGTCCGATTCCGTTCGGTTGATCCAAGCTTCGACTTCACCATCAGACGTTTTGATCAATCGCCGCTCCCGTTGTTCGGGATCGATAGCGTGGGTTGTCGCCTTCAAAATCAGACGATCGGCGAGACGGGAAAGGAATGTAGATTTGGGCGGCATGGTTTATCCAATTCTGGGCCGCGAATGAAATCCAGCCGTTTGAACGTTAGTCCAAACGGCTGGAAACTCGGTTTCGTAAAAAATTAGTGAACGCGTTGGCCAGGTTTCGCGCCATCGTCAGGGTTGAGCAAGAAGACTTCTTCTCCACCCGGCCCTGAGGCACAAACCATTCCTTCGCTCAAACCAAACTTCATCTGACGTGGCTTCAAATTCGCGACCATCACGACCAAGCGACCGACTAGTGCTTCGGGCTCATAAGCTGCTTTGATTCCCGCGAATACTTGGCGTTTGTTGTCTCCGCCAAGGCTGAGGGTGAGCTTAAGAAGCTTCCGGGCACCTTCGACGTGTTCAGCGTTCACAACGCGTGCGACTCGCAAATCAACTTTGACGAAATCATCGATTGTGCACTCTTCTGTCATCGGTTCGTCAATCAATGGTTGGCCGCTGTCGCCGTATTTGTCGGCGGCTGCGGATGCTTGATCGGCCGCGATGGCTGCCTCGGCTTCGGCTTGGCTTTCGTCTGTCATCTTTTTTACGTCCTTTTCTTCGAGTCGTTTCATCATGTGTTTGAATTTCGCAACGGGCGTTCCCGTTAACGGAGTTTTCGTCTGGTCCCAATGTGTGATCGGGTCGTTCAACAAAGCACCTGTTTTTTCGGCAAGCGTTGGAAGAACGGGTGAAAGATAAATGACCAATTGTCGGAACAAGTTCAACGCGACGGTGCAAACGTCCTGAAGCTCATTCGCTTTTTCAGGATCCTTTTTCAAGTTCCACGGTTCCGCGTTTTCAACAAAAGGATTGGCTCGGTCGGCCAATTCCAAAATCAATCTCATGGCCTTGTTGTAGTCACAGTTTTCATAAGCGGCTGCGATTTCGTCACCGGCGGCTGCGGCTTGTTCGAACAATCCACCATCGTCAGGGTAAGCTTCCGAGAGCCCGACGTCTTTTACGAATTTGGCACTTCGTGAAGCGAGATTGACGACCTTGCCGACCAAGTCCGCGTTGACTTTTGAAATGAATTCATCGAAATTCAAATCGATGTCATCCAGTCGAGAGCCAAGTTTCGACGCATAGTAGTAACGCAGTGCTGACGGATCGAGGTGTTTCAGAAAAGTTTCGGCTTTGAATGCAGTCCCTTTTCGTTTTGACATCTTCTCGCCATTGACGGTCAAGAAGCCGTGAATGTGAACTTTCTTTGGCAAACTAAAGCCGCCTGATTTGAGCATGCCGGGCCAAAACAAAGTGTGAAAGTAAATGATATCTTTGCCGATGAAGTGATGGATCTCGGCAGCGTCATTTTTCCACCAATCGTCAAGCGACTCGTTGTTCTTCTCACACCACTGCTGAGTCGCAGCGATGTAACCGATGGGCGCGTCAAACCAGACGTACCAAAAATTGCCGGGGCTGTCCGGAATCTCGAAACCGAAATACGGCGCGGGACGAGAGATGTCCCAGTCGCGTAGCTCTTTTGAACCTTCGTCAGATTTTGGATCGCCAAGGAAATGGCCTTTGAGATAGTTGGCGACTTCGGTCTGCAAGTGGTCGCCGCTTTGCGTCCACTCGTCGAGGAAACCATGCAATTGCTCAAGCTCGATGAACAAATGATTGGCGCTTCGAATTTCCGGTTTGGTGCCAGATAACGTACTGATCGGGTCAATCAATTCAGCAGGTGAGTAAGTGTGACCGCATTTGCTACAGTTGTCGCCGGCTTGATCGGGCGTTTTACACTCGGGGCATGTGCCGTTGACGAATCGGTCGGCCAGAAAAGTTCCTTGCTCGACATCGTAAAGCTGCTCGACTTCTTTTTCTTTGACCAATCCGGCATCGCGAATCGATTGCCAAACTTCGCCGCAAAGTTTTCGGTTTTCATCGCTGTGCGTGCTGCCGTAGTTGTCGTACTCGATTTGAAAGCCCTGGAAATCACGCTGGTGCTCTTCGCTGGCTTGCGCGATAACTTCTTCTTCGGTGCGACCTTCGGCGCGGGCGCGAATCATGATGGCAGTGCCGTGGGTATCATCGGCCCACATGAAAATGCAGCGATGACCGCGAAGTTTTTGAAAACGAACCCAAATGTCGGTTTGGATGTATTCGACCAGATGGCCAAGGTGAATTGGACCGTTCGCATAAGGCAACGCGGCGGTGACGAGAATCTTTCGTTGGTTCATAATGGTATCCATTCAAAGCCGACGCCAATGACGCGCCGGCCTGTAGTTGTAGTAAGTCAAGATTTTAGCTCATTCTCGATCTCCACAAAGGGGAGCGATTGATACGGTTGGCCAGACAAGGCGCGTTCAAGCGTTGCTGGCGAACAAGATCACGTTTGGAAGAAGTGAGCTGTAAGAAAGTGTGAAGATGCCGTATCCCGATCCAGAGCCGTACGAAATCAAAAACGCGGACGAAATTTATTCGCCGGGGTTGGTGATTTTCCGCGAGTTGCTTGTGCACAATCTCAAAGAAATGATTCGGATCGCAGGAGGAGCGGAGCGATTACGGCCGCATTGCAAGACGCATAAGACCCGCGAAATAATCGAGATGCTGATAGAAATGGGCGTAACGCGGCACAAATGTGCGACGATCGCTGAAGCGGAAATGTTGGCTGGTGTTGGCGCTCAAGATATTCTGCTCGCTTATCAGATGGTTGGCCCAAACGTGAATCGCTTGGTGCAACTTTTAGACAAATTTCCAGGCGCCAGGTTCGCGACTTTAGTTGATCACCCGTCGGCCGTCGACCAACTCTCAAATGCGATTTCACAAGCGAATTCTGCTGATGGAAAATTGCGATCAGTTGAAGTCCTGCTCGATCTAAATTCGGGAATGAATCGAACTGGAATTCAGATCGGCCAAAACGCGATTGAGCTTTATGAAATGATCTATTCAGCCGAGGGTTTGAAGCTCGGCGGATTGCATTGGTACGACGGTCACAATCGTCAATCGGATTTGCACCAGCGAACGGGGTGCGTGAATGCGGGCTGGGAGAAATTTATCCGCTTTCGAGATCAATTGCTGATGAGTGGTTTGGAGATTCCGAGAATCGTAACGGCTGGAACTGGTTCGTTTCCGATTCTTGCCGAGTCAGGTGAACCGAATTTGGAGTTGAGTCCAGGAACGACTGTTTTTCATGACGATGATATGGCGACCCGTTTTCCAGAAATGAATTTCCAACCGGCGCTTGGGATTTTGACGCGCGTGGTTAGTTGTAATCAATCCAAACATTTGACGTTGGATGTCGGGCACAAATCGTGTGCTGCCGATCAGCCTGCAGGAAAGCGGTTGGTGTTTCCTCAGGTACCGGACGCTGAGGAGGTGATGCATTCAGAAGAACACTTGGTGATCAAGACATCAAACGCCGATCAATTTAAGCTCGGTGATTGCTTGGTTGCGATTCCGCGTCATGCCTGTCCGGTTTCCGCCGTTCACAAGTTTGCCCACGTGATTGAAAATGGTGAATGTGTTGAGCGTTGGGAGACATTGGCTCGTGATCGTGTGTTGAGCGTTTGAAGTTCCGCGTTACTTGACTTGGTTCGTACAGTCGAAACGAAAAAGGCCCGACACGAAATCAGAAAACTTTGCGAACCAGTTCCAGGTTTCGTATCGGGCTAAAAGACTTTTGTAGGCTTGCAAAAAGCGACGTCAGATTCTGCTGCCGCTTTTGCGGTTAGTTGCTTTTGTTAATTGGTTTCTGGTCAACAGGTTTTAGATCGAAAGAGCCGAGGCCACGGACACCTCCCCGGTTTCGCAACGGGTCTTCCGTGGGGGAGTAGTCGCAGCAAATCGTGGGTGTGGTTGGCTGCTTGTCGTCTGGGATGGCAAACATCATTTCGCGTTTAGGTATGAAAGGATTGGCTGACCAAGGAAGCAGGAACGGTGTGTTGGGCGCGACGAAAACGCTATATTGCTGTTGGTGAATTATTGGGTAGCTGATTCGTTGGCGAGGATTTTGTTTCGACCGCGCTTTATTCTCCTGCTCTTTGACGATTTTTTCCTTCTCTTTGCTGGCGGCTTCTTCGTTGGCTGGTTCAGCTGGGATTTTGATAAGCTTTAACCCGCTTGCCTTTAAGTGGACATTCATGTTGTTGATGAACTCCTCTTGATTTTCGGAATTGACGCCAACCAGTGCTCCCGTTTCAAGTTGAGTTTCTGGCTCAATCTCATCAGAATCTGTGACAAATCCGTCTTCAGATAAATCGTTATCCCAAATTTCTATTGGTGCAGGTAGATTCCAACCGACAATCTCGTCCAGCCCGTTTTTTGAATAAGCGAAGTTCTTTCCGCTGATGACGTCGACTGGCAAAATCGGAAGATACTCAGGGACTAACTCGGAAAGCTCCTCCGGGTAGGATCCGTTTTCAATCCGCCAGGCATTGAGCGCCATTCGAACTTGGGCGTAACGGATGTCTTGAATTTTCCTGAGCCCGAGTATCATTCCCCAATGCAAAAGTGGGTGAACTGTGAAACGCTCACTTGAGAACGAGTGGTATGAAGTATTAAGACGATTTTGACTCCAGTTAATATTCGAGTGTTGATCCGGATTCTCTGCCAAGCGTTGGTTTTGGATAAACTCGCCAGCTAGTTCGCTTAGCTTTTGCCGTCCAATATGCTCACTTCTTTTGAGCTCCCAAGGCAGCATGTGAACTGGGGATGAGGACACCTTGATTTGACCTCCGGTTATTGGCGGCAGCGTATTCCCTTCTTTGAATTCTGACACCCAATTCAACAGATCCAAATGAAGCGACTCGCTTAAGCGTGTTGCGATCGTACGCCATTGTTTTCCGTTGAGCGAAAGTCCTTTGATGGCCTTCTTGATTAGTTTTGGATCTTGATTGGGAAGTTCACTCCACCGAATTAAATGGATCGGTGTTGCGAACGACCCGTAGCCCGGGTGTTCGTTTTCAATTCGGGCCAGCCGTAGCCAGCTGGCCAAAGCAGAATCAAGTTCGCCTTGTTGCTCTGCAAGTTGAGCCTGTGCGGCGATAAGGAATCCGATTTTGTTGACTTGGTCTTTTCGGTGTTGAGCGGAGGCGGTAGGAAGAACTGCTAATGGTTCACTGTGTAATGTGGCTTGATTGACATTATTGCCATACTCGTCAGCCTCGTTGATCAAGCTGAGCGGATATGCATTCTGTTTGACGACTTGCTCTACGTCGTCAATCAAATCTCTTTCCAACGCAATTCCTGTTGTGCTCGCGACTCTGGAGAAATCACGCGATTGTGCGTCGATGTCGACCGTTAGATTTGCCGCATCATTCAAAAACTTAAACCGGTATTTCGGCGAAGAGCGATCAGCAACACTGTCTAGCGAATCAAACGCCGCCTGAAATTCTTTCATCCCAAATGAGTATTGAGGCGATTGGGCAAGACGGAAATAAAAGAGTGATGTGATCACACAGCAAGTCACCAAAGCCAAAACGCCGCATGTCAGAGCGTGGTCTCGAATCCGTGTTTTGTCTGCCAGCCAGTCGGGCGCTCTCCACCAAGTCACTGCGACCAAAGCAGCCGGAATCGGAAGGTAGAACAACCAGAGGCTTCCGTTAAGCGTCATGATCGTGACAAACCAACTCGACAGAAACACGCCCAGCATTATGACGTCTGCGAACGCGTACACGCCTGAGCGTGTCATCATTGAACTAAACTGTCCGATCGCAAATGCAGAGACCGTAAACATGATTCCGATACTAGTGACTTTCAGTGCGTGTAGAGCTGCGGATTGATGTTCAAAGTAAAGCCCAGAAATTGCAGCAGCTGAAAGCACAACGATACTCGCCGCTGCGAATAGTGCGGCTGGCAGGAGCCTGCAAGCCCAGAGCTTGCGGCCGTACTCCGCATGTTGCTGGAAGAAACGGTAGTTTGAGTTGTGTTGGTCAGACGAGAAAGCAAACATTGCAACGAATAGTGTCGGCAATGAAAAACTGTATCCGAGCGAAAGCCAGAACTCAATGAAACTCATCGTCGGTAGTCCATAACCAACTACGAAGAATATTTGCAGGCCAACTGCGGCAGCTGAAGCCCAGGCAATCGTCTTTTTGTTTTGTCGAAATGTTTGCCAGATCAATGACTGATAGATCCGCGAACTGTTAGATGTTGTATTGCCGGCAGCAAAATGCTTGGGCGCAATTTGTTGATGGGGTTTTTGCGAACTTAAAGCAGGGATCGTTGACTGGCCAAGTCGAGCAAGTTGCGGCGCATTGCCCAGCCAGTTTTTACCCAGTGAGTAACATGCGAATCCCATTCCCATGTAGGTCAACAATTTGACCAAAACAACCGATGTCGCGAATGTGAAAAAGGGTCCACCATTGCTTCCACTCGAAATCCAACTCCAGAACAGTTGGTCGCCAGGAAAGAACCATGAAACAACTAAAGTCAAAAACCAGGAACAGAAAAATATGCTTGCCACCGCTGCAAGGCCCGCAAAGATAGTTCGCTTCAAAGACATTGACCAAATCACGCCCCAGAAAAAACATTCCAGAGGGAGGCTAACTACGAAACAAAAAAAGAAAAATATTTGAGCTGGATTCTCGGAATGCGAAAATAATTCGAACGTTCGCCCGATTCCGTAGACTTCAAAGAGTTGGAGAGCCAGGCCAAACGCGATGAACAGTATGATTGCCAAGGAACCCGTTAAGAGCTTGTTGCGCACCATAAAGCCGCTTGTGAAAGGAAGGTTTCGCAGCATTTGGATCGTTTTGTTTTCATGTTCGGTAGAAAACAAAGACATCCCAACCGTCAGCGAAAACAGGCAAACGAATCCCCAGATGATTGTGTGCCAATTTGCATTCCCGTTGAATTCTAAATATTGTCCAGAAAGGTAATTGGCTTGATGCAACGCCAATACCAATGAAAGAACAGCGATGAATATGATCAGCATGGGAGCGATCTGCCGAAACTCTTTCCACATCATTCGCCCACGTGGCGCAGTGCGTGAGCTGGGAAATCGCGAGGTCTCTGATGTCATCTGAGTAAATGGTGCTGAACTCATTGCGCACCTCCGGTGTCAGACTTGCGAACTCGATTCAAGTGCTCGGATTGGCTTTGTCCAATTTGAAGTGGTTTTGACCTATCACCTGACTTTAAAAACGCGACAAAGATTTCTTCGAGCGACGGCGTATGGACTTCGACTTCGACGATATCGGGACAATCACGAACTTGCCAAAGTGCATCAGGACCTGGATCCTGAATCATCAACTGCTGGCGCCGACGGTTGCCACCCTCGTGTGAAATGACTTCGCCAGCAAACGCAGGTAGCTGAGTGTTATCACCTGAAAAAGAAACAACCCAACGCTCGATTCGTTGTTTCAAATTTTCCAGCGTATCGTTTGCCAGGACTTGGCCTTGATGGATGATTGCAACTCGGTCGGCGACCCGTTCGACTTCGGGGATTTGGTGGCTGGAGAGCAAGATCGTTCTTTTCTCGGCAGCCACATCGACCATGCTTTCAAGAAACTTTCGCCGAACAAGTGTATCCAATCCAGAAGTCGGTTCGTCCATGATCAGCAAATCGGGTTCATGGGCCATCGCCAGTGCCAGTCCAACTTTGGCGCGACCGCCTTTGGAAAGCGATTTGATTTTTGTTGACGGTCCCAACTCATACTGAGCGCAAAGCCGCCTGAAGTTTTCTTCAAACCCATCGGGATAAAAGCCGGCCGTAAACCAGCCCGCTTCTTTAACCGTCATCCAGTCATAAAGCGAAGGTGAATCGGCAACATAGCCAACACGACGACGAACTTCGACGCCTTGTTTTTGCGGGTTCATGCCAAGTACCTCAAGATGGCCGCTGACGCCAGGGTCGAGACCGAGGATACTCTTGATCGCTGTTGTTTTTCCTGCTCCGTTTTCACCTAGCAACGCAAATACGCAACCTTGTGGAACTTCAAGCGAAACGTTTTTCAAAGCGAATTTATCGCCGTACCTGCGATTGACTTGTTCGAGTCGAATAACTGGATGCATTTTACGTTTCCCTGATTGTTAGTTTTTCTGTCGCTTTTTCTTCTTCGAGTTTTGAATCTCGGCGTCAACGATTTCTTGCAATTCGTCATCGCTCAATTGACTTTGACGGGCTTCTTCGAACACGGAACGAATTTGGTCTCGGATCAGCCGCGTCCTGGCCGCAATGCATTTTGATTTTGCGCCTTTGGCAACCGAAACGCCTGTTCCGCGAACCGTTAACAAGATGTCCTGATCTTGAAGATCGCGAAACGCTCTTGCCACCGTATTTGGGTTGATCGCCAGCTCACGAGCCATTTCTCGCACCGAAGGAATTAACTCGCCAGTACCAATCGCTCCAGACGCAACCGCAAACATGATCTGTCGAGAGACCTGTTCATAAACGGGCACGCCGTTGCTGGGATTGATTTTGAAGAACATGAAACGACCTTATGGTTGCTTTATCGCCACGGTGTACTACCGTGTTAGTACGGTATGTGATCTTCGAAAGGATGTCAAGCTTTTTCTTTTCACGCCGATCGGGCGGGTTAGGCAAACGGTCAAAAAAGCCTCAATAACGTTGCAAAAATGCATCAAACGGATGTGAGAGGTAGTAACTCGAGCGTGAAAACTTTGATTTCATACGCGAAAGTTAGTTGGCACGAATTCTGCAACTTGTTGCTGGCAGCTGGGGCAATGGAAACGCCAGCCGCAATTTGGCTGAAACAAATCATCAAATTAATAGGGCAACTGATGTACGAATTCAAAAGCAAAGACAAAAATTCAAATGACCACTCAGCCGTTTATGGTGCAAGCCATATCGAACGCATCATGCGAAGTATTGCTGTTGCGGCAAGCTTGATCGCCCTCGGGATCGCATTGGGATTTTGCTAAGAAACTAGAGTAAGCGTAGCTGGACTCGCCAGAGTTCAGGCCACCCGGCAAAGCGACAACGCAATCAGAATTCGCAATCGCGATTAAACCGTGGCTAGCGCCAAAACGGCTCAGTAAAAGGGTAGCACCGATTCTTGAATCGGTGCCGCGTAGCGGCTAGAGGAATCAGTGTTAAGCCGCCATCTCTCGGTTCGGCCGGAAGCAAGCTACCTCTTGTGCATTCGCACCCAGATTCAAGAATCTGGGCTACCCTTTTTTGCTAAGAAACGAGAGTAAGCGTAGGTGGGCTCGCCAGAGTTCAGGCCACCCAGCAAAGCGACAACGCAATCAGAATTCGCAATCGCGATTAAACCGTGGCTAGCGCCAAAACGGCTCAGTAAAAGGGTAGCACCGATTCTTGAATCGGTGCCGCGAAGCGGCAAGAGGCCCGCGTTAGACTCACCCACCCAAAATTTGAGCTGAGCAGGATACGGTCGTCAAATAACTAAGTGCTAATGTCCGCGTCGTCCCAATCCACTCCCGGCGACAGCGCCCAAGTCAACGCATGACGCCGCTCTTGAATGAAACCCGCCGCGGCAACATCGTCAACGTTGCGCAATCCGTTATGGGCGCAATAGAGAAAATCTTCAAGTGCGATGATTCGTTCGACGGGCTGAAGTGTTGTGCCGGTAACTAACTCATCAACCGTTTTGCCAAATTCGCAGAGGAAGTCTTCGCGAATCTCCGTAACAATGCTTTGTGGGACTTGTTGATCGCAGGGGCAAACGGTCGGTGCAACGCCGAGCAACCACGCCAAGCCCCAAACGTTTTCCAAAATCCAGCCCGCCTGATCAATCGATTCACGAACCTTGTCCCGTGGTGTGGCGAGCCAATCCGTTTCCTGCTGCGAAAATGATTCACGTTCGAGTTCATTGTCAGCGAGATATTTCTTAACGTCCGCTGCTGAAACGATATCATCGGGAGCGCAGACCCAAGCGACGGTTGCAAATGCCGCCATCAAGCGACGGGCGATCTCGTCATGCGGGCGAAGCTGTGTGAATCCGCGACTCGCTGCATTGGGCATCCAGGTGGCGACTTCGAGTCCACGTTCGCGCAGGGCTTCAATGTGTTGTTCGCGCATTGAGTCGGCCATGTCGGAAAGACTTTCGTAATTCCAATTGGCAGTCTCTTCAAGTAATTCATCTGTCCATTGGATGAATGAATCGACTTTCAAATCGTCCAGCTCGCCGATTACGCCGCACTCAGCCCCAATGTACTGGGCACCAATTGCTTCAGCGGCTTTACTAAATTCGGTATGCAGTTTTTCGAGTTGTTGCTGGGTCATCAGCCCGGAGTAGACCAGCAATAGTTCCGATGACTCTTCTGGATCGTTCGATTCTGAATGGGAGAATTCCGAATCATCTGAATTCTCGATTACGTGAACTTCTGCTCTCAATGAATTTTCATCGAGTTGGTTGATCAAGTTTTCTTCAGCGTCGTGTTCTGCAAAAACGTCTTCGATGACTTCAAAGAATGGATCCATCCGTTCGGGCTTAAAAACGAAGGCGGCGTTTATTCCGAAAACCCATTCCAATTCCATTTCCGCTGGCTGCAGGCCGGATTTGGTATCCAAAAATTCAAACATTGCCGAAGCGTTAAGCAGTGTCTCAACCGGGAAGTGTTCGTCGTTCACGTGGCGCCTTTGGTATATGAAAAGTAATTCCAAAGCATACCATTTTTCGGCATGAGCAATATGGACTCAGTCTGGAAATTGCCTCGCGCCCACGCGTACGAATATACGTAGGATGGACATTCTTGTCCGTCTTTTTCAGTTTGCGACTGTCGGACTGGAATGTCCAACTTACATGAGATTGCGTTTGGAAGTGTTGTCTTAAGCCGCTTTGCGGACGTTTTCGCTGTTCAGTTTGTTGTAAAGCGTTTTCAAACTGATTCCCAATTGCTGTGCTGCAGCCGTTTTGTTGCCGTTGCACTGATCTAGCGTCGCGTGGATCATCGCCATCTCAATATCTCGAAGCGATTTTCCTGCGGTGGCGGTTGACATCTGAACTGTTGATACCGGCGAACCAAAATGCTGTGGTAAATCCTTTGCGGTAATCGGCAAGCCTTCGCAAAGAATCGAAGCATGTTCGATCACGTTGGCAAGCTCTCGAATATTGCCGGGCCATGAGTGCGACTGAAGTAGCTTGATCGCTCCCGGCGCAAACACTTGTTCGAGTTTCCGTTTCGTCGGAGATGCATCGGGCATATGCCGCGCCAGTAAATGGTGAGCCAACGAAGGAATGTCTTCGAGGCGATCGCGGAGTGGTGGCAATTGAATTTCGAATGTGTTGATCCGATACATAAGATCCTGACGGAACTCGCCGTCGGCAACCATTTTGCTTAAGTCACGGTGGGTTGCGCAGACAATTCTTACGTCGACTTTGAAGGGTTGATTGTCACCGACGCGGCGGATTTCACCGCATTCTAAAACTCGCAACAAAGTTGATTGGGTTTGCTTTGGCAGTTCGCCGATTTCATCGAGGAACAATGTGCCGCCATCGGCGACTTCGAATAAGCCCTGGCGTTGCTCATCGGCACCGGTAAACGCGCCTTTGCGATGGCCGAACAATTCGCTTTCAATCAAATTCTCTGGCAAAGCTCCACAGTTGATCGCAACAAATGGTTTTTCGGCTCGGTCGCTTTGCTCGTGAACGGCTCGTGCGGCCAATTCTTTACCGGTTCCGGTTTCACCGATAACGAGAACGGTTGATTGAGTTGGAGCCACTTTTTCGATCAATGCTTTGACCCGCTGCATCGAGCGGTGGCTGCCGATCATGGTCGGTTCGCCTTCGACGCGATTCAAGCGTAATTTGAGGGCGTGGATTTTGTTGTTTAACTCGCGACGCTGTGCTACTCGTTGAAGAAGCGATTTAAGGTCGACCAGTTTGCAAGGCTTTTGAAGGTACTCAAAGGTGCCAAGTCTGAGCGCGGAGATCGCCGTTTCAGTTGAGCCTTTTCCTGTGAGGACGATTGCTTCGGTCGTTGGCGAAAGCTCTTTGGTGCGCTGGATGACTTCGATGCCGTTCATGCCGGGCATGTCGAGGTCGACGATGATGCAGTCGAAAGTGTCTTCTTCAATCGCAGCGACGGCGGTTTGGCCGTCCGGGCAAACGGTAACGACGTGGCCCATGCGAGGAAGTTCGGCAGCGATCAATTCCTGTAGATGGATTTCATCGTCAGCAAACAAAACTTTGAGTGATTTTGTAACTTCTTTTTTCATCTTATCTTTCATCGAGCTAATCGTTTTCTCTTAGGCTGCCGATTTCGCAAACTGCTTTATTTTGTTTTCTGCCAGCGGCAAACTAACGGTGAACACAGAACCTAATCCGGGGCCTGCGCTATAAGCGGAAATTCGTCCGCCATGTTCTTCAATGATTTGGTAGGTGATCGAAAGTCCAAGCCCTGTCCCCTGCCCGTCTCGGCGACGAGTAAAGAATGGTTCGAACAAGTGTTTTTGAACTTCTTCCGTCATGCCACAGCCGTCATCGGTCACGCGCAATTCGGCTTTGCCATCAACGCGGGCCAATTCGATTTCAACGGTGCCTGATTCTTCAACACTTCCCAACGCGTTGGTGATCAAATTCAAAGCGACCTGCTTCATTTCTTGTTCGTTCACAATTGAGACGATTGATGGGTCGGCGTGGAAAGCAATGTTGCGCCCGCGGTATTTGCTGAGTGGTTTGACCATTTCGATCACCGACTCGATCACCGTTGACAGGTTGGTCTCGGATTTAATCGCATCGCCCATGCGGGAGAAATCCAGCAAGCCGGCCGTGATGCCTTTGCATCTGAACGCTTCGTCCTGGATGCGACGAAGGTACTTTTTCATGTCTTCAATTTCAGCATCGATCGTTTCCTGAGTCGTTCCGGCGGCGGGGTTCAAAATGTCGTGAAGCCTCGACTCAAGCGATTCGGCCGACCAGGCAATGGTGGCCAATGGATTGTTGATTTCATGAGCGACACCAGCGGCCAGGAATCCAACGCTTGCCATTTTTTCGCTTCGTACAACGTCCTTGGTTCGTTGTTGGACTTGGCGATTGAGGTCGCGTTTTATTCCTTGGAAGTTCGCCGTCATTTCATTGAGTGCATCACCCAACTCGGCAACTTCATCGTCGGTGTTAAGATCAATTCGGTAGTCGTAGTTACCGCCTGCGACTTGTCGTGAGCCTTCGACCAGTGATTCAAGCGGGCGAATAATCCGTTTTCTAAATCTCAGCAGGATGACGGCGATGATTCCGATCGCCGCGCCAGTAAATACAACGCTCCAGGTAATCCAGGCGTGATAGTCTTTGCGTGCGTTCTTTGCGAATTCTCCCAAACGTTCTTGCATGAAGTTGGGGATTTGTGAGACGAGATTCTGGAGCTCTCCGACTTCGTAGTCTAACCGCGCAACCTGCGTGTCGTGTCGGATGGGATCAAGAACATTGCCTTCCTCTTGGATTTGGCCGATGTTAGCCAGGCGATTTTTGAATTTCTTGACGAACACCGCCTCTCGGGTTTTCTCGGTTGTGCGTGGATCGTCTGTTTGGCAGATTTCCAATTGGGTTTCGTAGTTCTGAAGTGCTTCCTCAACTAGTCGAATCTTGTTGCTCAACTCCAATTGCCAGTCTTTGCCATCGTCTGGGTCGATGGAAAATATCCCAGTTTCAAGCTCTTCTTTATTTTTTCGATTACTTTTCAAAAGCCAAGAACGCAATTCGGTAACTTGCTGATTGAGCTCAGCGGCTTTTGGGAGTTCAAGCGAGCGTTCGCTAATGCTCTTGGTGAGTTTTCTGAAAGTGGAAGCACCGATCAAGCTTACGGCAGCGAGCAACAGGACGATGATCCCTAACATGATCACGCCAAAGTACATTTGTGCTCGGATTCGTCGTAACGAAAACAAAGGTTTGCTCCAATTCGAAAGATTTCCAGATCGGATTAAAGTCTGAGGTCTGGATTCAGTTTTTCGAGGTTGCAAAAATTACAGGGTGTGTGGAACCCGGGCAATGTCAGTTGCAAGAGAAAGTGCTGGCAAGAGCTGCGCTTTATTGAGATTGAGATTCTGACCGTCTTTTTCACGCTCACGAGGGGACGGGAATGTCCAACTTGTATGTTTGACAAGGAAAACGACGGTACGCGAGCGAGGTAGCGCAAGCTAAATTGCGAGTTCGAGCGATGATCTATCGCTTTTAGAGGTCGATAGAAGAACTGCTACCATCATTTTGATTTCGCAGCTGATCCATCAAAAAGCTAACGGCGCGCCCATAAAATCGAATCGATGTGGAGTGGTCACGATTCTTGGTTGCCGCTTCCGCTTGACTGGTAAGTGCTTTGAGCTGAGCCCAATCAACTTTCCAGTTTTCGCGCAACGCGCCTTCTTGAAGTTTGCGAAGCATGTCAGCCAGCTGTTTTGCGAACTGAGCGCTAGATGCACAACCGTAACGCGTATAGGGACCTTTGCCGAACCGCTTGTCCTGCGTCACCGTATTGCCGGACGTCGCACTGAGAATCAATTTGATCATCAGGTAGATGAAGCTTCCGACTGCAACGACTCCAGGTAGCAAAGCAGTTTTCCAATCAACCGTCAGCCAAAACACCAAAGTGAAAAACAACGCGCCGATAAAGATCCCCCAGAGAATCGGAGATACGGCATGTTTGCCTTTTTGTGAATTAACTTTTAGTAAGCTCTTTCGACCATTTAGATTGGTCGCCATGTTTGGATGACTGATTTTGACAATGATCACCGTGATATTGTCTGGCCCGCCACGCAAATTCGAAAGGTCAACCAGGACCGAACACGCTTCGTCTGGTGACATGTTGGCCAAGATGGAACCGATTTCAGTATCGGAAATAACCGCGGTCAAACCGTCACTACAAAGCAAAAATGTATCGCCGACTTGAACTGGAAACGGCCCTTCAAGATCGACTTTGCATTCCGCGTAAGGCCCAAGTGAACGTGTGATTACGTTCTTTGGCACCTTGCCCATTCGCTCTTCTTCAGCCGTCAATTGTCCGGCGACTCGCATCTCCCAAACGAGGCTATGGTCGAATGTAAGCTGTTCAATTCTGTTTTGTGTCAGGCGATAAACGCGGCTGTCTCCAATGTGAGCACAAACGGCTCCTTGAGGAAGAATCGCAAGGCAACTACAAGTCGTTCCCATGTTGTGGAACTCTTCGTTGGCTTGGCCGCGTCGATGGATTTCGCTGTTGGCGCCCTGAACCGCTTTTTTCAATTCTTCGGGTGCGGAAGAATCGTTGTACTTGGCGTACAAATGAGAGATGTTGTCGATCGCCAATTTGCTGGCAAGCTCGCCAGCCGCGTGGGCTCCCATCCCGTCGGCAACCACAAACACATGTCCCTTGCGTTGCCAATGTTCCATGCTGCTTGCAAGCGACACCGAAAAATTGTCTTGGTTAGTGCTCCGTCTCATTCCGACGTCGCTGAGCGAAGCGACCTGTAAGTAGTCGTCCCAGTTTAAGAGGCTTTCGCTCATAGATTTCCGAACCATATATTCATGCCAGCACTACCTATATCTTAACCTGCATTGAGCACGTAAAAAACTGGAGTTCAAGAAAATGCCCGTTCAAATATTGGATGGGGCAAATGACGGGGAATTGGTAGTCACTTAGTTTAATAGGTAACTTTGCTCCCGATTTCAAATTCAATCAGCCAACTGATTTAAAATTCTCCAAAATTGAAGGCTAATTGCTTCAAAAAAGGATTCCAAAATCGATCTATTCGCAAATCACAACGATTTGTAAACTTCCCCGCCACCAAGAATTGGTTTATCGGCCCCAAGTCACATGAACCAAAGATTTTATTTTTTTTGCCAATCGGTCAGGATTTTTGGCCGGCAAAGCAAAAAGGCGACGAGTTTACCCTTCAGTTTGATTTGAAGTCATTTCATATGCAGCCAAAAAAATTAGCAATTGTGTTGGCTGGAGGGCTCATTTTGGCAAGCCTTACCGGATGTGTTCAGCGCCGGTTCATCATTCGAAGCCAGCCTGAAGGGGCCGCGGTAACGATTGATCGGCAACCAGTTGGCCGCACGCCGTTGTCAGTTCCCTTTACCCATAACGGAACTCGCGAAATCCAATTGGAAAAGAATGGATACCAAACGATCAAGGTACAAGAAAGGTTTCGCCCAAAATGGTTTGAGCGATTCCCGATCAGTTTCTTGACCGAAAACTTCTGGCCTCGAGAGTTGCGAGACGAGCGATTGCTGGAGTTTCAGATGCAGCCCAAGACGCAAGTTCAGGAAAGCCTGTTGTTGGATCGAGCCAATGGCCTTCGCTACAACATTCAGAATGGTACCCTTACAACGTTTGCGAACTAGCTGGTTGTAATCCAACCAAATGAAATCTCTAGATTCGCAAATCTCTACAATCGCAAATATCTGTTTGCGCTAATATTCCGTCTCAGCTCAATTCCTGTTTGGGGATGACCACGCGAACCATGACGACGCGAACCATGAACATCAATGGAACACCAAAAGCCAGCTGTTATTTCAACATGCTTGTGAAAGCGTAAATATGGCACCCGAAACCAATTCGAGGGAAAACCTTATCCCAGTCTTTTGGGCGGCTTTAATCGAATTCCCCTTGTAGGGTTGGGGAGAACTTTTTGTAAGGAAATAGATCCTGCAGCCTGACAAATGTGTTGTGGAACTAACACATGTCCACTGGTTTGGAGATTGTCACGGAATCTATGGTGTTTTTGTGGCAACGCGAATATGATCGTTAATTGATTAAGTCATTACTCACTGGAGAACCCTCAATGAAACAGATTTTTGCGATCACCTTAATGGCGACGCTGGTACTTGCACTTGGGTGCGATGAAAGTGCACCTACAACTTCCACCTCCGAATCAACAGGGGCCCCAGACGTGGCAGCCGCCGCACCTAGTGCTCCTGCTGCAGCGCCCGCAGCACAAGGCGGACCAACGATTGGAGAAATGGCTCCTGAAATTGAAGGCGTCGATCTCGATGGCGTGAAGTTCAAACTCAGCGACTACCGTGGCAAAGTTGTCATGCTTGATTTCTATGGCGATTGGTGACCTCCATGCCGTGCTATGTACGATCACGAGCGGTCGCTCGTAAACGAAATGAAAAAAGCCGGTGAGCCCTTTGCTTTGGTTGGTGTCAATTTTAATGACAAACTTGAGCGGATTAAAAAAGCCGTTGAAGAGAAAGGACTGAACTGGCGATCGTTCTTCTGCGGAACGGATCCCTCAATTCCAGAACTTTACAACGTAAAAGGATTTCCTACGGTCGTCATTATCGACGCTGAAGGTATCGTGCGTTCGGTTGCCCACGGGGAACAAGATGACGTAATCAAAAAGTTGCTTGCCGAGATGAAGTAATCTTGCCATCAACAGACTGTTTAAAAAAAGAAGGGCACATCATTTGATGTGCCCTTTTTTAATACCTATGAAGTGTCTGACGGCTGGTCGTTCGTGAGTCGTGATCAACGATGATCTCACGTTACCTCGAAAACAGTCCCGATTTCCCAGCGGCGCCTTTGTAACGATTGTTCCCTTTGCGGCTTTCAATTGCACCGCTAATCAGAACTCCTGGATTGCGATTAAGTTGATCGGCAAAACCTCTGGCGTCATCCACCAACGGCTCGAACTTCGTCGTCACACGCTGCACATTCTCACTGCTACGCTGTATGTTCTTGCTGCTTTCTTTAATCCGCGCCATGGTTTCCTTAAGGTCATCGTATAGCGTTGTGTCGTTGAAGATCTTTGCAATGGAGCTGTCTGAATTCTTAAGCGTGCTAAGCGTTTTTGTGAATGCCTTGATGTCATCTACAAACGTGTCGATTCCTGCCAAACTTGAATTGACTTGCTCCAGGATTTCTGGCCCTTCACTCTTAAGCGACTCCGAGAACGCGAGGACATTTTCTGTTGTCGCATTGATGTTTTTTGGGATCGTACCAAACGATTTGACGGTGGTTTGTACATCCTTGAGTGAAACGCGAACCTCTTGAAAGATCTTTGGGACTTCCGCCAAAGCGTTTTTGATCTTGCCTTTTAGTTCCACATCTCCAATCACGTTGTTAACGTTTTCAAAGATTCGATTGAAGTTATCCAGCGCGGCTTCAGCTTTGACCGCCGTTTGTCGAAATTCGGTGATGAGGGCTTTGACTTCGCTGTCTTCGTTTTCAAATACGCCCTGAATCGAACCGGTTAGATTCTTGATGCCCGTGCCGGCTTGATCAACGGCCAAACCGCCTTTCTCGAGTGCAGCTAGTGCTTGGGCAATTTTGGGTTCCAGATCTGCGATTACGTCAACAACCTCCAGAGGATTGCGCTTGATCGCGACCTTTGCAAAATTGTGTTCGTTTCCAACGATTGCTCCCCGATCTGCAGCGAGCTTTGTCAAAAACTCAATTCCAGTATCACCAAGAACTGACTCTGCACCGATTGAAGGGACTTCATTGGCGTATAGTTTTTCGCCTTCATTGATTCCAAGGGTTAGCAACACGCCTTCATCGATAGTTGTGACTTTCTTGACGCGGCCAATCAGGATGCCGTTTTTGCGAATCGGTGTTCCAACCATTACGCCAGGAGCGCGCTCCGGTTTCAAGTAAATTGTGTATTGGCTTGTCCATCCCTCGCTGTTGAGAAAAATCAACAACCCAAGAATACACAGCGCGATCAAGACGAATACGCCGACTCGCAATCTTAATACGTTTTCATCCATGTTCGGACTCTATTGGAGTGTTGTGGAATGCATCAATAAAGTTAATACAAAACGATTTTATTGAATTCTAAATTCAATGGTCAAACAGTTTGGCTGGCTCGCATTTCCATCAATCGTTCGCCTGCTTCGCCGTTAATAAATTGTTGGACGCGTCTGTCGCGACAAGCATCGAGCTCGGGAACGGTTCCGTCGAAAATGATTTGTGGTTCGCCCGGTTTTAAACGAGCCGCTGGCATCAGCATCACGACCCGGTCTGCGACTTTGTGAGCCGTCGTCATGTCGTGCGTTACAACGATGCTGGTTACTGGATTTCTTCGCCGCGTGCGAATGATCAATTCGTTGATCACGTCGCTCATGATCGGATCCAAACCCGTGGTTGGTTCGTCATACATGATCAATTCAGGATTCATGATCAGTGCCCGAGCAAGGCCGACTCGTTTCCGCATGCCACCCGAAAGCTCGGCCGGTTTTTTGTAAACGACAGAATCGGGAAGCCCAACTTCTGAAAGCCGTGAAAGTACCATTTCGCGAATTTGATCGTTGGTGAATCGTCCATGCTGACGCAAAGGAAACGCGACGTTTTGGCCAATGGTCATGCTGTCAAACAAGGCTGCGTTTTGAAATACGAACCCAAACCGCAAACGAATATGGCTGAGCTGCCGATCGTTGAGCTCGTTGATGTCTTCCCCGTCAAAGCTGACTCGACCGAGGGTCGGTTGGACCAATCCGATGACGGACTTCATCAAAACGGTTTTGCCACATCCACTTTCGCCAAGCAAAGCCAGTGTTTGGCCGGCTGGGATTTCCAGATTTATGTTGCGCAATACTTCTTGTGAGCCAAACGAAACCGACAGGTCTTTGACTTCGACTAACGCTTCCTGGGCGTCTAGTAGTTCTTCGATCATCATTACAGTAGCCCAACGCCTTCTGGATAAAGGGTAAAGTAAATTGAGTCGAGCATGATTCCGAGAAACAAATCCAGAATCAAAATCGCCACGAACGAAAACACAAACGAAGCAGTCGACGCACGGCCAACTCCCTCGGCTCCCGCTTTACAATTGAATCCCTGATAACAACTTACCAAAGCGATCGCGGCTCCAAAAAAGATACTCTTGAAAAGACCGGTAAACAAATCAAAGTTGGAAACGAATTTTGCACTATTGTGCCAATAGTGGTGAATATCAATCTTGAGAATGTTGACGCTATAAAAATGCCCGCCAGCGACACCCATGAAATCAGCCATGATGGTCAATGTGGGGATCAAGAACAGACAAGCCAGAAAACGGGGCACAACGAGATAGCGAATCGGGTTGGCCCCCATCGCTGCGAGTGCATCGATCTGCTCGGTGACCCGCATCGTACCCAGTTCCGCAGCCATCGCGCTACCGACACGGCCAGCCAACATCGTGGCGGCGAGAACGGGACCAAGTTCACGAACGAGCGTCATATTGATAACGCCACCGAGTCTCGTTTCGAGTCCCAGTTGGCGAAATTGAAAATAGCTTTGGACGGCCAAAACCATCCCGATAAACGTGCCAGTCAAAGCAACGACGGGAAGGCTGGAAACGCCGACTTGATAGAAGTTTGGCCAAACCGTTTCACTGCGTGGCAGTCGCGTGAACATCCAAGTGATCGTTCGCACCACGAACAGGCTGAAGTCGCCAATTGCCATGACGCCATTGAGGACAAGCTCGCCCCAATCGGAGACCCAGCCTTTAAGCCAAGCCTTGGTCGCGCCGAACAGCCCAAGGTGTTCGTGAGTCAAATTTTCTGGCGATACGGAGGACATGATTGGAGACGCATAGCCTTTGTTTATTTAGGCGTTGCGCACACTTTCATCAAACGGGCCCCCCCGAAGATATGGTTTCTTCATCGTCCAAGTTTCAAAACGAACTTGAGCGACTTTTCTGATTAGGCGAACTTTTCTAGCTAGCAAGAAAATGCAGCATTCGATCTTGGTCGTGGACAAGCTGCGATCGGCTAACACTGATGCATCTTAAAAGATACATTCCAGCGTCTCAATTAGCGTTTCCAGTTCCGCCTGCGCCGATTTCAACTCGGCGTCAGCCGCATTTTTCAGCTCCTCCATTTCCGTCAATTGTTCGACTGAAAGCAGGCCTTTGTTCTGCAATGTTTGAGAGTCCTCGAATGAACTCAATGCGCTTCTAGATTTTTCCCAAGCGATAGCAAAAGCAGTTTTGGCTTCTCTGAGTGGCTTGTCCCGAGGATCATAGAGGAGGAAGGTAACGATACTCCCAGAGCGGACCACACAACGGTTCACGACTTGATCGAAGTCCTCATCGATATCACGGTAGACCTCTTTGCCATCGCGGAAGTACATCCAAACGTCCGGGACGTCATCTCCATTGGTGTCGATGAAATGTCGCAGGATTTCCGCTCTGGCATTTAATAGTTTGAAGCCAGACACAGGGCCTTGCTTTCCAATTTGTAATGATGTGTTCTTGAATTCACTCGGTTTGATGGGCAGGATTTCTGCTAGATCTGGTCTCCTGGGTTTAACATTGGCCATTGCGGCAATCTTCGGCCCACCAACGATCGTTTTGGTGGCGTTCCATTGGCTATTCTCCCAAGAGGCTGAGCTGCGGATAGGCGGTTCAAATCTCAATGCTGCAAGTTGATTCTGAACCGCAGTCGTTTTTGAGTGTTCCAATCCAAACTTGTCAATCAAGAAATGTTTTTCAGTTGCCAAGACTATCAATACTCGGCTCAATGGATGGTTAAACCTCGGGACTTCATCCATTTTGACCTTTTCTTGCTTGAGCTTCGCAATTCGATTTTTGACTTCGACCACCATGGGGTTCTCTTGGCCAAAGTGTCGAGCCATAGCTTTGAAAGATTTGTCCAACCAGTATTCCTGTCTCTCAACGTGTTCTTTTTTCTCGACTGCAAAAGAATGTTTCTCTCCAAGCCGTTCACTAGCGATTTGATACTCTACCATTGCGCCGCTTAGGTTACGGAGCGACCCGTTTACAGAGCGAACTAACCCCTCAGACAGTAGCTCTCTAGTTTCTTCTTTGTTGTATTTGGGTTTCTTATTCCCCAGCGCAGCAAGTCTCGCTTCCGCCTTGGCCAGTTCAGCGATTCTTTCTATTAAAGTATCAGGTTTCTCTCGGTCACCTGCGCTCCAATTTTGCGTCGAGTCTTTGGGCGGTGAAAGTGCTGGGCTAACTTGCGGGCCGCTTTGAGCAATAACGGATACTGGAATCGAAACACAAACGAGAATACATGCAGCTAGAGATACCGCACGAACAAATGACGCCACTGCCATCTGTTGGAGACATGAGTTAACTGTACCGAGTGTCGCTAGGGAGGCGGATGCGGTCGCGTGATTGCCTGCGGCGATCGACTGAGTGGCAACTAGTTTTTTTAATGGAACGGAGCAGATGCTAATCGTTGAACTTAGCAGCGCCGGAGAGGCTGAAGCCGATGCTCCAAAGCAAAAATTTGATTGCAAGACCGCGAGCGCTGCGACGGGAGTAATGCCTCGCCGAATCAAGCGTTTCTTGAGAAGGTTTCGCCCGCGTGCAAGTAGGCCCTTCACTTGGGCCTCAGTTTGGTTAAGCAAATTGGCAGCATCGCGGCGTGAGTGCTGGTCGAAACATCGCAACACAATGACTTCTCGGTACTTCCTTGGTAACCGATTGACTTCTGACAGGACAATTTTTGACTCTTGGGAACCCACCGTCTCGTTGGTTGGTTTGGAATCGTCAATAAGACTTTTTTCGTTGACCGCCGTTTCCCGTAACCGAAGTCGCCGTTGTTTGACTTGCAAACTTGTGCGCGTTGCGACTTCGTAAAGCCAACCCGCGATGGACTCACGTTCGCGAATGGTTTTGATTTTCTTGACAAGTATCAGAAACGTTGCTTGAAATGCGTCGTCGGCATCCTGTGAAGGAAGCATGTTTTGGCACACCTTCATCACCATTTCCGAGTGGCGATAAACTAACTGCTCAAGCGCAAAAGACTCGCCATGGACCAAGTATCGGTTAACAAGAGTTTTGTCTGAGTGGAGCATGAGCGGCTTTCGATCATTGTGAAAACAATTTAGCAGTGTTCACTTTGTATCTCACACAAATAGATGAATTGGACCGATCTTTTTTGGTTTAATGTGGATCTTACCAAAAAAAACTTATTTTTCACGCGTTTCCCAAGACGACGCGGCTCTCGCTACGGTTGCGTCGGCCTCCGGCCTAGTGTTCGATCTTCGGATAAAAAAACAGCGTCATTTATGAACGCGGCACACTTGCAATAATTATTCTCGCCCGAGTATGAAGTCAAAAAAAAAGCCCCGATGAACTTCATCGGGGCTTTGGATAATCAGAATTGCTGACTGAGTCAGAATCGGTGGTTAGGTTTACTCTTCGCCACCATCGCCGTCGTCGTTTCCATTGTCGTCGTCACTGGCTCCGACACCAACGGCTTCTTCGGCCGGTGGTTCTTCTGGTGGAGCCACGTATTCGCTTTGGAAATCCAGGCGAACGATTTTGTTCTTGCCGTTAATCTCTTCGCGAACGCCGTCGACAACGATCTTGTTCTTGCCTTGGAATGTGCCTTGAAGCAATTCTTCGGAAAGTGGATCCTCGACGTAGTTTTCAAGGGCACGACGAAGTGGACGGGCACCGTAATCGAGGTTGGTACCTTTCTTGATCAAGAACTCTTTCGCGTCTTGAGTCAGAACCAATTCGTAACCACGCTCATCAAGTCGATGGCGAATTTTGGACAATTCGAAGTCGATGACGATTTTGAGGTCTTTCTTTTCCAAGTGGCGGAAAATTACCGGCTCTTCAGAAAGACGATTCAAAAACTCAGGACGGAACGCTTTATTGATCTCGTCATAAACACGCTCTTTCATGCTTTCGAAAGACTGGTCATCGCCCGCACCTGGCAAACCAAAGGCTTGCTCGTTCTTGATTTGGTGAGCACCGACGTTGGTGGTCATGATCAAGATCACGTTGCGGAAGTCGATGTTGCGACCAAAGCTGTCTGTCAATCGGCCTTCTTCCATGACTTGCAAAAGCATGTTGAAGATATCCGGGTGAGCTTTTTCAATCTCATCCAGTAGCACAACGGAGTAAGGACGGCGACGAATCTTTTCGGTCAATTGACCGCCTTCTTCGTAACCGACGTATCCCGGAGGGGCACCGATCAAGCGGCTGAGGTTGTGCTTTTCCATGTATTCGGACATGTCGATCGAAACGAGTGCTTCTTCGTCGCCGAACATGAATTCAGCAAGCGCTTTGGCGAGCAACGTTTTACCAACACCCGTTGGGCCAGCAAACATAAAGCAACCGATCGGACGTTTTGGATCTTTCAATCCACTACGGCTACGGCGAACGGCTTTCGAAATCGCGACAACCGCTGCGTCCTGGCTGACGACCTTCTTGTGAAGCTCTTCTTCCATCTTCATCAGACGCATTGAGTCTTCGGTGGATAGTCGCGTCAACGGAACGCCAGTCATTTTGGAAATGACCTCGGCGACGACTTCTTCATCGACCACGCCGTCTGTTTGTTGCGATTTCTCACGCCACTCGCGCTTGATCTGCTCTTTCTTTTTACGAAGCTTATCGGCTTGATCTCTCAAGCTGGCTGCCTTTTCAAAATCTTGATTGGCAACTGCGTCTTCTTTTTCTTTGTTCAGACGCTCGATGTCTTCGTCGATTTCTTTCAAGTCTGGCGGACGGCTCATCGTGCGAAGCCGGACGCGGGCACCTGCTTCGTCGATCACGTCGATGGCTTTATCTGGCAAGCATCGTCCGGTGATGTATCGACTGGACATATCAACCGCTGCGGCAACCGCATCGTCTGTGATTTGTACGCGGTGGTGTTCCTCGTAACGCTTGCGAAGTCCCTTGAGAATTTCGATTGTTTCGGCATCCGAAGTCGGCTCGACAATGATTTCCTGGAAACGTCGGGCAAGCGCGTTGTCTTTTTCGATGTACTTTCGGTACTCGTCCAGTGTCGTCGCACCGATGCATTGGATTTCTCCACGTGCCAGAGCCGGTTTCAAAACGTTGGCCGCGTCGATGGCGCCTTCTGCACCACCGGCACCGACAAGCGTATGAAGTTCGTCAATGAAGAGGATCGTGTTTTTCGCACGACGGACTTCGTTCATTACGGCTTTGATGCGTTCTTCGAATTGACCACGGTATTTTGTACCGGCGACCATCATCGCGAGATCGAGTACGACGATTCGTTTGTCGGCCAGAATCTCAGGAACGTCACCGGAGACGACGAGCTGAGCGAATCCTTCGACGATCGCTGTTTTACCAACACCGGCTTCACCAAGAAGCACCGGGTTGTTTTTTGTACGACGGCAAAGAACCTGAATGGCTCGTTCGATTTCGTTCGAACGACCAATGACTGGATCAAGTTTGCCTTGTTTGGCCAGCTCAGTCAGATCGCGACCGAAACTATCAAGTGCCGGTGTTTTTGATTTGCCACCTTGCTTGCGTTCGCCTTCTCCACCACTGCTGCCACCGCCTTCGCGGCCGCCTCGCTCGGCGCCCTCTCCGCCTTCAAGGCCATTGCCGAGAAGATTGAGAACTTCTTCGCGAACTTCTTCAAGCTTGAGGCCAAGATTCATCAGAACCTGAGCCGCAACGCCTTCTTGTTCACGCAACAGACCCAGCAAAATGTGCTCGGTGCCGACGAAGTTATGATTGAGATTGCGAGCTTCTTCCATCGAATACTCGATGACCTTCTTGGCTCGCGGTGTTTGAGGAAGCTTGCCCATTGTGATCATTTCGGGACCACTTTGAACCAGTTTCTCCACTTCCAATCGAATCTTGCGAAGATCGACGTCAAGGTTTTTCAACACGTTGGCTGCAACGCCAGTGCCTTCCTTGACCAGCCCCAGCAACATATGCTCGGTGCCGATGTATTCGTGGTTGAAACGCTGGGCTTCCTGGTTCGCCAGTTGCATGACTTTGCGGGCGCGGTCGGTAAAGCGTTCGTACATTTGTTCCCCCTGTTAATCCGGTTGGTGTCCGGTTTTTGTATCAAACTGATGGGTGAGATCAGTTCTTGGATTGGGTTTTATGTTTGTATTAATTAAGTGTTCGGTTACTTCTTATGTCGTTTCTTCTTCAACGTATTCTCTAACATGAACGAATCCGTCATTGTTAGTCGGTAATACGTCGTCGAGTTCCTCATCCGGATTGCCCAACTGATCGGCAGCTTCGTGCTCTTCAATCAAGGCAACCAGTTTTATCTCCCGGTCGATCTCAAACTCCCATTCGAGAGCTTCGTCGTACCGTTGCATTTCACTAAGTTGTTCACGGGCTTTGTCGAACCTTCTGGTGTGCCGATTCAAAGTTGCCAAAAGCAATCTTGCTTCAACATCCCTTGGAGCATTTCCAATTCGCCTATTCAACAAAGATTCCGCTTCTTCCCAGTGACCTCCTAAGTATTCGCGTTGGGCTTGATTAAACAAGGTGTCAGGTCGCTCAGGATCGGCAACTTTTTCACTTGTCGGCACTGCCATCACGTCAGTTACACGGTGGTAAGCGACCCAACCAGAAGTTCCCCAGATGAGAAAAATCATGGGCCACGCAACTACCGGAAATATATCCCCTAATGACCAAGGCCAAAGGAAACTCGACACCAAAGCGAGATTCAGCAAAATTGCGAATCCGATTGCGACGATTAGCGAAGACATTTGTCCTCGAAACCAAAGACCAGGCAAGCCCGGCCAGCCGCACAACAAAAATGTGCCCCAGCGCATTGGTGTACTCCGATTTCCGTATCTAAAAATACCACCTTTAAACAACGAGGAGGTTCAAAAATGAATCTCCAAGCCTTCCATAGGAATATAAGTATCAATCTCAGGCATATTGGCGTCAATCGCAATCAAAACCCGCGTTATGATCGGAGGGGGTATTTGCTGTTTTTCGAAGAAATAATTCGTTCAAGTGCCCAGCTGGACGGAAACTTTAGCTGACCAGCGATGCCAGAATTGGCTTCAAAATCGAGAGAATCGATTAGGCGAACGTGGTTGGCCCAAGCGAACGTGGACACAAAGATCGTTTTTTCGCTTTGTTGGTCGGGCACTGCTATCTTGATGATTGAAGAAATTCCAACCTTTAACTCCGACCCTTTAACCAATGGCGGAAGCAGAAGATGGCCAAATTTTCGATCCGATCCCTGCTTGGCTTCGTCGCAGTAACCTGCGTTTTCTTGATCGCGTTGGCCAATCCAAACAAGTTGTGGGCCGACATCATCTCGATGGGAGCGATGATAGTTCTAGTTTTGCTGTTGCCAATTATTATTGGGGCACAAGGAAAACTTCGACTGCAAATTCTGTCGTTTGCAATCCTCTGTATTGGGTCTTTGTACATCTCCCAACAATATCCCCGTTCGAATTTCATGAAGGCACAGAGTGGCGTGATCGAATCGCTGGACAATCTGCTTTGCACCAGTCGAAAACCTACTCCCACCGGAGAAGAAGTACTGGTGTACCAGGGTGAATATTTTCAATATCAAGTTCCCGGCGAAGCGTGGAAAGATACCACTAAAGCAGAAATTAAAAAACGTGGATGGGATCGCTACGTTGTAGCGGCGAAAACCGGCATTAGCCGTCAGCACTTTAAAACGATCTGCGAAACGTTTATCGCGTTAATGTTTGGACTGATGGGATTTCTGATTACCGGTTGGGCTTACGACAAACGCGAACCTTCAGCTGATTCTCAATGACCCACTGTTGCCGACCCGAGTCGAATACCAGCCCGAAACGCAAGCGCCAGATCTGAGTTATCCGCGTCGCTGGAATCGCAATTGATGAACACTAATTGGCACTAATCCTCACTAATGAAATCGACGGGATTAGTGAAATTAGTGCGGATTAGTGTTCTGTCAAAAAAGACATGCCTCTCAGCGCCGAGCCACCTTCTACGCGTCGATCAGTTCGACAAACGTCCGACATACGTTAGCAGTGGAACACATTATTTACGCAATGAATCGTTGAGCGTTAGCGTGCCGGTGAATCACGCTCAAACACTGCTTTCCTAATTGTTCTTTCCGAGATTCTCCAGCCGTCGTCAAATTTATTTACGTCGCAAAAAACAAATACTGCGCGAATTTCCTTATCCCGCACGATAGCTCCCCTCCAACTCAGTGAGGCGGATATACATTCATAACCATATAAATCAAACAACGCCCCTCTCCCAAATAGTTCGTCGTATTGATCTACCGTATATTTCATTAAACTATCGAGATCAGGAATAGAATCCAGTAGCAATACGCGATTCTCAGGTTCGTTGAGATCCCAGTCCTCACTTACCAAATGGCGCATTACGTGTCCGCTTGAGGTCTTGAACACGAGCAGGTGAGTAAAGTTTTTGTCTTCGTAGTCTTCAGGACTCCTATATTCGGTGGATTCAATAACCCATCGAGTTGAACTGTATCTTCCATCAAGTGGTTGCGGCTGGCGAGAAGGTTCAGATTTTGACAATGTGTCTAGTGACAATCGCTTACTCATAACTGCCAAGCCTACAGGTTGATGTTGAAATGGCTGGATTCGAATCCGCCACTCAAATGTTTTGATTGATTCCGAAAGATTGATTCCGAAAAATAACCTGTTATGTTCTGTTTCGTCAACGGTGGAATCCCTCGGCTTCGAAACTTGATGAACAAAAAACTTCTTGTTGGCACTCTACTTGTTGCCGTGTTTGCCAGTTTAGATTTGTTTGGTCAATCCGTTGAGGACCCAAGCCCAATGCCCGATCCGATGTGTTGGTATCTCTAAAAAGTGTCCTCCTACCACGCCGTCCAATTAAATGCCAAACTGGCAGACTATGACTGACAAACAATCTGAGAAAAATTCTGTGTTCAGGATACTGGACGCTGCCATTAATCGAGCTGGCGAAGGCATTCGTGTCGTTGAGGACTACGTGCGAATGGTGTTGGGGGACGCGTATCTCGCCACCCAGCTCAAGCAATTGCGCCACGATTTGACCGCAGCTGTTGAAACAATAGATCCCGCGGAACGAATCGCGGCCCGAGATAGCCAAGGAGACGTTGGCCGGACTATCAAAACCGAATCCGAGTATCAGCGTGGCGACCTCAATGAAACCGATAGCCCATCTTCAGGAGACGAATTCAACAAAATGAAGCTTTCGGGGGGAATGATCCAAGCCAACCTTGCCCGAGCCCAACAAGCGTTTCGAACGATCGAAGAGTTTTCCAAAACAATTGATCCTGAAATCTCAAAATCCGTTGAGCAACTGAGATATCGGACTTATACGATCGAGAAAGCCGTTTTGACGACAGTGGTGAGTTTGCAAAATCTCGCCCAAGCGAATCTTTACGTTTTAATCGATGGATGCAAAATCCAATCCGATCAAGGCAAGGGTTTGTCGGAATTGATCAAAAAGCTAATCCAATCCAATGTCAGCATGATTCAGCTTCGCGACAAAACACTTACCGATCGCGAGCAAGTGGTTGCCGGACGACTGATTGCGAAATTGACACGCGGTACGTCAACGCGATTCATTATGAATGACCGTTCGGATTTGGCGATTGCGTGCAATGCCGACGGAGTGCATCTGGGCCAAGACGATGTTGATGTTGCTGACGCGAGACGAATTTTGGGAGCGGCCAAAATGATTGGCGTATCGACCCATTCGATCGAACAAGCCAGAGCCGCAGTTTTGGCCGGCGCGAATTACCTCGGCGTGGGTCCCGTTTTCGAATCCGAAACAAAACAGTTTGACGCGCATGTCGGTTTGCAATTGGTCAGTGAAGTCGCCAAAGAAATTCAATTGCCCGCGTTTGCGATCGGCGGCATTACGCTTGGAAATCTCAGTGACGTGATTGACGCAGGACTGCCGCGGGTTGCCGTCAGTGCCGCAATTGCGAAATCAGAAGACCCGAGTGCGGCGGCGATCGCGTTCAAATCAATCTTGGACACGGCGGATCAGTAGGGTTTTGCCGCCTGCAACGGTTGAGCCCCGGGAATCTGAAAGTTCGCTGTCCATGCGAGCAACTGAGTACGTGTAACAACTACAATGGAATTCTAAGCCAGAAGACCAAGTCCTTTATTCTTATCGCTCACATTTTTTCGCGCCGACACACAGTTACGTTTAAAAGCGTTCTCTGAAGATGTTTGTGAATCCAGGAAACGAAAATGGAATTTCTTGAAGTCCCAATTTTTGACAACGATTTTTTCAAGCTGCTTGTGCGGCTTGCAATCAATCTGATTTTTGTTTTTCTTGTCGTAATTGTTGCGTATCATCGGCACCAGAAAACCAAAAACTACGTGTTCACGTTTCTGTTGATGAACATCGTGGTCTTCTTTATTTGCTTCACGCTCAAAAAGCTTGATCTTGGATTGGGGATGGCACTTGGGCTGTTTGCGATCTTTGCAATCATTCGCTATCGAACCGATCAGATCAAAGTCAAAGAGATGACGTATCTTTTTATCGTGGTTGGATTGGCAGTGATCAATGCGCTTTCAAACAAGAAAACAAGCTACGCCGAATTGATGTTTACCAACGCCTTCATTTTCGGCACGGCGTTTATGCTTGAGCGAATGCAGATGGTGCCAGCCGTAGTGAAACTCAAGTCCCAGGACTTGATCTATGACAAAATCGACCTGCTTCAACCGGATCGCAACGAAGAGTTGGTTGCAGATTTGAAAGCAAGAACGGGCTTGGACGCCAAGCGAGTCGACGTCAAGAAAATTGATCTAACTAAAAACACCGCAACGATTGTTATCCGCTACGAGTAAAGATTTTTCTTCTCCGTTTTATTCGCTTTCGTCGATGCCCAGGAATTTGTGGAGCGTTTTTAGATCGTCCCCAAGTGCTTTGACGTTTTTGTCCAATCCAGCATTTTGCAAATACTCGACGTGTAACGAAATGGGCATGTGGATGCCCTTACTGCGAATCATTTTGAAGAACTTCGGATCCAGAACTCCTTCGCCTAGTGGCACATTTTCGGTTTGCAGGCCTTTCCAGCGAAAGTCCTTGACGTAGACCGCTTTAACTTTTTGTTCGATCACGTTCCAAAAAACTGGCCAGCTTTGACCGCCCGAAGCGATCGCGTGTCGGATGTCGAACGCGACTCCAATTTCATTTGGGTCGATATCGTTTAGCAGTTGGTTCAGGTCCCACATTGTTGAGCCGAGATATTTCGGGCCTGCGTGATTTTGATAGATACCTGTCATGCCAAGTTTCCGATTGAGTTTGGCAAGTCCCTCAGCAAGAGGACGGAACGATTCGATTTGCGGCAGCACGGGTTTCTTTAAATCGTAGCGATAATAATCCGTGCGATATCGTGTGATGCCCAGGTCGGCTGCGGTTTTGAGAATCAACTCGTTAGCCGCGTTGGCAGTGTTGATGCGAGTTGTCATGACCGTGATATTGATATTCCGCTTTTCCAGCGCGGCCACGAGCAAAGGCAGTTTTTCCGGAACATCGTCGGGTTCGATTAAGCCATTGGGGCGAATCGTTGCTTCGATGCCTTGAAAACCCTGTTCAGCCATCGTCTCGGCCAGTTCGTCAAACGAAAGCTCTTGAATGAACTTAATGAAGGCGCAAATCTGGTGCTCTTTTTCCTGTCGGTGCAAAACAGCTGATTCAACAAGCGAACTTTCACTGGCCGATGAAGAGAGTTGGCCTGTCACTAACGTTGCTGCGGCAGCCGTAGAATACACACAGAATTTTCGCCGATCATGATTCATTGTTGGTCCCAGCTAAAATGTTTTTAATAAGAATCGGAAGGCCATGTTTCGCGAAGCATCACTAGGCGGCGAGCCCAGCTAACTCCGCCCATCGCGCTTCAAGCAATCTCGTGTAATCCACCGAGTTAAGACTGTAAGAACCCAGCGAGTATCCGTCGTTGGCTTCCACGATAACGGTTTTGCCATTGGACAATACTCCAAAGTCGATACCGTAGCCCGCGGGTGCGTTGGTGAAATCAGCGATTGCCGACTGGATTGTGGCTTTGTCGGGATAAGTAAAACAGTCGCCTTGGTAATGCGACATCCCGAGGACCTCGCCTTTGACGACAAACACTCGCCACTCGGAATCAAACAGAACGTAATCGGATACGAGGACTGCGGTGTCGTCGGGAAAAGCTTCTAACGTTTCCAAGTCATCGACGTGAAACAGTGCAATGGCTGGAAATTTTTTGTTTTGATTCAATGGCTTAAGGAAACAGGATTCCGTATCGCCGCTTCGCCATTGCTGGCGAACTTCTCCCAGCGTTGTACGAGTTATTTTGCGACCGAAATATGCTCGTAGCTCTTCAGGTAAATTGTTTGCCACCGGCATCGTCATCCCGATTTGCGCCATGGCTTTTTCAACTGAGCGGATTCCGCCCACGACAAGCGTCTCTTTGTTTAATGGCAACGAACCGTTTTCAATTTCGCTTGCTTCGACCAATTGGCAACGGACACGGCGTTTTTGGAATCCGTGCCAGGCTTTGTGGAACGCTTCGTCAAAAGGGACGCCTTCTTCCGATTGAACAAAGACTTGTTGAATGTTCATGAGAATTCCAATTCAAGTAAAGGACAAGAGCAACAACTTAATTCAGGGCTGCATCGATCTGCTGGTGTGCCGATACGAGTTTTTTGTAGCGTTGGTAAACCGTTTCATATTGAGCGACTTTTTCTTTATCAGGCTCGAATCTTGTGCGGTTGGGTGGAGCGTGGGCCACTAGAAAATTGGACCACGCTTGTGATCCGCCGTTGATTTTTGCATGACGGAATTTTGCCATCAACGCGGCTCCCCAAGCGGTTCCTTCTTCGGCGCTGTTGAGCAAGGTGACGGCTGTGTCAAAAACGTTTGCCAGAATTTCACCAAGCTCAGGAGTTTTGGTTAGTCCGCCCGAAAGCACCAACTCGGTGCGCGGAAAGCCTTGGCTGTCGAGAATTTCGCTTCCCAATTTCAAGTTGAACATCGTTGAAAGTAAAGCTGCCTTCACCGCATTGCCGGGGGTAGCGTTTTCGCTGTTGAGTCCAACAATCATCGCCGAGCCACCACGGCTGACACCCAAACCGGGCTCGTCATCCATGAATGGCAATGCGAGTAAGCCACCACAATCGGGATTCGCTTCAAGGACTTTTGGAATGACGGCTTCGAATCCGGCGCTGCGATCTCCCCCAACTGCTTGGCCGAACATTTCTACTACGCTGTTCATATAAGTCGTCCCGTTTCGAAGCCAGACCATGTTGATCGGTTTACCATCGGGTGCACAAAAGTGATCGACCGCATTGCTAACGCCCGTGAACGCGCGATCGCCCACGGAATTTGCACAGACGGATGTTCCAAAACTACACGAGACCATTCCTGCATTCCCAATCAGCGAACCGGCAAGTGCGGCAGGTTGGTCGCCTTCGGCTGGGGCAACAGGAATGCCTTCTGGTAAACCCATCATCGCCGCTCCAGCAGCATTCAGCGTTCCGCCGTCTTCTCCGGCTTTGCGAACGTTGGGCAACAGTGATTTGATAGGCGTCGGTCCGTTGGCGATTTTGTCAAACGACTGTAAAAGTTTTTCGTCATAGTCCAGTGTTGACTGATCGATAGGAAACATCCCGGCGGCATCGCCAATCCCAAGGTTCCATTGGCCTGTTAACTGAAATGCGATCCAGCCTGCAGGGGTGGTCATGTGAACGGCGGACGAAGCCAGTTCATTGCGGTTACGGATCGTCCAAAGCCATCGCGCTGACGTGATGCGTTTGGGCATTTTGACTCCCATCGCTTCGGTGAGCTCGATGCCTTCTTCTTCGTTGCGGCTGTCACACCAAAGCCGCGCTGGGCCAAGCGATTTTCCACTTTCATCGGCGAGGACTTCGCCATGCATCTGTCCAGATATCCCGATGGAGAGGACTTCGATTTCTGAATCAAGTTTCGTGCGAAGATCGGCCATCGCTTTTACAAGCGCCGCGTCCCAGTCGGCGGGAAGTTGCTCGTAGCAGCCTTCTTCCAACCCTGGAACCATGTCGTAGTCGCCTTCGCCAGTCGCGAGGACGTTAAGGTCTTCGTCCGTAAAAATCACTGACAAACCTTGCGTGCCGGCGTCGATTCCAATGAAACCTTTAGTTGTCATATTGCTGGTTTTTATGTTGAAGATTGATTCAATGAGCTTTTCAATAACTTGAATTGCCTTTCCACAGAACAGCTTACCGCGTCAAAGCCTTTTTGGCACGCCTGCCCATTTTGAACCCATTTGAACCAAGCCTTGTCACGGTTTCGATCGGCAAATGGGCATTTTGAATGACAGTCCTCGGTGAACACCTCTTTTCAACAGCGAATCCGTTTTCAATACGGGAAAACTGATGAAGAAAGAACCACGGATGAACGCTGATGGACGCGGATAAGACAGAACTTGAATCCGCGTTTATCTGCGTCCATCCGCGGTTTTAAAAAGAAAACCAGCAGCAAAGATACTGGTGAAACCTCATGCTCAAAAAACGGTGGCGTTCACCGAGAAGTCTCTTTTGAATTGTTAATTTCGAAGTCCGCCCGGTTTAACAATTCGTTTTCAAGGCATGAATTCTCTGTTTAAATTTTTCCCTTGACATTCTATGGGAGCTTGTGACAATGCTCCCATAGTCATTCTTGGGGTGGGTGGCGTTTCAATTTTTGAGGTGATGATGGCTAGGAAGAAAAAAGCGGATTTGTTGCAGGGGACGCTCGATATGCTGATCTTGAAATGTCTTGGTGCCGGCTCGCAACATGGGTATGGCGTCGCGAAGTGGATTCAGGTCACCACCAATGATTTGCTTCGAGTTGAAGAAGGGTCGCTGTACCCTGCCCTGCACCGGATGCTTGAACGTGGTTGGTTGGAAGCTGAGTGGGGCGTCTCGGACGCGAACCGCCGTGCCAAATATTACAAACTCACCCGCGCTGGCCGGGCTCAGCTGAAAAAGGAAGTGCATGCCTGGGAGCATTTGGTTAGCGCAATTGGATTAGTTTTGAATTCCAATCGAGTGGAGGCAAAGTGATGGTAAAGAATTTTGTGCGAACGTTGTTTGGCTATTTTCGAGCGCCACCAAAGATTCATTCGGCCAACGCGGACGCGGAAATCCGCGAAGAGATCGAGTTCCATTTGGCGTCCAGCGTCATCGACAAAATGCAAACGGGCCTCAGCGCTGAGGATTCTCGGCAGGCAGCGCTTGAGCGATTTGGTGATGTTGATTCTGTGATCAAAAACTGCCGTCAAGTCGTCAGCACGCGCCAGGTGTTGTTGCATCGTGCACACATCGCGATGACGATGGCATTGGCAATTGCAGTTTGCTCGATGGCGTATTGCCTCTTGATTCAGCAATACGATGTTCGTGCCACAAGTAACTATTCTCGCGATGCTGTTGAGCTAAATTCAATCGTCGCCACTGGCTATTCATCTGAGTCAACTCACGGCGATATCACGGGTTCAGTTACTGGCGAACTGCAAGAATCCGTTGGCAACGCACATGTGCTTGCCGTTGTTAAATCGTGGCCGCCCAACGGATATCGTCAACAGTCGTACATGACGACGACTCGCGCAGATGGCACTTTCAGGATTGACGATGTTTACGCGCCCGATTTTGAATACGAAGTTCAAGTGGCTGTGCTTGCCGAAGGTCGCTTGCTCAGTTCGCATTACCAAAATTTGACCAAGGGATTGTTGGATCCGATCCAGTTTCAGCTAAAGCAAACCAAACCGTTTGAGCTCAAATTTGAATCGGGCGACGGCATGCCAATCGAAGGCGTCGCCGCTTTTCCGTGCAAACGAATTGACGATCAAGGCAACAAGCACGAGGTGTACTTTTCGAGTGCCGATCCCATTGTTCAAAAGTCTGACGATACGGGACGAGTTTCCATGCCACATTTTTTGCCGGGCGAAAAGGCAGCCGTCTACGTTCGATTTCCAGATAGCGATTGGCAAATGCGAGATTTGGTTGTCCCGCAAACCGATTCTCTCGTTGTGTTGAAAGCATCCAACAGCGGTTTGTAGCTCGACTAAATCAGAGACCTTCGACTTTATTTCTTTAAGCAAACATTCCTTTGAAAATTTGTACGAGGTAAAACGATGAAGACATCACTACATTTAATCTTTGCGACTGCGTTGGTCATTGCATTTTCGGTAAATGTATCTGCTCAGGAAAACGTTGCACTTACCGAAGACTTCGAAACGGGAACAGCAATGCCAGACCAGTGGAGGAGCGGTGCCTCGATCAGCGGAGTGGAATATGTTTACGACAAAAACAACAGCAAGTCGGGTGAACGCAGCCTGAGTTTGCAAAAATCGGCCAAGCGTTATTTTCCGATCGCCCAGTGGTTTCGAAAGTTCGACTACGACAGCAAGCTTAACGCGATCAAAATCGCTTCTCAGGTAAAAGCCGAAAATGCAACCAAAGCGATGGTCGATGTGAGCTTTCTTGATTCGGCTGGAAAATCGCTGGGACATCACTGGACGATTTACATTGGCGCAAAAGGTGGCGGCGATCCGGTGACTCATGATTGGAAAGAACGCTCTGGTGTTGCTGCCATTCCATCGGATACCGCTGAGATCGTTATCGCGCTTCAGATTTATGGACCGGGCAAAGTCTGGATTGACGATCTTGAAGCGACTTATGTTGAATCCGATGACACCGAAGAGGAAAAAGACGGAAAAGATGAAAAAGAGGAAGGTGCCAAGCTCGATAATTTAGTCGAGATTGATATCGATAAAGACAAAGGGCAATATCTTCACGTGCCGGCGCGAAATGAAAAAGCACCAGAGGCCGGGTATGGTTTATTGGTTGTGCTTCCCGGTGGCAACGGATCGGCAGACTTTCATCCATTCGTTTCCAGGATCCACGCCAACTCGCTGGGGGATGATTTTGTGTTGGCTCAGCCCATTGCAAAAAAATGGACTGACGACCAGGAGATCGTTTGGCCTACGACGAAACTTAAAGTCAAGAAAATGGGATACACGACGGAAAAATTGATCACGGCAGTTGTCGAAGACGTCGGAAAGAAGACAACGATTGATCCAAAACGTGTTTACCTGATGGGATGGTCTTCGGGTGGCCCAGCCGTTTATGCGAGTTTGCTGAGAGCAAAATCTCCAGCCGTTGGAGGTATCGCCGCGATGTCCGTCTACAAGCCAAAACTTTTGCCTAAACCAAGAAATGCGCGAGGGCGAAGTATCTACATTTTACATTCGCCCGACGACAGAGTATGCCCTCACTGGATGGCAAGAGAAGGCCATGAAGCGTTGACTGAAGCGAAGGTCCGAACAACGTTAGCTGAATACAAAGGCGGTCATGGCTGGCAAGGCGATATGTACGGCAACATCAAAGCGGGAGTGGATTGGCTGGAAGCGGGCGCGAAATCGGATGCTGACGAAGAATAAATAACCAACGCTAAGATTCATACTCAAGCTCTATCTAACGATTCACGCACCAACTAAGCTCCCAGATCGATTCTGCGTCTCCATCAAACAACAAGCCAAAATTGGGCAGGTGGTACATTAGCGGATCGGACAATGTCAGATGTACCAACAGCCCGACCTGAAATACCGTAATGACCACTGTCACCAGATTGGCGTATTTATAAGCGTATCTTTGCAGCGTCAGTAGAACTGAGAGTACAGACACAGTTCCCAGTAGCTTTCCGACCGTAAAAAAAGTTAGCCCGCGGGGCTCCAGTTCAATTAACGCCAAGCATACCGGATTCCACTCATCGTTCGCGATGTAAGTGTTTGCCACCGCGAACCAGAGATCTAAAACCGAAACAGCAGCGATGGTAATGTAGCAAAGCGCGACAAACATAAATCGAACCTGGAACATCGAAGTGCTTTTCTTGCCATGCGCGAGTCCTTGCGATTCAGTTTGTCCCAGTTGAAGTATTGCACTCATTGAATTTCGTCCTGCAAAGAGGAGAGTTTTTTGGCTTACATTAAGCTTGCCTAAGCCTGCCCTGCGCACGCTTTCAAGTTCTCTTTACAAAGCAGTCGCTGTGCCAAAGCCGGCCGCACTTTCAAGGCTAAATAAGTTGCCATTCAATATTGGACTGCGGTCGATCAACTCTCCGTAAAAACTCAACGTTGATGGGCTGTTTTAAGCTGCCCAAAATGTTGGCAAGCCAACGGATCAGAGTCAGCCAATAAACTCGACTTGTGGAGCGGCGAGTCAAAAACAGAGATGTCGATGTGAAACTACACCGACTCGTTGGAAATTGATGCCCAAAAGAAAGGCATGCAGAAAGAAACCGGTGAGAAAGAAAGCCATAGGCAGGTCAGGTCAGGTTTTTAATCAACGAACGACCTGAATTCTGGCGAATCCAGTTGCCGGAAAACCAAATGTGGACAACCACGAGGTTTTCTACGGCTTTGTCGCTGACAATCCGTCTTGGATCTTTTCCATCCGAGCGAGTACTTCGAGTGCCTCGCCAAGTGAAAACAACGAATCGATCAATACGCTGGCTCTGGGGTGTTGGCAACCACATTCCAACCGGCGCGCGAGCGTCGGTTTTTTATTTTGTGCTGGCCGATTTCAACCAAAGTGTCTTGGCTCACAGAAAAACTCAGATGGTTAGATCGTGCAAAATGTAGGCTGTGCATGTCGCATTTCGCTTCTAACGCGGTATCTCAAAAACTCAACTTTCGTTCCTGCGAGCTCAATTTACTTTTTCAAGCGATTGCAATAATCCCATTGGTAAAAAACTGACAACTGAAAACTGCCTTTCCACTTTCATTCATCCCTCATCCACAGGAGATAATGAAATGCAGCACGTTAAGGGGCCCCGTTTTGTAACATTTCTTTACAACCACAATCCTTTTTACTTGATCAGCGCCGGATTGGTGCTTTACGGAATTCGAAGTTCGTTTGTTGCGGGACAAGCGGAAACGGATCCGTGGTTTTTGGCTGGCTTGATCGCCGCCTATTCGACTTTGCTCGCTCTGACGGGTTACTTGATCGTTCGCATTGGCCGAGTTTGGGACGATGCTCGTTCGATTTTCATGGTCTTGTTACTTTTGTTTTTCGCGTTGTCTGTCAGCTTTGATTATTTGTGTGTTTCGGCGCCAACGACTGCCGTCACCATGTTGTCACTTGGCTTTGCATTTGTGGTGCTCCTGACGGAGACGCTTTTGTGGAGCTTGCAAATCAAGTTTCCCAAGCTTTTCAAAATTCCGTTTTACCTCATGCTCGCCGCGAGCTTTTTCTATCCGCTCTTATTCTCGCTGCAGCAAATTTACTGGGCTGGATTCGATAGGCGTTGGATCGTTGCCGGTTTTCCATTGGTAAGTGCCGCAGTAATTTTGAGCTTGATTCCTGCTATCCGGCAAACCAGAAATTACGTTTCAAAAAACGGGACGCCTTGGGAGTGGCCGATGTTTCCGTTTTCGTTGTTCGTGCTATTGATCGTCGGGCTTTGTGGACGATCGGCGCTTTTGTCGATGGCGTTTGATCCCTCGACCGGTCCCGGTTCGATTTTTGGCGGCTATTTTTTATTGCCAATCGTATTCGCCATCATGTTCGTATTGCTGGAAATCGGATTAGTAGAAAAGAACGGGGCCGATGGCATGGCGCTTTGCCTCTGGCCTTTGTGTTTGCTATTGTCACTGACGCCCTACGCTGAACATGCCCAGGCCGATTTCGTTAACCAACTATCAACCTCAGTTGGTACGCCGTTTTGGTTGACTATGGTTGGATTGATTTGTTTTTATTCGATTGCAGCGATACGAAATGTTGATGAAGCGAAGGGATGCTTGGTTTGGCCTTTGTTGTCGCTTGTGTTTGTTGCAAGAACAGGCGGGATCGTTTCAAGTTTCTCCGAGTTGGCGATTTGGCCATGTTTCGTTTTGGCAGGACTGCAATTGATTTCGGCCAGAAGACGCAAGGAAAGTTTGCGGTGGTTGTGGGCTGTAGTTTTCCTGGCCATACCCGTCTCAAACCTTGCGACATTATTTGAATTGAGCGGAGTTGGCATGCTCGGCATTAAATTGGCAATTGGGTTCAATTGGATTTTGCTGGGAGCCATCGTGGTCGCGTTTGCGTTTTCGGATCGCCTGGCGGTGAAACTTCGAATCGCGTGTGCGACTATTTTGCCGATTCTTGCGGCAATCGTGTGGGCTAAATCGCTTGCCAACGGGAATGAGTTGATCGCGATTGTTTACGCGGGATGCCTTGGCGGGGTAGCGCTTTCGATCGGTAGAGCTTTGAAGTTCCCGCTGTTCAAATACGCGTCCTTTATGACGCTGACAATCGCGCTATTGGCAACCGTTATCAGATTTCGAACAGAGGTTGGCATGGAGCATCGCCAGTTAATTTTATTTTCTGCGATCGGAATGGGGTGTCTTGGGGTCGGAGTATTGATTAGTTGTCTGAAGGCCGGTTTGGCAAAACGAATTCAAAAGGACTTTAATAGGATGGTAATCGACATTCAATTATTGCTCCGGAGTTTGGACCAGCAAGGAGCACCCGTTGCCGAAAACTACCGTGCTGATGGAGTTGGCGAAAACCACCAAGTTGAGTGATCGGATTTGTATAGCTAATTCGCTACCCTGCTCTATTGTCGGCACGACGCCTGTCAGATTCCGTATTCGAATTCTGTGAATACGGAATTCGATAGCCGCCAACAGATGCGATTTTTTGCATAATTCGAGAAAACGTTCGCCGGGTAGCGAACACAATGTTGCGTGACATTCTCGTATCACGTGCCGTCGACTAAGATGCTGGCTTAAACAAATGTAATCTTGGCAATTGATGGTAATGATCGAAGTCGAATTCAAATTTCCCGTGGACTCATTGGACGCGGTTCGCAAAAAATGTATGCAGATGGGAGCGACGGTTGGTGAAACGTCGGTTCAGTCGGATGAGTATATAAACGATCCGGTCCGAGATTTCGCTAAACAAGATAAGGCCCTGCGGATTCGGACTGACAATGGGAAACCGTTTTTGACTTTCAAAGGTCCCAACCTCGATCCGACGGCCAAGATTCGCCAAGAAATCGAAATGCCGTTGGGGGATGAAGCAGCGGCCGAGCAAATCAAAGGCGTGTTTTTGGGAATCGGTTTCTTTTCGGTCGCCAAAGTTTGCAAGCGGCGCGAAACGCTTGAGTTGAATTGGCAAGACACCATGGTCCATGTTTGCTTGGACGATGTCGAAGAGGTGGGTGGGTTTGTCGAACTGGAATTGGTTGTCGAAGACGATGGGAATATCGAACAAGCAAAGAATCTGCTGAACTCGCTGGCGGACGCTCTCAGTTTGTCCGGCTCGATTCGAACAAGTTATCTTGAGTTGCTGTTGAAAAACCGAGGCATGTTGTAGTGCCCAAACATGCTGAGCTGGATTCAGAAATAAGCCCTGAAAACGATCCGCACCACTCCCGCAACTTTTCGCTGGCAACCCTTTACATGGTTTTCATGCGAACGGGTTGGATCTTTAAAACCGAAACCATTGTGATGCCCGCGGTGTTGGACGTGATCGGTGGATCGGGTTGGCTGCGCGGTTGCTTGCCGATGCTCAACCGATTTGGGCAAAGTGTTCCGCCGCTGCTCGTTTCTGATCGGATCAGGAATTCGGCTTTCAAGAAAAAACGCTTGTTCGTTTCGACGATGACGATGGGCTTGTGCTTTTTCGCACTTGCGATTTTATGGAAGCTGACCGGCGGTAACCCAAGTTGGTGGTTGCCTATGATCTTCTTGGTGATCTATGCCGTGTTCTTTTCGGCGACGGGGATCAATCAGCTTGTTCTAAATACAATCAGTGGAAAACTGATTCGAGTCACGCGGCGTGGAATGCTTGCGTTACTGGGGACGGTGTTTGGATCGACGACCGCCGTTGTTTGCGCCTGGTATTTGCTGAACATCTGGTTGGTGGATCAAACCATGCCGGGGGAATCACTTGAACAAGCGGCAAGCAATTCAAATGGCCAATCAAATTTCGTGATGATTTTTGCTTTCACTGGAGCCGCTTTTTTGGCCGCTGCGATCATCGCTTTGTTTTTAAAAGAGCGACCAGATGTGCGGCAGGAAGAACATCGAGGCGCACTCGAATTGCTCAAAGCTTCAGTTGAAACGGTGAAGGAAGACAAGAACTTTCGCACCGTCACGATTATTGCGGCGCTTTTCGGGATGTACCTGACGTTGATGCCACATTATCAATCGCTTGGTCGTGATCGATTGGAACTGGGGCTCACCGCGCTAATCCCCTGGGTGTTGGCTCAGAATGTTGGCGCCGCATTGTTCAGTATTCCGTCGGGATGGATCGCGGATCGGTTTGGGAATCGTTTAGTGTTGCGAATGATACTGCTGATTTTATGCATTGCCCCGATCATGGCATTGACGCTGGCAAGGATGGAAGGAGTGGGGTCGGCGGGGTTCACAATCGTATTTGGATTGCTTGGCCTGACACCCGTGACGCTGCGGATGCTTAACAATTACACGTTGGAGGTTACCGGTAATCGGGATCATCCGAAGTACCTAAGCACGTTAAGCATTGCGATTTCAGTTCCCCCGATCTTTCTAAGTCCGCTTTTCGGTGAGCTGATCGATCGGATTGGTTTCGAACCCGTTTTCTCAATCGTAATTTTCTGCGTTTTCTGCGGTTGGTTACTGACTTTTCGGATTGAAGAACCCAGAGCCAATTCAAGTGAGCTTGCGTAATTGCAACGCTGCTCGTGTCATGCACAGCATGACCTACTATTTACACCAACCGCCAACACGTAGCTGGATTGGCCACAATTCAGGCACCAGTTTTGCCAGGCCGCTTTGAATTCTCGTTAGATCATCGCTTTCTTCAAATCGTAGATACCAACCTGAGCCGTTTTGGCGTTAGCCACGGTTTTTGGCCAATAAAACGAGACGATCGTGGCGAGTCCAGCTTCATTTCTCGTTCATTCAACGATGCCCAATAAAAGGTGCGGAATAGACCGAATAGTCGGAATCGGCCAGATAGCTCACGCAAAGGGTGAGCCCGGAATTTGTTGTCAATTGGCAGAAACAAGGCCGATAATTTGTAGACCGACCCACTCGTATTTGAGGATTGTTCGTTGTTTGCAAAATCAAATTCAAAGTTCAAGAACCTGATTCGGTTTGTTTTCTTCTCAATCTTATTCGCGTCTTTCGCTTGGCCTGTCGCAGTCGGACATGCTCAAGAACAAGACCTGACGGGCATTAAGTGCATCGTCAACGGAAAGAAAGCTGCGTCAGTCGAGTCGTTTGTCCAATACAAACACGGCAAGGTTTATTTTTGCAATGACGTTTGCGCTGAGACGTTCAAAGAAGACTTGAAACTCAAAGGCGATGCAAAATTCACCCTGATGGCGAATCATCAATTGGTGCTGACTGGCCAGTATGTTCAAAAAGGCTGCCCAATGTCGGGCGGCAAAATCGTAGATGAATTCAAAACAAATGTCGGTGGCATCAAAGTCGGTTTTTGTTGCGAAGGCTGCCGCGACAACGTTGCGAAAAAAGAAACATTAGCCAAGAAAGCGGCTTCCGTTTTTTCGCCAGTTGCGTTCAGGAAAGCGTTTGAGAAAAAGTCCGAGATCAATTTGGAAAACGTCAAATGCATGATGATGCCTGAACAGGACGTTGTGGCTGAACACGCGGTTGATCATGCAGGTGGCAAAGTTTTCTTTTGCAACGAAGGTTGCACAAAGAAATTTTCAAGCGATACAGATGAGTTTGCCACGTTCGCCAATCAGCAACTGGTCGCCACTGGGCAGTTCAAGCAAACGGGTTGCCCAATGTCTGGCGGCCAAGTCGATGACGAGCAAGCGTCTGAATTCGACGGAATGACGATCAAGTTTTGTTGTGAAAAATGTAAAACCAAATTCGACGAAGCGGCTGATGTGGCGGCAAAGTCTGAAATGGTGTTTGGAAAAGAAGCTTTCGCGAAAGCGTTTAGCAAAAAATAGAATAGAAGTTGAAGCCCAAGGCTGGTTCGAGATCGAAATCTTGCGACGGGCTTTGAAGTGATGTTCGACGCGGTATGGAACTGCGTCTGTTTGATTATTTGAACGCGATATTAAATGGAGTTATAAATGTCTACTACTGAAAAAGATTACGATCCAATCAAGAACCCACGACCTGAAGATCTTTCTGCTTACGGAATTGGAAACGCGTTGGCTTGGTTTGGCGGATTGTTGGCGATTGTTGTGATTGCCTATTACGTGATAACTTCGCTTTAGGCGTTTAGGCAGTTTCGGTTCGCCGCTCACAAACCGTGGTTATCGCCAAAACGGCTCATGTTTACGATTTGAGTGTCGGGGCGATCTGCGAGAATTCAGAGCAGCCTGGTAATACTGGGACTGAATTGTGGCCAATCCAGCTACGTGTAAGCTCTTCATTAATTTTGCGAACGTCTTTGGACAAAGACGGAATCGCAAGGCAAGGAGAATATGTACGACCTGCTGATTGCGTTTCAAAATGCGAAACCAGGCAACCAAGGGATGTTTATAGCTTCGGTTATTGAGATTGCCATCATTGTTGCTTTAGTTTTTGTCTTCCTTGTCTTGTGGATCTACACGATCTCGTTTGGCAGGCCATGGCATAATGCGTATTTGAATGGTTGTCCAATTCCATTTACTCAGTTGATGGGGATGCAGCTTCGGAACATAAATCCGAATAAGGTTATTCCGCATGGGATCGCCGCTGCGCAGGCTGGATACAAAATTCCTTGGCTCGAACTTGAGAGTGCTTATCTCCAAGGTGCCGATTTGGAGAAAGTCGTCGCTGCGTATGTGACGTCTATGAAGCGTGACCAAGGGTTCACATTTTCGGAATTGGTGGACGCAGATCGGGAGGAAAGGCTCGCTGAGATGTTGAATCGTTAGTGTTTCATTCGAGTCCATTGTGTCGTTCGTACGGCATGGTTGCGGGCTGCTGGGCGGCCGTCGACGCATGGAGGGCGGCAAACGCCGAGTGAAAATTCTGATCTTCCGAGTTGGTGTCCGCTTTGGCATAATTTCTATATTCAGAATTTGGCCAAGGACGGACCGATGCGGATATTTTTTTCAGTGGGTGAACCCAGCGGCGATTTGCACGGATCCAATCTAATCCGCCGCTTGAAATCACAAGACCCTTCTCTTGAGTTCGTTGGATTCGGCGGACCAAAAATGGAAGAGGCCGGTTGCGAGCTTCATTACGAACTTACCACGATGGCGGTGATGTTCCTCGAAGCCCTCAAAAACATCCGCTTCTTTTTCAAGCTCATCGCGCAGGCCGAAACTTATTTCAAAACAAACCAAGTCGACGCCGTTGTGTTGATTGACTTTCCGGGGTTCAACTGGTGGATTGCCCGCAAGGCAAAGAAGCACAACATTCCTGTTTTCTACTATGGCGTTCCTCAGATGTGGGCGTGGGCTCCCTGGCGTGTGCGTAAGATTCGAAAATTCGTCGACCACGTGATCTGCAAATTGCCTTTCGAAGTCGACTGGTTCGCCAAGCGGAAATGTCATGCGACTTATGTTGGGCATCCGTATTTCGATCAGTTGAAAACGCAGACGTACGATGAATCATTTGTGTCGCAGTTATCTGGTGAAACGTCAGGCCAACGCTTGCTAACGTTGTTGCCAGGGTCACGTGATCAAGAAGTGCGATCCGTGTTGCCGGTTTTGTTGAAAGCAGCAAGGCAGATTCTAACTGAAACAAAAAACTGCCGAGTCGCGATCGCTTCTTATAACGAACGCCAAAAAGAGATGTCGGAGAAAATCCTGGCGGAGACGATTGAATCGGACGTTGAATCAAACGAAACCGCCGCGGGCTCTCTGTTAACCAACGTTGAATTGTACGTGGGAAAAACTCCTGAACTCATGAAGGCGGCCCACGTTTGTCTGGCGTGTAGCGGTTCGGTTTCGTTGGAGTTGCTGCAGCATCGCAAGCCAACGGTGATCGTGTTTAAGGTCAAAAGATGGGTCATGTTGGCGCAGGCGTTGATGCTGCGTACGAAATTTATCACGCTTGTTAACTTGATCGGCGCCAACGACATTCAAAAGAAGACGTGGCGCCCCTACGATCCAGAGCAGGACGAGCCAAGTTTCAAAGAAGCCAATCAGGGCGACGTGCGGCCTCGCGCGGTGATGCCGGAATATTTGACGTCGGGCGATCCTTCGGAGAAAGTTGCAAAAAGGATTCTACATTGGCTTAACGATGAAGCAGCCTATCGCGCCAAAGTAGACACCATGGATGCTTTGGCGCTTGAGTATGCCAAACCGGGGGCGACCAATCGGGCCGCGGACTACATTTTGCTTGAACTGCAAAAACTTTCGGATAAATCCAATGCGGATTCGAATAACAAACCGGTTGAGACTTCTCTTGAGCGATCGGCTGCGTAAGATATCCGTTTCGTTTTTGTGGTCCTGATTTGGAAAGATCAAGCGAAATTTCAATCGAAGCGTGATTGGCATGTGTCGCCAATGAGTGGACCACGGTTGAGGCGACTTTGATTTGATAAGATATAACATTGCCGTCGTTCTATCTTGAGTGACCAACCAACATTGCATCTGTGGAGCAGCTTGTGTTTTTGAGTGAGCCTAAACGTACCGGTTACGATCTTAATTTTTCGCTGCTTGGTTTTCCGTGCCGGGTCCATCCTGCCTTTTTCATTTTGCCGATCCTGTTTGGTCGCAGTTTTGTAAATGTTGGGGATAATCCCGTAAACACGGGCGTTGGCCTGATCATGATTGCGGCATTGTTTTTCGTTTCGATCCTGGTTCACGAGTTGGGACATGCAATTGCGTTTCGACGGTTTGGAATCGATTCCCGAATCGTTCTCTATTGGATGGGCGGACTGGCGATCCCGGATTCAGGCAATCCATGGGGCGGTCGTTCGAACTCAAGGTCTTTGACTTCCAATCAACAGATCGTTGTTTCGTTGGCCGGACCGATTTTTGGATTTTTGGTGGCCGTGTTCTTTATTTTGCTAGTGTTGGCAGTCGGTGGTTCGATCAGCATGTTTTACGGGGCATACGTTCCGTTGCCGATTCCGGATCTCAAAGACACGATATTTGAGAAAAATGCGGCGATGATCACCCTTATTTATGCCGGGATCGTGATTAACGTCTTTCTGAACTTGTTGAATCTCGTACCGATTTATCCGCTCGATGGTGGGCAAGTCGCACGGGAGTTGATGCTGAAATTTGATTCGGCCAATGGGATTCGAAACAGCCTTCTGCTGTCGATTGGATGTGCCGTATTGATCGCTGTGGTCGCAATCAGTAGCAAAGATCAATTCCTGGCAATCTTTTTTGGGTTCATGGCCTATTCCAACTTCCAATCGCTCCAGCAGTTCAGCGGCCCACGTTGGTAGGATGCAAACCTGTGGCACCGGCCGCGGTATGTGTGCTCTCGTAGCCAACATAGCGTCGCAGCCTTGGGATAAACCAGTTTGTCACCGCGCTTTGATGTTGTTACTGATACCGCTGGTTTAAAAAAGCTCCATCGATAAGCATCGAAAAACGCAAGCGTCTGGTGCGCGTTCGTTGCAATGCCAGGCATGTAACTTTGTTCTCTTGAGTCTCGCCCAACTCGCTATCGCGATAGTTTGTGTTTGGTTTCGTTCTAGGATCTGGCAGACGCATGCAATCGATTCAATTGCAATTGCTTATGCGCTATTGCGCTGGTGTCGGTTGGTGTTGCAATGGAATGTTTCGATCGGATTGTTTCAATCGTTCTTTGTTTATTGATTGAAGTTGTTAAGCAAACTTTTGAAATCGAATGAGCGCGACAAGAACTACTTTTAAAATTTTGAATTCGTTTGTTTCAAAGCGTTTAAAAAATTGTGTTTTGGCCTCGAAAGACGTTTTGAAGCGAAAAAAAATCAAGTTTTTCAAAAAAAAAATACGTCAGTCAAAACACAAAGTCAAAACTCATGTTCGCATGGCTTCAAAACTGATTCAACAAACCGTTTTTTGCGAGACTCGTTATTCCAAGTGCAGTTTTGCGCGCGATAAACATTCTTGATGAGTGTAACTTTTACCAAAACCAAGAATCCAACAATCTCTTTGTGAGCAATTAGGTAACTTTGTCTCAAAAATTACCTTTGGCAGTACGCAAACGTAGTTTTGTTACTTTTTGCGAGAGTTTGTTACAAATTTTGAATCGTTTGAAGCGACGAAATCTCTTGCAAGTCTATATTTTGACTTGTTGTCGCATGTTGAGAACATATTCAAGGCATTTACTGACGTTGAATGACGTCTGCGAACGCAATTTTCGATGTGCAAATGCATTTAACAAGTCGTTGCAGTTGAAAATGAGAGTTTTTCTCGTTTCAAACGTATGGAAATTACAAAACAGAATATCGAAATTGCAAATGTGAAGAAAAACAAAGTTAATGTTGAGCAAAAAAATTCCGAAAAGTGAAAAAACAATATTGAAAAGTTTTTCTTGTTTTCTAAAACTTACGCAATGAGTTAACTCGAAATCGGATGTTTACAACGCACTGCGATGTAAGCAGAAGAAGTTGATCACTGAAGTTCAATTCGAGTTCCACATTTGAGCCATAAATTGAAATGGTTTTATTTCGAATGGTGAGCCAACTCTTTTCCTGGCATACGGATGTCAGAGGGTAGCTCACCCACGGTCTATTAACGGAGGACGTCCTGTGGCCAAAAAGAAGAAGAAGAAAAAAGCTGCTAAGAAAAAGTCAGCTAAGAAAAAAGTAGTAAAGAAAAAGAAGAAGAAGGCTACTAAGAAGAAAGCTAAGAAGAAAAAAGCTACAAAGAAAAAAGCTAAGAAAAAAGCTAAAAAGAAAGTAGCAAAGAAAAAGAAGAAGAAGGCTACTAAGAAAAAAGCTAAAAAGAAAAAAGCTAAGAAGAAAAAGTAGTTGACTGCTTCTTTATGAAACAACGAGAAAGGGCCGCTTTGCTTTTTAAGGTGGCCCTAGTTTTTTGCGCTGATTTATTGGCCAGTTGGTTTGTTGATTTTCAATGGACTGGTTGCTGAAATGACGATTCCCTCGCTTACGCGTCGGGTTCCCATTGCAGACGCTTTCGCGTCTGAGGTGTAGGTGTCTTGGGCGGTCGGCTTCTTTTCAAAGCCTATCCTATTGAGTGCATGCCTATCTATTGGGTGCATGCCTATGTTGAGTGCATGCATTGCTCCCAAAGCCCTTCGGCTACTTAGCCGCCCTTGCGACTGGGGCTCGGTAAACGGCTCCCAGTCTGACCAAAGTTCCTGCCATTTAGAGGGTTAGCCCAGAACGGGTAGTTGTGGTTGGATCGGGGATTCGGCGGCTTTTTTGGCCAACGATTTCGTTAGCTGGTAGGCCACGTTTTCCAGATATGGAGCAACATTGGGGTCGTCAAAGTTAGCGCCCATTTTGCCCGCGTCGCCTCGCTCACGCAGCTGGATGTTGATCGGAATCTCGCCCAGAAAATCTATGTTGTCTTGTGATGCGTATTCCTTGGCGCCGCCCTTTCCGAAGATGTCGTATTCTTTTCCATTGTCCGGGCAGACGAAACTGCTCATGTTTTCAATCAATCCAATCACTGGGATTTTGACTTTGCGAAACATGCCAACGGCTTTGATGGCGTCGATCAATGCGACTTCTTGAGGAGTACAAACAATGACTGCGCCAGTCAGCGGAAGTAATTGTGAAAGACTCAAGGCGATGTCGCCCGTTCCCGGTGGCATGTCGATGATCAAGTAATCCAGATCGCCCCAGGCAGTGTCACGCACAAACGTTGTGATCGCTGAGTGAAGCATTGGGCCACGCCAGATCACGGCTTGGTCAGGCGGCACCATGAATCCGATACTCATCAAAGGAATGCCATCGAAATCAAGCGGTTGAATTTTGTCGTTTTCTTTAGTGACCTGACCACGCACGCCAGTCAAATGTGGAACACTTGGTCCGTAAACATCAGCGTCAAGCAAACCGGTTTTACAGCCAGCTCGTTTCAATGCCATTGCCAGGCTTGCGGCTGCGGTGCTTTTGCCCACACCGCCCTTGCCTGCTGCGATTGCAATGATGGCTTTGGCGCGAATGCCAACCTGACCAACAGGTTGAGCGGGTCGATCGTGATCGGTGACTTCGACGTTGATGTTTTCCATTTCAGGAAAAGCAGTTTTGAGTGCCGAATTGACTTGTTCGTGAAAGTCTTTTTTTAACGGTGCAGCGAAACTGGTTAATCCGACTTTGACCGAAATCTGATTCGCATCAGCGACGATCTCGTGGATTTGTTTGTTGAGTTTGCGTCCTGTTTCCGGGTCCGGGATTTGCGAAAGCGTTTCTTTGACTCGGGTTTCAAGGTTTTGTTCTGACATTGAATAGGCTTGATCGGTTTTGGTGGTTAGTTTGGTTACTAAGTATCTTTTTTCGGTCTGATTTTCGTTTAGCTAGTCGGTGGTTGCCGCACGCCAAGGGAGCTGTGCGGCGATTCTATCTTCAGCTCGTCGAAAACTAAGCGGCGTTTTTCGTTGGTGCAGCTGAACGACTCGAACCAGTTCATTGGTTTGAAGCAATGTCCAGTAACACCCGCTGAATCCGGCGGCTCGTAACACCGGTTGCCACGGAATTAACTCGTGGTCACCAACGGCAAATAACTTTAGTTGATAGGAATTGTTCACCAAAGGGGCGAGGCTGTGGCAAGTTTGCTCGATGTTATCTGTTGAGATCTCCACAATCGCCACGGTTGCGTTGGTTTTAATCGCTTCGGCCAGCAGTTCGTCCGTGTTGAGCAGCCAAGACAGTTTGGAAGGTGGCTGCAAATTGGGCGATTTTTTTGCATCGGGGCCGACTAAATTCTCGTGAAATTTTCGACGGATCACCGAACACCAGGCTTCCGAGTGAGCCGCGACGACGATTGAATGGGCTGGCGGTGCAATCATTTCAACTCCTCAAACGCGGATGAATCGAGTTCGCCTGAAATTTCTTCAGAAGTATCAAGGCTGGTTTCGAGATTGAAGAACTGAATGCGGCGTAGAAGTTTGGGGCGGCTGACGCCCAAGAGTTTAGATGCTTTTGTTTTGTTACCTTTGGCTTGCTTTAAAGCGCGGGCGACCAACTCGGCTTCGATCTCGCCAAGATACTTATCCAGGTTGATTTCTGTTTCGGTGGCAACGCCGATGCGCATTGCTTTAAGTGCATGATGAAAGTCATCGGGCAGATCGGATTCCTGAATCTCGGCACCGGTCGCTTTTTGCGCGGCATATTGAATGGTGCGATTAAGCTGGTCGATATTTTCTGGCCACTCGAATTCTGTCAGTCGTTGCATCGCCGTTTGGGAAAATCCCGAAAGCTGTTTTTCGCGTCGAAAGTTGTCACGTTCAAGTAACGCCTGAGCCAAAAACGAAATGTCCATTTGGCGATCGGCAAGCGCAGCCAGGCTGATCTTCATTGTGCTGAGGTAGTTGGCCAGTTCGCTTGAATAAAGTTTTTTTTGTGCGAGCTCTAGCAACGGATGAGTTGCGGTGGCGATTGTTCGCAGCGGAAAGTTTGGCAAGCGAAAAAATCCCAATAGCTCGTGTTGAGCGGCTTCACCTAATTGATCGACATCCAGAAGTAACAGCCAGTCTTGGGTTTTGTTTTCGGTAGCCTGCTGTGGCGGTCGGCTGGCGACGATGTCTTTGATGTTTTGTTGAATCAATTGCTGGTCGGCGATGGAGCAATGAATTGGGAGCAATTCGGATTGGTGCTCCTGATTGCGAGCGGAGTGAATCGTGCGAGCCAAATGTTCTTTTCCGGCTCCAGGGGCGCCAGTGATCAAGAGGTCGACACTTGAGTCGATTGCCGTTTTGACTTGTCGTCTTAATCGAGTTGAATAAGGGCTGGAACCGACGAGGCTTTCAAGTGAGTAGATTCGATCGGCGTTCTTGCGAATCTGCGTAAGTGCAAGGTGGATGCGACTTGATTCCTTTGCGCATTGAATCGGGTCGACCGTTGGCGGTTCGCTCAGTTCCTTTTCACTGCAGGTGACCAGAACGCCGAGCTGATTTTGTTCAGCGTCGAACAAAGGCACGAGTGTGGCCTGCCGCCATGATTTTTGACTTCCATCGGATTCAGGTTGGAATGCAGAAACTGCGAAGACGCATTCGGCCATATCCAGATCTGGGCTTTCTGTCGGTGAAAGATATTCCGGTGGCGGGCAAAGTCCTTGGGCTCGGTTTTCGATTTCGCTGCCCGTGGTTTGGCTGGTATAGACCAGACGTGTCGAAATGAGTTCTTCTAATGGACAGCCAACCCAGTCCGCACAACTTTGATTGGCATAGGTGACAATCTGGTCCCGTCCCACGATGTAGATCGGCGAAGTCGTTTGATCGAATAGCCGAGTGAGATGTTTCGTTGGATTTTTCGTCTTGGCCAATTTAAATACTGCCAGTTCGTTGGTGAAAGTTACGGCTTGGGGTGATTCTATTTTAAACGAAGAATCACCGGCCCATTTTCGAATTAGGACGGTTTTTATTGAACTACGTCAAAAGATGTGGGTTTGGTATATTTACACAGTCGAGGTTGAGCCACGTTTTTTGCTTGGCCAGCCTAATAATTTTAACGCATCCCGAGTTACCCAATCGGATCCCGAGCGTATGTCGCGCGAAACAATTCTCACCAATTCACCTGAACCTGAAGACGACGACCCAACATTGCGGCCATCACGAATGGCCGACATGGTTGGTCAGCGCGTCGTGATTGATCGTTTACAAGTCGCAATCGAAGCGGCAAAGGAACGTCAGGAAGTACTTGGGCACATTCTGTTTGACGGTCCGCCTGGATTGGGCAAGACAACGTTTGCCCATTGTATTCCGGCAGAGTTAGGCGTGGCGGTTGAGTTTCTTTCGGGGCCAAGCTTAAAGGCTCCGAAAGATCTGGTGCCGAGCCTGACCAATCTTCAAAAGAATCAAGTTCTCTTTATTGACGAAATTCACCGAGTACCAAAATCGGTTGAAGAGTACATGTACACGGCGATGGAGGATTTCAGGATCGATATGATCTTGGGTGAAGGGATCAACGCGCGAACTCATAACTTTAAATTGCGACCGTTTACTTTGATCGGCGCCACGACACGCGCAGGAATGTTGACGGGGCCATTGCGAGACCGTTTTCAAATTCGGGAACATCTTGATTTCTATTCGCTTGAGGATCTAACTGAGATCGTTCGACGTAACGCGAAAAAGTTAAAAGTTGAAATCAGTGACGAAGCGGCAACCGAGGTCGCGTTACGAAGTCGAAGCACGCCACGGATCGCCAACAACCGCTTGCGCTGGGTGCGTGATTTTGCGCAGAGTCGTGCCGAGGGAAAAATTACGATCGAAGTCGCGCAAGACGCACTCAAGATGGCGGAGATTGACAGTTTGGGGCTTGATCAACAAGACCGCCGTTACCTCGATACCCTGATTCGTGTTTGCCTTGGTGGGCCGACGGGAATTGGAACGATCGCCGCCACGATGAATACCGTGACCGATACGCTGGCCGATGAAGTCGAACCGTTTCTGTTGAGAAGCGAATTGATTCTGCGAACCCCTCGCGGTCGAGTGGCGACCCCCAAGGCGTTTGATCATATGAAGCTGCAGCCTCCACGAAATGGAGACGGCGGGCCAACCTTGTTTTGATTTTTTTATTGATGGGCGCTTCTGCAAAACGCTGATTATCATTCTCAGTCGTTGACATAAAAATCGTCGGTTCTTAGATTGACCTTTTAGATTCAAGAACAAAAAAGGGCGATTAATTGAGCAAAATAGCTTTTCTTTTTCCGGGCCAGGGAGCTCAAGCGGTTGGCATGTGCAAATCGCTTTGTAACGAGATGCCGGAAGCCAGGCAATTGTTTGACCGCGCCGCCGAAGTCCTCGGATATGACTTGGCCGATATCTGCTTCAATGGTCCCGCCGAGAAGCTCAACGCGACAGACGTCAGCCAACCCGCACTTTACGTTAGCAGCATGGCGGCGCTTGAGAAATTGAAAAAGGAATATCCGGACGTTTACGAAAATTGTCAGGGCGCTGCGGGGTTGAGTTTGGGCGAGTATACGGCAATCGCTTTTGCGGGCGCGATGAGTTTTGAAGACGGTTTGAAGCTCGTCCAGCGACGCGGCCAAGCGATGCAAGAGGCCGCCAATGAAACGCCAAGCTCGATGGTCAGCGTGCTGGGACTTGATCGCGAACAGACAGAAAAAGTTTGCGATGACGCCCGCGTTGACGGTGAAGTCTTGCAAGTCGCAAACTTACTTTGCAAAGGCAACATTGCAGTTTCGGGGCATGTCGCAAGTTGCGAGCGTGTTTCTGAAGTTGCCGCTGCTGCAGGAGCCATGAAGTGCGTTCCGCTGTCGGTTGCTGGCGCGTTTCACACACCGATCATGGAGTCGGCCGTCGCCAAATTGAGTGACGCACTTTCTGAGATGCAAATTTCAGCGACACGGATTCCGGTTTACTCAAATGTTGACGCGGCTCACCATTCACAGCCAGAAGAGTTCAAAGAGCTTTTGGTAAAACAAGTTTGCGGGCCCGTGTTGTGGCAAGATTCAATCGAAAAAATGTTAGCCGATGGCTACGACGAATTTTACGAAGTCGGCGTCGGACGCGTACTGAGATCTTTGATGAAACGAATCAAACGTAAAACTCCTTGCCACGGCGTGTTGGAATAAGCGTTACCACTTTGGAATCGTCAGCGAACTTACGAACATATAAACGCTCAATCGAATTACTGAGCGATCAGACAAGCCAAGTTTAATAAAGAAAATTGAGGAACTAATGAGTTTGGAATCCATAAAGGTAGATCTTTCCGGTCAGAACGCGATCGTCACGGGAGCTTCTCAGGGGCTTGGTCGATCGATGGCGATTGCACTTGGTGTAAGTGGCGCTCGGGTTGCTTTGGTGGCGCGAAATGCTGAAAAGCTTGCTGAGACGCAAAAGATGATTGTCGACGCGGGCGGCCAAGCTGATGTGATGGCGGCCGATGTTAGCCAGAAGGATGCCATTGAACAAATCGTTGAGACCGTCAACGAAGAATGGGGCAAACTTCATATCCTCGTCAACAACGCTGGGATCACACGCGATAATCTTTTGCCGGCGATGTCCGATGAGCAATGGGACGATGTGATTTCGGTTAACTTGCGCGGTACGTTCTTGTTTACACGAGCCGCGGCCCAAAGAATGATGCGTTCGCGTTACGGTCGAATCATCAACATCTCGAGCGTGTCAGGTTTGATTGGCAATGCTGGCCAAACCAATTACTCGGCGTCCAAGGCAGGCGTGATTGGAATGACTCGAAGTTTGGCAAAGGAATTGGGCAAACGAAAGGTAACGGTAAATGCCGTTGCTCCCGGTTTTATTTCCAGTGAGATGACGGACAAGCTCGGCGACACAATTCTCGCAGAAGTAAAAAAGAGGATTCCAGCGAACCGGATTGGAACGCCAGAGGATGTTTCAGCGTGCGTTTTGTTTCTGGCGAGTCCCGCGGCGTCTTATGTGACGGGGCAAGTTTTAACAGTTGACGGTGGGATGACGGCTTAAGGTGCTTAAGCCGCCCAATACGTTTGTTTGGGCTTGGAAAGAGTTTCCGCCAAATTGTCCAAACCTGCGCGGAATAGGCCAAAACTAGGTAGGGAACTACTCAAAAAACAACCGTTTGGGGCAATAATGGGTTGACCCTTTTTGACATAATCCTCTATCTTAATGCGTGTTCATGTGGCATTTGATGATTCCACAAATATGTGATTTTCAAAAGTCGCACTGAGTAGAAGTGAACAGTTTTCCCCAAGTGTATTTTTAGAAGGAGGCCGATATATGTCATCGGTCGAAGAACGTGTCGTCAATATTGTTGCTGAGCAACTGGGCGTCGACAAAGACAAAATCAAAAGAGAATCAAACTTCGTCAATGATCTTGGCGCTGACTCACTCGATACCGTTGAACTGGTTATGGAGCTAGAAGAAGAATTCGACATCAATATTCCAGATGACGCTGCTGAAAAAATTCAGACCGTCGGGGAAGCGATTAGTCATATCGAAGGTTAATCACCTAGTGATAGAAATAGACGTGTGCTTTCATATTGAAATCGCACTTTAAACAATCCGCAGGATGGCTTGAAAAGGTTCGTCCTGCGGTTTTTTTTATAAACAACATGACGTTGGTTAGGACGCGGTAAATTCATGAAGCGGCGCGTGGTCATAACGGGTTGGGGGTTGGTAACTTCGCTCAGCTGCGATGTAGAAGATTGCTGGACTCGAGTTCTCAATGGTGAAAGTGGAATTCATCGCATTGAGCTTTTTGAAGTCGAAGACATTCGTGTGCACATTGGCGGCGATGTTCACAACTGGAACCCAAGCGATATTCTGGGTGTGAAAGAAGCAAACAAGGTTGACCGTTTTTCTCAATTTGCCATGGTCGCTGCAAAACAAGCTTTTGATTTTGCCAAGTTTGATCCCGTCGGACATGAGAACGCCAGTCGCTACGGATGTGTGCTGGGATCTGGAATCGGAGGCATGACCACCATCTCCGAACAGATGGTTCGATTGGTAAAAAAAGGGCCAAGCCGAGTTTCTCCGATGACCATTCCGAAGCTGATGCTCAACGCGGGCGGTGGAAATATCGGAATCGATTTTGGATTGCGAGGCCCGAACTACAGTGTCGCAACGGCTTGTGCGAGTGCGACTAACGCGATGGGCAATGCACTGGAGCTGATCCAACGTAACGCTTGTGAAATGGTGGTCACCGGTGGAGCTGAAGCAGCGATGAGCCGGATGGGACTTGCCGCGTTTGCGAACATGAAAGCGCTTTCGGCAAGAACGGATGATCCAACCAAAGCAAGCCGCCCGTTTGATGCGGACCGAGACGGGTTTGTGTTTTCAGAAGGCGCCGGCGTCTTGATTTTTGAAGAACTCGAGCACGCCCAGGCAAGAGGAGCAACGATTCTGGGTGAAGTCGTTGGGTTTGGGACTTCTTGTGACGCCCACCATATCACTTCACCAGAAGAACAAGGTGTTGGGGCTGCGGCCGCGATGCAACTTGCACTTGATGATGCCAATCTAAAGCCAGAAGACATCGACTATATCAATGCACATGGAACCAGTACTCCGCTTGGTGATAAGGCGGAAACCAAAGCAGTGAAGACTATTTTTGGCGATCACGCGTACAAACTAAGTATCAGCAGTACCAAGAGTCAGCTGGGCCATTCGCTCGGGGCCAGCGGCGGAATTGAATTGATTCTTTCTGCCAAAGCCATCTCTGAGAGCACAATTCCACCGACCATTAATTTGGACACGCCTGATCCTGATTGCGATTTGGACTACACGCCAAACACGCCAAAGCAGCGAGAGATCAAATATGCGATGAGTAATAGTTTTGGTTTCGGCGGGCACAACGCATCGATCATTATCAAGAAATTTGAAGCATGATAAATGACTTTAATCAACGCTTGAATCGTGGTGAAAGACTTTTCGGGACGATGATTACAGTTGGCTCTGCAGCAGTTGCTGAGATTCTTGCCGGAGTCGGTTTCGATTGGCTCTTTGTCGATGGTGAGCACGCCCCGATTGAGACGGCTGAACTCAAATCAATCTTGGAAGCGGTTCAGGATCGTAGTGCCGTTCTGGTCAGGGTACCTGCGGTCGATGAAACACCGATTAAAAAAGCTCTCGATTTGGGCGCGCATGGAATCATCGTGCCACAGGTTAATACCGCTGAGCAGGCTCAAAAAGTCGTGCAGTACTCGCGATATTCGCCACTTGGTAGTCGAGGGGTTGGGCTGGGGCGAGCTCAGGGATACGGCGCGAATTTTGAAGACTATCTTGAAAACGCAAACGAATCTATCTGCGTTGTGGTTCAAGCCGAGCATATCGAAGCCGTTGAAAATATTGAGTCGATCGTCAAAACGGACGGAATCAATGCAGTTCTTATTGGGCCATATGACCTATCAGCCAGTCTTGGTTTGATGGGCCAAGTTGATCATCCCAAAGTTTTAGAAGCGATCGCCCGCGTCACCAAAGTTTGCCAAGACGTCGGAATGCCACTTGGCTTTTTCGGCACCGATGCGGAGTCGGTCAAGCATCAGATGGATCAAGGTTTTGGCTTGATCGTTGCCGGTATCGATTCGTTGCTTTTATCTGGCGCGGCCAGTCAGCTTTTGACGCAGCTACGTGAAAATTGATTGAGCAAGTCGAAGAGTGCGCGTGCTTACTAATGTGAATGTGTGCCCTGCCCTTCCTCTCCAAGAGCCTAGTCACAAGTCAAGAAATTGGATTCCGGTAAGTTCTATTACCACGATTTTTAGCCGACGAGTTGGCAGGATGTTTGTCAGGTGGCATGGCAGTTCATGGATTCGATAGCGAGGGCGGCAAATTATGTGCGACCATTTTGATGCCGAAAAACCGAAGCTTTTGCCAATTTAGCTGGCTTGGCGACCCGTTTGGCATGACGGTTGCGATATAGGAATTGGAATTTGAATTTCGATTGAAGTCAAAAAAGCAATTGTTTTGGCTTTGGTTGGAAGGACAGTTGGCGAAAGGGAAATTGCTTTCGCTTGAACGTGCCCAAACAGAACGAGGAACAAAATGAAAATCAATAACAACCGCGTCAATACTCCCTTTGGTGATTTTGAAATCGACGTTGAGAATTTGGTGGAGCAGTTTTTTGGCGATCGGCTTAAGCCCGGTCAAGCGAAAAACCCTTCGGCGCAATGGTCGCCTACGGTAAGTATCTCCGAAAGCGAATTGGAATATCGACTCGTTTTGGAATTGGCCGGCGTTTCGGGAGATGATGTGTCAATTGAAATGCAAGATGACAACTTAGTCGTCTCAGGAGAAAAGAAAGTCGAAACGCTCGAAGAAGGATTCACTTCGTTGCGAGATGAACGACGAAAAGGTGCATTCAAAAAGTCGTTTGAGTTTTCGAAACAGATCGACGCTGACAAAATTCAAGCCGAATTCAAAAACGGTTTGCTGAACGTCGTATTGCCAAAATCAGAGAAAGTTCTCCCGCGTAAAATCGAAATTAAACTCAGTTAGTTTCGCCAATCGTGGTAATCGAACGTAAATTGATAAAGCCCATGAATAAATAGGATTCATGGGCTTTTTTTATTTTGTCAACAAAGCTGATTGAATTCCATTTTCTGCGTCGCAAGATTGATGACAAACGCGAGGTCGTGCCTGAGGCGCCTCAGGATCGTCGCTGAAGTTAAACATACGGACTCGCGACTTCATTCAGCACGGTGAAGCAAAGTTTACTTTCTGGCACTTGCCGGAATCGTGAGTTCTGGTGGCGGTTCCAGTTTTCCGCTTATTCCATCGGTTGTTTCCTGGTCATTCATTCCCCTTATCCCGTTGGGTTTGGTATTCTTCTTCGCTACATCGTCACGGTCGGGACACCCAGTAAACATCGCGAGCGAAATAGAGAACAGTCCCACAAAAAATAGTCGATTCATTTGAAGCTCCAATAAGACCATGAATAATGACGAGATACGCAGCTCACTGCGTCCCCATATATCTATACGGAGTTCAGATAGAAGAAGGTCGGAGCCTTTAAGCAAGTAAAGGTCCTTTAGCTAAGAATCGTAATTGTTTAGAATTGAGCTGATGATTCCATAAGACTCAAAACAGTCTGGCTCGATGGATTTCGCTTTGATCGAATCCAGTCGAAGCTAAATTTTGAGTTGCAGTCGGTTTGAATCGCTCGCGTTGCCTTCTTTCAGAGCTTTAATTCTTAATGTCACTTCCAATCGTAACGCTAAACAGTGACGAAAAATGGGACTGCCATCAGTGTGGCATCTGTTGCCGTGGAAGCTTGGTGCCGTTGAGCAAGCGAGATGCTGAACGGCTGCGAAGTCAAAAATGGGAGCAGCAGCCAGGTTACGAGAATACGCCGATCATGGTTCCGCATCGTGGGGCAGAAAGTAAGATGCGACTGGCCCATCGCGCTGATGGCTCCTGCGTGTTTTTGAAAGAAGATGGTTTGTGTCTCATTCATTCCATGTTGGGCTTGGAGGCCAAGCCAACGATCTGCCGAACTTTTCCGATGCAATTGATCCCGCAGGATAAGCGCGCGGTTTTGACCTATCGACGTGCTTGTCCATCAGCAGCGGCCGACTTGGGCATGCATGTCAAAGATCGTGTTCCTGGAATCAAGGCGTTGGTGAAAGACAAACGCTTAAAAGCAGAGCCGATTGTGCCGCCTCTACTAAAGTCTGGAGAAAAACGAGATTGGAAAACGATTCGAGTTGTTTTGGATTCCGTCGGAAATTTGCTTCGTGATGAACGGTATCCTCCCGTGCGGAGAGTTGTTCATGCGTTGCGATTTGCAAGAAACATCGACACCGCAAAGTCCAAACGTTTGAGCGAAAAAGAGATAGCGGATCTTGCAAGAACCGTTGCCGAGCTCGCTCCCCAAGAGTCAAAGCCTTTTTTTGATGAACGCAAATCGCCCAAAGCAATCTCAAAATCTCTGTTTCGTTTAATGGCAATGTCTTGCGTGCGCCTTCATCCATATTGCCGACACGAATCGAATTGGGCCACACGTTTTGATTTAGCAAAAACGTCTTTTAAGTGTTTTCGAGGAAAGGGCCCAACGCCAGACATGGGGGACGCGTTTCCAAAATCGACATTCGATACGCTCGAGCAGCCGATTGGAATCAAGCCACCCGAAGTTTATCTCCCGCTTACTCGATTGATTGAAACGACATCGGAATCGTTTTTGTATGCACTGGCCAACCGCAATGGGTGGACGGTGACTGACAGTATTCGAGGGTTGGCACTGCTGTTCCCAATGGGCATGTGGTTGCTTCGTTGGCAGGCTTCCAGCCATGAGCCGACTGTGGAAGACATGTTAAACATTGTGGTTGCACTTGATCGTAGTCAAGGCTATCAGCCTCTTGGTGGCCGCCAGCAGCGATTGAAACTTTCGATGTTGGGTTTCAATGGTGAGCTTGAGCGACTCGTGGTTTGGTACGTGTGTTAATAACTCAAGGCCCTGTCTTCAATTTTGTAGGATGGGTATTCTTGTCCGTCTTTTCAGGTTCATGAATGTAGCGCCTGCCAGGTGCAACTTCTATCTGACACCGTGTACGGACTTTCTCAATCCGATTTTGATTCGGTACTAAACCTGTCGAAAAGTGTCCTACTCGACTTCAATTCGCTTGGGCGTGTTTGGTCGGGTCTTTACAGTGTGGTTGCGTGGAATAGCACATTTTGCCACAAGATTTGCTATGAACGCCGGATTGAGAGGTTTTAAAAAGGTGTTGTTTGTGTCCTGTAGTAGCAGTTAAAATTAAATCTCTTCTTCATCTTTCATTTGGGACTCCACTTAGTTCTGAACCTTGAGGGATTGTTTATTCCAAAAAAATCGAGGCGCTAAAATGTTTTATTGCCGCAGAAGACGGCCGCTCGATGGTTTTACGCTTGTCGAGCTATTAGTTGTGATTGCAATTATTGGCATTCTGATTGGAATGTTGCTTCCAGCCGTTCAGTCGGTCCGCGCGGCGGCGAGGCGAATGGTTTGCGCCAATAGTCTTCGTCAGATGGCTTTGGCAAGTTTGAATTACGAGTCGGCGTTTCGCAGACTACCCGCCGGTCATGAGCACAATTTAGGAGAGGTACAGGCAGATTCTGGCAGCTTCGGATGGGGTTGGCGTAGTCAGATCCTGGAGTTCGTTGAGCAAGGGCCACTGAAAAATCAGTTTCGAACCGACGACAGCATGGTGATTACGCCCAACCGAGAACTAGTCAGCACGATTCTGGATTTCTTTCTGTGCCCGTCTGACCCAAATTTGAATGAAAATTTACAAGATGCGGGCGGTGGTATTTTGATGTCGCGATCGAACTACGTAGGGAATGGAGGGAGCTTCGAGTGGAGTTTTGTTCCAGGACCAAATTCGAATTTGGCATGGAATAATTCAGTCCTCAACAATATTGGTGAGGGAGCGAACCGGTACGATGGAGTACTGACTCGTACGCTTAATCAGAAACACCATGGTATCAAGCTATCTTTGATTGCTGATGGTACTTCGAACACTTTTTTCGCCGGTGAAACAATCAAGTTTGGTTTGCAGTGGGATCCGACGACCTTCGGTGGCGTCTTTAACGGAGCGGCGGCGAGGACACTGACACAGGTTCGAACCGGACATGGAATTTTCAATCCGGATCCAGATCGAGACGTTACGTCGGATGAGATTTTGCGAAACTCGTATTTGAGTTTCCATCCAGGGGGGGCCAATTTTGCTTTGTTGGACGGATCGACACGATTCATCGCTGAAACGATCGATCACAATCAGGTAACCTACCGTGACTTTGTAGATAACGATGCAGTGCGTGGCGTGTATCAAAGATTTTTCTCACGCAACGATGGTCTAATCATTGGCGATTTTTAGTCGCCTGGATATAAATCTTGTACAGTCAAAGACAGGACCGTAAATGCGGTCCTTTTTATTTGGGTGCGTCCGTCAGTCATGACCGGAAGCGTCTGACTGACGCTTGATACCTGAGGCGAGACAGCAAGTGACTTGTCGGGTGCAAGTGCCGATGGAAGCCTTGCGTGAAGCCGGCGGTGAGCGAAACACCCATGGCGTCCGCCCGGAGTAGACTCTTGATCGCAGGAACTTCTAGCCAAACCGCAAGGGTGTCGTGGGCTTGAAACGCGGAGGTGCGGAGAGCGCAGAAAGGAAAAAATACTGCGGTACTTTTTTCTGGTCAAGAATGAGCTTTCTGGTCCCGACGACGCACGTCTAAATCGAAACACGTTTCCCGTTGTGATGCATTCGCATAAAATGAAGTTTTAGCATCCGGCAACTGATGGCTGGCAATGGGAAAGTTCTTTAGATTTCGGCTCTTGTCACTACTGATTCTGGTCTCGGTTATTGGAATCACGTTGGCGACCTACCTCTCGTTCTACCAACCTGGCAATATTTCGATTCGCACCCGCTCCGGGGAAGCATTGATCGGCCACGACGACATTCAGTATGTCGATTGGGATGCGCAACGATACCACCTCCGATCTGGCCTGGAAAATGAACTCAGCGAGCGCCTGTATCGAGAGGGTGGACTGATTGGCGGAATCCCTTTCCAGTTTTGCATTGATGACGATCCAATATTTACGGGCAGGGTCACGTCACTGTTTTCATCATTCTCATTCACTGATATCGCCATAGTGCTCGCGCCAGGATCTAAAAGTGAAGCTGGGTTAGAGCTTGAGTGGGGATATCCATCTTCCCCACCGCCTGATCGAAATGTCGATCCAAGGTTCGGCCATCGTCTATACACATCGCTTTGGCTTGACGGGAAACTTGATCCCGCAGCGATTAGTAAATGACTGCGCCTTTCGTTGGTTCAGGATTTGGTGAACCATGTGGATTTGAATTTGAAAGTGCAAAATTGCTTCAAGTTCTTTACGTCGGTAAACTACACTCGACCAGTCAACAACACCAGTATTTACGTTTTCCAACGGCGACGCATACATGTGGCAAGGAAGAAATCAGCAAAGAAAAAATCTAGCCTAAACGAAGACAACGGTAGGGCGCTAAAAGAAAGAATTCGGTTGCCCAGGAAACAATTATGAATACGGCTGATGGCAAGCCCGCCAAAAAACGCGAGGTAAAAGCGGCACCAAGCGAAGTTGGCAAAAATTTTGCGGTTCCGACTGCAAACCAATGGAGTAATAAGACTACTCGCAAGAGTATTTTGAAGAAACTGCCGTTGATGGTGAGTATCAAGTTCGCTTTTGAAATGGCAGCGCAAGAAGTTCTTGCGATTCGAAAACAAAATTTGAAAATGCCAGTTAACCATTTGAAGGTTCTGGTTTCGGCATATAGGCAGGCGATGTCTTTCAAGCCACCAGTTACGGCAGCGAAGAGAACGAATCCTCAGCAAATGTTTACCGAAGGCCAGTTGCGTGAGTTCGCTGCGCAGGCGAGAAGCGGGAAGATGAAGCGAATAGACGGACATTGGGTGAAGCTTTCCGGGGCGATTCAAAAGCTCTACTACAACAACAATTGCTCTTTCACCTACAGAGTTAACCAAATCCAATACGTCTATGAGTACCGAAGCATTCGTACCGCACTTGAAACTGTCGCTCGCGACAGGCCTTCTCAAGTCAAGATCTGGAATTCGGTTACAGATTCTGCCCAGTTGATCTTTGCGGATTATCCTTGGGAGCGCCAAGTTAGTATGCTGAAGGGATTGATCGCTGCTCATGTGAGGTTTGGGCATTTCGAAGATTTCAAAGACCAGTTTGTTATCAACGATTGGCTCGAAGAGCGCGGGTTGGAATTGCTTTTGTTTCCGCAAATTGCAATGTCGGTGGAAAAGTAGCGGCTTTAGCGCTCTATCGTCCAATGGCACTTAGTTTGGATTTTGTTAGCCACGAAAGTGCCGACAGGATTTTGCTCTGGCACCTTGGTCTGAGAAAATCACTAAGCCACGATAGTGGCGGCGGGAAATTTATTTCAGGTTCTCTCAAATGACAAATATGGAAAATGAGATCACGAATGAACTGGGGCATTGCGCCGTAGTCGTGCCGCACGAAAGGCTCGCGCTGGATGCGTTTCCGCAGGGATGGGGAATCCGGATCGAGGTGCGTTCGGCCTGTGATCTTGGGTCGAACAAGGCCGCCGCTCTGCTGACAAAACTAAAAGAGTCTTATGGGTTTGTCTTGCTGGTCTGCGAATCGGAATGGAAGTTTGCGGAACCGGTTTTTGAACAAGTGCAAAAAAGCAAAGACTTGCAGGTGCCTCATCTGGAGTACATTCGAGTTCCCACCTGCGCTATCTACGTGCCAGCGGGTGAACCCGCGCGCCAGAGCAAGACTCTATTGATCGCCGAGGAGGTGTTCAAAGATTGCTTGACGGAGTTTGCCCGTGAAGTGGACGAAGAAGTCGTCAAGCACAACGGTAACTACCGATTGCCATCATGGATCAACAACTATTTAGCGTTGCGAAATGACAGCCAGGGCTTCAATGAGATCCTGGAAGACAGATTTCTGGACTCCGTCTATATTCACGATTGGCAGCCCGATTCGCAAGCGACACAAATACTGATCATCTGCAACCATGACGTCCACAACGCCACGACTTACCACTGCAGATTTGGTCCAGCTGAAGACATCCCAACCGCAAACGATCCCAAAAGAAATCTGTTCGTCAAAAAGCTTGGGCAGGAGATACTTGCGGGTGATCTGGTGCGCGCGGAGAACTAAGAGAAGCCTGACAAATCTAAGAGCGACTAATCCCCGGATTGATTCTCTGCCAACCAGTCGGAGGCGAGCTGCACGTACTTCGGAACGGGGCTGTTGAAATTAAAGTCCCTGATTACTTTTTCCATGCGCTGAGAATTGGCGTCGTGTTCCAGAATTTTCTCCCAAGCGAATTTCGCGTACTCTTCAGGGAATTCGCGAACCAGTGTGGTGAGTGTGCCCATCAGAAAACCGACTTCCTGCAAACGGTTCCAGGCGGTCGTTTCCAATTCAGGAATGTATCGCAACATGTTCAGTAGATCACGCCGCGTTGGGCCGCGGGAAAGCAATTCATTGGCGACACGCGATAGCAATGCGTTTTTATATTCGGAAGAAGGACGTCTTCGACCGGCGTATCCAGTACCGGTATACCCGTGTTGTTCCAAAACCCATCGCAATTCATAGTCCTCGATATCGAGGTTGATCATCTGATCGTATGCTCTTAGCGCCAGTTCTTCGGTTTCACAAGCTGCCGAGTAAAACATCTTCCGCAATAGTTCAATGTCAGGATTTGAATCCAGAATGTACGTGATGATCTTGACCCGGTCCGGGTCCGCAGGCTTGCCGAACCAACGCATGTATTCGAGGAGATATTCAAAGTCGTCGAATCCGTTTGCGATGAGGAATTGCAGGCTTTCCTTACCCAGTTCCTGATACTTGTCGAAAAGTTCAGCAACACGTTTTCCGTCAACCGATGCCCTGCGTCGTGAGCCGATGACTCGTTCCTGAAAGGCCTTAACTTCCTGAGCGTCAAAAGAGGGTTTGCCTTTGATTGCTTCCCAATCGCGCTGCAAGTCGTCAAAAATCTTGTGGTTTTCGTTCACGATCTTTTTACCTGATCACCAACGCGTCTGCGGGCGTTTCGATCGTGGCGATAATTGCGTACGGGTGGACTTCTCGCTTGAGGTCGTACATGACGACATCGGCTGGGCGAATAGCTATGATTCCGTCTTCGGGTGCTTCCTGGTTGACGCTAGACTTCGCGGCTTCCACCTCGCAGATTGGATCGCCCATCTCAACGTAATCTCCGTCGTTGACCAGCCAGTGCACCACAAGATCATCAAGGTTAATGGATCGAAATCCGGTTAGTCGTATTTCGACCACCGAACTGCAATTGCGGGCTGTGTCCATGGGGTTCTCCTTTGACATTTATTGAGTCTATGGGCATGGTCAAGCAGTGTCAAACTTTTGGCATTTAGGCATGCAAGAAACAATTGGGCACGTGCTGGCTATAGCAATAATGTTTGCAGGCATTTGTACGAGCTGTTGATACCTGATTGTGGATTGGCAGTGGCAGATTGGCCCGTGATAGAAGAGATGACGCTAACTTGAACTTTGCAGCTCAGTTGGCTAGCAAAATAACGCGGCTCTGTGAGTGAATTGGCTAATTAATAACCACTTGATTGCTGCGTCCAAGTGCCGGTCTGTCGGATGGGCGCTACTCATCGTGACGGCAGCTGTTCACTGGGAATTCGATCTGCATCACGAAGCGCATAAAAAAAGTGCGACCAATTTTGGTCGCACTTAGATTATTTCCCGAACCTACAAGTAAATCGTTACTATTTGTAGCCGGCTGGGATTTCTAATTTTGGCGGAGCAGGTAATCCACCACTTTTACCGTCTTCGGTCTTTGTTCCCATATCGCCGGAAATGCCAGTTGGCTTATTCTCGTTTTTTCCCTTTGATGTGGCTTCGCCACCAGATGCTTCGCATCCTGTGTAAACGGCAAGCGAGAAGATAAATAATCCCGCAAGTAGTAAACGACTCATTTTTGTTTCCTTTATAGTTTAAAAAAAGGTTACGACCACAAAGTGCAGTCGTAACCAAGTTTAACAACATTTTAGCCGTATGTTATGGTTTAGATGTCGTCGATTGAAGCAATTTCGCCATCGGCTTTACCGTGAAGGTTGTTCCAAAGGCCATTGTCGATTTGTGATGATACTGAGTGACCTGAGCCATCGCCAAGAGCGACAATGATCAAGTTACCTGGGTGAAGTGAACCGAACTGGAACCAGCCCTTAGGCTCGTTGTCACGACGTAGACCCCAACCAGCAGCCATTCCGTCACAGATCCAAGAGTAGTCACTTCGGATACCAGCAACTTCTGTGTTTGATGAAGTTTCAGCAAATGCGATGATGTTTGAAGAACCATCTGTCATTGAGCCAAAACCGTTTTCGCTACGGTTAGTAAAGATACCAGCACGAGCGTTCCAGAATGCGTTTGCAGGGCCATTTTCGAATGCACCAACACCACCAGCAGAACTTAGGTAGTTAGTACGTCCAAGCTGAACACCACCGCCTGATGGATCCCACCAGCCGCCGATTGTTGTATCGCGAGCGTAAAGACCAACAAAAACACCAACAGCAGAAACGTGACCAGAGTCAGATGGGCAAAGGAAGCCAGGAATTGTGAAAGTTCCAGCGTTGTCCCAAACTGTGAATGGGTTACCCCACCAGAAGTTTTGGTCACCAGTACGGATCGAACGGTTTGTGTCAAAGATCGCATCCAAGTTGTTTTGCTCGATGAATGGAAGCAAGAAAACTTTTGTACCGATCCAGTTTTCCATGTCCTGACCAGAAATTACAGGATCAAAACCCCGTGTAATGCCTGCAAGAGGAGCAGCAAGAACGGCAGGTGGCATTTCACGGTGAGCACTGTCGTAGTTGTGCGACGCCAAAGCAATTTGGCGAATGTTGTTCATACATGTTGCGCGACGAGCAGCTTCGCGAACTTGCTGAACAGCAGGAAGAAGCATTCCGATTAGGATGCCGATGATTGCGATTACGACTAGCAATTCAACTAGTGTGAATCCGCGACGTGTGTGATGTCTCATAAAACACTCTCTCTAAAAAAGGTTCGATCAACCAAGCAGTTACAAAAAATAAATGATATCTGCTTTGATCAACCACGAAAATAAAGGATGAAAACAACCATTAACAACTTATTCTATCCCCAAATGTACAAGAGAAAAAGTAAGAAAATCGTTTTTGAACGTAATTTCTCTCTTAAACTGCACTTAAGTGTTATTCGAACCCAATAACTGCAATTTACTGGTTGCTAAATTGATTTAGACACAAAGTATATCGCCATTGCGAGTAACTTGGAACCCAGCACATTGGGATTTCTGTAAAAAAAATGATATTTTATTAGGAACTTTTTTGATTTGTTTTGGTTGCCTACCTAATACGTCGTCAAAATTAAGGGTGTTTTGGTAACTAAAACCGGGAAATAGACGTAAAAGTCGACTATCGTGCTTCCCGTATTCTCTGTTTACCGCTTAATCCTGATAACTTCGGTCGACACAATTAAAGACACCTTAACAGCCTTGAAATTACAACAATTTGCAAAGTTTTGGTCTTTTTTCTCGGTAGCTTAGTTTCGGCTGCAATTCATGGCCTGCAGCAACAATAAAGTCGATTGTTGCGTTTCAATGATTTGAGTTGGGAAAGCCAAGTGCGGTGGCGGTTAACGTTCCTCCAATGCCAACTAATTCGTGGATCGCTGCATCCAGGTGTTCGTCTTTGATTTCTACTCGCTCACTAACCGATTTAACGTCGCTCGCTTCAATCGCAAGCAGAATCGCTCGATTACACAATTCTTGGATAAAAGCCGGGCTCGCTCCCTTTGTTCGCGCAACCCAATGTTCTCGATCAAAAGAAGATTCTAGATCTGCCAGAAAAAGCTGAAACAACTTTTGTCGACTGTCCGCGTCGGGAAGTGGGAACTCAACGGCTTGCGAAATCCGACCGGGCCGCGATGCCAAAGCAGATTCAACGACCTCGGGGCGGTTGGTTGACATCACAACAACGGTTTCGCTGGACGGCGCAAGGCCATCAAGTTGATTCATCAATTCTTGCAGCCCATCAACCCTGCCAGATAGTTCTCTTTGAGGAGCCAACAAGTCAACGTCTTCAAGGACCATGATCGAAGGTTGCAGATATTGCCCAAGCCGGAACGCTTCTCGCAAAGTTTCAACGGCCATGTCGGTGGGCACGATGACGGTGTGTTCTGGACATTCGGAAATCAACCTGCGAGTTAGCAGCGTTTTTCCTGTTCCGGGTGGGCCGTGAAAAAGCAGCCCCATCTTTGAGCTTTGTCCGTATTTTTTTAGCTGTTCCTTATGCCGAATCTTTGAGTGGAACAAACGTTTAACGACCTGCGTGATCGTAGCAGGAAGGATGATCTGGTCCTCGGATTGGTCCGGGCGCTGGACGACTCGAATTGTTTGGCCACTTGTACCATCTCGTGGCGAAGCAATCGTTACCATTTTTCTTCGGAACACGGACTGTTCAGCCGTTTGTGATTTCAGCCATTTTAAAATATCGTTCGCTTGATCCAAACCTTCAATACAACACAATTGCAAACTGACCCCTTGGCCGGTCGCAAAAGTACTCTCTTGGTGATAGTCGCGTAAACTTTCGTATTCGCTTTTATGGACCTGAGCTAAAAACGGCACGTCGTTGAACAGTAACTTGTAAACTGCATTCACCGGAACGTTGATTATCTGCCCGTCTTCTGCTTCAACAGATTGCCAACTGACTTTTTTGGTCGATATCTCCATATCCTGAAGCGACTTCAGCTCGCACGAACTGCAAACGCCGACAGGTTTAAATTGCTGTTTTTTTGCAAGCGACTCAAGCACTCGGGCATAGTCCACTTCGCGACTTGTCCCAATTTCCTTGCTAATAAAAGTAAGAGAATGAAGCGATTTTTTTAGATGCCTTTTCGCAAAACGGCGGAGGCCATGGTACCAATCCCAAGCCGCTTGCCATGCCCATGCACCTCCGGTAAAGCAAATCAAAACGAGAACGCCTGTGGCAGGTCCATGGTCCAGCCATGCGATCAGGGTAGAAATAAACCCGGAAACAATGATGATAATCCAGACAGCGAAATTCATTTATTTGCTCCAAGTTTGCGTTGCCGGTTAAATCATCAAGGATAAATATCAGGAAAGTTTATCGTTGATTATTTTGGCAACCAAATTGAACGAAGGCCAACGTCTAAACGAAGAAGCAATGAACCGAATTCGCTTTAACGCAACTCGAATCGCGTCAATTTGCCCGAACGATCAGTCACCACTTGTTAGGTCCCACGACTCGTTTTGATTCTGTGCTTATCTAATATAAACCGGACCGCGCCCAACAGCGTTGCGCATCGTTAGCACTTATTGACGACTCGAGTACTTCACTCGTTTTTCGTTCAAATGATTCCGTGCGGATATTCGCGAGATTGCAAGTCACACTTGCCTGGTCTACAAGTAGTTCAGGCTGTGCGACGAGAAGCTAATTCAAAGCAGTTACTCTGGATTCGCTTGCTCTGCGTTTTCCCCAATCGCTTTAATCCAAAAACTAGAAGGCAACATTTGTTGCCTTCGAGACTTTGATTGTGGAATCGCTGACGCTTTGGCAAACTTTATCCAACGGTATTCCAGTGGCGGAATTCGCTGCCACTGATTTACTTACTTATCGTTATCAAAACCTGCCAAGCTGGAATTCGACGTGAGCGGTATGAGTGTCTACGTAATGCTTCCGAATCATCTCGCGGATTTTGTCTTCTTGCATGAACTGACTTGAGTAGCCTGGTTGCGCGTGGTCGATCGTGCCTCGGGCTGCGTTGACAAGGTGTTGAATCAAATCGATTGGATCTTCGTCGCCAACGGCACACCGAACGGTGGTTGGGGTAAGACCAGAATCAGCCAACGCTTTTTCATCCAATTCGGAGTGAGTTGTTAAAGCAGGACAGCTTACGATTGTGTTGGATTGGCCAAGGCTAATCATGTGACCAAAAGTTGGTGAAAGCGAATCAAAGAATTTTTGAAACGCAGTTCGTTCAATCTTACCCATGTCAAAAGTAAACAACGGTGCGGGCAGTCCTAGGTACATCGTGTCTGCGCGAACGTCGAAGTTTGGACTGCTTGGAACCGCATTACAGTTGACTTGAATTTCCGGATGTGAATCGAGAAAGTTGGCTAGGATTTTTGTGTTGATACATTTCCTGAGCATCCGCACGGTAAGTGTTTTCATGCCTTGCATGACTTCAAACGCAGCGTCTGCATTCAGGAACGCACCTTTAACGTAATACACATTCCAAAACATCGTTTGATCCCATGACTGTTCGCCAACCGAATGTCCTTTAGGGATAAACATGTCATTGTTGCGACCAATTACACAGCCGGCGATCACCGCGCCGCAACCACTGAGGTCTTTGGTGTAGCTGTGAATTACAAAGTCCGGTCGCTCTTCGACATCATCGCGCAACAATGGGCGATACAAAAATGGTGTCGCGACCGTGGCATCGAGAATGACTTTCAATCCGTGTTGGTGCGAAATTTTTGAGATGCCTGCCACATCTAAAATGTAGCCTTGTGGATTACAAGGTGATTCGAGATAGACGTAGATCTTGCGGCCGCTCTTCAAACGGTCTGCGTATTTCTCTTCAACTTCTTTAAGGAACGGCTCGAATTCTTCACCCGTAAATCCATCAAATGTTTCGACGGCAATTTCGAGGTTGCCGTCTTTGGCATACCAGTCGTGAATCAGTTGATAGGCACCACCGTAAATGTTTCGGCTGGTGATCAATACGTCGTCGCGTCCAAGCAAATGGGCGAGTGCAGAATCAATCGCAGCCATTCCGCTGTTGAAATTCCAAGCCATGTAGTCTGACGCATAGGGGCCGGCTTCCAAATCAACGATATGGTTGGCCAGGCAAACGCTGGTCGGGTTGAGCAGACGCGAGTAAATCTCAAGCATCAACTCTTTGCCGCGAAACGCGTCTTCGATCCACTCGGCACACGCATAAATATAAGTGGCTGTTCGTGTGATGACGGGAGTCGCCGAGAACAGTGCCGTTACATTGTCAAAAACCGGATAAGGCCCCTTGGCAGATATCGTTTCCGATTTGTAGCCAAGTGACTGGTAGCTTTTTCGAAACGGATGCTGGAGCGTGTCGAGAATTTTTGCTAACTGAAACGAAAGAAATTTTTTCGCGTTGAAGCGTTGGATGTGCTGTGACGAGCGGATGCCGCCCTCAAGTTCATTTGGCCCCTGGTCTTTGATTGCGTCGAGCGTAAGTTTCCAGAGGTGTTGGATGTCGTTTTGTGATTCGTACATCCGCTCAACGACACGAAGCAATGTCTTTCCGTATTCAGTGTCTTTGTCAATGCAAAAGTGATCCAGTTGCTCGGTTGCCAATTCGATGGCGGTGGTTGCATTGGTTGTATTTCGTTTAGGTGAAAGCTGCTTCATTGGTCGGCCTTAAGAAGGTGTCCTTGTTTCATCTCGTTGGTGGTATTGGATCGGTAAATCAAAATAGAGGCAAGATGCACCCTGCCCTGTTTTGTTTTTTGGTTTGTTATCGGCGAAGTGTTTGCTGCTCGTGGCAAGTTACGTTGGATCAATCACGCCGGTGGTGGTTGCAGCCAGAATGTGAAATGCGGCTACTGCTATTGAGCCTCCAAGGCAGCAAGAGATTTTTTTACGAACGCGAGTTGTTCCGGGAAAAGAGGAGCGATTGCCGCATCAGGAAGAATGGTTTGGCTGTCAAAAGTTGCTTGAACGTTCTTGCCTGTTTCGTGAGTAAAAAATGAAGCACCGATTAGTGAGCTGCCAGTCAGGTCCGCACCGCGCAAATCGGCTCCCGAAAGATCGGCTCCCTCAAGGTCGGCACCGACAAAATTTGCATTGGAAAGGCAGGCGTCGCGAAAATGTGCGTTAGACAAATTGGCTTTCGAGAAATCTGCATTGGCTAAATTCGCACGTGTAAAGTTCGCGTCTCGCAGCGAAGCACCATCGGCTTTCAAGTTTGCAAGGTCGCGTTCAGTCGCGTCAATGCTTCTCAAATCGCGATTGGAAAAGTTTCTTGTCTCGATCAACCGAATTGATTCGCGTCGATCAATAGTGGGAGCCATGTAGCGTTGCTCTTTCCAGGGATCAGCGCTGTTGTGGTATCCCGATTCGGCTTCCCAAAATCCAAGCCGGTCTTGCGCGAGCAGTTCAATTCGATCCAGCCATTTGACGCTTTTGTAAAAGTACCTTCCTGCTGCGATGTTTCGAATAGGCCCGCCATGCCCGGGCTCAATTGGTTGCCCGTCTACGTTCAACGCGATCAAAGTTTGCAAGTCGATCGCTGTTTCAATGTCGAGGGACGTGGAGTGATCTCGTTTTGAGTTGGCGATGAAGGAAAGGTATTTGGCATCGGCAGTCGGCGTAACGGACTTAAGAATCTCGCTGAGCAAAACTCCCTGGAATTCGACGTCAAGTTTTGACCATCGCGTAACGCAGTGGATGTCGATCGTTTGTGTTGTCTGCGGAAGGGCGCGAAGATCTTCAAGCGACAATTCAATTTCTGTTTCGCACTCGCCGAAAATTCGCAATGTCCAACTTGAAAGGTCTCGAGAGTCTCCCGGCGCTCGCTCACCAATGACGGGCCATTTACCAGGAGCTACGAGCTGTTGCCCAGGGGGAATTCGTTCTGGATTTGAATTGTTGTTCATTGAATAAGTGACTGGTCGGTCTGGGCTAAATGGGGTCTGTTTGAATGCTGGTTTGTACGTTGACTCGCAACACTTTTTCTTGATGGTGAATGTTTTCGTCAGCTTGAAAAATCGCGTTTTTAATTTTTAATATTCGAATCAAAATGGAAGATCAACCAACTGTCAAGTTTTCTTTTTTGGAATAACCAGTTTGCACGATTGTGTGGCGTTCTCCGTTGTTAAGTCGGCCGATTCGACTTTTCGATCAGTTATTGTTATGTCGACGGGGTGTATTGCGGGACAGCAAGGAAGATAATTTATACAATGAGTGCATGGTAAAAGCATCGGCCCGTTGAGGAGTCTTGGGGAGAAGCTTTTCATTTTTTTCGGTAGGTACAGTTGGTTCAATAAGGAGTTGTTTGCAATGAAGCGATTTGCAATTTTGTTTGCCGCAGTTTTTGCGGTTTGTTTGATGACCAGTGAGTCACAAGCTCAGTTCTATGGTGGTCGCGGGGGCGGGTTCAATCGTGGCTTCAGCGGTATTAGCATCGGTTTCGGCAACAGTTACGGTCGTGGATTCGGCGGCGGTGGATTCGGCTATAGCAGTTTTCGACCAAGCTATGGCGGCTTTAACCGTAGTTTCTACGGAGGCGGATTTAGCCGACCAGTTTATGGTGGGTACGGTGGATATGGCGGTGGTTACCGTGGATATTCGCGGCCCGTCTATAGCGGTTACCGTGGTGGTTACGGCGGATACGGTGGCGGAAGTTGCCGTGGCTATTAAACACGTTTAATTCCAGTTATCAAAAAAGAAAACCACTGGCACATTGCCAGTGGTTTTTTTAATCGCGAGTGTTTATTTCTTGCGACGATTCTGGGAATCGCCGCATGCCTATCTAGTGCTCAGTCAGGTTGGTGACTGGCTCCATAACTTTTGTGTTTCGCTCAACGGCTAACACGGTTGTTCGTTGTTGCGTGCCATCACGGCTTGATGCAACAACTGGCAAGACTTGACGTCGATCCGGAAGATCCATTCGCAATGCAAAGGTTCCATCGTTTTGAAGTCGAACCGGTTCGCCACCAACGGTAACGTTTGCTTGTGGGTCAGTTGATCCGTAAACGATCATGTGCGCGTTGACTTGAAAGTTAAAACCGGCGCCGTTTGTGTTGATGCCTGAGCCAAGTCTCTCAAACGCTGGAGCGTGCATCGGCTGACGTGACTTCTCTTCGAAAACAGCTTGAAGGTCAGCTGTAACCGTGTTCTTGTCGTAGCCGCCGCTGAGTGCGTAGTACTTTTCAACATCGTTGGTGATGTCGGTCCAGTGATCTTCGAATTCAGTCGAAGTGGCTGACGAAGGCGGAGTGACTTGATTGCTTTTGGCGATCAAATGAAACTTGCCGTCGGGAACGGTATAGCCAATTGCGATACGGTAACTTTTCTTAGTATCGTCGGTGTTGATGTACCAGTTGTTGACGCCGCTATGGATTTCGATTTCCTGTACGACATTCTCAACGGAGTTGGTGTTTCCGTCGCTGGTGATTTCAAGGAGTCGCAAAACTGGTTTTGCACTATGCCAGTGACCGGTGAGCGCGACCTTTGCTCGTTGAACAGTCGCCCGAGTGATTTCCCAGTAGGCTTGCATCCAGAATGAGTCACGAACAATTAGGACGATGCGGTCATCAGTGGGTGGCGTTTTGCGCCTACTCAAAGAAGTTGCGAACGAAAGGTTCTTGAGGTTTTCCTGGCGTTCGCGTTCGATGCGAATTTTCTTGGCGATCGCCGAATCGGATTGGGGCTTTTTAACGGCAACTCGACTTTTAGATCGAGCTTGGGTTGAGGCTGGGCGTTTAGTCGTTGGCCTTTTGGAAGATTGTTTGGCTTTTTCTTTTTGCTTGGCGATTTTCAAAAGCGCTTTGACCAATTGGTCTTTTCGCATTGAATGCCAACCTTCGATGCCTTTTTTCTTCGCAAGTTGGGCTAAGTCCTTGGACTTTTGGGAATTGAGTGAGGCAGCTGTAATCAAGATTCTTACTCCCTCAACGCATCAGGGAATCCTGTACGTCGAAAAGTTAAGCGTAAGGAAAACCCCTACGCAACGTCCACTACTTGGCATCCGTTCCAGTTGGTTGGAAGTGTGTATAAGACTAGATCTCCAATCTAGTCGCCGTCTCATGGTCTTGTTCTTGGCATTCGCTCAGAAAGAGCGAAGATTGCCATCGAGCCCGTTTTATTTGACGAAGCGGCGAGCTCGTTGTGGTTAGAAATGTGAATTTTTTGAGGGAAGCTATTACCCCAAAAAACCGATACCACAGTCCCTATCCGACGCATTAATCCTAACCGCAGGACACTTTTAATGCAAATAAAAGGACGTCTAACTGCCGGTTTTTTAGCAGATGGCTTTTTCTCTAAGCGTTTTATTTGTAAAGGTTTACGGGTTCGTTTAGGTTCGCTTTTAGCTTTTTTTGAAATTGAATTTGGTGTGGTTTTCGTTCCCCATTTGTGGTTGAAAAGTGGGCGTTCTGATTGGCTTGGTTGTGGAGATGGATGAAGTTTCATCGTGGATCAGGCTGTAAAACCGCAGTTATCGCAAAAAAAACGGCTTAGAGGTTGTAAGGAAAAAGCGGACGTTGGAGTTGGCGATTTGCGAAGCGGATTTTTGCGTTGCCAAAAAAAAAGGGATCACTCTTTTTGCGGTACTTCTGAGTCGAAACGATATGCGCACAGTAAATGTAAAAGAACTGGCTGCTTTGACTGTGTTGTCCCGTTTCTTGAGTGCTTAATCATTGCATTGAGATCCAAGGAGGTTTACAAGTTTCAAATGTGGACAATTCAACCTCCAAAAACAGGCTTTGATAAAACTTCGTGAAATTTTTCTCAAAGTTTTCCCGTAATGGTTGTGGGATTTTGGGCTGGGAGATAGACTGTCCGCCGTTCGGGAACCACTCCGCTTTTTGGCAGGTCAAAATCGTTGAATAAAGACGTTGATGACCGCTCACCAACGGCCAAGTCCTTTTCCAAGGTCTCGGAAATCATGGCCATTTCCATGATGATGGTTGTGCCAGGATTGATCGGCTATTTGATTGATCAAAAGTTTGGAACTCGAGTTTTGTTCACCCTGTTGGGGTTGGTTTTCGGGATGACCGGAGCGATTTATCAGCTCATCGCCCTTGTATCACCTCCAAAGAAAAACGGCGACGATACACCTGAGTGATTTGCTAAGGCTGTTTCGTTGGTGGAGAAAAGGTTGAATGACTTTAGTGATCGTTAGTTAGGACAACCAGCAGAAAATGTGGAACCGGCTCGGACTTGATCGTCTTGTTCCACGCCTTGTTTTGCTGGGATTGATTGTTTCGGTGTTTGGATTGATTGCGATGGTAATAGGTACCATGGTTTTCAAGACCGATACAAAAACTGGTTTGATTGCTTTGGTCACTTGCTTGATCTCTTCGGTTTTGGCTCACATTGCAAGTGAGTATCCCAAAGGTGACTTGTTGGTGATGGCTAGGATGGCGGTCCAAATCGTGGTTCGCACTATCTTGCCTTTTGTAGTGGCGGTGTGGGGAATATATTTTGCTCAGCCACCGCTCGAAAAGAGTTTAGTTTTCTATATGATTCTGTTTTATATGGTGGGACTTGTTGTCGATGTGCAACTAAGTCTCACGCGATTAAATGCAGAGAAGTGAGTTTGAGTCAATCAAACAGGCGATCCCTGATCGATGAAATACAAAACAACTGACGACGAAAAACACAAATCAGACGATGACCATGCTGAAAAGGATGGGCACGATGCGGCGCATCCAGCTGAGGACCATTCCGATGGTGCGCATGGTAACGAGCATGCCGGTGAAGCGCATGATGCTCACGGTCACGGACACGAAGAGATCGCTGCTGAGGATTGGACGATCCAGAATTCGATGGATTACTATCTGGATCCAGGCCACCTCATTGCTCACGTTCAAGATTCAGACCATTTCGAAATGCCATCTTTCCTGGCTGGAACGTTTGACTACGAAGCCAAAGAAGATCTAAACATAAAGATCCCACGTATGTCTCCTTGGAGTGCTGAAAAGCCGTTGGTGGGTGAAGGTGGGACGATTCAGTTTACGCCGAATCAATTTATCGGCCCGATAGATTTCCAGCCGACCAAGTTTGTTATTCTTGAGTTGATAGGTGCTTTGATCGTTTGTGCGGTCTTTATTCCTTACGCTCGTCGAATCAAGAACGGTGATCGTCCCAAGGGGCGGTTCTGGAACATGATCGACACGATGGTTTGCTACGTTCGCGATGAGATTGCTGTTCCGTCGATCGGTTCGGCTGATGCGAAACGATTCTTTCCGTTCATCTGGACAATTTTCTTCTTCGTCCTAACTCTAAACCTAATTGGTATGGTGCCTGGTCTTGGAGCTGCAACCGGTTCAATTTCGGTTACTGCCGCTTTGGCTTTGGCTGTGTTTTTTGTGGTGATGGCCACTGGGATGAAAAAGATGGGTGTTGCCGGGTTCTTGAAAGCCCAAGCTCCTCATCTCGATATCAGTCCAACTCTTAAAATATTTTTAGTGCCAATGATTTGGGCGATCGAAGTTTTCGGTCTGTTCATTAAGCATGCGGTACTTGCTGTTCGTTTGTTCGCCAACATGTTCGCAGGCCACTTGGTCGTCGGCGTGTTCGTGGCATTCATTGGAGTGACTTGGGGTACGTGGTTGGCTTATCCAGCCGCACCGATGGTCATTTTGGCTTCGATCGCAGTCAACTTACTTGAGTTGTTGGTTGCGTTTATCCAAGCTTATGTTTTTGCGTTTTTAGCTTCGTTGTTTATTGGTGCGGCGATTCACCCGCACTGATTTGAATATTCTAGAAAAATCTGTTGCTCTTAATTTGGAGAACTATTTAATGTTTAGGTTTGCGTTTGCGTTAGCGTTTGTTATGGGAGGTTTCCTCTTCTGTTCACCAACGTTCGCACAGGAAGCTGGTTTGGTTGATGGTCTTTTGGGCCAAGGTGTTGAATGGAAGCTTAAAGCAATTGGTGCTGGGCTTGCCGTTGTAGGTGCTGGAATGGGCATTGGTCGAATCGGTACTGCTGCATGTGAAAGCATCGCACGTCAGCCTGAAATGGCCAGTCAAGTTCAAAGCGCCGGTATCATTTTCGCCGCGTTGATCGAAGGTGCTGCTTTTGCTGCGATCCTTCTTTGTCTTGTATTCTAAGAATGGCTTTTGGGTGCAAGGTTTCTGCGTGATTTCATTTTCGCGTTGGCGGCTTTGCGTCTCATTGTTGGGTTTTTAATTTCGAAGCTTGGTGATGTTTATGTTAACCAAAAGTCTGATGGACTCGATGGTGCTCGCTGCCGGTGGAATGCGTCCGCCGCTCGAATTCCGTGTCGACACATTGATTTTCTCGTTGATCATCTTCGGTGGCTTGGCGGCCATTCTTTTGAAGTTCGCCTGGAAGCCGATTATGGAAGGGCTCGATGCCCGCGAAAAACGCATTAGTGACGATATTGAAAATGCCCGAACTGCTAACGAAGAGGCGCAAGCCCAGTTGGCTGCTTATCAAGCGAAAATTTCGGGTGCCAGTGATGAAGCCGCGGCCTTGATCGCAGAAGCTAAAAATGATGCGATCGCTGCCAAGGAAAAAATCATGAGCGAGGCAGCAGAAGAAGCACAGAAAACTCGCGACCGTGCATTTGCAGATATCGAATCTGCAAAAAATGCCGCCGTGCGTGAGTTGGCTGAAAGCAGTGTAGATTCTGCCGTTGATTTGGCAGGAAGCATCGTTGGGCGGTCGCTTAAGAAAAGCGATCATGCTGAGTTGATCGAAAAGTCGATCAAGCAGTTCACCACCGGAGCGTAGTTTCATTGCCGAGCTTGGCAATGTTGTTGAGTTTTGTGAGTTAAGTTTTTTCGTTTCAGAACACGAAATCGAACGACTGATCGGATAGTGTTACCAGATGGATGAAGTACAAAAACAGCCGACCGTGTTTGACACCGACCAGCAACAGCTTGGTGTCGTTTACGCTAAAGCGTTGTTGGAGTTTGGCAAAGAAAGTGGCAACCTCGACAAACTAGTCGATGAGTTCAATGCCATTGTCTCGGCCGTCAACGATGTCCCTGGTCTAAAGTCCTCGCTTGAGTCGCCTCGGATTGGTGCTGAAGATAAAGCCAAAATGCTTGAGAAAGCGTTTGGCTCTAAAGTCGACAAAGGGTTGATTAATTTCTTGAAAGTGATCGGCAATAAAAACCGCTACGATTGCCTCGGGGCGATTGCCGATTCGGCTAACAAGATGAAGGATGAAATGGCCGGATCCGTTCAGGCTATGTTGACTTCTGCCGCGAAAATTGATGGCGGCGTTAAAGACAAAATCGCCGAACGTCTTTCAAGCGTGCTTGGAAAAAAGGTCAGCCTCCAGTCAGAGGTCGACCCCAGTATCATCGGTGGAATGGTGATTCGAATTGGTGACACGGTCTACGACGGTAGCGTTGTCAATCAGTTGGCCCAAGTAAGAGCCAAAGCAGTTAAACGGGCGGCTGATGCTATCCGTGAAAAATTGGATCGGTTTGCGAGCTCCAGCTAGGCAGCGAATCCAGGAACAATTTAATACCAGTGAACTTCAAAAATTGAAGCAAGACTTTCCGACCGGAACGTCTTAAAAATAAACGAGGAAATAATGAAAATCAGTGCTGACGAAATTGCCTCCGTAATCAAACAGGAGATCGCAAATTTTGAGAGCGAGATCGATGTACGGGAAGTCGGAACGGTTTTGGAAGTCGGCGATGGTATCGCACGAGTCCACGGTCTAACTAACGTTGCCGCAGGTGAAATGGTTGAGTTCCCTGGTGGAATCATCGGCCTCGCATTCAACCTGGAAGAAAACTCAGTCGGTATCATTATTCTTGGTGACTATCTCAAGATTAATGAAGGCGACCAGGTCAAATCGCTTGGCACCTTGCTTTCAGTTCCAGTTGGTGACGCTGTCGTTGGCCGCGTTCTCGATCCTCTTGGAAACCCACTCGATGGAAAAGGTCCGGTTAACTCAACCGAGACTCGCCCTGTTGAAATCATCGCCGCCGGCGTTGCTGAACGTAAGCCTGTTACCGAAGCGATGCAGACTGGTATCAAAGCCGTTGACGCAATGACCCCTGTCGGTCGTGGCCAACGTGAGCTAGTGATTGGTGACCGTAAAACGGGTAAGACAGCGATCGGTATCGACGCGATCATCAACCAGAAAACAACCGGTGTTAAGTGTTTCTACATTGCCGTTGGTCAGAAAGATTCATCGGTTGCCGGTGTGATCAAAGAGCTCGAAGAAAAAGGAGCCATGGATTACACGACCGTGATCGTTTCAGGTGCAAGTGCTCCTGCTCCGATGCAGTACATCGCTCCCTACGCTGGAACTGCGATGGCTGAGCACTTCATGTACAACGGCGGGCACTGCTTGGTCGTTTACGATGACCTTTCAAAACAAGCCGTTGCCTATCGCGAATTGTCACTCTTGATGCGTCGTCCTCCTGGACGTGAAGCCTATCCTGGTGACGTGTTTTACTGTCACTCTCGTTTGCTTGAGCGTTCAGTGAAATTGAGTGATGAGCTTGGCGGTGGTTCGATTACTTCTTTGCCGATCATTGAGACACAAGAAGGTGAAGTTTCGGCGTACATTCCAACCAACGTTATTTCCATTACCGACGGTCAGATCTACCTGCAACCGGACTTGTTCTTCTCCGGTGTGCGTCCAGCGATGAATGCGGGTATCTCCGTTTCTCGTGTGGGTGGTAACGCTCAAGTTTCTGCGATGAAAAACGTCGCCGGTGGTTTGCGACTTCAGTTGGCTGCTTTCCGTGCGTTGGAAGCCTTCGCTCAGCTTGGAACAGATCTTGATGCAGCCACTCAGGCTGACCTTGATCGTGGTTACCGCATGGTTGAATTGCTGAAACAGCCGCAATACAAACCGCTGCACGTATGCGATCAGATCATGGTGATCCACGCTGGTACGTCCGGCAAGATTGACGGTGTTGCCGTTGAAGATGTTCGACGTTGGGAAACTGAATTCCTTGAGTTCATTCACTCTAAAAAGCAGGATGTCTGGGATAACCTCGACACCAACAAAGACGTCGGCGCTACGATGAAGAAAGCCGACAACGAAACAACGATCATGGTTAATGAAGCGATCGACGAATTTAACAAAACGTTTAAATAGCTCGTTACCAATTGATCCGCAGCATTAAAAACAACTGCTGCAGCCGTGCCCAGGCAAGTGCTTGGGCAATTTAAGATTAAGTCAAGTAAAAGTGTAGGCAAAGAAAGGACGGAAAAAGGAAGTCGAATAACGAGTTTCTGAATCAGCAACGATTGTGAAATTCTCCATTTGCATTCCATTCCGCATTTGAAAAATGGCCAGCGCCAGATCACTAGATAAACGTCGCAAATCCATTCGCAACATCAAGAAGATCACGCGAACGATGGAGTTGATCGCGACTGCGCGATTCAAGAAAGCGATGGATCGAGCGACTTCGGCCAACGACTACACCAAACGCATCACAGCGGTTGTTTCTGACCTGGCTCGCGCCGGATTGGAAGTCTCTCACCCGCTTCTCGAAGCCCGAGAGAAAACCGAAAAAGCAACCTTGTTGGTGCTGACCGGAAACCGTGGGCTTTGTGGTGGCTACAACGGAAACGCACTTCGCTTGGGTGTCAAAACTCGTGACGCTTTGAAAAATGACGTTGCCGAAGTTCGCACCGAGGTCAGCGGCAAGCGTGGAATCTCTGGATTCAAGTTTCGTGATATTCCAATCGACGAATCGTTTCAGCAGTTTGACGACCAGCCGCAGTACACCGAAGTCGAAGCCATCGCCGAACGTTACTTGCGAGAGTACGCCGCAGGCAATCTTGATCGACTTGATGTGACTTATACGAAATTCTATACCGTCGCCCGCCAGGAAACGGTTACCGAAACATTGCTTCCACTTGGCAGTATCGAAGGCGCTGACACGCCCGTCGATCCAGAAGTCGCCGCTGGAAACGTTTCGCTTTACGAGTTCGTCCCTTCTGCCGAAAGCATTTTGGAAGAAGTCGTACCAACGAGTTTCAAAATCAAACTGTTCAAGTGTTTTCTTGACGCGGCAGTAAGTGAGCAAGTCGCTCGTATGGTTGCGATGAAGAGTGCGACTGAAAACGCGAACGAAATGATTAAAGACCTTTCGAGAACTTACAACCGTGCCCGCCAATCACAGATTACGGGCGAGATCATGGAAGTCATCGGCGGCGTCGAGGCTCTCGAAGGCTAAAAAAACAAAACGGAATTCGGAATGCGGAATTCGGAATTCAAACACAATAAACATATTTGAAAACTGTTAACTAAGAATAAAATCCTATGGCAAACATCGGTAAAATCACCCAGGTGATCGGTTCGACTTTTGATGCTGAGTTCAGCGATTCAAACATGCCGGCGATCTACAACGCCGTAACCGCTGAAATCGACGCGGGCGGAAACCAGCGAACGCTTTATGGCGAGATCTCGAAACACCTTGGCGGCGGACGCGTACGTTGCGTTGCTCTTGGATCTACTGAAGGTCTTCGACGCGGTTCGGACTGCGTTGACACAGGCGGACCTGTTCAGGTGCCCGTTGGTGATGAAACTCTCGGCCGCGTGTTCAACATGCTTGGCGAGCCAGTTGACGGCCGTGGCGAAGTTGGAACAAAAGAGAAACGTTCGATTCACCGAGCTGCTCCTCCGATCGCCGAGCTTTCGACCAACACCGAGTTGTTCGAAACAGGTATCAAAGTGGTTGACTTGCTCACCCCGTTTGTTCGTGGTGGTAAAGCCGGTTTGTTCGGTGGTGCGGGTCTTGGAAAAACAGTTATTCTGACCGAGTTGATCGCTCGTATTGCGAGTCAGCACGGTGGTTACTCAGTGTTCGCTGGTGTTGGTGAGCGAACACGTGAAGGAACTGACCTTTGGTTGGAAATGCAAGAGACAGAAATCGGTTCAACCGGTCGTAAAGTTATCGAGCAAACAGCGATGGTCTTTGGCCAGATGAATGAGCCACCGGGTGCTCGTTTGCGTGTTGCTCTTTCCGCTTTGACCATGGCTGAGTACTTTCGCGATTCGACCGGTGCTGACACGTTGTTGTTCGTTGACAACATTTTCCGCTTCTCGCAAGCGGGTTCTGAAGTGTCTGCTCTTCTCGGTCGTATGCCATCTGCGGTGGGTTACCAGCCAACGCTGGCGACAGAAATGGGTGCTCTTCAAGAGCGTATTGCGTCGACCAACAAAGGTGCGATTACCTCAGTGCAAGCCGTTTATGTTCCTGCGGATGATCCGACCGATCCAGCTCCTGCGACTGCGTTCGGTCAGTTGGATGCGTTCCTTTATCTTGAGCGTTCGATTTCGGAAAAAGGTATTTACCCTGCGGTTGATCCGTTGGCTTCGTCTTCACGTATTCTCGATCCGGCTTACGTTGGTGATCATCACTACGCCGTTGCTCGAAAAGTTCAAACGACACTTCAGCGATACCGCGAACTTCAAGACATCATCGCGATTCTTGGTGTTGACGAGTTGAGCGAGCAAGACAAATTGATCGTGCATCGTGCTCGTCGTATCGAGCGATTCCTTTCACAGCCATTCTTCGTGGCGGAAGTCTTCACCGGTAAGAAAGGTGAATTCACATCGCTCGCCGATACCATCCGCAGCTTTGACGAGCTTTGCGAAGGTAAGTGGGATCACCTGCCAGAAAACGCGTTCATGTACGTCGGTTCAATTGAGCAGGCAGAAGAACAAGCCAAAGCAATGGCCAAGTAGTCAAGAAATTCGTAGCACGGTGGTCCTTCCGCCGTGTTCTTTCTCCTCTTAAACCAAGACCTTTCCGCCGCAGAAAAATTCAGTTATGGCACAATTACAACTTGTCATCGTTACACCTGAATCAACGACATTCGACCAAATGGTTGATGGCGTCACGCTTCCGTTGATCGATGGTGAAGCTGGAGTTTTGCCCGGCCACTCAGCCATGATCGGTCGGCTTGGTCCTGGCGAAGTCCGCACCCATGGCTCATCTCCCGAGCGTTTTTACGTTGATGGTGGATTTGTGCAAGTCGAGGGGACGGTCGTTTCTGTTTTGACTGGCCGCAGTATGCCAGCAAGCGAAATTGATCTCGCCAAAGCCAAAGAGGCGCTCGCAGAGGCTGAAAAGCAAGAATCTGGAAACACTGATCTAGCCGCGATCAAACAAAAAGCTGTCGCTCAAGCCCGTGCCCAAATTCGCATGGCCGAACGCTCATAAGCCGTCGACTTACTGATTTGCTTCTAGTCGCATTATGAAAAACGGAGAAGTCAATCAGCGATTCAGTCTTAAGTCCCTGCTGATTTTCACGACCATTCTTTGTGTCATCTGCGCACTTTTTGCTCCCTGGTTTTCCCGCTTGGAATCAGCTGGCAAATTCTTCGTTTGCGCAATCTTGGTTTTCCATATTCTTGTCAGTGCCATCTTGGTTTCACTGCTCTATATGTTGCGACGTCGAGTCAAAGCCAAGGCCGGAGATTTCATGCTATACGTCAACGCAAACTCACCGGCAGTCAATTCATTCGGAGTGCTAACTACGATCGTAATATTCGCTGGCATGTTGGCTTTCGTGATTTTAATGTTTGCCCCGCTGGCTGGTGATATGAATGAATTTCCGAGTAGGTTTGGACTTACTCGCATGATGTACATTGCGACTTTCTCAATTTCGATATTCCCGCTTGTCGCCAGCGCACACAATCTGACCATCTTTTTCTGGGGCCTGTCTTGGTTCGGAGCAGAGCTATACCAAAAAGGACTCTGCGTATCCGGCATACGTTTCATTCGCTGGGATTCCGTTAAGAGCTACGAGTGGGTTGAAACTCCCAAGCTCTGGCAGTTGAAGATTAAAGTTGGATTCGGAGCGGTATTTGTACTTTGCGACAACGACCTTTACGAAGAGGCCAAACAAATCTTGCAAGATGCGACCACGTAGCTGGGCTCGCCAGAGTTCAGGGCCTTACTGTGCCGTTGACGTGACCAACGGATGATCGTTGGTTGGCTGGGCTCAACACGTATCCCAGCCAGAACGTGCAGATGAGTACGACAAACGCAAATTGACATCGACGCGCAAATCAGTGCGATGGCAATCAATAGGGTGCGTAGATCGCATTGTTGCGTTGACGAATTCACTGATTGCCCATAGGACCAAGATCAATTCTAGCGTTGTTTTCCAAGCAGTGCTTGAATTGAGAGACATCGAGAGACTCGGTAATAGTTTCCGATTCCGAAACTATGAATTCAAAAACACTGGTCAAGTATTCTGAAACAAGACGCAAATATTCCGACTCCGCACCAGTGCCTATTGAGGTGCCACCGTTATGGGCAAGTTCTAGTCGGTAGTTATGAGCACGGCGAATGAAAACGACAGCTGCTCCATAGTTCTCTGCCAGTACGAGCCCGATAATGTTGTTTACGTAGCAGATTAATTCATATTCGCGGCTGTTACGGCGAAATCCAAGTGCAGGCGCCACGCCCTCCTTGTTCAGGAGAGAGTGAAGTTGTGGAATTCGTTCTGGCAGAATCATGCAAGTAAAGCCGGGTAGCGTCCGCGATGACCCAGTCGCAGCAAATAAACGAAACATTAAAACCGACGTGAAACAAAATTTGGGTCCATCGTATTGTTATGAGTCCACAGCATTGGGATCCCATTCAATACAGGCATCTAGGGTTACCCATTCTGGGCAGTTTCGACGAAGCCAATCAGCACCTTCAGCTGACACGATCTTCCAGCCTTGGGTTTTCGATTGGAAAAAGTGCTGCCCGTCCCACGAAGAAGGATTGACCATGACTCTTTTTCTGCGTTCGCCATCAATTTTCTTCGTGGCAGTGTCGGCCCCATGCTCAAGAACGAGCTCCCAGATATCACCCATCTTTTTTGCAGTTGACCGAGAATGCCAGCGATTCAAAATGTAGCCTTCCGGTTCACCCCCTCGAGGATACTTCTTAGGTTCGTCGGCACTGAGATCCCATCGTTCCCAGTGAAGTTTGGCAATATGTTTTTTTACGACCTGTTGGTAGGTAAAACTGAATAATCCTGCATTCTCAATTTTAATGCGGAAATCCTGAGAGACTACTACGTGGCGGAACGGAAACGAAATTGGAGGGATAAAAGGCCCTGTGCGAAACAAGTTGAACGGGGCGCTCTCTGATGCGCCACGCCGTGCAATTCCGCCTGCAAGTAAGCGACCGTAGTCGCCCCAGAGCTCTGGACCATTTACGCGAAAGAAATTCATTTTATTGGTGAAAAATTGCAACAGGATGCATAATGCCCGTGATCACCGAGCCGACGGTTGATGACTTAAACTTGAAAACGGAGCGATGTAAAAGTATAAACCGTCGATAAAAAATTGTCGCGACCAGCTTGCCGCAGGAGCTTTGAAGGCTTCATGTGCATTACATTGTTATTCAGTGTCCCTGTCTGGTTTCCACTGCAAAGCATTTAATATTTCGATGGGCGCATTGTAGGCATAATCAATTGGCGTTCGCCCGGTAGCATCCGGCATTGTTGGGTCAGCACCATTCTCTATCAGAAGTTTGATGATTTCAACCGCGTCAGGATTGCCAAATTGGTGGTGGGCGATTCGGTGTAGCGGAGTCATGTCCATGTGCGCGCCTTGGTGGTTAGGGGCAGCGCCTTTGTCAAGCAATAAAGCAATAATCGCCGGATTTGATTTGACAACAGCGACGCTAAGGAGCGTCAATTCATCCTGAATATTCGAGCCCATCTTGGTTGAGTCGACGTCAACACGCGAGATAACTGATTTAAGTCGATCAATGTTGTTCGCCTCTACAGCTTCGAATGCGACTCGTCGACTACTAGGGAAATAAGTCACAGATAATGCCAAGAATAGAAAGAATCCGAAAACGACCAAGAGGCACCCTGAAGTGATATTCAGAAACCAGTCGTGGTACCAGCCGTCTTGACCAAATGTTGAACGAGAAAAATATGTGACCAGCATCATCGTGGAGCAGACTATCGCAAGCAGTCCGCCAAACAGCGAAATTCTAAGCACAGCGAGCGGCACTGAAATCGATGCCACTATGAAAAACATTGAACGAAGTCGAAACTGAAAATGTTCTTTGGTTCGTGCCATAGCCTTGCCAAATGCTGTAAGCGGAATAACGTCAGCGAGCACCGAGCCGGAACCAGTGACCATTGAGTACAAAACACACGAGTCCGGCTTCGCATGCATCACATTGTTATTCGTCGTGCACTCTGGGCCGTTCGACATTTTTACTCAAGGCCAGCTCAAGAAAGGTGACCAAATCGTTTGTTAATGATCCATCGTCAGATTTATACGCGTTAACGAATTCTGTGTCCCAGCCGTGGTTTTCGAAAACCGTTTGAAACTCCTGCAATTTACTAACGTTCAAAAGGGCTAGCGAACTCGCCGCAAAATCGCGAGCCTTGTCCGCTCTCCATTCAGGGATTGAATCGTCAGGGTCGTCTGTCCCCATCCTTGTAATGGTTCGGTGTGCAGATGCCATGCTGAGCACATTCAAAATCAGCTCGCGTTCTCGTACGTGTGCAAAACTATTTGGATCTTCCGGTAAATTGTCCTTGTCCTGCATCGCATAAATCATCGTCGATTCGCTTGCTTTTCCCAGTGCAAATCCAATGTCAACAAATTTATCCGGGGTGTGGGTTGAATCACGGTAGGCCAAACGGTCAACGTACCAGCCCAATCCAATCGCCACCAAGGCAACGGACAAGAATATCATAGAAATTGAATATTTCATTTTGAGCGAATAACGTTAGCGATCACCGAGCGTCGGGAGTGATCTAAATATTCTGATGCCGCACACCACCGACGATTGTGTGCATCGAATTGTTATCTGACGTTTTTGCGTTTCCAAATCGTACTGTCGTGTAGTCGGTTCAATTGCCCCCATGGCGTTCCAGAGTATACCATTTTTGACCGCATTTTTCGCACTCGTAAATTCGTCTCGGCCGGATTTTTACCGTGCAAAATCCGGAACAGCTTGCGCATCGAGCTGAAATCAACCCTGAGAAGATTTTGGCCAGTGACCATTGGGCGAAAAAAATGACGCACAACACCAACGCACAACCGACAAGTGCCAGCTCGAAAGTGTTTATGGCAATGATGCCGACAAGCATAGCAATTGCGCTGCCGATCCAAGGGACGAAGAACGACAAGCTGTTATGCAGTTTCGGTGACATTGAAGATTGCTGGAATTTGTTTAAGCGGGATAACGTCCGGGTTCACCGGGCCGCGGCAAACTCGCTAAACATTGAAACCCGCGCGCTCCGCGTGCAGCCCATTGTTATCTGACGTCTTTTTGCATTGCCATGTCATGCTTATAGCCAAGTCGGATAACGTCCGCGAGCACCGAGCCCGAACCAGCGATCTTCCATTTTCTAAGCCACGCGCAAGTCGGGACTCGCGTGCATTGAATTGTTATGTTCCACTGGCTTTGCATTACGGGCCGAGCCCACTCACATGCTGCTCATTCGGCGTCAGCCCACGACTGCTGCGAATTCCTCGATCGGACCACACTGCTGATACGTTTCCATCTGCGCCAAAATCAACACCAAGTACACCTATGCCAACGTCATCCGTGAAATAAGTCCACGTTTCCAGTCCTTGCGCGTTTGTGTATTTCGTGTTCATCTGTGAGCCAAGCATTTTAACTGTCTCGACCTTGTTGGCGGGCCATTCTGCTCGTTGTTCGAACATCAGTGTGCCAATTGTTTCGATTACCTCCTGTGCCGACACGCCAATTTTAATGGAATTCTGAGTGCCGACTGGCACAGGCGTATACTTAATGAATTTGCATTTGCTCAAACGATTCCGCATTTCCTCAACTAGTTCAGGCGGAATGTTTGGATTACCGGCTAGGTGGAGCCTGATATACCGATCATCAGGCTCGTACAAATGTGACGGGATGAGTTGCTGGATACCCGGCATCAGCTTGCGTACAGTGCTTTCTGTCAACTCCGGGTCGGTGAGGTCAACGCTAACTACTGAAGAAGCGAGGTTTGATGTAAATGCTGAAGACAGCGCTGCCGGACTTACCTCTACGTCCTCGACTACGTGCTGCCCCGAATCGGCAATAAAAACCTTTGCGCCGGCAGCGCGGAGTTCTGCAATAGCAGCGTTGTTTTTACGCAGAAGGTTAAGCTTAAAAGAGCAGAAAGCGAAACAGCAGGCGAACAGAGTAACGATCAACAAGACAATTTGGAGCGAGAATGTTCGCCTGCGTTTTCGGCCCACTTGGGATTCATTCATCGTGTAGCCTTTGTTCTTTGCATGTCTGCCTGAAGGGCCGGTTGGAGGTGCAACATAAAGAATCAATCCATGTAAGTCCAAAGTTTGGGGGCGAGTCGTTTGCAATTGTATGCTGGTGACTAGCCCGTAGTTATGTTTGAGCATGCCACAATTTCTAACCCCCAAACGATGGAACCAATAATGAAAATCATCTCATTTGATCTTGGTAAATCAACTCAATGGCTTGCTTTTTCAACCCTCAGTCTCGATCATTGTTATTCTGCGGTCGGCTCGTCTATCCGAATAATTGGCGAAATTGTCTCAGAAATAAGCGCTCCATTTCCAATCAGCGAAACAGATTCAATTTCAGCCCCATTGTCTATTCCGATTGGGCCAAGAAACATGCTCGCGTGGCAATATAGTTTATCGAGTTGCTGTTCCGTGTCGATTTGATAGTCAATTTGTTGACCATTCGTCAGTCCGATCCTAATGGCATCGACACGGCGGTCTAAATCAAGCCAGCCCGCCATGAAAATGTGTGGCCCCACCCCAGCGCTTTCCAACTTAGGTGCAATTATCGAATCTTCAGCTGATGCGAAAATAAGCGTCGGAGTGAAGCGATTGGCGTAGGTAATTCTTTCCATTGCTTTTTGCAGCAAATGCCGTTCTGCTGGCTTCCAGTCAAACTGCCTAATCCTCTCTGCGGTGTCATTTTTGACTGTGTTAAACTCCTGCCGAGCCAAAACGTACTGTATCAGCAAAATGGTAACGCAAGAGATGACTATAGTGGCCAGCAATCCACGCACAGAAAATTGAAAGCGATTCAAATCAAGATCCCTAGCGACATGACGTCCGCAATGACCCAGTCGCAGCAAATAAACTAAACATTAAAACCGACGTGAAATGCGACTTGGGTCCATCACATTGTTCAAGTAAGCCGCTATCGCGGCGTAGTGTTTTTCTTCCGCCATTGTATCAGTTTGTTTGGGTGAGTCGATCTTTTTGAGGCATGGTTTCTCTTTGTTTTGTTGCTTTACAAGGAGACTTACTGATGCCGAACTGCCAGAAACTTCCCTCTCAATCCAAACATTTCAATGGCCGACTCTACCAACGAATGCTTGAAGACCTGCACCTTGCGGGCGAGGCCGATCGAACCATCTATGGTTACATTCGCGCTGTCAGGCAACTGGCTGAATTCAGCCAACTCGCTCCTGATGAAATCATCCGAAGAACATCTGCGCAGGTGGTTGTTATATCTGAAGGTCGATCAACAACGAGCTTACGGTACTCTGCGAGTTGCTTTCTCCGGGATCAAATTGCCCAAGCATCAAACCGCCAAAGCCAACTTGTCGCGATTGCGGCGGCGAGTTGGAACTGCTGGCGATCACCAACGAGCAAGGCCGCATCATCTGGCGCAGGCCACTGGAGCACCTGGCAACGCGAGGACTCCATGATGCTTCTGCGCGTCTCAAAAACCAGAAACTTTCAAAGCGTTTCAGCATCGCTCGCGAAGAACGTATGCGCCGCCACCGCCGAAAGCACATCAAACAATCGAATTTCCGATCATTCGACTACAAAAGCAAGCGTCAGAAAGCATCAGCAGCAGACGACTCTTCCCCACAATCGTCGGTCACTCAAACAGCAGCAGTGGGCGGCCTTCTTGAACAGGGAACTTGAACATCGGCTACGTTCCTACGTCACTTCGCGATGTCAAATTCTTATTTGTTATCCCGCGACTGTTCGTCCCAGTGCCTCTCTTGTTTCGTTGTTCACCTGTGAAAGGCGGACTTCGTGGCGTGGAAAAGTTATCAACTTGCTACTACGCGCCGAATATCGCATCATGCGGATACCTGTGATTGGCAATGGGATAGACGGAGTTTTTAGTTAGAAGTCCGCAGGGTTTTCTCCGAGGCTTTTTTTGTTGGCGGGACTTGGGATCACTTGACCGTCTTGAGCAATTTTACCATCGGAGATAGTAATGTTTGTCTTCGCTCGTTCTAGGTTCTTGATCCGTTGCCAAACTTTGTCGGCCGAAGTTCGAACTTCAACATTATCGTGAGTCAAGTTTAGTTGGACGCAATCGATCAAATAGTCAGGAGCCGAAGATTCAAATTCCGTTTCCGACAACTGAGATAGCAACTCGATTCTTTGCGCGTCCTCGCCGGCGACGAGCACTTGTGCGATCCCGATCGATATCACCTGCCCGAATGCTTGCGCGGCCCCAACTGACGTTTGAAGAGCGGCATTGGCTGCACCATCAACAACTCTAGTTGCGACCGAAACCACATTTGCGACCACAATCGAAGCGAAAAGCATTCCAAAAAGCACAGCAGCCACGATGTACCACGGGCGCTTATCAAGTCCTGAGGGCTTGTTGCTTTTTGGCTTTACCGGCTTCGTTGGTGCACTGAGTTGGCGTTTCATCGCATTTATCCTCGCTTGGTTTCGAACCATCCCAATTTGCAACATTCGTTGCTTGCAACGAGATCTTGGAGAAATTGTCAAAACGGCGAAATGTTTCACGAAATTTGGGTCATTTCACCTACCTTTGTTAGCTAATTCTCCTTGCAGCGGGATAACGCCCGCGTTAACCGAGCGACGATTAAGGTGTGAGTTTGTGAGTGGAGCGGATGATATAATTGGCGATAACCAATCATCCGCGGAACGATCTGGCCGCCAAGGCATGTGTCGCTTCGGTTCAACGAATTGTTATCCAGACAGCATCACCAGAAGGCATGCTACTTGGTTGCAGCCTGAAGCATACTGAGCAGATGTCTACCCATCCGCTCCCGTTGGAAACAATTATCCAGCACAACTCTCCGTGAATCAAGTCGATTGCGGTGCCCGTTGACAAACGCCCCTAATCATTTCGGTCAATCTTGGGTCGAGAACCGCTTGGTTTGTCTACTTCATCGGTTTCTAGGATTCGTATTGTGATTTCGTCGCCGACGCTGATCTCCGGTACATCGTAATCAAGATGTTCATCGGATTCAGGTACGCCGCCCACAGTGAAAGAGATCCGACCGGGATCGCGATGCGTCCAACTTAACGCGGACGCCAGAACACGGTGACCTTCGCCAGCGCCCGCAGTGCAAGCCACTTTGCCATTCACTAGTATTTGAAATGCCAACATCGGTTTCACTTACTCAGTCTGGATAACGGCCGTGATCACCGAGCCGGAACGGAAATCATGCAAGCAGAAAAGTCCACACGCAAGTCCGGCTTCGCGTGTATCACATTGTTATGTCGCGTTTGCTCTACGCAGCGTCCACTACTCGAGCGATAGCATCCAGCGTGATTGTATCATAAGTGCCCTGAGATTTTGGGTTGCGTTGCCTATCTATAGCGACATGAAGATATGGTTTCGCATCCCGGTCAATGACGCCCTCGTCAACAAGTTGACCGAGGCCAGATGCGATTATTGTTGTGTCAAGCGTCCACATATCACCGTAGTTTGCGTGGAGAGCTGTGGAAGGGTTGGCGAGATCGTCGTCAATTGTTTCTTCAAGCACGAGAGACTGGGTGTATTCGCTAAGCTTGCCGCCAAGTATCCAGTCGAAGCAATCTGTCAGGGGGTTCGTTTGGTTTTCTTGTCGCCATCGACGCCATTCGTAGTACGCCTGCCACCCCTCATCGCTACCGAAAGGCGCACCGTCGTCCGTGCAGTCCCAAAACAACGTTTCAACCATTAGATCACGCGCTCTGGCATGTGCTATCTCGGGTTCATTGAATGGGTCGTGATCTGACATCGAGTTTGATTTAGCGACATAAAGTCCGTGATCACCGAGCCGACGGTTGGCTACGCCAACCTGGAGACGGAGCGATGTAAAATTATAAACCCTCGGAAAATATTGTCGCGACCAGCTAACTGCAAGCGCTTTGCCGGATTCGCATGCATCACATTGTTATACGAAGATTGGAGTCACAGGAGATCTTCGACGTTTGTTTGGTCTGCGATGAGTTCCGGTATTGAGTGCGCGATCGTCGGTGCATCATCGTAACAAAGATTGCCAGATGAAACTGCAAGAATAGGAAATTCACCATCTATCGCAGGTTTTCGCATGTCGAAGATGTAGAAAACTCCACCACCGTTCAATCCGAATGGCAATGCATACGGCATATAGACTGGAAATTGGTAGTCGATCATGTAGTTACGCATCGAGTCCTTCGCGAAATACGCAATCTCTCTGTCGCCAACGGCAATTCCACCACCATTAGAAATCGCGAGCAAATCTATGTAACTGTTTGGCAAGTCGCGGATTGTAGGGCTAGAACCAGCAAGTGAGGCAACGCGTACAGCATCAAGAAATGGAGAAAGGCGAGCCACCTCCTCGTCATTAAATGCAGCTTGTAGATACGCATTCAATTCTGAAACGGTCAGGACATCGAGTCCATCGTTTCGATCATAGATCGCTTTGTCGTCAAGCATGTTTGTTCAGTCGGATAAATGCGGTGATCACCGAGCCGGAACGGAAGTCTCAACTCCGGCAAAAAACAACCTAAGAAGGCAAGCATAGCAGTTTTGTCAGAAACACTCTTCTCAGTGCAAAACATTGTCGAAGTGCCATGGAAGTGGGTGTCTAGAAGGAAGTCAAGGTTGCGAAATTTTACGGCAATCTGCCAGCCTTCTGAATCGTTTGTTGTTTTCAAGACTGTAACTACCACACGTTATCTTTCAAGCATGCATTCCACAACGACGACATTTCGTCCACAACCTCGGCCTGCAGTTCAAGCTCATCTTCAATGTCCTGATGCGGCAAGCAAGGCTTGTAGACATAGGCGTGGGAATAAATGAAGTAATTTGTCGAAGCAATGCAAATATAGCACGACACGCCATCCCGATTAACAATGAGCCAATCGGTTCGAGTTGGTAAAATCGTTGGGCTGATAGACAACCGCTCGCCTGGGGGAATGGAAACACTGCGCCACCACGATGGCTGTTCAACATATTGGTAATCGAGATTTTTGAGATCGTTAACCAATTCCATATGCGCATACGAACACTCAAGATGCCGCTGAGCACCCGAACCGGCCACGAATACTAGCTGGCGATCAGAAAGACCGCTGCGTTTGGAAACGTAAACAGCGCAAGAGATCGCAACTACCGCGACGAACAAAAGCATCTGCCAAATCCGAATCCGGCAAAATCCTCGTGTTGTTGGAAAGAGATGTTCTGGCATACCTAAAATTTTGGAAAATACTTCTCTGAGTGGATAACGTCCGCGATGACCCAGTCGCAGCAAGTAAACTAAACATTAAAACCGACGTGAAATGCGAATTGGGTCCATCGCATTGTTATCCGGGGCCCATTCAGCGTCAAGTTGTGGATTCATGTTGGCGGAATCCATCAAAACATGAGAGGCATTGTTTCATGGAATGAGCGTCTGGCAATTCCGAAAGTGATTCAGTAAGTGCAGACCAGGTGCAATCAATTCGCGCCTGATCGCGTAGGATTCGTTCAATGTGGTTGGAGGCAACTTGGATGTTGAAAAACAAGGATGATTCCAAGAAATCCTCTGGTAGCTTGCCAAGTTCGTCGCAAAACCCAGCAAGCCTGCGAAGGTAGATTCCTAGATGCTCGATAAGCCATTCCAACTGAGACGAGATGTCGGGAAGCTGAGACAATTCAATGTCGATATTGCGTTTCGATTTAGCGAACAAGTTTGTGCTGTCACTGATGTTCACTCAAGCCTCCGCGAAGATCCATTGTCTTAGCCGGATAACGGCCGTGATCACCGAGCCGGAACCAGCGATCCACCACTTTAAAAGCACGCGCAAGTCCGGCTTAGCGTGCATCACATTGTTATGCGGCGATCAAGACCCAATCCTGTCGACATAGACAACCGCCCACTTTCCATGGTGGGTTGATGTGCCTAAACGAAAGTCAACTGTAATAGGATCTTCTAAATTCTCTACTTGAAGTGCGAGGTTGAATCTATGCTCCGAAATTTTATCAATGTCCTTGCCGGAAAACATAGCTTCAACGCCGAATGGTATCCGCAATGCAATGTGCTGTAGCGTTGCCTCTGTATCAACAATGCCTCGCCAAACCTCATCCAATTTTCGAATTGACGTCACCAAAGGTTCGTTGTCGGTCTCCCATTTCACGATGATCTTAAAGGCTTTCGTGTCGAACCTCGCATCCTCGTGAATGTTGTTTTCGCCGAAATCCAGCTTTGAAAACAGACGTTCCAGACCACTATCAGACAAATCAATTTTCGAAACAGCCATGCTAAGATTTCTTTGAAGGAGCCCTGTCGCTACATCTAGTTGTTTTACAAGTTGTCAATTCCAGGATTTCCGTTAAGCCGCATAACGCCCGCGTTAACCGAGTGACGATTAAGGTTTGAATTTGAGAGTGGGGTGGATGGTAAAATTGGCGAAGCCAACCATCCACGGAACGATCTGGCCGGTAACGCATGTGTCGCTTCGATTCAACGCTTTGTTACCCAGACTGCGGAGTGTGTCGCTGTCGGATGCCCTGCCGCACTGCCCTGTCGAAGTCAAGCTTGTTTTGTTGGGTCGCATGGCCAGCTTTCAATCCGCAACAATTTCCCCGTGAATATTATACGTAGGTGCAGCATCTTCAAGTATCGAATGTTGCTTTTGTTCGGCTTCAGTTGAATCTCGCCAAGAGTCGCCACGAGTTTCCCATAAAGCGATCAAGCCAAGGAGTTCCTCGGGAGACGTCGCGCTGAAAAGCCGACCGTCTTTTTTTGCATCAAACTCCGTTTGGTACTCACCGTCTTCACGGAGAGGGTAGTAGTGCCTAACCGAATAGCCTTTCTGCCATATCGCAAAGATGCAATGTTTCGCGGTGTTGCCAGCTATGCGAATGCAAAGCTCCCATTCATCCCAGTTGGTGTCAGATTCTTGCATCGTGCTGAATGCTAAGCCTTTGTCTGGATAACGGCAGTGATCACCGAGCCGGAAAAGTGATCTCAACTTCAATTCGCACACGCAGGTCCGGCTTCGCGTGCATCACATTGTTATCAAGCGTTTCCGTTTAGGCGCGCAAGCTAACGTTGCAAGTATCGCAGAATCAACAGTCGCCGTGCAAGTGTTTTCTGGGATGGTAAGGAATGGGCAGCACAGTTCATGAGTGGCGCACCAAGAGTCTTAGTTGCCATCGACTTTTTGCTCGGCCCAATGCCACCGAGAATAGCGTTTTCACCTCCCTGGCGGAGCTTGCTCTAGGGCGTAAACATAATCTGAGATTTCTACCATTAGAACCAGCGAAAAAAGTGTATCAGCGTATCAATGTTTGTCGCTTTTACTTGTGATTTGGCGGGGTGTGAGCGAATAGAGTAGGCCGAACGTGATAGCCAATACCACCTGGTATACCCACCACCATGATTTGTCGAGGTTGAATCCAAATGCGATCTCAGGATCTTGAAAATACATCCACGCAAACAACTCGTCACCAATCGTTCCCAATGCTACCCAGCCCAGGGTTAAGATGAGTCTCGGATCGAGTTTGGCATTTGAATTCATAAAGCAGGATAACAATTTAATTATCGGCGTTAGGTCGTCGGTCAACACGTGCTTTTCGGACTTATCGCCTAAGTCAGCGCGCAGTATGGCAGGTTATTGCCCACTGTGCAATTAAAAAAATTGACAGGAACCATACCGGTCTTGTATACAAATGAACACCGGTAGCTTTCCCTGAGTTTCACTGCATTCTTTTCTACGGTTTGGTTCACCAAACGTGTCAGTTCCACGAACAGCCGAGAGACGGCTCATTGCATGAGCGCGAGGTTGACCATGAATTCTTGTCGTGTTCCGAGGTTCGTCCAAGAAGAGTAGTCCGTCGAGCTTTCGATTGAATCTACGCGATTCAAGAAACTTATTTATCGTTAGGAGAAACTGGTTCAACTCTTGCCAAGATAATTTTCAATCGAATTTAGCAGCGAGGGAAATTGAATCTGCAATTGACCAAACGATTCTTTTGCCGAATCTAAATCACCCATCGCGGCATAGTCTTCAACTTTCTGAGCTGCCTCCAAAGCAATTCTCGGATTGAGAAACAGCATCGATCCCTTGAGTGAATGGGCGACCGTCGAAAGACCTTTTGCGTTGTTTTCGGTGACTGCTTTTTCTGCTTGGCTCATCAAGATCGGAGTTTCCGCTGCGAAAACTCTCAGCAGGTCACACAGCAGGCTTTCGTCACTAGCCACATTGGCCAGCGCCTTGCTCCATTGAATTGGATCGTTTTTCTCGTCCAAATCGGAATTTATCTCAGCTGCTTTTTCTTTTCCAGGAAACAGCTCGGCCAGTTTGTTCGCCATTTCTTTCAATCGGATCGGTTTACTCAAGTAATCATCCATGCCCGCATCAAGACAATTTTCACGATCCCCTTTCATCGCATGAGCTGTCATCGCGACGACCGAAACGCGATTGCTTGTACCCGACTCACGACGCCTGATTTCACGTGTCGCAGCTAACCCGTCCAGCTCTGGCATTTGAACGTCCATCAACACGAGGTCAAACTCTTTGTCTTGAAGGATATCCAACGCCTCTTTGCCATCTCCGGCAACCGTTACGCGATGCCCTAATTTTTGCAAAATTCCGACTGCAAGTTTTTGATTGACGATGTTGTCTTCGGCAAACAAAACTTGCAATTCACTGGTAGTGGCCAGATTTGTGATTGCCGGTAATGCTGGGGCGAGGACCGCCATGCCTGAAGCGCTCAAAGAAGAAACGATCGCGTCGTAAATCTCAGATTGTTTTGCAGGCTTGAGAAGAAGCTGTGAGATCCCGAGCGCATTTAGATCTTTGGTATCCGTTGGGCGGAGGCCAGAGGACAGCATGATGATGCTTCCCGATTCTATTAGTGATTTTTCCAAAATCTCTTTGGCCATTGAAATGCCGTCCATGTTCGGCATGTTCACGTCTGAAATAATCAGTTGAAACGAATCGTCTTCTTCGGCGGCGTCGGACAAAGCTTGAATAGCAGCTTTTCCACCTGACGATGTTGTTGGCTGCATGCCCCAATTTGAAAGCATGTCTTTCAAGATCCGGCGATTGGTCGCATTGTCGTCCACGACCAGGACTCTGACGCCTTGAATGTTGACATGAGTTTGAATCATCTGAGAGTTGGGCTGCGAATGGTCGATCGTCAGCGGAAGCTCGAATTGGAACTTGCTGCCTTTGCCAATTTCGCTTTCAACCCAAATTCGCCCGCCCATCAATTCCAACAGTCGTGACGAAATCGCCAGCCCTAAACCTGTTCCGCCAAATCTTCGAGTCGTCGAAGCATCGGCCTGTTCGAATTCTTTGAATACTTTGCTGCAGTGTTCTTTTTCAATTCCGATTCCAGTATCGATGACGGAGAATTTCAAAATCACGTGGTTGTCCAGAACTTCTTTGGCCTCAACATCCAAAACGACTTCGCCTTTGTCGGTAAACTTGATCGCATTTCCAACAAGGTTGACAACGATTTGGCGGATTCGGCCAACGTCACCACGGACGTGTCTTGGGATTTTTTGGTCGACACGGATTGCCAACTCAAGGCCTTTGTCATGGGCTCGAAAGCCAAGCCCCTTCATGGTGTCACCAAGCGAATCGCGAAGGTCGAACGTTGAGTTTTCTAACTCGAATTTACCGGCTTCGATTTTTGAGAAATCAAGAATGTCGTTGATCAGGGTCAAAAGGGCTTCACCTGAATCCTGAACCATGCTCAGGTATTCTTGTTGCGTTTGTGTTAGTTGAGTTTCAAGCAACAAGTCCGTCATTCCAATGATCGCATTCATCGGCGTGCGGATTTCATGACTCATGTTTGCGAGGAAATCGCTTTTCGAACGATTGGCTTGGTCGGCTGCGTCTTTCGCTTTGTCCGCAGCGTCTTTGGCGATTCGCAATTCTTCCCGTTCGGCCAACAGTGCGTTTTCGGCAAGTCGTTGTTCGGTGATGTCCCAGAAAATGGTCTGGATTCCAATGACCTCGTTGTCGTCGTTCCAGACGGGACCTTTTCGCGAGGCAAAATAACGAACTTTGCCGTTGATCTCATCATCGAAAACGTCTTCGATGACTTCGCCAGACCGCATCACTCTTTCGTCTTCCCGGCGAGCGTCGATCGCAAACTGTTCTGGGTAAAAATCAGCGACTGTTTTACCGATCATATCTTCGGCAGGGGTACCTGTTAGCTTGGCGAACCGTTCATTGACGAAAACGATTTTTCCGTCTCGGTCTTTTCTGACAAAGCAAGCTGGAATGCTGTGAACCAGTGAAAGGAACAGCGATTCGCCGTCGCGCAGGCTGTCAGTGGATCTTCGCCCACCTGCTTCTTCGCGTCGAGATTCGTTGTTCACTGACATCATGAATCCTGAACTCATACAAATTTCAAGAGACTGGGTGATAGCATAAGTCACCCATCCCGCTCGCTTTCACAAGTTTAGCGGATCTAAAACGGAACCATGCGGTTTTGACGCATTACCAGTCGGTTGCTTACCTACTTTTTGGGGTGCTTTAAGCTTTTAATCGTTGGGGGTTTGCAAATTTTCGTCCCCTAGTGTGATAGGATTTTGTATGGAGCTGTGTAAGCCTAAGCCGTTTGTAGTCCTGCCTTTATTTAGGCGGAATGGCAACGAGCCGGCTAAAGCCGGTAAAGTGAGCAGCGGAGGTTTTGAAACGCGGAGACGCAGAGAGCGCAGAGGAGGTTCGTGGAAGCGGCGTCTTGGTTTTGAATCGTGTGTTATTTCAACAACGACTTCATCCGCTCGGTATAGAGTATTTGCAAGTTTTGATAGCTCAGCCCAAATGCATCTTTTAACGCTTCCTCACCATCCTTGCCTTCCTTGATACCGTCAAAGAAGTTTTTGAATTGTCCGCCTTTGTCTTGAGCAAGCAAAATTTCAACCAGCGTCGAAGCTGACCCGTAGTAGTCACTTCCAATCCTCGGCGTGGTCAGGAAATCTCCCCAGCCGCCTTGGCGTAAAATGGTTCGAGCCGAGCCTTTCTGCCGACGCGGAATTTGGTTTCCCTTAACAATCACATTCGCGAGCCAATCCGACATCCCTTCGTTCAGCCAAGACGGAGCTTTCGCGGACGTCATATAACGATGGACAAAACCGTGGGCAGTTTCGTGTACCAATACGTGCGCGAAAAATCCATTGTCGCCTTTGTACCCGGTGAAAATAACTCTTCCATCACCGTACTGATGACAAAGCCCTTGGGCTCCTTCGGCGTCGGAATTCTTCATTACTTTGGCTTCGAAATTTAAGAAGTCCAATTTGCGTCCAAACGCGACAACGACACATTTGCCACACCAGTGGTTCTGCGTTGGCGAAAGTCCAAACGCGCCGCAAAGCTGTTTGTACATCGCGTCAAGGTAAACGATATAGCCATCGACTTCCGCTGGTGGCAGGTCAGTGAGAAACAAAAAGTACTCGGTCTCGACTAGGCGAAACGAAATGTGCGACATGGCTTCTTGGGATTTTTTCAAGAACTCTTTGTGCTTCGCCATAAACTGCTCATGGTCTTCGGGCGTTAGCTTTTTCCAAAAACGATGCCGTTTCTCAGCCAGTCGTTTCTCAACATTGCGTCGATGTTCTCTCCGATCGAGCCGTTTTTCAGGACTGTGTACCAAACAGCGATTCTTGCGGTCGTAAATGATGTCCAACGGTTGGTCGCCAACAAAGATCTCTTCGATCTTTGCGCCTGAAATGGTCGTTCGACGTTTTGTGCCGGCCGGTAAAACTTTCAACGACTTGACGCTGTCGTCCAACTTCCCTTCTGACGCTGATTCGACAGTTACATCTGTGATCGTCGATCCATCCTTAAGCTTGATACTTACAACGACTCCCGTTAGCCGTCCCAGTGAGGGAGCTTCGTCCGTTCCATTGTCTTGTTGGGCTTGGGCAATTGTCGCGACTGAAACCAAACATGATGTTGCAAACGCAATGATTGCGAATTGAAATTGACGTTGAGAAAAAAGATAAGTCATAACTGTTGCCCAAATGTCTTTTTGGTGAGTAGCCAAGAATCGTATTTCATTCTCGAGCCGTTGAACTCATGAACCATAATCGGCGTATTTGTTTACGATTTCAAGCATCTGATTGTGCAAAACTCCGTTGGTGGCAAGGACAGAAGTCTTTGTAAGCGGTAAATCGTTGCCTGTGCATGTCGTGAGCTTGCCGCCGGCTTCTTCAAGAAACAAACGCGCAGCCGCAAAATCCCAAGGCGACAGCTGGTACTCAAAGTAACCACCAAATCGCCCCAGCCCAACCTGTACCAGATCAAGTGCCGCCGTTCCGAATCGGCGCACACCATGAACGTTGTTGGAAAAGCACTCTTCGATCGCGCTCAATGTGGCTTTCATCATCGCACCGCGGTCATAGTAAAAACCAACGGCGATCATTGTTTCAGCAAGCGATTTATGCTGGTTAACTTTGACTTGATTTCCATTCCACCAAGCTCCCCTGCCCTTCTCCGCAACGAATAAATCACCCGTGCTAGGATTCAAAATAACCCCGGTCTGGGCAGACCCATTTTGGTAGTACGCGATTGAAACGGCAAAGTGCGGAATGCCATGAGCAAAATTATTTGTGCCGTCGAGCGGGTCGATGATCCAAACATGTTCCGCATTTTCGGCGGCGCTATCGGCGTGCTCTTCTTCGGCCATAAACTGATGGTCGGGAAACGCATTTCGAATCGTTTGGATAATTGCCTGCTCCGATTCAACGTCGGCTTGCGTGACGATGCCTTGGTACTGCTGGTCGGTCGATTTATTTTCGATTCCGGCAGACGCAAGATCGGCAAAATACTTTTTTAGAATTGCCTCTCCCGTTTTTGCCGCCGTGAGTGCCGTGCTAAGTTCCTCAGATTCAATCATTTGGTTATCAGTTTGGTGAAGTGCAGCCAATCAGGTGAGGCAAAGTCAGGGATGCTACCCTTTAACCGGCGGCAGATTCTTCATCAACTCTGCAATCGCTGCTCGGTCTTCTTCCGACGGCATCGTTGTGATTCCTTGCAAACGGAAACACTCTTTTACGCTTCTTGATTGGTAACCTTCTTGCAGAATCTCGAAACTGTCGGTCGTGATCATCGCCGGGTGATTGGTTCCGCACGCATGGCAGAGTTGCAAAATCTCTTTGCGAAGCGTTGTGATGTAGTTGGCCAGTCGGGCAGATTTATCAGTCGGATCCAATCCACGCATCAACCATTTATTATGCGTGGCAACACCTGTCGGGCATTTTCCTGTTTGGCAAATTTGTGCCTGAATGCAGCCGATCGCCATCATGGCTTCTCGTGCAATGTTGATCATGTCGCAGCCCATCGCCATGGCAAGTAACGACTCTTGTGGAAATCCAAGTTTACCCGAGCCGATAAAGACGACTTTTTCGTGAAGTCCACAATCAGAGAATTCACGAAACACACGCGAGAAACCCATCTTGAACGGAAGCGAAACGTGATCCGAAAAAGTCAGCGGTGCTGCACCCGTTCCGCCTTCGCCGCCATCAATCTGAATGAAGTCCACACCGCGCTCGCCGGACTGCATTAACTGAACAAGGTCGCGCCAAAAATCCATTTCGCCGACCGCGGACTTGATCCCAATCGGAATTCCGCCCGTGATGTCCGCCAGTCGTTCGACAAAATCCAGCATCTCATCTGCGTTACTAAACTCCAGATGAGCCGCTGGGCTAACGCAATCTTTGCCCATTGGAACGGCGCGGACTCTTGAAATCTCCGCCGTGATTTTACTACTTGGCAAAACGCCACCGCGGCCCGGTTTGGCACCCTGAGAAAGTTTTACTTCGACGGCTTTGATCGGAAACGCTAAACACGTGTCAACAAAAAGCTTCTCGTCAAAACGACCATTTTCCTGGCGAGCACCGTAGTACCCTGTTCCAAGTTGCCAAATCAAATCGCCGCCATGATTGTGATGTTCAGGGGAGACGCCGCCCTCTCCAGTGTTTTGAATACAGCCGGCGATTTTGCAACCGCGGTTCATCGCTTCCACGGCCGCGGCACTTAGCGATCCGTAGCTCATTGCAGAAATATTGACGATCGAGTTGGGGCGGAATGCCTTTGCACGACCTCGTGATTCGCCAAGCGTTTTTGCACAGGGGATTCGATACTGCGGATCGTAGTCTGGATCGCCTTTTCTCGAATCGGTAATCGGAAATGCGGCTTGCTTGATGATCAGATAACTGGACGCATTTTCAATGTCGTTATCAGTACCAAAACCGAAGTAGTTATTCTCTTTATCGGCCGAACGATAAACCCAGTGCCGCTGGTCGCGCGTGAATGGGCGTTCTTCATCATTGCCCGCAACAATATACTGGCGAATCTTGGGGCCAAGTTCTTCCAGGAAGTACCGGGCGTGGCCGACGACCGGAAAGTTACGCAGGATCGGATGCCGCTTTTGAAAGTAATCGTGAATCGCCAGGGCGACAACAAGCAACAATATAATTCCAAATACGATCAGCCAACCCACATCGCTCTCCAAACAAGATCATGAAATCCTCAATCCGCAACGGATTTCGGGTTCTAAACAAGCCGACATTCTAACAATTAAACGTCGTATCAAACTACTCGGGGGGATAGGATATAAAAGTGTCTCAAACCCAGCCAAAACAGGAAACTTTGCTCGCCAGATTCTGGCCATTGCTGCTGATTGGTGCAACTTGGGTTTGGATGTTCTGGCCGATGATGTCGGGCCAAACGGTTGTAGGCTTTCGTGACTCGGCTTATCTGTACTACCCTTTGTTCCAATGGATCGACGCTCAGTGGGCGGCTGGTGAAATTCCGCTTTGGAATCCGTATTGCAATTTTGGGATGCCAGTTGTCGCCGATGGCTCGTCCAGCGTTTTCTATCCCGGCAAACTTATTTTCTTTTGCCGATTTTTGAGTTATCCGGCACGCTATGGAATTTATCTAGCGATCCATATTCCGATTGCTGCATTTGGAACGTATTGGTTTGCAAGAACACTACGAGCCAATCAAGCCGGCGCAACACTCGCCGCATTTTCATTCGCATTTGGCGGCAGTGTTTTATTTCAAGTCACCAACGTAATCTTTTTGGTAAGTGCGGCCTGGCTTCCATTTGCACTTTGTTGCATTTGGAAGATGGTCAAAACCGGCCAGCTCAAATGGTCTGTCGCGGCAGGCGTTTGTTGTGCTTTGATGATTCTCGGTGGCGACCCGCAAATGGTTTACCACGTTGGATTGATCGCTTTGGCAACCACGGTTGGCGAGTTTGTACGGCGACGGAGGCGGCGATTTAAAGCAAGAGGAACGACCGATTCAGTCTTGGGTAACAGGCGGCCTTATCGTTGGCTTGTTCAATCAACCTTGCGAATCGCGTTGATGGTTGTTGTCACAAGTTTACTCTCCGCAGTTCAGTTATTGCCAACATTCATTTGGGCAAAGCATAGTGAACGAATGAAACCCGACCAACCTGCAAATATATATCAAGCAGTTGTTGCCCATCAAGAAGTCGGCCTCGACTATCCGTTGCAGGTGCAAACTTTCGGATCCGTCCGCCATGCATCAAGTTATTGGCAATCTCTAGTTGCAATTGCAGATTTTTTGATTGGCCCTCCTCAGGGAACAATCGAACATTCGTATCAGTTTAGCCAACCGCCTTGGTCGCTGACGGAATTGTTTTGGCCAAACATTTCTGGCAAGCCATTTCCTCGACACCAGCGATGGACGAATTCACTACCGGGAGCGGAGCGAGTTTGGAATCCATCGTTGTATCCTGGTGTGTTGGTTGCTTTGCTGGGCTTGCTTGGCATCCGATTCTGGGGGCGAAGGCGAAAGCAAGTGTGGGCGACGTATCTGTTTTTGTCTTTCACAATCGCGTCGTTTGGTTGGTATGGCGCAGTCTGGTTAAGCAATGAAGTCTTTCCAAATAGCGGGACGTTTAGCGGCATTGGTCCGCAGGTCGGAGGCGTGTATTGGGCGATGAACATGCTGCTGCCAAAGTATTTCGCGTTTCGATATCCTGCCAAGCTGTTTGTTATCGCCGCATTGGCGATTTCTTTGTTGGCTGGGCTCAATCTTCGTTCAGGTAGGCTACGCAAGTCCTGGTTGACTTCGAAAGTTGCCGCGGTTTTTCTCGCAATCTCAACCGCAGGTATCGTCGGACTGTTGCTGTATTTTCGACCCATGCTGGAACAACTGAGTCCCGACGTGTGGTTTGGGCAGTTCGATGCGTTCGGTGCTGAATTTGGTTTGTATTTCTCATTGATGCAACCGATGCTGATCGTGCTTGCGGTGGTGTGTTTGTTTGCTTATGCGGGTCGCGATCACTGGAAGGTGAGATTCGGGCCTTTGATTGTGACGCTTTGCATTTTTGACGTCGTTATCGCGAATCATTGGTTGCTTGCTCAAGTTCCAACGACTGTGTTTACAAACGAAACACAGATCTCTTTAGGAATCAAAAATTTAGATGAAAGCGATATTGAGCCACTGAGGATTTTTCGAGATCGAGGTTTTGATATGGAACCTGCGCATTGGTTAGATACATCATCAAACGATCGTCTGACAGAAGTAGTGAAATGGCAACGAGAATCGCTTTACCCAAAATGGCACCTTAATGAAGACGTTATCCTCTTCGGGAGCTTTAGCTCGGTATGGCCAAAGTCATATGAGACGCTGTTGCAACGTCTTGATCTATTAAAACGTTTTGCGGGAAAAACTTCTGGGGCCTCCTCGCCAAGGATATTTAAGTTCGAACAATCCGAACGAGACCTTTTTAAAACAAAAGTGGTTGCGGATCCGGAATTGCGGCTTAAGCACATGCGCGATTTAGATGAACTTGGGATTGTCGAGATGACTTTTGAAGGTCGCAGCTCTGACGAAATAGGAACTAGCACCGTCAAAGAATTTTCTGCTAATCGAGTACTTGTATCCAGCCGATCGGAATTGCCAATCACTTTGCACTTTTTCGTTTTTGCCGATAGCGGTTGGAAAGCAACGGTGACTAATGCGTCCAGTAACCAACCCAAGCCAACAATCATGAACCCCAGAGAAAGCGGGATTGGTTTTGATTTGAAGTTGGAACCCGGCGAGTATGAAATCGAGTTCAAGTACAGCCCAATCGAGTTTTGGATCGGAGCTTGGGTTAGCGGTATTGGCTGGCTGATGTTGATCAGCGGTTTTTTGATTGGGATTTGCAAGCCGAATGGATCCAAGTCGGAATCGCTTTAGACGGGCAGCGGCCAAGTGTTGTGCGAGACGACAACGACATCAAGAAACAGTTGCAAAGATTCTGTTAGCCTACAACACAGTAATCGTCGGAATCGTTTTTTGTCTCCCATTTAATTTAATTTCGATCTGGATTTCGGATTTGAATCGTTCAAGTTCTGCAGGATTCAGTTCCATGTCAGTAGCGAATACAAGTCTCATTCGGGCCGCTACTTCAGCAGGTAGTTTACGACTAAAAGATTCAAGCTGCTTGCGAAACGCTTTTGTGTCTGAATAGCGTGCCATTTCGCCATGTTCAGAAATCGAAACGATTGCTGCGAGTGAGCCGTCTTTGTTTGCACGCAGTTCGATTCGATCTTGATTGATGGTTTGGACGAAATTCGGTGTTGAATCCCAGTCGATGTGCGGCCCCACTGCGATGTTGCCTTTTTTTGCCTTGGCCTTCGGGTCGTTTTTAAGATCGTCCCTGTAGGTTTCATAAAGATGGTGAAATGTCAGTCCTTTATTAAGTCTGGACAGGAATAGCTCAGTTGTTGCAACGTCACGTACATCAAGTTTGCCAAATCCGCCTGTGCTTGTAAAAGTGTGTTTTTTCGGGATAAAAATTCCGCCGACATTCTGATACTCGACTTCACACAGTTGGTCTAAATCGAGCTTGCTAAAATAATTCTTATAAGAAACAACCATATAGCCCGCGGATTCTTCGAATACGTATTCAGCGATCCAGTGTTCTTTTCTATCGGATATGATCACGGAACAGGTGCGAAAACTATAAGTCTTTCCGTTTTCTGATTCGGATATCGTCAACCTGGCTCGGTCCCAGAATCCTGGTATTGGCTCATTTTTTATTGCAAGTGAAAGATTAGCGGCGATTCCTTGTCCGCTCATTGGACCTGTAATACTCTTGAACGATCGCGGATCGAATTCTCCTGATATAACTGATCTGGACGTCATTCCATTTGCCGGTGGTCCAGCGCCGTCCCAAAAAATTTGGTTGTGTTCATTGTCAATGCTAAACCGGCCGCGAATGCCATGCGTCCCTTTTTCACCTTCTGCTAGGCGTCCCCAAGCATAAGAAAATGTGCCTTCCCATGTTTTGATTCGCTCCAAGTTTGAGAGGTTTTTCTTAACAAGCATCTTGAGCACGGTGGATTTGTCTTTAACTTCTTTCTGATCATTGGCGAGCAACTTTGCCATCATTGCCTTTTCTTTGGAGGTGAAACTCGCATAGTATTCGGCTGTCGATTGATTGTCCTGTTGCGAATCTGCAAAAGTCGAAACAGTGGTCACCGTTACGGTTGTCAGCATCAAAGCAATTGCCAATAACGTACGAATTGTAAATGACGAGTTGAATTTTTCATTGCCGTCCATCTTGTTGATGTCAGTGATTCGTTTAGCCAGCTTCGGTCGGCGAATAACGGCCAAACTAAGGTTTGCATTTGAATTTAGAGGTCGAGTCAAACGCGAAGCGATTGCGATCAAAGTATCGCAATAAGCTTTCGTTTCTCCAATTCGGTGGATGCAATAGTCATCACAAGCCCGTTCTCTCAAGTCTGCAAATCGGCTGCGGGCAAACCACATGATTGGATGAAACCAATAAATAACAGTAGTCAGCTCAAGAAGAAAATTCCAAATTGGGTCGCGACGTTTGATGTGAGTGAGTTCGTGAATAAAAATTGCTTCCAATTGAGCTGACGATTCATGGCTTGTGTCGTGGATCACGTCAGTTGGCACAACAACTTGTGGACAAAGAATTCCTGCGACCATCGGGACTCTGATCTCATCGCTTTGTAATAATGTTTGTGGCGATGAAATATCAAGTTTTGAAACTTGTGCTGAAAAAATAGAAATTGCCTCTTCATGCTTTGTAACCAATGCGTTTCTTTTCAACGATTTCACGCCAACGATTGAAACAATGAAGCGAAATGACATCCAAAGATAGATCAAGCATATTGTTCCGATGGTCAAATCGAGCCAACCAAAAGAGATTGATGAAACCGGCTGAGAAGGCGGCAATGTCGCCAGCGCGGTGCCAGAATTTGAACCAACGCTGGAGTCCGCAGCGTTCCTGATGCTGACTGGCTTTGTCGTATTGCGATTAGCGATTGGGGCGGTTGTTGCCTCGTCGGTAGTGTCTTTTGCGACCTCAACATCAGTCAATTTTACAGACTCATGAAATGAAGTCACGCGAAACAAAGTCGCCTGTTTCGGCACCATGAATGTTAGAACGGGAAGCGCCAGTAACGCAATAATACACGCCGGCCAAACAGCCGCCGAATCGACCGTGCGATTGCGAATTGAAAGAAACCAGTCAACCAATGCTGCGACGGCCAGGATTAGTGTGGCTTGAATTGCGAAGTCGACGACCCACAACCAATCACTCAGAGTAGAACTGAACATCACTATTTCCCCTTTTTTCGCGGTTGGGCGGCGATTCGTTTGATTTCTTCCAGTTGCTCAACTGTCAATTGCTTGTCTTCGAGAAGTCGTAGAACCAGCGTTTCTGCAGATCCGCCAAACAGCCGTTTTACAAGTTGCTTGGCAGCACTTTTTTGCGCTTTGTTTTTCTTTACCAATGAACTGTATTGGGTCGGACGCTCTTTCGAGTTTGCCTTGACGAATCCCTTGTCGATCAGGATCCGAAGGATGGTTCTCACACTCGAGTCGTGGGGCTTGCCTGACAGCTTCTTTCGAATTTGTTCTGACGAAGCCGTGCCCAATTCCCAAATGGCATCCATGATTTCCGATTCGCGTTCGGTTAAGCCGGGTGTCGATTTTCTAGCCATTGCTGCCTTTCGTTAATTCGTTAACGGATTGTATGATTGCAATTCACCGCTGTCAACGTTAATTCTTTAACGAAAATTCGCCGTTTGAGAATAGGTTAGAATTCGTGGCTCATTGCCTCTTTTGTGGCAACGTAAAGTAGCAACTGTTGGGCGCAATATGGGGCAAAAATTGCTTTTGTCATCCGATGTTGTTTGTTAAACTGCAGCCATCGAATCTACATCAAGAAAAGGGAATTTAATGTCCAAGGTCTGTTTAGCCTTCATTTTTAGTTTCACACTTGCCATCTCAATCAACGGATATTGCCAAGCCCAGGAAACCGCCAAAAGACAAACTGTCGGAAGGATTGTGGAAGTCCGTGATGGGTTTACCGCGTTGATCGACACGGATTCAGAGATCGAAGTGCTAACCACTGGGCATCAGTGGACCGAGGGGCCTGTTTGGGTTCCAGCGACAGATGATGTGGAGGCACACCTTCTTTTTTCTGACGTGCCCAAAAACAAAATGCACAAATGGAGTCCGAAAGCCGGTCACTCTGTTTTTATGGACCCAAGCGGCTGCGAAGTCGACAACGGCGAACGCGAACAAGGCACCAACGGTTTGATGTTGGATAGCGAAGGCCGTTTGATTGCGTGTGATCACGGAAACCGAAGAATCTATCGGCTTGAAAAAGACGGTACGAAAACAACATTGACCGAGCGTTACGATGGCAAGCGATTTAACAGCCCCAATGATTTGGTGATCAACAAAAAAGGCGATATCTATTTCACCGATCCGCCGTACGGTCTCAAGGACGAGTCGAAACGAGAGATCGGTTTCTTTGGCGTTTACCGTTTGTCAGTCGATGGCACCGTAACGTTGATGACCAAGGAGTTGGAGCGTCCCAATGGAATCGCACTTTCGCCAGATGAAAAAACGCTTTACGTCGCTCAATCACACCGCCCTGCCCCGATCTATAAAGCCTACGCGATCAAAGAAGACGGAACGACTGACAACGAAGGCAAGACTTTGTTCAATGCAACGAAGTTTGCTGAAGCGGGCGATCCGGGAATGCCAGACGGAATGTGTGTCGACGTCAAAGGCAATCTTTGGGCGACTGGTCCAGGTGGCGTTTTAATTATCTCACCAGAAGGAAAATTGCTCGGCCGCATCATGATGGGCAAAGCCACCGCCAACTGCGCGTTCGGCGACGATGGATCGACGCTTTACATCACCTCCAGTGATCGCGTTTGTCGCGTGAAAACCAAAACCAAAGGGTTGGGGTTTTAAAGTCGTCAATTTGCAGTTCCAGTGGCTATGTTTCCGCCACTCGTTTTCAAGCAAGCTTACAAATCTGCTGTCACTAATTCCTGGCAGATTGTTTCGGCAAAGTCAAAACTGGCAAACCGGTTGGCGTCGAATAGGCCGCCGGTGCTAAAGACGTTGAACTCGATGACTTTGGTGCCCATTAAGTCGATGCCGGCGAGTGCGATTCCGTTTTCGGATAGAAGTGAGGCGGCTGTGAGTACGGTTTCGCGTTGCGAGTTCGAGAGTGAGAGCGGTTCGGCTTGTCCGCCGGCGTGGAGGTTGGCGCGGAAATCGCCGACAGCGGGAATGCGATGGATGCCGGCGAGATGACCGTTATGCTCGATGAGCGTTCCATTGACAACAACGACCCGCTTGTCGCCCGGTTCTGTTGTTTCAATGAACTCCTGAACGACAATGCTCTGGTTGCCAAAACGGTTTGCTAATTCCTCTTCGAGCCGATCCGTAACCGAGCTGATGCGGATGACGTTTTTGCCGCGGGAGCCAAGCACTGGCTTGATGACGCACTCGCCTCCAAGCTCCTTGGCAAAGGCAATGGCTTCATCGAATTTGTGTGTTACTAACATCTGCGGACGATAACGTTGCGGTAGCAAAGCAATCGCGGCCTTGCTGGCGAAGAACGCTAGGTTCGCAGGATCGTTGATGACGCGGATGCCAAGCGACTTGGCGATCTGACACAGTTCAAGGAACAGATTGTGCTTGCCGCGGTTTTCTAGATCGCGACCGGGATTGGTCCGAATTAATACCAGATCACTCGAACTGATTGCCACCTGCCTAAAGGAGTCGCGAGGAACGGAGTTCGCGTACTGGGCGACAACTTCTAAATCTGCATTGGTTGAGACATCCAAGCGAACTGAATCAACCTGGAGTTGCATTTGCGGCGACGCATCGGAGCCAATCAGCGAAATCCCATCGACATCGGTGAGCCAAACTTCGTGGCCTTGGCGGTGGAAGGCTGCGATCAGCAATGCGGTTGTCTGCCGCGCCCCGATCTCTTGCACGCGATTGACGAAGACAAAGACACGCATGAGTTAGCCTTGTTCCGGGGTTTTGATGTTGCAAAACGTGCCGTCGAGAGAACAGCCGCTAATGCTTTCAAACTTGGCTCGCTCTGCTTCGTCCATCAGCACGCCAAGATGAAGAATCCGTGCGCCCGTCTGGCCAATCGGATTGATGCAGTGGCCGATTGCAATGCCAGCCTCAGGTGCATGATACTCTTTGATCGTATCGCCAAAAATATTGACTTGGGTGGCGATCAAATCGCCTTTACTGAAACGGTCGGCGATCTTGGGGATGCATCGCATCATGCCGCCACGCTCGGTTAAAACCCAGTATGACTTTCTGCATAAGATCGGAGGCTTGGTCACCACCTTGGCCGTGGTCGCCTTTGACGGAATCATGCCAACGTGATTCAAAATTCGGCGAATGCCTTTGACGGTTCGAGCAATTGGATCACGTTGAAACTTCGCCGGGTCGCAGATCTCGACGGTGATCGCAGGCTTGCCGGCTTCAGCGGCCGTCCCTCGGAGCGTGTAGTCCGACGGCGGATTGTGAACGATGATTTGAGGACGAAGCAAGTACGCCATCTGCGCCGTCGTCTCTTGACTCAGATCCGCCCGAACGTAGAGCGAATTGACTCGTCCTTCGCTGGCGGTATGCAAGTCGACCAAGTAATCGAAATGCTGTGTGATCCGGTCGACCAAGTTGTATGCGTAAACTTGCGAGATCTTGCCGTTGGGCTTGCCTGGGAAGAGATGATTCAAATCCTGACCATCTGAAAATTCGCGTTTTTCTTCCAACAAGCCCGGCATGTTGGCAGCGACCAAACAAACGATCGTTCCTCGAAGCGTTTTCAAGTTGACCTTTTGCAGCAACTGATGAATGACCGGGATGCCATTGAGTTCATTGCCGTGCAAGGCAGCGGTGATCCCAAAGATCGGCCCTTCCTTTTTGCCACGAGCGACAACGACTGGGACTTGGATCGGGCGGCCAATTCCGTTTTCAACGATCTCGATAAACAATCGCGAGAACTGACCTTGCGGTAGCGACTCAATTTCGAGGCTGTCGACCCGTTTAACATGTTTGACGTTTTCGTAGCCGTTGTTGATGATCGGCTGAATAAATTCGTTCAAAATCTGATCTCCTCGTTAAAGCGGCGATCTGGGTTGATTGACTGAAACAGTTTTTTGCGAAACTTGCCTTTGGTATTAATCAAACTCTTCGCCATCTCGTCGATCGCAACGACACACATGACGGTTTGCAAGTAACTTTCGATCAGGTCGTCGAGCCCAAATCCTAGCCGATTGAAGTCTCGACTGTCGACCAACAGCAGACGCTCGGGCTGAGTGCCGAAGCTGCCGTCTTCATTTTTGACCGAAAGGTTCGTTCCAAGCATGTCCCATGAGGCGGCACCGTTTTCAAGATCCGTCGTCAGTGGCTTGCGGGCTCGACGAGCGTAGATGGCGACGGGGAAAAATCCACTGGGCGAAACGCCTACCATGAATCGAAGGTCCGCCGCGTAAAGATTCATCTTGCGGTCGGGCATCGTGCCGACGTGGAACAACCGGCCAAACTGACTTTGGGAACTCCACTTTGAATTGCCGATCAACGATTGAACGATGTAGTGGTCGTATTGATGCTGAGTATCCATGAAGGCGTCGAGCTCTTCTTGAGAGGTGATCGTGTAGACGCCTTGTCCGGCATTGGAGTAGGGGACTTTGACGACCGCCACGCCCCCCATCCGTTGCACCCAGAGCGGAACTTCTTCTTTGGAGACGTCCCAGATCGTTTCGGGCGTGTGGATTTTTAAACCGGTATCAATGCGCGACGCGTTGTACAAGTCATAGGCTTTGGAAGCCACCAGTTTATTGCGGCCGCCGGCAAGACAAACCAAAACGGGATTGAAGATCAATGTCTTGGTTGAGTGCGCGGGAATTCGATTCCAAGGCTGTTGCGTGACGTATCGGAAAGCCGCTTTGATAGGAACTTTTTCACCGTTGTAGTGAACGAACATCATTCCTTTTTCGTCAAAGGAAACCGTTCGCCCTACGTCCGCTTCGTGAAACGGTACCAGCCACACTTTTTGTCCGGTCAGGTCGGCCATCGTCGCGGCGTAGCCTGAATTTTCCATGTGGTTTTTATCATAGATGACGGCAAAGTCTCCTTTGGGTCCGCCTTTACGTCGGCTGACTTGTTCTAAAAACGAATCGCGCAGCAAACGATCGTAGCCAGCTTTCTCCAGTGACTCGTTAACCCGCGGCATTGACTTTTGTCCGGAAGGGCAAGAGTTCGTTTCAATGACCACGACTTGACGGAGCCCCGTTTCGCTGGTGACATGAAACAGGTCACATCCACCCCAGCGGAAATATCGCGGGATACTATTCAGCAAACTGCGAACCGCTTCGGGATCGACTTCGGGATGGAGATGGCAGTACCGCGAAGCAATCCGTTCGTTGCCCATGTCCATTAGGTTATGGATCAGCGGATGGATGTGGGCATTGAGCACCCGCGGATAGAAATGATCTTCCGTTTCAAAGTTGCCCGGGTCAATCAGTTGTGGTTCGGTCAGCATTTCCAGCTCCAATAAAGATCGGGCAATTGTACGATTTCCGGTCTGAGTCAACGAGTAGGTTTTTGCCAAGAAAGAGATTCTTTTTTTGATTGGCTCTCTGTTGGAGGTTTGTCAAAATCGTCGGTTTTCCGTATCGGAAATACTGGCTGTTACGATAAATTTATGGACGGCGAAAGCCGAGTTTGTCCTTCATTGCGATTGTCGGCAGACTTCGGATTTAAGATCCGCAGCCCGAATAAAGAGCCATTCAACCTCTCTTACAAAAATTTTTTCTAACCACCGAAATCATCAACAACCAACCCGCCATGACCGATACAGATTTGCCACCCGTTCTGTTTATGCTCAACGACCGATGGGCGGTCAAGCCAAACAATACGACCTCAACCTTGATGTTAGCTTGCCTTCAGTTGGGGCATCCGGTGATGGTGACCGACGTCGTTCACCTGCAAGCCACCAGTTCGACTCACCTGTTTGCCGAAGCTTTGGTGCTCAAAGCCAAGACGAAGATCGAAACTACTAAGCAGCTTGCCAAGCGATTTGCAAAGGCCAAAGTCGCCCGCATTGCTTTGGCCGATACGGCTGGGATCGTTATCCGCACTGCACCGGGAAAAGACTTCGCTCGCAGCTGGGCACATCGTTTGGCTCTCGAAGTCTTGCGACTGGCTCATGAAAACGGCGTTCGTGTTATCAATAGCCCCATTGGTCTTCAGCGCGCTTCAAGCAAGCTCTATACAGTTTGTTTGCCGGAGAAGTACGTTCCACGAACGATGGTCTGCCATTCTCGTGAAAGCGTGAAGACGTTTGCGGAAGCGCTGGGAGGTCCGTTCGTGATGAAGCCGCTGATGGGATCTCAAGGTCGCGATGTGTTTTTCTTGGACGGCTATGATTCGCTCAACACTCGCCAAGTCGTCGATATTCTCGGCCGCACCGGTTACTTGGTCGTTCAAGAGTACGTTCCCGAAGCCGTTGAAGGCGACATCCGAGTTTTGACTTTAGACGACCAGATCATTTGCGTCGACCAACCGGTCGGCATTCGCCGCACACCAGCCCCCGGCGAGCGTCGTAGCAACATTTCGCTAGGTGGTACGGCCAGTGTTGTCGAGTTAACCGACAAACAAGCGTCCATCTGCCGCAAAGTCGCTAAGCTAATCAGTAAAGACGGTATCCGTTTCGCGGGCCTTGATCTGGTCGGCGACAAGATCGTCGAAGTCAACGTCTTCAGCCCCAGCGGCTTGCAGGAGTTCGGCGATGAATCACTGGCGCAGCGCGTGGTGAAGTCGCTGCTCTCGTTGGGGGATCATCAAGGACCGTCAACGTTGGAACACTAATTGTCGCTGATCTCCACTAACGACGTCGGAGATCAACGCTTTCTCTTTCAAAAATTAGTGTCAATTAGTGAAGATTAGTGTTCTTCTTTTCCTTTTCGGCCCAACCGGCTGTCGAAATCTACGCGCCTTCTTTTTCGATTTCGCGTTCATCCAATGGCTCGATGGCCTTGAGTGTGGGTTTGGCTTCGACTGCCGCGTCCTTTGATCCTGGATCGTGTTCAGTTGGTTCTGTCGGTTCGGTTGGCTGCGTTGGTTTGGGGAATTCGGGAATAGTGCCCACTGGCGGAACGGGCTCGCCAGGCTTTACCGGTGGATAGAAATTGTGATATCGCCGAGAACAACGGTCTTTGAATTCTGCCAGCGCCGAGCTGCGGTCATCGTCAGAATGAAAAGCCGTTTCCAATGTCTTGTTGAGGAAATCTTCGGCCAGCTGAAACACGGGATCGTCAGTTTTCAAATACCGATGGGCAAGTTGTCGATCGGCCTCAGTGATCTCTGCGTCCCGTTTTGAAACGTTCGCGCGTACGTAAGACAGGTCAGAGAAAACCGTCGGAAACATTCGCTCAAGGCAAATGCAAGATTCGTCAAACCGTTCAAGCGGAAACAAAAATGCTTTCCCGGTGTCCAATGCTGAGCTGATGATGGTCATGTCGTCAAACGATTTGCCGCCGTTGAGAAAATAGATCTGGCTGTTGGTTTGCGGGTGGACTTCCTGCTCGACCAACTCTGCGTTTGCGAATTCGCGAAAACTCATCCGCTGCGCGATGCAGTTGACTTCTTCAAAATCTCGATGAAAAAAGTAACGAGAGATAAACCGATCAACCGGATTGCGAACGTAGGATAGCGCGAACACGTTGGCGTGCAGATGTTGAAATGGCAGATCCAACGAAAGCTTGTGATCGCTGAAACAAGCCACGGCGGGGTGGCAGCGAATGATCTCACTGACGTCATTGCAAGTGTACTGTTTCGTTTCCAAAAGCGACTGCGAGTTGTAGTATCCGTCGCCAAAATTTCGGTTCATCAACTGCCGCAACGTCGAACCGCCCGCTTTGGGAACGTGAACGTGAAGCCAACATTGGCGAAGAAGACTTTGGTCGCCTTCAGGAGTTTCTTGGTCTGGGGTGGGTTCTACCGAGCTCATTGGATCTTTGCGTCGTGAAATATTGCGAAATAGATAGCCTATTTTCACAACGATCTGATCTTGGGGCAATATCAAAGCGTAGTGGCAACGAAATCTGGGGAATGATTAAAGCATCGAGGTCCGACTTACCTTTGGCGGATAAATCGTTAATTGGCGCAGTAAAACCATTGTTTCTTGTTCAAGATTAAGATTGACGCTGATTATGACACACTTCAGGGAGCGGTGATTTCGCAGTTACTTGCCAAATCGCTTTATCAACGAGGTGAAACGCCTCTGGCTGATGGCGATTCGTCACTTTGAACGTGCCGGATCGCCGCCAGTAATGCGGAGGCGTTTTGTTCCCAAGGCGTAGATCAGTGCATTGAAAGCCGTCGTCCAGCGGTGCTTCTGCTTGTTACCTCCGTTTAAGAGATCCAATTTCGAGTGCCCCTTCTCTCCAACGGGATTTGCTACAAAGCTTCCATCGCTCAGACGCAGAAGATCAAAGTCATGTTGGCATTCATTCATCATTTTTCGAAAAAGCGACGGGTCAAGTTGTGCGATCGCCAATACTCCCCACGCTTTACCCATTACCGTTGTCCCATGAGAGAGATACATGTGTCTTGGATATAGCCGATTCATTGCCCCCGTCACTTTTGCAGTGTACTCGGGGTGGTCTTTAATAAGGCACAGGGCGACACCGAGCGTTCCAGTACGCCCAAAGGCGTCGCCCGGCGTACTGCGTTGGCCAAGGTTTGCAGCGTATCCCATCGCACCGGAAACGCAGGCCTTTTCAATGTAGTCTTTGGTTGCTTTCAAGTTCTTCATGTCCACATCCACACCCGCTTCATGGAGCAGGCTAAAAGCGACACAGGCATTGGCAACGTTGACGCCCAAGTGGATATATCCGCCAGATTTAGGACTGATTTTGCCGTGAGAAAACCAGTACTTCGGTACCGGATCTCCCTTATAGCCTTTACGATTTCGATGCTCCGTAACGTGAGCAATGGTTGCAGCATCAGCCTGATGAAACTGGCGGTGGTAGATTTCTTGGTTGAGAAACTTTAGCGCAGGAAAAACCGATTCGTCTTTCGTGGCGAGATAGTATTCAGCCAAGAAGATGGCCGAATAATTCAAAGACCACAATTCGAGCGTCCCATTTTTGTAATGGCCGTCCGCCTTCACATGCTGCTTCAAAAAGTTCACCTCGAAATCGGCGATTTTTTTCAGCGGTTCCTTATAGCGTTTCGGATCACACCCAAGCATGGCAAGACCACCAACGGATGTTAGTACAAACACAGGCTCTTTTTTCTCTTTGCCGGATGCGGTTGTTTCTAATTTTTCAAGTCGTCCATTGGGTTGTTGATGCGCGACTAACCAATCGCATGCGTCCTGAAGAATACGCTCCGATTTATCGCACCTATAAGGCCATCGTTTGGAATAGCGACCAATTTTCTCCAGCTTGAAGGTGATCTTTTTCTTCTGATCCTGACGTTCAATGTTCAGAACCAGTTTGCCTTTACCGCCTTCAGCACGGTCGATTGCTTTTGCAAGTTTCGCCGAAAAGTTTTTTTGGAACCGCTTCCCATTGACGCCAGTGATTACGTCGCCAAGCTGGAGTTTGCCTTCGGCCAATGAGTTTTCAAAAATGTACTCGACCGTCCCTGAATCACTTTCACTTCGAGGAACACGTGGCACTCGGTGGTCGACTTTCACCCGCACTCCGATCGGACCAATACTCAGCAACAAGGGGTCTTGGGTGTCTTTGTTTGGCGGGATAAACGTCTGCGCAACAATAGGCGAACTCCCAACGAACCCAATCGCAATCAAGACGAAGACAAGCAAGGAACTCAAGGTAGTTGAGGGAGCGTTTAACGATTTCATAGTGACCCTGGAATTCGACTTGATACGACGAGCGATTTGAGAGAAATGTTATTCTGATGTAACGAGACGGTTTCGTCTACTCGTCATTTCCTCTGGACGGGCGAGTCTCTCAAGCTAGTAATCGAAGATTTTTGCGGCCGTTGTAAGAGTTCGAAGGCAAGCAGCATTTTCGAGAAATGTTTAAATAGGCGTGGCCTTTCCTAAATCTGGATTTGCCTAAATCTGAAAATCCAATGGGATTTCAAACTCGCTTCTCACCTGACTCTTCAAACGAAGTTTGGGTTTCTCCATGATTACGGTCGTCGAAGAATCCACACTGTGCGTTAGCCAAACGCTGGAGCCGACAATCGAGTCACGGCCGACGACTGTCGTTCCGCCCAACACAGTGGCGTTGGCGTAAATCACGACGTTGTCTTCGATGGTCGGGTGGCGTTTTGAATCACGGACCAGCTGCCCCATTTCGTCTTGCGGAAAACTCAATGCACCCAATGTTACGCCTTGGTAAATTTTTACGTTCTCACCAATGACGCACGTCTCGCCGATGACGACGCCCGTTCCGTGGTCGATGAAAAAGTGATCGGCAATCGTCGCACCTGGGTGAATGTCGACTCCCGTTTCTCCGTGAACCCACTCGGTCATCATGCGTGGCAGAAATGGAACTTTCAATAGATGAAGCTCACGCGCCAAACGGTAAACCGTAATCGCGTTCAAACCTGGGTAACACAAAATCACTTCGTCCAGGTTCTTGCAAGCCGGATCGCCCAGATAGGCTGCTTTGACGTCGGTCAAAAGTGACTCTCGAATCCGAGGCAGTCGTGAGATGTACTGACTCGCAATCTCACGGCTGTGCGTAGCAATGCAATCTGGATTCTTTTCGATTTTGGTTTCGCCCGCATCACTGCAATCCGAATACTTCATGTCTTCGCATGCTTCGTGATGCCGCGCGATGGCGATGGCGATCTGGCGAGACAAAACCTGGTGGAGGTCGGCTAGTTGAGACTTCAGTTCGCCAAAGACTTTTTCTGGTGACGATTCGTTTGAGTGAAATCCAGGATAGACGATCGCTTTCAAGCGGTAGATCAAGTCGACCATTGATTCGAATTCAGGAATCGGGGCCGTGTGAGCCGTGCCCTCAGGGAACTTAAGCGAAGCCACAATCTCGGAGGCGACGTCATCCAATGAACTTGGTTCTTCAGTCTTCACGTGTGTAGCCATGTTGCTCAAAATCAAAAAAGGTTCTGTGGACTGATTTCGATAAGCAACGGGGCTTGTCGTCTTCAGTGAAGGATCGGCAACGTTCATTGTTTCGTATGAATTGCAGTTTTCAATCGCAAAACGCTCAGAGTTGATTATTAGCCTTAGAAGTTGCTTCAAAAGACTCCAATACCTGTACGCCGGTCGCAGCAAACCCACAATTCGAGAGATGGGAAGATTGGTTGGTGTGTTTACGAACGCTTGGGCTTTGTTAAGTTATCCATAGTTGTGTTTTTGACGTGCGATATGCTGCGTTTGCCGCGATTGGCGATGATTCATCAGGATTTTTCGAAATGCTGGCGAAATTCCAGGAGATTGAAAAGTTGAACCAAGACAAAAAAGAGCAGGAACGCGAAGCAGAGCGTCAGGTAAATCAAAATACAGACCGTTTGACCGAATTGGAAACTTCGCTGATGCATCTTCAAAGCGACTACGATTCGCTTAACGAAGTCGTGCTTGAAAACGCAAAAAGGCTGGACAAATTAAGCTCGTTGCTACAGAAATTGACCAGTCGAATTGAGGCCGTGACCGAGCCGGTTGAGCAACGGAATGCTGAGGACGAAAAACCGCCTCATTACTAAATCAAGGCAGTCTGGAACTTGAATCAAAGTTGAGATTTCAACAACAAAATTTCATCTCGTTTTTCCGGTGAAAAATGGCCAAAGGAGGTTCGATTCAAGATTCTTTTACGTAGCGTCGAACAACGAACATAGTCACTTTTTCCGCGCTATTGTTGTCGTTTGAAAAACTAAATGAAGCTTGCGATCCTTTCTCGTCACAAACGTTGTTACAGTACTCAGCGACTGCTTGAGGCGGCTGAAACTCGTGGCCATGAAGCGATTGTGCTCGATACGATTCAGTTTTCGATTGACCTCGCGCAAGGCAGCCCTGAGCTTTATCACAATTCTCGTTTGCTTGATGAATTTGACGCGGTCATTCCCAGAATTGGCGCATCGATAACGCACTTTGGAACGGCCGTGGTTCGGCAGTTCGAGCAAATGGATGTCTTTTGTGCCAACAGCTCCCACGGGATTGCCAATTCGCGCGACAAGCTTCGAGCTTTGCAAATTCTCAGCCGTCACAATATCGGCATGCCTCAGACGACGTTCGTTCGCAGCCAACGAGATGTGCTCCCAGCGATTCAGCGCGTCGGTGGAGCACCAGTCGTGATCAAGTTACTCGAAGGCACTCAAGGCGTCGGCGTGATTTTGGCCGAGTCTGACAAAGTCGCCGAGGCGATCATCGAAACGATGCAAAGCACTCGGCAGAACGTGCTTGTGCAAAAATTCGTCTCCGAAAGCAAGGGCCGCGACATTCGCGCCTTTGTTGTTGGCGATCGAGTGGTGGCCTCAATGCGACGGGTGGCTCAGGGGAACGAATTCCGCAGCAACGTTCATCGTGGTGGGATCACGGAAGAGGTTGAGCTGAATGATGAAGACAAACGTACCGCCGTCCGCGCCGCCCAGATCATGGGTCTTCGCGTTGCCGGCGTTGATATGTTGGAATCGAAATCAGGCCCGCAGATTATGGAAGTGAATTCCTCGCCTGGCCTTCAAGGGATCGAAGCATGTACGCAGCTGGATATCGCCGGCGCGATCATTGACTATCTGGCAGCTCAAGTCGATTTTCCCGAGATTGATATCCGCCAACGTTTAACCGTCAGCCGCGGTTATGGCGTGACCGAGATCAGCATCCCGGAAGGTTCGGAGTTCGTTGGAAAAACGATCGACGAGTCGGGTTTGCCAGAGCAAGACATTAATGTGCTGACGCTCTATCGCGGCACGACTGTCATTCCCAACCCGCGTTTGAAACGGCGACTAGAAGGTGGCGATCGGCTGCTTTGTTTTGGACGACTTGAGTCAATGCGAAGCATGATCCCTTCCAAAACGCGCAAGCAACGTCGCCCGGAGATTCAGGAACTTGACTCCGAATTCCCCAACCCAATTGATGGATTGGGAAAAGTGGCTTAGCAGAAAGTGGCTTAGCAGAAAGCGGCTTCATAAAGAAACGTGACTGGTCACTTCTTAAATTGTTTTAAATTGGCTCCCATAAGGCCAACTTTAATGCCAAACTGTTTCAAGTAATTCGTTGCCTGTTGACTCACAATCACCAATAGGATCAACGAAAGGCAAGGTACGATCATCAGAACAGCATAAACTATAGCAATACTGTCGGAGTTCAGTTCTTTTGCCAGTGAGTACATCACGTACGCCATTAATCCGATGACCACAAGCGCCATGAATATTGTTACCACTTGCATGGCAGATCCCAGCGTGGACAAGTAACTAGCGCTAACATTCAAACCGATTCCCGCCAGCAATGCGTACATTACTCGACGTTGGGCAATTGCGACACGCAAAGGTTTCCCAGGATCATTCCCAGTTGGTTGGCCAGTTTGAACAGGGGGCTTAAAAGGGTTGTTGCTCATGAAGAACTCAAAAGAAATTGCGAGAAGTTGTATAGAGAATAGAGACTACAAACCTAACGAATGATTGTTGGCCATGCAAGTTAATCGAACTGCCGTTCTGGCTCCATGAAACGTTGTGATCGATTAAGATGATTCTTCATGAGCGAGTCGCAACCCAACCAATCCCACGCCGATGCGAATTCTAGCCATTCGGCTACTGACGCGGTGACAGGATTGCGCAAGCTGGTTTATATCGTTCTGGCGTTCGTTTTTTTCATTCTGGGAATGATCGGCGTTGCACTGCCGGGAATTCCTACAACGCCATTCTTGCTACTAATGAGCTATTTCTTGATTCGCGTTTCACCAGCGCTTAATCAGAAAGTTTTAGCTTGGCCGTTGGTCGGCAAACCGATTCGTGACTGGCAGGAAAAAGGCGGCGTTCGTCCACGTGTAAAAGTCACCGCCTACGCGATGGTGACGCTGCTGGTTGGATTGTCGCTCGTATTCAGCAGCCTCACATGGCCATTCAAATCGGCAGTCTTTCTCGCAGCCATTGTCGGCGTTTACGTTGTCTATCGTTTGCCAACACTGGAAGATTAAGCCAACCGTGCCAACAGTGACTTAATCTTCCTTCGCGACTAAATCACTCGTCGTCTTCGTCGTTCATGGTCGCCTTTGAAATCACGTCCTGCTGGATGTTCGCAGGCATCGTGTCGTAGTGACAGAATTCCATTGTGAAACTTCCCAGACCACCGGTGATACTGGAAAGCGTTCGCGAATAAGTTGTGACTTCCCGCAGTGGAACTTCGCAATGAATTGACGTGAAATTTCCACCGGCCGGATCGTTTCCAAGCACTCGGCCACTGCGACTGGACATGTCACTGTAGACGTCGCCCATGTTTGATTCGGGAACGGTGATATCCATGTGAACGATCGGCTCAAGCAAACTCGGGCTGGCGTTTTCGAAAACTTCTTTGAAAACATATTTCGCGGCAAGTTTGAAAGCGGCTTCGCTGGAGTCGACGGGATGGTGTTTGCCAAAATGGACTTCGACACAAACGTCTTGAATCGGATAGCCCGCGATTACACCGTTGGCGATCCGCTCTGAAAAACCTTTGCCGATTGCGGGCATAAAGTTATGTGGAATCACGCCGCCAACCACCGAATCAACCCACAGAAAATTCGCTTTCTCGTCGTAGTGATAGTTCTTGATCGAGTGGAAATTTTTCTTGGTCGCAAACTCGGCGATATCGGTGCCGCGCGGAAGCGGTTGCATGCGGACATGGATCTCGCCAAACTGACCTCGCCCACCGGACTGCTTTCGATGGCGGTAGCTTCCGTCAGCACTCTTGAGAATGGTCTCGCGAAACGCGATTCGTGGCTCTTTGGTTTGGACTTCCAATTTGTCGCGTCGAATCAAGCGTTCCTGAATCACGTTCAAGTGCAACTCGCTCATACCAGTCATCACGAGCTCTTTGGTTTGCGCGTCACGATCAAGATGAAACGTTGGGTCTTCTTCAAGCACTTTGTGAAGCGCGCCTGAAAGCTTGGTTTCGTCGCCACGCGATTTGGGCAGTACCGCAAGGCTGACCATCGGCGCAGGGAATTTTGTGTCGGGCAACTCTAAATCGCCAAGCACAGTCCCGGTATGCAAGTCATCCATTTTCGCGATCGCAACGATATCGCCGGGGCCCGCAACGTCGACTGGGTTGGTTGACTCGCCTTGGACTTCTAACAGTGGGCCAAGCTTGATGTTTTTTCGAGCCGTTGAAGCGTGAACGGAATCGTCTCGACGCAGTGTGCCGGAAAAGATTCGAATGAAGTTCAACTTTTGCACGAACGGATCGATGCGAGTTCGGAATACCTTGGCGACGAGTGGCCCATTGGCGTCGGGCTTGATCTCAACAGGCCCTTCTCCATTGGTTGCCGATCGAAGAAACTCTGCAGGCGAAAGTCCGCAATCTCCAATCATGTCAAGCAACTCGCGCACGCCTACTCCTGTTTTGCTGCTGCAGCAAACGATGGGAATCAATGATCCCACTTTGATGGCTTGGGACAGAAGCCGTTTCAGTTCTTTTGGTGTTGGTTCGACGCCATCGAAATATCGCTCCATTACTTCGTCGTCGGATTCGATGATTGACTCCACGACCGACTGGCGAAACTCATGCGGATCGACGGCTGCGACCTTGGCGGCATCTTCAGGAGGATTCAAAGTGCTGATAACGCTTTTGAAATCGTCTCCTACACCAACAGGGACATTGAGCGGCATACATTGCTTGCCCCAGATTTCCTGAATCGAATCGATCAAATGGGAATAGTTGACCGTATTGTCATCCATTTTGTTGATCACGATCATCCGGCCAAGCCCTTCGAGACCTGCCTCTTTGAAAACGCGGCGGGTGTTGACTTCGATGCCACTGTGACCGTTGATCACGACGAGTGCGTTATCGACGGCTTGCATGGGCCCGATGACTTGGCCAATGAAATCGGGATAGCCCGGAGTGTCGATCACATTAAAACGAAAGCCGCCATTTTCAAAGTGAATGGCGGCTGCTTCGATTGAGTATTTGTGTTTTTTTTCTTCGGGGTCAAAGTCGCAAATGCTGGTGCCGTTTTCGACACTGTGCGACCCCTTAACCACATCGGTCAAAGTCAAGAATGAGTCGGCGAGCGTGGTTTTGCCCGCCGATCCGTGACCGCACAAGACAACGTTCCTGATCGATTCAACAGTGGCCATTTTGGTCCCCTTTTTTCGTTAGATCAAATTCGAATAAAGTCCTTCGTCGTATTCAGGTAGTGTTCAGGAATGCCGCAAAGTGGGGTCAAGGTTGTTGAATAATCGTTGTTGTCGTCGGCACTCCTGAAGTTATTAAAAAATGGTTTGCGGATACTTAACCAAGCTCGGTCGTTACGATTTTTATTCGCCGGCAAATGAATGTTGCCTTGGCCAAAAATGGTTTGCTCCGAGACAAGAGGTCAAACGATTGATCTCCTGTTTTGGCAATATCGCACAGCCAAAACGAGTTTTCAAGTAGTTTTAAAATCGGCGATTTGGCGCGAGTTCGCAAAACACACGCTTAACCAAAAGCCAGCATAAAGTGACGATATTGCATGCAAACGTGTAAGTATTGCCAGAGCAATCGTTTAGAGGCACTTCGCAAAAATTCGCGATTGCTGCCGGTGATTGGCCAAATGCCAAATTAATTTTGGTTATCCGTTAGCGAAAACGACGCTAGCGCAAATTCAGCTCGCGCATCAATTTTGTGTTGATAGATGCTTCGCAATTACCGGCCAAGCCGCTGGGGCAGAATTAGCAAATTGGTTGTCATTCGCTCAGGTTGTCTGAATTCTCATTAGCGACTTACCTCAAATGGAACGGTTGCCTCGGTGAACCTTTCCAAATTGAAATTGAAATTGTCCGCGACAATTCTACGCTCCCCATTGCCTGCATTAAGTCTTCTTGGCCAAATTCGAAACGTAGTATTCGTTCTGGCTACTTCTATTTCGATTACACTATAGCCATGGATTCGTGATTCAGATCTCTCTCCCCATTCTTCCAAGCCAAATAACGAGGGTGCTTGAATACTGTTTCTTGGAGCCGCCCCTCCATCAGCAAGGTTCAGGTAATTAGGCTCGTGCATATGTCCATGTAAATGAAACAAAAATTTTCGTGGCTGAAATAATTCATTTTCAAATTCACGAAGTGACTTTGCTTCGTACCAGCTAACCGGATGGTGGGTCAACAAGATACAGAAATCATGAAGCCCCGCCCACTCTTTAGGTGTCGCTTCAAGTGTTTCCAAGGCATGGTGAATTTGACGATGATTGTAAAGCATTTCTCCTTTCAAATTCCCTTTTTTCACATGTGCGAAAGAAGAATTCACTCCAACTACGCCAATTTTAAAGCCACGAACGTTTAAAGTGGAAACGAAATCACCAGGAAGGAGGCCAGCAGTAAACGAAGTTGGCTTATACTTCGTAAACCAATTTGAATAGGCGGCGAACATCTTATCGACACCTTTTCTAGCTGAGTATTTTGAATCGGTCCAAAAGTCGTTTGCGACATCGGTATTGCCTGAGATTGAGAGAATCGAATTTGCAATATCTGTCCCTGGTCTTTCCAGATCATGATTTCCAGGCACGGCTAGAAGAAACGGAGAATCACAGCCCAAGGAATCCAATACCTTCGAAATGGCTATGTCAGCTTTTTCAAATTCTTCCTTGTCTCCTCGATTTGCAATGTCTCCAGTAAAGCAAACCACATCGATTGGCCCATCATCCCGTACAAGCCGACTCAAGTCCTCGATCACGGTATCCTCTACTTGGGGCCAAAGATGATTCGATTTATTCATTCCTTGATGCAAGTCTGAAATGTGCAGGACGCGAATTCTTTTGCCTTTTTGAACCTGACGCCTTTTTATCTGCGAAGAGTGTTTTTGCACCATTTGGATTCTTTTGCTTCTCTTTTCGATTGCTTGGGCAACGTGACCGCTAAACTCTGTTTTACTCATGTCGGACAATTTGTCTTTCAGGAGAAATGCATCAAAGTCGTGATAGTAACCGTCCGTTTTGACTTCATCGTCTGTATATTGTGTGATAGCCAAGATGGGAAGTTCGTAAAACTCTTGACGAATTGTATGCTCAAGTCTGAAACCCCATTCCCATGGTTTAGGCACGTCGACCACGAGTCCCAGATCGAGAAAAACGGCTCCAATTTCTGACCGGTTTATTTGGATTAAGCTCATGACTTCGTTTTCAAAGTCATCGAACGTTTCTACGGTGGGATGAAATGAAGAATTATGAATCATTTCGATATCAAAATGCCATACCTTAGTGAGATAATTCTTGAATGATTCAACCCATGGAAATTGATCGTCGACGCAGACAACTTTTCGCTTTCCATCAACTAACATCTTGAGCGCTCCTTCGTAGAAGTTGAATTTGGATTCCTGTCGCAATTTTTTCAGACTGATAAAACGAAGCGCGACCGTCAAAGGCAGAGCATCTTTCATTTATTCGACTTACGCCAGCATCTTCGTCATCCTTTTTTCCAATGCCATTGTCCCCCATCGTTAAGGTCACGTAATTTTCATCACTCGAGACTTCTATGAAAATGAGTTTGTCGTAGGACTTTTTGTCGGAGGAAAAACCATATTTGAAACTGTTGTCGATCGTACTGTGAACAATTGACTTTATAGTTCGTTTGGCGATAAAGCACTCGACTGGTGACGAAGGCAGATCTAAGTGAAATTTGATATGCTTTTCACTGATAGTTCTTTCCCAGAATTTGCAAATTGCATTAATTTCATTTATCGGATCACAAAAACAATCCTTGAGGATGTTTATCCAATCTGTGGATCTGCCTGTCCATTTCTTAAGCCTTGCTATAGTTTTGTCTCGCTTGACTGCATCAAGAATGTCTCGCGGCTTAGAGATGGGGTTGTCAGCTATCGCTTGTACTTCCTGCATAATTGTTGCTAGGTTTCGGCAGTCATTTTCAAAGCTAGGATTGCTTCCTCGAAGCAGGTAGTCTCCTCTTGGATGCTCTAACGTTTCGTAGAGCGGTGCTAGGGCATTGTTGCGAGGCAACAACTGTTTTAACAGCAGCTCTGAAAGACCATTTTCTCCGTAATACAATTCGTCCAGTTGCCTCCGAGTGTGTTCAGGGTCGGCTAGCATTCCGAGCAGAGTTAAGGATTCTTGAATGTAAGCGTGGGTGCCTCCCATGCGGTTAGTAAGGATCTTAATAACTTCACTGCAATTTTCATGTGCACCGAAGTGTGAAACTCGTTTGACTTCTACTTGTTGGTTAAGCTCAATAATGATTTCGGAAAGAATGCTCAGCGTTTCTGGGTGAACGCTTTTCTGTTGACTATGTTCAATGATTTTGGACTGGGCTGTCTTTAAGCATTTAATTGTCTCATGCAGCGGGAAACGTTCTTGTAAAAATTCCGCGTGAATCAAAATTTCGACCAAAACTAATTCAATGGCAGAAATGTTGTCACCATATTCAGGGATTATGTGTTCAAGAAATTTTGGTTTTTCAAATGGAGCGGTTGCCACAAGTACTTGAACCGATGACCTAAGCGTATTTGCGCTGAGCTCGCTAGTTTCAAGAGTTGTTTCAGCCAGTCTGCGAAATTCACCTCTTAAATCTGGCGGCAATCCAAATTCTGTGTCAAAGATGTCGTAGTGTTCATCGCTGCAAGCTCTCAATATGCTGTGACGATTCGCTTTTTCATTGGATTTTAGTAGTTCCAAAATTTCATCTAGCGCGCTAGAGCTAGAACGCTGTCGCTCAAGCAACATTCTAAACTTGGAAATCCTGTCCGAATACTCAGCGATTCCAATGTGCTCCCGGTCCCTTAGAGCCCTTATACCATTCGAATTCAATCTCAGAGTTTCACGTATCAATGCATCGCCTAAGCGATTTAAAAACCGTTTGTTCGATGCTCTATTGATCAGCTTCTTTCGTTCGCAAATTGGACATCTGTTTCCTTTCGCGTAAACAGGCACGTTGACTCGAGTGAGAGTATTCACCTCGACAGGTATTTTTCGGAATGTATCGACTCCTGTCAAATAACGCCATGCATCTTCGTTTGCTCGGCTCATTAAAAACCAAACGAGAATAAGTTTTGGCTCAAGCTGTCTTGCCACATCAACTAGCCGTTGAGCGGTGCGAGTCGTGCTACAAGCGCTATCAAAAACTAGAACGACGTCAGACTCATCAGTTGTATAAGTACGCGTATCCGTTTCCCTATTGACCTTTACGATTTTTGCGGTGCCTTTGAGGTGCATCTTTAACTTGTCAAGCATCTTTTCAAGCCCAACGCTATCGTCGGGGGTTATGATATGAGTCACTGTCTCCAGTTTCCCTCCAATTGTCTTTTGAACGGCTTCGCTGATTCGCCCCGCAAACTCCTGAGAAAAACTATTAACGAGATGGCTTGTCGAAAAGAAAAATCGGTAGTGATTGCCGTTAGACGAGTGGAAATGGCCGATTCTAATTGCATTGCTATTGCTACAATGGTTGCTTAGGAATTGATTCGCTTCATATTGTTCCTCGTCATGTGGTAGATCATGAATCGGACGCCAATTGACATGGTCGATCCGTTTTATTTCGCTGTACTTCCACCCACTAGGTTTTTGTGGATGAAAAGTGTTAGGTTCGCTGACTACAGCGTAGACTTGTCTTTGCTCCTTATCGTGGACAAATACGCCTTGAAGTTTCTTTGGCCTACAGTCAATAACCGTGTAAATTGCGATCGTTGTACTAGGATAGGATCGCTCAATCGCCGAAATCGCTGCATCCACAGAATCTCCAGAAGCAATCGCATCCGTGAGGATTGCTATTCGTGAAAAGTTACCATTGGGGAATCTAAAGAAAGGCACCTTTTCAACATCTTCCACAAAGCAAAATTGAAAGCAATCTAACGATTCGCGGAGATAATTCCCAACAACTTCCCCTAGCTTTTTACCAATCCTCGAGATGCAAACAACAAGAGTGTTGCCATCAGTTGTATTCGTTAGCGACTTCGCAAGAGTATCGCCGATTAGCCGATCCGCAAATGGGACGCGAAGAATTGCATCAATTTCGTAAAAACGGTCAACGTATAGGCCATTTGGAAGTATGAACTTACCGTAATGAACAACGCCGAACGGTTCTGACAATATAATCTCCTTAATTCGTTTCTCTCGCCACAGGTCAAGCTCAGAAGTCAAATTGGCAATATCTATTTTTGGAATGAATTCATTCTCATTGACAATGCCCGCTTTGAATAAGTGCTCAAGTTCCTCTGGCAAGTAATCAACCGGTTGACCGAAGGCGATTGCTTTTTCAAATGTTTTTAGCTCACCTTCGCTTAGTTCACTTCCGACGAGGTCTAACTCCCAACTTCCTTCCACGTTTCTAAGCCTAACAACAGGGCGCGAGTTTATTTTTGTTGAGGAACTGCTTTGAGGAGAGAACATCGCGTCAATTGCAGCATCCATGCGTTGGTGTTCAGTATTCACGAGTCCAAAGATAATTCCTGTTAAAGCAAGGCGCCTAAGATCAGAGACCACCGGAAACAATTGGTCTTTTCCCCAATCAACGCCAATGAAATCAAGAACGATTAATCTTGGTTTTGTAGATCTGTTTGCTATTGAATGTACTGCTTTCAAGACTTCCTTTTCATCAGGCACGCGATTCGTTTTGTCTAAGTTTGATACCGCTAAAATTTCGGTTTGAAGCTCCTCAACCTCACCAATAAACGTATCAGGTAAGAAAACTCTACTTTTGGTTAGCTTCTTGTCATGAAGGGGGACCAAAAGTTGTATTTGAGTTCCGCCGATACGAGGAAAGTTGATTCGTTTGGAACGTTTTTTGGCAGTAATAGGCTTGGCGTCTTTTGACGAATAGAAGTCCCAAGCAACTTTCGAGTTGCCGCTGCGACAAACCAAAAGTCCACGAAAGCGACGAGCGATTGCCTTTACGAAAAAAAGTCCATGAGGGTAAGGGTAATCGGAACTCGTGGTGTAGTAAGATGATGGCTTTGATGTTGAGTGCAATAGGTATGCATACTTGATTAAATCATCATCTTTGGGTTCGCTTTTCTTTTTTTCAAGAATTGCATCTTCCAGATACGGCTTTTTTATGGTGCTGGGAATACCACGGCCAAGGTCCGAAATAACGACTTCGATACATGCATCTGTACCAAGATTTTCAAAAAAACTCTCTGCGTAGCTTGGCACTGCTTTTAACCTTCCCAATAGTTTTCGCCGAAGATCTGGATCGGATTCGCGAATGGGGTGCATTTTCCCAATTGACATAAAACCATTCTTCCCTTCCGCATGATCAAAAACATTTTTTCCGAGTTCCTCAACAATTACTTTTGTGAGTCCACCTGTACGAATGAACTCAAAATCTCGGTCTTTTCCAAAGACTGATTTTTGGTGACCTAAGTCTCCTAGCATTCTGTTAATCGATTCAAAATCCCTTCGGTCATCGAAGAACTTGAATGGCACATAGGCAGAGGCCAGTTCGTCAGACGCTGTGGCTTGCGCGAGCGATACTTGACCGTCGTGATTTAGGATCCTCGCTCCGGCACGCCGGAGTCCGCCCCAGACATTCCAACTCCCCCATTGCTTCAGTATAGGGATTGCGCTTTCGTCCAACTTTTCTTCCAAAAAACCAGGCGCGATAAATTCGATCGAATTGGCTTTTCTTGCGACCTGCCAAACCCAATTAATCATTAGGGCGATTCCTATAGTCGTCGCGTACCGACAACTTGCTGCATCGAATGATACCGAAGTTTGTTTTTTTGAGATCGAATACTTAGCGTTTAGCAGTTCGTCGATGTTGTTTTCGTCAATGACTTTGGGTAGAGAAATTGAATACGGTTGGGTTTTGGTAGTCATTGATACAGAAGGTAATTGCATGATTAGGAAGTGAGTCGGAAATTGTAACACTGCAAAACAGTTGAATCAAAAGACTCCGCATTTTGTGAGAGAGGCGAAATCGGAAAGCCGAGGTTGCAACACGCGGAGATGTAGCAACCCTTCCCCATCGAAAGCTTGGCGTATTGCAGCCATTCGCATACTCAATCGAATTGGATTGTCCAATCAACTTCTCGTTGGACCGATTGGTTGCAGGGTTCTCGCAACAATCTAACGGAAATGCCAGAACCTAGAATCGCAAAACTTGCACTGGAGATTTGAAACGTAACTGCTGCAAACCTCAAAGATCATCAGCAAGTTGAGCGTTGCTTTCGTATCATGAGCATTTGCTGCCTGAGAAAGAAAGCGACAAACCATAAGCTCAATGTTGCAAATTCGCAGACGCTTCTACTAATTGCAGCATGGTAGTTATTTGAAGTCTGAGATTTCGAGTAGAACGATCTCAACAAGTTTTATTTTCGATTGGCATCTGGAATGATCTTTTAGATGTCGCCGATCTATAGGTTGGGGAACATTATTGTTCGAGTCGTGATATTTGGTTTGGCTCCAACACAACGAACAACGGGCGTTTTTGCGATGGGTGAGTAGATTGATAAAAAACCGTCGTCTGGGACGTTGCGGTGAAAAGTCAAGCTGAAGTAAAAGTAGGGAGATAGCAACATCGAATATTAATTTGAAGCGATTTTAGATCAACTGTTTACGCGGAGACACGTCTTGGTCCAGCGGGGCCACCAGTTCGTTGCGCTGTCAATGAATTCCTGCCCGCTCTTTCCATTCTTAATCAAATTTGCAGTTACTTCTGCTTGCGTTCATCTTGCTTGAAAAACAACTGGATCGTTCGCATGCTCGCTTAATTCAAGCGATTTGCGTATCAAAATTGATAACATCTCTTGCCCTCCTCGTTAACAACAATCTAATTTTCATGGTACAGGATTCAGTATGTCTTTTATCTCTTAGTTAAGAAACTGCAGCGCCTTTTTCGACCGAATCAAGCCAGCCCCATTCGTCTTTGGTGCTTCCATCAAACAATCCAAAGAATGCGGACTGAATGGCTTCGGTGATTGGACCGCGTGATCCGGATCCGATTTCGATGCCGTCGACGCTTCGAACTGGTGTGACTTCGGCGGCTGTCCCAGTGAAAAACAGCTCATCGGAAACGTAAAGCAACTCGCGCGGAATCTCTCGCTCGATGACTTCGTAGCCCAAATGCTTTGCCAACGTAATCGCTGAGTCGCGTGTGATTCCATTGAGGATCGCAGCCGCTAAAGGTGGCGTATAAATTTTTCCATCACGAATCACGAAAATATTTTCGGCTGATCCTTCGCTCACGGTGCCGCGCGCTGTCACAGAAATTCCTTCTGCGAACCCAAGACGACGAGCTTCGCCGCCAATCAACTGAGCGTTCAAATAATGCCCGCCCGCTTTGGATAAAATTGGAAGTGCCGCGCTGGTCGTTCGTGTCCAGGACGAAACACAAACATCAATTCCGTTTTTAAGTCCTTCTTCGCCCAGATACGAACCCCATTCCATCGCACCGATGATCACATCGGTTGGGACGTCGTCATTGGGAACAACGCCCAGTGAACCGGCTCCGAGGAAAACCAAAGGTCGGATGTAGGCGCTTTTGAGTTCGTTTTCAACGATCGACTCGCAACAACCTCGCTCAATGTCGGATTGGCTGAACGGGATTTTGTAGCGATAAAGTTTTGCGGAATCGAAAAGCCGTTTGATGTGGGCTCCCAATCTGAAAATGCAGCGACCACCGGGTGTATCGTAGCAGCGAATGCCTTCGAAAACGCTTGAGCCGTAATGGAGTGCGTGGGACATGACATGTACGGTGGCACTCTCCCAAGGGATCATTTTGCCGTTCATCCAGATGTATTTGCTTTTGTTCATAGTCGTATTATTTTTTGATTGGTGTGGTTAACAGTTCAGTTATTGGTAGCTCAGTTCATTTACTTCAGTCTGTGTATCTGAGCTAGTCGCATCTTAGTTCAATGTATCTTCCATTCTACTGCTACTGATTGCAAAGTGAAAAGGCAGCTTGATGGATGGTGTTTGCGTTTGCCTTGGATTATCTGGACAAACTCGCCTGGTCTCTGCTTAAACAAAACCGATGGCGAGGGTAAAATCAGCGTTTGGCGATCAGCGTTCAGTTTGAAAGAGACCAATGGGTTTGGAAATGAAAGAACTTTTGGAATCGATGCCCCAGACCGGAAAGGTTGAGTGGATTGGTTTGCGTCCGGCGAGACGTGAAGCCATCAAAGTGGTACAAACTGCCGAGGTCGACGATCAAGGCTTGGTCGGTGATCGCTTTAAGGGGCCAACCGACGGACCGCGCATGGTGACTTTGATTCAAAAGGAACACATTGACGCGGTCGGTTCAATTTTACAAAAAGACGAAATCGATCCTGCATTGCTTCGCCGCAACATCGTGGTGTCCGGGATCAATTTGACGGCTCTTAAGAACGCTGAGTTGCGAATAGGCAATGTCGTTTTGTTTGCAACGGGGAACTGTCCTCCGTGCAACCGCATGGAAGAGAATCTTGGAGCGGGTGGATACAACGCCATGCGAGGGCACGGTGGCATTACGGCTCGGGTCGTCACCGGCGGAACCATTCAATGCGGCGACGAAGTCACCATGGTCGCCAATTCAAGACAGGCAATTTCAAAGTAAAAAATTGCTTTCTGTTTCCAATGCAATTTAAATGATCTCAGTGCGCAGCTGGAAAATCGTTGTTGACCATTGAGCCTCGCTCTTGGCAAAAGAGTTTTTCTATTCAGTTCAAAAACTGCCCTTGCGTCTTTACGACAAGTGTCATAAAACGATTATGACACTTGTCGTAAAGGAGTGACGCACATGGTTAACAAGAAGAAATCTCCGTTTGAGAGATTGGGGACGGGCGAGTTGGAGCTGTTGGAAATGCTTTGGCGTGACGGCCCGGTCAATTTATCCGAAGCCCACGAAGCGTTGGGACAACCGATCGGCTACACCACCGTTCAAACGCGGCTCAACCGCTTGGTAGAAAAAGGTGTGGTCAAAAAATCTAAAGAACGCCCTGCCAAATACCTCGCTGCGATTACTCGAGAGCAAGTCAATCAGCATGACTTGAATTTGCTGGTCAAACGCGTGAACGAAGGCAAGTTCCTGCCGCTTGTTGCGCAGTTGGTAAGCGACCGCGATCTTAGCCGTGGCGAAATTGATCAGCTCAAAGCGCTGATCGCGGAAGCCGAGGCCAAAGAGAAAAAGACAAAGAAAGCGCCAAAGAAAGCGCCAAAGAAGCAAGGAGGTCGGTCATGAATGAAATCCTTGAATTTTCGTTTACCCATCTGTTTCAGGCCACGTTTTTGCTTACCGTTTCGGTTGTGGTTGCAGCAATTCTGATTAAGTTCATGCGAGCGCGTCCCAGTACACGCGTGGCAATTTGGATGCTCGTTTTAATGCAAAGCTGGCTTCTGTTTTCGATTGTGATTGAAATTCCCTGGTATGAACCGGTCAGCCAGGTAACGACAACAACTGGTTTGCCATCTTTAGAGGTATCAAACAACTACGTTTCTTTACCAACACAAGCTCTTGTTACCGAAGCACAATTCAATTTCCCTTCTATTCCAATGGCGATAGTGACTTTTTGGGTCTTTGGTGTTTTGTTTTTGACTGCGGGTTACCTCCGCAATTTTAGATTGCTTTGTCGAACGGTAAGTCGTTTCCCGGTCCTAAATCAAATTGACCATCCGCTTGCCTCCCGGTGGAAGTTGGAATTGGAACGTGTGCAATTGGAGTTAAGTATCGTTGCGCCCGTTACGCTTCGGGTCTCCAACCAACTCGGTCCGTTGATTGTGAGAAACGCGGGCCAATATTCATTGGTCGTCCCAGAGACCTATTGGGCAGACCAGTCCGCGACACACCGAATCGCGATTCTTCGGCATGAACTTTCGCATATTAAGCGAGGCGATGTTTGGAAAACGCTGTCCGCTCGTCTGCTGATACTGCCCCAGTGGTTCAACCCGCTCGCTTGGCTCGCGCTTCGGCGTTTCGATGCCTCAATCGAGATGGCTTGTGATGAGTATGTGCTTAATAACACGCCTTCAAACCCTATCGACTATGCAAAATCACTTGTTTCCCTCGTTGAGTTCAACCAAAGCCATTGTGGTGTAGCGTTGGCGGCAGGTGGGCCGCCAATTCAAGAACGAATTCAACGTATTATTCAACCTAAAGGATTAGAAATGAAATACGCACGGATGCTGGCTATTGTTTCACTGTTTTCAATTGCGATGTTCGGTTTGTTTAGACTTGAGTTGGTCGCTCAAGAAACGAAGCCTGAAACAGTTTTGCAAGCTCAAAAGTTTGCAGGTTCTTCAATGAATGTTGAAGCAAATGCCGCTCAATCAAATGACGAACAATCAAGTCACGACCAACCAACTTCTAAGCGGTCTAAAGCAGGCCATTCAAAACTCGCCAACGACGGAAGAATGGTGACCAAAAGTTACGACGTTTTCGACTTGGTAGTTCCATATATAGAGCCCCTCGATACTCCGATTATTGGCGCAGTTGGTGGCCCGGGAATTCCTGGTGGAATTTCGGCTGTTGGAGTTACGCAGCGAGACTTCGATCCGATCCGAGAACTCGTTGAGCAGACGGTTGCACCGGAGTCATGGAAGAAAGGCGGCGGCAAGGGGACGGTCGAGGCCTTTGTGCCAAATTTAGCATTGATCGTTCGTACCACAGAGAAAAATCACGCTGCGATTCAGGATAGGTTGACTAAAATTTGCGAACTACCTGAAGTAAGAATCAAATTGAAGTCATTCTTGGCAATCGTCCCAGAAGGACATGAAATCCTGAAGGAACTTAATCCCGAAAAACCTAAGTTGACCGATGCCAAGTCGATGGAGGCGTTTCGCTCGCTGAAGTTATTGTCAACCTATACCTACTTCAACGGTCAAATGACAACTTTCCGATCCTTGAAGCATGAAGGAGTTGAACTCGAGCGTTTGACGATCCAACCGATGCTCACAGCAAGCACCAGCGACGATCCCGCTTACGTAACTCTTTCTTGTAGCTCGGCTGAGGCAACGCGTCTGTTGAGCGGCAAACCGAACGCTCAGCCGAACGAGAAAACTGAAACCAGCTCACCGGATAAATCGACGATCAAAATGACAGGTCAGTTAGAAGTCCCGGATAAAAGTTTCGCGCTTTTTGATGTCACTGAGTTCATGGAAAATCCGCCAGAGGGCAAACGGGCAGTCGTGGTCATTTACACCAAGATCATCGAAAAACGAATCGAAAGCACCAAGATTCCAGCACCGAAAGTCTTGAAGCGGTAACGAATCGCTTTCATGAATTGTCGTGCCCTGCTGGTGAATCCAACGGGCACGATTTTTTCTTGCTACGAGCTAATTAATTTGCTGGTGAATTTTTCCCAGCAGATTGGCGCAAGCGAAGCGGGGTATTCAATGTCTCATTTATGTCCCATTTCTCCAGCGGCCCAGAAAGAGAAACGCCAAGACGCAAGGACGCTAAGACGC